>CAVPND010000063.1:0-12040 GCA_963706055.1 uncultured Ignavibacteriales bacterium | reverse complement strand
AAAATCTGTGAGCAGGAGTAATATTTTTTCAACTGACTTAGACATTAAATTCTTCTATTTATTAATCTTAAATTTATATTTTCTATAAATGTATAGGATTCCGATAAAATGTTTTAATGAAATAGATGAGAAAATATTCTTTTTAGTAATTCTTTGTTCATGGTGAACTATCTGGGTGTGAGGATTATACATTACCTTCCAACCCGCTTTCCAGATTCTTAAACAAAAATCTATGTCCTCAGGTCCGTAAAATATTTTATCATCATACATACCAATTTTTTTAATTACATCAGCACGTATAAATTGACATGCACCAATTAGATAATCAACTTCTTTAATTTCTTTGTGGTCCCAATCCTGCATAGTATGGTAACGCAAAGTTTTGGAATTTTTAATCGAATCAAAATGCTCTAATCTTCTGAACAAAAAAGACAATAAATTTGGAAATCTTTTACAGGAAAACTGCAGTTCTCTATCCGTGCCTACTAATTTACTTCCAACAACACCGCAAACAGGATTGCTTTCCATAAACTCAAATAATTTAAGAATTGTATTTTCGATAAGCTCAACATCAGCATCAAGAATTAAAACATATTTACCTTTTGCAATTGCAATGCCCTGATTTCTAGCAGGTGCAACGCCACGGTTTTCTGAATTCTTTATTAAAATTATTTCAGGAAATTCGGATTGAATCATTTCAGAAGTGCCATCTTGAGAATTATTATCGATCACAATAATTTCAAACTTGACGCCTGATGTAAATTTATAAATTGATTGAAGACAACTTTGAAGAAGATCTTTCATCTTCCAGGAAATGATTACAATACTAAGATCAATAATATTTGGCTTTGACAAATTCATTAAATGTTTGATTTAAAGGATTCAATTTCATTTAAAATAATTTTTGCTGAATTAGCCCATTTAAAATTCTGGGCTTTTATTTTTCCCTTTTGAACTATTGAGGTACGAAATTTTTCATCAATTAATATTTTTTTTATTCCATTGACAATATCATTTATATTATTCGGATCTATTGCTAGGATTGCCTCAGCCGCGAATTCATTTATTGCTTCGGATCGAGACGATATTATCGGAGTACCGGCAGCCATTGCTTCCAAAACAGGCATCCCAAATCCTTCATAGCTAGATAAATAAGTTAGCATTGATGCAGAACTATATAATAATGGTAGTTCGTCCTCAGAGATATAAGGTAGTAACACTATTTTTTCCTTGATTTCTAACTCAATGATAAGCTTATTGAGCTCATTTTGCTCCCAGCCAACTCCAGAGGTTAATACTAATCTAATATTTTCATTTTCTTTTGCTAATTCAGAAAATGCTAAAAATAATTTATCGAGATTCTTGCCTGGTTCGATAGCCCCAACATAAAGTATGAACAACGCAGGTAAGTTATATTTTTTCACAAAATCTGATTTTTCATTTTCTGCAAACTCAATAAAAAAATTCTCATTAACACCCGTATAAGTTACTAATACCTTTTTATTTCTAAGATTAAATTCCTTTAGAAATTCATTTTTAGAAAATTCTGTTAATGCAAAAATTATTTGTGATTTTTTTGCAGCAATCGTAGTTATGATTCTAACATAAAGATTTCTTAAAAATGAATATTTGTTTTTAACATTTTTATAAGCCAAATCATGTATTGATGTAAAAAATATCCCGTCGTATAAAAATGGGACGGCTACAGATGGAGTGAAAACAAGATCGGGTTTCAGTTTCCTTAATTTAATTGGAAATAACACCTGTTCCCAAAATATTCTGCTTAGAACGGATTCAGGATTAAATTTTGGCACTACAAAATGAAAATTCGGTGATTCAATTTCAAAATTTTTCTTACCATACTTAGAAACGTAAAGAAAATACTCGTTCTTTTTGTCCTGTTTTGAAAGCTCCAAGACAATGTTCTGGGCATATTTGCCAGCACCTGCTACTTTTTTTCTAATTGGAAGAAGATTTACTGCTATTTTCATAAAAATCAGGAATGATTTGAGATAATTTCTGGATTTTTTACAGTATTCAGTAATTCACGAAACGCTTTAATTTTACCTAATGATTTTCCTTTAACTAAAATTTTTAAAACCCACCAAAGGAATATCTGATTTATAAAATGAAGCCTTAACAGAAAGGTGTAAATATTAAAGAATAATTTTGAAGAATGTTTTTTTAAGAATAGTATTTTCCCTTTATAAAACATCTTAGTAAAGAAATAATAATTTTTTTTCGTGCTTAAGCTTCCGATGTGATTAATATTAATTCTAGGAAAATATATAATTGAGAAACCTTTGTTCTTTATTCTCTTACAAAGATCCATCTCCTCAAAATAAAGAAAATAATCATGATCAAATCCATTAACTGAATTGAATAGTTCTCTTTTAATAAAAAATGCAGCGCCCATTACCCAGTCTACTTTTACTCTCTTTCTATTAACAAATTGAGTTTTCATACGCACATAAAATGCTTCTACAAATCGACCAATTGAAACAATATTAAGAACTTCAATAAACAAATTTGGGAAGTAGCCTGCAGAGTAATCAAATAGCCTAGATTTACTAACATTCAACCCAATAATTCCAATTGGGTATTTAGGATCTTCTAATTCGTTTTTAATTTTTTCTAAAAAATCTTCATTAATTACTGTGTCTGGATTTAAGAAGAACAAAACATTACCAACTGATTTTTGAGTTGCTAAATTACAGGCATTTCCAAAACCAATATTTTTTTCTGAAATTAAAAACGTAAATCTTTCTGCCAGCGTTTCTTTAAAATTATCAGCGATCTTATCAATAGATCTATCTTCAGAATTATTATCAATAAGTATTATTTCATAATTAGGATTTTTGAATACTTTTAATAGACTATCGATGCAATTCTTAACTTCGTTCGAAAGATTAAAGTTTATAATGATAATAGAAAAATCCATATTAGGCAGAAAGTTTTCCTTTAATTTTTTTTATGTAATCAGTTCTGCCTTTTATCATCATTTTTATCTTGGCAAACTTATTTTTTTCGAAAAGCATCACTTTAAAAATATTATTTCGAATATTTATTTTTTCTATTTTAAAATACTCAGGAAAATATTCTAAATACACTTTTTTAAGATATAGATAATTCCTGATTTTATAATACCATCTGATGGCTGAGTGATTTGGTGGATAAACGGTTTTCCCTAAAAAAAATTTCTTTTCAAGATTAGCTTCATTATGGATAAGAAAAGATTTATTAATTCTCATTATCTTAAATTCTTTTAACCGTAATCGCAAACAGAATTCAATATCCACATAATCAATAAAATAATCTTCATTGAAGTAGCCGACTTTATTAATCACAGAGAGATTTAAAATATTGCCGGATGTCATAACATCTGAAACTTCTTGTATCGATTCATTGTGTGGTGGATTTGTAAAATATTTATTTTTATGAAATGGAGAGTAAATTCCAACACTCTCATCGGATATGTTTGCTAATAATTTTTTTAATGAATCTCCCTCAAATAAGCTATCCTGATCCATCGTTAATAAATATTTAAACCCAGCTTTAGTTGCTTTTTCAATAGCAATATTTAAAGCTTTTGCAACACCAAGATTAACTTGATTATGAATAAATTCAAATTTCGATACATCAGAAATGGAGTTGAGTAATTCTTCATTCGATTCTTCAGAATTATCCACTAAATATAAATGACTAATATTTTTAATGTACGAGGTTATATTTTTAATAATGTCGGAAGTTGGATTATATATAACAACAACACCAGCAATTTTATAATCATTGCTTAAAATGTTTTTAAGATCATCCAACATTTTCAAATTTACCAAACTTGTTTTTGCGATAATCTAAATAGCCAGCGTAAATCATTCTAAATTTATTTAGTAAATCCTTTTCACATAAGATCATATCGATTAGTTCACGGAGAATATGTTTTCTATCTTCTTTAGAATAGTTAGGAAAATCTTTCTTATATAATTTGTCAACATATAGTCGGTTTCTAGTTCTATAATAAAGCCGAATTGGTGAATGATAAGTTGGATATAAATTTACTCCAAAGAATTTTTTCTTTTCTGCCTTACCCAATTGATGATACACAAAAGTAGCATTAGTTTTGATTACCTTGTACCCATTTTTATTTAATCTCAAGCAATATTCATGGTCAACATGATCGATAAAAAGTTCATCGAGAAAACCACCAATTTTATTATATGCATTCAAATTAATTAGGTTTCCACTTGTCATTGTATATAAAATTTCTTTCGTTTCAATCTTTTTAGACTTAGAATGGATTCCTAAATTATAATGTTCTGCAGCTACAATTCCGATTGATTCAGAAGAGCTAATGACCGAATATAATTTATTAACCATCTCGGGCGGGGCAGAACTATCCTGATCCATTGTTAATAAATATTCGAATCCTTCATTTATAGCTTTTCTAGCTCCAATATTTAAAGCCGAAGCAATACCTAGATTAGAACCGTTGAATATATAACTTGTATTGGGAATGGCAAGAATTTTTTCAGCGACTTTTTTATCAATTGTTGTGTCAGAATTATCAACTATATAAATTTTTTCTAATTCGTCTAAATAAGTATATAAATTATCAAATATTTTTTCTGTTGGATTATATAAAACAACTATGGCAGCAATTTTTTTCATATCTTTTTATCGAAGTCAGACTTTGTAAATAATTTATACTTTTTTCAAAAATTTTTTAACACGTAATTTTAATTGCTAATTATTTTTTTGCATTTTTTTAATCAATAATTTATCTGTCTGAAACGGAGTATTAATTTTGTTATTTGTAAACATACTCACTATTCCTTCATTGTTATGATCATCAGATTTTTTAGCAACAATTAATATGTGAAATGGCAGGAAAGACTCAACAGAAAGAATTTTTAACTTTAAATGATTGATGAGACTGATGGCTGAATAAGTATCAAAAACGTGGTGATGTAAGCATCTATTTGAAAAATTATCAATTGACCTTACCTTAAACTCTTCAAAAGTTCCTGCTGCACTGTCTTTTGTCAGATCGTGACTATTTAATATTTCCTCAAGATGAGTTAAATCATCTTCAGTTATGCTTTTCTCATAATCTTCAACAATATGCCTCAAATCTGTCACATTTCGCTTATGATCAAAAGTACCATCTTTGTGGGGTATAATAATTAGTAGAATTCCATCGTTTTTGAGGACTCTAATCCACTCAGATAATGCTTTAATGGGATTTGCTATATGTTCAATTACATGAGATGATAATATAAAATCATAATGATTAGATTCTATTTGATCAAGATTTGTTGTATCAATTATAAATTGCATTCCACTAGAATGATCTTTGTCATATTCAAAAGTTCGACCGGTTTTTAAATTACCCTCCCAAATTGTATTAACAGAAAAATTACAATTATCTAATTCTTTTACTATAGGATATAGTGGTAAAATTCCTTTTTCAGAAAATACCGCACTGGGTCCACCAATTTCTAATCCTGATTTATTCCTTATTAATGTTTGACAAATATCGCGCGTGATTAATTTTGAAGTCGAGTATCGATTTTTTAATACATCTATTAGAGATTTAATACCCTCTTTTTTGAGTATAGATAAAAATTTTTTTAACATCTAAAGTCCTGAATAATAAAAATAAATACTAGTAGAAGTATTTTTCTGAATTTTATAATTTATCGTTTGAGATTCTGATTTTAAGTTTTAACAAAGATAATACAAAATATTTCTCCTCAGCATTTATAAGATATTTCCAAATTATGGCCCAAAAAGATATAATAAAGATTACGGAGGGAAGAATTTTGTAAACACTATTATAAATTAAAAAAGCAAATGATAATCCTATCACTAACAAAGCAAAGAATCTAATTACTGAATTCTTAGAAACTTTAACATTGAACAATTTATATGCAGTAAAGAACATTATAGTTGTATTAATTGTGGCAATACACATAAATACAAATGCAGCTCCAACAATACCTTTAAACTGGATCATTGTCCACATTATTGCTACGTAAAACGGTAATTCAACTAACATAATCAACGTAGGGATTTTTGGTTTACCAATACCCTGGAAAAAGCTATCTGGTATCGTGGATAAACAATTCATTAAAACCCCAATTGATAAAAATTGAAGTACCATTGTACTTTTTATCGCAAATTTTTCACCTAACCAGAGCGTAATTCCACTACTTGAAAAAACTATAATTAAAAAAACAATAGGAAATATTATTAAAAAAATAAATTTAACTGCTTTTATAAATAGTTTTTTAGTAAAATCCTTTCTTAAAGCATAACTAGAAGAAAATAGAGGAAATAACACCCCCGATAGCGCTGTTGGAATTAAAAGCAATTTGGTTATCATTTCGTAAGGAGTTATATAATAAGTTAATGCTTCAGCTGATATTAGTGATACAATTAAAAACCTATCAGAATAGAGTATTAACGGACCGATTATATTAGCAAGTGTGATCCAAATACTAAATTTTAGAACCGGAGTGATAACTTGAAAATTGATAGAAAAATTAGTGATTAAATTTTTACTAACTTTAATATTTTGGAATAAATAAATAAACCAAACCAATATTCTTATCACAACTAGAAAACATACTATCCAAAACAAGCTGTTAAAAAAAATCAGTACTAACATTGGACCTAGAAATGTAAAAATCCCAAGAAATATTCTAATGATATTAACAATACCAAATTTCTGATATGCTTCGAGTACACCTCTTAAACCTGCAGTCGTTGCTACTATTGGAATACCTGCCGTCAAAACATAAAAAGTAGAAATAGCTTCATTTTCCATGTCTTTTGAAATCTTAAAAAGTGAAACAATATTTGGGATAAAAAATGTAAGAATTATAGCGGCTAAAAGACTAATTATCAACATTAGTGAAAGAGTTGTCCAAAAGATGGTAGGAATTTGACTGTTTTGATCAAGCCCAATTTTTTCTGAAATGATTTTTGTCAGTCCTTTGCCAATTCCAAAATCAAAAAAACTGAAATATCCTATAACCATCCAAGCTAAACTTAAAATCCCGAATCTCTCAGTTCCTAAACTCTTAATTAATGGAGGTATAAGAAAGAGTGCAAATAATACCGGGACACCGTAACCTAGAAGATTGTAAATTGTGTTCTTTGCTACTAAGTTACCAGAGTATCCGATATTGTTTTCTTCAACTTTTTTCAATCAAGATCTTTTCAATCTAATAAATCTTATTCTTGCTATTTTTTCAATTATTGGAATACTTAGAATGATGAGCAATTGGCTTATTGACCAGTAACTAGTTCTCGTAATAATTACCAGAAACGAAAATCCTACAATTAAATACAAGTAAACCAGAATTGTAAGAATGATTAAACTTTTTTTCTTTTTAAGTTCTAACCATAGCCAGGTTATTACTAACCCAAAGAAATAAGGGACTAAATAAATCCCTAATAAACCGAAATCTGCATGGAGTTCTCGGATATAAGTTCCTGTATTTGTCCACATCGGTACAAAGTATCCTTTTTGATAGTCTGATGGTCTTTCCAAAAATCCAAATTTGTCAAATATATGATAGGCTGTCAGAAAAGTATTTTGTCCAAATCCTGTGTTTTCACCATCAGAAGAAGAATATTTGTTTAATACTCCGACATGACTGCTTATATATAAATAAATGGAAGGAGATAAAATTAAATTATCTTCAAACTTCATTAGGGATCTATTTGTTCCAGAGTAATTTTCTGTAGCCCCTCTTGAGAGTCGAACAAGTGATGCACTGGCAATAAAGAAAACACTTAAAATAGTAAATGAAATGATTGCATTTTTTTTTGAAAATATAAAATTCTGTTTTTTTTCAGAGGTAAGGAGATGTCTAAAAAGGAAAAAGGTAAACAGAAATTCCATTAAAGCTAATAGCATTCCAGCCCTTCCCACAGTTGCTAATTCTTTTAATATTATACCAATAAAAGGAAGAAATGAAAGAAAAGTAAATCTTCCTTTGTATGCCGTAAATATGGCAGCAAAAAATATTGCTACATATCCGAAATTCGAAATAAATGGGACCTGTCCTTTAATGCCACCTTGAGAGTTTAGGACATATAGTGTATTAGCATTTAAAAATACAGCTGGAATACTGCCAAATTTATCGATAAGAATTGACCAATGTTGAAGGGCAGCATATAGACCAATCAAACTGAATATTAGTAGAGCATATTTAACAGTAGTCCCATCGTCAACAAATACTTTCATAAACGAGTTTGGTGTGTCCGAGTACGAATCTTTGATTAGATAAAGATTCCTCGCAGTAAATAAAGTCAAGATTCCCAATAAAAAAGATAAAAATGCTGAGAATATATAAAACCATGTCAATGGGACAATATCACTATATGGGAGTAATTTAAGTTGGTAAGAAAGAATTAAACCACCCCATATAAAACAATATAATGATAAGTGATTAAACCATTTCTTAAATAAATACTTACCCAAGATAATTCCTAAAATTGATACAACCGTTATAACTAATGATATCATAACTTAGTTATAGTTTCATTCGATAAATTTTAACAATTTTCTTAAATAAAATTGACATTTTATTCTGCAGTGGATTACTAAATTCTTCTCGCCTTATTGAAGTCTCCGAAAGAAATACAAACGGAACTAACATAAACAGAAATAAAAAAACGATTCCCATAACAATCACTGATCTTTTGGGGCTATATTTTAATTCCGGGGATACTGCTTTATCTATTAACATAATAGTTGGAATGCTCTTTTGCTCTTCTACTTTTGCCTGCTCATACATTGGCATTACAATTTCCAATATCGATTGCTGTATCTCTACTTCCCTGTAAGTTCTCAAATATTTAAGAGCAATATCAGGCATTTGTTTGAATGAGAAAAGTATATTAGAAGATGAACTTAAGTTGGGTGAGTTTTTGATTTCCTGTACTTTCAACTTTAGCATTTCAATTTCTTTCTTAACGCCTTGATATTGTGGTGAGTTTTCACCAAATCCTTGCAGTACAAAAAAAGATGCCATTTCTTTTTTCATTAATTCTGATTCTATCTCAGCCGCAGCCTTTACAGTAACTTCTAATTGTTCTGGCACAGCAACAATTCCATACTTTTTTTGAAATTTATAAAGAGAGTCTTCAGCCGACTTCAAATCTGCAACATTTTGGAAATACCTCTTTTCTATAAACATTCTATTGTTTTTTGCTCTTTGAATATTAAGTTCAATATTCATGCTATCAACGAGTGTAACAAGGTAATTAGCCATTTCAGCACTTACGTTTGGATCTTTGTTGATAATACTAAAGTCAATCATTCCAAATTCATTAGGTTCAGTTGTAATGTCCGCACGAAAAGCTTTCATTACTTTGTCCATATTCTTATCATCAATTTCATAATATTGAATCAAGTTAAACTTATCAATAACATTTGTTAATGCGGTACGGCTATTTAGTATTCCTAATAAAACATCTTCGGAAGTGTTAGATACTCCAAATAACTTTGATCCGGCGGAAGCAAGAGATGATTTACCTCCGAGCAAGCTAGTTAATCCACCTAGCCCCATTTGATTATCCGGGGGAACCATTATAGTGGCTGTTGCTCTGTACTGGTTGGGTATTAATAAGACAACGCCAGATGTTATTAAGGCGACGATAAACAGATTAATTAGTATAAATTTCTTCCATTTATATAGGACATAAATGTAATCAGAGAACTTAGTTTCTTTAGGTTTAACTTCATTTTCCATTTAGATGAAATCTCTTTGGATTAATTGATAAATATTGCTGCAAAGTTAATATTTTTAGTTTAGATATGACAATGCCAATTAAAGCGGACTGGAACAAAAATTAGGTAAAGAATAAAGATTATTTTAGCAAAATCATCTTTTTTGTTTCTGCATATTCACCTGCTTTTAGCTGGTAAAAATATACTCCGTTTGCCAATTGATGACTGCCGATTGTGGAATTGAATTCTAATTCATAGCTTCCTGCAGGTTGGTACTCATCTACCAAAGTTGCAACTTCATTCCCTAAAACATCATAAACTTTTAAAGTTTGCCAACCGCCTACTGGAGACTGCCAACTTATTTTTGTACTTGGGTTAAATGGATTTGGGTAGTTTTGCTCAAGTAAGGATATTGAAGGAGAAATATTTTTATCTTCAACCAATGTGGTGGAATTGATAGTGTGATACAAACTTGCCCCTCTTGTACCAGTAAAAATATAGCCGATTGAATTAATCGCAAGTGGAGATTGAATGAATAAATTAGTAATTCCATCATTAATATCAGTCCAATTATCCCCGTAATCTGTAGAACGAAATATACTTCCAGCAAGTGTGTTATAATCCCATACCACAGCAAAAATGTAATCATTTGAGTTAACTAAAAAAGATGAAACATTTTCACCCGATAATCCATTATTTACTTTAAACCAATTTTCACCACTATTTGTAGAGAGATAAACACCATTATGATAAGTACCTGCAAAAATATAATTATTTGCTGTTATTGCTAAGGCTAAAATATCATCATTCGAGAATCCATTATTCTTTTTAACCCAATTTTCTCCATTATCAGTAGAGAGAAAGACACTCCCTTCATAAGCATTCCAATCATAAGCGGCTACAAAAATTTGATTTTCCGAATTAATGCCTATGTCACGTATGGTAGATGACTCCAAATTAATATTTTTAGCTACCCAATTTTCACCATTATTTGTTGAACTAAAAACACCATATTGCGTTCCTGCAAAAATTTGATCATCTGAATCAATTGCTAATGAAAATATCCAATCAGCATCCAATCCATTATTTATTAAACTCCAATTTTCACCACTATCTGAAGAGCGAAACATTCCACCATTCCAAGTACCTAGAAAAAGGTAATCGTTTGAATTGATTGCTAAAGAATATATAGAGGCATTAGATAAACCGTTGTTTATTTCGCTCCAATTTTCACCATTATCTGTAGATCGTGACATTCTCCCAAAGATACTTCCAGAAAAAATTTCATTATTTGAATTAATAACTAATGCATTAACATAGTCGGCATTTAAACCATGATTTATTTTTATCCAAAAGTCTCCATTGTTTATAGAACAAAAGACACCATCACCAGGTGTTCCGGCAAAAACTTCATTAGTCGATTTAATCGCTAAAGATGTTACCTCAAGCATTGTCAACCCATTATTTATTTCAACCCAGTTTTCCCCATTATCAGTTGAACGAAAAATCCCACCAGCACCAAACCGAGTTCCAATAAAAATGTCATTGTCTGTATTAATTGCTATTGCTAAAACATTATAAGCAGTTAATCCATTATTAATTTCTATCCAGTTTTCTCCATTATCGGTAGATCGGAGAATTCCACCCATAGTTCCAACAAAGATGATATTGTTTGAATTAATTGATAATGATAATACTTCATAATTATTCAATCCTGGAAGCTCAACCCAACTTTCTCCACCATCGGTAGAACGAAAGACGTCTTCATTGTGCGAAGTGTAATCGTAAAGTGTTGCTGCAAAAATGTGCCCATTAGAATTAACGGCTAAGCATTTAAAGCCAAATAAGTTTGTTAGCCCATTAGATATATCAATCCAACTATCTCCATTATTAGTTGATCGAAAAATTTTCCTATTGCATCCTACAAAAATTTTATTATTTGTATCGATTGTTAGAAAATTGGTTCCACTTAATCCGTTTGAAATTTCAATCCAACTTTCTCCGTTATCAGTAGATCGAAAAATGCCACTTTTAGTTCCAACGAAGATAAAATTATTGGAATTAATTCCTATTGTTAAAATATCAAAGCTTGTTAATCCACTATTTTTTTTAATCCAATTTTCTCCATTATCTGTCGAACGGAAAATTCCTGAAAAATAAGTCCCACAGAATATATCTCCGTTAGAATTTACTGCCAAAGAATTTATTGTACCACCGTACGGTCCATTAGTCTGTTGCCAGAAATTCTGCTGAGAGAAAAAATTAAAAGGAAGGATTAAAAGAAGACAAATAACC
>CAVPND010000062.1:0-12374 GCA_963706055.1 uncultured Ignavibacteriales bacterium | reverse complement strand
AAATCTATCAAAATCACCTAATTTAGTTGAGAGAGATATCTATCAACTTGAGAGTAAACTGATGATGTTTTATAATCATCTTTAATAGTTTGAAGAAGATTCTTTGCTTGATCTTTTTCGCCTGCTTCAAAATAATTTACTGCAGCTTGATAAATATAATCAGCATTCATTACATCATTTTTAGAAACTTTAGATGCTTTCATGTAAAGATCAGCTGCTTTTTCATATTCATTTTTTACTGATAGGTATCCAGCCTGACCAGCTAAAGCTGCAGCCTGGTAAATATCAATATCACCGCTGTAATCTTCAAAATATTTAAGGGCTTCATCAGATTTACCAAGATTAGCATAACTATTTGCAAGATAAATTTTAGCAGTCTCACCATTTTCAGTACTGCCGTATTGAGCAACAATATCTTTTAAGCCAAGCATTTTTACATCTTTCTTACCTTCAATTGCACCAAGAAAATCTCCTTGATCATACATTTCCATAACTTTAGCTAAGTGAATTGCAGCTTCTTCATTCTGTTCGCTTCTGTAATTCATATATAAAACTACTGCGATTACAACAACTGCAACAGCGACTAAATAAGTAAAAACTTTATTCTTGTTTTCTTCAAAGAAATTGAGAGACTTATAATAAAATTCTACAAGTTTATCTTCTTTTATCTCTTTTCTTACAAGTTTCTTCTGTTTTGTTAGCATTCTTTCTTCCTGTGATGATTCATAAAAAAAACTGGAGCAAATTTAACACTAAACTAGCCAATCTTCCAAAGATATCTGAAATCGCCTAAAAAGAGTTTTTACCCAAAATACTATAACTTATTAAACTCAATTGTTGATTAAGGTCCTAGAAAAGTACGTTATCTAGAAAATCACCTGAGTAAATACTAAATAATTTCGTATTAAATCAAACTTATTGATTGAAAAGTTAGAATTTATTAGAATAACCTAAATAACGTTTTAGTGAAACCTATTTGGTATTGCCAGTCAGTTGCTTCATCATTTAGTCCTCGAGTTACCGCAGCATCGAGTACAAAATCCGAAAATATTGGGTAGGAAACTCCCGCATCAAAATATAGTGGTGAGTAATTTTCTACGCTTTCTCCGAATAATTCTAGATAGAACCCAAAAGGTAGATTAACATTTGGTGAAAATGCTAATGCATAAATAAATGAGGTTGAATTATTTAATGATGTAATTCCTGCGGTAGCATCGATTTGCCCAAAATTTGTAATAAAACTTGGAACACCATAAAATGTAAACTTTGTATCATCGGATATAAAATCAGCTCTTCCTAAAACCGCCAATCCAATATTTTCATTTTTTAGTAATTGAAATTTTAATTGAAAACCAGGATCACCGACTTTTGTCTCAGTTTTGTTTCCTACATAAGTTGAATTTACAAGTCCGCTCATAGCAAAACCAATTTCTAATGTTTTAAGTGCTGAAAATTTTAAAAGCAAAGGTAACGACGAATAATTAGTTTGACCTGCATATCCGAACTCAATTTCAGTGTATCCATATTCAGTTAAAAAAGCATTATCAGATGCAGATGGTCTTGTTGGATTGGCTGAAATATTTTGTGATAATATTTCAGTAGAAAAAGCGAGAACAAAAATTAAAATTATCTTTATTGTAAAATAAACTTTCTTTCTCAATGCAATTACTCCGGTTTAATTTTAACATTCAATGATGGGGCCGCTACAAGTTCAAAAGTAGCTGATGCGAACTGAACTTTTCCATCCGTTTTATTAATTTGATTTAGTATGTAGGTAAAAAGTTTATCTTTTGTAATTCTTCTTGATCTAAAATCAACAACATACCTTAAAGAAAACTCAAGCCAATTGTCATTAGCAATCATAAACGTAAGTGGTTGAACACTTGCATCCTCTATCCTGAATTTGTCTTTCATCTCATCCCACTGCTGTTTAGCATCAGGTATAAAACCACTTGTTATTTCAATTGCAGCTTTATTAAGAATTTCTCTTGCTAAAATAATATCACTACCATAGCGCACAGGAATTTTTATTTCATCCCAGAGGAAAGGAAAATCACCTGAATAATTTACTACAGAGTCTTTAAATACGAAGCTATTGGCAACCCGGACAATCCTTCCTGTGTACTGATCGCCATCGACCCACTGTCTGCATTCCATTAAAGTAGTACGAAGTATTCCAATATCAATAACATCACCAACATTTCCACCGAGCTGAACACGATCACCAACTTTATAAAACTTTGAAAATGAAATTGCCAGCCAGCCCGCAACGCTTGCAATTACTTCCTGAAGCGCAAATGCAATACCAGCGCCTGCTACGCCGAGAGCAACAGTCAATCCACCAAGTTTATCACTAAAAACGATAGATACAATAAGAATAATTAATATGTAGCTTACAAATGTAATCACCTTTCTTACTTTGTAGCGCAAATCAATATCTTTAACAACTTTAGTTGATCTCGATTTAATGAATCGAGAAACCGCAATAATTAAAATTGCTAAAACAAATATTGTAACTATTCGTCCTATTGTAGGATCAAATAAAATCTTCTCTATGGAATCATTCATATTGTTTTAATTGTTCTTTTTTAGGCAAAGTCCGATGGTGAAATAATTTTTTGTTGTAAAAGTTCTTTCATGACAAGTTCTGTCATATCGCTTTTGAAAGCAAACTCATACCTGATATCCATGACATAAGCCTTTAATCTCATTTTGAAATAAGATCTTCTTTCTTTTACCTCATTAAAGAAAAGTACTGCAATTGGTTTATCTAAAAATATATATTTAGAGACTTGAGCGGCTTCAGTAGCTATCTGCCTTACTCTTTCAGTATCTATTGTAATAGGTAAATATATTTCTGCTACAACCTGGCAATTTGGTTCGCCTGCATTAGAGTTTAATACCGGCTGTGTCATAACATCTCCATTAGGAATTGATACCAGTGAGTCATCAGGTGTTACAATTCTTGTTGATCTTAGTCCTATTTTAACAACTTCACCGTAATGCTGTCCAGCTTCAATTTTATCGCCAACCTGAAATGGTCTATCGAATAAAATCATTATCCCACCAAAAATATTTTTAAATATATCTTGTGCTGCAAAACCAATTGCTATACCAAGAGAAGCTGCAACAGCTAGCAAAGTTGCTGCGGGTGGACGGAAAATACCGGCAATAATAATATACACTACAAGTGACCAGCCTAATATTCTAAAAACTGGGACAATCCCTTTAATTGATATTCTGTATTTTGTACTTCTCTCTGCGAATAGCTCAAGCACTTTTGTTGTAAATTTTATCAGAAAAACGCCAAGGATAAAAAGTACAATAGCCCAGAATATTCTTTGAAATGATATTAAATCTGAAACGGAAGGAGGGGTCATTAACTCTTCGGTCAAGCTTTGATCCTGCTGGGTTGAATCGATACTTTTATTGATATTCTTCTTTTGAATATTACTAGAATCGGGATTAATACTATTTACTTTTAATGTGCTGCTAGTAGAATCCTGAGAGTAGCTTATAAAATTTAGAGGAGCTGCCAGTATCAGGAAAATAGCAATTAATAAAATATTTTTATTCATATTATTTAATGTATTATATTTTTTGACTTTAATACTTCAACGATGGGTCTGTAAAGAAGAGGATTAAGTTGAAACAATTTATTGTTTTTAATTAATATTCCATCATCTATCATGGTAATTAGTAATCGTTTGTTTTTTAAAAGAGCTACACCATTAATACTTGTTACATCTTCTTCTGTTAAACCGTCGTGAATAAGAAGATAGTTAAGTACAAATAATTTTGTGTTTGATAAACTTGATAAAAAAGAAAAATCTATTTTGGGCAAATTTCCTATAGTTATTTTATCATCAGAGATAGCACTTGTGGATCTTACCCAGAATAGCAATGCCAGACTGATATTGCTGTCTGCAAATTTATTTAGTAGTGAGAAGTAGTTTTTTTCTAAATAACCTAGTTTTTCTTCATCAGAAAGTTTTTGATATTTCTTATTCGCAGTAATACTCTCATCAGCAATAAAGTTTAAATCATATCCGCTAACTCGATGACGCTTAACAATTATATCGATTATTTGCTGATCGCTTAAATCTCCCAATTCGATATGATTGGCAAAATAATCCGAAATTGAAATTGTTTTTTGCAGATAATTATAACCGTAAATAGTACAAGTTGTTATCCAAAAAACATTTTGATTAGTCGCTGAAATCAATTCAAATAAAAGTTTTAAATTTTCAAATCCACTAATTTTTCTTAAGAATAAATGTTGAAGATTTTCAAGGACAATAATCTTTTTGCCGGATGTTTTATTATTCAGAGAACTGTATTAAATCTTGAAGTTCGTTTGTCTTTGATTTATCCGACTCTGGATAGAATAAATTAATAAAATCTTCTTTACTAATAACGCTTTCTTTAATAACAATTTTCATCAGTTCATGATTAGAACTATTGTTTTTCGTGAAGACATTTGTTAGGGATGTAGCGCCACTTCCTTTTTCACCATAAATGATAGTTGGAGAAAATTTACCGACCATCCAATTAGAATATGCTTTGTTTAACTTTGTTAGTTCATTCTCTCGCCCAAAGAAAAATCGTCTATCTTCAATTGGCTCAACTACAAAGAGCCGCTGGTAAACAAAAGGCAGTTTATTAATAGCTTCGCCTGTTTCAGAAAGAAAATCGGCTACTTCTCCTTTTATTGTAGATTTTGATTTTTCTAGCCCAATAAGTTTTCTAGTTTTAAAATAAAGCTGGCTGGTTCTTTTTATACCCTCTTTGGATAATGCTATTAGATAAGGAATAGAATTTTTTACTTTATCAATTACTTTTTTTCTAAATTCTCTCGATTTTTGAAGTGCCCTGTCTTTTGCAATTTTAATTTTAAGTTCAAAAACTGAATCAGTAAAAGTTAGCTTAATTAAATCATCGCTTAACTTATCGATGGGTTCTTTTGTTTTTTGATAAAACGAATCATTAAGATTTACTATTTGATTATCAATGTCATCATTCTTTTTAATGGCCCTATCAAGTCCTTCAACTGCTACATTTATAACTTCTACAGCTGTTCCCTTTTTTTCTTGCAGCATATTTAGGGCAGAGTCAATGCTGAAATCACAAATCTGATCAATTTCCAGAAGATAATTCTGAATTTTCTGAAGTTTTAGATTTTGATCGGCTTTTGTCTTTAATAAAGAAGATTTGAACTTTGGAAGACTGGAAAAAGAGAGCATATCTCTGAGTGATATGTATGCTATTTCTGATTCTTTAATCTCTTGATCATACACATCCGTTTTTACCAAAGCTCGTTTATCCGACATAGCGAATAAGCTTTTTTCAACTGTGTCTTCAAGCTGATCAATATTATCTAAAATTTCTTGATTTAAAAGTATATCAATAGCTTGCGGAATAAGTTTTTCAGTAAGTGTTGACTGAAGATAATTTCGACTTTCAGTCAAACATTTTTCAATCTCAGATTCATTTCGAATTAGGTTGCTAAACTTTTCTCTTACATCAGAAATAGCATTTCTCTATAAGAGCAATTGATGGCTTAACATTATTATTTAGTTTCTCTGAAACGATGGATGATGTTTTAATAAATTTAAGAATAAGTTCATATCGGGTCTTATAAAGTTCATGTATCCATACGCCAATCATCAGCCAAAGCATAAAGCGTATTGTTCCAGCCCTTATGAATCTTGCTATAGAGTTTTACATATTCGTTTTCATATTTAGTAACCTTTGAAGGTGATAATTTTTGTGTTGGCAGCTCAATCGTTCCGGCTTTTATATACGCTGTGTAATAATTATTTATTACATTTTCAATAATCTCAGCGCTTCTTTTAACAAATTCCTCTTTAAGATTATCAAGTGGTTCAATTGCCTGTGCATATTTATTCTTTATTGCTTCAAAGTCCTTAATTTCCGAGGACGGTTCATTTAATAGTGCGTGTTTCTCTCTAAAGTATTCTTCCGATTGCTCACAATAACTCTTTAGAGCTAGTAAAGAAGCGGTTTGATTTGAAAGTGATTTACTGTAAAGTTCAGAAAGATTATTATATAGTGTGCTCTTTAAATAAATCGATCTTAAATTTCTTAGAGGTAAAATATGATTCCAGTATTGGATTTCCGTTACAGGTTTTTTTCTAATTTTTAAATAAATATTTTTAGTTTGAAGAGGGATTATTGAAAGCTTGTAAAACAGCCTCTTAAAATATTTTAGAAATTTTATCCGCAGGCTATCATCTTGTTGAGAATAGAACCTTTCTTTTGCCTGAACTTGTTTGCTGGTTTCTTCTGTTTCAGTAAGAAAATTATTAAGACTTGTATTAAAAGAGTCAAGATCATTTAATACTGAATCCGCTTCAGAGGGATGAAATCTGGAATCTAATTTATCTAAAATTCGTTGTTTTAATTCAATGACTTTTTGAATG
Source organism: uncultured Ignavibacteriales bacterium (assembly GCA_963706055.1). Classification (GTDB taxonomy): domain Bacteria; phylum Bacteroidota; class Ignavibacteria; order Ignavibacteriales; family Ignavibacteriaceae; genus IGN3. The sequence goes on along the minus strand of CAVPND010000062.1, from coordinate 5,931 downwards.
GAATCAGATTCATTTTCGATACTAAGCTTAAAAAATAGTTCTTTGTAATTCCCAATCAGATCACTCAGGTCAGTAAGATATCCTTTGTGAGAATTAATTTTTAAATAAATCTGAGGCAAGAATTCTTGTTCAACAACTTGCCTAAGATAGTCTCTTATTTTGTCTATATTCTCATTCATAAAAGTATTTAAATTTTGTACCGATTATTTACACATTTATTAATTACGAATACCAAAGCGAATTCAATTTTAAAAGAATATAACTTAAGCAGTTAATTGTTTTAGCATGAATTTAGACGCTATATAGTTAAATAAATTATCACTCCGTAAATTTCAAAAACCTGGCGTTTAACTAGCCAGGTTTTTTAATTAGAATAACTTTAGTCACATATTTCTTCAATAATCTTGAAGTGTTCGATCGCCATTAGATTAAAACAACAATTGTTTTCTACATTCTGAATCAAAATTTTCTAACAGCAATTCATCTAAATGATTTGGATAGAGGAAATCCAAACACAACGGAATATCTCGTTCTTTCTCCGGCGTCATTAAACCTTGTTCCGGCAGTCACCCGGATAGTATTCTTGATTAAGAAAACTGGCAGATACAAAGGCTTCATATTTTAAATCAATAAGCCTGGGAACGCTGTTTCTTAAATCTAAAATATTACTGGGGTTCAATATCACACCACCCCTAAACTCAAAAAGATTTAAAGGAGAAACAACCAATCCAACTGTACCAGCCAAATCATCTATTTTTGCATTATCCTTAAAATCAACATCAGCATAAAGATTTAGTGTTTGATCAAAGAACATTAAAGAAATTCCGGCGGTATAATTTCTTAAATAATTTAGACTATCGAATTTAGCCTCGCTTAAATTCCTTGCAAGCAAACCAACGCTTAAGAAACTAGCCGGCTTTATAATTATTCCAGCATCAAGATTGAATAAATCTAAATCATATGAACCGTATTTAGCAATTGTATATCTATTGGAAGTTCCAACAGATATAAATTCATTACCGATTGAAAGATTAATCGAGTAATTAAGTAACCTGATGTTGTTGATATTAAAAACATCCTGATATGAAATTCCGAAATTATCTGTGCTAAGAAATACAGATGAGTTTCCTTGATTACTAAACTCATCAAAATCATATCCTATTATTACGCCGCTATTGTTTCTTCTCATACTCATTCCAGCTGGATTAAGACTGGTAGCAGCCATGCTTGCCGTTTCTGAGACAAAGAATATCTTTTGCAATTCAGTAAGGCGTGTTATGTCTTGCTGAGCATAGAGTGAATTAGCTAGAATAAATATTACTATGAAAATAAAATTTTTCATTTTTAAAATAAATTTTTAGTAAATGTAAGTGAAACCTGATTAAACCCATCTTCTCCAAATATAGTATGCATGTTATACTGCAAACCAACACGGAAGGAGTCAAATAAAAACTCCACACCGAACCTTGTACCAAGGCCAAATTTAAATTCAGTTTTGGTTTCTTTAGCATCAAATTGTGGATATGAAGGATAACTTTGTTCGAGTGTTGTATAAACCAAATGCGCTTCAAGAATTGGAGCTACATAAAAATCATAAAACGAAGAAGTTTGTGGATAAATATTTAATTGTCCTCCGACTCCAATTGTAGTTATAAAAGCACCACCTTTTAAGTCAACTGCAAGAGTAGGATTTTGGGTAACTATATTATCCTTATTCAAACCGAAATAATTTAATGATAAACCACCAACTGCACTTAAATTCATACCCTCAAATTGAGATATACTAAATCTGCTTTGATAACCAAGACCAAAACCTGTTCCGAAGTCAGTCCCAAAGCTGGAAGAATACCCAAGTTCAATGACATCATATCGTGGTAAAATGAATCGTTTATTTAATGTCAAGTTGTGAATATTGTTCTGCTAATGTTGTTTCACTAATTCCAGTTTTACCAGTGTATTCAATCGTACGTAATTTATTTTTAGGTAAAGTAAGTCGACCAACTTCTGTATCCAGGGTTAAGTTCTTTGAATCTTCAAAATATATGTTACCCTCAAACCTCGTTCCGTTGTTCAGATAAACATTAACCACATCACCACGTTCAGCATATTCACTTGATATATATTCTATTTTTAAAAGATCAAATTTGGGAATAGTTAAATTTCCATCCTCTGTTTGCAGCATAACCATATCCAGGCTCTTAGCTAAAAGCAATCCAGAAACAACTTTGCCGTTTTTCAAATAGACAACAACTGGATCGTTAATAACGAACTTTAATACCTTTTCAGAATTAGTATCTGTAATTTCAGATTTTTCTAACTCTCCCTTTTTACCAAGCTTTACAAATGGGTTATAGGTAATGCTTTCAACATTTTGTCTATCAATTTTTAATTGCCCTAAGTCGTAATCAATGAGGAGATAGTCAGGGTTTTCTTCTATGACTCTTCCAACTATTACTTTGTCATTTTTTAATACAACGTTTACCTCCTGAGCAAACAGGCTTATCGAAAGCGCAAAAGTTAAACCTAGCGCTATTATTATATTTTTACTTATCATTTTTTTGATTTCTCCTATTAAAAAAATTTATTCGCCAAAAAAACTATTTACTACACTATAAGAATTTATTTGAGATGGTATTTCTGTTCCATCATCAAGTCTTACTTTATCCTTGCTGTAAACACCAACCCACCAATAATATACTTTAGATGACTGAAGAGCTGTACCTGAATAATTAATTTCTGTTGATGTTGTCTTTGCAGATGACCAGATAATATTAGAAAATGGTCCGTTACCAACGTATACTACATAATTAACGGCACTTGTAACTCCATCCCATTTAAAAGTAAGAGGACTTGTAAATCTGGTATTATTTGCGGGACTTATTAATACCGGACTTGATAGAATAAGATCATTAGATGACTCACTTGGTAAACTCATCTTATATCCTCTATCGACCGCAATAATTTTATAATGATATTTCTGATTCAGTTGAACTAATCTATCTAAGTAGATAGAAATGTTTGTTGAATCTAAAAATGTTGAAGCACTCGGAACAAAAGTTGAATCAGCACCACGATAGACCAAATAATTTTTCAAATCGCCTATATCCGGGGGAGTCCAGCTAATAGAAATTTCTGTTGCACCTTGTAATGGACTGTTAAATCCAGAAACTATCAGTCTTGAGGGAGGTTGAGGTGCAGATAGATTTAGAGGCTGGATATCAATGATGTTAGTAGTTGTACTTTCGTTGCCAGCATTATCGACTGCAGAAAGATAATAATAGTATGTCGAGTCATAATCTAAAAATCGATCAACATATTCTGTTTGAGTTATCTCTACAAGCAAACTAAAATTACTTAAACTATTTTCAGATCTGTAAAGTCGATACGCTTTAAGATCTGGCTCAATATTTCTTTCCCACCTGAAATGTACCTGCCCATCACCGCCGCCAATTAACGTAAAGTTTTTGGGTTTTTCTGGTGGAAAATTATCAGCGGGTGATGTTATTTCAGAGCAACCGATAAATGATACGGCTACTAAACCCAAAAGTAATAAGAATGAAATCCTTAATCTCCTGGCTTTACTTCCATTTTTCATGTATTTAATTGTTTTATTCATTTTTATTTATACTATTTAGTTGCTTAAATATCTATTTAGATTTTAATTAATTAAGTATTAGTTATAATTTATTTAATAACTTCCACAATAAGAACTCCGTTTTTTATATTTAATCCCATAATTGGAACTACAACCTTCAATTGTGTCGAATCAGCGAATACTTTTAAATCCGTCACATCCATTATTTGTTTGTCATTCATTATCTCGCCTTCATTTTTCTTATCCGTGGATAGAATGATCATCCCATTTTCTGGATTTACAAGGTCGATCATCCTAACTCCTTTTTCTTTTACAAAATTCAGAAAAAATTGATTAACCTCCTCCAAATTACTACGATTCAATTCACTTCTTACAGCCCAGGAAAAAACTTTAATTGTTTGTTGCAGATTTGCAATCTTCATACTATCAATTTTCAATGTATATTCTTTTTTCAGTGTAACCGTTTTTGCAGCAAATTCTGATTCAAGACTATTAATACGAATCATGTGATAGGCCAAAATCACAGCAATAATTAATAGCAAAGTAAAAAACATTTTGTGCCTTAATACAAAACCTATAAGTCTACTTTGTTTTTTAGGTTTGACTTTTTCATTTTCTTCATCTTGATTTTTCTCGATTTGTGAATCAGATGAAGTTTTATTTTTATCATTTTCCATATTAATCAAGTATTTTAATTTTTATAAAAATAGTTTGGTGCTTTTTATGCTGTATAAAATAATTATTAAAAGACACTGCTACTTAAATTAGTACAGAATGTAATTATAAAGTTTCCAATAAACTGTTGTTATTAACTTTTATTTCTTTATTCTCAACTTCGATTGTTGAAAGTACAGGTCCAATATCTATTAATTTACCCACCATATCTTTTATTCTGATAGAACTACCGGGTTTAACTGTTTTGTTTAAGTAAACACCTGAAATAATATTTTTAACCAGATCTCTGGCACCCAAGCCCAAAGCTATTGCTAAGCCAATTGCAAATGCGCCAATTACAAGTAATAAGATATTGCCCAAAATTGTAGCATCAATTTTTAATTGTGTAAGTGCAATAACAAAGGTTATTATCAGAATACCAATATTTACAATTGTACCTAAGGCTTCAGAATATTCCATTCCAAGCCGAATTGAACTTCCCCGAATCATTCCGCTAAGTATTTTAGCAGCCCAGGAACCGACTAATAAAACTAGCATCGCTAAAAATATATTTGGAATATATGCAAGAGCATCGTTTACCATATTTGCAAAAAAGGTAAAACCCATAATATCTGATACTGGAAGAACAAAGATTAATAATATTGTCCAGAACAATATGCGAGAAAATACCCAGGAGAGATTTCCCGGAAACCCTGCAGAAATAAGAAAATTCTCTATTCCAGCTTTTGTAGAAAGCTTGTTGATACCCAGTAAATCTAAAAATTTATTAGCGAGCTTTTGAATTATTTTTGCAACTATCCATCCAATAAGTAAAATAACTATAGATGCTAAAAACTTAGGTACAAAAGCCATAATCATTTCTAATGCACCTTGTGTTGATTGCATAAATATATTTAACCAGTTGTTCATTTCTTGCATAACATTCTCCAAATTTATTTTTTCACATAATCGTTTTTAAAATTGTTTCATCGTACTATTTTTTATGAGTAAATAAACTAAAAATTGTATCAAATATTATCATTGCTGATTTTAATGCGCCAATGAGTGTTATGGTTAAAATATTTTTATATAAAACATTTCTTTTAATACTTTTTTTCAATTTAGAATTAAAATCAGGTGATAATTTTGATTGATCTTTATTCTCAGTCATTTTCACTTTTAATCATTTTAATAAATCGTTCTTTTGCCCTCTGAATTTTCATCTTAACTGCTGGAGTTGTAGCGTTTATTTTTTTTCCGATCTCGATAAAACTAAGACCTTTAAAGTACTTTAGTATAAACACCTTTCTATAAATAAAAACCAATTTCCTTAGTGTATGCCCAATTACATCCCAAAAATTTTTTTCATCGAACTTAGAAAAAATGGACAAGTAAACAGTATTGATATCAACATCTCCATCTAATGAAACATGATACTTCCAAAATTTGCGCTTTCTTGTTAAAAGCATCGTTAAGCATACATTAGTAACGATTTTTGTTAACCAGGTTTTAAATTCAGAATCCTGTCTAAAATTTTTTAACCCAAAATAAACCCTAATAAAAGTTTCTTGCGCTGCATCTTCTGCATCCATTTGATTAGATAGTTTTTCATAAGAAATTTTGAATACATAATTTTTATATCTGTCAACTAACTCCTCAAATGTGTTTTCATTATCAGGAAG
>CAVPND010000061.1:0-97069 GCA_963706055.1 uncultured Ignavibacteriales bacterium | reverse complement strand
TCTTTGATGATGATGATGAACCCCCTTTTAATTAAAACCGACTTGGTAATCTTATTATCCGTTTTATTGCCACGGCCTTTAGGGTCTGTTGCAGAACTACCCTCGGATGTCATTTCGACCGAAGGGAGAAATCTTTTGCGCTATAATTTAACAGATTTCTCAGTCGAAGACTCCTTCGAAATGACTTGTTCGAGTTGTGCAACACTCTCTTTAGGTCGTGGGATAATAATCAAAAGATTTCTCGGCTTTAGCCAAAATCAGTTTCTTATTTCAATTAAAAATAGATCCTTTTCAATATCCTAAATAAGTGTTTTTCAAAAGATAATTTTTAACATAATCAGTAACGCCATCTTCTAATGATGTTGTTGCTGTCGTGTATCCCGCAGATTTAATCTTTGCAAGATTAGCTTCGGTAAAGTATTGATACTTTGCCGCCAGCTGCGATGGCAAATCTATATACTCTATTTTAACTGGTTTGCCGACGGCTTTAAATAAACTTGTTACTAGGTCATTCCATGTTCTGGCTTTTCCTGCGCCGACATTATAAATTCCGTTTTTATCCGGATTATCTAAAAAGTATAATGTCATATCAACAGCATCTTTAACATAGACAAAATCACGTTTTTGTTCCCCGTCTTTAAAATCAGGATTTAAAGATTTAAATAATTTTACTTTTCCTGTATCTCTAACCTGTTCAAAGGCTTTGTGAACAACAGAACGCATATCATCCTTGTGATATTCATTTGGTCCGTAAACGTTAAAATATTTTATCCCGACAATTTTATCTAAAACTTTATTTCGTTTTACCCAAACATCAAAAAGTTGTTTTGAGTAACCATACATATTCAATGGACGCAGTGTCGCAATTTTACTTTCATCATCATCAAAACCTAAACTGCCATCGCCGTAAGTTGCTGCGGATGAAGCATAAATAAATCTTATGTTTTTTTCTAAACAATATTTAGCAAGTTCTTTTGTGTACTGGAAATTATTATTCATTAAATGGTCAGCATCTTTTTCTGTGGTAGATGAATTTGCGCCCATGTGGATAATTGCTTCAACACTATACGGAATCACATCATCCAAAACTTGTTCTATAAAATCGTGCTTATCTACAAAATCTTCGTACAGCAATCCAACCAGATTCTTCCATTTTTCAGTTTTGCCGAGCTCATCAACAATCATAATCTTGCTTTTGCCAAGCTGATTTAACTTCCAAACAATTGCGCTTCCAATAAATCCCGCGCCTCCTGTAACAACTATCATAACAAAATCCTTTGTTTTTAGATAGAGTAATTTAGCCATATTTAATTGAGTTTTAAAGATATGGTTTATAATGCTTCGGTTTGATAATCCCCACATTGACAATGGAATTATAATTTATATATTTACAGCAGACTTTAATAGTTCTTTTAAAATTGTAATTCTTATCAAGAACGGCGTAGGGAACAGGCCCGCAGATGCCGTAGCAGCCGGTTTAGAACAAATCTAACCGTCGGGTGCTAAATCCTGCCTCGATTATTTATCGGGGGAAGATGAGATGAAGATTAGTTGCACACCTCTTCATTTCATTGATAGAGGTTTTTTTATTTTAAAGAGGTTTTATGAAAGCAACAGTTGAAAAATTAAAAAAGTTATTATCAGAACGAATTCTTGTTATAGATGGCGCAATGGGTACGATGATTCAGCGCCACAAATTAACTGAAAAAGATTTTCGCGGTGAACGTTTTAAAAATTATCCATCAGATTTAAAAGGTAACAACGATTTACTTTCTATAACGCAGCCTGAAATTATTAAAGGAATTCATAGAGAATATTTTGCTGCAGGTGCAGATATTGTTGAAACGAATACTTTTAATTCAACAGTAATCTCGCAAGCTGATTATAATATGCAATCGCTTGTGTATGAATTAAATTTTGAATCCGCAAAAATCGCAAAAGAAGTTGCAGACGAATTCAATAAAAAATTTCCTGATAAACCAAGATTTGTTGCTGGTGCATTAGGGCCAACAAACAAAACCCTTTCTCTATCTCCAAACGTTAACGATCCGGGTTATAGGGCAGTAACATTTGATGAAGTTGCAAAAGCATATTATGAAGCAGCCCGTGGTTTGGTTGATGGTGGTGCAGATATAATTTTAATCGAGACTATTTTTGATACGCTTAATGCTAAGGCAGCAATCTTTGGAGTTGAAAAATTAATTACAGAAAGAGCGCTTGATATTCCCGTTATGCTTTCGGGAACTATTGTTGATCAAAGCGGAAGAACATTATCTGGGCAAACAATTGAGGCGTTTTACACAGCAATATCGCACGCAAAAAACCTTGTTAGCGTTGGATTAAATTGTGCACTCGGTGCAAAACAAATGCGCCCATTTGTCGAAGATCTTTCGAATGTTTCAGAGAAATTTTTATCGGTTTATCCAAATGCAGGCTTGCCAAACGAGATGGGCGGATACGATGAAACGCCGCAAACAATGGCTGATGTATTGGAGGATTTTCTAAAATGTGGTTTTGTAAATCTTGTTGGCGGATGCTGTGGCACAACTCCTCATCACATAAAAGAAATAGCTGAGATTGTTAAAAAATACAAACCAAGAATCCCCACAAAGCAAGAACCGTATTTACGTTTAAGCGGACTTGAACCTGTTGTGCTGCGCCCAGAGTCTAATTTTATGAATATCGGTGAACGTACAAATGTTACAGGATCAAAAAAGTTTGCACGTCTTATTAAAGAAAATAATTATGATGAAGCTCTTTCTGTTGCCCGAGATCAGGTTGAAGGTGGTGCACAGGTTTTAGATGTAAATATGGATGAGGGCATGCTGGATTCCGAAGCTGCAATGACCAAGTTTATTAATTTGCTCGAAGCAGAGCCGGATATCGCAAAGCTTCCAATTATGATTGATTCTTCTAAATGGAGCGTGATTGAATCTGGACTAAAATGTTTACAGGGAAAAGGAATTGTGAACTCAATCTCGCTTAAAGAAGGCGAAGATATTTTTAGAGAGCACGCAAGAAAAGTTTTAAGTTACGGCGCGGCAGTTATCGTAATGGCTTTTGATGAAAAAGGACAGGCTGATACTTTTAATCGAAGAATAGAAATTTGTAAACGCGCTTATGATATTCTAACAAAAGAAATTGGATTTCCTCCACAGGACATAATTTTTGATCCTAACATACTGGCTATTGCAACCGGAATTGAGGAACACAACAACTATGCGGTTGATTATCTTGAATCCGCAAGATGGATAAAACAAAAATTACCGCTTGCAAAAATAAGTGGTGGTGTAAGTAATCTTTCGTTTTCTTTTAGAGGAAATGATACTGTTCGCGAAGCAATGCACTCTGCTTTTTTATTCCATGCAATAAAAGCAGGAATGGACATGGGTATTGTTAATGCAGGTCAACTAGAAGTTTATGAAGAGATCCCTAAAAATCTCTTAGAAAAAGTTGAAGATGTAATTTTTAATAGAAAATCCGATGCTACCGAAAAGTTAATTGAATTTGCCGAAACAATTAAAAAGAAGGATAAGGTTGAAGAAAAAACAGAAGACTGGCGAAACACAACAGTTGAAGAAAGGTTAAAACATGCGCTTGTTAAGGGCGTTGTAGATTTTATTGATGTTGATATTGAAGAAATTAGAAAAAAATATGATCAGCCTATAGAAATCATTGAAGGTCCATTAATGGCTGGCATGAGCGTGGTTGGTGATTTGTTCGGAGCGGGAAAAATGTTTTTACCGCAGGTTGTTAAAAGTGCAAGGGTGATGAAGAAGGCGGTTGCGATTCTTATTCCATATATCGAAGCGGAGAAAGAAAAAAACAAAAGTACACGCGAACAAGGGAAAGTTTTAATGGCAACTGTTAAAGGGGACGTTCATGATATTGGCAAAAATATTGTTGGCGTTGTACTTGGGTGTAATAATTATAATGTAATAGATCTTGGGGTAATGGTTCATACAGAAAAAATTCTGCAAACTGCAGTTGATGAAAATGTTGATGCAATTGGATTAAGTGGGCTTATAACTCCTTCACTTGATGAAATGGTTCATGTTGCAAAGGAAATGGAAAGACGCGGAATAAACATTCCATTATTAATTGGCGGCGCTACTACATCGCGAATTCATACTGCCGTAAAAATATCTCCCAATTATAGCGGCGCAATTATTCATGTACTTGATGCTTCACGAAGTGTTCCTGTTGTTTCAAATCTTTTAAATGAAAACGCTGTTGAAAGAGAAAAGTATATTCAATCATTTAAAGATGAGTACACACAATTACGTGATGATTATTCAAAACGGAAATCAGATAAAAATTATATTTCTTTGGTAAAAGCAAGACAGAATAAGTTAAATATTGATTGGAAAAAATCTGAAATCAAAAAACCGAATAAGTTAGGATTAACAATTCTAAATGATTTTAATTTAGCAACTTTGCGTGATTATATTGACTGGACACCTTTCTTTATGACCTGGGAACTTAAGGGAAAGTATCCAACAATATTTGAAGATAAGAATGTTGGATCAGAAGCAAAAAAACTTTTTGATGATGCAAATAAACTATTGGATAAAATAATTTCAGAAAAACTGCTTACTGCAAACGGAGTAATTGGATTGTTTCCCGCAAACTCAGTTGGTATTGATGATATTGAAATTTATTCTGATGAATCAAGACAAGGTGTCAAAAGAGTTTTGCACACATTAAGACAGCAATCTCAAAAATCTAAATCTGAACCAAACATCGCACTAGCTGATTTTATCGCTCCAAAAGAATTCGGAATTAAAGATTATATCGGAATGTTCGCAGTAACGGCGGGTATCGGAATTGAAAAAATTGTTAAAAAATTTGAAGAGGATCATGATGACTATAACAGCATTATGGTCAAAGCAATTGCAGATAGATTAGCCGAAGCTTTTGCGGAGCATTTGCATCAACTTGTTAGAAAAGAATATTGGGGATACGCTGCCGATGAAAAATTTTCTAATCAAGAATTGATTAAGGAAAATTATGTGGGAATACGTCCGGCTCCCGGTTATCCGGCTCAACCAGATCACACAGAAAAACCAATTATTTTTTCTTTGCTTGATGTTGAAAAGAACACAGGAATTAAACTCACCGAAAGTATGGCTATGTATCCGGCTGCAAGCGTAAGTGGTTTATATTTCTCTCATCCCGAAACAAAGTATTTTTCTGTTGGAAAAATTGAGCATGATCAGGTCTTGGATTACCACAAACGCAAAGGAATGAGCGTTGAAGAAATTGAAAAATGGCTTAGTCCGATTTTGAATTATGAGTGATTTTCAGCAGTTAAACAAACAATAGCAGTCCAAAATCAAAATTGGGATCTTGAATTCTGTTATAATATCTGCCCAATTGCTGAGTTGTTTGCCAAGATTAATTAAACTATCTTTCATCTGCCTGCTTAAAAATTTGAATACATACCATAATATTCATTCTATTTTTGATCCACAGGATAAGAGAAGCATGATAATTATGCTCTCGCGTTATTAATTATTTTTATAAAATTTTCAGGAGTTACTATGAATATCTTCGTTGGCAATTTGTCAAACGATGTTCAGGAAGAAGATTTAATGAATCTTTTTTCAGAGTTCGGACAGGTAAAAGAAGTTAAAATTATTCGCGATATGTTTTCGCAGCAGACTAAAGGGTTTGGATTTGTTGAAATGCCAGGACTAGCAGATGCTCAAAAAGCGATTAATGGTTTAAACACTAAAGAAGTTAAGGGTAAAAAACTTGTAGTAAATGAAGCTCGCCCAAAAACTGACAGCAGAAAGCGCTTTAACGGCGGTGGTGGTGGCGGTCGATCAGGCGGAAGCGGCGGCGGACAAAACAATAGACGCAGATATTAATTAGCCATACTTATTATGTTTATTTAAGATGACATCTTTTTAAAAGATGTCATCTTCGTTTTTTACCTCTTAGTGCGGATGTTCTTGACAAACATTTTCTTCTGAAATTACCAAATCACCACTTATATATTTTAACACCGCATCTTCTGCACTTACTTCATTTGTAAGAATAGGGTTGATGTTATGTGCTTTTAGATCGTCAATCAATCTCCAGCCGCCATGATTAAATATAAGAGCGTCACAGTCTTTTAAACCATCAATTAAATTGTGATGATTGTGTTGATGACCTTTTCCTTCTCCATGTTGATGATTATCATGATTGTGACCATGATGTTTTCCATGGTTTGTAAATGAATTTATTCTAATGACCTTATCAATTATCTTGGGACCATCTGTTTCAAACACAAGAAAAGACTTACACCTCCCAACATGTCCGGCAACGGTTTGATTATCATTAGTTGCAACTGCTATTTTTAAGCTGTTATTTGATTTTACTTCATTTGACATTTTGTTACTCCTTTACGTTTGATAAACATTTATCACATTTATTATTTTGCAACCTCGCGTTCGATCTTCTTCCGCAATGACTACAACCTTGTTTTGATTTATTATTAATTGATTTTGGTAAGCTATCTGAGATGCGTATTGCTTTTCCATTAATGATTGCATCAGCAATTTTTTGATGTGCTCTATCTATTATTCGTCCAAAAGTAGTTCGCGAAACAAGCATTTTTGCAGCAGCATCCTCTTGAAACAATCCATTCAAATCTGCCAGACGAATTGCTTCAAGTTCATCCTGAGCTAATTCTATCTCATCAAGATCAATTAATGAAATTCCTCTTGGCTTAAAATAATATGAGGCAGGGTTACATCTTATCTTTCTTTTCTTTTTGGGTCTTGCCATTTTATATGTTATTTTAGTTATGGGCATATGCCCATAACTAAAATAAGTGCTTTTTGACAAAGACGCAAGAAAAACTGCTATTAAAACTAATCTTTTTTATTAGGTGAGGTTTCAATATCGCTTAAATGTAACTCTAAGGCATCCACCGAAATAGCAATTTCTTTAAGCGATAGAACAAGCGAGACTAGCAGCATAATTAGGCTTAATCCAAAAACGTATTCTCCAAATTGAATCTGGCCAGCAAATAAGAGAAACATACAAAGCACACACAAAAACAAACTTGCAATTCCCACACCCTGCATATGTTTTATCAAGTATACACGTTTACGCATATTTTCAATTTGGCTTAATAAAACATGGTTTGGTTTTTCTTTGTAGTTCTGATGTAAGGAGCGGATTAGAGTTGCAAGAGTTAAAAATCTATTTGTATATGCAAGCAAAAGAAGTGAGATTGTCGGAAACAAAAGGGCGGGGGTGGTAACATCAATATTCATTTTAAGGCCTTTTTATTAGTTATACAAAGTTATGAATATTCGTCTAGACATTTAATTAAAGAAGAGAACGACTGTAGGCAGGAACAATAAAAGAGTCGTTTTTATTACAAAATCAAATAGTATCATCAAAAATGAGCTTAAATAATCATTATTAATTAGGTAATTCGCACTATTAGTATTAGTTTTGGCCCTCCGGTAATAGGCCGGAATTTTTTTACTATTTATTTTTAGAGGTTCTAGTGAGTACTAAGTTATTTGTGGGTTCTCTCCCATGGTCGGTTGACGACGAAGCATTAAGAGAAGCATTTGAAGGACACGGAAGTGTTGTTTCAGCAAAAGTAGTTAAAGACCGCGATACCGGCAGATCCAGAGGATTCGGTTTCGTTGAAATGGAGAACTCCTCCGAAGCAGAAGTTGCTATGAAAGCATTAAATGATTCGGAATTAAAAGGAAGAAATATCGTAGTTAATGAAGCAAAATCACGTAGCTAATATAAGTTTCTGATTTGACTTACTAAAGGCGTCCATTGGACGCCTTTTTTGTTATACTGTAGACAAGTGTTTTCATAGTTTTGATCCTGCCAGAAAACCCATGGAGCATCCAATGAAATTTGAAAAAAGTAGAACAACTAATTAGGTTGCAAAAGAAACTAGATTGAGAGACGCAGAAAAATTCTACGTCTCTCTAAAAAATGTTTTATTTGAAAACGTTATTCTTGACTAATTCTTTTGAATCGTATGGAGCAGGCGCGCCGCCAAGATATTTATGAAACCATTCAAGATGCGAGTTATAATATAACGGCATAGATTTTACATTACTTGGCCAGTGCCCATCATTCTTAAAAATTATCAATCGGCTGTCTATCCCCAAAGATTGAAGAGTGTTAAAATACTGTATGCTTTGAGTATAAGGTACGCGATAATCTTTTTCACCCGTAATAATTAGGGTAGGAGTTGCAAAATTTTGCACATAGTTAGAGGGTGAAAACTTACTGTATAATTCAGAATTCCAAGGCTGTCCGCCAAAATCCCAATTTGCAAACCATAATTCTTCTGTGGCACCCCACATAGACTCTAAATCATATACGCCCATCATTGATGCCAAACATTGAAACTTTGTTGTTTTTCCCTGCAGCCAGTTCATCATATATCCGCCGTAAGACCAGCCCATAGCACCCATTCTATTGCTATCCACATACGGAAGTTTTTCTAATGCTTCGGTTACCTTCATTACATCTTCAAAAACTTTTCCGCCCCAATCTTTAGAAATAGCTTCAGTGTATTTGCTTCCATATCCGGTTGATCCGTGTGGATTAAAAAACGCAACAACATAACCTGAGCCAGGATATACCTGCCAATCACCGCGGAAAGAATCCATCCACTGCATCTGGGGTCCGCCATGTACATTAATTACCAGCGGGTACTTTGTGTATTCCTGATAACCATATGGTTTTACAATAAAAACATGGACAGGAACACCATCGGCACCATCAACCCACATTTGTTCTGCAGGCCGAATATCGACTTCTTCAGTTATTCTTTTATTGTAAAAGGTTATTTGAGAATATACGCCGGCACTTACATTGTAAGAATACATTTCTGAGGGTTTTTCAACACTTGAAAATGTTAGATATAATGATTTACCGTCACTGCTCGCCTGATAGCCGCGAATAGCTTTATCGTCCGTTAGCTTGGAAATGGTTTTTGTTTGAATATCAACATTATAAACAGGGCTGTAACCACGATTATCCGCTAAAAAATAAATTGATTTTGAATCTGATGCCCATGAAAGATTATCGGTTGTATAATCAAATGCTTCTGTTAAAGTTTCTGATTGTAGAGTTAGAGTATTATAAACTGCAACTCTAAATCTATCGGCTTCGTAACCAGGAATGGAGTGTGTTTTATATGCTATATATTTTCCATCGGGAGAATAAACCGGGGCACCATCCCAGGCATTGTTTGCTAATGTTACATTAACAGCACCGGTTCCTCCAATAGGTAATAAATAAATATCTGTGTTTGTAGAATTATAAATATTTTTTTCTGGGGTAGATACATAACTTAATACTCTGCTATCAGGAGAAAAGGCATACTTTGGTCCGCCGCCAAGCATGTATGTTCCTGAAAGAACATCGCTCTTGACAATAGTTTGATATTTATTTTCTCTTATATCAAACAAAACAAGATAAGATTCTTTTTCTCCTTTGTAATCTGTCCAATGTCTGAACATAAGTTCGTCAGCAATGTAAGCCTGCATCGGACCATCAGAAGAAGATACATCGAATTTTTTATTGCAATCATTGTCTGTTCCACATTCGGGGAAAAGTTCTGCAACAAAAGCAATATATCTTCCATCATTGGAAAGCACAGGATCTTGAACTCCGGCATAGAAATCAGTTATTTTCAGGGTATCTTTTGTTTCAAGCGAGTATTTATAAACCTGATTTTTATACATCAAATAAAGCTCATCGTTTGAAGACCAGAAGGGCGAATGTGCTCCGGCTAATTTTTCTGAAACGCTGATAAGCGATGAACCATTAGTATTCATTACATAAACGTTGTTAATTGTTTTACCTTTTGGAAGGTCGTACTCAGTAACTGTATATGCAATTTTATCTCCTGAGTTTGAAAGTACAGGTGTGCTAACGTTTTTTATTTTATATAGATCTTCAATTGTAAATGCACGTTTCTGCGCACTAACGGAAAACGAAATTAAAATTGCTAAAATAAAGAATATATGTTTTTTTGATTTCATTTTATTTCTCCAATAGTATTAACGAATAATTGTATTAAGTGCTTTAAAATTAACATCTTTTAGTTAGTTAATAAACACATTCTGGTATTTAAAATTTAAACGAGTTTAATTTGTATAGGTATTTAACAATTAAAAATACAATTAAAATATTTTCATTTATGTTTTTTGTCCCAACCCCGATCAATAAATAATGTCAGCAACCTATCAGACAACTTGAATTGTTAACCCGCAATAGCTGCTAACTGCAAATCGATTCTTTTTGACAATGTTATAAATTATTTACTTATTTGTTTTGTAAAATTTTTATTTAAAGCAAATGAACTTGGGAGTAAAAGTTGTTTTGATTAAAAATCAAATGTTCACGACCATATTAGTATGGCTTGGGATTTGATATACTGTAAAGATTTCTAAATATATATTACATACAATACTCGGATGGAAATATGAAACTGTTATTCGGATTTCTGTTCTTTTGTTCGTTCCAGCTCTTCTCGCAGTCATATCTCAATATTCTATTATCCAACGATAGTTATAAAAATTCTCAAATCAGTGAGTTGAAAAAAATTACATTCAATAACAATGGTGATGTAATTTATTTTCATTTATCTGATCTTTCGGTTGTCTCCGAAAACACTGCAAATATTAAGAGATTTCTTTTTAGTGATACTCCCCAAGGCAATCCTTTGCCTGTTGAGCTTTCATCTTTTAGTGCTGTTCAAATTGGATCAGATGTTTTGTTGAAATGGAGAACAGAAACAGAAGTAAACAATTTTGGTTTTGATGTTGAAAGAGCAAGTGATTTAAATGGTTCTGTGCAGCAATGGAATAAAATCGGATTTGTTGAAGGTAACGGGAATAGTAATAGCCCAAAAGATTATTCTTTTCGTGATGTTCCAAAAATAGGAAGCAAATACTATTACCGGTTAAAACAAATTGATTCTGATGGACAAATAAAATATAGCAATGTGATAAGCATTGATATTAAAATGCCAAATGAATATGCGATATATCAGAATTATCCAAATCCATTTAACCCGGCAACAAGCATAACATATAGTTTGCCTTCAGATGGAATGGTCTCTCTTAAAATTTATGATATGCTTGGCGGTGAAGTAATAACATTGATTAATGAGAATCAGAAAGCAGGGGTATATACAATTCCTTTTAATGGTAGAGATCTATCTAGCGGAATTTACATCTGTAAAATGTCCGCGGATAAGTTCGTCTCTTCTATAAAAATGATTTTAATGAAATAAAATTCAACAAGGAATTGTAAAATGAAAACCTTTATTCTCTCGCTATTAATATTGTTTAGTGCCCAAATGATATTTTCACAAAAAATTACGCTTCATAGAAACACAGGCGGAAATCAAACATTTCAATTAAGCAGTGTAGACAGCATATCTTTTCTTCCATTTGCCTGTGGTGATGAATTGAGATACGAAGGAAAAACATATGGCACAGTTTTAATCGGTTCTCAATGCTGGATGAAAAAAAATCTTGATGTTGGAATAATGATTCAGGGTCCTTCAACGAGCCAGCAGGTAAGCAGACCAATAATCAAATAATTGAAAAATACTGTTACAACAATGATACCGCTAATTGTGCAACTTATGGTGGATTGTATGAGTGGAACGAAGCAATGCAATATGTTACAACCCCTGGTTCACAGGGTATTTGTCCGGAAGGATGGCACATACCGACTTATGCGGAATTTGACTACTTTGGAAAACTACGTTGGATCTAATAATGCAGATGTACTCAAAGAAATTGGGCAAGGTACGGGAACAAACACAAGCGGATTTTCTGTAATGATAGCGGGCGTACGTTATACAAGCGCTGGTTTTGATGGTCTGGGGATGATGACCTTTTTGTATTCGTCCATTGGTAGTCCTACAACCTGTAGATATATGTATCTTTTTGCTAACGACCCATTGATCCATTATGAGGTTAATTACCCGACTAATGCAATGAGCGTGCGTTGTTTGAAGAATTAGCTTGATAAAAATTTTAGTTTTATAAGGAAAAATTAAAAATGAAAAACATATTATATCTTTTACTAACTATCACAGTTACTATGTCATCACTTGCCCAGCAATTGGTAATTCAGAAAACCGATGGTTCAAATTCAAAGGTTGATTTGAATACAATCGAAAGTATCAATTTTGTTATACCTTGCCCGGGCACACCAACTGTTGACTACGGTGGAAAAATCTATAATACTGTTCTAATTGGCAGCCAATGTTGGTTAAAAGAAAATCTGGATGTTGGAACATTGAACTATCCTTCAAATAATGGTACAATAGAAAAATACTGTTATAATAATATTGAAGATAGTTGTACTATTTATGGTGGTCTTTACTCATGGGGCGAAGCGATGCAATATTCAACCACTGAAGGTGCCAGAGGCATTTGCCCAATAGGTTGGCATATTCCGACAGAAGCCGAGTACCAGTCATTAATTACCTTTGTCAATAACGACGGGAATACACTAAAAAGAGAAGACCAGGGCAGTGGATTAGGACAAGGAAATAATACTAGTGGATTTTCCGGATTGATGGCAGGCGGTAAAGGATACTCTGGAGGTCCTTATCAGGCATTGGGTGCATGGGTGTCGTTTTGGGTGAGCAAAGGAAATACTTCAGCTTATGCTTACACTATGCAATTATTATCAGATGCCAATACTATTTATGTACATGCTGGAACTATGGTGAGTTGGGGTATGAGCGTCCGCTGTATTAAAGACTAATCAAGTGATTGCCATAAATGTATAAGGATTTATAAAATGAAAAAAATATTTACCTCTTTAACTGTTTTGTTAATAGCATTTTCACTTAATGCGCAGAATAAAAATATGACTATTTACCATACTGGAGGAACAAAAACAGTCGTTGATATATCGGCTACGGATTCTATAGTAATTTTTATTTGCGGCGCAAGCAAAGTTAGTTATGGCGGCAAAGATTATAACACTGTATTAATTGGCAACCAATGCTGGTTTAAAGAAAATCTTGATATTGGAACGATGATAAATGGTAATCAGATACCTGATCCTACCCCTACTGGGACAATTGAAAAATACTGTTATGCCAATCTTCCCGCTAATTGTGAAACTTATGGTGGGTTATATACTTGGCAGGAAGCGATGCAATATGTTACCAATGAAGGTGCTCGTGGAATTTGTCCTGAAGGATGGCACTTACCAACATTAGCAGATTTTGTTACACTTAATACTGCAGTTGGTGGAGATGGTAACTCAATAAAAGCAGTTGGACAGGGATCTGGTAGTGGTGCAGGCACCAACACTTTTGGATTTTCTGCACTATTAGCTGGTTATAGAAATCCCGATGGTTATTTTGGAGAGATGACATCACGTACTCATTTTTGGAGCTCTAAACGAGAGCCTGTTGTTACCTCACTAGCAAATCATATCTATTTATGGGATGATCGAACTGACATTTCCTTTCACATTGGAGAATATTCAACTTATGGCTTTAGTGTCCGATGCATTAAAGATTAGTAATATGAAATATTTTATTCTTGCTTCTTTTGTGTTAATTAATTTCTCTTTTTCAAGTGCACAAGAGATATTTATCAAAGCCGCTAACTCTAACGGAAAAGCGGCTTTGTTTTCTTTATCCGGAGAAAAATCTTTATTTATTGATTCCATTTCTGCAAGCAATAACAACACATATCAATTTAATTTAAGCAGCGCGCATTCCGGTTTTTATCGTCTAGTTTTTAATAATAAAAAATGGCTGGACTTTATTTATGATAAAGAGGATATAGTAATTGAGGTTGATCTCTTAAAAACCAACATCACCCGGTTGTCCTTAAATCTGAGGCAAATAAACTTTATTATGATTTTGTGGACCTAAATAAAAATTATAAAACCAAATCCGAACTTTTATTTTTAATCTTAAACAACTATCCGGATAACGACAACTATCATCAAACAACAAAAGAAACTCTTGTAAAATTGCAGGAAGAGTATCTTTACTTTGTTAACATAACTGCCCAATCAAAACCTGGTTCATTTATTTCAAAGTATGTTCTTTCAGCACAGCTGCCGGTTATCGATGCAGATCTAAGGGGAAAAGATCAATTAAATTATCTGAAATCATTTGCACTTGATAAAGTTGACTTTACAAATGATGAACTTATTTACTCTGATGTATTTACAAACAAAGCAATAGAGTATCTAAGCTATTACCGCAATCCTCAATTGCCAATGGAACTTCTTGAAAAGGAATTTGAAATTGCCATAGATAGTATATCTAAATAAAGCAAAAGTAAATGACATTGTTTATAAACATATTGTAGAGTATCTGCTTGATGGATTTAAGAAATTCGGATTTGATAATGTTATCAATTATATAATAGATAATTATGTTATTGCAGATGAAATATGTCTGGACGAAAAACTGGAAACCTCACTCGAAAGAAGAATTCAGCAAAGCAAAGTATTTAAACCGGGAGTTATTGTTCCCGATATTGAATTGCCTGATCAAAACGGCACATTAGTTAAGTTAAGTAATATAAATGCAGAAAAAACTTTAATAATATTTTACGCAAGCTGGTGTCCTCATTGTAAAACTCTTTTGCCGCAAATCTCTGAATCTATATAAAAATCAAAAAGAAAAAAGATGTTGAAGTTTTTGCTGTTTCAATTGATTCATCAAAAGCTGATTGGCAAAACTTTATAAACACTAATAAGCTTGAATTGGTATAAATGTTTTCGAAACTTGAAGGCTGGGAAGGAAAGTCTGCTAAGGATTATTACATTTATGCCACACCAACAATGTTTTTGGTTAATGAAAATAAAGATTTTATAACAATCATAAATGATTTGGAGGAACTAAAAAAATATTTCAATTAAAAAATTCTAGTATAATTTTTTTAACCAACAGAGGAGAGAAGAGAGATGAAAAAATCTAGTTGGATTACTTAGTGTTTTACTTATAATGTCTGCAAGTGTTATTACTGTTCGGACAATCAGGCTGGGTGGAACAAACAAATCCGCTTGGCTATGGAGATACCGCAATGATCGGCAAGGTTCAATTTGTAAGTCCAGTTGAAGGTTGGATCTCTTGCGGTAATGGAGGATTGCTGCATACCACAAATTCGGGTGTAACGTGGGATTTTGTTAATCCGTTTCCCAACGATACAGTTAGCACGTATGTCTGATCCTGCAGTATCGATGTCCTGGGTTGGCAACAACTCACGGCTGGGTAATTGGAGGCATTAGTGGAGAGGATATCCACATGGTTCTATTATATTTTATACCACCAATGGCGGAGTATAACTGGCAAAAGAAAGTTGTTTCAAATACACCTGGTGATGTTGGTTTCCAGATTCAATTTGTAGATGTAAATAATGGATGGCTTCTTAACTTATAATTTCTTAACGCAGGCAGCAACATTTTTAAAAACTACTGATGGCGGAAATAATTGGTTTCCTTTTAATGGTGCAGGTATTTTTTATTTTGTAGATACAAACAATGGTTGATGCTTATAACGGTTCTGGTCCATTAAGGTGCTGAACCGCCTTTCAGGATTTTACGTACAACTAATGGAGGTACCGATTGGACTGAGCAATTTTCCGATAATACTCCCGGTGAGTTTAGTGCCATAAGATTTGCTGATTTAAATCATGGATGGGTTGTTGGTCGAAATGGTAAGGTTCTAAAAACAACAAATGGCGGTACAAACTGGAATTGGGTAACAAATTCCGGTATCGATCCACAATCAAGTTGTAAAACAGTTTTTGCGTTAGACCAAAATCATGTTTGGATTCCTTCAAAAGTAAATGATCCTCTGCAAACACCTTATGTACAATATACTTCCAATGGCGGTGCAAGCTGGTCAACACAGATGACACCATTTGGTAGTGTTCAAGGAGGCAATGCAATATTTAGTATTTGTTTTGTTGATCAGCAAAATGGATGGCTGACAGCAGACTATGGAAGAATTGCAAGATTTACAGGATCAACAGATATTGATGGAGATATTAATTCAGTTAATGAATTTAAACTTGAACAAAACTATCCAAATCCATTTAATCCAAATACAGTTATCAGTTATCAGTTACCGGTTAATGGTAATGTAACTCTAAAAATTTATGATGTTCTTGGTAATGAAGTTACAACACTAGTTAATGAAGAAAAACCAGCCGGCAGATATGAAGTTGACTTTACAGCATCCAGTTTAACTAGCGGTGTTTATTTCTATAAACTGGCAGCCGGTAATTATTTAGTAACAAAAAAAATGATATTGATGAAATAACGCATCAATATTATTTAAAATTAAGATGGGGTTATTGAATAGAAATAAATTTCAAATTTTCAGATCCACGGTTCCTAAATACCGTGGATCTAAATTATTTATCTTAAAGGCACGGCGATGAAAACACTTCTGATCGTTTTACTTTTCTCTTTTGCCGTTTATGCACAGTGGTTGCAAACCTCTCTGGGTGAAGGACAATATGGCTATAATATTTATACAAATGGTTCTGAAATATATGCCGCTACACTAAACGGAGTTTATAAAACTTCTGATACCGGAAACCCATGGATCAACATTGGTCTTCAAAACCGTCTTGTTTTTGATGTGATTACAAGCGGACAATTCATTCTTGCCGCAACAGAAGGAACGGGACCAGGTGTATTTAGAACTTCTGATAACGGTTTAACGTGGCTGGAGGCTTCCGGCATATCTGATAAAAGCGTGCGTGCTTTTGCTAAAAACAGTTCATTTCTTTTTGCTTCCACCTGGGGCGGTGGTGTTTTCAGGTCCAGTGATGATGGAGCAAGTTGGCAGTCTGTTGGTTTAACTAATGAAGGCTTTAGATCAATTTATGCAGCCGGCGAAAAAATATTTGCGGGCGGATACAAAATATATTCATCAATCGATAATGGCTCCAGCTGGATTGAAAGACAATTGCCGTATCCTGCCGGCGATACCTGGAATTTTTATTATCAGAATAACATTCTATATGCATGTGATATGGGCCTTTATGAAAGTAACGATTTGGGGAATACCTGGCATTTGAGATATGGCGTTACTTTTGATTCTCTTGGAAATGCAACTGATTCAAAAATATTTAAAGATATTTTATCATACCAGAATGCTTTAATTGCCTCTGTTGCATTCAACAGTATAATGATATCCTATGATGGTGGAACAACCTGGAATAGTTTTAATGATGGTCTGATCAATGATTGGACATTTGCCGGTCTTGTAATCAAAGAACCATATATCTGGGCACTTAGAGATTTTTTTGCAAATGCATATCTGCGTCCGCTATCAGAAATTACTTCTTTGCAAAATGAATTTTCAAATGTACCCTCAGAATATTTGCTCTGTCAAAACTATCCAAATCCATTCAATCCATCTACAAAAATTAGTTGGCAGTCATCTGCAGCTGGTTGGCAGACTTTAAAAGTTTATGATGTTTTGGGTAATGAAGTTGCAACACTTGTTGATGAATACAAACCAGATGGAAATTATGAGGTTGAATTTGATGCCGGCGAACTTAGCAGTGGAATATATTTCTACAAACTAATTGCAGGCAGTTTTATGGAAACAAAAAAGATGCTTTTGATGAAATAAAACTTTAAAACAGGGATGCGTTTATAGTGTCCCTGTTTTACCTATTCTTAATCTACTTAATCTTAGTTTTTGATTTGTTAAATGCTAACCATAATCAAATGGTTTCTTTGATTGCATAAATGATTATGCACATAATTAACCCTCTTAATTAGTGTTTATCCGCACATCTTTTAAATTTTTATTGCCATTACAGGCTATATATGAAACAACAGAAAATGTGGTTAGTTATTGGTATAAGGTTTACCTATGTTTCTGACCTCCGGTAATATTCCGGAATTTTATTTACTATTTATTAGAGGTCCTTTGTGAGTACTAAGTTATTTGTGGGTTCACTCCCATGGTCGGTAAACGACGAGAAGTTAAAAGAAACATTTGAAGCACATGGTTCAGTATTGTCTGCAAAGATAATATTAGATCGTGATACCAATAAATCCAGAGGATTTGGATTTGTTGAAATGGAAAATTCTTCAGATGCAAGCAAAGCTATCAAAGCTTTGAATGAAACAGAAATTGATGGAAGAAATATAGTTGTTAACGAAGCTAAAGCACGCAGCTAACTAATTTTTTATTGTTATTTCTAAAGGCGCCCGTCGGCGCCTTTTTTATTATACATTAACAATTACAAATTAGGTTTTTTATCCCTTCCAAATGACCGCTATCACTCGGCAAAACATTTATCTTCAAACTCTACTTTTTGTAGAGTATCTTTAAAATATATTAATTGTTACAGTCCGGTTAACAAAGTTTACAAATTCTATTCATACTAATAATCTATTAATCAATAAAGGAGGCCCTTTATGTCAGAAAAAAAAGTTATAGCCGTGCTTGGTTCAACTGGCGCGCAAGGCGGCGGATTGGTTCGTTCAATTCTTGCGGATAAAAATGGAGAGTTTGCGGTTCGTGCTTTAACCCGGGATGTAAATTCAGATAAAGCAAAAGCATTAGCAAAAATGGGCGTTGAGCTTGTTGCTGTTGATATCGACAACGAAGAAAGCTTAAACAAGGCTTTTAAAGGAGCCCATGGTGTTTATGCTGTTACTTTTTTCTGGGAACATTTTTCACCCGAGAAAGAAATAGCTCAGGCAAAATCAATTGCAAACGCAGCAAAGAATGCAGGTGTAAAACATATTATCTGGTCAACACTAGAAGATTCGAGAAACTGGATTCCGTTAAGCGATAACAGAATGCCAACTTTAGGAAATGGTAAATACAAAGTGCCGCATTTTGATGCCAAGGGCGAATCCGACAAATTTTTTACTGATCAAAAACTTCCGGTTACATTTTTATTAACCTCTTTTTACTGGGAAAATTTTATCTATTTTGGAATGGGACCAAAAAAGGGACCCGACGGTAAACTTACTCTTAATATTCCTATTGGCGATAAAAAATTGCCGGGTATCGCTGCAGAAGATATTGGTAAATCAGCACATAGTATATTTAAAAATGGAAATGAATTTATTGGCAAAAAAATAGGCATTAGCGGAGCTCACCTTACCGGAAAAATGATGGCAGATTCTCTCACTAAAGCACTTGGACAGGAAGTTGTTTACAATGCAGTTCCGTTTGATGTTTTCAGAGGCTTTGGTTTTCCGGGTGCAGATGATCTTGGTAATATGTTTCAGTTTAATCACGATTTTGCCGAGTATTTCTGCGGGGCAAGAAGTATTGATTTTTCTAAATCACTCAACCCCCAGCTGCTAGGTTTTGATCAATGGCTTGCTGATAATAAATCTAAAATTCCTTTAGAATAAGTACTTTATAATTTTTTTGTCAAAACCAAATATTAAGTCACGGTCATTGCCGTGACTTATTTTTTTCATGCCAGACAAACATCATTGTATCAGTAGAAAAGAAACTTTGCTTATAAAATCCCTATATGCGAACAAAATTATTAATATCGATATTGTTTCAATTGTACTTTTAATTATTGATACAAATATTCTATCTAAATAAAATCTTTTCTGGACAATGATTAAATAAACAAAGATCGCAGAAAAAACAGGTATTTGTACGTGTAATTTATTTGGATTCGGAAAGAACTTTAAAACAAATGATAGTAAAACCATGAAGAATAATAAAAATGAAAATAAATGAACTGCAGCTATCAGGTGTTTACCATACAAATATTTTTTACTAAAATTCACCAACCACATGACTAGCCCCAAGAAAGGAATCATTATTAAAATCGCAGATTTAGCCAGTGAGCCCGATTCATAATCATATATTTTCGCCAATTCTTTTGGCGTAATATTTTTTTCGGCGCTTATTTCATTAACCCTCTCGGCTATTTCCGCATCCTGGAAAAACCATTTCGATGGGTTTCTGAAAATGTCTGAGCTTGTTAAAAAGAAAAAGAAAAAAAGATTTGCGATAACAAAAACTTGAAAAGGCTGCATATAACTTTTGCGCCTTCCTGAAACAAATTCCACTGTTAGCTTACCTGGTTTAATAAGTAATGCGACAAAAGTTTTGAAAATTTTCGAATCTAAACTTGTAATTGCTTCCAAGGATTGATTTAGAATGGACTTTATAGAAAAATCCTTTTCGTCCACAGTCTTTTCGCCGCAGTTATGACAATAGCAGCCATTAAGTTCTGTTTTGCAATTTTTGCATTTAATTATTTGCTCTTCTATCATTTACAACATCGTTTAAAATTTTACCCACAAACAATAATATTTAAATCAAAAATAATTTTAATATATTAATTCACCAAAAGCTTATGAAGTCGTAGCTTGCAATTATATAGTGATTTGGTAATATTATTTATATGAAAAGCATATTTAAAATACGGAGTGAAAACTCCTCAAGATTAGAAAACTTTAGCGATGCCGTTTTTGCATTTTCAATTACCCTTTTAATGATATCGCTGGAAGTTCCTAAAACATTTTCACAGATACTTGAACTATCCGATGAATTAATAGCTTTTGCAGTTACTATAATACCCCTTTTTATTATCTGGCAGCAGCACCGCACATTTTTCAGAAGATATGGATTAGATGATAGCACAATACTCCTATGGAATACCGCGCTTATCTTTATCGTTTTGATTTTTATTTTTCCACTTAAATTTCTTTCATTGTTTCTAATAAGATTTTTAAGCTGGATATTCTTTGAAACAGAAAATGTTTTTATCACGATGATTGACGGGGCGCAGGTTCCATGGCTTATGGTTTATTATGGAATAGGCGCACTAGGAATATTCTTTGTCTTCTGGCGTTTTTATAAACACGCACTTAAAATGAAAGATGAATTAGAATTAAGCAAACATGAAGAAAATTATACAAGGTATTATTCACGAATTTTTTTACACCTGTGCTTTGTTCCGATAATTTCTATAGCCTTTGTACTAGTTTTTAAAAATATAGATGTTACAACAGCAAGTTTTGTGTCTGGAACACTTTATAGCTTAACAGGAATAGTTTTCGAAGTTAATAAGAGATGGCTTAAAAAGGCTGAGCGTTCTGACGATTTATAGAAGTTTTCTAAAGACCCAATAACTTTTTAATAATGTGGGGTTCCCCATTTTATTTGATAATAATTTGAATATAAAATCAACCCCAATCTAGGGAAACTGACCATTTAATTTAATAAACAGGTGCTTACCGATGAAAATCAACCATTTACCTATTACAATTTGTCCCCTGCAAAATATTCCATTAAGTTTTAATAATATTTATTTCATAATCTATAATTAATATTGATGAAAAACTTCTATACTTTTTTTTTGATTCTTGTTTGTTCGGCATCAATTCTGTCACAAACAAAAATCACAGGTAAAATAACCGATGAGAACAAGCAGCCTCTTCCCGGTGCAAACATTTATATTAAAGATTCTTACGATGGAATATCGTCTGAAGCAAACGGAAACTTTACGTTTATTTCAGAGGAAGAGGGAGACGCGGTTCTAATAGTAAGCTTTGTTGGATATCAAACCTATTCACAAAACCTTAAACTGGATGGCAAAGAAAAATATTTTGAAATAATACTTAAAGAAGAATTTACAGAACTCGGTGCAGTGGTTATTTCTGCTGGCTCGTTTGAGGCAAGTGATGAAAATAAAGCGGTCATTCTTCGTCCTCTGGATATTCTAACAACCGGCGCAGACGGGGATATTTATTCCACACTGGAAACGTTACCAGGCACTCAGCAGATTGGAGAAACGGATGGATTATTTGTGCGTGGCGGTTCAGCATCTGAAACCAAAACACTTATTGATGATATGACAGTACAAAATCCATTTTACAGTAGTGTTCCGGATGTTCCATCACGAGGAAGATTTTCACCAATGCTGTTTAAAGGCACAGTTTTCAGCACAGGAGGATATTCTGCGCAATATGGTCAGGCGCTATCATCGGTGCTTGTTCTTAAAACACAGGACCTTCCCCCTAAAACACAAAGCGCGATTAGCATAATGCCCTTAGGACTTGGAGGATCACACACACAGCTCTGGGAAAATTCTTCAGTTTCTTTTGAAGGCGGATACTATAATCTTGGACCATACTTTGAAATACAAAAACAAAGACCGGACTGGAATAAAGCCCCGGAAAGTTTTGCTGGATCAGCAAATTTAAGATATAAAACATCAAAGAACGGAATGTTTAAAGCGTTTACTTCATTCAGCACAGGCTCTCTGTCACTATATTTTCCAAACCTTGATAGTCTGCCGCAAAAAGATTTTTATCGCCAAAAGAGCAATAACTTTTTTGTTAACACAAACTATAGAGATATTCTCTGGGATGACTGGACTTTGTTTGCAGGCTATTCAGTTGGTGTAGATAAAATAGATAATGAAATTAATAATAATCTTGCAAACACGGATGATATTTTCCATACGGGAAAAGTTACCATCACTAAAAATGTTTTATCAAATGCTTTTTTAACTTTTGGCGGCGAAGTACAAAATCTTGATCACACAAATTCTTTTAATGAATTAAGTGGAAACATTAATGAAACATATCTTGCCGGATATCTTGAATCAGAGATTTTCTTTACAAATGATTTTGCAGGAAGAATTGGCGTAAGAACCGAACATTCAAAACTCCTGAACAAGACTAATTTCGCACCGCGCTTATCATTTGCTTACAGACTTGGAGTTTATGATCAGCTTAATTTTGCATACGGAAAATTTTATCAGACACCTGATCCTGATTTTCTTTTATTCTCAAAAAACTTTGAATTTGAAAATGCTGATCACTACATACTAAACTATCAGTACATTGGCACAGACAGAACATTCAGGATTGAAGCATATTATAAAAACTATGATAATCTTTCAAAAGGTAGCGTTATTTCTTATCCATATTTTAATCTTCCCGCAGTACCGTTTGGCAGTAATGGAAAGGGATATGCAAAGGGCATAGATATATTTTGGCGCGACAAGGAAACCTTTGAATATATGGATTACTGGATATCATATTCATATCTGGACACAAAACGAGAATTCAAAAACTATCCTTCACTTGCATCTCCCCCGTTTTCTACACCGCACACTTTTTCTATTGTTGCAAAGAGATGGATACAGCCTATAACAACACTGGTTGGACTAACTTATACTTTTGCTACCGGGCGGCCGTATTTTAATCCCAATAATCCGGAGTTTCTGGGCGATAGATCAAAAAATTATCAGAACCTTAGTCTTAATGCCAGTTATATTACAAGTGTATTTGGTAGTTTTACAGTTATCTTTCTCTCACTGGATAATGTTTTGGGATACCATAACATTTACGGTTATAATTATTCAACAGACGGAACAATAAGCGCCCCGATACTTCCTGCGGCGCACCGTTCTTTTTTTGTTGGTATGTTTATTTCATTGGGCGAAACAAATCCATATTAAATATATAAGGAGTATAAAAATGAAAATCATTTTGTCGTTTGTTATTACTTTGATAGTCTTAAGCGGAGCTTATGCACAGGATAAGTTTGAAGCAGGAATGAAATCCAATCTTACAAAAATGGATGAATGTAAAACGGCTAACGACTATTTAAAAGTAGCAAATGGTTTTGAACGAATTGCTATTGCGGAAAAAGATAAATGGCTCCCGTATTATTACGGCGCCCTTTCCTGTGTGCTTGCCAGTTATGTTGATTCATCTAAGACAACCAAGGATATTTATTTAGATAAAGCAGATAAATTTCTAAACAAAGCAGACTCACTTATGCCCGAAAATTCAGAGATCTATACGTTAAAAGGAATGATAGCCCAGGCACGAATGCAGGTTGATCCGATGAGCAGATGGCAAAAGTACGGTAACGAAGCGAATAATAATTTTACAAAAGCTATGAAAATTGATACTCTTAATCCTCGGCCTGAATATTTAATAGGTGCTGGAGTTTTTTATACTCCCAAACAATTTGGCGGAGGACCAACTGTAGCAAAACCAATTCTTGAAAAATCATTAATGAAGTATGAACAATTTGTACCCGAAAATGATCTTATGCCCCACTGGGGAAAAGGCCAGGTTGAAGAATTTTTAAAACAAATTGCTGAAGAAAAATAGACAATAATATTTTTACGGCGGAATTGATTTAAAAATAAACCGTTCCGCCATTAAGCCATTTCATATTTCATTCTGCTTAGCAAAACAAGATTCCCAACCGGCTCTTTTTAGCTTTCGCTATTTTTTTTATTCTCAAAAACATTTAATGCTTTTATTGATCTAAAAGGAACTAAATAAACCTGGATTAGCTAATGGTTGTTTATTTACCTACGTTTATAGCTTCTGGTAATAGACCGGAAATTTATTTATAATTTATTAGAGGTTCTTTGTGAGTACTAAAATATTTGTAGGTTCTTTGCCCTTTTCTGTTAACGATACAAAGTTAAAAGAGACATTTGAAAAACATGGTTCTGTATTATCTGCTAAAGTTGTTATGGACCGGGATACCAATAGATCCAGAGGTTTTGGATTTGTTGAAATGGAAAATCCTACAGATGCAACAAAGGCTATGAAAGCCTTAAACAATTCAGAAGTTGATGGAAGAAATATCGTAGTTAATGAAGCTAAAGCGCGCAACTAAATAGACTTTATATCATGCTTTCTTGAAAGGCGCTTTGCGGCGCCTTTATAATTTCAGTCTGAAGCTGAAGAAAATTTTGAATGAAGAGATTTATGTAAATATCACACAACAATTTTATCACCATTCCTTATTTTCATTCCGGTTATTATGCACTTAAAAATCAATTAATACATTACCGGTAATTTATTTATTATCAATAAGAGGTTCCTATTGAGCACCAAGTTATTTGTGGGGTCGCTACCACCGACGTTTGACAACGTAAAGTTAAGAGAAACATTTGAAAAACATGGATCTGTGTTGACAGCAAGAGTTATGACAGAACGACCATCCGGTAAATCCAGAGGGTTTGGTTTTGTTGAAATGGAAAACGCGTTAGATGCATATTCGGCTGTTAAAGCCCTTAATGATTCAAAAATTGAGGGTAAAAGTATTATAGTTAATGAAACATGATAATTAGATTAATTTTGCAAACATAATTCTATAATTATATTTTATTTAGCAGTTTCTAAAAGGTGCATAAAGCACCTTTACTATTTTAAACCAACTCATTTTAATTATTTACTTTTTAGTTAAAACCTTTTACCAATTACTTTCTCCATTTAACCTTTTTACAATTTCAACAAAGAATATTTTGATTATTTTTGTATAGTCTTTATGACAAATAATTATTAAGGAGAAAATTAAATGAGTAGAAAAGTTGAAGTAGCAGGAATAATGGGGCCAATCTGGTTTATCGGATGGTTGTTTACTATTGGATTTTTGAAGTTGACCTTTTTTAAGGGGCTGCTAGGACTTGTTTTGTGGCCATACTACATAGGTGAATTCCTTTCCGGTAAAATAATGTAGCCGAAAGAATTATTGCATTTTTTATCTGCAGGTATCGGGTTGTTAAATTAACCCATACCTGCTTCTGTTTTTTTATTAACGTTTCTCTTCTTTCATCTCATCTCTTTCGTTTCTCGTCTTTCTTCTTTCGTTTTACAATTCCCACCCACCACCTACTATTCAACATCTTCCGTGCCCTGCACAAACGTTTACTCTATTAAGCTTAGTTTGATTTAAATATATTTATTTCTAAACTGAACCCGCAGTTATTGCTGCAAATTCCAAAACTAACTACTTATTATATATCATTCATAAGGAGGCATTATGATGCGTGTTTCATTTTTTACTATTCTACTTACAGTGCTGTTTCTTTTCCCGTTTGAACAGATCAAATCTCAATCAGATGATCTTTACAAAGACGGAACCGTGTGGACCGTTACTTTTGTAAAAACATCCGCAAATAAAACTGGTGATTACTTAAAGGGCCTTGCCGGTACCTGGGCTGCAAGTATGGAAGAAGCCAAAAAAGAAGGCCTGATAGTTTCTTATAAATTACTGGTTGGTGCTGCTGCTAATGAAGACGACTTTGATATTATGTTAATGATCGAAAATAAAAATATGGCAGCGTTTGATCCCGATGAAAAAAGAGAAGCCGCTTTTGATGCTATTGAGAAAAAGATAAAAGATAAAATGGGTGATAAATACGAAATGACAGTTACAAACTATGATAACATTAGAGACCTGCTCGGCAGAAAAATGATGAGAGAGCTGCACCTAAAGTAAATAAGAATTATTACTGATCTTTTTATAAAGTCACGGATTAGCGCCGTGACTTTTTTATTTGCATACTGCTTATTGTTTATTGCCTGCTGTTTGCTTCTTACATTTTACATTTAACACTGAACATTCAACATTTACAATTCCTACAAACTACCACCTACCCACTACTGACTACCCACACCTACTATTTACTCTTTATCGGTTCCGAAATAATTTTTCCACCGCGAACAGTTGCTCCGATAGCCAAACCTGCACTGATCAATATCAAATTTTTTATTATATACTGTCCTTCCAGCGTTGGTACAATTGGAAATATTTTAAATGTTTCTGCGGGGAAAAAAAACAACGGAGTAATTGTGCCTATCATCTGCAGGAATAACAGAAACAGTACTTCGCGCAGGAATTTATTAAACAGCAATCCAAGCCCTATCAGGGTTTCCCACACAGCTAAAATTATCAGCGATACAGAAGGTTCGATCAGGCCGAATGTTAAAACCGAAATAGTTTTTGTTGCAATCACTTCTGCAGAGCTTACACCCTGAAAAAATTTTAAAAACCCGAACCAGAAAAAAATTATTCCCAAACTGATCCTTAAAAATTTGATCGCATTATCTGCCATCCACGTTGTAATGGGCTTATCAAATTTGTTGTAAAACCTCTCCTTAAATTTCAATTTTGCTGCTTTCCAGATTGTTAATGATGGCTAAACTATAAAATAATTTTGTATATATCGAGTTAAATCATAGTGATGTGTTTTAGATCGTATGCCTGTGTATTATCAACAGCCTCTCATCTCCGTTTTTTCTTTATAATTACTACCAACTACCTACCACCCCATTTGCTTTTCCATTTATCGTTTGACATTTCCCGTTTGACGTTCATAAGTTTATACAGGCAATTAAATAAAACATATTGCAAGGTATAATATGAAAAAGAATTTCCTTAAGTATAATCCTGCTTTAAAAGAGAAGGCAAGAGAGTTAAGGAATAATAGCACTAAAACTGAAATTCTTTTGTGGAAGTTTTTAAAAGGCAAACAGCTGCGCGGTTACGACTTTCACAGACAAAAACCAATTGATGAGTTTATTGTTGATTTCTTTTGTCCCGAGTTGATGCTGGCAATTGAAATCGATGGTGTATCGCATATTGGTAATGAAGAGTATGATAAAGAAAGACAAAGTAAACTAGAAAAACTTGGTGTTAAGTTTCTGCGATTTAAGGATGATGATGTTTTTTATAGTTGTGATTGGGTTGTTAAGGAGATTGAGAGATGGATTGATGTTAATACCGTAGTTAAAAAGAAATAATGCTCTTAGGAATAACACACCCCTTCGCTTCGCTCTTCCCCTCCTGCCTACCGCAGGCAGGCTCGAGAGGGGAAACAGAAGGGGTGTGTTGAGTTAAAGAGATTAAAGTTTTAAGTTTGCATTGGGTTTATGATTGTATTTACATCCTCTCTAAAATATTCCATTTATTTCTGAGGATGGGGCTACGGTGAGTAAAATATTTTCAAAATTATATCTGGAGATATTAAATGCCTATACCTGATTATCAAACATTAATGCTTCCTTTGCTGAAGTTCGCCGCAGACCAAAAAGAACACACTGTACACGAAGCTGTAAAATTCCTTTCTAACCAATTTCAATTAACAGAAGAAGAAAAACGAGAACTGTTACCGAGTGGCCAGCAAGAAGTTTTTGTTAATCGAGTTGGCTGGGCCAGAACTTATATGAAGAAAGCTGGATTATTAGCATCTCCAAAGAGAGGAACTTTTATAATAACAGAAAGAGGCAGAAAAGTTTTGGCTTCAAATCCTTCAAAAATTGACAATAAATTGTTAACTAATTATGAAGAGTTTAAAGAATTTAAGAAGAAGAAACGGAAGGTGGAGGAAGAAACAGAGGTTTTAGAATTCCAGGATAAAACACCGGAAGAAGCGTTTGAAACAGCATACGAAAACCTTAGGACAGAATTATCGAGCGACATATTAGAGCATCTTAAAAAGAGCGATCCTACTTTGTTTGAAAAAATTGTAATTGAAGTTCTTGTCAAAATGGGTTATGGTGGAAGTTTGCGCGATGCGGGCAGAGCAATTGGTAGAAGTGGAGATGAAGGAATCGATGGAATAATAAAGGAAGATCGTTTGGGATTAGATATTATTTATGTTCAAGCAAAAAGATGGGACAATACGGTGGGTCGACCAGAGATACAAAAGTTTGCCGGGGCGCTTCAAGGACAAAGAGCTAAGAAAGGTATTTTTATAACGACTTCTAATTTTTCAAGAGATGCTATAGATTTTGCATCAAAGATTGAATCAAAGATAATTCTAATTGATGGTGATCAGCTAGCAGAATATATGATTGATTTTAATGTTGGAGTTACGACAACATCAAAATATGAGTTGAAAAAAATTGATTTAGATTATTTTGTTGAGGAATAATGAAATCTTTCTTCCCAAAACCTAGTTTTAAAGTTGATGATATAATTAGTTATGCTGAGTTAGTTGCGGCGGAGAATGCTAACATACAGAAGGGAATGAATTTTCAGATAAAGCCGGAGTATTCGGTGTTCTTAATGTCGGTTAGAAAGAATGCTCCTTATGCAGATGAGTGGGATGAAAAGACGAACACACTTATTTATGAAGGGCACGATGCGCCGATAAATATTGCCAAAGAACCTAAAGAGGCAGACCAACCTATACACAACACCCAAAGGAACGTTAACAGAAAACGGAAAATTTTTTACTGCAGCTCAGGCTTACAAGATGAAGTTGATGGAGCATCCGCACAGAATAAAAGTTTATGAAAAAATAAAAGATGGTATTTGGTGTTATAAGGGTTTTTTCAGTTTGATTGATGCAAAAATTGTGTTTGATGGTGTGAGAAATGTTTTCAAGTTTTATTTACAGCCTGTAGAAGTTAAAGCCTTTAATAAAGAGATTGTACTTACCGCATAGCAGGATGATTCCCACTAGTGTTAAGGTAGAAGTTTGGGCAAGAGATAAAGGGCAATGTGTAATTTGCGGTTCAAAAGAAAATTTACATTATGATCACGAGTTGCCGTACTCGAAGGGTGGAACAAGTTTGACTGCTGAGAATGTGCGGATACTTTGTATGAAGCATAATCTTAAGAAGAGTAATAAGATAATTACGTTGCCGCCGATATTTTTTTCTTAGATTCCCGCCTGCGCGGAATGACAGGCGAAGCCCAAAAACACAACACACCCCTTCGCTTCGCTCTTCCCCTCTCTAGAGGGGATAAAAACTGGTGCAAATGTTTTTTAGTTAAAAGATTTATTAAGGGGATTTTTTATGTTTAAACAATTATTAACGTTATTAGTTTTATATCAAATAGTTCTAAGTGCTCAAGATAATTTAGTTAAGGTTGACAGCTTACTAGACAATCTTGAGGCTAACGATGAGTTTTATGGAGTGGTATTAGTTGCCAAAGGTGACACAATAATATTGTTAAGAGCAATTGGATACACAGATGAGACGAAAGAAGTAAAATTAAAAACAGATACCAGGTTTGATAAGGTCGTACAACAGGGGTTTCTTTGTCGATTGATTACTTTGCAATTAATAAAAGATGGAAGACTATCATTAAAAGACAGCATAGGAAAATATTTAGACATATTTAATAATGCCGACGATAAAGGTTTTACTATCGAATGGATTCTTTCCAGATGCCCAAGTGTTAAGGGATGTAGTTTTTTAGATACTAGCGCAATACAAAAGCTGTCTAAGGATGTTCCATTTTTTATTTCTTCAAATATTTCAAGTATTTCATTTCAACGAATAATAGTTTTGTGGAAGCTGATTGAAATAGTTACAAATAAGTCATATAAAGATGCTATACAAGAGATGATATTTGATAAAGCGGGTATGACAGAATCGGTAACCGCATATGATGAAAATTTAGAAAACGTTGCAAAGATTGTATTTGGGAATTTAAAAAGGGCCAAAAGTAAAACGGAAATGAGAGATCTGTTAACGGAAACCAGGGGCATTTATATAACAGCACATGATTATATGAAGTTTGTACAGGCGGTCTTTACTAATGAATCATTCCTTGCCCCAGAATTAAGAACATTCATTTTTCCGCAAGAGCTTTTTAATAAATACTTAGCAAAGCAAAACTTGGTACATTATGGTTCCTATCAGGATTTCTACCCAATAGAATATTATAACTATGATACGGGATTTACCACAGTTGTTTTAATGAATAAATATAATAAGGATGGTGAAGTCAGCGATTATTTCTCAAAAATTAATAAGATACTTTTGGATGAAGATTTTAGGTTAAGATGGGACCCAGCCTTATCAAAAGTTTTATTTAAGATAATTGAAGAAAACGGAATAGAGTATTTTAAAGAGAATTTCACATCGATTAATAAAGAACATTACATAAAAAACCCGAGAGTATTAAATTTTCTTGCAATCAACCTGGACACATTACAAAGAACAGGGGAAGCCATCGAAATATTAAAAATTAATAATGAGCTTTTTCCAAATGATGAACCAACTAACAGAATATTGGGTAATATATATGAAAGGCTTGGGGAGGAAGAATTGGCAATAAAATATTTAGGCGCGGCCGATGTTTTAAAAATACAGAATGAAGCTATTAATGCGGATAACAATAAAAGTAAACCTCTACGTTAGTAATATCTTAACTATACCGCCAACCTGCCTGCCGCAGGGAGGTATTTTTTTAGTTAGGCAAAAACTAGAAATTGAGATTGTATAAAAAGAAATATTTAATTTTTACAATTTTGTGACAACTATGAGATTGCTTTTTGCTATTTTTTAAGTGTTAATAGCAAGGGAGATTTACATACTATGTTAGCTATTCAAGATTTTTTGCCGGAACTTGGTAAAGAGCAACTGATACAAACAACATTAGTCTGGGCATGTCCCTCCTGCAATTTGGAAAACACACTTGTTGTTAAAGTTCAAGCGCGATATGTGGAAATGTTCAATTTCCCTTTTCTTCCGATGGGCAAAGAAATAAATGTTTACTGCTCAAACTGCGGTTATCAATCCAACCTGAAAACACTTCCGGATAATTTAAAAGAATTGTGTACCAGAATTCTTAACAATACAACAACACCTATACAACATTATAAAGCACTGATTTATTTAACAGTATTTGTAAGTCTTTTTTTTCTTTGGAAATATTTTCAAGAACCAGGCTTTGTTGAATTGTTGAAAAATCCAAAAGCCGGCGATCTTTATGTAACAACTACTGGGCTAAGCTTAAAAGGCTATGCAATGGTTACAGCAGTCGATCAAAATTTTGTTTACTTAACATTCCATAAAGATAGACCGGATTCATTATTTAATAAGCTGCGCACTAATAAAGTTTTAGAGATTGAGGATGCATTTACTCCTTACAGCAAAGAACAAATATATCAATTATACAAAAACGGATTTATTCTGGATGTGGAAAGAGGTGATTTGCCCGATGGAGTGCGGATGTATCCAAAGGAAATGACAGATTATGAAAATGAAGTTAAAGATGTTTCACCCAGAAAAGCCTCCGATGGAACACAAGTAAAAAAGGCAGCACCGGCAGTACGATAGAATTACATATTAAATCATCTGTAAACTATTTACAAAAAGGAGTTGAGAGTTTAGTTGTCTTAATAGTATTAACCAAAACAAATTAAAGGGAAAATAATGGAAGAAGAAGAATTGTTTTGCTCGGTTTGTAACCGCGTTGTAAAGCAGGAAGAAGACATCTGTCCACATTGCGGTTCAGATCTTAGTGAATTTGAGGGTGAATCGCCATCTGAAAAGAAGTATAAAACCCTAATAAGAATAAAGGAAGGCATTAAAATCTTTACATCTTTAATAAGCGTCGGATTAGTAATTGGCCTTCTATACGGCATCTTTTTAAAAGATTGGACAATAGTAACCTATTCTATTAGTAATCTTATGGTGATAGCCATTCTGTTAATATTTTTTGAATTCATCAATCTCTTTGTAGACTTAGAACAGAATACCAGAACGCAGATAAAATTATTAAATAAACTGTTGAAGAAATAACGAAACAACTGCCATGGCTAAACTTAGGCAGTAAAGTCATAACAAGTTATTCTGATTTTGTGGAATAGTCTGTTAACCTCTGAAAAAGATTTTAGCAATGCCGCCAATATTTTTTAGTTAGACAACGCACCTTCCTCTTAAACTTCTAGCACCAGAGATGTGGAATATAGGATGGGTTGCTGCGAAAGATAGTTACTCAAATTCTTCAAAATGAGTCGGATAATCTGCATCCGGATACTGCTTCAAAAATCTTTTCATAGCATCATTATCCAGATCAATACCGCCAAGTTTATTAATACTTGTCTTAATTATCGGGATGCAATAAGTTTCCATCTTTTCATTTATCTCATCTGAATTAAATCTTATTACACTCCAACCGTTTGAGGTAAGATCATCAGTTCGGGCATTATCCTTTCCAGAACCCATTGCATTATGATGCCATCTATCGCCGTCCGTTTCAATATTAATTTTACCTTTCTTGCAATAGATCGTAAAATCTAAGAAGTATAAATTGTTAGAAATTTTAACAATCTCCTGCCTGTCCGCGCATATTCTGTTTCTTTTAAACTCTGCCCAGAGTTTGTCTTCCAATGCACTGCCTTCAATAAGGTCATTAACTTCTTTTGCTTTAATAAACTTTTTAAATGTTGTCTGAATAAAAACTATTCTTCGCCCTCTTCTGCTGAGTATCGGTTTTGGTAATATTCGGATTTCATCAAATGAAATGTGATAATATTTTTTACCTGTTTTATCGTTTTGTTTTTCGGAAGGAAAAAGTTCTTTTCGGATATCTATTGTAATGTTAGATACTTTACCGTAGTGAATGATCATTTGCGGATATGTTTTTATCGCGGCAGTGTAATAAAAAGCTATCCAATCGGGCGGCCAGCGTTTTTTTAGCATTTTATCTACGCTCTCAACAGGAATGCGGTACCAAAAATGATTTTTTATTATATCATAGTCGGAAACGTCGTTAACAATTCCTATAAGTAATTCTTCTTTGTTTTTTGATGTATCGGGGGACATTTCTAAAACACTGATATTTGATATCTAAAAAATAAGGATTTGTTCATTATAAAAATAAACCAATTGAAATAACTTAATTATACCGCTGTGTTTGATTATGAAGAGCAGTCGCAGCCTTTAGGCTTGTTGAGTAAGTCCAATTGTCATGAGGCTGTCTCAAAGCCCTGATTTTGTCAACCTGAACTTGTTTCAGGTTCTATTTTTAAAGTAAAAACGAAACATTAGATTCCGAAATAAATTCGGAATGACAATTTTGAGACAGCCTCGACAGTTAATAGTTATACAACAGACTCTTCTGGCTGCATATTAAAAATTAATTTCGCAGGCTAAAGCCTGCACCTACCACAATTTAATATCTGGCAGTCAAGTCACGGAACGTCCGGGCCTTCCTATCCAGGGTTTTTACATATTGCCGCGAGTAAAATATTTATTTAGATTAAATACGGAAACTGATCCGTTTTCACAATCTTCATTGCCGTCTTGCGCAATGGTTAAATAAACTAACATAAAACTTTATAAAGGAGTACTATGCTAAAACCTTTTATAAGCACAGCACTGTTTTTTGTACTTACGGTTTTTGCCGTTGCTGCTTTTGCACAAACAAACACCACCACCAATGGAGCAGAGGCAGATGATCTTTACGTGCTTGTTAAATACAAAACAACAGAAGATAAATTTGATGAAGCAGTATCGGGATTGAACGCATTAATACTTGAAGTTAAAAAAGAGCCGCACTTTGTTAACATAAAAATGCTTGTAGATCCTGCGGATAAAACAAATATTCTTCTTTATGAAGAATGGGACAGCGAGGCTTACTATAAAGGCGATCATATGGGCACACCGCATCTTCAAAAATTTATGGTTGAGGCGCGTGGTTTTCTCGCAGGTCCACCGGAAATCACTTTCTGGAAATTACACAATAACTATACAATTGATTAGTTGTAAATAAATAAAGTTATATGCAATATCGCTTCTTTCCATTTTATGAATGCAGAAATCAAGTTTCATGGTCATACGGAATAAAAGGTAATCTTAAAAGCACATTGTTGTGATCTAATCTTTTAACTAAGTTACTATCCATAACTAATCTTTTCCGGTACTATTACTTAATATTAATTTTTATAAGCGCTAATTATGAAACGCAATAAGTTTATTATATCGTTGGTGGTTTTAGCAGCAACATTAACATTTCCTTTTTCACAAATAAAGAAAGCGGCAAACATAATGAGTAAAGGGTTTAAGATAAAATCAGGCGAGGGGCGGATTCATGGGCACATAAAATTAAAAGGTGTAAACTCTAATATTCTGGATGTTAAAATCTCCGGAAGCGATACGAACGGGGATCTTGCAATATTTGAACAAACGTCACTTTCACAAGGCAAAGGAACTCCACTGCATATTCACAATTCACAGGATGAAGTTTTTTATGTTATAGAAGGGGCGTATTATTTTCAGGTTGGCGATCAAAAACATAATCTGACCGTTGGGGATAGTATCTTTTTACCCAGAAAAGTTGCTCACGCCTGGACACAAGCTTCTGAAAAAGGAAAAATGACAGTGATTATGCAACCCGCAGGTAAGCTGGAAAACTTTTTCATCACAATGTCTGAGTTAGATCATGAACCCACTCAGAGTGAAATAGCAAAAATTTTTGCAGATAATGATATGCAGGTTGTTGGTCCGCCGCTTGAGCTTGAGTAAAAAAAGATGGAAAACTCATAATAATTTCCGTTCGATCAGAAATGATGGTGACAAACCGGTTATTATCAGGCACACGTACATTATTGGGGCAGATGTTTTTGTAACTAAAAAAGCTGTTTTATTTGCGGGTGAACAAGTGTGGCTCAATAGGAACGAATTAAGTTTTAATAAAATTTGCAGAAAGAAAAAAGTAACGCTGTTTTCTTTTCATAAAAAAGCCTTCCATTTTCCGGAAGGCTTTTATCATTAATAATTTTCTGTCCTGCTAAACACCTGCAATTACATTCTGATCTGCTTTTTTGTTCATTTCAGTTTGAACGATAAACCAGACAGCGGGTGCAAACACTATCCATAAAACAAACAACAGCCACATATTAAAATGATCTGAAGAGATTTTTTGATAAAGCTCGGAGAATTTATAGTATGACCAAAAGTTGGCAAAAGGGACAAAAAGCAATACTGTCCACAGTGCCGGAGATGCTTCGGCATCTTTACCAACAAATTTCATTTCTTCAGAAATTTTATAGAACCAGTAGATAGCATAAATCCCAAAAGTTATTATTATTAACCCAACTTGCGCCAGCATATTTCTTTTCTTTACCATTCTAGTACCCTTCTGATTTGATAATAAAATAAATTATTTGATCGGTCGAAAGATAGCGTTAACTATCCTTACAATAAAAATAATGAAGACGCCGGGTATATCAATGATTGAACAAAATATAATTCATAGCCAACGTACTTAACTATTTCACACAACTGACTAAACCTTAAGAACGATAAGTTTTTTAAAAAATAGATTATTACGGTTACAAAAAGTCACAGAATAATCTGTGACTTTAAACAAATTAAAAAAACAGAATATATTACATTGCTGGCCACAGCCACCCGAAAACTCCACCAGTAAATAAAGCATAAACCAGTCCATCAAATAAATATTTGAATGTAGTTGTCCAATTTCTTTTATACCAGATGCTGTCATGAAGCAGAGCAAGGCTATAACTGGCAAAAGCAGTGCATCCGGCAAAACGGAATACAGCAAGATAATGCGCTCCGGGAGCCAAAGCATTTCCCGCAATATATGCCGCAAAAACACCAACAACCAAAGAATATATAAACCATGATATAAGGCTGGAACCCATAGTCATTGGTCCGGCAGGGTAAACGGTAATTATAGCAACCGGTCCCCTGTTATATTTGTCCTTATACTCCTGAGTATTTCTTTCTTTTTCATCCTTTGCATATGGAAAAACATAATCACCGGCAGGAATGTTGGACTTTCTCAGTTCGTCCATTATTCTTTCTTCATCAGGAAGTTTTTTAAAGTCGCTGTTGTGGTGTTTAATTACCATGTGCATAATAAAACTAACAAAGAATACTACCACGGCAGAAAGAAGTATGGGCAACCAGAGAGAAATTATTGAAACCATATAATCTCCTATGGATTGTTATTAAATTATTTTGGATTAGTCTACGGAATAAAATAAGTAATTTGAATCGTGAGTTGCAAATAGGAAATATGGAATCAAATATTTTTTATATAAAATAGATGATGCCCTTAAGAAAGGCATCATCTATAATTGGAAGGAAAGACTATTTTATTCCAGCAGCTTCTTCAAGCATTGCGGTTGTTACAGATTTTGGTCTTTCAAGAGGATAACCGAGACCGCGATCCCAAATAATATTTGCAACAACGCCAAGCGCTCTGCCAACAGAAAATAGAACTGTATAGAAATCATATTCCTTTAAACCGTAGTACCATTGTATAACACCTGATTGTGCATCAACATTTGGCCATGGATTTTTTGCTTTACCTTGTTCCAGCAAAATTGGCGGAACAACTTTAAAGAGAAGATCAACATATTTAAATAATGGATCGTTTGGTAAATGTTTTAAACAAAATTCTCTTTGTGCCTGGTAACGCGGATCAGTTTTTCTTAGAACAGCATGACCAAATCCCGGAATTACCTGTCCGCCTTTTAAAGTATCCCAAACAAATTTTTTCATTTCTTCTTCTGTTGGAACTTTTCCACCCATACTATCATAAACACCCTGCAGCCAGCTTAGCACTTCCTGATTTGCAAGTCCGTGTAATGGTCCTGCAAGTCCGTTTGTCATTGCGGAGATAGAGTAGTAAAGATCGGAAAGTGCGCTTGCAACAAGATGACCTGCGTGTGCGCTTACGTTTCCGCTTTCATGATCGCTGTGGAGAATGAAGTACATTCTTGCAACATCATCGTATGGTTTTGCAATGCCCATCATATGAGCAAAGTTGCCGCCAAGATCAAGCTTGGAATCTGATTCGATGATTTTGCCTTCTTTATATTTTAATCTATAAATAAAAGCCGCTATGCCCGGAAGT
The DNA here is from genome assembly GCA_963706055.1 of uncultured Ignavibacteriales bacterium. Taxonomy (GTDB): domain Bacteria; phylum Bacteroidota; class Ignavibacteria; order Ignavibacteriales; family Ignavibacteriaceae; genus IGN3. Next base: position 59,667 of record CAVPND010000061.1, on the reverse strand, counting down.
TTTGCAAGAAGATTTAATCCATCTTCATAAGTTGGTGACCAGTAATCGGTTTTCTTTAAATGGCCGGTATTATATTCTTTAACGAACTCTGATTCACGCTGCATTGCTAGGATTGCAGTTGAAAACATTACCATCGGATGAGAATCAAGCGGCATTGCTTTAAGAATATCAAAAACATATTTAGGAACAACATGTCTTTTTCTAAACTCTTCAGCAACTTCCTGCACATCTTCCATTGAAGGAATATCACCAGTTAGTAAGAAAAAGAAGAATCCCTCAACATAAGGCATCTCACCACCGGGAACCTTTGGAAGTTTTTCCATCACTTCCGGAATTGTAAATCCGCGAAAGCGAATCCCTTCAAACGGATCGAGATAAGAAATATCTGTAACAAGACTTTTTATATCTCTGGCACCGCCGATGACTTGATCGATAGTAACCTCATCAACTTTTACGTTACCGAATTCTTTAAGAAGGCGTGTTGTGCGCGGGCGCCAGGCTTCAATTTTATCCTGGACTTGTTTTTTTAAGCGGGACATTTTCTCCTCCTGAGATAAATTTTTAAGAATGTAATTTCTAAATTTTCCTTACGGAAAAGGAAAAAGATTTTTATTTGATTTTAATATACAAAGAATAATTAACTGTTGCGCTTGGCAATTAAAATAATTTTGCCTCTTTACCAACTTCTGCTATTTATACTTTTTTATTTTTAAAATGTTTTAGGATTGCACTACCCATCCAATCCAATGCATCTTCATCACCGTGAGTTAGAATTACATTATCCGGTTTTAATTTGTCAACAATGTTTAACAAGTCTTCTCTTCTTGCGTGAGCAGAAAATTTAAAGTTTTTAATTTTACAGTTAACTTCTGTTAATTCATCAAAATCTGTTAGCTGGATTTTATCTCCGCGTTCAGAATTTGCAATTACATAACCGGGAGTATCTTCAGCCATATATCCAACAGTAAAGATTGCAGAATCTTTTTGCTTAAGCCATCGCTTTGCAAAATGTAAAAGATGAAGTGCCTCTAATCATCATTCCGCTTGATGCAAGTACAATACAAGGATGTTTAAAGAATTCTTCGGGATTAGAAATTTCGTAATAATCTTTTTGCGGAATTGAATTTAGTTCAAATTCTTCATCAACTCTGTTAGTTACAAAACGATTGTAATCGTAAACGCGATTTATTTTTGTTCCAAGACCCCCTGTGTAAACATCTACAGTTGTAAGTTTGCGCTTTTGCATCAACAGCCAGATTGCTGCAAGCATTTCCTGCATCTTACCCAAAGAAAAAACCGGAATTAGAATTGATCCGCCGTTATTTAAAATGTTATTTGCTTCTTTTGCAAAACGAAATGATTCGGCATTCCAATCTAAAAGTAGATCTGAATCTGTTGCGCCGTAAGTTGTTTCAAGAATTAATGTATCAACTTTTGTTTCTGGTAGATGTAGCCCCGTTAAGAAGAGTTTGTGCTGCAAGATTAATATCGCCGGTATAAAAAATTTTATGATTATTGTTTTCCAAAAGAATTCCCGCCGAACCAAGAATATGCCCGGCATCATAAAAAGTACAATTTACTTTTGAGTCTTTTGATTGGTGATAAGAATTAAGTTCGAATTGATTTTGATATTCTTTGTAATCAATCATTTTAATTAAAAGATCAACTTCATCGTGATTATAAAACTCAAAATCATCTTCTTCAATTTCTTTTTTAAGGATAGAAACCGAGTTGTGAAGTGTAAGTTCAGCAAGTGCACGGGTTTGTGGTGTCGTGATAATCTTTACATAAGGAAATCTTTTTACGAGAAAAGGGAGCGAACCGATATGATCCTGATGGGAATGAGATATTAAACAATGATCAATCTGCTTGTCATTAATCAAATCAAAATTTGGTAAAGATTTTAATCCTGTTTGCTGCGGATGAATACCGCAATCTAAAATTATTCCGTTGCCGTTAAAGTTTAAGTAGTAGCTGTTTGCCCCAATTTCATTTCCACCGCCAATCGGAAGAAACGAAATCATTTATTTTCTTCTCTCATTTCGTTTTCAATATTATCAAGATCAACTTCGTTCAAAACTACCTTTTCCGGTATCTTAAATTTAGAAGCCGGAACAGAGCCACCTTCATTAATTCTTGTTGCTGTAACATTAATGTTTATACCGTGCGATTGCGTTTCAGATTTTAATGTCAGCCACTCCCAAACCCACAACTTTGTACCGGTACTTTTCATTTCATAAACATCGCATTCTTTACCAAGAAAATCTTCTGAACCAATTTTGTTTGCACCCATATTAAGCAGCATTTGTTCGCCAAATTCATTAAAGCCTTTTTGATTTTTTAATTCTTCAATAGATTTTAGTATTGGGTTTCGTGTTTTTGTTCCACTGTTCTGATCAATATTTATCATGTACTGAAATTCACCGTCAATAATGTTTACAAGATTTAAAGATTTTGTAAATCCACCAACACTTAAAACCGAACGCGTATACTCTGCTTGCCTCATTCCCCAACTATCAAAATAGAGTGTTTTTGTTCCTTCCTGCGATCCCGTGATGATATATTCAATAACTCCAGATTTTATACCATATCTTTTTTGAAAATCCGAAGTAGATCCCTTTTTAGAATTATCTGTATTATCATTTGTGTTATCACCGCAGTTTGTTAATGCTATGACAAATAAAAATATAAAGGGTAATAAAAAAATATTTTTCATATCAACAATTACTTTTGATTTTGTGTGACTGAAAATAACGAAAGCAAAAACTTACATCAATCAATTTGAATTAAATAGAATAAATTCTTCTGCCAATTTTGTCGTGGAATTTCTGTTATTGTCATTTCGAATCCTGATCTATCAGGAGGATAAATCTTATATTTCGAGTAATGCATCTTTCTGACTTAATTCGAAATAAACCGATAGATTGAGCACTATTCCCATATTGCCCAAATTACATCAGAAATTGTTTGTTTATCTTTTTCAAAATTAAACTTCAATAAATAATCAGGATTAAACCCGATCATATATTTTTCAATTCGGTGTTTAAGCCAAGCAATCTCTGATTTTAATTTCCAGTGCTCACCATCGGGAGAAAAAAGCACTACAAATAATCGATTTTTAAAATGTTTTCTTTGCTGCTGTGATTGATGTTTATATAGCCACTTTATTAGTTCGTCAGTTTTCTTTACAGCCTCGTTTATTTCTAATGGAAAATTTTTAGGAAAGACTGACGTTTTGTGATCAAACGAAACTTCATTAATAGTAAAATCAACTAGCTTATCTTTGCTGTTAAATGCAGGCTTTATATTAGGGAGTGAGCAAAATATATTTTCAACAGCCTGTGCAGACCAGAAATTGTACCATCGATTTATGGAGTAGTTAAAGTAGAGTTCGAAAGTCTTTTTCAGATTTAAATCTTCTATCAATTTCTTTTAATACATCATCATAAGAAAAAGTGTGGTAAATAAAATTTGTTTGTCTATCAAAGCTGTCGTTTTGTTTTTGTCCCCACTTGTAGGGATAAGCAAGCCGTTTCTTTAGTTCGTTTTCTATTTGATGTAAACCGTATTTCATTTTTTCTGAAAAACAAAAATGTACTCATGTTTAAAAACATAAAACCCGCCCGCCAATGCGCGATAACGCCACAATTCTTTTTGATTACGCTTTGCTGTAGTTTCTTCAAAGTTTTTTACAATTGTAGATTTTAAAATCATTCCACGCTTTAGCACTTCCTGCATAACATAAAATCCCAATGGAATCCATTCCCCATTTGAATATTTGTCGCTGATCACGACAGCAGCAAATCTTGTTTTATCTAAAAAGGGAAGACAATTATCTAAAACATTTCCAAATAGTTTCAGAAATTCTTCTATTGATTTTGCGTTTGATAAATCAGATTTGCTTTCACTGAACTTAATTATATCCCAATAGGGGGGATGAAAAATCTGAAACTGAAAAGATTTTATTTGTTGTAACGAGATAGTATTATTCAAATCAACTAAGGCGCTATCACCATTTACGAACTCTAATTTTACTTTATGTGGATTTGCTTCTTTGGCAATATTCTTTTTCGTTTGATCCAAAACTTTTTTAGAAAGTTCAATTCCTGCTGCATTTCTACCAAGCCGTTGTGCTTCAATCAGTGATGTTCCGCTGCCAAGAAATGGATCTAAAACCCACTCCCCTTTTTTTGTGTATCTGCGCAAAAGCTGATTTGGAATTTGAGGAATAAAATTTCCCCAATATCCCGCGTGATGAACACCTGAATTATCTCTTTTGTTTAAGATCCACAAACTATCAGTAATAATATCATCGTATTCTTTCCAGCGGTTAAGATTCAAATCATTAATTTTACTTTGCTTTATTTGTGTTAAGACTCTTTTGTAATCTTTTCACATAATACTTTGTTCGTTCGATAGTCTGGGTTTCTAAAATTTGATTTATTTCTCCGATCAAATATTCTTTTGCAACTTCTGAAAAGCCATTTTGAAGTAAAATGTTTTTTGATTTGGTATTCTGAACATAAGAACGCATTGAAGAAAAATCCTTTCGAATTTCCTGAATTTCTGTTTTTGCGAGAGAAGACGAAATTATATTTAAAAAATCATATTTCATTTAAACTACTTTTATCTAGAGATGACATCTTTTCTTAAAGATGTCATCTCTTTGGTTATTATCAGACTACTTCTGTATTAAATCTTTTTATTACCATTTGGGAAATTGTTTTGCCAATGCTAAGCGAAGCCGTTGCCGCCGGAGAAGGTGCATTCAAAACGTGAACCATTCTTTCTGCCTCAACAATACGGAAATCATCCACAAGTTTTCCGTCCCGTTCAAGTGCTTGTGCTCTTACACCTGCGCCGCCAACCTCAATATCATCAATTTGAATTTCCGGAATTAGTTTTTGTAGTGACTGCACAAATAATTTCTTGCTGAATGATCTTCTAAATTCTTGAAACCCCATTTTATAATATTTTGCAGCCATTTTCCAGAAACCGGGGTAAAGTTTCATCTCCAACAAATCTGTAAATGAAAAATCTGTTTTCTTGTAGCCTTCACGCTTAAAGGCAAGCACGGCATTAGGCCCTGCCTCAACACCACCATTAATCATTCTGGTAAAGTGAACGCCAAGAAAGGGAAACTGTGGGTCAGGTACAGGATAAATCAAGTTGTTAACCAAATATTCTTTCTCTTTTTTTATTTGATAATACTCGCCGCGGAAAGGAATAATTTGCAGTTTAGGATCAACTCCAAATAGTTTTGCAATTCTATCCGATTGCAAGCCGCCGCAATTAACAATAAACTTAGTTTTGTATTCGTTTTGCTCAGTAAAAAGAATAAAATCTTTTCCATCACGCTTTACTGAAATTAATTTTGATTTTAATTTTATCTCGCCGCCATTTTCTTGTATTAGTTCTGCATACTTTTTTGTAACGGCAACATAATCTACAATTCCAGTTTGCGGAATAAACAATCCATCAATTCCGGATGCGTGCGGTTCATATTCTCTAATTTCCTCTACAGATAGTCGCTTTAAACCAGTTAATCCGTTTGCGTTTCCTCTTTCTTCCAAAAGATTTAATGCTGTAATTTCTTCTTTTGATGTAGCAACAACAATTTTTCCGCATCTATCAAATGGTAAATTGTGCTCTTCACAAAAAGAGTACATCATGTCTCTGCCCAAGGTGCAATTTGCTGCTTTGAGGGAGCCGGGCTTATAATACAATCCAGAGTGAATAACTCCGCTATTATTTCCGGTTTGATGTGCCGCTAATGTTGATTCAGATTCTAACAAAAGCAGGTTTAAGCTTTTTTCTTTTAAGATTGAAAGCGCAGTTGCTGTTCCAACGATTCCACCGCCAATTACTGCAATATCATAAGTTTGGTTCATTTGTGATCTATTCAACAAATTTGAATTGTTATTTGAAAGTAACTTGACAATCAACGATATGTGTTATAACATACAATGTTGGTTTTAGAAAATTCTTGTACAACTTATGTCTCTTTTCTATAACAAATTTAACTAAATGAATTCACCAATTAAACAATTTCTAATTAATTAAAATTTATACGTAGTGAAAATGAATAAAAAACAAAAATATGTTTTAGCAATTGGAATTATTTTAATAGCTGCAGCGTTATTGTACTGGACGACACAAGGCGCAGAAATTTTAACAAAAACCCAGGTTCTTGTAGACAAAACGTCAGATCTTGATAAAATGCTTGGTGTTAAAAACGAACAATACATTGATAAATTTGTTTTAGGATTAGATTATACCGGCGGATTTTCTGCGATAATAGCAGCATTAACAACAATTTTTATTTATTTATTTAGAAACAAAAGAAAGGAAACAAAATGAAAAAAACTCTCTCAATCTTTGCAATAATGATGTTCTTTACTGCATCCATTTTTGCTCAGGGCTTTAAGGTTAAGGCAAGCGGTGAGCAAACGTTTAACTTTACAGATAAAGGTGGAAGAAACCAGACTACTTTTTTTAGCACAACCCCACTTGAGGACATTAATGGATTGGGTAATGGTGTGACAGGTAGTGTTAGCTTTAATGTTAACGATTTAACTACACTTAAGGGTAAAGTGAGTGTTTCGGTTGCATCTATTAAGACAGGAATTGATTTACGTGATGAACATATGCGCAGCGCCGGGTGGTTAAATGCAGAATCATTTCCAGAAATTTCATTTGACATTAAAAAAGTTAGTGATATTAAATCTGTAGCTGATAATAAACTTACAGCTAAAGTTAATGGTAATTTTACTTTACACGGAGTTACAAAAGAAGTTACTGCAAATGCTACTTTAACTTTTCTTGATGAAAGTGAAATGACAAAATCAAGAGCACCGGGAGATTTACTTGGTGTGCAAGCAAAGTTTAATGTTAAGCTTTCTGATTTTGGTGTTAGCAATAAAATTATCGGGCAAAAAGTATCAGAAAATATTGAAGTTAGTGTGAATGTCGTAGGATCGAATGCTAAGTAAGTGAAATAGATGATATAGTTAAAAACCCGATTCAGAAATGAGTCGGGTTTTTTTATTTTAAATTTTTACAAAACTAGTTCCACAAAAGTACCGGATTTAAACTAATATGGAAATCCTTCCCTTTGCGAAAGGGAAGGATTAAGGATGGGTTCAAAACAATGTTACTTAAGCAGCATTAATTTTTTAGATGCGGTGAATTCGCCAGCTTGTATTTTATATATATAAATACCACTTGCTAGTGATCTTGCATTAAAGTTTACTTCATATTTTCCAGCAGCTTTTTGTTCATTAACAAGAGTTGCAACCTCTGAACCAAGTATGTCATAAATCTTTAATGTTACAATTCCATCTTGTGGAATTTGATAGCGAATAGTTGTACTTGGGTTAAAAGGATTCGGGAAATTTTGTGTTAAATCATAAGTTAATGGAATTCCTTCACCTTTAAAGTTTTTAACCTGCAAATTTGATTTTTCTAATACAATATCATCTCGTTGAATATCGGAAACAAATAAATTTATTTCTTCATTTGATGACGTAAACAATCTTAAATAAAAATTTCCGGACTCAATTCCGGAACAATCAACTAAATAACTTGGATTTGCATATTCATTAACATTTGTTTTATTAAAAGTTACATTATCAAATGTTCCAACTACAAGATTTGTAGTAGCGTTAACAAGTTCACATTTAAACGTAACGTAAAACTGATCCGATAGAGTTGAATCTGCCATATTTTTATTGACAACGTAGTAGTAATTTGAGAATACTAATTCACTTTGTGCATCTAAATTAAAGGGCTCTGTTCTTGCTGCAGAATTTAGATCATCCAGACTTACAACCGGCAGAGTATCTACTCTTTCTATAAATTTTACTGTTTGACCGGCTAGAGAAACATCGCCAATATTGAATAAAAACTCAACTCCATCTTTTTCAACAATACCAGATCTGCCATAGCTAATACTATTAGTTTCTGTCTCCCCAACTTTTTCAAGAAATTCCTCCGAAAAATCATTAGTACATTTATTTAATAAATATGGGGCAGATGTTGAATTATTAAATACCATCACCTTAATATTATCAAACGCGCTTCCATTACTTACTAAAGTATGGATACCCTTTGCAGAAGCACTATTGAATAAAAGACTTGTTATTGGATCATAAGTACCGTTTGATTTTCTCTTCACATACTTGGTAGTCTGCCCGTTGCTCTCGCTCCAGGCAAGAATAGAACCAGATGAAGAATTTAAAGAACCATTGCTGGTATAATTTACGTTGTTACTAAAATTGCTGAATCCACCCCAGCTTGTACCATAGCCTACTTTTGCTACAGCCGCATATCTTCTAATAGATTCATCTTGCTCTTTTGCTATTCGTTTTTCAGCCACTTGATCATAGATACCAAGCCAGCTTACCATAACCGCAGGAACGGTATAATTTGACATACTTATACTAGGATACTTGTTTTGATTAAATCCACAACCGGTAGAAAGAGTTGCTAAAGCTGTTGAAAAATTCCACGGACCATTTGAACTGGATGAATAACCAAATTTGTACTTTATGGTGCTTAGGCTTTCAAAGGCAATATGAATATTTCCGTTAGCACCTATAATAGCCGGGTTAATAGAATTTGAATTTGTTCCGGGGATTGTAACCTCATTGCCCCACGTCCATTGTTGAGTTCCACTATTATACCATTTGGTTTTTTCTTTTAAACCTTCTGTACTGTTTTTTCTGTAAACTATAACTAATTGACCAACATTGTAAGATATTACAGGTTTGGCACTTCCAAAATATGTGCTTGGATAATATGCAATTTCTTCATCACTATTTGATACGAAATAGTAATTATTGGAAGCATCCGCCGTATATTGAATTTTATTTATAATGGGGTTTGATGAATACGTCGGATCATAGTACTCAAATACAATAATAATGTTATTACCATCATACTCAATTGCAGGGTTTTTAGCATTATCACTTATCCATTCATCTTTTGACCAAGTCGTTGCCAAATTTTTCTAACAATCGCATCATCACCAGTCCATTCAGCCAAAAACTTTGGCCATAAAAAGCCGGCATAATTGTACCAACCAAGGCCATCACCCCAAGAAGTATGAATCCCAAATTGAGGAGAATCTAATGGATCAGGTTTATCATAGTCAGGTCCATAGAAGTATCGTAAATAATAATTAATAGGTGGACCATTATATATTACTTCTGCCATCCAAACGGCAGTATTTTCTAAAAACCAGGTATCAGTTGAGCCATCTTTACAAGTGTAAGCAAGCTGTAAAGCGTGATTAAATTCATGAGCAGTAATCATTTGAAGAGTATCAAAAGTAAGAATATTATTTCTAATTAAAACAAAACTTGGAGACCATTCATAAGTCCAATTACCTATAATCTCCGGTTGAGTAATTCCATTTGACCCATCAATATATGACTTATCCACCAAATAAATATCATATTTATTATCTCCGCCTCTACCATCATCAGTTGGTGGGACCAGCCAACCCAATTCAACACACATTTCTTGGTAGGCATATTCAGCATAATTTGCGGTATTCTGAGCATAAGTTAAAGTTGTGGGATCTTCCCAATGAATAATGAAATGAGTTGTCGCTACCTGATTTGCAAGAGTTGGTCGAACGAATGCCTCTTCGCTTAAACCAGGGAATCTAACACACGTACTATCTGCAAAAGAATTTGTTGCGGTAAGAATAATTGCAGCGAATACAAGAAAAGAGAAATTTTTCATCACGCCCTCCTATTGATAATGATTTTTATTTACCAAATACAATAACAGCATTGGAGTAGATAGGACTGTTATAGTCCAACCCAACAGCACATACTGTGTTTGTATTAGCTTTTACACTCTTAAATGCCCGTTGTTGGTGGAATAATTCGGGATATTCCGTGTAGCTGTAACCGTTCCAGTGACCAACGAATCCTTCTCCACACGCAAATACATTATTGTAAGCCGTTCCATCTATACCAAATCCAACATCACTAAATCTTGCAACCTCTTTTTCAAGGAAGAATTGATTATTGGTTTTTTGCAAATAAATTCCACCCCAATTCATTAGAAAAATTCTGTGGTTATTATCAGACCAGATACCGCTCATCGGACCTACATAATAGCCATTGTTTTGGCTGTTACTAAGTCCTTCAAAGATTATCTCGGAAGTATTGTTTATAATTCTAATTAGTGAAGATGTTCCGTAATCATCTGTGTAGCCGCAGGACCATATTTCTTTACTATTGGTTGTTCCAAAAACATCAAATAAATCTACTGTTGTTCCGCTTTCGATCTTCTTCCATCCTACTGAAGAAGCACCGTAGTGAGCAATGTTTCCTGCATTTCCAACAATGTATAAATCATTGCTGCTGCTTCCCCAGATATTGTTTATCCAACCATTCCAAATATTTTCTAATAAATCCCATTTTTGCCAAACATTTCCATTCCAATGCATTGGCTGATTACTTCCAACCCAAACATCATTGATTGCAAAAGTAAAAATTGAATGAAGCGGTGCTATAAAATTTGATCCTTGATAATTATAATAAACTCTTTCTGGTTTCCAGTTTATTCCATCCCACTTAATAAGGTTATACAGATTTGGGTCTGGATTACCAAGCGAGTCATTCATATAAATTTCACCAACAGCCCATATATTGTTTTCATCAATCACTGCAACATCATAAAGCACACTATGTTGGTGCTGCCCAAAAGTAAATGTTTGCCACGTAAAATTGTGGCTTGTGGTATCCATTGTGGTTACGGTTAGTTGGTTGGTGGTAGGTTGTGGGTTGGCGGTAGTATTTAGAATAGCTTTAAATTTATATGTTTGGTTGGGCAAGAGAGAATCTACGTAAAGTAATGTATCGGCAGCGCTCAGACTGAAGGTCTGAGTTACAGAGTCGCCTGTTTGGTTGTATTGTTTTAGAGTAAGCTCTGCCGGTAATGTTAAGTCTGTTGTTTTTAGTTGCAGCCACGCTTCTGTACAGCTTGCATCATCAAGCTCAAGAGCAAGTGTTGGTTTTGTTTCTGGCGGCGGCAGTGGTTCTGTTGTGTTACAGCCGTTTATCCAGATCACTGTAAGCAATGCTACCATTTCTAATAATGATTTCATAAATAATGTTTTTTTTATTTAATTAAATTCCCAATAAACCCTTGAATGATTCATTGAGTTATTCACTCATACCTTTGTTATTTGCATTTACGGGTAGTGATGTGTCAGCATCACTACTCGGTTTTATTATCAGGTGGCGGTCTTTCCATTTTTGATTCCTTTCTTTTATTCAATTATCTATTACCAATTAATATAACTGCTTGTGTTGATTGATATCCCACAGCAATTATTAAATTATTTTTTATATCGACTGATAAATAAGTCCCGTTTAATAGACTAGTTTGGTTAAAATAGCTTTTCCACGTTGCTCCATTGAAATGTAAAGTCTCGCCGTATGCACCAACAATAATTACATCGTTAATTTCATTTGCCCTAATTCGATTTTCAAAATATATCGTTAGATCAAGGGGATCACCACTCCAGAAAGAGCTATGCAAGTTATTTTTTTCATAAGTGCCAGATCCTATAACGTAATATTTTCTATTTGGATCAAACCATACGCTACTCAGCGTTTCATCAATACCATCCTTATTTATTATTTCTGTACTTGTATTTTTTACTTGAATTACCTCCTTCTCGAACCCACTAAAAATATTTGAAGCCACTGCCAAAATCTCCCACTCTTGAGTTTTCTCATTAAAGTCTCCCCAAATATCATTTATGTTTAACGTTGTTCCACTTTCTATTCGCTGCCAGTTTGTTCCAAAATAATGATAGATTGCTCCATTTCTACCAACACAATAAATATTGTTTTTGTCTGTGCCCCACATTTTTGTTACCTGCCCGTTAAAATTAATACTAGTCATAAACTGTGCTTTAGAATTAAAAGTATTTCCATCAAAATGCACGAGATTTGAGTAACTACAAAACCATACGTCGTTTTCACTAAACGCAAAAATTGTTTGTAATGCACCATAAATAAGCGTATTAGGATAATCGTAATTTGGTATTCTTATTAACTCCCATTCACTTCCATCCCAATGCACGGCATTATAAGTTGTGTAGCCGTTTATGCTTGTATCAGCAATCATTATCTCACCAACTGCCCAAATGTTGTTTTCATCTATTATCGCAACATCATAAAGAACGCTGCTGCCAATAGTTCCAAACGTCCAGCTTGTAAAAGTAAAGTTGTGGCTTGTTGTATCCATTGTGGTTACTGGATACTTGATGCTGGATACTTGATGCTGGTTACCGGATGCAGTATTCCAGATACAGGATAACTGGAAGTTGTATGTTTGGTTAGGAAGCAATGAGTCGATGTAGAGTAGTGAGTCTTGAGTACTCAGACTAAAGGTCTGAGTTACGGAATCACCGTTTGGGTTGTATTGTTTTAATGTTAGCTGTGAGGGGAGTTCTAAATCCTTGGTTTTTAATTGAAGCCAGGCTTCTGTACAGCTTGCATCATCAAGTGCAAGAGTAAGTGTAGGTTTTGTTTTATCTGGCGGCGGCGGTGGTTCTGTTGTGTTACAGCTTAGCTGTGCAACAAACAGTATAAGTACTATAACAGAAAACGTAAACTTTTTACTAAAAATAAAGCGCTTTTCAGAAAACAAATAAAATAAATTTTTCATCCCACAACTCCCTCTGATAATTTATTAAAGCAAATTTTATACCCAATTTTAGAAAAAAAAAAAAATGAAAAAACAAATCAAAATTGCAGAAATAAAATAAGCAACAATATTTGTCGGTTAAAAGGTAATAAATAGATTAGTGAAAATGATTTTTGTAAATAATAATTACAGCTGTCCAAAATTTTTTTGATTATTTTTTTAATAGAAAAAAGAACGGTATCGCATTAAAACAAGTTTAAGTATTTTTGGTAAACAATTAATTAAACTATGAATAAAACAATTACAATTTTCGGCAGTTCGATCCCCACAGAAAACGATGAACAATATAAATTTGCCTATCAACTCGGTTCAGCTTTGGCAAAAGAGGGATTTAATATTTGCACCGGCGGCTATAAAGGAATTATGGAAGCAGCTTCAAAAGGGGCAGTTGATAACGGCGGATTAGTTTATGGAGTTACTGTTGATCTGTGGAATTATGAACCGAATCCCTACATAACAATTGAAGTGAGAGAAGAAAAACTTTTTGAAAGAATAACAAAACTTCTCAAGCTCGGTGATGCTTATGTTATTCTGCAAGGCGGAACAGGCACTTTGCTTGAGTTTGCTGCTGTCTGGGAATATGCAAATAAAAATCTTCAATCACCAAAGCCCATAATCTGTCATTCACAAATGTGGAAAGAAATTGCTTATGTGATGAATAATCAAATGGCACGTGAAAAAAGAAAAACGGATCTGATTAAATGCTGCGATAGTGTTGATGAAATTGTTGAGCATTTGAAAGACGTTAATTAGAAAGCTGTTTTAGAAGGTTATTTCAACCGCAGGGAAAAATCTTTCAAGATTCCTCACATCCGTTCGGAATGACAAAAAGAAGATTTCTCACCCCGATAAATCGGGGCTTCGAAATGATAAAACAAAATTATTTATTAAATGTTTTTATAAACTATTTCTACATCCAACTCTTTTATACACTTGAATTGAACATCTTTACGAGAACAGGTTAGCGGTTTTGGCGAGTAAAAGAAGCATGGCGCACAATCTAAATTTAGTGATATAATTTTATGCTCTGTTTTCCACGGATGAATGTAATTTGGATTTGTGGGACCAATTATAGCAACAACTTTTAATCCCAATGCTGATGCAACGTGCATTAATGCTGAATCATTTGTAACAAACACATTGCACCGTTTCATTATTGCAATGCTTTGTAAAAATTTTTCTGTTTTTATCACAAAAGAATTTTCAGAATTAATCATTTCCTTAATTGATGATTTTAAATCATCTTCTTCTGGTCCTCCGAATAAAAGCACTTTAGCATTTTTGTCTTTAATGAGCTTTTTGCCAAGCTCAGCAAATTTTTCAGGTTCCCATCTTCGCTTAATGTGGTTTTTTAAAGTTGCACAACCTGGATGAAATCCTACAACAAAATCATTTCCACTGATTTTGTTTTCTTTAAAATATTTTTCCGCAAATAATTTGTCCTGATCAGTAAGAGAAATCTGCATTGATGGTTCTTCGTCAAACTTTATGTTTAACAGTTTTTCAATAAGCTCAATGTTTGTTTGTACATTGTGAGTTTCATCGTTTTCTAAAACCGTTACATTATTAAGCCAACCAAAATTTTGTGAATTCATTCTTAAATACTCAACTCCAGCTCTTTGCTTTGCTCCAATTAAAAAGCTAATAATGTTATATTCTTTTCTGTTGGATGGATAAACATTAATTGATGCATCATATTTGTTTCTTAATCCCAAAACAAACTTCAGAGAATTTATTATACCTTCTTTTAGAAAATCAAAATGAATTACATTATTAAAATCAGGATTGCTTTTGTAAATCTCTTTTGTTCCTTTAAACATCACTAGAGCATCTATTTGTGCGGTTGGCTTTGATTGACGCAGTAGTTTTAGTGCTGGTGTAAACATCAGCGCATCGCCAATACCGGAAAGAGCAAGGATAAGGATTTTCATATCGATAATATTAAAATAAAAAAGGTTGTATTAAAGTAGTCATTTCGAACCCGATTTTAATCGGGAGAGAAATCTTTATAAAATATGATTAAGATTTCTCACTTCGTTCGAAATGACACACACAATTTTAATACAACCCAATATGTGCTGTTATATAATCAAACTAATTAATTTTACTTGTATCAATTCCCTGAACAAGAGCCCTGTATTTTTGAATATTTGCCTTTATGTTGGGATCCTGTGGATAAATAGTTTCAAGTCTTTGCCAAATCTCAAGAAGCTTGTCATTTCTTTCCTGTGATTCATAAAGATCAATTAATATTCGGTACGGATTATAGTACGATTGAACATCAGAAGGATCTTTTTCTAATTTTTCAATCGCAAGTTTTTCTACATCAGCAGAATACTTATTAAACTTATCTTTTGCCCCGGCACGCAAATAAAGATTGCTTATTTCATATAACAAACCATAATCCATCGGTAAAAGTTTAATTGGAAGTTTTTCATCCATTCCATCCAATGTGTTTATTGCCATTTCGTTTTGTCCATTACCAATGTAATGAAGAGTTAACCGAAGAAAAGCATTTCTATAATTCTGTACCATTCGCTTGTGGTTATCATCAAAGAAAATATTTGGATCGTTTAAACCTCGGAATTTAAAACCGGGTTTATAGTCTTTGCTGTAACCGACTGCCTCCGTAAGATTTGCTTTTATAATATTTGGTTCAATGAACTCATCGTTTGCCCTGCGCTTTTCTGGAACTAACCGGAAAGCCATTCCCTCCATTCTTAAATAATCACTCAAACCAATTTTGCTGTCTTCTGAACAAGTAACTGCAAAATAGATTGGCCGTTCCCAATTATTAGATTCAACAATTTCTTTAACCATTAAATCCTGTACGCGCACAGCTTGAACATTTCCATAATTTAAAGTTGGATTCATTGTCCAGGAAATTGCGCCTTGTTTTAAAACGGTTGTATCCCGTAAAGAAAATTGCTGCATAATATCTGAATATGTAACCGTACTGTTTGGTGTTGGAAGCGGAACCGTAATGTTGCGAGCCGACCATTGTACCGGTCTAATCTCTTTTATTTGTTGATCGCTTAACCTCATTTTAACAGTACCAACTTTGTAAGGATCATTATTTTTAAGTTGCGATATATACCACTCGGTGTTTAGAAGACTTAAATTTGCAATCTTAACATCGCGCCTTACGCCCTCAACATCCTGTAAATACCAAAGCGGGAATGTGTCGTTATCGCCATTTGTAAATAAAACTGAGTTTGGTGCGCAGCTTTGTAAAAGATTATATGAATAATCCCAAGGAACCCAGTTGTTTGATCTGTCATGAGTAAAGTAATTTGCCTGCAGCATTCTTACCGGGACTAAAATTAATCCAAAGAATAGAATAGCATACGATAATGCGGTTGCACCTGTTTTACTTTTTAATTTTGCCTGAACCAAATCAATCAATCCTCTTAAACCAATTGAAATCCAAATAGCATACACAAAAAAAGCGCCCACATAAAAATAATCTCTTTCCCTTGGCTGCGGCTGTTGCTGGTTTTGATAGAAGGCAGTCAGGTGCCCCATCAAAATAAACATTATCATAAATACTGCTGCCATTTTCCAATCTTTGCGGAAGTGGAAATAAATACCCAACAGTCCGAGTAAAAATGGAATACCGAATAAAGAATCCTTGGCCTCACCGGCAAAGTTAACTCCGATAAGCTTTCCAAATATATTTCCGATACCATTAAATGGGGCTATGTTAGCACCCTGATCTTGTTCCCATCCTTCGCGGCCAGCAAAATTCCACAACAAATATCTTGTCATCATGTGATTCATTTGATACGTATAAAAGAAATCTAAATCTGATGAGTAGCCAGTGTAAACAATTTGTTGATGTGGCTCAGTAGCAAATCTTCTTTTAAATGTAGGAAAATCCCCGTACTGTTCACGATTAAGATATTTAACCAGCTCAGTAAATTTATCCGGTGCATTTTCATTCATAGGCGGATTTTGATTTGAACGGATGATAACCATCGCAAAGGTCATAAATCCAACCAGAATGAATAATAAAGACATAAATATAAGATGCAAAGTCGGTTTTGATTCTTTTCTTGTATAATGAATTCCATATCCAAGGCCTGCAAAGAGTGTAAATAGTATACTTATCTCTGTGGTAATGTTATCCCCTCCTATTGCAGTCATCGCTTCAGGAAGAAATTTTACGACACCTGGATAAATAGCAAAGAGAGCAACTCCTCCTATTATAAGCGGCATATAAAAGGAATTTCTGGTAAAGATTTTTTTCCAGTATACGCCCATTATCAAAGCACTGATACCGGCAATAAAAAGTTTAAATTTTGTATCAAAGTCTTTGTATTCTTCTAAAGTTGGCGGAGTTTGTGATTTTTGAGAGCTCCACCAGAAAACAGCCAGCAATAGAATGATTACCGCATGACCTAAAAATATATAACCGGTTTTCTTTAAGGATTCTTCATCATTAACATATTTTTTAAACATTATTATCATAACTACCGGAACAGCAGCAAGTACACTCATCAAATGCACGCCGGTTGAAAGCCCTATAAGGTAAGCGATCATCAAAATATATTTTTCACTGTCTTTATTATCTGCTCGTTCATTCCATCTCATAATCAAATATGTAACGGCTGCAAACAAGAAGGTACTGAAAGCATAAACTTCAGCCTCAACTCCATTAAACCAAAAAGTATCGCTAAAAGAAAAAGCAAGTGCACCGATTGCTGCGGATCCGTATGTTGCTATTGCATCAAACATATTATCAGCTTTTTTGCCTTTGTAGTTTTCAATCAGCTTAACAGCGATGAGATAAAGAAGCAGAATTGATAGTGCCGATGAGATAACAGAGATCATATTAACTCTGTAACCAAGATTATCTCCGATCGGAAGTTTTGAAAAAATATTACCGAGCAGTAAGAAAAACGGAGTTCCGGGCGGGTGCGGTACTTGTAGTGAAACTGATGCCGCAATAAATTCACCGCAATCCCAAAATGAAACCGAAGGTTGCACTGTCATAAAAAGAACGATGAAAGAAATTATAAAAACAATTCCTGCAAAAATTTTATTAAGCAGATTGAAATTCATTATTACCTCTGTTTAGATGAGCCATGTGGTTTAAATTATAAAATTTAATAATTGATTGTTTTTTAGACGCTCAACTATCTGATTCGTTGTTTTTTTTGAATAAGTGATCGTATTTAGATTTATCAACAGGCTTGTAAAACTTATCGTAAATTGATTTTAATCTGTTCATCGAAACAGTATCAAAATCCTCATCATCTTTTTGGCGCTTTACGAATTTTTTGTAATCCTCAAGCTCAGTACGATCCATTTTATTTTCAAATCTCTTTAAAAAATCTAAATATTTTTGCTGATCTCTAAATGCCATAATAATACCTTTTTCGTTGGATAAGCAAAATTTAATCTGCAAAAAATAAACAAACTTTAAGTGCTAAAAAAATGAAATTCTCCTCCGCTTTTTTCGTTTAATGAGAATACAAACCACAATTACTTGGTTGTTCTTAATATTATATGAAATTATGTTTATGTTATAGATTAAAATAAATAAGATGGTATTATGAAAGTGCTTCTAATTCTTCTTTTTTTTATTGCATCAAATATTTTTGCACAGCAATCCATAGAAAAATCAAACCAGACAAAAGCTGGCACATATAAAGTTAGACCAAGAGTATTCTTTGGTCTTGGTTCAGAATTTTCCAGCAGCCCGATGGATGGTAAAATTGCTTCTTTTGAAAATTTTAATCTTAGGCTCGGGAAGAAGAAAGCAGCATTTCAAGAATTTACAATAGGTTTTTTTTCTGAAGCCGGACTGATATTGTTTAATGAAAATGTATTTGACAACGTAGAAGTTAGTGATTTTTACCTGCCTATTTACATTAAGCTTGGTCCGGAATTGAAAATAAATGATAATTTTCTTGCTTGTATCTCTTTTGGTGGATTTTTATTAATGCCCAATTTCTATCCTTACTTGGCTATGAATGTTAGTGCGAATTATATTGTTGAACTAAGCAAATATATATCTTTAGAAATTGAAAGTGGTACAGCAATAATGTTTGAATCTAATCACTATCCACTTTACTTACCATATATAGGCTTAGGCTTTTCGTTTAACTAGTAAACCGCTTTACAAAAAAACAAGAAATGCCATATCTTGATCAAGGTAATTATTAAATCTTTTCTAGTAGTTTTTTCAATTGTAATTTTTACAGTTTGTTTAATTCCCCTTAACTTAAAAAACACACGCAACAAATTTGATTTGCTTTAAAACCAACAATTAAATTTTGTTCAATAAAAAAAGAATGTTTTAGCTTTAACAACAAATGCTGAGAAGCAAATCTCCTAAAATTATCCGGTTGTGATTTTACGTTTCCCAAATTAAGTTTAGTGCAACAAAATTCATTTAGATGGGACCATATGAAAACTTTAATATCTTTTCTAATAACTATATCAATCTTTACTTCTGTAAAAGCACAGGATATAACATCAAAAAAAATAGTTCTATTGCCGCTTATTTCAAATGGTGTTGATTTTAACTCTGTTCAAACTGCCGAATCAATACTTAGAATGGAGCTTGGTAATGAAAGCACTTTAAATGTTATTTCTGAAAAGAAAACCCTTGTTGCTCTTGGTAATGAAGAGTGTTCAGATGAAGATTGCGCTAAATTGATAGGAGAACAATTGAGTGCTGATGAGGTTCTGGTTTGTAAATTAAATATACTTGGCGAAAAACTAATTGTACAATATCAATTAGTTGAAACATCAACCGGAAAAAACATTTTATCTGAACGTGCAACGGCTATTGATGTTGAGGATCTTGATGTAGTGATGAAACGAGTTGCAATCAGCGTTGGAAAGAAGACACCATTTAATTCAAATCAGGAAGTTGGAAATATAGTTAAACAGGAATCGATTGAATCCCTGAGGCAAAAAGCACGATACAACTTTGGCGTGGCCTTTGGGTATCTGTTTCCCGCGGATGGATACGACAATGATAATAAAAAATCATTTACAATTAACGCATACTTTGATTATGAAATTAATGATGTTGCTGCAGGATTAATGATTGGAGCAAGAAAAGGATTTGCAATTAATCTTTACGGAAATTATCTGTTTTCAAGAACAAATGTTTGTCCATATCTCGGAGGTTCGCTTGGATTCCATTGGGTTGCACACGAAAATTGGTTTTTAGGGAATGAGAACAAGGATGGTGATGGAATAGAGCTAGGATTTAAAGGCGGAGTAAGACTTTTCCACACATATAATTTTCAGTTCTTTATAGAGGGAGAATATATAATGACCTTCAATGATTTTAACGATAAAGCTTTTGTATTTACTATAGGGATTTTATGATCAAACATATTGTATTCTGGCGTTTGAATGAAAACGCATACGGAAATGATAAACATATCAATGCAAAAATCTTAAAAGACAAACTTCTCGCAATGCAGGGCAAGGTTGATGGTTTAATAAAAGTAGAAGTTGGTTTTGATTTCAGTAATGAAAAAGATTCCTGTGATGTTGTATTGTATTCCGAATTTGAAAGCAAAGAAGCATTACATAAATATCAAATTCATCCTGATCACGAAGCAATAAAAAAATGGCTTAGTGAAGCACGCTATGAACGAAGAGTTGTGGATTATGAGGTTTAATTAGCGAAATTTAATGAAGTTAGCTTTTTTAATAATATTAATTTTATCGCTTACCGTCTCCGTCTGGGCGCAGATAGATTCAAGTAATTCTGTATCCCAAAATAATTTAACTGATTTAGTTTTTAGATCGCGAATTCTGTTCGGCACAGGTATTTCAACTCAAGATAAAAATGATGATGCGCCATTTAAAGGTATAGGTAATTTTAATTTAAGATTTGCTTCTCATACTGAATCTTGGACAAATAAATCTATTGATATGTTTTTAGAGACTGGATTGATCTATATAACAGAATCATTAGCAGAATCTAAAGGTAATGGGATTCCATATTATCTTAGGTTTGGTGCCGAAATAGATATTTATAAAACACTTCTTGTTTGTCCATCTTTTGGAATATTTGGAATTCTGAATCGAGGCCCTGAATCAAAAGCAGTTATACCAACATTAGGAATTAGTATTAATTATCTTTCTAAAATAACTGATAAACTGAATTTGGAAATTGAGGGGGGGTCTAACATATATGAAACAGGGGTATTAACGCCTTATATAGTTGTTGGAATTTCATTTTAACAATTAAATAGTAGATTTGGGTTTAAGTATAAAAATATGTGATGAATTATTGATATAAATCTCGAAAAACAAAACACATGAAAAAAGTAAAATATAAATCCCTGTTAATAATTCTTCTGCTTACAACTCCTTTTGTCAGAAATATCCACAGCCAAACCAATGATTTTGATAAAAAAGGAACAAGAACAATTTATCTTATCCGCCATGGTCATTATGATGAAGCTGATCAAAGAGATGAATATAACGGTAAAGAATTAACGCCACTTGGAATTGCGCAAACAAGATTGCTCACAGCAAGATTAAAAGCAATGCCTGTTATGTTTACTTCTCTCACCAGCAGCACAATGACTCGCGCAAGACAAACTGCCATTATTATCAATCAGGAATTTCTGGAACTCGAATTAAAACAAAATAAATCAATAAGTGAATGCACTCCGCCAACATGGCGAAAAGACATAATGTCAAAAGCAGATTCTGCAGATGTTTTTGAATGTGTTGCTAATATTGAAAAAGCATTTCAAGAATATTTCATTCCTTCTCCAGATGAAAATGATAGAAATGATATTATCGTGTGTCATGGAAATGTAATAAGATATTTTGTAACCAAGGTCTTAAAGGTAGACACAATGTCTTGGCTACAAATGAGCATATCAAATTGCAGCTTAACAATTGTTCGCATAATGCCGGATGGAACAATGAAACTTGACACATTTAGTGACTCTGGACATATACCGGAAAATTTAAGATCTTTTACAGGTGGAAAAAATGAAGAAAAAGAATTGGTAGTTCCCATAACAAAATGAAAAAGTATTAAGATTTATCTGTTTGATAGTCTAACAATATCCTTACACTCCAAAATCTTTTTATCAGAACCATATAGAGTAACATTAATCATTGCTATTCCTATTTCTTTTAGTGTAGTTACATATTTTGGAAAAAATGTTTTCCAAATTGGATAAAATGGTGCAAAAATTTTATAAGCCTTATATGTGTTCTTTAATCCCTTTATTGGCTGAATGTAGCCTGGTCTAAACATATAAGCATCTTTAAAAGAAAGCTTCAACAAATCATTTTCTGTTTTACCCTTCACTCGTCCCCACATAGTTTTGCCTTTTTCTGAACTGTCCGTTCCTGTACCGGAAACATAACAGAAAGTCAAATCAGGATTTAATTTTAATAAAGTGTTAGCAAAGTTTAATGTTAAATCATAAGTAAGACGTATGTATTCTTGTTCTGATTTACCCATTGAAGAAACTCCTGCACAAAAATAACATGCATTGTATTCAGCAAATTGATTTTCAATTGAAGAGAGATCAAAGAAATCTTTATGAATAATTTCTTTTAACTTTTTGTGTTTTACTCCGCAAGGTTTTCTGTTTATTACTAATACTGATTCTACATCAGGATTTAGAAGACATTCATGTAGAACACCTTCGCCAACCATTCCGGTTACGCCTGTTAGTATAGCTTTAATTTTTTTCATAGTGATTTTTATTAAGCAGCTTCTTCAGATTCAATTTTAATTTTTACTTCATTGCTGAAAAGTTTTGCGACTCTCCCACAAAATGTAATTAAGTATGAAAGAATATCTTCCGGTTTTTCAAATCGGTTTTCAATTACAAGCTTCATAACTTCTTTTTGCTGATTGAATTTTATTTTGTCTTTATATTCATCCATAATAAATCTCATCAGCTCAACAAAACGGACTTTGTAGTAATCTTCTTTTTCGCCGCGCGGAAGAATAATAAAAATATTTTTTCTTTGTATTGCAACTCTTTCAAACAAAGCAAAAGATGAATAAAATTTTAATGTGGCAGTTAAAACCAATCGTTTTACAACTTCCGGCAGTACACCAAACCGATCTAACATTTCCTCTTTCAGTTCTTCAATTTCAGATAAGCTTTTAACGGAATACAGCGCAGTATAAAAATTTAAACGGTCCATTTGCTCGGGCATATACGTAACAGGAATACCAATTTCAAAAAATGTATCAATCGTTGGATCTGTTCTTTCTTCTATCTTTGGCAAAGATTTAAATACTTCTTTAAAGTCCTGGTATTTTAATTCATCAACAGCTTCGTTTATAAGTTTAACATAAAGGTCAAAACCAACATCATGAATAAATCCTGTTTGCTCTGTACCTAGCAAATTTCCTGCACCGCGAATTTCAAGATCACGCATTGCAACATTAAATCCTGAACCGATATCCGTATACTCTTCAATTGCCTGTAATCTGCGCAAAGCTTTTTTAGTGATTCCCGACATTGATGGAACAATAAAATGTGCATATGCCTGTCTATCACTTCGCCCAACACGTCCGCGTAATTGATGAAGCTCTGCAAGTCCAAATCTATCTGCACGATTTACAATTATTGTATTAACATTAGGTATGTCAATTCCAGACTCAATAATCTTTGTTGATAAAAGAATATCAAACTTACGATTGAGAAAACCATGAATTACATCTTCAAGTTGTGATGGCTTCATCTGTCCGTGCGCTACACCGATCTTTGCTTCCGGCACATATCGTTTTAGATAATCAGAAAGCTTGTCGATTGATTGAACACGGTCGTGAACAAAATATACCTGTCCATTTCTTTTCAGCTCATTCATTATCCATTCACGGATTTTTAAAACATCAAAAGTTGAAACATTTGTATTAATTGGCTGCCTATTTGGCGGCGGTGTTGCTATAATTGAAAGATCTCTAGCCCCAAGTAAAGATAAATTTAAAGTTCGTGGAATCGGTGTTGCTGTTAAGGTTAACGTATCAACGTTTACTTTTATCTGGCGCAATTTTTCTTTTGCAGACACTCCAAATCGATGTTCTTCATCTATTATTAGTAAACCTAGATCTTTAAAGTTGACATCTTTAGAAATTAATCGATGGGTACCAATTAAAACATCAAGCTGCCCTTCTTCCAAAAGTTTTACAATTTCTTTTTGTTCTTTCTTTGTTTGAAATCTTGAAAGTGCGGCAACACGAACTGGAAATTGTGTTAATCTATCTTTAAAAGTATTGTAATGCTGCTCAGCTAAAATTGTGGTTGGAACAAGCACACCAACCTGTTTTCCATCCTGCACGGCTTTAAAAGCTGCGCGAACGGCTATTTCTGTTTTGCCAAAACCAACATCACCGCAAACCAAACGGTCCATTGGGTTTTCTGCTTCCATATCACCCTTTACATCGTCGCTGGCTTTTGCCTGATCTGGCGTATCCTCATAAAAGAAAGAAGCCTCAAGTTCCATCTGCCAAATAGTATCCGGAGAATATTTATATCCCTGGGTAGATTTTCTTTTTGCATAAAGCTCAATAAGCTCGCGCGCAGCTTCTTTAATTTTTTTCTTTGCTTTAGCTTTTGTGCTCAACCATTCACCGCTGCCAAGCGTTGCAAGTGTTGGCTTTAGATTTTCATTTGACGAATATCTTTTTACAAGGGCAAGGTAGTTTAGATTTACATAAACAACGCCCCCATCAGCATAAAGAATCTTCATCGATTCCTGATCGGCATCTCCAATTTTAATGTTTTGTAGTCCAGCATACTGCCCAATTCCATAGTCTTCATGAACTACATAATCTCCTCGTTTTATAGATGCAAAACTTTTGGCTTTGGATTTTTTAAACTTTTTTGATGAAGATATTTTTGTGCGGTATGGCTTATTAAAAATTTGATAATCAGTCAGTAAAAGAATTTTATCGGTTCGATTAATAAATCCTTCTTTAATGGCCAGGGTAATAATGTTTATTTTACCCGAGTCAATTAATGTTTCAAGTTCAGGATTTATCTCTACAAGCAATTCATTAAGGCGTTTGGTTTGTAATTCATTTTCAGAAGTAATGATGATGTTAAAACTTTTTTCAGCGTATTCTTTTAATACTGAAAATAGAACTTGATAATTTGAGTTGATAGATGGGGCGGGAGAAAAACCAAGCTCAGTTCTTTTAACAGACGTAAGTTCATCCTCGATTATCCAGTTTGCGTTTTTACTTTTGTAATCAAAGGATGTGGTTTTGATAATTTCTGGTTCTACAATTATCTCTTTTTCGACTTCAGGAAAATCATCTTCATCAACTAGTTTACTTTTCTTATTAAGCAGTATCTCTTCTTTAATAACCGGAACTATTTCTTCCGTTGAGGATTTTATATTATCAAGTTCGTATCCGGAAGCAATAAAAACAGGATTAGTTAAATAATTAAAAATATCAGAACTAAAATCTTCATTTTGATTTTGAAAAGCCCCGGCCAAAGTTACATCATTAATTTTCTCAAAAGATCTCTGACTTTCACCATCAAAGTAGCGTATTGATTCAATGAAGTCACCATCAAACTCTAATCTTACAGGACTCTTTTCTGAGTATGACCAAAAATCTATAATCGCTCCGCGCTGTGAATAATAACCCGGTGCTTCCACAAACTTATCTTTTGTGTAAAAGAGTATGTTTAGGTACTCAATTAAATCATCGTATTTTAGATCACCACCGACCGAAACCATTGTCGTTAGATGATTTATTTTTTCTTTGTCAGGGAGCTTTAGATTTAAAATCTCATATGTTGTAATTAATACAAATTGTGTTCTTTTAGATATTTCTGTTAATTTTTCCTGGATGGATTCTAGATTGAAATCATCAATTACTATTAAATCATCAGCAAGACCAAGGATGTGTAATTCAACTTTAGTTTCGTGCACGGTTTTACTATCAGAAAAGAGTAAAACTATTTGTTGGTATGTGTTTAGCAATTCCTTTACGGCAAGACTTTTTGCAGCTCCGTAGAGAGGACTAATAAAACGGATTTGAGAATTCGGGATAGGAAGTATCTGTTTTAGATTAGTAAAACCATTTGAAAATGTAGAGTTGCTTTGTTTATTCATGACAATTAAAGTGGGATTTTGAAAGTGAAAAATGGCGGAGCAGGAATTACTGGCTCAATATCTGTTTTTAATTTTTGATTTGTTAGATGATTGTTAATATACTCTCCCACAAATAAACCAATTGCAGAACCAAATATGATATCGGAAAACCAATGGTAGTTATTATAAACTCTTGCGTAAGCTGTTAAAACTGCCACAGTATACCAGCCGAATTTCCAGAAGAAGTTCTGATACTCTTTTGCCATAACTGAAGAGTAAGCAAATGCTAAAGTAGAATGCCCCGAAGGAAAAGAAGTTTGTTCAAAATTTAATTTAAATGGATCAAAATCATAAGCGTTTTCTGAATAAAACGGCCTGCTTCTTCCTCCAATAAATTTTATGCCCATATTTATCAGGCTTCCATATACGGTGGCTTCGGCTAATCGAAGTGACAAATTTCTCAATTCATAATTTTTATCAATTAACGCATAGCTGTATAGCACAATAACACTGGCTGCCATTAGTTCGGAATGATAATAATCATCAATTTTGAAAAGTATATTTAAGAATTCTGTTTTATTGGATTGGGAAAACTCTTTTACATTTTCATCAACTAAAAGCGCTAATCCAGTTACGCCGATTGATGTGGAAAGTTTAATCCAGTCTTCAGATACAAAATATTTGGGTGAAGACAATACATCTCCCCCGACTTCAAAGAATTTTCCGAAATCTTTTCCTGCTTTTTCTTCAATCTGTGTAAATGAGATTGAAGGAACGAGGACACAATAAAGGATGAGAAATAAAAATCTCATTAATCAATGAAATGATAAATTAAAAAGTAACCTGCACTGCTAAACCCATTGGCAGCGGATATAAATTTACGGATATTTTTTCTTTTGTATTTACAGCATGATTGTTTACAAACGAGCCAGAAAAATATCCAATTGCCGCTCCCATTAAAACATCAGAAAACCAATGTTGATTATGATGTACTCTGGAATATCCAACCAAACCCGCTAGTGAATACCAACCAGCTTTCCAGAAAATATTATCAATTTCGTTTGCCATAACTGTTGAGTATGCAAATGCCAAACTTGTGTGACCTGATGGAAAAGAATTAAAATCATTATCCAATGTAAATGGATCTGTGTAATATTGGCTTTCTTGTTTGTAGGGTCTGCCGCGCCCAACAACAGATTTTGTTATTATCGTTAGTGAAGTAGCAAGGAATGTTGCTTGTGTGATTTTTACGGCAAGCTTTCTTACACTGTTATTGTTATCAAACAAACCATATCCATAAAATGCAATGATACTTGCGCCAACAAATTCTGTGTAATAATATTTATCAACAGAAAAAACATCATTGGAAAAACTTACTTGATTTCTTTGAGAAAAACTTCTTATATCCTTATCGACTAAAGTTGCAAACCCTGTTAACCCAAAAACAGCAGAAAACTTTATCCAGTCTTCAGAATCAAATCTCAACGGTGAAGTGTAAAAGCTTGCACTAACATTTAAGGCGTCATTTAAATCGCTTACAAAAATGCTATCTACTTGTGCGGATGTAAAATAATATGGGGCTAAAAAAAAAAGAAAAAAATATTTCATTAATAAATGTGTGTTGTTTTTATTACAAATTATTTTTGTAATTCAATTACAACCAGTTTTTTCCCTTTTTTGTTTCTGATGTTTGAAGGCTTATAAGCAAGCTCGTAAACAGTAGATTTTTTAATAAAAGACTTGTATTTCATTTCGGCCTTTTGAAATTCTTCATCCAAATTACCCCCCTTTATTGCAACGATATAACCTTTTTCCTTAATTAATGGTAAGGCGTATCGTATTAATATTATTATTGGTTTAACAGCACGACTAACAACTACATCAAACGATTCTTTGTACTTTGCAATAAACTCCGGACTTTCAACTCTTGCGCACTCAGCAACTGCATTACTTAATTTTAGCTTATCTATAAATTCATTAACTGCATCTATTTTTTTTCCGATAGAATCAACAAGTACACCACGTAAATCGGGCCTCATAATTGCCAGTGGAATTCCCGGAAAACCACCACCGGTTCCTATATCAATAAATCGCATTAATTTTTCTGGCAAAAACTTAGTGATGTAAGAAGAAATGAAAATATGATTTTCAACTATACTGTCAACATCTTTTCTGGAAATTAAATTTACTTTTTTATTTTTTTCAGCAACAAGATTTGCATAAAAGGCAAGTCTTTCTGTTCGCATTGGCTCAGGATTAAATCCGTTGTCCCAATAAAAATTTTGTAATTCTTTAAGATAAATTTCTTGTTTGGCAGGCGACATACAATAACCTTAAAATTAGTTCTTTAAATATACCAACAAAATCGAAATATCTGAAGGCGTAACGCCCGAGATTCTTGAAGCTTGAGCGATTGAGCGAGGTTTTACTCTGCTCAACTTTTCCCTTCCTTCTGTTGATAGCTGTTTTATTTTTGCAAAATCAAAATTTAATGGAATTTTTGTTTCTTCGTATTTTTCAAGTTTGGCAACTGCTTCGTACTGCCGAATAATATAACCTTCGTATTTCAATTCGATTTCAGCTTGTTCCAACGCCTTTTCATCATTTAATATCTCAAGTGCAATAGATTCGTTAGCAGCTCCATTAAAATTTAAAAGCTGTTTAAGATTTATTTCAGGACGTTTACATAGTTTTGATATTGTCTCTGTGGAATCAATTTCATTTGAACCAATAGAGACTAAAAATTCATTTATATCTCTTGCATGATGTTTTTTAGTCTGGCAATAATTAATTCCATTGATAATTGTCTTTTCTCTGTGTTTGATTTCAGAAAAAAGATCTTTAGGAATTAAACCAAACTCGTAACCGTATTTCATGAGACGTCTATCTGCATTATCCTGCCTGAGAATCAATCTATGTTCTGCTCGAGAAGTAAACATTCTGTAAGGTTCATCTGTGGATTTTGTTACAAGATCATCAATCAAAACCCCGATGTATGCTTCACTCCTTTTCAAAACAAATTCCGGTTTACCTTGAATTTTTAATGCTGCATTTATTCCTGCAATCAAACCTTGAGCCGCTGCTTCTTCATAACCGGATGTTCCATTTATTTGCCCGGCAAAATATAATCCTTCAACCAACTTTGTTTCTAAAGTTAAATCAACTTGCTGAGGCGGAAAAAAATCATATTCAACTGCATAACCAGGGCGAACCATTTCAACATTTTCTAAGCCTGCAATTTTTCGTAAAGCTTCATATTGTATATCAGCATCCAGCGAAGAAGAAAATCCGTTTAAATAAATTAAATCAGAATTCAAGCCTTCCGGTTCAAGAAATAATTGATGTCTTTCTTTATCAGAAAATCTGACAATCTTATCTTCAATTGAAGGGCAATAACGCGGACCAACGCCCTTAATCAGGCCCGTAAACAAAGGTGATTCAGCAAATCCTTTTTCTAAAATTTTATGTACTTCTTTATCCGTGTAAGTGATATGACAACTAACTTGTGGCAAAAATGGAAATTTTGAAACATCGGTTTGATGAGAAAAAGGCTGCGGATTTTCATCGCCTGGTTGTTCTTCTAAAATACTCCAGTTGATTGATTCCTTTTTTAATCGTGGCGGAGTTCCGGTTTTTAATCTACCATACTCAAATCCTAAACTTACTAAGGATTCTGTAATTCCCGTTGCCGGTTGCTCACCAAATCTTCCACCAGTGGTTTTATTTAAACCTGTGTGCATAAGAGCATTCAGAAAAGTGCCCGATGAGAGAACCAAAGCTTTGCAAGAAACCACTTCCCCATCTGAATTTTTGACACCAACGACCTTTCCATTTTCAGTTAAAACCTCAACGGCTGAGCCTTCAACTATTTCAAGATTTTCTGTATTAGAAATAATTCTATAAGCTTCTTCAGAATATAGAACCCGGTCTGATTGACAGCGAGGTGACCAAACTGCCGGACCTTTGGAACGATTTAACATTCGGAATTGAATTCCCGTGTTGTCAGCAATTTGCCCCATTATTCCGCCAAGAGCATCAATCTCACGAACCAAATGGCCCTTTGCAGTTCCACCTATTGCGGGATTACAAGACATTCTACCAAGGGCGTATCTATCCATAGTAACCAATCCAACGGAACAACCCATTCTTGCTCCAGCAGAAGCAGCTTCTATTCCAGCGTGACCGCCGCCAACTACAACTACGTCAAATTTCTTCATATTCTCATCTATTTAGTCTTTTCACGTGAAACAAAATCATTTGCTAAATGTTAAGCTTTTCCGTTTCACGTGAAACTTAAACACTATTTTCCAATACAAAATTTCATAAAAATGTTATTTAGAATATCATCCGAAGTTACTTCACCTATGATTTCAGCAAGATTCATTTCGGCATTTCTCAGATCTACAGATATAAACTCCCCGCTCATTTTCTTTAATATTGATTCGCGAGCATTAATAAGATTTTCTCTGGATTTTTTCAAACAATTGTGATGTCTTAGATTTGTTACAATTGCTGTTTTCTCAGTATAGTTTTCATTTCCAATAGTTTTTTCTTTTAAGGATTTGAAAAGCGATTCAATTCCCTCTCCCGTTTTGGCAGATATTTTAACATCAGAACTAATATCTGAATTTACTATTCAAATCAACTTTATTAAGAACTTTGATAATCTTATCTGGGCTCGTAAACTTTAACAGATCCATAAAAAGTTCTTTTGATTCTCCTTGCTGCACGTCTTCTAAAAAGATAATTACATCAGCATTTCTAACCGTTTCCCGGCTTCTTAAAATTCCCTCTTTTTCAATTGAGTCGTCTGAAATCCGAATTCCGGCAGTATCAAATAATCTAAATAATATTCCCTCAATTGAGACCTCTTCACGGATTACATCGCGAGTTGTTCCGGGAATTTCACTCACAATTGCTCGTGATTCCTTCAAAATGTAGTTTAATAGCGAAGATTTACCAACGTTTGGTTTGCCAACTATCGCTACATTTACTCCATCTCTAATAACTCTTCCAAATTCATAACTTTCTAATAATGTATCGATCTCGATAATTATCGAATCAATTCTTTTTAACAGCTCATCTTGATTTACAAACTCAATATCCTCTTCGGCAAAATCTAATTCCAGCTCCACAAAAGATGAAGAATTTAACAGTAATGCTCTTAGTTCGTTTACTTTTTTAGATAAAAACCCATCCAGCTGATTTCTTGCACCACGAAATGAGGCCTCTGTTCTAGAGCTGATCACATCCGCGACAGCTTCTGCTTTTGTTAAATCTAATCTGTTATTTAAAAATGCGCGTTTTGTAAATTCGCCAGGCTCAGCTAATCGTACATCCGGATTTGCAATTAATAGCTCAATAACTTTTTGTGTAATTAACGGATTTCCGTGTGTGCTGATTTCAACACTGTCTTCACCCGAATATGAGTTTGGAGCCCTAAAAACAGATACCAAAACGTCATCAATATGTTCGCCATCTGTATTTATTATATCTCCGTAATTCAAAGTGTGTGTTGCTGCATTTACAATTTTAATTTTTCCATTAAAAACTTTATCCACAGCAATAAATGCATGTGTGCCGCTAATTCTAATAACGGAAATCGCACCAACTCCTGCTGGAGTGGCTAATGCAACAATTGTATCTTCGTTCACTTTTAAAATGCTCAAATTTTAAGATTGCAAAAATAATCAATAATAAAAGGTTTACCAATTTGGCCTTATTGAAAAACTAAAATTTATTGATTTGTTATTTTGGCAGACATTTATGACAAATTATCACCAAATTCGCTTTATTTGTCAAAATATCCGCCATTATGGCGCTTTATTTAAATCCAAGAGAAATCGCCGTAACTCATTATATTATAATTGGTTATGGGAATAAACCATCTCGGCACGTAGGTTGTTATTGTGACTGTGAAATTCAAAAAACAAAATAAAACTAACAAATAATAAAAAGGAGATAAAAAATGACACTTGTAAAATTCAACCCGGTTAGAGATCTCATTGATTTCGAAAGAGAGTTTAACAAAATGTTTAACTCGCTTGAAAACAGATTTGGAATTTCTAAAAGCAAAGAGGTTAATGCGGAATATGAAAACGCGGTTTGGACACCACTTACTGATATCTATGAGAACAATGACAATTTTACTTTGAAAATTGATTTGCCTGGAATCAAAAAAGAAGATGTTAAAATTTCTTTTACAAATGGAAAATTAAATATCAGCGGTGAACGTATACAGCAAGCTGAAAACAAGGATGAAAAATGTCATCGAATTGAAAAAGCTTATGGGAAATATTTTAGATCTTTCACTCTGCCGGAATTAATTCAGGCTGAAAAAATAAACGCAGAGTTTGCTGATGGACAGCTTACAATAACCATCCCGAAAGCAGAAGAAGCAAAGCCAAAAGAAATTGAAATAAAAGTGAAGTAAGCTTAGACTTGATGATGACGTAAAAAAGGGTAACTATTTGGTTACCCTTTTCTTTTATCTAAATTTTATCTGTCATTCCGGACTTGTTCCGGAATCTCTGAAATTTATAAAGAACCTGAAACAAGTTCAGGTTGACTAAACAATTTTAGTAAATTTAGAATAAGATTTTTTCTTATTCAGGTTTAAAATGGAATACAAAGATTATTATAAAATATTAGGTGTAGAAAAATCCGCTACACAGGATGAAATAAAAAAAGCTTATCGCAAGCTTGCAATGAAATATCATCCTGATCGTAATGCCGGTAATAAAGCTTCCGAAGATAAATTTAAAGAGATTACAGAAGCTAACGAAGTATTGAGTGATCCGGAGAAAAGAAAAAAGTATGATACACTTGGATCAAATTGGAAACAATATCAAAACGCTGGTGGACAAGGTTTTGGAGACTACTATTCACACTTTGGCGGCGGTAATCGGCAAGCGGGTTCATCATATGAATTTTCCGGAGATATAAACGATATCTTTGGCGGAATGGGCGGCGGTGGATTTTCTGATTTCTTTGAATCATTTTTTGGCGGTGGTAGGGGATTTGGCGGAAGAACTCAGCAGCAAAAAACTGCAATTGATGTCGAAGCAAACATGAATATTACACTTGAAGATGTTTTTAACGGAAGTGAAAAACAAATTTCTGTTGAGGGAAAAAAGTTAAAGATAGAAATAAAGTCCGGAACCAAAGATGGACAGAAGCTTAGATTAAAAGGGATGGGTCGCTCTAAAACGGCAGGCGGTGAAAAGGGTGATTTATTTTTAAATCTTCATATACTTCAGCATCCATTTTATGAAATAAAAGAAAATGATTTATACTATAATCTGGATGTTGATCTTTACACTGCTGTTCTTGGTGGAAAAGAAAATATAAAAACGCTTGATGGAAAAACTATTAGCATTACAATACCCGAAGGAACAGAATCCGGGAAAACGTTAAGATTAAAAAACTTAGGAATGAATAATAATAATGTGCGCGGAGATTTATTTGTAAAGATACTTGTTACAGTTCCTAAAAATTTAAGCAAAGAAGAAAAAGAATTATTTAATAAATTGAAAACATTAAGAAATGAATAAACAGTCATGCTGAACTTGTTTCAGCATCTTATAAAATTACAAAAGATCCCGAAACAAGTTCGGGATGACTAAACAAAGGAGAAAAAATGACCGAAACTCATAAACAAAAAATTGAATTTAAAGCTGAAACTAAAAAGCTGCTTGATATATTAGTTCACTCGCTTTACACGAGTAAAGATATTTTTCTACGTGAATTAATTTCAAACTCTTCTGATGCTTTGGATAAACTTCGTTTTGAATCTAACAAAGGAACTGAAGTTGCAGACAAAGATTTACCATTAGAAATAAAAATTACTTTTGATGAAAAGAAAAACACTTTAACGATTACTGATACCGGAATTGGAATGACGCGTGATGAGTTGATAGCAAACATCGGAACGATTGCAAAATCCGGCTCGGAAGAATTTTTGAAACAGCTTTCTGAAAGTAAAGATGCTGTAAATAATATTATTGGAAGATTTGGAATTGGCTTTTACTCAGTTTTTATGGTAGCAAAAGAAGTTATAATTAAAACAAAATCTTATAAAAAAGATGCCGTGGCGGTTGAGTGGAAATCTGATGGACTTGGTGAATACGAAATTGCCGATCTTACTGATGAAGTTAAACGTGGAACAATAATTGAAATATTTTTGAAAGAAGAAACTAAAGAATTTTCAGAAAAATTTCGTTTGGAATCAATAATTAAAAAACATTCCAACTTTATTTCCTTCCCGATCTTTTTAGAGAATGAAAAGATTAACACCATTGCCGCTATTTGGCGCGAACCAAAATCAAATTTAAAAAAAGAACAGTACGATGAGTTTTATAAATTTTTAACTTATGATAACGAAGAACCGTTTGAGACAATTCACACTTCTGTGGATGCACCGATACAGTTTAATTCTTTGTTGTTCATTCCTAAAAAGAGCAATGAGTACTGGCGTTTTAACCGTGATGATTACGGTTTGGATTTATACGTCCGCCGCGTTTTAATTCAACATCAAAACAAAGATTTGCTACCTGAGTATTTAAGCTTTGTAAAAGGTGTTGTTGATTCAGAAGATTTACCGCTTAACATTTCCCGCGAAACTTTGCAGGAAAATATAATCTTCACAAAGATAGCTCAGAGTGTAACAAGCAATATTCTTTCCGGTTTGATAAAAATCGCTAAAGATTCACCTGAACGTTACGCTGAGTTTTGGAAAGAGCACGGAAGAATCTTCAAACTTGGCTACATGGATTATGCAAACGTTGAAAAATATCAGCAGCTTTTAAGATTTAATTCTTCTGTAAGCAAAGATGAGAAGGAACTTGTTTCGCTGGAAGATTATGTCGGCAGAATGAAGAAAGATCAGAAAGAGATTTATTACTCGCTTGGAACGAGTAAGGAAGCAATTGATTTAAATCCGCATTTGGAGATTTTTAAAGCAAAAGGTTTAGAGGTTTTCTATCTGTATGATCCTGTTGATGAATTTGTTGTGACATCAATCCGTAAACATAAAGATTTTGATTTCAAATCTGTGGATGGGGTAAACTTAAAAGAACTTGATAAACTTGAAGATGTTGAGAAGAGTGAAGAGCCAAAAGAAAAATTCAGCAAAGAGGATGATAAAGCTTTTGGCAAATTAATGTTAAAGATGAAGGAAATTCTCGGCGAACGAGTAACTGAAGTTCACGAATCAAAACGATTAAAGGGAAGTCCATCTTGCTTGATCAATCCAGATGATACAATGTCTTCAACTATGCAGAAGATATTGAAGATGTCGAATCAGGGAATGGCAATGCCGGCACAAAAAAGATTGATGGAAATAAATAAAGATCACAAGCTTATACACAACTTGCTGAATGTATTCAAGAAAAACGAAAGCGATCAGTTTATAGCAGATACCACTGAACAGCTTTATGAATCAGCATTATTGCTTGAGGGTAATCTTGAAGACCCGCACAAACTTGTAAATAGGTTAAATAAAATGTTAACGGATGCGAGTGAATTGTATAGTAAGAGTAAAGAATAATGATTTTTGTCATTCCGACTTGTTCGGGAATCTCAGTGTATAAAAAATAAATTGATAAGATTTTGTGATCGATGATGAAACCGTCACACTGAGCGAAGTCGAAGTGTGACTTGATATAAAAGGAAAGAAAATGTCATTTAATTTTAATAGACTAACGGTAAAAGCACAAGAAGTTGTGCAAAGTGCAATTGAGATTGCACAAAATTACAACAATCAAATTGTGGAAGCAGAACATGTTCTTGCTGCAATTGTGCAGGAAAGCGGAAATGTTGCTGAGAACGTTATAAAAAAAACCGGCGGGAATTTTAATGCTGTTAAATTAAAAGTTGTGCAGCTTCTTGAAACACTTCCCAAAGTAAGTGGAACAGGCTTGGGCAATCAGCAAATGTCTCAATCGCTGGGTAAAGTTTTTGACGTTGCAGCCGAAGAAGCACGCAACCTAAAAGATGATTACGTTTCAACAGAACATATTTTGCTTGCACTATCTAACGACAAAGGAAAAGCGGGACAACTTTTACGTGACAATGGAATTAATTATAAAGATATTCTTACTGCACTAAAAGAAATTCGGGGAACTCAACGTGTTACCTCTCAAAATCCTGAAGACACATATCAATCTTTAGAAAAGTATGGAAGAGATTTAAATGAACTTGCAAAGCAGGGAAAACTAGATCCCGTTATTGGCAGAGATGAAGAGATCCGCAGAGTGCTTCAGGTTTTATCACGCCGAACAAAAAATAATCCCGTATTAATTGGTGAGCCCGGTGTGGGTAAAACTGCAATTGCAGAGGGCATTGCTCATAGAATTGTTTCCGGCGATGTTCCTGAAAATTTAAAAACAAAAAGAATTGTAGCGCTGGATATGGGTGCGCTGGTTGCCGGGACACAATTTCGCGGACAATTTGAAGAAAGATTAAAAGCAGTAATTAAAGAAGTCCAGGAATCCAATGGAGAGATTATTCTTTTTATAGATGAACTTCACACGCTTGTTGGTGCGGGTGCAACACAAGGGGCAATGGATGCTGCAAATATTTTAAAGCCCGCTTTAGCTCGCGGTGAGCTGCACGCAATCGGCGCAACGACACTTGATGAGTATAAAAAGCATATTGAAAAAGATGCGGCACTCGAAAGACGTTTTCAGCCTGTCCTTGTAACAGAACCATCTGAAGAAGATACAATTTCTATTTTACGCGGACTTAAAGAACGATACGAAGTTCATCATGGAGTTCGGATAACTGATGGGGCAATTGTGGCAGCCACACAACTTTCTGAAAGATACATAACAGACAGATTTCTTCCAGATAAAGCAATTGATTTGATAGATGAAGCGGCATCTAAACTTAGAATTGAAATTAATTCTATGCCGGAAGAACTTGATGCACTTGAACGAAAAGTAAAACAACTTGAAATAGAAAGAGAAGCATTAAAACGTGAAAAAGATGATGCTTCCGCAAAACGGCTTGAAGAACTTCAGGATGAATTGAGCCAGCTGAACACAGAGCGATCAACACTTCGCACACATTGGGAGATTGAAAAAGAGAAGATTCAAAAAATCCGCACAATGAAAAGTGAAATTGAAAATCTTAAACTTGAAGCAGAAAAATTTGAACGCGAGGGTGATCTGGGAAAGGTTGCAGAAATACGTTACGGCAGAATTGTTAATCTTGAAAAACAATTAAAAGATGAAACAAAAAAACTTGCTGAGGCTCAGCAAGATAAAAAAATGTTAAAAGAAGAGGTTGATGCTGAGGATATTGCAGAAGTCGTCGCAAAGTGGACCGGAATTCCTGTTAACAGAATGTTGGAAAGTGAACGCAGCAAACTTTTAAAATTAGAAGATGAATTACATAAACGTGTGATAGGGCAGGATGAGGCTGTTTCTGCTGTCGCAAATGCTATACGTCGTTCACGTTCAGGATTGCAGGATGCAAACAGGCCGATTGGTTCCTTTATTTTTCTTGGAACAACTGGTGTTGGCAAAACGGAACTTGCCCGTGCTTTAGCAGAGGTTTTATTTGATGACGAGCATGCAATGATTCGCATTGATATGAGTGAGTATATGGAAAAGTTTTCTGTGTCTCGATTGATCGGTGCGCCTCCCGGTTATGTTGGATACGAAGAAGGCGGACAGTTAACAGAATCAGTGCGCAGAAGGCCCTACTCCGTTGTACTGCTTGATGAAATTGAAAAAGCACACCCTGATGTTTTTAATGTTCTGCTGCAGGTTTTGGATGATGGACGATTGACCGATAACCAGGGCAGGACTGTAAATTTTAAGAATAGCATTATCATTATGACTTCAAACCTTGGTTCACAGTTATTGCAGGAAAGACTTTTTAACCTTGATGATAATGAGGTTGAAAATGTAATGGGTGAATTGCGCGAACGTCTTGGTGAATTACTGCGACAAAGTATACGACCCGAATTTTTAAACAGGATTGATGATATTGTTCTCTTTAAACCATTAACACATAAAGAAATTAGAGAAATTGTCGAGCTTCAGTTAAAAAGAGTAATGCTTATGCTAAGAGCAAAAGAAATATTTTTATCTGTAAGCGATGAAGCAAAAGACTGGCTTGCAAATATTGGTTACGACGTAACATTTGGTGCAAGACCATTAAAGAGAACCATACAAAAATATCTTGTAAATCCGCTATCCCAGGAATTGCTTGCTGGTAATTTTGTAGGTGGTGATACAATTGATGTAACCGTCGGCGAAAATGCAAAACTAGCTTTCAATAAATAAGGGAAATGACATACAATGCAAAAGCGTATTTTAGGAAAAAGTGGATTAGAAGTATCTTCGATTGGTCTTGGCTGTATGGGAATGACTTTTGCCTTTCCTCCGTTTCCCGAAAAGAAGGAAATGATTTCCTTAATTCGCAATGCTGTTGAACACGGTGTTACATTTTTTGATACTGCCGAAGTTTATGGACCATTTAATAATGAAGAACTTGTTGGAGAAGCTCTTGAACCTGTACGTGATAAGGTTGTAATTGCAACTAAGTTTGGATTTGAGCTTGATCCAAATGGCGGACCAAAATGGACGGGGTTTAATAGTAAGCCAGAACACATTCGAGCTGTTGCAGAGGCTTCTTTAAAGAGATTGAAAACAGATGTTATTGACTTATTCTATCAGCATCGTGTTGATCCCAAAGTACCAATTGAAGATGTAGCAGGAACTGTAAAGGATTTAATAAAGGAAGGCAAAGTAAAACATTTTGGACTTTCTGAAGCTGGAGTACAAACAATTAAACAAGCACACGCAGTTCAACCCGTTACCGCATTGCAAAGCGAGTACTCACTTTGGTGGAGAGAACCGGAAGAAGAAATTTTTCCTTTACTGGAAGAGCTTGGAATTGGATTCGTTCCATTCAGTCCGCTGGGAAGAGGATTTCTTACTGGTAAAATAAATGCGAACTCAAAATTTGAGAGCAATGATTTCCGCAGCACTCTTCCACGTTTTACACCGGAAGCTTTAAAGGTAAATCAAGTGTTAGTTGATTTATTGACTAAAGTTGCCAAACAAAAAAATGCTACTCCTGCACAAATAGCACTTGCATGGATTCTTGCTCAAAAACCATGGATCGCTCCGATTCCCGGAACAACAAAGTTAAACAGATTGGAAGAAAACATTGGTGCTACAAAATTAGAACTAACAAAAGATGACCTTAAACAAATTGAAGAAGCCGCATCTAAAATAAAAATTGAAGGAGCGCGTTATCCCCAAAATCTTCAGCAAGCTGTCAATCGCAAATAATTTTCAGGTATCGCGCTTTCTATGTTTTTTGTAGATGATTCTTGTTCTTGAATTTTAATAAATAAAGCTTGCTCTAAATAGTATTTTGTTTAATAAGATTTCAAGTAAGTGGATATTGAAATATTTGTCGTGAATCTAAAAATTTTGAAACAGCATTTTATATTTTAAAAATATTTTGTAACCTTGTATAAATATTATGCTCTCTTCTCCCGTTGAGGCAAAAATATATTCATTTGCTTAACTCAGTCCCCAGTTGCTTCAGCTTAACCATTCCTTGGGCAAT
The DNA here is from genome assembly GCA_963706055.1 of uncultured Ignavibacteriales bacterium. GTDB lineage: Bacteria > Bacteroidota > Ignavibacteria > Ignavibacteriales > Ignavibacteriaceae > IGN3. The sequence goes on along the minus strand of CAVPND010000061.1, from coordinate 20,271 downwards.
CATAAAAGTTGTAAATAACGGTATGCATAAATATATTCATTATACAAGGAGGACATTATGTTCAAAGGTTACTTGAATTTTTTGTGTTTTTTCACTTTTATTTCCCTGTTGTTATCAATTCCATTTGCAAATGCACAAGTAAATCCAGATCCAGCAAAATGGTACGCAGGAATTTTTGGCGGTTATCTTTCCGGTAAACTTAATTCAGATGATCCATCGCATGAAGCTTCTACCGGCGATTATGTTGATGATGGACCTATGTTAGGAATCTTGATTGGATATGAAGGTAAAGTTAGTGAAAATTGGTTGGCCGCGGCAGAGTTAGTGATACCGCTTTATATGAAAAAAGGAACAGCTGTTGATAAACAATATTTTCCGGATCTTGTTACTTATGAAGCAAGTTACCGCTACGCTCTTTTTCTAACCGGAAAATTTGGATACGAAATGGATAAAATACTCCCATATGTTTTTGGCACTGTTGGCTTTGCAAATGTAAATGGAAAAACTTTTAATGTGGATCTCCAGGAAAATTATTCCCCGGGATTTGAACAAAGTGCAGCGGCAACACATTTGATATTTCAAATTGGCGGTGGAGTAGATTATGATTTTAGTGAAGTTATTTTTGCCAGCGCAAGAGTTGGGGCGTTTATTGGAGCCAAGGCAGATCATACAATGCCTTGGAATGAACCGGGACCTAATATGTTTGGATATAATGCACTCTTATTACAAGTTAACTTTTCTTATAGATTTAAATTTTAGCTTTCATCGTTATAAATAATCTACCCGCAGAAAACAGTTTCTGCGGTTTTCTGTTTTAAACCGGTTGTTTTCTTTGCGAAGAATTGGGAAGTTTGGCAAGGAAAATAATTTCTGCTACGGTGCTACCGCGGCAGCCCTGGAAGAAAAATATGAACACTATCGAAAAACTCGGCTTATAGAATTGATTTGAGGATTTTTATGAAAGCAGTAATATGCACAAAATATGGTCCGCCAGAAGTTCTTCAGATTAAAGAAGTTGAAAAACCTTTTCCAAAACCGAATGAAGTACTTGTAAAAATATTAGCTACAACTGTACACATCGGGGATACTAAGATCCGCCAATTTGAGCCCGGCTTAGGACCGGTTAAAGATTTTTTCTTCAAACCGATTATGAGAGTAATTGTTGGATTTACAGGACCGAGAAAAAAAATACTCGGTATGGAACTCTCCGGTGAAATTGAAGCAATAGGTAAAGATGTTACACTCTTTAAAGTAGGCGATCCCGTTTTTGCATCCACAGAATTTAGATTTGGTGCGTACGCCCAGTATTGCTGCATACCAGAAAAAGGTATTCTCGCAATAAAACCGACCAATATGACACACGAAGAAGCCGCACCGGTTTCCAACGGCGGCATAACCGCATTGATTCATCTTAGAAAAGCAAATATCCGGAAAGATCAAAAAGTATTAATCTACGGTGCTTCGGGAAGTGTCGGCACTTACGCAATACAGATTGCCAAGAACTATGGCGCAGAGGTTACAGCTGTGTGCAGTACCTCTAACCTGGAGTTGGTTAAATCTTTGGGGGCAGATAAAGTTATCGATTACACTAAAGAAGATTTTACACAAAGCGGCCAGACTTACGATGTTGTTTATGATGCGGTAGGAAAAATTGAGTCTTCAAAACGTAAAAAATCTCTCACAAAATCAGGACTCTACCTAAATGTTCTTACTATGTCAGGAAATATCAAGTTAAAGATAGAAGATCTATACTCTCTAAAAGAACTCTGCGAATCGGGAAAGCTGAGAACGGTTATTGACAGAATTTATCCAATGGAAGAAATAGTAGAAGCTCATAGATATGTTGACAAAGGACATAAAAAAGGAAATGTGGTGATAACAATTAATCAAAGCCACGGTGCGACCGTGGCATCCCAGAAATTTATATGAACCACATAGAAAAACTCGGCTTCGATAATTGGTTTGAGGATATATTAGACTATGTTTAGGATTACTGAATCCGATGTAGCTAATCTAATCTCTCAAGATGCAAAAAGTATTAAACTTTTAATCGAGTTAGACCTTTTCAATAAGTTGAAACTTTATATGACTGGTAGAATCACCCGAGGCGTCGAATTATTTGGAATTGGTCCATTAGAAATTATACGGGGGGCAAAGTTTTTGTTTGACTACCGCGAGATTATAAACTATGCTATAGAAAATCATTATCGTGTATTTGTTATAAAAGAAGGGTCCTATTTTGGAAATGGAAATTGGTATTTGGAATTTAAAAAGAAATAAATCAGAATAGTTAAATACTGTCTGCATAATTCACACAAAAAAGTGAACAGAATCAAGAGATATTTAATATGAGCACAATTGAAAAACTCGGCTTCAACAATTGGTTTCAGGATAAAGTTGATTTATCCCAAAACTCTGAGTTTAAAATCGTAAGAGTAATAAGTGTAAACAAAAATAGTTTTGTTGTTTCAAACGGAGAGAAAGATATTTTTGCAGAGCTAACTGGTAAGTTTCTGTTTAATTCTGATTCTGCATTAGACTTGCCGACTGTTGGTGATTTTGTTTATGCACAATTGTTTGATGATGATACTCTTGCAATTATACAGGATATTCTTCCAAGAAAATCTTTGCTTAAAAGAAAAGCTGCGGGTAAGAAAATTGATTACCAATTAATTGCTGCCAACATTGATATTGCAATCATTATGCAGGCACTTGATTCCAATTTTAATATCAGAAGACTTGAGCGTTATCTTGTAATGATAAATGATAACAACATAACTCCGCTAATACTATTAAGTAAAAGCGATCTTATCGGTCCCGAAGAGGCTGAAGAAAAGAAAAACCAGATACTTGAGATATTACCTGATGCAAAAATATTTTCATTCAGTAACAACAACTTGAGTGATATTGAAAATATTAAAACACTTTTTACTCCTCATAAAACCTATTGCCTGCTTGGTTCATCGGGAGTTGGCAAAACCACTTTACTGAATAATTTAATTCATCAGGAATTATACAAAACACAGCCAATCAGAGAAAAGGATGGCAGAGGTAAACACACTACAACAAAACGTGAGCTTATCATTTTAGAAAATGGTGCTATCATTATAGATAACCCGGGAATGCGCGAACTTGGTATAATCTCTAATGAATCAGGCATTAGCAGTACATTTAATGAAATTGATGAGTTATCGAATCAATGCCGTTATAAAGATTGTACGCACACTGTTGAGGCTGGTTGTGCGGTGCTTGAAGCATTGGGACGTAGAGAGATTTCTGAAGAGAGATATGAAAATTTCTTAAAGCTATATAAAGAATCTAAGTACAACGAAATGTCTTATGTTGAAAAAAGACAAAAGGATAAAAAGTGGGGTAAGTTTTTTAAATCCACCATGAAAGAAATGAAGAACAGAAAAGACAGTTATAAATAAATAAAATAATTAACAGGCCTCTATGACGCGGATCTGTCAGATTGCCTATAATTTGTCAACCTGTCCCGATTCATCGGGATCAGGTTCTCAATTTCGAATGATTTCGAATCATCAGATTCCGAAACAAGTTCGGAATGACAATATTTAAATAATCCTCATACCGTGACATAAAATTGTTAGTGCCATGTTGCTACCGTATCAGCAGAGGCATTTACTCCGCTATTTCTTTAACACGTCCAACTTCTCCAGATTCAAGTCGCACTTTTATTCCGTGAGGGTGCTTTGGTGATTTTGTAAGAATGTCTTTAACAATACCTTCGGTAAGTTTGCCCGTCCTCTGATCTTCTTTAGTTACTATTTTAACGTGTGTTCCGGATCTTATATCTGCTCGTTTGATTGAGCTCATCATAATTATACTCTTAATTAATTTCATAATTATTATACTGATAAATTTCTTGTCTCTCAATAATTACGTTTTGACAATTCAAATATATTGTAAAACTCTGCACATTAAATTTTATTTTTCCAATGTATAAAAATATTCTCTGATTTAGAATCTTCATGGTATTCAGTTCATCATACAATTAACAATTCACAAAAATATTATTCGGGAGAAATAAAAATGGAACAAACAACACAAACAGAATTTGTATCAATGCCGCGTATCGGCGACAAAGCACCATCATTTAAAGCTGTAACCACTCAGGGAGAAATAAATTTTCCCAAGGACTATTCGGGTAAGTGGGCAATTCTTTTTAGTCACCCTGCAGATTTTACACCCGTTTGTACTTCTGAGTTTATGACGTTTGCAACAATGGAAAAACAATTCAATGACGCTAACTGTCATCTTGTTGGTCTTTCAATTGATGGCCTATATAGCCATATAGCATGGTTAAGAACCATCAAGGAAAAAATTGAGTACAAGGGAATGAAAAATGTTGAGGTAAATTTTCCATTAATTGAAGATATCAAAATGGATGTTGCAAAAATGTATGGAATGATTCAGCCGAATGAAGATTCAACTAAAGCAGTAAGAGCAGTATTTTTTGTAGATCCTAAATCCATAATCAGAGCAATAATTTATTATCCGCTAAGCCTGGGCAGAAACTTTGATGAACTCTACAGGGTTTTAATTGCTCTGCAAACAGCAGATGAATTCGGAATAGCAACTCCTGCTGATTGGAGACCGGGCGATGATGTAATTGTTCCTCCTGCCGGTTCTTGCGGAACAGCTAAAGATCGTATGGATGGAAAAGAAAAAAATGTTAAATGTTATGACTGGTTCTTCTGCACAAAACCAATAAGTAAAGATGATGTTATGAAAGCAGTTTTAAAGAAAAAATAAATTAATTCTCACTTTTATCTTAAAGCCGCATAATCAAATCTGCGGCTTTTTTTATTAAAAATAATTGCAGAAAAAACCATTGAAAGTTAATTTTAATTTATTATTATTACGGAAAATTAATAGTTGGCTGCTAGCAGCAGAACTATTAAACAAATTCAACTAACATCTGGTGATAAAGAAAGAAATGAATACTAAGGTTAAAATATTTTTAAGTAAAGCTAAGAAGTGGCAAGATGAATTTGAGAAATTGAGAATGATCATTCTTGATTGTGGGCTTACAGAAGATTTGAAGTGGGGGAAACCTTGTTACACGTTAAAGAAAAGTAATATAGTTTTAATACATGGATTTAAAGATTACTGTGCCCTTTTGTTTTTCAAAGGTGCCTTGTTAAATGATGCCAAGCATCTTCTTATCCAACAAACGGAGAATGTGCAAGCAGCACGCCAGATTCGGTTCACAAATATTCGAGAAATAGTTAAGATGGAAACCATCCTGAAAGCCTATATTCGAGAGGCCATTAAAGTAGAAAAAGCCGGTTTGAAAGTGGAGCTTAAAAAAACTTCTGACTTCAAAATTCCAGATGAATTTCAAAAGAAATTAGATAAAAACCGTGCTTTGAAAACTTCTTTTAATGCATTAACACCGGGACGCCAGAGAGCATACCTTTTTTATTTTTCTCAACCCAAACAACCCAAATCGCGGGAGGGAAGAGTTGAAAAATATATGCAGCAAATTCTAAAGGGAAAAGGATTAAATGATTAGTAAACCCTATGTAAAATGACGCTAATAAGAAAGTGATCACTTCACTTTTTCATAACTCGTACGCTTCCCCAAAAAAAACTTTAGTTCTATAAATAATCATTTGACTTTAATAGACGACTGGTCTATTTTAATTTCATTAATAATCTATTTATAATGAAAATGAACGAAACTAAAGAAAAACTATTACAAATTGGGGCAAAATACATTCATCTAAAGGGATATAATCATACTGGTCTTCAAGAAGTTTTGAAAGAATCCAATGTGCCCAAAGGTTCTTTTTACTTTTATTTTAAAAGCAAAGAAGAATTCGGGTTGGCCATAATTGATGTGTTTATGACCTTCTTTGAAAAATCACTTGGCTATAGTTTATCTGATAAATCGTTGAGCGGGTTGCAAAGAATTAAGGCGTTTCTATATACCACAACTGATATTTTGAAGGAAAATAATTTTACAGGCGGCTGCCCGATTGGAAATCTTTCTTTAGAGATGGGTGACTTAAATGAAAATTTTAGATTAAAATTATCAGCTGCTTTTTCTAAAATGGAAGAAAAAATATTTGAATGTTTAAAAGATGCACAATCCGCTAAAGAAATTAATAAAATAATTGACATAAAAACTTCAGCAGCTTTTATAATAAATAGTTGGGAAGGTGCTATCGTTAGAGCAAAGGCGGAAAAATCAAATAGACCATTAGAAGTTCTTGAAGAAATGATATTTGAAAAAATATTATTTAAAGAAAATTGAGACAATGCAAAAACAATTTCTGGCACAGTGTATATTTCAATTGATCAAGGTTGCTGAAATTATATTTCAGAAGTTAAGCAAGAATATATTTTTAAGTAGTCAAGATGTCGATACCACGAAATGATTTTCGTTAGGACTAATTTTGTCACTTCGACCGAAGGGAGAAGTCTGTAAAAACAACAAGATTTCTCAATCGTAAACTCTTTCGAAAAGACTTTTAATTAATTATCACACAACATCGAACTTGCCTGAGGTAGGTATGGGAATCTATTTTAGAATAGTAGATATCCGCCTTCGCGGGTATGACATACTCTTCCAAAAATTTTGTGTAACTTGAGCCATCTTATATCCTTGCCTGGTAGGTGTAAAGATCATAGTATCTTCCTTTTTTATCAATTAGTTCACTGATGAGTTCCGCGTTCTTTTATCTCGCCTTTTTCAATAACAAGTATCTGATCCGCCTGCCTGATAGTACTTAACCTGTGGGCTATCACAAAAGTTGTTCTGCCTTTCATTAATTCTTTCAGACTTTCCTGTATGAATGATTCACTTTCCATATCAAGATTAGAAGTTGCTTCATCAAGTATGAGAATTTTAGGATCTGCCAGCAGTGCTCTTGCAATTGCAACTCTTTGCCGCTGTCCGCCCGAAAGCTTAATTCCTCTTTCACCGATAAGTGTTTGAAGCCCGTCTTCAAGTCTGTCTGTAAACTCGTGAACGTGAGCCGCTTTTACTGCGCTCAATAATCTGTCTTCGGAAGCATCGGGGCGCGGGAATAAAATATTTTCTTTTATCGTACCTTCAAATAAAAAATCATCCTGCAGAACAACACCAAGATTACTCCTGTAACTGTTAAGCGTAACCTTAGACATATCATTACCGTCTATTGTAACTTTACCAATTTCCGGAGTTAAAAATGAAGCCGCAATTCCTGCAATTGTTGTTTTGCCCGATCCCGATGTTCCAACCAGGGCCGTTACTGTTCCCGGTTTTGCAGTAAAGCTGATATCCTTAAGCACAGTCTTTCCTTCTTCATAAGCAAAAGAAACATTATCAAAAATTATTTCGCCATTAATGTTTTTAAGTTCTATATTTCTAACCGAACCGTCATCTTCAGGACTCATATTCATTATTTCTTCCATCCTGTCTAATCCCGCCATAGCTTCCGTAAGCTGAGAGCCGATGTTGCTCATCTCTATAATCGGTGCTATCATAAATCCAAGGTATAAAGTGAAAGATAAAAATTCTCCTATATTAAGCTGATGTTCTACTATCATATATCCGCCGATGCCCATAATTCCGGTTGATGCAATTCCTAACAGGAAAGTAGCAGAACTGGTAAGAAGACTTGTGGATGTAAGGCTTTTCTTCACATTCTGGAACAGCCTGTCAACACCGGCTTCAAAAGTTTTTACTTCCTGCGGCTCAGCATTAAAACCTTTAATCACTCTTACACCGCCAAGCGTTTCGGTCAGTCTTCCGGTTACTTCTGCATTTATAACTCTGCGCTCCCTGAATATCGGTCTGATATAACCAAATGCTTTTAGTGAGATAAAACCAAATATCGCAACGGGCACAAGTGTATATAAAGTCATCATCGGACTGATATTTATTAGCAGCACCAATGAAATTACGGCAGTGAGAATACCTCCGAATAACTGAACAAGTCCAGTGCCTACAAGATTCCTTACACCTTCAACGTCACTCATTATTCTTGAAACAAGCGCACCGGATTTATTATTATCAAAAAATCTTATGGGAAGTTTTAGAATTTGCTGTTGCAGCTGCGCTCTTAGTATTGCTATTAAATGCTGTGCTTCTACGCTTAATAATTTTGTTAATAAAAAAGAGGTTATTGCCTGAACAATTATCGCAGCGCCCACAACTATTAATAATATTTTTAACATTTCTATATTGCCCTTTGCAATAACATCATCCATCAGGTACTTGCTTGCACCGGGTAACACAAGACTTGATAATCTACTTATTATAATTAATACTAATCCTACAAGCAGAATATTTTTCCTTGGCCATATTAAAGTTTTAAATACGTGCCCTATTTTTACTTTTGATTTACTTTTTGCATCCATAATTTTCGTTTATTTGAAATTAACTAGTTACCTTACACAAAAATATTTTTTGTGTCATTCCGTCCCGAAAGCTTTAGGGATCGGAATCTCATTTTATTAAAATTTTAGATGCTAAAACAAGTTCAGCATGGCTGCTGTGTAAGGTAACTTAATAAATTATCTAGTTGATGAGGTAACTTATACTAAAGCATTTAATTAAAAAAGTTGATTGTGTTTACAATCAAATTATTTTAGTTTCGAATTGACAATATATATATACCCCAGCGAGTAATTCAGCATATATATGTTATTTAGTTGATAATATCGTGCAACGTAATTAATAGTTACAAACCTAAAACTAAATTGAGGATAAAAAATGAAAAATAGGTTTAAGAGGATTGAAACCACCTTCTATTTAATAGTAATCCTTCAATTCCCACTTATGGTTTTTGCTCAAGATAAAATGGGGATACAATTTAATCGAGATACACTTATTACAACTGCAAGAATAATGATGGAAACGGCACATTATTGTGCACTTATTACTTTAGATACTACAGGACATCCCGATGTAAGAATAATGGATCCTTTTTCACCAGACGATGATATGGTGGTATGGTTCGGAACAAATTTAAATAGCAGGAAAGTCAAACAGATTACAAGTGATTCAAGGGTAACACTCTATTATCAGGCACCAAATGAAGCAGGCTATGTCTTAATCAAAGGAAACGCTTACATAATAAGTGACTCGTTAAAAAAACAGACACATTGGAAAAAAGAGTGGAGTAGATTCTATTCAGAGGATAAATCTAATTATACTCTTATCAAAGTAATTCCAGACAAACTTGAGATTATAGATTATCAGCATGGAATTTTCGGTGATCCAAAAACATGGGCTGTACCTTTTGTCGAGTTTAATCAAAATAATTCAAATTGAGTGTTTCAATAAAAGTGTATTTAATGTAAGGACAACATGAAAGCATTGGTTTTAGGCGCGAGTGGTGCAACCGGCAAATTGGTAGTGCAGCAGCTTATCAAAAAGAACATTCAGGTTCGAATAGTTGTGAGAGAATCTGCCATTGTACCCGTCCAAATATCAGAGAATAAGAACATCGAGGTAATAAAGGGAAATATAAATGACTTTGACATTGCAAAAATAAAAGACCTTGTAAGAGATTGTGATTCTGTTATCTGCTGCCTTGGTCACAACATAAGTTTTAAAGGTATTCTTGGACCACCCCATAAACTGATTTTCAATTCTGTTGTTAAAATAATTGAAGCTTTGCAGTCCCGGGAACTAAAACCAAAATTTATTTTAATGAGTACAACCGCATATACAAACAGAAAGGCAGGAGAAGCAAACTCCTTTGGAGAAAAGATAGTATTCTCATTATTAAAAGTTCTGTTACCTCCCCATAAAGATAATATGCTTGCGGCTGATCATCTTGTTTACAAATTAGATTCAACAAACAATATTGATTGGGTGGCAGTTCGCCCTGATTCACTTTTCGATGAAGAAAATGTTAGTGAATATGAAATACATAATAGTAAAATACGAAGCCCCATTTTTAATCCCGGCAAAACAAGCAGAATAAACGTTAGCAATTTTATGGCAGAGCTGGTAACAAATGATAAATTGTGGCAGCAATGGAAACACAAAACTCCGGTTATATACAACAAAGATATGGACGTCACGGTCGTACCGTGATGTAAGTAGTAATCTCTGCCACGGTGCGACAGTGTCTGCCTGAGAAATTTTCATAAAATAAAAACCGTTGAAACGGTTCAGAAAATATTCCTTTGCTCTAATTAACCCACGACTTAAGTCGTGGGCTAATAATAAAAGATGATTGGGTGTCACGGTCGTACCGTGACACAAGTGGTAAGCTCTGCCACGGTGCGACCCCCGATAAATCGGGGCAAGCTGTGTCAGCCTGAGAATAAATCTGTTGTTATTAGAGCATCCGGATGTTGAGGCAGGCTTTTCTCTTTTTATAATAAATGTAAAAGGTTTGATTCTGTTCCTAGATCACACTATTGAGAACAAAGTTTTATAAAAAGCATACTTAGCATAAAAAATGCGTACATTAAAAATGTTGATAACGATATTCTGAAGCCATAGAACTTAATTGTATAAAGATAAAGGAAACGATATGAGTAAATTAACATTTGGAGTAATTGGTACTTCAAACAAAGTAGATGAGCAGCGCATCCCAATCCATCCGGAACATTTGCTGCGTCTCCCCGAACAAATACGCAAACAACTGATTTTTGAAGAAGGATATGGTGAGCCATTCAATATTGAAGACGAAGAAATTGCTGCTCAAACGGGTGGTATAGCTTCACGCAAAGAAATATTAACGGATATTGGAAATGTAATCCTTGCAAAACCGGTTTTAGCAGATTTTAATGAACTCCGCGAGGGTGGAATTCTTTGGGGTTATCCGCATTGCGTTCAGCAATATGATCACACTCAAGCTGCTATTGATCGCAGGCAGACACTAATTGCTTTTGAGGATATGTTTGTCTGGGGACCCGGCGGACAGATCGGGCGTCATACATTTTACAAGAACAACGAAATGGCTGGCTACTGTGCAGTATTACATGCCTTGCAGCTAAAAGGGATCGATGGACATTACGGAAACCAGCGGAAAGTAATCATTTTCAGTTTTGGTGCAGTTAGCCGTGGAGCTATATATGCTCTTAAGGCACGCGGATTTAAAGACATCACAATTTGCATTCAACGTCCCGATCACGAAGTTCGTGAGGAGGTTCTTGATTGTCATTATGTTCGTATTCGTGATGGCAATAAAGATGAAGCCCGTATGATGATAATTGAGCACGATGGAAGCAAACGACCGTTGACTGATTTGATAAGTGAATCTGATATTATTGTAAACGGCACCTTTCAGGAACCTGGTCAGCCACTAATGTTTGTAAGCGAAGAAGAGAGTTCATATCTAAAGCCGGGCTGCCTGATCATTGATGTAAGTTGCGACGAAGGTATGGGTTTTTATTTTGCCAAACCAACTACATTCAAAAATCCTATGTTTAAGGTTGGAAAAGTTGATTATTATGCTGTGGACCATTCACCAAGTTATCTTTGGGAAAGTGCCTCGCGGTCTATCTCTGCTGCTCTCATTGTCCATTTACCATCTGTGGTTGCAGGGCGGGAAAGCTGGCAGGAAAATGAAACGATTCGACAAGCAATTAATATTGATGAGGGTATAATTAAAAAACCAAATATTATATCGTTTCAGAATCGCGAGTCGGTCTATCCCTACTTACCCATCGAAGAGCTGGAACTGACGGTTTGAAATAATTAGTGGAGGAATTTCATCCGCGTTTTATTTCCACGACACTAAAGAGGTTGTGTGAAAACAGGGGTGTCATTTCGAATCCCACTTCAGGGGTGAGAAATCTTCTGTCTTCGTCATTTCGAACGGATGTGAGGAATCTAAAAAGATTTCTACCTTCGGTCGAAATGACATCCTAGAGTACTGCAACAACAGAATCATTTCTGCATTCTAATTCCAGGTTATTCTATTAAATAATAAACGAGCCTTTCGGCTGGAATTACATCCGCTTATATTTACACTCACAAGATTTACTAACTTATAAATCAGATTCCGGATATACTGGCAAGCCGGAATTCTGGAATGACACAATAAATCATTTTACAAAAACAATGACAGAAATTTTAGTTAAACATATAAGCGGCACACTTTCAATAAGTAAATCACAGGTTTCAAACACAGTTAAGCTGTTGGAGGAGGGAGCGACAATTCCTTTTATTTCCCGCTACAGAAAAGAAGCTACCGGAAGTCTTGATGAAACAGAAGTAACAGCAATTGAAAAGGAATGGAAACGATTGCTGGAATTGGTTAAAAGACGTGAAGCTATTCTTAAAAGCATTAACGACCAGGAATTGTTAACTCCTGAACTGGAAGTGAAAATTAATAACTGCTGGAATATGGCAGAGCTTGAAGACATTTATCTTCCATACAAACCAAAACGAAAAACAAGGGCAAGTGCAGCGCGGGAAAAAGGATTGGAACCTCTTGCAGAAATAATAATGGCACAGAAGGAAGATAAGATAGATAAGATAGCAGAAAAATATTTAAATGATGAAGTGCCGGATATTGAATCAGCGTTAGCTGGGGCAAGAGATATTATTGCGGAATGGATTAATGAAAACGCAGATGCCCGGAATAAAATAAGACAGTTATTTGAGCGTGAAGCAATAATCAGTTCAAAAGTAATTGAGAAAAAGAAAGATGAAGGAACAAAATACCAGGACTACTTTGATTTTAGCGAACCGTTAGAACGCTGCGCTGGTCACCGTCTGCTTGCAATACGCAGAGCAGAACAGGAAGGGATTTTGCGTGTATCAATTTCAATTGATAATGATAACGCAATTGAGAGCCTGGAAAAAATATTTATAAAAAATAAAAATGAATCTGCTGTTCAGGTGGGGTTATCAATTAAAGATGCTCACAAAAGATTATTGGCCCCTTCAATTGAAACCGAATTTAAAAATAGTTCTAAAGCCAAAGCCGATGAAGAAGCAATCCGTGTATTTTCTGAAAACCTGCGCCAGTTGCTTTTATCTCCACCGCTTGGTCCAAAAGTTACAATGGCAATTGATCCCGGTTTCAGGACTGGCTGTAAACTTGTCTGTCTTGATCAGCAGGGAAACCTGTTGCATCACGATACTATCTTTCCACATCCCCCGCAGCCGAAAGTAGATGAAGCAACTGAGAAAATAAAAGCACTGTTAAAAAAATATAAAGTGGAAGCAATTGCAATTGGAAACGGAACTGCAGGCAGGGAGACGGAACGATTTATTAAATCTCTAATTGGTGAAACCAGCACAACAGAAATATTTATGGTAAACGAAGCAGGCGCATCAATTTATTCTGCTTCCGAAACTGCGAGAGAGGAATTCCCCGATCTCGATTTAACTTTCCGCGGTGCAATTTCAATCGGAAGGCGGTTGATGGACCCGCTTGCCGAGCTTGTTAAAATTGATGCGAAATCAATCGGCGTGGGACAGTATCAGCACGATGTTAACCAGGATAATTTGAAAGATGGTCTTGATAAGGTAGTAACTTCTGCTGTAAACCAGGTTGGTGTAAATTTAAATACAGCCAGCCAGCATTTACTTAGTTATGTATCGGGCATCGGACCGAAGCTTGCAAAATCAATTGTAAAGTACCGGCGTGAGAACAAAACTTTTCGTTCACGCAAAGAACTGATAAAGGTAAGCGGACTGGGGGCAAAAGCATTTGAGCAGTCTGCAGGATTTTTAAGAATTCCCGGGGCAGAAAATCCGCTTGATAACAGCGCTGTTCATCCGGAAAGTTATTCCATAGTTGCAAAGATGGCAAAGGATTTATCCCAGCCTGTTAAATCATTAATTGAAGTTGCAAATTTACGTCAGCAGATTGATATTAATAATTATGTAACAGATACAGTCGGGTTGCCAACGTTAAAAGATATTATGCAGGAACTTGAAAAACCGGGGCTGGATCCAAGGGGCAAGGCAGAAGTATTTTCATTTTCAGAAACGGTAAATGAAATAACAGATTTAAAACCGGGAATGCGTTTGCCGGGTGTAATTACAAATCTTACTAAGTTTGGTGCTTTTGTAGATATAGGAATAAAAGAAAACGGCTTGCTGCATATCTCTCAAATAACAGATCGTTTTATTAAAGACCCTTCCGAGGTGTTAAAGTTAGATCAGAAAATAATGGTTAGAGTTATTGATATTGATGTTGAAAGAAAACGAATTCAGTTGAGTATGAAAGAGGGATAGTTATTCTTTGTTTATCCGAACTCTAGACTACTTCGACCGGGCTCACTGTGACAGTTAAAAATTAACCTGATTGTCATTTCACGAATCCCGATGCTAATCGAGAGAGAAATCTTTTCTTCTTGAAAGCGAAAGATTTCTCAGTCGAAGACTCCTTCGAAATGACAATAGTGCGTTGCGCAGAAATCTCGTTACGCAACAAGGGATTTAGAGAGAGTTCAAATTTTATAGAAGATGTTGTTTTAAGATCAACATTGTAATACGCTTTTTATTATTTAAATTTCATAAAAATTTGTTGAGGCCCTATGAGAACAACTGATGATCCAATTATTGTAGAACAAACATTTAATTCTTCTGTTGAATCGGTATGGAATTCCATAACTGAAATTAGCGAGATGCATAAATGGTATTTTGAAAACATTCCGGCATTTAAATCTGAAGTTGGATTCGAGACACAGTTTAATGTGCAAAGCGAGGAAAGAAATTTTCTGCATAAATGGAAAGTGACTGATGTTCAGCCTCTGAAAATGATAAAGTACAGCTGGGAATTTGAGGAATACCCGGGCAAGTCAACATCCGCTTTTGAAATACTAAAAGAAAATAATCAAACAAAGCTAAGGCTCACAGTAGAAACCCTTGAAAATTTTCCGGATGATATTCCTGAGTTCAAAAGAGAGAGCTGCATTGCCGGCTGGGAATATTTTATTAACGGCAGGCTTAAGGTTTATTTAAATGGTGGCTAAGAAACATATTATGAATACAAGTATAGATGAAACATTTAGTTATTGTGATTATATTTTTTAGTTGAGAACATGTTCTGATAAAAGCTAATAATAATAGTCTACCCGAGATTTGATAAACAAACAATTATAAAAACAATAAGACGATGTGTACAGCCACCCAGATGAAAAAGTAAATAGCTACTTGTTGTCTTAACCCTTTTGCAAGAAAACCAAAATAGATCCCCTTAACAATGGTATTGCTCATCATGGATATGATAATTGCTGAATCAACAATAGTTCCAACAGGTAATTGCGTATTAATTATTGAAAGAATAAATGGATCGATATCTGTAACACCAACAATTGCAGATAGAACCAATACCCCGCTTCCTCCGAAAAATTGTTTAACCCAAATTGTAACGATAGAAAGCAAAACAAAAAGGAAAGCAAAAATGACAGCTGGTTTTATCTCAAAGGGGTTTTGAATAGTGGAGATAGACCCGATAGAAGTTTCCGGGTTTTTATCTCTAGTTGTTATTGCTAGTATAATCCCGACAATAAATAGTACAAATAACTTCCACCATATTTCGTATGCGATTCCAACATTTAAAAGATAAATAATTACAAGAATTCTTATATACATAATGCTGCTTGCTAAAATTGTAGCCTGAAATGCTCTTTTGGCAATCATCACATTTTTCTTAGCAATGTTTCCCATAGCTATACTAACTGCTGTACTTGATGCAATACCGCCCAACAATCCTGATAGCCATATTCCAACTTTATCCCCAAACTTTTTCATCAAAAAATATCCGACAAATCCAATTGATGATACTAATATTACTATTTGCCAGATTTTGTATGGGTTCAATTCAAACCGAGTATAGCTTTTATCGGGTAACGCCGGAAGGATTATTATAGTAACGATTAAAAATTTAACTACTGCCAGAAATTCTGATTTATCAAGTTTTTCAATATACTTTTCTAATTCTGCTTTTTCGGAAAGTAGAAGAGTTGTAAAAATACCTAAAGACATAGGAATCCAAATATCAGCTAATAGCGATAAAACGCCAACGACAAAAATTAGAAGTGCGGCTATCTCACTCGTCCATCCGACCGCACCTGATTTTTGCTTTGCTAAATAAGATGCAAGTATCATTCCTCCAATTACAATAATTCCCACAGGAATAATAAATTCAACATTTAATCTGTAAAGCCAGGCACATCCAAAACCAAATAAACTAATCAGTGTGTATGTTCTTACACCTGCAGTTAGTTTAGCCGCGAGTGTATTTCCTCTGGTTTCTCTTTCAAGTCCTACTAAGAATCCTAATGCTATTGCAACCAGAAATCTTAGCTCGTCATTCCATTCAATTAGATTCATTTATTTAGAATAATAAAAAGTATTATTAACAAATATATCTAAAGTTAGTAAAAATCGCATTTAACAAATTTATTTATTCAATCACATTATTCTTAGAGTCACTAAACTATTGATCATCTAAAATTTAAAGCTGCTGAAAACTGTACTACAGTTTTTGTTGATGATAATATTATACTTATTTATATTTCATACGAATAACTATCAATATCAAAATTAAGTAAATTATTATGAAGCTATTGATCCTAACTTCAATCCTGATATTTTTTTCTTCAATTACACTTCCACAAGAAAATAAAGTAGAACCATTCCTTTCACAAATATTTTCACAATTTCCAAATGTGCGGGACATTGCCATTTCCTCAGAAGGAGATGAAATTTATTTTTCTGTTCAAAGCTATGTTGATGAAGTTTCTTTTATTGCAACCTCCCAAAAAGAAAATAGTGTTTGGTCAAATCCAGAAATAGTTAACTTCTCAGGAAAATATTTTGATATAGAATCCTTTCTTTCTGCAGACGGATTAAAATTATACTTTGCTTCAAACAGGCCATTAAATAATGCTGAAACTAAAACCAAAGACTTTGATATCTGGTATGTTCAAAGAGAAAACAAAAATTCTGATTGGTCCAATCCAATAAATTTAGGCGAGCCAATTAATTCACCCGCAAATGAATTTTATCCGTCTATAGCAAACAATAATAATTTCTATTTTACCTGTGATGAACGCTCAACAAGAGGAAAGGATGATATCTTCTTTAGCAAGTGGGAAAACGGGAAATACTCAGAGCCAGTTTCACTAAGCGATTCAATAAATTCAGATGGTTATGAGTTTAATGCTTTTATAGCTCCCGATGAATCTTATATCTTATTCACAGCATATCAAAGAGAAGATGGTTTTGGAAGTGGCGATTTATACATAAGCATTAAAGATTCAAAAGGTATATGGACAAAAGCGAGAAATTTAGGAACTGAAATCAATTCTGATAAAATGGATTACTGTCCATTTGTTGATACTAAAACAAACACCTTATATTTTACAAGTAAACGAAGTGAAATAAACAATCCAAATGAAGGATATTCTTCTATCGAAAACTTCTTAAATGATATGAAGAAATACGAGAATGGACTTAGCAGAATATATAAAACAACTTTAAAGTAATAAAAAGGAAATTATATGTTTATCGGACATTTTGGTGCCGGGTTTGCAGGAAAGAAATTTGAAAAGTCTGCTTCACTTGGGACTTATTTTATGGCTGCACAATGGATTGATCTTATCTGGCCAATACTGCTTTTGCTTGGAGTTGAAAAAGCAGAAATAAAACCAGGTGTTACAGCAGTTACTCCTCTAGATTTTACTTACTATCCTTTCTCTCATAGTTTGTTTGGTGTAATTGTTTGGGCTGTTTTATTTGGAATGGTTTATTTTCTTATTAAAAAAAATTCCCGAACAGCAATAATACTTGGGCTGCTTGTTTTAAGCCATTGGTTTTTAGATTTATTAGTTCACATACCCGATCTTCCAATTTTTCCCGGCTATAGTCTAAAAGTTGGGTTTGGATTGTGGAATAGTTTTGCTGCTACTTTAATTTTAGAAGGAGTAGTTTTCAGTTTGGGAGTTTATCTATACTACAAAGCAACTAAAACAAAAAATAAAATCGGAACATATTCTCTTATAGGATTAATTGTGTTTTTAGTTGTTATGTATATTTCAAATCTTATTGGTCCGCCCCCGCCTTCGGTTGAAGCAATTGGAATTATTGGTAATGCCCAGTGGTTGATTATTCTTTGGGGTTATTGGATTGATAAGAACAGAGAGTCACGATCTAGCAGGTATAAATTATAAGAGAATGAAAGATGAAAACACTATTTAAAATTGGATACGTGCTACTTCTGGTCAGTTTATCAATAGGTTGTAACGCACAAACAAGAGACGCAAATAATCCATCTGAGGAAAATGGTAGTAGAGTTATTGGCGGCCCTTTTGAAAACGCTGAGTTTATGTATATCGGAATGCCCGATAAAATCAATTCCATTGATACAAGTGCAGGCTGGACACAGCAAGGACAAAAATTATTAATAACCGGAACAATTTATAAACCTGATGGCAAGACTCCAGCACCGAATGTAATACTGTATTATTATCACACAGACGTTAACGGCTACTATGCAAACAAAGAAGGCTTAGACCCACGAGTTGTGAGACATGGATATATCCGCGGCTGGGTAAAATCAGATGAAAACGGAAAGTACGCAATTTACACTGTAAGACCCGCGCCTTATCCAAATGAAAATATGCCTGCGCATATTCATCCTGCAATCAAAGAACCTAACATCGATAAAGAATATTACATTGATGAGTTTGTTTTTGATGATGATAAACTACTCACAGGTGAAAAACGAAAAGCGATGGAGAATCGCGGTGGAAGTGGAATTTTAAGAGTGCTAGTTTCAGGTGATCTTCAAATTGCTGAACACAATATTATTTTAGGACTAAACATTCCAAACTACCCGAAAACTATTAAAACTGAAAAACAATCAGGACTTCAAATTGGCGAAGACCAGCCTTCTTTTATTCCTTTTCACGCATGGGGACCAGATAAGGGAACAAGAACCTGTCCTGTTTGCAAGTACGGGCGCTATCACGGAATTGTTTATTTCGTTGGCAACAATCCCAATTGGGATAACATTAAAAAGTGGCTGACTTTTTTAGAACAAGAAAGTGTGAAGAGAAGTAAATATCTTAAAGCTTATTTCGTTTATGGAAATGAAAACGGCTACGATAAAGAAACAAGAACAAAAGAGCTGGAAAAAATCGGGACTGAATTAAACTTAAAGAATGTCGCCCTGACTTTTGTTCCCTCAATGACAGATTCAGAAAGTGAAGTCAATCTAAACAAAATAAATCCCGATATTGAAAACACTTTTATAATCTATAGACATAGAAGTATTATTGATAAGTTTATAGACCTTGAGCCAACAGCAGAAAACTTTCAAAGAATATCAAACACGTTAGACAAAACAAAAGGCGAGTATTTTAATTTGCAGGAACCAAAGCATTAATCTGTTTAGCAAAATATTAAGAATTAACGCTGCCAACAGATGCAACTTTTCAATATAGGCAAAGGCATAATTTTGTATTAAAGGATAGATAAAAAAGGCAATTCATATGAATCGCCTTTATTTTTAAAATCTAACTATACTTTACCTTTTAACACATCAAACCAATTTACTTTCCTTGTAAAGAACATTATGGCCGCAAGAATTAAAAACAATGCAAAATTTCCAAGTAGTAGTGAGTAATCTTCCATTTGTAGCAGCACGTATACAAAACCATAAAATACAATCAACATTGTTGATATTGACGTGATAATCCTTCGGTCTTTATAAACACTTTTTGTATAGAGACTTATTAAGCTTATCACGAGAACTCCTGAAATTAAATATGAATATTGAAACAGCAGATATTCAGAAAGTGCAAGCAGCATTGAGTAGAAAATTATTAATGCCAATCCAACTAATAGATACTGGATTGGATGAATTGCTTTTCCGCTGAAAACTTCGACAAGAAAAAAACTTACAAAAGTAAAAATTATGAGAAGTAGGCCGTATTTTGATGAGCGCATTGTCTGCTGATATTCATCGGCAGGAATATAAAACTTCACTCCAAATTTATCTTTAAATATATCGTATGTGGATTGAGACCATTCTTGGGGAAACTGCCTGTTAAAATGGTTTACATTCCAGGTTGCTGTAAAACCTTTTTCGCTAATTTCCCTTTGAGAAGGAAGAAAATTTCCTGTGAAACTTGGGTCGTTCCAAGTTGATGATACTTTAACCACCGTATTCTTTCCAACTGGAACAAAGTTAATCTCATCAACTCCGCTTAGTGTAAGATTAATTTCAAATACGCTATCCGGCTGATCTTTATCAATTATAATATTTGAGTGAAACCCGTTAGTAAAAATATTTTTATCCTTTAAACCTGGTATTATGGTCTGCG
>CAVPND010000060.1:0-8477 GCA_963706055.1 uncultured Ignavibacteriales bacterium | reverse complement strand
TGGACGTCACGATGGTACCGTGATGTTAGTTGTAAGCTCTGCCACGGTACTTCCACCGATAAATCGGGACAAGCTGGGTTGGCGCAAAAAAGCTGTTAGGCTGCTAAACAATTTTGGAAGGAGAAAAATATTAATAACAAGTGTTTGAATTGTGGATCAGAATTTTATGGATCCTATTGCAATAATTGCGGACAGAAGGATATTAAAGATAAAATAAGTTTAAAGACAATATTTAGCGACTTTCTTCAAGTTATATTTTTTATCGAATCTCCTATAATCAATACAGCAAGGTCTTTGATTGTAAAACCTGGTGTTTTTGTTCATTCTTATCTTAAAGGTAAACGAAAGCCTTTTTTATCGCCCATGCAATTTTTTTTATTCTCTGTAACTATCTACTTAATCGCTTTCAATTTAATTGGAGATGAATACTTTAAAATCATTAATAAATCTTTATATGATACTTCTTCATCAAAGGTTGGAGTTATTGGTTTAAACACTAAAATAATTCAAGAACACGTTAGAAGAAATATAGATTTGTTCTACTTTTTACAACCACTAGTATTTGCTCTGTTTTATCGTTTATTATTTTCAAAATCAAAAACTAATTATGCTGAAAGTTTAATATTTGCAATATATTTAGTTGGAATTGGATTATTAATATCTACAATAATATTATTTTTAATGCTGATTGATGTTAGGTTTATAATTTTTCGATTTATAATACTTTTTATTTTCTTCAGTTATGCAATTGTTCAATTTACGGATGTAAAAAGTATAGTAGTATACATAAAAAGTTTTCTAGTCGTTCTTTTCAGTTATATTTTATACGGATTGATAGTAGCAAGTATAACAGTTTCATATTTATTGCTAAAATAAAAACTAGAAAATCAATTAAAGTAATACATTATTCATTAAACAATTATGCAACTTAACAAGCACTCAGCCAAAGGCTGGTAAACTCAAGGCCGACTCACGATAGATAAGGACAGGCTGCCATTTTAACTTGGTGGTGTTGTGATTTTTAAAATTGCATTTTGGTTAAAGTTTGTATTTCAAATTGAGCTTTTTAATTAATTAACTTTCCCAACGAGTCGAGATTATTTTTTAATTTTGTGTTTTACTTGGCCTTTTTGTTTTAGTCGGCGGTTTTGGTGCAACGTCATTATATGAATTTAATATGAACAGAATTTCAATACCTAATGAATTAAAAAGAAAACTACTTATTGAAAGTGGGCACCGTTGTGCTATCCCAACCTGTAAACATCCTGAAGTGGAATTCCACCATATTATCCCGTGGGGGAAATGCAAAGAACACACTTATGATAACATGATTGTCTTATGTCCAAATTGTCATTCTAGAGCAGACCGAGGTAAAATAGATAGAAAATCTCTTCTGCTCTACAAAGCTAATCTACAGTCTATTCTTTCACTAGAATTAAAAATTAAATCCATTGATATGGATTGGGAATCAAAGAATTATTCTGAATCGAATGAAGAAACACCTATTTATGAAATCGATTTATGGTATCCATCTTTTAATGTTTTAAAACACCCAAATCTCAAAGAGATTAATACTTATATTCAAGGAAGATTATTAGATGAAGTTTTTTTCATGCGAAATTATTTGATAGAAGATCATTCTTTTGAAGAGTCATTAAATACAATGATGTCAAGCGTAATAACTTCTTCTTACGAGATTACCTGTTTTACTCCATACCTATTAAGTATCAGATTTAGCTTTTTCAGTTATTCTGCTGGAGCTGCCCACCCACAACAGTTTACAAAAACATATAATTTTATAACAAATCCAACTATCAAATTAACGATTCAAGATTTGTTTACTACTTCAAATTCACTTGAACAAATATCAATTCTAGCAAGAAAGGATTTAATTAATCAAAGAGAAAAAATGGGATTTTCTGTTGATACAGGAAGTCTTGAATGGATAAATGGTGGGACAAAACCTGAACCAGCATATTTTCGAAATTTTAATTTAACTCGCAATTCAATGGCTTTTACTTTTGATGAATACCAAGTTGGACCATATGCCGAAGGTTCATTTCAAGTTGAGTTGGAAATGCCCAAAATTAAGAAGTACATTAATTCAATACTTAGTAAAAAGTACTTTGCATAAAGTAGGCTCCCTAACACCTTGCGCTATTTCAGTGCAGCGGATTAGGTGCAACATTGATAGGCAATAAAATATTAAGCTAATATGAAATTCTTAGATATAATAAGAGAAAGAAAATACATTCTTTGTTCTAATTGTTTTCAAGATAGCGGACTAAAAAATATGTCTTTGAAGATTGGTGTTTCAAGTTCAAAGATTTGTCCAAATTGCAAAACAAATAATGGGAAAAAACTGAATAGACTTTCTTTGCGATGGTTAGCTCAAAGTTTTTTTGTAAGAGGTACAGTATTTAAATGTGATTATGGCGCCGCACCGGCAGTCCAATTTAACGAACATCATTATAAAGAAAGTGATGTAGAATTTACTGATTGGCTTAAAAATGACATAAAATTAATTGAAGAATCTATAAAAGTAGGTTTCTTCCATTACGGTCCAAGACTTTGGATGGTCGGTGAAGTTGAACCTTTAAAATCACTCCAAGAAAAAACAGAAAGAAATCAAATTATTGAAACAATACTAGATAAATATCCCTCAAGAACATTTAACGAGAATGAATCATTCTATCGCTTAAGGAAAAATCCCACATCGCCTGAGAATATTTCTGAATACGACAGCCCGCCAGATTTTTTTTTGTGGAAAAGGGAGATTAGATTCCACTAATTTACCAATGCTGTATGGTTCGCAAGATATAGAGGTTTGCGTGCACGAATGTCGGGTTACAGTAGAAGACGAATTATATTTAGCAACTATCACAACGAAGAAAGAATTAAAATTATTAGACCTTACCGAAATCATTGATGATGACACTACAGAATTTGAAAGTATTGATATTGCTATCCACATGTTATTTCTAGCTGGAGAACATTCGTATGAAATCTCAAGGGATATCGCTATCGCTGCAAAAGAGAAAGGTTATGATGGTATCATTTATCCATCATATTATAGTTTATTAAGAACAGGTTCTATGCCATTTGATACTATTTATGGAATTTCTATTAGAAAACTTCCAATAACTGTCGAATATGCAAAATCACAAATTATTCAAAATATAGCTTTATTTGGAAGACCAATTCAAGAAGAAATAGTTAGGGTTGTGTGTATAAATAAATTAATTTTAAATAAGATTATTTATGATATTCATTTTGGACCCACTGGACTTTAAAATTTAAAAATTGCCAAACCTTCGACTTAACTGAGATCTAGTTTTAAGCACAGCATTTTAGTTTGAAACTTTTCTTTAAATAACAACCTGGCTTTCGAGAGGGACTACATCCACTTATATTTACACTCACAGTTTTTATCAACCCATTTTACAGAAAACAATGACAGAAATATTAGTTAGACATATAAGCAGCACGCTTTCAATAAGTAAATCACAGGTTTCGAAAACCGAAAGCTGTTAGAGGCGAGTTGATTGCAATCTCTTTGGAGGATTATAGACATTCGGATTATATTTAATGTTGATGAACCTGGCGGAAGAGTGGTAACTTGTTGTATTAGTACAAGTTCGGAGAATTCTCACTTTCAAAAATTAGCCACTAACTTGTATTTAGTGGCTTAAATTTGTTTCAAAGATTAGCCACAAACTTGTATATTGTGGCTTAAAATTGAAAAGAGAAATGAAAAAAGTCGAAATAGAAATAGAAAAAGAAATCGTAGAACACTTCAAGGAAAAAAAGTATTTCCCAAGAAAAGAATTACTGGAGTTTTATAATCGTTTTGAAAAAGATCTAAATAACCGAACGTTTGGTTGGAGAATATTTGAATTAAAGAAGAAAGGAATCATACGATCAATTGGAAGGGGAATTTACACCACGGAAAATAAGCCAAAATATAAACCAGAAATAGATAACAAGCTGAGGAAAATAAATAATACTATTTCTAAATCATTTACAATCATAGACAAGAAATTTGAACCTAAAGATTTTTTAAGTGTGTGGGCCACAAATTGGATTAATGAATTTACTAACCACCAATTGTTTTTGACACAAGTAATAATAGAAATTGAATCCGATTCTCTTACAAGTTATTACTACAAGTTATTAGATGCAGGATTTAAGAATGTTTATGTAGAGTCAGACATTAAAAATATGGAGAGATATTTATCAGAGAATAATGAGTCAATAGTTGTAAAAAAAATGCCAACCAGGTCACCAAACCAGAAAATTGATAAAGTTTCAGTGCCAACACTGGAAAAGATATTGGTAGATGTGTTTTGTGACAACATACTATTTTATTTTGTTCAGGGACAAGAATTAGATAACATCTATAAAAATTCTATCAAAAAATATTCTGTTGATTTTTCCAGACTGGTTAATTATGCAAAAAGAAGAAAAAGGGAACAAGACTTTAAAAATTTTCTTTCCCAACATATCAGCAAAGAATTGGAAGTCCTTATCTATTGATTACGGATAATACATTTGGTAGTGAATGGATAAGAAGTATTAAAACCAATAAGGATTTTAATAGAATAAATCCTGAAACTTTAGAGCGGATGATTTATGCATTACATTTGCTTGAACATCTACAAATAGCGAAACTTGATTTTATATTTAAGGGCGGAACTTCTTTAGTCTTATTATTTGATAAGCCCAAAAGATTTTCAGTTGATATTGACATCCTTACCCGGGTAAACAGAGAAGAATTGGAAAAAATACTGGATTTGGTAAAAGGTAATTCAAGGTTCAAGAAATATGAAATAGATGAGAGAAGAAGTTACACAGAGGGGGGTATTCCTAAAGCACACTATGAATTTTTTTATGATTCACAGATCTCAAAAGGTGAATCTTCAATAATGTTAGATATTCTGTTTGATGAAAATTTCTACCCGGTTACAATAGAAGCTGAAGTTAAAGGGATATTTATTGAGACTGATGATAAGCCCACATTAGTGCAAATTCCAAACATCAATACCATGACAGGCGATAAGTTAACTGCATTTGCACCAAATACCAGTGGATATCGTTATGGTAAAGGATTGGAACTTCAAATAATTAAGCAACTATTTGATTTAGGTTTTTTGATTGATGAAATTTCAGATTTTGAAGAAGTGTCTAACACCTATCTAGCCAAGAAAAAAAGATTAGATGTTCACTTTAATAACATTTGGGACGAAAATATTATACTTAATGATATAATAAACACTTCATTGCTACTTGCCAAAAGAGGCAAAGGTTTAGCTGATAATGAGAAATTAAGTTATGGTGAACTTGATACTGGGATTAAAAGATTAGAAACGTTTTTGATTAAGAGGCCTTTCCATATTGAAATTGCTGTTGAGTCAGCTGCAAAAGCTGCCTTATGTGCGGCGAAAATAAAAATGAACAATTTAGAACCTATTCAAAAATTTGAGAAAGGAATGGAATTAAAAACATTTCTTATTGAAAATGAACAGTACGAGTTTTTAAACAAATTATTGAAAAATGGAACACATGCACTATTTTACTGGAATCAAGTGATTGAATTAATTGGTTAACTAAATTGGGAATATAAAATGAAAGCTGTAGAATCCCACCTCTTTAAGAAGTAAACCCCACCTCTACATATTCATTGATAACAACTCTAACAGAAAAACCTATTCCTATAAAAAATAAATGAGCCTTTCGAGGCGAATCACATCCGCTTATATTTGCACTTACAAGAATTACTAACTTATAAATTAGATTCCGGATATTTCGGATATTTCGGATATTCCGGAATGACACAATAAATCTTTTACAAAAAACAATGACAGAAATTTTAGTTAAACAAATAAGCAGTACACTATCAATAAGTAAAACACAGGTTTCAAATACAGTTAAGCTGTTAGAGGAGGGGGCGACAATTCCTTTTATTTCCCGCTACAGGAAAGAAGCTACCGGAAGCCTTGATGAAACAGAGGTAACAGCAATTGAAAAAGAATGGAAACGATTGCTGGAACTGATTAAAAGACGTGAAGCAATTCTTAAAAGCATTAACGACCAGGAATTATTAACTACTGAACTGGAAGTGAAAATTAATAACTGCTGGAATATGGCAGAGCTTGAAGACATTTATCTTCCATACAAACCTAAACGAAAAACCAGAGCAAGTGCAGCGCGTGAAAAAGGATTAGAACCTCTTGCAGAAATAATAATGGCACAGAAGGAAGATAAGATAGATGCGATTGCAGAAAAATATTTAAATGATGAAGTGCCGGATATTGAAGCAGCGTTAGCAGGTGCAAGAGATATTATTGCAGAATGGATTAATGAGAATGCAGATGCCCGTAATAAAATAAGACAGCTATTTGAGCGTGAAGCAATAATCAGCTCAAAAGTAATAGAGAAAAAGAAAGATGAAGGAATAAAATACCGGGACTACTTCGATTTTAGCGAGCCGTTAGAACGCTGTGCCGGTCACCGTTTGCTTGCAATACGCAGAGCAGAGCAGGAAGGGATTTTACGTGTATCAATTTCTATAGATAATGAAAACGCAATTGAGAATCTGGAAAAAATCTTTATAAAAAATAAAAATGAATCTGCAGTTCAGGTTGGAATATCAATCAAAGATGCCCACAAAAGATTATTGGCGCCTTCAATTGAAACTGAATTTAAAAACAGTTCTAAAGCCAAAGCCGATGAAGAGGCAATCCGTGTATTTTCTGAAAACCTGCGCCAGCTGCTTTTGTCTCCGCCGCTCGGTCCAAAAGTTACAATGGCAATTGATCCCGGTTTCAGAACAGGCTGTAAACTTGTCTGTCTTGATCAGCAGGGAAACCTGTTGCATCACGATACTATCTTTCCGCATCCCCCGCAGCCAAAAGTGGATGAAGCAGACTGAGAAAGTAAAAGCGCTGTCTAAAAAAATATAAAGTGGAAGCAATTGCAATTGGTAACGGAACTGCAGGCAGGGAGACTGAACGATTTATTAAATCTCTGCATTGGTGAAACGAGCACAACAGAAATATTTATGGTAAACGAAGCGGGCGCGTCGATTTATTCTGCTTCCGAAACTGCGAGAGAGGAGTTCCCCGATCTCGACTTAACTTTTCGCGGTGCAATTTCTATCGGAAGGCGGTTGATGGATCCGCTTGCCGAGCTTGTTAAAATTGATGCGAAATCAATCGGCGTAGGACAATATCAGCACGACGTTAACCAGGATAATTTGAAAGATGGTCTAGATAAGGTAGTAACCTCTGCCGTAAACCAGGTTGGTGTAAATTTAAATACTGCCAGTCAGCATTTGCTTAGTTATGTATCGGGCATCGGACCGAAGCTTGCAAAATCAATTGTAAAATACAGACGTGAGAATAAAACTTTTCGTTCGCGCAAGGAACTGATAAAAGTAAGCGGACTTGGGGCGAAAGCATTTGAGCAGTCTGCGGGATTTTTAAGAATTCCAGGTGCTGAAGATCCGCTTGATAACAGCGCTGTTCATCCGGAAAGTTATTCCATAGTTGCAAAGATGGCAAAGGATTTATCACAGCCGGTTAAATCATTGATTGAAGCCGCAACTTTACGTCAACAGATTGATATCAATAATTATGTAACAGATACAGTCGGTTTGCCAACGTTAAAAGATATTATGCAGGAACTGGAAAAGCCGGGGCTGGATCCAAGAGGTAAGGCAGAAGTATTTTCGTTTTCAGAAACGGTAAACGAAATAACAGATTTAAAACCGGGAATGCGTTTGCCGGGTATAATAACAAATCTTACAAAGTTCGGTGCTTTTGTAGATATTGGAATAAAAGAAAACGGCTTGCTGCATATTTCTCAAATAACAGATCGTTTTATTAAAGACCCTTCCGAGGTGTTGAAGTTAGATCAGAAAATTATGGTTAGGGTTGTTGATATTGATGTTGAAAGAAAACGCATTCAGTTGAGTATGAAGGAAGGATAGTTGTTTTTTCGTGTCATTCCAGTACAAACGGAATCTGAATGACTTCGTGTTTTTGTCATTCCCGACATTATCGCATAGGTGTCACCTTCATTTATATTGAACTATTCAAAAGCAAACTACTTCAACTTAGTACCTAAAACCGTTGAAACGGTTGCAAGCGCGGTGTTTGTACACTCACCCCATGGTCGAAACCATGGGTTAATAAAAAATATTTGAACTTGATTCATAAAGTAACCCACGATTTTAATCGTGGGATTTGGAAAATAAAAAGAAAATATTCTTTTGACCGTTTCAACGGTTTATTCTGACCTATTTCAAATAATTAAAACTTTAGGAAGGCTACACATAAACCTTTAAGTTGACGCATATGCGACTTGATCGGGAATCTGAATAATGATTAACAGTAGATTCCCACTGGAGTTTATCCCGATGAAAATCGGGGTGGGAATGACGGCTCAAAAAGATAGTTCCTATTTTATAAAAAGAT
>CAVPND010000059.1:0-8370 GCA_963706055.1 uncultured Ignavibacteriales bacterium | reverse complement strand
TGGACGTCACGATGGTACCGTGATGTTAGTTGTAAGCTCTGCCACGGTACTCCCACCGATAAATCGGGACAAGCTGGGTTGGCGCAAAAAAGCTGTTAGGCTGCTAAACAATTTTGGAAGGAGAAAAATATTAATAACAAGTGTTTGAATTGTGGATCAGAATTTTATGGATCCTATTGCAATAATTGCGGACAGAAGGATATTAAAGATAAAATAAGTTTAAAGACAATATTTAGCGACTTTCTTCAAGTTATATTTTTTATCGAATCTCCTATAATCAATACAGCAAGGTCTTTGATTGTAAAACCTGGTGTTTTTGTTCATTCTTATCTTAAAGGTAAACGAAAGCCTTTTTTATCGCCCATGCAATTTTTTTTATTCTCTGTAACTATCTACTTAATCGCTTTCAATTTAATTGGAGATGAATACTTTAAAATCATTAATAGATCTTTATATGATACTTCTTCATCAAAGGTTGGAGTTATTGGTTTAAACACTAAAATAATTCAAGAACACGTTAGAAGAAATATAGATTTGTTCTACTTTTTACAACCACTGGTATTTGCTCTGTTTTATCGTTTATTATTTTCAAAATCAAAAACTAATTATGCTGAAAGTTTAATATTTGCAATATATTTAGTTGGAATTGGATTATTAATATCTACAATAATATTATTTTTAATGCTGATTGATGTTAGGTTTATAATTTTTCGATTTATAATACTTTTTATTTTCTTCAGTTATGCAATTGTTCAATTTGCGGATGTAAAAAGTATAGTAGTATACATAAAAAGTTTTCTAGTCGTTCTTTTCAGTTATATTTTATACGGATTGATAGTAGCAAGTATAACAGTTTCATATTTATTGCTAAAATAAAAACTAGAAAATCAATTAAAGTAATACATTATTCATTAAACAATTATGCAACTTAACAAGCACCCAGCCAAAGGCTGGTAAACTCAAGGCCAACCCCCGCATAGCGGGACAGGCTGCCATTTTAGTTAGGTGGTTTGGTGATTTTTGAAATTGTAAATCGGTTAGAGATCTTGTTCTAAGTCTTTTTACTTAATTAACTTTCCCGACACGTCGGGATTAATATTTGGTAATACGTTTTAATTCGGCTCCCTTTTTATGGGCGGCGGGTTAGACGCAACGTTGTTATACCACTTGAAAAAATAATTATGGGTAAATCAAAAAAGTTATTAGATGGTCATAAAAAGGTAGGAAATAAATTTATTCCTCCTGCCAAACATTTAATAAATCTTTCTGAATTGACTTGGATAGAAGATTTATTGCCTGAACTTATTTGGTTGGGTGTATTATTAGAGAAATTAGGTTTAAGAAAGGGTATTGAATATAGTTCATCTTTAATTTCAACTGTGATGGAAATATCAAAATCTGACAAACCCTTGGACTTTGCATTTATTTCCTCGTTTAAATTTCTTTCAAAAGAGGAAACTAACCAATTAGTTAATAATCTTAAAGAAAAAGATTATTACAACGGTATCTCGCTATCATTACAGAATTTTATCAACTTATACAACCAAAAGAATCCATTATCATTTTTAACAGATCCAGATTATAAGTTTGATAAGATTAATGCGATAACTGAATTTAAAGAAATATTAGCCAAATACTTTAATCGTAGAACAAAATCAGCTACGATAATGCAGTCCATAGTTCCATACTCAAAAATGAGAGCCGGAAAACTTCATTTCGCATCGCATATTGAATTACCCGATTACAATGCTATTGTTGAAGATTATGAATCAGATAAAGCTAAGAAAGCAGCAAGTTCGACTCGTGCATTTGTTAATGGGAATTATGGACATATTGAACAGACAATTACAAAGGAGTGGGCAAAGTACTTTTGGAATAATGGACTCAATCTAGAAAAATTAGAAATTAAAGAATTAACAGACAACGAATTTGTTTATGAAGGTAATGATGATTTCTATCATCAAATTGTTAAATATGAAAAATATGTTGATCAAGCCATTATTAAAAGATGGAATGAATTGCCAAAAGATTTATACGAGCATCAAGTTATTGAAGTACTAGGTGCAATTCTGGCGCGTCAAGCTACTTTGGCAAAACGGATTGCTAGAAATCCAGAAAACTGGGATTTTCATATTGGTCCAATTTTGTTAAGAGCTATGATAGATGTTCACATTACTTTAGCGTGGATTTTAACCGATCCTCATACAATTTCTAAAAAGTTTATTGAATATGGTCTTGGACAAGAGAAATTACAAATTGAACATTTAGAGGATGAAAATGATAGTGAAAACGATAAACCACTTCTTGATATTATGTTAGAGGCAAAGAAATCTTGGTTAAGTGATCAGCGCTACTCATTTCTGGCTACAGTTGACGTTGGTAGTTGGTCCGGTCATTCAACACGTGATATTGCTGAAGAAGCGGGATGTAGGAATTTATATTGTTTTGCCTACTCTCCTTTCAGTTCTTGTGCACATAGTATGTGGAATCATATTGGGAAATTCAATGTGCGTTTTTCAGAAAATTCATTACATAAATATCTTAGATTACCATTTGATCCGGGTATTTCACCTCATCCAGAAACATTGATTAATTCTGCTAAATATTTACTTAAATCTGTTCTGGCAATTGATAAACATTTTAAATTAGAAAGTGATGATTTTGATCCGATGGACTTTTGGTATAAATATTTTGATTCTAGAAAAGATGAATAAAGTGGTATAACCAGCAAATCAATCCGACCGCTCCGCTTTAGGCGGACAGGCTGCCATTTTAGTTCGATGATGATTTGCAAAAGAATAAAACAGACTTTCGAAGGGAATCACATCCGCTTATATTTACACTTACAAGTCTT
This sequence comes from uncultured Ignavibacteriales bacterium, assembly GCA_963706055.1. GTDB lineage: Bacteria > Bacteroidota > Ignavibacteria > Ignavibacteriales > Ignavibacteriaceae > IGN3. Next base: position 5,516 of record CAVPND010000059.1, on the reverse strand, counting down.
GCGAACTTATAAATCAGATTCCGGACATTCCGGTAAACCGGAATTCCGGAATAACACAATAAATCATTTTACAGAAAACAATGACAGAAATTTTAGTTAAACAAATAAGCAGCATACTTTCTATAAGTAAATCACAGGTATCAAACCCGCAACTTGCCATATTCTAACCGTTTGGCACAAGCGCCAATAAAATCTAAAAAAATAATTATATAAAGTGTAATAAATAATCAAGTTGGTAATCTAAAGAGTAAATAAAAAAAATTTACAATGAAAAAATTAGCAATCTTATTATTAGTCTTATTCATTCAAAATAGCACTTTTTGTCAAAATAAGGAAAATCAATATCCTTTTGATGTAAAAGTTAAAGGTAACGGGAATCCAATTATTCTTATTCCAGGTCTAGCCTGTTCTGGTGAAGTTTGGAGCAGAACGGTTGATTCACTTCAAAACATGTATCAGTGTCACATAATGACATTAGCAGGGTTTAGTGAACAAGAGCCTATAAACTTGGATAAAGGTTATTTGCCAATAATTGAAAAAGGAATTAAGAGTTATATTCAAAATGAATTAAACAATAAACCAATAATTATTGGTCATAGTTTGGGTGGTTTCATTGCTATGTCCTTGGCAAGCAGTAATTCCGAATTGCTAGAAAAAATAATTATTGTTGATTCCTATCCTTTTATGTCGGCAGCATATAATCCAAAGGCAACAGAAGAAAATGTTATGCCACAGGCAAAAATGATGAAAGAAATGATACTTTCTGCACCCGATAGTACATATTCAAAACAACAGGAAATGACAATGAGTACGATGATGAACGACCCTGAAAATATTAAATTAGCAACGCAATGGTCTATGGAATCTTCTAAAGAGACAATAGCTCAAGCGATGTATGAGTTAATGACGACCGACTTAAGGGACAAAGTATCAACTATTAAAATACCTACATTGGTTCTTGGCAGTTGGTATGGTGCAAAAGATTACGGAATTACAAAAGATATGGTTAAGAAGACTTTTGAAAGTCAATTTCAAAATGCTCCTTTCAGAAATATTCAAATAGCAGATAAAGCAAAGCATTTTATTATGTGGGATGAATCAAGTTGGTTTTATGAAAGAGTAAAAGCTTTTATAACCAATGAGTAGTAAAGAAGAATATTTCACACAAGTATATCAACAGAACAAAGATAAAATCTATCGTCTTTGTCTAGGTTTTATGGGAAATGAATTTGAGGCTGACGATTTATTGCAAGAAATATTAATCAAAATTTGGGCTAACTTAAATTCTTTCAAAGGAGAGAGCAGTATATCTACTTGGATTTATAGAATAGCTACAAATACAGCGATTCTCTATTCTAAACGAAGAAGCAGATTGAACAATAAACTTGTTCTGTTAAACCCCGATAACGAAGAAATAGCATCGAATGAAGTAGATTCATCTACTGGAGAAAAGAAAATCAATCAACTTTATAATGCAATATCATCCTTAAAAGAAATTGACAGAATCGTAATCGGCTTATTATTAGAAGGAAATAGTTACAATGAAATTGCGATTATAACAGGATTAAGCATATCAAACGTAGGCGTAAGAATTAGTCGAATCAAAAAAACATTAAACAAAAAATTAAAGCAATAATGAAACAAGACATTACAAATTGGAAAAATTTATGGGGTGAAAAAAAATCGAATCCTGTAGATTTAGAAACCTTAATAGGCGAATTAACTAAAATTGAGAAGAAAAACAAAAAGGAAAGAATTGTACTGTTAATTGCTTTCCCTCTGACTTTAATAATTCTGGCTATATTATTACCAATTTTTCAAAGCAAATATTACCTTTTATCTATTGTTTTCATAGGGGCAGGTATGTTTATGATATTATTGCAACTTTACAAAAGCAAACTTGATAATAGCAGAAATGAAGGAAGTTTTAATAATCAAGAATTTATTAAAGCAAATATTAAAAGCTTAAAAGAAAAGATGATTACAACATCAAAATATATGTGGATTTATACAGTTTTGTTATTATTCGGATTGAACATTGGATATCTTGAAGTGTTGAATGGCCTAAATTTTCCCGCTAGAATCCTAATACATTTAATATTAACTATTGCAATTCTATTTTTTATGTATTCAGGAATAAAAAAGCGTTTGTTAAAGAATAAAGAAAAAATATTACCGTTGATAGATGAATTGGAAAATTTAGACCGATAGCCGTGACATTAAAATAATGTTGAGCAAAAAAGCATATAACATCTTAAAGAAGTAAACCCTACCTCTTCTTTAATAAATCGTGAATTGATATCAACCCTAAAAAACAAAAATTTCCTTAATATTATAAACAGGACTTTCGAAGGGAATTACATCCGCTTATATTTGTAGCAACATTTGCAGACATATAAATCAGATTCCTGAATGACACAATAAATCTTTTACAAAAAACAATGACAGAAATATTAGTTAAACATATAAGCAGCACACTTTCAATAAGTAAATCACAGGTTTCAAACACAGTTAAACTGCTGGAGGAGGGAGCGACAATTCCTTTTATCTCCCGCTACAGAAAAGAAGCTACGGGAAGTCTTGATGAAACAGAGGTAACGGCAATTGAAAAGGAATGGAAACGATTACTGGAATTAGTTAAAAGACGTGAGGCTATTATTAAAAGCATTAACGACCAGGAATTGTTAACACCTGAGTTGGAAGCAAAAATTAATAACTGCTGGAATATGGCAGAGCTTGAAGACATTTATCTTCCATACAAACCCAAGCGAAAAACAAGGGCAAGTGTGGCTCGGGAAAAAGGATTAGAACCTCTTGCAGAAATAATAATGGCACAGAAGGAAGATAAGTTAGAGAAGATTGCAGAAAAATATTTAAATGATGAAGTGCCGGATATTGAAGCAGCGTTAGCCGGGGCAAGAGATATTATTGCAGAATGGATTAATGAAAACACAGATGCCCGGAATAAAATAAGGCAGTTGTTTGAACGCGAAGCAATAATCAGTTCAAAAGTAATTGAGAAGAAGAAAGAGGAAGGAACAAAGTACCAGGACTACTTTGATTTTAGCGAACCGTTAGAGCGCTGTGCCGGTCACCGTCTGCTTGCAATACGCAGGGCAGAGCAGGAAGGGATTTTGCGTGTATCAATTTCAATAGATAATGAACACGCAATTGAGAGTCTGGAAAAAATATTTATAATAAATAAAAATGAATCTGCAGTTCAGGTTGGGTTATCAATTAAAGATGCACACAAAAGATTATTAGCGCCTTCAATTGAAACCGAATTTAAAAACAGTTCTAAAGCAAAAGCCGATGAAGAGGCAATCCGTGTGTTTTCTGAAAACCTTCGTCAGCTTCTTTTGTCTCCTCCGCTCGGTCCAAAAGTTACAATGGCAATTGATCCCGGTTTCAGAACAGGATGCAAACTTGTCTGTCTTGATCAGCAGGGAAACCTATTGCATCACGATACTATCTTTCCGCATCCACCGCAGCCGAAAATAGATGAAGCAACCGGGAAAATAAAAACGCTGTTAAAAAAATATAAAGTGGAAGCAATTGCAATCGGAAACGGAACTGCAGGCAGGGAGACGGAACGATTTATTAAATCTCTGATTGGTGAAACGAGCACCACAGAAATATTTATGGTAAACGAAGCTGGTGCATCAATTTATTCTGCTTCTGAAACTGCGAGAGAGGAGTTTCCTGATCTCGATTTAACTTTCCGCGGTGCAATTTCAATCGGAAGACGTTTGATGGATCCGCTTGCCGAGCTTGTTAAAATAGATGCAAAATCAATCGGCGTGGGACAATATCAGCACGACGTTAACCAGGATAGTTTGAAAGATGGTCTGGATAAGGTTGTAACTTCTGCTGTGAACCAGGTTGGTGTAAATTTAAATACAGCCAGTAAGCATTTACTTAGTTATGTATCGGGCATCGGAACGAAGCTTGCAAAATCAATTATAAAATACCGGCGTGAGAACAAAACTTTTCGTTCGCGCAAGGAACTGATAAAAGTAAGCGGACTTGGGGCGAAAGCATTTGAGCAGTCTGCGGGATTTTTAAGAATCCCCGGGGCTGAAAATCCGCTTGATAACAGCGCGGTTCATCCGGAAAGTTATTCCATAGTTGCAAAGATGGCAAAGGATATATCACAGCCAGTTAAATCATTAATTGAAGCCGCAAATTTACGTCAGCAGATTGATATAAATAATTATGTAACAGATACAGTCGGTTTGCCGACGTTAAAAGATATTATGCAGGAACTTGAAAAGCCGGGACTGGATCCAAGAGGCAAAGCAGAAGTATTTTCATTTTCAGAAACGATAAACGAAATAACAGATTTAAAACCGGGAATGCGTTTGCCGGGTGTAATAACAAATCTTACCAAGTTCGGTGCTTTTGTAGATATAGGAATAAAAGAAAACGGCTTGCTGCATATTTCTCAAATAACAGATCGTTTTATTAAAGACCCTTCCGAGGTGCTAAAGTTAGATCAGAAAATAATGGTTAGAGTTGTTGATATTGATGTTGAAAGAAAACGAATTCAGTTGAGTATGAAGGAAGGATAGTTGTTTTTTTCGTGTCATTCCAGTACAAACGGGAATCTGAATGACTTCGTGTTTTTGTCATTCCCGACATGATCGCATAGGTGTCACCTTCATTTATATTGAACTATTCAAAAGCAAACTACTTCAACTTAGTACCTAAAACCGTTGAAACGGTTGCAAGCGCGGTGTTTGTACACTCACCCCATGGTTGAAACCATGGGTTAATAAAAAATATTTGAACTTGATTCATAAAGTAACCCACGATTTTAATCGTGGGATTTGGAAATAAAAAGAAAATATTCTTTTAACCGTTTCAACGGTTTATTCTGACCTATTTCAAATAATTAAAACTTTAGGAAGGCTACATATAAACCTTTAAGTTGACGCATATGCGACTTGATCGGGAATCTAAATAATTAATAACAGTAGATTCCCACTGGAGTTTATCCCGATGAAAATCCGGGTGGGAATGACGCCTCAAAAGATAGTTCCTATTTTATAAAAAGATGCAGTTTTATAATCAACATTGTAATACGCTTTGTTATTATTTAAATTTCATAAAAATTATTGAGGTGCTATGAAAACCACTGATGAACCAATTGTTGTAGAACAAACATTTAATTCCTCTGTTGAATCGTTTGGAATTCCATTACAGAGATTAGCGAAATGCGGAAATGGTATTTTGAAAACATTCCTGCATTTAAACCTGAAGTTGGATTCGAGACCCAATTTAATGTGCAAAGTGAGGAGAGGAATTTTCTGCATAAATGGAAAGTGACAGAAGTTCAGCCATCTGAAAATGATAAAATATAGCTGGGAATTTGAAGAATACCCGGGTAAATCAACCGCCGCTTTTGAAATACTAAAAGAAAATAATAAAACAAAGCTAAGGCTTACGGTTGAAGTCCTGAAGGATTTTCCGGATGATATTCCTGAGTTCAAAAGAGAGAGCTGCATTGCAGGCTG
>CAVPND010000058.1:0-7269 GCA_963706055.1 uncultured Ignavibacteriales bacterium | reverse complement strand
CGCTCTTCGGGCTTGCATTTTTTACCATCGGATTTTGGCTGCTGTATATGTATATCGTTGACGCCTACTTGAATCCGGCAAGGAAAAAACAGGCAACAAATTGGAGCAAAATATACATTGGCTTATACGATTTGTTCATTTATGGTGCTATCGCGTTTCTCGTTACAGGTCTGGTTGAATATTTTAATTTGTATCTTTTAATCTTGGCAATTGGGGGAGGGGGATTTCAGATAGTCCGTTTTAAAAATTTCTGTCAATAAAGTTCACTTACCATTGCCCGCCAAAGCATGTTTATAGGCCTTTACTGTTTTCAAGGCACATTTTTCCCAGGAAAATTGTTTCGCCCTTTCAATTCCCTTTTTTGACAATCTAATTCTCATACTTTCAGAGCTAATCAAACATATCATAGCTTCGCACATTTCAGTTTTATCAAAAGGATCTACTAATATACCAGAATCACCAACAACTTCAGGTAATGAACTCGTATTTGATGCTATGACTGGTGAGCCACATTGCATCGCTTCCAAAACTGGCAGACCGAAACCTTCATATAGAGATGGAAAAATAAAACCAGCGGCATTACTGTAAAGAACCCTTAAATCTTCATCCTGAAGAAATCCGGTAATCAAAACGTTATTTTTTAGAATAGTATCAGAATTAATGATCTGAAGAATATTATCGGTCATCCATCCTTGCCTGCCGACCAGTATTAACTTAATAGATCGGTCGATTGCTCTGATAGCGAAAACATTTTTATAACACTTAAGAATAAATTGTAAATTTTTTCTCGGCTCAAGGGTAGCAACACTAAGAAAATACCCTTCGCATTTGAGTCCAATTCGCTTTTTTAATAAATTAAATTTTTCTATATTATTATCTCTATAAAAAGTATTATCTGAAGCCGCTAAATGATTAACTATTACACGATTTTCGTCAACTTTGAGAATTTCACATAAATCTTCTTTAGTAGCCTCAGATACACTAAAAAACCAATCCCTTTGTATATCTAATTTTTTAAGGTAGCGTAGAAATTGTCTATAATGTGAACTGGTAACAAATTCTGGGTATTTTAAAGGAATGAGATCATGTATAGTTATAAATCTAACATTTTTTTTTGAGATTCCAATTTCTGGATTCGGGTAATATAACGAATGAATAACATCGACCGATTCAATATCTTTGAAGTTCCTCATTTTTTGTACTGTCTTAGATATTACATTCAATATTGCATTTTGTTTGGGCAGTCTCATTTTTTTATTTATTAAATTATAAAGGAATTTTTCAGCTGATGTAATATTGCAAATTGTATTAACGTTATGCCCATTTTTGAGAAAAAAGTCATGCCCTAAAATCATAGTATAAGGGAACTGCCAAAAAAGTAATGATATCGAAATTTCATCAATTTTTAATAACGCTTCTACTAATTCTGATGTTACTCTAAAAATGCCGGTTTTATTATAGCCAGAATTTTCCTCCAAATTAGCTAATCCAATTGTTGAAACTTCTAGTGCAACCTTCATATAAGAAATACATCCTTATGTTGATATTGTTTTGTTTTGAATGAATGAAAAATTTTTAAGAGAATATAATTATTTTATTAAAATATTTAAAAGTGCATATTGTTAAATATATGAAAATTATTATTTTAAGCAAGAGTTTCTAAAAGTAATAAAAATTTTTTTGCACTTTTTTCCCATGAAAACTTTTTCGCTTGCAGAAAAGCTCTTTTTTTTAATAACTGAGCGAGGTTGTTGTCTGTTAGAATACATTTCATGCCCATAGAGATGTCTTCATCTGAATCAGGATTAACGAGTAAAGCAGCGTCACCGACAACTTCAGGGATAGATGAAGTATTGGATGCGAGTAAAGATGCTCCGCAAGCCATTGCCTCTAATAAGGGTATACCAAATCCTTCATAATGACTTGGGAAAACAAATAGGCTGGATCCAGAATAAAGTGGTGCTAGATCTTCATAATCAACGTATCCAGTGTTGATAATATCTAGACCTTTTGTTTTCAAATCTCTTATTTTTTTTTGTATTTTCTCGTCTAACCAACCTTTACCACCAACTAAGACTAAACAATATTGTTCTTTTAATTTTTCCGGTAATTTTTCGTAAGCATTCAATAAACCGATCAAATTTTTGCGAGGTTCAATTGTCCCAACAAAAAGAATATAAGGTTTGTTGATAGAAAGTTTAGATTTAACATTTTGCACTTCAAATCGATTGCGTGGATAAAAAGTTTGCTGATCATATCCAGGATTTATAACACTTATTTTTCGTTCACAAAAACTATAATGTTTAATTATATCATTTTTAGTTGACTCAGAAACTGCGACAATACGAGTTGCTTTCTTGAGGCTTGGAAGAATATATTTTCTTAATAGTTTTACGTTTTTAGGTTCAACATATTCAGGGTGTATTTCAAAGCAAAGGTCGTGAATAACCACTATTGATGAAGATCTCAAAAGTGGCCAGCGTATAAAGTTTGGGAATATGTATATTTTTTTTCCGAAAAATAAGTCTATAGGTGGTAATAGATTGTGCTTGCGAAGAAATTTAAAAAATTTATATGGTATAAAAGAAACAATTATATATTTAAAATTATTTTTATATAAATTAACTGGAAGATCAAATTTTCTATCTAAAAAAAATCTAAAAAAAAGTACATAATAAAAAAAATTATTATGTTCAGTCTTTTGCAAGCAATCGATAAGATTATATGTAAAATTTCCGACACCAGTGCGTAACCCAAATAATGAATGGCCTTCAATGCATACTTCAAGAAATTTGTGTTTTGTCAAACTAAAGACTCCGGCAGATGAACATAGTACGAGACTTATCATTAAGGTGGTTACAAAACGACCTTGACGCTATAATTTTGAAGTTCAGACTGCATAGATAATTACTGAGCCACTTTTCGGGTTCACTGCCCATAAAAAATATATCATTACTCCAGTATTCATCATTTTCACCAAATTGTCCGGTTTCAAAAACGAAATATTTACATTTTTTTTGTAATCTCTGCATTATTAGGTCGGCTTCGGTATACCCTTGGAAATGAATTATGTGATGATATACATTCAGAAAACTTATCAGATCATATTTTGGCAAATTGATTAAATTGTCGCTTGTAATTTTGCTAAGTTGAAAACTAACGTGTTTTATGCCAGATAAAATAGTAAGCATACACGAGTAAGCGAATGAAACAAGGTTCATCTCAATGCCATGAGAAAAGATCCCTCTTTCAGACATACGAAAAACGAAATATCCCATTTGAGAACCAATATCGATGTAATTGTGAATGGAGGCAAGAGGAACATTTTCAGTGATAAAAATAAATCGATCTTCACTAATTCTTTTTTGAAATTCTTTTCTAAAAAGAAAAAAATTATTTGGATTGTAAGTTGGTTGGTATAGTTCAGTCAGTTTTAGCAAACGAATAAGATTTATCAAAAAATAGGAAAAACCTTTTATTACTGTGAATCGATTCATAATGAGTCCGTTATCTTTAAGGCGTTATTTATCAATGAAATACCAATTATAACATCTTGATCGGCGAGAAGGTTTAAAAGGCTTAAAACGACTATTCGATATAGTAGAATAGCTTTAAAAAGTCTCAAGTACTCTTTGTTCTTTCTAAATTTTGGTGCTTTCACATATAATAAATCAAGTACATTTTCAAAATCTAAATTCATACAGATTTCCACAAATTTATACATATATATATCGTAGCTTCTTGGAAATGGATCATGTTGATAAACATGCAAGTCAAGAATCAAAAGCATAACGTCTATTTCTGGAAATAGTAATTCATAGCGATCGCCATCAATGAAATAATGTGCACTATCTTTAAATATTATATTTCTATATGTTAAGTCTCCATGAATAAATGAGAAAACCATACTATTGCCATCATAATCCGAAATTATCCTTTTAATTTCTTTTTTTAAAATTAAATGACCTTTACGATATTCATTTCTTAAAAGATTCAGCTTGTCGTTTAAAGAATTAAAAAAAAAATTCAAAGAAAATATTTTTTTAATACAAGTTTTATTATAAAGGTAAGATATGGACTCAATAATTTTCGATAAATGGTTATTTGATATAAAAATTGGTGAGGGAGAAAATTTATTGTTGATATAGGCTTCAACACTAAATGAGTAGTTACCTAAATAGCTTTTATTTAATAAAGACGGCACATTGACATAGTGGGAAGCCAACTGCAAGAATTCACTGTTTATTTTTATGGATAAGTTCCCTAAACTGTTAAAGCTAATTCTTGTTACGAATCGATTTTGAGAGTCAATTAAATTCACAGTATGATGACTGATAAAAACTTGGCAGTGAGAAAATTTTATTTGCTTTAATACTTGTAATGCCCAACGGGGTGGAACTAATAGATATATGTGATTGCCTATATATATCGGAAAATGTGCGGGATGAAGGATAGTTACATTTAAAAATAGTCGCAAAATAGATATAAAATCTTTACGATAAGTCCTCATATAGAAATCGTACTTATTATATTCTTTCATATAACTAAATCATTTTTTTAACAAACCATAGAGATATTATTGAAAAAAGATAAATAAGTAATAGAAAATTAATTAAAAATTAGAAAATTATAGATCCATCTATTATCATGACAGCACTGTGTGGTTCAAATTGTTTATGATGAATTGTTACGCTAGGCAATACGTCAAATACTTTTACATGCTCGATATGATCAGATAATTCACCATCGACATGTATCAAAACATTGACATAGCATCGCATTGGATTGATATTAATTCTACCTGTTTTAATTTTAAAAATGGTGGACTTTATATCTCTAATTTTTATTAGCTCGCTTTCGAATCTAAAAAGTGAAATATTAGTTTCACTCCATACACCAATGGCTATCTGGCAAGTGCTATAATTCATAAGGTTTTTACTAAAGAACAAATTTATATATAATTTCTCAAAAGTATGAATAGATTGATCTCCGTTCGGACCTAAAAGACTAAAATCTAACAATTTTACGTTTCCTGAACCACGACGATCAATGCGCTTTGACAGTTTTAAGGTGCTTATATAGTTAACTCTTTTTAGGTATTTATTTACTACAGTATGAGGCTTGGCATCATCAATAATACATCCATTCTCTAATAAAATACAGCGATTGCATAAAGTTTGAACAGCATTCATGTTGTGGCTGACAAAAACAACTGTTTTGTTTTCGTTTGATGTAAGTTCTTTCATTTTTGAAAGCGATTTTTCCTGAAATGATGCATCGCCAACTGAAAGTACCTCGTCAATAAGAAGTATATCCGTATCTAAATGAACAGCTACTGAAAATGCAAGGCGAACTGTCATGCCGGAAGAATAACGTTTTACCGGAGTTTCCAGAAATTTTTCAACACCTGAAAAAGAAACGATGTCATTAAATTTACGAGAAATTTCTTGCCGAGACATACCAAGAATAGAACCACTAAAAAAAATATTTTCTCTTCCGGTTAGCTCCGGGTGAAAGCCAGTTCCAACCTCTAAAAGACTCGCAATACGCCCTCTGAACTCGAATTCACCTGCTGAGGGCCTAATAATGCGCGCAAGTATCTTTAAAAGCGTTGATTTTCCAGCTCCATTCTTGCCTATAAGACCAACGACTTCACCCTTTTTAATTATAAAATTAATATCATTTAATGCCCAAAATGTTTGTTTCCCGGAATTTCGATGAAAAAAACGATGAAGAATTATTTTTAGACTGTCAGTGATAGTTTTTGCTTGAGAAAACTGGCGGTCATCGATACTATAACTTTTTGATAAATTGCGAATATTTAATGCGTAATCTTCTTTCATATTATATCTGCAAACTCATTTTCACGTTTTTTAAAATACATATATCCAACTAAAAGAAGAACAAGGGCGCTAATAGTTGAAATTAGTAAGTAATTATAATTGATTTTATCTATGCCGAGCAAACTCGAACGAAGTGTTGTTACTACTCCAGACATCGGGTTAAGGTAGAGAAGCCATCGCCAAGACCCATGTATTAAATTCACAGGATAAATAATTGGGGTGATAAATAAAAAAGACTGAATGATAAACGGTAGTGAAAATTTAATGTCACGGTACCGGACATTGACTGCAGAGAAGATAAGTCCCAAACCAATAACAGTGATTATTGTAAGAAAAAACATTGGGAAAAAAAGCAAAATTCCTAGCAATTGAGGTTGAAAACGAAATATAATGAACATAATGCAAAAGATTATGGTTCCAATTAAAAAATCTATAATGCCAACACCGATTGAAGAGAGTGGCAATAGTATACGAGGAAAATACACCTTTGACACTACAGACTGATTGTTAACCAAACTGTTACTAGAAAGAGAAAGTGAACTACTGAAATAAACCCAGAATAAAAGACCTGTATATGAAAATAAGGCATAAGGCACATTTTCTGACCCAGTTTTAATTCCTGCAGCTCGATTAAATATAATCGTAAAGACAACCATTAGTATGAAAGGTTGAAAAACTGCCCATGCAACGCCCAGAAATGTTTGTTTGTAGCGAATTTTAAACTCCCGCCAAGCTAGGAAAAAAAGTAATTCTCGGTATTCAAACAAATCAGATAGGGGTGATGAAGAAGAACGTGAGATTTTTGTTATTTTATTGCTGAATTTATCCATAATAAGAATAAGAAATTTTATAAAAAGCAAAAGAAAATTATAACATATGAAGGGACAATAAAATATATTTTAGGAAAAAATGTTTTTCAATTTATGTTAGATTTTCTGTCCAAATTAAGACATGTGGTTGTGTTTCCAATATCGATAAAAACTGTGGGATTTCATCTCTGTTTAGGATAAGAGGACGAATTTTCCTTTTTATGTAACGCTCTGTTTTTCTACACAAATCATTCAGGTGATATGGGTCTATATTACCAACAAGCAACAAGTCGATAATTCCGGTGTCCTTCCCTACGGCGTAATCACCGATAAGATAAGCTTTCTCGAGATTTCCCAAGCGATTTACGATACTGTCAATCACCTGATCTATACCCATCACCTTGCTGACCATCGATTTAAGTTCCGGAAATAGCGAATGGTGGGTATTGGCCATGTAAAAAATCTGGCGTCCGGATTTTTCGGTTTTTAGGAGCTTGGTTTTTTTAAGCTGGTTCAATTCTTCACGAACGGCGTTGGTGGATACATCGAACTCCTTGGCCAACTCACGCAGGTAGGCCTTGGTTGATGGATTAAAAAAAAGTCGTACCAACAACTTG
>CAVPND010000057.1:0-53947 GCA_963706055.1 uncultured Ignavibacteriales bacterium | reverse complement strand
AATTTTATGGAATATAAACAGCGTAAAAAGACAAATAAATATTGGGGGTATCAGATATGTTAACTGCAGTAGAAGCATTTCTGATGATTCATTATAGAAAGAAGTTAAAAAGGTAAAAGGAAAAACAATCAAGAGTATTGCTAAAAATTCATTTGCATATATTTTGCTTTCATTACCATTGCTCTTAATTAAAAAAACAAAACCAGGAATTGCTAAAATAAAAAGCATCAGCTTTTGCAAATTATCCATTTCTAAAAGCTGAGTTGAAAAAACTATCGGTGAAAGAAATATCAAACCCAAAAGCCAGATGTGATTGTTTTTAGTTTTATTCTTTTCCATACTTAAATATATTATTGTAAAAGATAGATAAAGAATAGAAACTCATCAATTAACTATGTCACTATTTTACAGTGGAAATCACTAAAGCCTTGAGAAGGCAGAACATTTTATTTAACTTCAATATGCAATAACTAATCATTTGATTTTTTACATGAATCCGGTTTCTGAAAACATAGTTACTATTTCAACGCTTGGTAAAAGTATAATCAGGACTTTAGCCTACTATGATATTTTTGATTATCCATTAACCGCTGAAGAAATACATCAAAACCTTCAAACTATTAATGTGACCTTAAAAGATGTATCAGATGAAATAGAAATTTTATCAGAAAACAATTTGATCTATAAAAAAAATAATTTTTACCTGTTAATAAAAAATGATAACTATATATCAAGAAGGATTGCAGGGAATAAATTAGCTGATAAAAAAATAAACTCTGCTTACAAAATGACAAAGTTTATTGCAAAATTTCCCTATGTCCGCGGTGTTATGCTTTCGGGTTCTATTTCAAAAGGATATATGGAGAAGGATTCTGATGTTGATTATTTTATTATTACAAATCCAAATCGTTTGTGGGTAACAAGATTATTACTAATGCTATTTAAAAAGATTTTTTTATTAAACTCCAGAAAAATTTTTTGTATTAATTATTTTGTTGATACTGAAACACTTGAGATAGAGGAAAAAAATATTTTTACTGCAACAGAACTTGCCACATTAATTCCCACTTATGGAACAGATTTGTATGAGGAACTTTATTCTAAAAATATTTGGATAAAAGATTTTTATCCAAACTTTCCGAAACGAGAAACTTCTAAAATAGCTGAGCAAAATAAAAGCATCGTCAAAACTTTTTTTGAAAAATTATTAAACAACTCTTTAGGCGATAAACTTGATGATTTTGCAATGCGTTTGTTTGAAAAATCAAACAAAATTAAATATCGCAATTATGATTCAAAAGATTTTCAAGTTGCATTTAAAACTTCAAAAAAAGAGTCCAAACATCATCCAAAGTTTTTTCAAAAACGAGTGCTTGAAGCTTTCAATGATAAACTAAAATGGATTGAAGAAACAAAAAATATTTCTTTGGGATAAATGAAAAATATTCTCTTTACACATTCCTATTTTTATAAGTTTGATAAAAAACAGTGGAATACGCATCAGCCTTATCCGCCGCTTGGTACAATTTACGCAGCAGCGGTTATGCGACAAGCTGGATACGATGTTTCTTTATTTGATACTGCTCTAATTGATTCACCTGAATTAATTAAGCCAGTCATAGAAAAAGATAAACCGGATTACTTAGTTATTTACGATGATGGTTTTAATTACCTGACTAAAATGTGCTTGACAAATATGCGCGAGGCGGCTTTTCGAATTGCAGAAATTGCAAAACAAAACGGCATTACGGTCATTGAATCCAGTTCAGATGCAGCGGATCATTATGAAAAATATTTAGACCGCAATGTTGATTTTGTTGTTATAGGCGAAGGTGAAATAACACTTAAAGAATTAATTAATAAACTTGATAAAAACGAAACTGATTATGAAAATATAGCTGGCCTTGCTTTCAGAAAAGACAACAAAACAATCAAAACGGCACCTCGCCAAATTATTAGAGAGCTTGATTCTCTGCCAGTACCAGCATGGGATTTAATTAACATTGCTGAATATAAAAATATTTGGTTAACACATAAAAAATATTTTTCAATTAATATCGCAACCACGCGCGGCTGCCCTTTTAAATGTAACTGGTGTGCTAAACCAATATACGGAAATCGCTATAACGTACGATCACCAAAAAATGTTGTTGATGAAATTCAGTTTCTTCAAAAATCATTTGGTGCAAATCATTTTTGGATGTGTGATGATATTTTTGGATTGAGACCTGGCTGGGTCCAAGAGTTTAGAGATATTGTTCAACAGTGTAACTTAAAATTCAAATATAAAATTCAGTCTCGTGTAGATTTACTTTTACAAGAAGATACGATTGAAGCCCTTTCTGAATCAGGTGCGGAAACAGTTTGGGTCGGGGCTGAGTCAGGTTCGCAAAAAATATTAGACGCAATGGATAAAGGAACCGAAGTTGAACAGATATTCAGAGCAACTGAGCTTTTAAAGAGAAATAAAATTCGTGTAGCATTTTTTCTTCAATTCGGATATCCCGGCGAAACAAAAGAAGATATTAATAAAACTATAGATATGGTTTTAAAACTTATGCCCGATGAAATTGGGATTTCTGTTTCCTATCCTCTGCCAGGCACAAAGTTTTATGAAAATGTTAAAGATCAGTTAAAACAAAAATCTAATTGGACAGATTCTGATGAACTTGCACTAATGTTCAGAAGTAATTTTCCTCCTGCATATTATAAAAAACTGCATCGCTACATACATAAAGTTTACAGAAAGCGGGCAGGAATTAAATCGATTAAAAATATTTTATCTAATCCATTTTCAATAAGTTTAAATATACTTCGTTCCGCAATTTTAACTTTCTATTATATTCCGGCATCAATTTTTGATTCATTTAAACTAAAGAAACTGGAAACCGCAGAATGACCTCTGAATCTTTTGATTCCGTTGCAAAGCAATACGATAATAGTTTTACAAATACAGCAATAGGCAAAATGCAGAGAGCCCGTGTTTGGGATTATTTAGAATCAATTCTTCCAAACCATCCGATAAATATTTTAGAATTAAATTGCGGAACTGGGGAAGATGCTATTTGGTTTGCAAATAAAGGTCATAAAGTTTTAGCTACAGATATCTCGGGTCAAATGGTTTCTATTACTAATGGAAAAATTGAAAAGTTAAACTTAGCTGATAAAGTTAAAACTCATCAAATAGATATAAATCAAATTGATAAAATATCAACATCCAATAAATTTGATTTAGTATTTTCAAACTTTGGCGGATTAAATTGCTTAACTGAAACTGAGTTAATTTCATTATCAAAAAAAATAAAAGACTTATTAAATCCTAAGGGTAAATTTATTTCAGTTGTTATGCCAGATTTTTGTATGATTGAATCATTATA
Organism: uncultured Ignavibacteriales bacterium; assembly: GCA_963706055.1. GTDB lineage: Bacteria > Bacteroidota > Ignavibacteria > Ignavibacteriales > Ignavibacteriaceae > IGN3. Next base: position 50,570 of record CAVPND010000057.1, on the reverse strand, counting down.
TTTTTTATTAAAACTTAAGTTCAATCTTATTTTTAGAAGAAAGAGAATGCAGCAAGTAAAGATTAATGATTCAATTATTGATACATATTATTATCACCCAAATAGATTTTATAAAATTTTTAAAGATAATTTTGTTGTATATAAATCAATTGCAATCGGCTTATTTATCCCACCATCTTATCTGGATAATTTTTTAAACCATAAAACGAGATTTTTAAACATTTTAAATAAACTGGAAATATTGTTCGGAAATAATTCTTTTGCGGCTGCAAATTCAGATCACTTCTTAATTGATTTAAATATTAAATAATGAAAATCCTTTTAACACACGGCTATTTTTTAAATGATGATTCAAATGAAAAAATCATAATGAAGCCGTATGTGCCTCTGGGAATGCTTTATATCTCATCATTCTTAGAACGCAAGGGATTTTCCAATGAAGTATTTGATACAACTTTTTCATCGTTAAAGGAATTACAAGAGGAGTTGATAAAAGTTAAACCTGATGTTCTTGCTATTTATGTGAATTTAATGACAAAGTTGAATGTTTTAGAAATAATAAAATTTACAAAGTCCAATCTAAATCAAACTAAAATTATTTTGGGCGGACCCGAAATAAAATATAACGCAAATGATTTTCTAAACTTCGGTGCTGATTATCTTGTTATTGGCGAAGGCGAGGAAACATCTTTTGAATTAATAAAGGCTTTGAATGAAAATCGTTTTGATGATATTAAAAATATTAATGGGCTTGGATTTTCAGAAAACAACAAAATTATTTTTACTGAAGAACGGTCAAAACTAAAAGAAATTGATTCACTTCCCTTTCCAAATAGAGATAAAGTAAATTTAAAACTATATTTAGATGCATGGAAAGAACGGCATGGTGAAAATGCAATTTCAGTCAGCACAATGCGTGGTTGTCCTTACACTTGTAAATGGTGCAGCCGTGCTGTTTATGGCTTAAGCTACAGGCGGCGCTCACCGAAAAATGTTTGCGATGAACTTGAATTAATTGAGAAGGATTACAGCCCTGATACGTTGTGGTTTGTTGATGATGTATTTACTATTTCGCACAAGTGGTTATCTGAGTTTAAAAATGTTTTAAGTGAACGGAACTTAAAAATAAAATATGAATGTATCACCCGCGCTGACAGATTGAACGAAAATGTTATAAAAGATTTAAAGGCATCCGGCTGCTTTAGAGTTTGGATTGGCGCTGAAAGCGGTTCACAGAAAGTTATTGATTTAATGGACCGGCGGGTTGATGTTAACCAAGTTAGAGAAATGATTAAGCTTGCACAAAAATATAGCATACAAGCAGGCACATTTATAATGCTTGGTTATCCTGGTGAAACTGAAGAAGACATCGAAGAAACAATAAAACATTTAAAGGAATCAAATCCCGAATATTTTACAATTACAGTTGCGTACCCAATTAAAGGCACTGAACTTTTTGCAGAAATTGAAGCTTCACAAACAAATAATTTTAAATGGGATAAAAATTCTGATCGCGATAGAGAGTTTAGGCGTGCTTACAACAGAAGATATTATGATTTTGCAGTAAGAAGAGTTACTAATGAAGTAAATTATCACAAAACACTTTTAAAAAAGAATTTTCTATCAAAAAATTTGGTGTCATTTAAAACAAAATCATTAGCTGCAAAAGCGGGAATGATATTTTACAGAATTGCAGGAAATTAAAAATGGTTATCGAGGATTTTAAAAATCTAAAAACTGAAAATGGCGTAATCAAAATTTCAGAGGTTAATGAAACATTTGAAAGATTATATTTGCAAGTCAGGAAAAAAGAAAGAAGACTTTACAGCGATGATGAAATAAAATTGCTGCCTTATGCTTATAAAAGCAATCCACATAAAGATGAGTGGGCATTAAGAACAAAATCATTTCTGCGATTTAATAAATATCTATCCAGAAAAACTTCCAAACTTAATATTCTGGATTTAGGTTGCGGTAATGGCTGGTTTGTTGGACAACTGGCTAAGGATTTTAATCATAATTATTTTTGCGTTGATGTTAATCTATCCGAACTTGAACAGGCTGCACGAGTATTTACCAATGAAAATATTTCCTTTATTTATGCGGATATTAAATCTACCACACTCTCTACAGGTGTATTTGATATTGTTATTATAAATTCAGCGCTGCAGTATTTTCAAAATATTCCAGCTTTGATGAAAGAACTCTTTTTTATTTCAAAGCCTTATGGTGAAATTCATATTATAGATACTCCATTTTACAAACAGCAGAATTTGATGCAGGCTAAAAACAGGACACTCAAGCATTATCAATCACTAGGTATTACAGAAATGGCTAAGTACTATTTTCACCACACAACGGATGAACTCAAATATTTAAGACATAGTTTTTTATACAATCCAAATAAGTTTAAGAATAAAATGGTTAATTTGTTTTTTGAAAAAGACTCGCCGTTTCCCTGGATATTAATTACAAGATGAGTTTTGAAAATCACGTTTTGTTACTAACCCCCGGTTTTCCAAAAGACGAAAATGATTTTTTATGTACACCACCGGTTCAGGATTATTTATTAAAGTACAAAGAGGTTTTTCCAAGTACTAAGTTTTCTATAATAGTATTTCAGTATCCATACAATAAAATTAATTATAAATGGAATGGCATTGATGTTTATGCACTCGGAGGTAATAACAGTTTCTTTAGAAAACTGATTGTTTGGAGAGATGCGATTAAACAAGCAAAGATAATTCATAAAGAATTTTCTATCACTACTATACACTCTTTATGGTTTGGAGAGTGCGCATTAATTGGAAATTATTTGTCAAAAGTTTTAAAATGTAATCATATCTGTACTCTTATGGGACAAGATGTCAGTTCGTCAAATAAATACTTGGGATTTATAAATAAAGATAGAGTTAAGATTATTTCGCTTTCACAAAATCAAAGTACTGAGTTTTATAAGATAACAAACCGCAATGTTGATGAGGAAATCTTTTGGGGAATTGATGAAAAAAGGTTTGATGAAAATGATAAAAGAGAAATAGATTTGTTGGCTGTTGGTTCGTTAATTTCATTAAAGAATTATGGGTTGTTTATTAAAGTTGTTGCAAAAGCAGTAAAATATTTTCCTAATATAGTTTGTAAATTAGTTGGCGATGGTCCCGAGTTATCTATGCTTAAAGAGATGTCAACTAAAAACGGAATTAATAGAAACATTGAATTTACAGGCCTACTTCCTCGCAAAGAGATTTTTAATTTGATGAAACGAAGTAAAATATTTGTTCATCCATCAAAGTTTGAAGGATCTGGTTTCGTGTTTGCTGAGGCTCTGGCAAACGGAATGAATATTGTTTCATTTAATGTTGGATACGCTCAGCAATCTAGTAAATGGTTTATCGCAAATGATGAGAATGATTTTATTTCAATAACCAATAAATTATTATCTAGCAATTTAAGTTTTGAGCCGTTAAATATTTTTCCACTTTCAAAAACGATTGAGAAGTACAGTAAACTTTATAATTATACTAAGAATTAATGATTATTGATAAATTAAAATCGATCAATAAAAGATTCTATCCGCAAAATCTTTTTTATGGTCCTGAGTGGATTGTACTTGGGGTTAATAATGTTTGTAATCTTCACTGCAAAATGTGTGATGTTGGAATTGAATATACAGCAAGTAATTTTTATCAAAATCTTATGGGCACTTCCCCATTAAATATGCCGATAGAATTGATTAAAAAGATTTTTACTGAAACATCAAGATATTTTCCAAAAACTAAAATCGGTTATGCATTTACAGAACCATTAATATATCCACATTTGATTGAATCATTAAATTGTGCAAAAGAAAAAAAACTATACACTTCAATAACAACAAATGCATTAACTTTAAAACAAAAAGCAAAAGATTTATGTAATGCTGGATTAAATGATATTTTTATTTCACTCGATGGACCTGAGAAAATTCATAATGAGATTCGAGGAAACAAAAACTCATTTCAGAAAAGCAATAGAAGGTATTGAAGAACTTTTACTTCAAAAAGATCATCCGGACATTTCAATATTTTGTGTTATAACTGAATGGAATATTGGATATTTAAAAGAATTCGTTGATTACTTTAATAAATATCCGATTAAACAGCTTGGATTTATGCACACTAATTTTACTCCGGATTTTATAGTATCAAATCATAATAAAATTTATGGAAATAAATATCCTGCAACAATTTCAAATACCGAACAAATAGAAATCAGCAAAATGAATTTAGATATTTTGTTGAATGAAATTGTTGAGATAAAAAGAACCAATTATCCTTTCGAGGTTACATTCTCACCAGAGATTAATGATGAAAAAAAACTTGATATTTTTTATAATCAACCTGAAAAATTTATAGGAAAGATTTGTAATGATGTATATCGAAACATTATGATTAAATCCGATGGTTCTGTTATTCCAGCTCATGGTAGATGTTATAATTTAAATGTTGGAAATATTAATAAGAATTCACTTAAAGAAATCTGGAATTCAAAAATAATTTCGGATTTTAGAAAAGATTTAATGAATGCCGGTGGCCTTTTACCGGCTTGTTCACGCTGCTGCAGTGCATTTTAATTTTAGATTAATCTATGAATAAAATAATTTTATTTAATCCACGCAGTGCAAATTCAAAACACAGAATTCCAAATTCAATTCTGCAAGTTGGAGCATCAATTCATGGAAAGTTTGAATATGTTTTTGTGGATGGAAATCTTGAAAACAATCCCTGGCAAAAAATTGAGGAATATTTAAAGAAAGATGAATTTAAATATTTTGCATCTACCGTTATGCCTGGAATGCAATTAAAAGAAGCAATTCCGTTTACAAAAAGAGTGAGAGAGTTATTTCCAAACATAGTAACAATTTGGGGTGGATACTTTGCATCCAATCAATATAAATCAGCCATCAATTCAGGATTTGTTGATTTTATAATTAATGGTCCAGGAGATAAAGCTTTTCCTGAATTGATAGAAGCATTGGAAACAAAGAAAGATTTCACATCAATTGAAAATCTCATCTACAAAAAAGATGATGAAATAATAAAAACAAAAAAATCAGATTTATTTGATCAGGATTCACTCCCTCCACTTCCATACGATTATTTAAATAATTTTTATCCGATAGAAAACTATCTTGGTAAAACATTTCTTGGAAAGAAAACTGCGGCCTATCATTCTAGTATTGGCTGCCCCTTTACTTGCTCGTTTTGTGCAGTCGTTCCAATTTATGAAGCAAGATGGAAAGGAAAATCAGCAGAAAATATTTTTAATGATTTAATGTATCTTAAAAATAAATTCGGGATAGATGCTGTTGAATTCCACGATAACAATTTTTTTGTTTCTGAAAAAAGAGTAGTTGAATTTTCAAATCTTATTAAAGATAAAAATATTAATTGGTGGGGTGAAGGCAGAATTGATACGCTTGATAAGTATAAAGATGAATCGCTTGAATTAATGCGAAGAGCTGGATGCAAAATGATTTTTTTTGGTGCAGAAACCGGCAACGATGAAATTCTTAAACAAATGGATAAAGGCGGAACTCAAACCGGTGCACAAATAAAAAGTTTTGCTGCACGATTAAAAAAGTTTGATATAATTCCAGAATATTCTTTTGTACTCGGATTGCCGGCTGAGAATGATGAAAAGGTTTCTAGACAAATCGATGAGGACATTAAATTTATTAAAGAGATAAAAACCATAAATCCTGATACGGAAATAATAATTTATCTTTACTCACCGGTTCCTACAGAAGGTTCTGAATTATATGAAAAAGTTTCAGCTGCAGGATTTAATTTTCCGAAAAAGTTAGAAGATTGGTTAAGTCCTGCTTGGGAAAATTTTGATTTAAGAAAAAACCCTCTTACACCATGGCTAAAACCATTTATGGTTGATAAAATAAAAAACTTTGAAACTGTCCTGAATGCATATTATCCAACGGTATCAGATTTTAAATTGACAGATTTACAAAAACAGGTAATGAAAACACTTTCATCAATAAGATATAAAACCAATTTTTATCATCTACCGTATGAATTGAAAGTTCTGCAAAAATTCTGGCTTCACTATCGCCAACCTGAAATTGAAGGATTTTATTCTGAATGAAAATTTAGTTTTTAATGAACAATCGTCATTTCGATTCCGATTTATCGGGAGAGAAATCTTTGCTATTTTTAGTAAAAGATTTCTCAGTCGCTCACTCCTTCGAAATGACAGATTCAAAGAAATGATATAAATGGTAAAGTCATTTTTCAAAAAAATTTTATTTCCAGTTTTAAGCTTTGTTTATAATATCTATTCTGCTAAAGAAAGAAGTTATTCTTACAAAGGAATTAATGTTAGAGTTATGCCCGGAGTTTTTCATCCGGGACTATTTTTTAGTACTAAACTTTTAATAGAATATTTATCCAAACTTGATTTGGAAAATAAAACTGTTTTAGAACTTGGTGCTGGCTCAGGTTTGATTTCTATTTATTGTGCAAAACAAAATGCAATTGTAACTGCAACAGATATAAATCCAACAGCTGTAATCAATATCAATAAAAATGCAAAATTAAATAATGTAAAGATTACTGTTTTAGAATCAGATTTATTTGACAAGATTGAAAAAGAGAATTACGATTACATGGTAATAAATCCGCCCTACTTTCCTAAAGATCCAACAAGCGATAAAGAATTTGCCTGGTATTGCGGAAGTGATTTTAAATATTTCAAGAAATTGTTTTCACAATTAAATAATTATAGAACTGAATCGAATATTTTATTAATGATTCTTTCTGAGGATTGTGATTTTGATAGAATTAACTCAATTGCAAATGAAAATAATATTAAGTTAAATCTTGTTCTTCAGAAAAAAGTATTATGGGAACAAAACTTTATTTATACAATTGAATAAACTACCTTAATTTTACAATCATATTTTTAATGTAATTAAAATTGCTTACTAAATATTTAAATAGTAAAATTATCTGGATTCTACTTGGGGTTGGAGTGATTTTCTACGCTTTGTACATCCTATTCATATCTCACACATTAACTTACGATGCACACCCAAGCGATAAGCAGAAAATTCTTTTCGAATTTTGGGGAAGCTAATTACATTTTTAGATTAAGTTGATTTAACTAGAGTTTACCCTCTAATGATGAATTACTCAAAAAAACCGTTGAAACGGTTAAAGAAATTTTTATTTCATTTTATTACCCCACGACTTAAGTCGTGGGTTGATGAGAAACAACTACAGTATCTAAACCGTTTTAACGGTTTACAAAAGTAAGTGCTCAACTTGTGTAAACTAATATTAAATTTGACTTGAAAAAATTTTATTTAATCTAATTGCTCACAAAATATTTAAATAGTAAAATTATCTGGATTCTACTTGGGGTTGGAGTGATTTTCTACGCTTTGTACATCCTATTCATATCTCACACATTAACTTACGATGCACACCCAAGCGATAAGCAGAAAATTCTTTTCGTTGCCCAAAGAATATTAATTGGAATTCTTTTTTTTCTCGCTGTTATAAATATTGTCAAACTTCCAGTTAAAGAAATCTGGATTGCCTGGATAATCTTTACCGGGTTATTTGCCAGATTAATTTTAATTCCTTCTTCCCCAATTCTAGAAGATGATTTTTATAGATATATGTGGGATGGTGCTGTAACCGCTAATGAGTTTAATCCTTATGTATTCAGTCCGCAGGATGTAATTGAAAAGAATCCCGAAGTACCACAAAAGATTTTAAAGTTAGCAGATGAATCTGGTAACGTAATTGATAAAATAAATCATCCAAAAATAAAAACGCTTTACCCTACCCTTTCTCAAATCATTTTTGCATTATCATATTATCTTTTTCCCTGGAGTGTAACGGGTTGGAAATTGTTAATGTTAATGGGTGATATATTTTTACTTTTCTTTTTAATTAAAATCTTGCGGGAACTAAAACTGCCGATTTCTTTCGTTGCAATTTATTGGCTTAACCCAATTGTGCTGCACGAGTTTTTTAACACCGGACACTATGATTTATTTGCACTACTCTTTACAGCAATTGCTATTTACTATTATTTAAAGGATGAGTTTGTAACATCAAGTATAACATTAGCACTTGCGGTAGGATTTAAGTTATGGCCTATTTTAATCTTTCCAATCCTGCTGAGAAAATTAACAAATCAAAAATGGAAATTGGTTTCCAGTGTTTTTGCTTTTTCAGTTTTTGTTATTGTAATATTTATTCCTGTTTTACGTGCCGGGTTTGATCAGAATACAGGATTTACAAAGTATGCCGCCAACTGGATTAACAACGCTGCCTTTTACACCATTTTAAAAGAGAGTATTGATTTATTTACCACAACATTTAAAATATATTATGTGTGTGCGGATTGCGTTGCCCGCTATATAACAGGTGGAATAATTTTAAGTGTTTTATTACTGTTAATAAAAAAACCTGCAAGTGATAATCTTAACCTCGTTCACAAAATGCTGATAATAATTGCAGTTTCATTTCTTGTAAGCCCAACGCAATTTCCGTGGTATGTTACGTGGATGATATTGCCGCTTGTGTTCAGTCCAAAAATTTCTTTATTGATGTATGCGTTTCTAATTCCGCTTTATCATTTAAATCCTTTGGGTGGATACTTTATTTACATACAGCATATTCCCGTGATACTTTTATTTTTATATGAAATAAAAAAAGGCTACGGTTTTGGATTTTTTAATCGCAGTTAACGATTTAATTTTTTAATTTACAATTGAGTTTATCTCAACAACATTGAGGCTAATATGAAGCTGAAAATATCCCACCTTATTTTATTCACTCTGATAGTTTATATTTTTTCTGCAAACGCCACGATACGCTTTGTTAGCAAAACCGGCACCAGCACACCACCCTACACAAGCTGGCAAACAGCCGCAGACAGCATACAAAAGTGCATTAACATTTGCATTGACGGTGATACCATTTATGTGGCTAATGGTGTTTATTATGAATATGTTTATGTAGATAAAAACATTAACATTATTGGTACTAGCGCAGATAGTACAATTGTAAATGGTTATGGCACACCAGGAAACTATATTTTCTATTTTTTTGAGAACAATTCTTCAATAGAAAATTTTCAGTTAAAATCACCTAACCAACTAAAAATTGGTATTTATACTTGGTACTCAAATCTTAGTGCTAAAAATTTTACTATCGATAGTGTTGCATTTCCAATTCGACCGTTTAATTCATCGGTAAATATTAACGATTTTATTATCAAGAACTTTACTGGTTATAATGCAATATTTGAAGAATGTCCAGCGGATACTTGTCATCCAACTCTTAACGATAACATTATTATATCAAAAAATAATGGAGCAACTCCTCCAGTTAGTTTTGGTTTTGGTGGTTACCCCACATTTACAAATAATATTGTAATTGATGAAGGGGGAACATTGAAAGGTGTTGACACCTATACACACGGACTACTATTTGAAAATAATTTAGTTGCAAATTATCAGAAAACTGGTATTTTGCTTTATCCTATGCCAAGTGGTAATCAGACGGCTAGAAACAATATTATCACTAATATTTCTGGATCAGGGGTTCAAAATGGTTCAATTGGCATTGGTGTCGGAGAGAATACTAACATTGAAAATAACATTCTAAAAAACAGTTACCGCGGTATATATAATGTTAATCCTTCTCAAGTTCGCTCAGATTACGATTTATTCTGGAAATTAGAGGAGCTTATCAGTGGTCAACCATTTTTAGGTGATAGTAATATAATTGCCGATCCAATGTTTTTGAACGATACAGTCCCAACAGCAGACGGAAACTATGATTTTCATCTCCAGGCTTATTCGCCTGCAATCGATAAAGGAAATCCAAATATTTTTGATAAAGATGGAACAAGAAGCGATATAGGAATGTATGGAGGACCATTTGGTGAAACTTACACTTACCAGGATTTAGCCCCACTTGCCCCAAGAAACCTTTCTGCTATTGTTGATTCAAATAATATAACAGTAAAATGGAATCGAAATACAGAAGCTGATACTGCTTTCTATAAGGTATACAGGGATACGGTTATAAATTTTCAAATAGATTCAACAAAACTTATCAGCACACAAACAGATACTTTCTTTATTCATCTGCCACCATATAATAGCAGTAAATATGTTTATAAAATTACCTGTGTCGATAATCAGAGCAATGAATCTCAGCCATCACAGGAACTTGTAGTTAACATTACATCAGTTTCAACTGATGACTATCCAGTAAATTTAACTGATTATGTTCTATACCAGAACTACCCCAATCCCTTTAACCCAAGTACAAAAATAGGCTACCAGCTAAAAGAAAGAGGATATGTAAAACTGATGATATATGACATAAAAGGAGAACTTATTTCTGTGCTTGTAAACAAAGAACAAACCGCCGGTTATTACGAGATCGAATTTTCTTCATCCGGCATTCCACATAGTGGCGGGCAGAATCCAGTATCCAGTATCAACGGTATCGCATCGGGAATTTATTTGTATCGAATAGAAGTGATAGGCGAAGGAAGAATTCCTGTTTACACAGAGATGAAAAAAATGTTACTAATCAAGTAAAATAACTTTCGCTTTCCCTCTCCTTGTTAAGGAGAGGGATTAAGGGTGAGGTCGCAATGGATATGATCTTATGAATGTTCTAAAATGTTTTTCTTTACAAATAAATAATTTTTAATTCACTTATTCAGGGGCTTAAAATGAAAAATTTATTGTTGGTAGTTTTCCTATTATCTGGTATAGCAATTAGTTATGCTCAACAGCAGGACCCAATAAAGTCATATCCTGGTATTCCAATTATTACTTATGGGTATGATATTTCAAAACCACCAAGACAGCAATTTATTGAAATGGAACAGGCTGGAATACTTGCCCTTGAGGCAGCAAGTTTGACACCACCGGTATTTGTTGAAAAGATCCAAAATCTTGGTCTTTGGGTTATGCCGGAACAGGTATTAAATCCAGACAATTACATTGTAAAATACACAGAAGCAAGATATACAGAATGGGAAGCCGAGGGTACAAATCCAGCAGATGGATTAATTACTCTTTACTACGATTCAATAAATTGTGTTGTACAAAATGGTGCTGTGGTAACAACTGCTAACACTCCAAATGATACTATCATTTATGGTCCAATGTACTCCCAGGAAAAAACTTACAGTATGGTACAGCCTAATATTCAAATTGACTATACTGCAAAATGTTCTCTCAAGTTAGAAGATCTTCAACCGGGGCAAACATTACCTGGTGATACAGTTTGCATAATACAGGTAACAACCAGAACATCTTATAACAAAACAATTCATCAATGGCAATTAGGAACTCCTTACCTAATAATTGAAAAGGCTGTTACATACCAGGATATTACAACTCTAGATCAATGGCAGGAAATTATTTTAACTTATGATTTAACAAGCGTTCCGCTAATATATTCCGAATCAAATGAAGCCCCCTTTCAGATTAATAGAAAGTTCTTAGCCAATGGAGATAACTCAATTGAATCTTTTGGAAGAGAATCAGTTCATAATATAGAGTTCAGGGTTATATGGAAAGGTAATTCACAAAACCTAAAATTATCTATTGATAAATTTGTTGTTTATGATGAAAGAGGAAGGCTTGTATTTGATCCTCTATCAACTGTAGTTACAGAAATAGAGAATCAATTAGGTAATAACCAAACAGATTTTAACCAGCAAGTAGCAGGTTGGATAGGTTTTGATGAACCGTGGGATTTAGATACCTGGGCTCCAATAAAAAAAGTAAAAGAAATAATAGAAAGTTACTCACCAAATGCAAGTATTTGGTTTCAGTTTAACACAAAATGGAATGGAAGATTTGGTGATTATGATAATCCGTCATATTCGGCAAAAAGAATAATTATAGATGAGTTTATGCGCAGAGTAAAAAAAGCAAATATCTGGGTAACATCCTGGCTTTATGATATGCCTTGTGATGAATACGATACTGGTGACCCCTGCGATGGTGATTATAAAGAGATAAATATAGATTTTGCCGCCGACTCCATTTACAAAAAAATTCTTGATGCTTCTAAAATTCATCCTGATTTATTCTATGGTATGAGTATCCAAACAGGTAGATATTTTGATAACTCAACTTATAATGGAAACGATAGAATACGTGAAATAAGCGGAAGTGATTTACTTTATCAAACAAACCTTGCACTAATTTATGGTGCAAAACTAATTTCACCGTGGCTGTATTTTGGTGAAAAAAATGAAACACCTGAGATTCGGGAATATACTGGTTTCAGAAATCCTCCAGGTTATCCTGAAACAGATAAATATCTTATGTTGAAAAATACTATAGCACCAAGGCTATCTGGTTTAATGGGGCAAACACTAAAAACTTTAGCACCAACAGAACAATATTTAAACCACACTTTAAGTTCATCAGCAGGTTTCATTCAATCTATCGTTAAGGGTGGTTGCACAATTCAGGGTATGCAACCAAGCGATGAGGCTTATGATCTTGGTTTCTTTAAAGATGATTTAGATCGGGATTATTTTATGCTAATCAGCAGGTGGTATAACCTGGGTTGCAATCCAGCCCTTACGATTAACATAAAACCGGAATATTTTCCATATAATTATAACTTAAAAGTTGTTAATCTTATCAACAATACAACTCTAAATACAATTACCAAGTACGGTAACATTTATACTGCTCCAGAAGTTGGTGATGCTTGTTTCTTTAGCGTAGTTCCAGTAGTTAAATACGGTGGATTGCTTGCATACAACGACACAATTAAAACAAACACAACCCTTTCTGATAATATGACAATTGATGCAGGAAAGGTTTTACAGATAAATGAAGGAAAAACGTATACAATAACAGATACAATTACTTTTACAGATACATCAAGTTTTATAACTGGCTACGGGTACATTAACCGTACTCAGAATGGATGGATAACAACAAGAAGCTGGAACAAATCATTATTCAAGGGTAGATCAGGTTCACATCCAAAACTAATCTGGAGCAAACATCCTGATATAACAAATGTAATTAATTATAACATTTACCGTAACCACGAAAATGGCGGATGGCAGTATTTAACTACAAAAAGCAGCAGCACATTTGAATATATAGATTCAACAATAACGATAATTGAAGGAATGACACAGGCAAATGAAACATCAACACAGTACAGGATAACAGCCACACACCGTCCGACAAGAGATCTTGTAGAAACAAGTCCTACAAATACTATTTTGTATCACAGAGTTGAAGGCCAGGGATTGGAAAAACAAAACTCAGGCTTAACAAGTAATGACTTTACATATAATCTAGATCAAAATTATCCAAATCCATTTAATCCAACTACAACAATCAATTACAGCATAGCAGAAAATGGATTAGTTGAAATTGAAATAATGAACATCTTAGGTGAAAGAATAAAAACACTAGTAAACGAATTTAAGACCAGAGGAAATCATAATATTTCGTTCAACGCATCATCACTCGCAAGTGGTGTATACATCTATAAACTACAAGCTGGTGATTTTATTTCTTCCAAGAAGATGATACTTTTAAAATAATTCTTAACAAAAATAATTCTTACAAATGCGAGGTAATACCTCGCATTTTTTTATTAATTGATTTTAATATTGCGCCAATAAGCAACTAAGCTTTTCTATTCTTTGTATCATTAACCCATCGGAACATCAATAACCAAAAAGTTTGAATCTTCAATCATTTCTATTTCAAAATTATTTACTTCAGAAATTCCAATAGCATCACGTTTAAATAATTCTTCATCACCAACTTTTAAACTTCCATCTACAACCAAAATGTAAGCGCCATTTGCAGGATTGCTTATCTGATAATTTACTTTTTTACCCTTCTCAAAATTTCCCAAGATAAATTTCTGCATCCTGATGAATATATAATGAGCCTTCTTTGTTTAATCCGGAAACTGCGGGAATAAGTTTATTCTTTCTCTCAGAAATCGGAAATGATTTTTGATCATACCTTGGTTTAATATTTTTTTCTTTTGGGAAAATCCAAATCTGAAAAAGTTTAACCGCTTCTTTATCAGATGGATTAAACTCAGAATGCGTAATTCCAGATCCGGCAGACATAACCTGAACTTCATCTTTATAAATAACAGAACCTGTGCCCATACTGTCTTTATGCTCAAGCGCACCTTCTAAAATTATTGTTATAATTTCCATATTATCGTGCGGATGAGTTCCAAATCCCATTGCCGGCACAACAGTATCATCATTAAGAACACGCAGCATTCCAAAGTTCATCATCTTGGGGTTATAATAATTTGCAAAACTGAAACTGTATTTTGTATCCAGCCAGCCGTAGTTTGCTTTTCCCCTGTCTTCGGATCTATAAACAATTTTTTTCATATTCTTACCTAAATAATCAATTGATTTTCTTCACTTAAAATTGAATGTGGTTCAGCGAATTTGTTACCAAAAAGTATTTCGTTCAATGATTTTCTATTTAATTCTAATGGTTGTTCTACTGGTTCCAAATAAAGCTCTGATTTTTTACCAATCGCAAGCACAACTGCCGGTTCAAATTGATTTGATACGGAAAAATTATTCTTTACTTTTTCAGAATCAAATCCCCCCATCTGATGAACATGAATATCAAGACTACGGGCCTTAAAAGTTAAGTTTGCCACTGCAGATGCCGTATCATACAAATAGTGTTTATTAGGATTATCATTTCTTGTTAAATTTGTCTTAGCTAAAACAATAACTAAGATTGATGCATTAACAGCCCAGGCTCTATTTTTATCCGTTAAAGTTCCCAGGATTAAATCAAAATCATTTATGTTTTTTCTATCCGCCATAATAAACCTCCAGGGCTGTTCATTAAAGGCAGATGGAGCTTTTCTTGCAGCTTCAAATAAGGATAAGATTGTTCCATCATCCAGTTCGCTTTTGTCAAAATCGCGAATGCTACTTTTTTTGTTTAATATATTATCTATCATTTTACCTCTAAAGTTTTACATAGTAAATGTATGTTATAACACGCTTATTGTCAAACAGCTGTGACTTCCGTAACAAAACAGTTGTAATGAGGTATAGAATATTATTAAAAAATATCATATATATGCTTAAAGACTTACTAAATGAAAATCAATCAGATACAAAATAAAACCTTAATCATTAATGTGAGGCTTATTGTAGCCGTTGTATTGTTTTTTCCATTATCAGTTTTACCGCAAGATTATATAATTAAGCAGCTGCGCATTGAAGATGGATTATCACAAAGCACTATATTTTCTTCTTTACAGGATAGCGAAGGATATATGTGGTTTGCAACACGCAGCGGATTGAACCGTTACGATGGATACAAGTTTAATTTATACTTCAATCACCCTAAAGATTCCACTTCACTTTCTGATGATGGAACAAACTCTCTTTATGAAGATAGAAGCGGAAACTTATGGGTCGGAACCATTTACGGAAACATAAATAGATTTGATCGATTTACTGAAACATTTGTTTATAAAAATGTTTCTGATTTGCTGGATGTACTTCCGGATCAGACGGATGATTTTTATGAATACCCATTATCGTTTTCAAGAAATCAAAAAACTACAATCACTTCCATTGCGGAAGATAAAGACGGCAAATTATGGATTGGAACATGGGGCTGCGGCATAATTGTAATTGATAAATATTTTAAAAAGTATCATCATTTTTATTTTGATAAGAACAATCCAACCGGACTTAAAACCAACAGAATTATGGATCTGCTTTTTGACTCTGATGGTAAATTGTGGGTTTCAACTTTTGGCGGCGGCTTAACAAGAATTACAAAATCGATTACAAATTCTAAAGAACAATTTTCTTTCGAAACACTTCTTCAAGGTGAAGATGTGCATTCACTCTCGGACAATAAACTGCTAAATCTATTTCAAGATTCTGAAATGAATATCTGGATAGGTTCTTATTATGGTGGACTGATATTCATACCAAATGATCAAATTAAATTACCATTCGGAAAAGTAAAAATAGATTGTCAGCGATGCCCTATCTCTGCAAATAATTTGACTCCAAATACAATTATGTCTTTTGCAGAGGATAAGGAACATTATTTATGGATTGGAACTTTTGGCGGGGGGCTAATTAGATATGATAAAAATAAAAATGAAACGCTGCACTTTTTCAACGATCCGTTTAACCAATATTCATTGGGAGATAATGATGTACTGTCGCTTTGTACAGATCGCTCCGGAATAATTTGGGCTGGTTCGCATCTTGGTGCTGGTATCACAAAAATATATAAAAATAATTCGCACTTTAACCGAGTAAAACATGAGCCCGGTAAAAAAAATACTTTAAACGATGATGTTGTTTGGTCACTTTACAAGGATAAAGAAAATATTTTATGGATTGGAACATATAAAGGAGGTATTAATAAATATGATCCCATTAAGAATAGTTTTTCATATATAAAAAAATCAGACAAAATTAATTCCATAAGCAGTAATCATATTAGAGCAATTAAAGAAGATAGTTTTGGAAATCTTGTGGATTGGAACTTATGACGGCGGATTGAACATCTTAAATAAAAAAACAAACAAGGTAAATGTTTTTAAAAATGATCAACAGGACAAATTTAGTATTGGCGGTAACCAGGTTCAGGATATTTTAATTGAATCAGATTCGGTTTATTGGATTGCAACATTTGGCGGAGGTCTAAATAAAGTAGTTGTTAAAGGCAATCCAATAAATCAAAAGTTAAGATTTAAAAGATTTATAAATGAAAAGGACAATCCTCAATCAATAAGTGATAACCGTGTTTATAAATTATTCCGTTCGCACGATGGTGTTTTCTGGATTTGCAGTTATGGCGGCGGTTTAAATTCATTTGATCCAAAGACAGAAAAATTTAAACGATATCCTATCAACTCTGGATTAGATGATAATTTTAACATCGAAAATCTTATGACGATTCATGAAGATTCAGATGGAATTCTCTGGTTAGGTTCTTACGGTGGCAGTTTAACAAGTTTTGATCGTACAACTGGAAAGTTTAAAAGGTATTCATTTACTGAAGGTTTAACAAGTGGTGTTGTTTATGGAATACTGGAAGACAGTTCAAAAAATCTTTGGATTAGCTCTGATAACGGAATTTTTAGATTGAATCTTAAAACAAAAGAAATAAATCGTTATGATATTCAAGATGGACTACAAAGTTTAGAATTTAGCGGTGGAGCATATCTAAAAGATATATCAGGAATAATGTATTTCGGTGGTATTAGCGGCTATAATTATTTTGATCCAAATAATATAAAACCCAACAAATATATTCCACCCATTGTAATAACTTCGGTAAAAGTTTTTAATGAGCACATTAAAGGTGAGCGAAAAGAATTAGTTCTTGATTACAAGAAAAATTTTATTTCTTTTGAATTTTCTTCACTCGACTACTCTGACCCAAAGGATAATCAATATTCATTTATGCTGGAAGGTTTACAAAATGACTGGCAAGTAACTGAATCTTCTTCCAGAATTGCTACGTACACAAATCTTTCTCCTGGCACTTACGTATTTAAGGTACGGGGTTCTAATAGTGATGGAGTTTGGGGAGATAATTATGCATCCATCAAAATTGTTATTCTGCATCCGTTCTGGCAAAAGTGGTGGTTTATAATAATTGCCGTAATTCTGATTGCTTCGTTTTTATATTATCTAAGCACAATCAGGATTAAAAACTTGCTTGCAATTGAAAAATTAAAATCTAAACTTGCTGCCGATTTACATGATAACATTGGCTCCGGATTAACTGAAATTTCAATCTTAAGCGAAGTTGCTTCAAGAAAAAATAATTTTGGGGAAAAAGATTCAAACAGTGAGCTAAAGAATATTAGCGAGATTTCAAGAAAACTTGTTGATAGTATGAGCGATATAGTATGGGTGGTAAATCCAAGCAGGGATTCGTTACATGATTTGATTATCAGATTAAAAGACACTTACAGTGAGTTACTTAGCTCATTAGAAATATCTTTTAAAACAAAAAACCTTGAAAGACTTAAAGATGTAAAACTTCCAATGGAAGTAAAACAAAATCTGTACTTAATATTTAAGGAAGCTATAAATAATTCTATTAAACACAGTAAATGTAAACACATCACGCTTGAAGCAAATTTAAGAAACGATGTTCTAGAAATTTCCTTAAATGATGATGGAATTGGATTTGATGAATCAATGCTTTCTAAAGGTAACGGCTTAAAAAATATGGAAAACAGAGCTGCACAAATAAGCGGAAAAATTAAAATTAAATCCTCTGTAAATACCGGCACCACTATTAGGTTTATTGGTAAATCCGGTTTAACAAATAAATTAAAAGTACTTTTTAAACAATGATAAACGTAGCAATTGTAGAAGATAACACAACTATAAGAGAAGGTCTTGCCGCATTAATTAATGGCACAGATGGTTACAAATGTATCGGCGCATTTGGCGATGTAGAAACCTTTTTACCAAAGATTGATTCGCTGCCAATAAATGTTGTGTTAATGGATATCGGTTTGCCCGGAATGAATGGAATTGAAGGTGCTAAATCTGCTGTAATAAAAAATCCTGATCTAAGCATTCTTATGTTAACCGTTTATGAAGAAAGTGAATTTGTTTTTGATGCTCTTTGTGCCGGAGCGTGCGGCTATCTTGTAAAAAAAACTCCGCCTGCGCGATTACTTGAAGCAATAAAAGATGCAAATGATGGCGGCTCACCAATGAGCTCCAGAATTGCCCGCCAGGTTATAACAGCCTTTAAAGAAGGTAAAACTATTTCCCCTCAAACTCAGAATTATGATTTAAGTGATAGAGAAATTAGCGTGCTTAATCTTTTATCCGATGGATATAATTATCAGGAAATTGCTGAGACACTTTTTATTAGTGTTGATACAGTTCGTCATCACATCAGAAACATCTACAAAAAACTCCACGTTCACTCTCAATCCGAAGCAGTAGCTAAAGCAATCAGAAAAAAAATTATATAGATATAAGACATTTAGGGTTTTTTAATGTATTAATTTCTTCAAGTCATTTCGAGGGAGTCTTCGACTGAGAAATCTTAATCAATAAAGAATACAGATTTCTCCCTTCGATCGAAATGACTATAATTTTTACGATTCCTACATAATTGTGCAATAATCTAGTAATTCTAATCTCACACACACTAAAAACCGCATATCTATGCAGTTGCGCACCTATCATTAATTTTGCACATTTATCCCAGAAATTGACAATAAGATTTTTTGTAGCGATATAAAAAATATGAATAATAAAAGCGATCGAATAAAATCTATACTAACCAACAACGAGGAGGATGTTATGGAAAACATCATATATCCAAAAACAATTTCTAATCCATTAGCAGATCTTATAAGCGATGAGATTTGGGAATTACTAAATAGCCGCGGTTTAATTAATGACCGCTCAGTAAGAGATTATATTATTCGCAGAAGATTTAAAACATTACGCTCGCAAAAAATTAGAACCGGTGATGCAATTGATACACTAAGGGCAGAATATCCTTATCTACAATTTGACACGATTAGGAAGATAGTGCATAACCCTCCAAAACAGATAAGTAGATCATAGATCTTTTAAGGAGTTCTACCCTCGCCCGTCCTGATTACAAAATTAGGACGGGTTTTTTTATAAAAAATATTTTAAGTGGCAGAACTATTATCTTTTTCTTTAGTTAATTTTAATTGAATATTTAAATTAAAATTAATGATAATAGAAAATCCAACAACTCCACTCACAGAAATTTTTGATCCGTTATTTGAAAAGAAACAGATTAAACTTTTTATAAAACGAGAAGATTTAACAGATGATCTTATTTCCGGTAATAAATTTTATAAACTAAAATACAATCTTATTGAAGCTGAAAAACTTGGACACAAAACACTACTAACTTTCGGTGGTGCTTATTCAAATCATATACATGCAACTGCCGCCGCAGGTAAAAAATATGGATTTAATACAATAGGGGTAATTCGCGGTGAAGAACATTTACCTCTTAATCCGACATTAAGCTCTGCACAAGAAAATGGAATGACAATCGAGTACCTCGATAGAAAATCTTATAGAAACAAATATGATGAAAGCTTAACAAAAACATTTAAAGAAAAGTTTGGTGATTTTTATTTAATCCCTGAAGGCGGTTCAAATCACCTTGCAATAAAAGGATGTGCAGAAATTATTCCCAGCATTACAACCGATTTTAATTTTGTCTGTTCTGCTTGCGGTACAGGCGGTACACTTGCAGGATTGATTTTAGGATTAGGAGTCAAAATCCTTTGCACTTGGCTTTTCTGTACTTAAAAGGCGGGGAATTTCTTTACAAAAACATTCGTAGTCTTCTTTCATATTATCAAAAAGAAAATCTTAACAACTTTCAAATAAATCTGGATTATCACTTTGGCGGATATGCAAAAACAAACAGCGAACTAAACAAGTTCTGCAAAACTTTTGAAGAAAAACATAATATTCCCATAGAACCAATATATACCGGTAAAATGTTTTATGGAATTTATGATTTGATAAAGAATAATTTTTTTCCGCTGAACAGTACTATCGTTGCAATCCACACAGGTGGTTTGCAAGGTTTGCAAGGTTTAAAACAAAGAAAAATGATTTGAAAAACTTCCGTGCTTTAATAGTAGAACATTTATAACTTTACAATATAGTTTGATTACTGTTTTATTTGTTCGTAACTATTTTATAGGTATTTCTAATTATTGAGAGTTTTTATGGACCAAGAAAAAATCCTGATTTGCCTTCAAGAACATAGTGCTGTAGAAAATCTTGATTCAAAACTTATTAACTCAGGATTCTCTGTTGCTGTATCAAAACCTGATTTTAATTCCGTTATATCTCTAGCTTCAAAATCCAATCCACATATTATTATTATAAGTGTAAATCTAGATTCTAAGTTTTCTGGAATAGAAGCTGTTTTGAAAATAAAACTACAATCAAATATTCCCGTTATCTATCTGTCTTATGATGATGAAACTGAAGCTTATGTAAAAGCTAAAGCCACAAACCCAATAGGTTTTTTTACATTGCCTTTGGATTTTGAAAACCTCAAGCGAACTATTGAATTAGGAATTTCCAACCAAAAGCAGCAGAAAAATATTATTGATGCACATAAGAAATATAAAATGGTTATTAAGGCTGGTAAGGCAGGAGTTTATGAAATTGATCCGGCCACATTTGAAATTGATGGTGAAGAAAGTTTAGCAGAAATTTTTGGTTATTCTGCACAAGAAGTAAAAGATAAAGGCTGGGGTAATCTTCTGCCAATTGAAGATTACAATAAGAAGAAAGAATTATTATCAAATTTATTACAAGGTAAGATTCAATCTTATTCTCTGGAACACAGGATAATAAAAAAAGATGGTACTCTTGCATGGGCTGTTTCTTGTGGCTCTTTGGTTTCGGATGAAAAAGGCAAATCAAAAATTGTTGGAACGCTTACTGATATAACCGATAGAAAATTTGCCGAAGAAACATTAAAAAAGTATTCCGAAGATTTAAAAAACAGCAACACTTCAAAGGATAAGTTTTTTTCTATTATTTCCCACGATTTAAGAAACCCTTTCAACTCATTATTAGGATTTTCAGAACTACTTGCTAACAACATCGATGATCTTACCCAGCAGGAAATAAGAGATTCTGCAAAAACACTACACCGAACCGCTACAAATCTTTTTAATTTACTCACCAATTTGTTGGAATGGTCTAGATTACAATCGGGTAATTATACATTTGAAAAAATTGAATTCCCTCTCAGTGCAATTATTAATCATGTACTTAGTATTTTTTCTGATTCATTTGAAGCGAAGAATATAAAATTAATTAAAGAAACCGAAAATGAAATAAATGTATTCGCAGATCAAAATATGATTGAGGCATCTATAAGAAATCTGATTTCTAATGCAATTAAATTTACAAATGACGGCGGAACTATTGTGGTTGGCTGTAAAATAAATGGTGACAAAGCAGACATATATGTTAAAGATACGGGTGTCGGCATATCGTCGGAGGATCAGGAAAAACTATTCAAAATAGAAAAACAATTTTCCACCGAAGGCACCAAAAATGAAAAAGGAACCGGCTTTGGATTATTACTAAGTAATGAATTTGTAGGAAAAAACGGTGGTACCATAAAATTAAAAAGTGAAAAAGAAAAAGGATCAACCTTTACGATTTCACTACCATACAAGATTTCGTAAAATTATTTCATCCATATTTAAGGATATTTTATGTCAGATAATCAACCCTCAGAATCAAAGAATGGATCGAATATTTTAAAAGATACTTTAAAGGAAATTACTCAACCATTTATTGATCTTTTTCATTCATCCCGTGCTTTGTGGGGAATTAACCTTTCTTACCTGCTAGAGGGAATAACATACTTTGGAGTTGTTGGTTACCTGGTTATATATTTTACAGATTTTGTTAAACTGGATGATATAAACGCCGGGCAAATGGTAGGATTTCAAACAGCAGGAATTACACTTGCAATGCTTTTTCTCGGTGCAACAGTTGATTGGATTGGTGTAAGAAAATCGCTCATTTACGCTTTAATCTTTATGCTTATCGGAAGAGTTTTCTTAACTCTGGGACCTACAATTACTTCAAACACTGGTTTATGGTCATCTGCTCACTTAATTGCTATGGTGGGATTATTAGGCATTATTTTGGGTTATGGTATTTACCAGCCAGCTTGTTATGCGGCTGTAAAACAGTTCACTACTGAAAAAACTTCCGCGATGGGTTTTGCAATGTTATATGCAATTATGAATCTTGGGGGATTTTTACCTGGAATAATTGCGCCACCAATAAGAAGAGCATTCGCTAACGATCAAGAAGGAATGTTAGCTGTAATGTGGGTTTACGTTGGATTAACTGTTTTAGGAATTATTGTTGTAGCTAGTATCCTATCTAAAAAGACAATCGAAAAGACTGTGCAAGAAGTTAGCACAGAAACTAAAGAACAAATAGAAGCTGACAAAAAAGCCGAAGATGAAAAATCCGCAAAAGAAAAAATAATGTTCTATCTTAAAAATTTTCCTATTAGAGATTTAAGATTTATGTTTTTTATTTTCATCCTTATACCTGTCCAAACATTATTTGCACACAATTGGTTAACGCTGCCTGTTTATTATAAAAGAGCCTTTACAGGTGTCGTATCAGATAATTTTGAGTTCTTCACCAATTTTAATCCGTTATTAATTTTTATCCTCACGCCAATGGTTGCAGCTCTAACTGTAAAGAGAGATACATATAAGATGATGATTTATGGAACATTCGTGATGGCTGCCCCAACATTTATTTTAGCCCTTGGTCCAAGCATTTACACGGTTTTTGCATACTTAACATTGATGACAATTGGTGAAGCAATGTGGCAGCCAAGGTTTTTACAATGGGTTGCAGAAATTGCTCCCAAAGGAATGACCGGAATTTATATGGGCATTGGACAGTTCCCATGGTTTTTAACTAAAGTTGTTACTAGCTTATACTCCGGCTGGTTTTTGATGCACTACGCTCCCGAAGGAGTTGATCCATCCCAGATGAACACAGAAACCATGTGGTTTATTTATGGCTGTATTGCAATGATTAGCAGCATCGGACTATTTTTTGCGCGCGGTTGGATGCAAAAAGGATTTAAAACAAAACACGGTGAATAGAAGAACTACAGAGTTCGAACGTAAAGTATTAAAAGGATATTAGAAATGAAAAATAGAAATTTAATTTCGATAGTTTGTTTACTGATATCCTTTTTTGTTTTTTATAGCTGCTCATTCACTACTTTCGAAAAAGTCTATCCAACATTACAAGATGGGAAATATGATAGTGAGTTTCCATACAAATCTACCTCAATTGAATTAGGAAAGATTAGTGAAACTGTACAACGAGTCAATTCAACAGCATTCTATAAAATATATGTGTTTGATGAAAAAGATAATTTTACTTTAAAAGATTTAAAATCTAAAGAGCTTGATAAAACAGCCGTTAAAGAAGCACTTGCAGATAATTCATCCTCAGGAACTGCTGTAACAGTTTATTCTGAAAATGGAAATGTTGCATTGCTGACCTGTGCACATACAATTACTTTTCCGGATACTATAATTGCTTACAAGTATAATGAATTGGGTTTTACCACAAATTTTATCGAATCAATTTCGATTAAAGAAAAACAAGTAATATATGTTGCCGGTTTTCCCGAAGGCAGCCAGGTAGAAATCATCGCAATTGATGAACGTTTGGATATTGCATTAATAGGAAGAAAATATGGACCTCAAAAAGGAGTGTTTTTTCCATCCTTTAATTATCCATTAGGGAAAGCAAAAGATGTTGAGTGGGGCACTTTTGTTTATCTGGTTGGATATCCAATTAATTTTAAAATTATTACTAAAGCGATTGTTAGCAGTCCACGCAGAGATGAAGCAGGGTCATTTCTTGTTGATGCGGTTATCAATCCCGGATTTAGCGGCGGATTTGCACTTGCAATTCGTGATGGTGTTCCAAACTTTGAGTTAATAGGAATGGTGCAATGGGTTCCTGAAGAGGAAGAAAACTTAGTTTTTCCGGAAAATCTAAAGACCAAAACAACTTATAATCCCGTTGTTCCTTATGATGGAAATCTTTTTGTAAGAAAACATTCTGCGATAAGATATGGTATTGCAAAAATAATTCCTGTTGAAAGCATAATGACTTTTCTGCAGCAGAATAAATCTTATATTAACGAAAAAGGCTTTTACATTTATGAATAACATTTATGAATTCAGTAACTTTTTTAGAGATTTATGCGTCTTATATGTACTGAGGAGCTAAATGACCAAAGAAATTGAACAAATAGAAATAAAATCCACTTGCCCAATCTGCGGCAAAGCTATTACAGAATTATGGGTAGCAAAACTTGATTCGGTGATTGGGGTTAGATATGCCTATATCTGCATGAATTGTAAAAATCTAATTAAACTAAGTAAAGTAAAGTATGCTGATACTTCAAATCTTAATCAGTTTATTTTTTCGCAATCAACTACTGTTTAATAAAAGTTAAAACACTGATATAGACTTATTCTAAGATAACACTTCCACCAAGACATACATCATCTTTGTAAAAAACTGCAAATTGACCGGGCGCTATTCCTCTATCTTCTTTTTCGGTCACTACCATTGCAGCATCATCACTGAAAGTTAAAGTGCAATTATAAAAATGTTCTCCGTGTCTTATCTTTACAAGATAGTTTCCATCTTCAGACTGTATTTCCGATATCCAGTTAAACTTTCCAACTTTAAATTCATTTCTTGCACGATTTGTAATATTTTCTTTTGAGATATAAACTATATTTTTTTCTATATCTTTACTTATAACATACCAAGGTCCGCCGCCTAATCTTAAACCGGAACGCTGACCAATTGTATAAAAATAAAATCCATTGTGCTTACCAAGAACTTTGTTTGAATCAATATCAACAATATCGCCTTCTACTTCTCCAAGATGATGTTTTATGAAATCTGAAAATTTAATCTTGCCAAGAAAGCAAATTCCCTGGCTGTCTTTTCTGCTCATATTTGGTAAATCATATTTTTCAGCAAGTTCTCTGATTTGTTTTTTAGTGTATGTTCCGATGGGAAATAGTGAACGGCTTAGCTGCTGCTGCGTAAGATATGCAAGAAAATATGTTTGATCTTTTATTGGATCCGGAGAAGTTTTTAATATGAATTTATTATTTGTGTTTTCAATTTTTGCATAATGACCTGAAGCAACTTTTTCAAATGAATCATCAATCTTATTTATAAACTGCCCAAATTTTATCAAGCGATTACAAAACATATCGGGATTAGGTGTTCTGCCTTCTTTAATTTCTGAAATCGTATAAGAAACAACTGAATCCCAGTACTCAGTTTGCATGTTAATTGTTTCAAGCGGAATGTTTGCTTGCTTACAAACAGCGCGGGCAAATTCTAAATCCTCTTCCCATGGGCAATCGCCAAGAAATGAAAATTCATCCTGCAGCCATATCTTTAAATAAAAAGCCGTTACATCGTGTCCCGCATCTTTTAGTAAACGCAGAGCAACCGAACTATCTACACCTCCGGAAAGTAAAACTGCAACCTTCATTTATCTACTGGCCCAGGTTTAATCTTACTTGATTGGATTTGCTCAATAACCGTATCATAGATTTTTTTATCAACTTTACTAAGAATAAGAGTAACGAGTTTATTTGAGTTATTTAGTTTATCAAAAAAGCCTACACATATTTTGTTTTTTCCATCACATACTTTCATCATACCTCGATACTTGCCCTCAAATATCCCGCCTGAAATTGTATCGATATCTTTGATTATTATAGTTATGGTTTTGTCTTTAAAAATAAAATTTGAGCAAACAATTTTTTCATCATCGATTTCAATCTTATATGGAACCAGTTTATAAAAATTGATGTATGATTTATTTAAATAATACAGAATAAATAATGATAATAGGAATGGGATTAAAACAACCAGGTTATCATCAATCATTGCTGCTATTGATACAGTATAAAAAAGTAACAGCGGAGTAACTATTAAATTAAAATAGCGATATATAATCTTCCAGATAAAAGGGTATGTAAATGTTTGCATATTTGTTTTTGAAATTCTTTATTCAAATTTAATCAAGTGTGCTCTTACATTAAAGAAGATGTGTTCCATAAGAGGACACAATAAAAAAGGGCTCTAACGAGCCCTGAATAATAAAAAACGTTATATATTTTACTCTATTACTGCACCGAGTCCTTTAATCTGATAAAAAGTAACTGGACCCGTTACGCTTGCAGGATCAAATTCAGTTCCCTGTTCCTCTGCAACGTGCTCATAATATTCAACTGCTTCTTCTTTTGTTAAATCAATTTTGTAAACTGTGCCTTCGACAAGCGCGGATTTACCTTTTGCCTCCACTGGAAATATTATATCACCGTCTTTAACTTTAATTTTTACTTTCTGATTTTCTGCATCACTTTTTAATTCCATCCAGCAGCCTGCCATTGCACACACATCAAGAATCTCGCCTTCAACCAAAACTGTTTTTCCAATAAATTCCTCCGGCTGTTCGAGTATCTTTGAAATATTTGTTTTTTCTTTTAAAGAAATATCTTTGCCATATTTCTCTGATTGTGAATATGCCGCGACTGTTGCAAAAATAACCAGGACGATTAATAATTTTTTCATTGTTTTCCTTATAAATAATTATGTTAAAATTTTATTGTTACTTGCTCTTTAAACTCAACCTTAATTCCGGGTAAATCACCAATAACTTCTTTAAACTGTTCCATTGTTTCCGGTTTTGTTTTTTGCAAGTTTTCTAAAATATCCTTGTTTTTTATAATCTCAGAAAAATCTGCTTCCATTATAGTAACTTTATTTCCATCAACAAATGATGCATCAGTTTCTTTTATTGGCCTGTTAAAGTTAAGTGAAACATTAATTTTCATACCGTCAAACATTTCAATAATTTTTTGTTGTGCATCCGCATTAAAAGTTGAATCCCCAATTTCAGTGTTTTCTAATTCCTTATCATCATCGTCCTTAAATTCAGGTTTAGGAAATTTAATAACTAAAGTTGAAGGATTACCTTTCTTAAAATCAAATTTCAAGACATCATCAACCGGTTTTTCCTCCTTTGTCATCATTTCATTTCCAAGAGGCATTTTATCATCTGGACTTGGATTTATTTTAATTTTATTGATATCCTTAAAAGAATAAATCGCTTTAAATCCTTCATATTTACCTAAAGTAACTTTTTCACCAGAAACATATTTAACACCCTCTCCATAATTTGCGGCTTTTTCTTTCAACTCACTTTCCTTAAACATATTAAACTCTTCTGATTTTGTTGAATCAAAAGCCATTGCAAATTCTTTCATCATATTAATAACTTCACTTTTCATAACCACTGTTTCCTCAATTGTCCCGCTTCCATCATCGTTAAGATTTACTTTGGTATCAACTTGCAGACAACCGGACAGAAGTACAACTGTCAATAAACTTAATAAAAATAATTTTATACTTTTCATTTTTGTCCTAATTAAATTATAAAAGATTACTTGCCAATTCTGCTAATTCAGATCTTTCCCCTTTTTCAAGATTGATATGTGCATAAAGTTTTTGCCCCTTAAATTTATCAATAAGATAGGAAAGTCCGTTAGATTGCCCATCAAGATACGGATGATCAATTTGATAAATATCACCTGTAAAAACAATTTTTGCGCCTTCTCCGGCACGCGTAATTATAGTTTTAATTTCGTGCGGAGTAAGATTCTGCGCTTCATCAACAATAAAAAATATTCTTTGTAAACTTCTTCCACGTATGTATGATAATGGCTCGATTACAAGTTTTTGATCTTTTATCATGGTATCAATTGCAGTATGCTTGTTATCATTTTCAGGAAATTGATCCTGTATAACTTTTAAATTATCCCAGAGTGGCTGCATATAAGGCGCAAGTTTACTTTCGACATCGCCAGGTAAAAAACCAATGTCTTTATTACTTAATGGAACGATTGGTCGTGCAATAAATATTTGCCTGTAATTCTTTTTAACGTGCAACGCACTTGCTAGCGCTAGAAGCGTTTTACCGGTTCCAGCTTTTCCAGTCATAGAAACTAGTCTTATTTCAGGATTGATCAAAGCATTTACAGCAAAAGTTTGTTCAGCGTTACGCGGATTTATCCCGTAAACATTTGTCTTATCAACTTTAACAATTTGTTCTTTGTTTTGATCCAGCTGCGCAAGTACAGAGCGATTTGTATTTCTTAAAATATAATATTTGTTTGAAAGTGCTTCCCCGTTCAATTTTTTAATAAATGGTTTTGCAGGAACAGAATATGGAGACTGAAATAATTTTACTAAAAGGTCGTCATTCGCATCTTCAATAATTCCTTTTCCGCTGTACAATTCTTCGATGCTGCTAACTCTGTCAGTTGTGTAATCTTCTGCAAGTATTCCAAGAGCTTTTGCTTTCATTCTAAGATTTACATCTTTGGTAACAAGTATTACTTGCGATTTTTCTTTTAACTTTGACTGCCACTCATAAGCAACACTTAATACGCGGTGATCTGGAGTATCATCTTTAAACACATCTCTTATTGCAGGAGCCAATCCTTTTAGGATTGCAATACGGAGTTTTCCCCTTCCTTTTCCCATTGATATTCCGCCGTTAAACAGAGCTGAGCCAGTGATTGAATCTAGCGTGCGTGCAAACTCCCGTGCATTAAGATTTATTACCTGGCTGCCGCGTTTAAAATGATCAAGTTCTTCTATAACTGTTAAGGGAATTACAACATCGTTTTCCTGAAATTGATTTATTGATGTTGCATCGTGCAAGATTACGTTAGTATCCAGAACAAAGGTTTTAGGGGATTTTCTTGCTGACCCGGGATTTTTTTTAACTGCCATATTATAAAATTTAATTAATTTATTGTATTTGCAAAATATTTAAAAGAACTGAATTAGATTTTTCAAATAATAGACTTGATCTTTTTTAAAGAAGTAAATGTTTTTATATATAATGCTCGATGTGTAAAAATCTAAAATATGATTGCCAAATTCAAATTTTGTCAAAAATGTATTTAGCAAGATTTTTATCAATCCGCTTTAGGTATTGTAATTATAAATTCACTACCTGCATTTACTTTACTTATTACTTTTATTTTCCAATTTAGTTTTTCAACTAGCTCCTTAACTAAAACCAAACCGAGACCAGTTCCGCCTTCACCTATTGTACCTCTGACAACTGAATTTTTTCCTAATAAAAATATGTTGTTTAGTCGGGATTCTTCGATTCCGATTCCGTTATCTTTAACAGATAATTTATAAGCTGTATTTGTGTCAGTTAAAACAACATTGATTTCCCCATTCTGGTTAGAAAATTTAATTGCATTATTTATCAAATTGCCAATTATTGTAGGCAGAATAAATTCATCGGCTTCAATCACTAGATCAGATGGTACATCAACTTTTATTTTTATCTTTTTATTTTGTGCTGACTGTAAATATGGATGAATAGAAGATTCGATTAAATCTTTCATTAATAATTTTTCAGGGAAAACATGAATTTGATTATTTGATAATCTTGCCCAGGTTAAAAGATTTTCTAATAGTCTTATAAGGTTTTTGGACGAAGAATTCATCTGACTAATTATTTCCTGTTTATCAGAATCACTTAATCGATCATAATCCAAAGTCAATAATTCAGAAATATTTACGAATGCTGCAATCGGGTTTCTTAAATCGTGCGCAATAATTGAGAAGAATTTATCCTTTGTTGTATTTAATCTGGCAAGAACAACATTTTTCTCGCTTATCTCCTTCCGATTATTTTCAATTTCTTCATTTTTGAACTGAAGTAAATTTCTTGCTTTGATAATTTTATTTCTATTCCTTAACAACACCCAAATAAATACTATAGATGCAATTGCAAGCACAGAAATTATAAGAGCAATAATTTTTTGGGAGCTAATTATCCTTTTCTGCAGATCATTCTCATTTATGAGTAATTTTGTTTCTCTATCTTTTTGCTTTAATTCATATTTAGTCTGCATCTCTGCTATTTTTGTACTGTTAGAAATTACAAAGAGACTATCACTATACTTTTTGTACTTAGTTTGGTATTCATAAGCTTTTTTATAGTCATTCATTTTATAATAGAGCGAAGAGAACTCCCCGTAGAGTATACTTAAATCTGATAAGGATTTAATTTCCTCAGCCAGCTTAGTCGCCTGGATCAAATACTTTTCAGATTCTTTAAAATTATTTGTGCGTTTATAAAATTTACCCAGATCGGTTAGTGAATGAATGATTTCTAATTTGTAATCGATTTTTTTTGCAAGCTTTAAAGATTCTTTAAAGTAAGTTTCCGCTGCTTTAATGTTTTTCTTATCTAATTCAATATTACCCAAACTTGAATAAGCCCAAATAATACTTTTTGTATCATCAGAAGCGCGGGAATTTTCTACTGCCTTTTGCAGATATTCTTCGGCTTTAATAAAATTCTTAGTGCTCAAATAAACTTCTGCGATATAACTTTGAAGTAATGCTAAAGTTGCCCTATCATCAGAATCAGCAAACTGCAAAGCCTCATAATAATATTTTAAACAATTTTCGTTATCGTTATTATTATCATACATAATTCCAATATTTAGTAGAGTATTTAGAATGGTCGCCTTATCACCAATTTTTTTTGCAAATTCAAGCGACTTTAAAAATGTCTCAAAGGCTAGTTCTACATTTCCTCGCATTTGATGATTAATTGCTTGAGAATTAAATACTTTAATTAAGCTAAGAGAATCCTGAAATTCTTCATAAATAGGAATTGCCCGTTCATAATAAGAATCAGACTTGTTAATTTCGCCTAAATGCCAGAGAGCCACACCTTTATTAAAATAAGCATCAGCTTTACTCCATTTACTTTTAATTTTATCTGATAAAGCGATTGCTTCATCAAGATATTTGATTGCTTCGTTAGGATCTTCTGAGGAAAGAAAATAACCGACTTGAATTAATAGTTTTAGCTTTTGTTTTCCTTCAGATTTCCTTAATATTTCCTTCAATGAATCAACTTTTGTTTGAGATTGAAGCGAACTAATAAGAAAAAAGGAACAAAGAATTATAGGAAATAATTTTATTTTGATTTTCATCCCATTTTATATGGACATTTAATAGAAATACTAACTAAAAATCATATTAGATCTAATATGTTAGTTAAAAATATTTAAAATGCTATCGGATTTATAATAGTTTATCATATATTTGTTCACCAAAAATAAGAACCCCATTGCTCAAAAACTATATAAAAATATCAATATGTATTTAAAGTTAAGCCACTTTAGGAGTGGCTATTTTTTTATCCGAAATTACATGAAGAACTATGAATAAACAAAAAACAAAAGCTAAACTAATACTCGAAGATGGAAGTGAATTTTCTGGCTATAGCTTTGGATATGAAGGAAACACAAACGGCGAAGTTGTGTTTAATACCGGAATGGTTGGCTATCCTGAAACAATGACCGATCCATCTTACCGTGGACAAATTCTTGTTTGTACATATCCTTTAATCGGCAACTATGGAATACCATCCAAAGAAAAAGAAAATGGATTGTTTAAAAATTTCGAATCAGATAATATTCATTGCCGCGCTTTGATTGTTACAGATTATTCATTTGAATATTCACATTGGAGTGCTGAAAGATCTTTATCAGATTGGATGATTGAAGAAAATATTCCCGGTATTTACGGAATTGATACTAGAATGTTAACAAGAAAACTCCGCGATAAAGGTACAATGCTTGGAAAAATTGTGGTTGATGAAAATTCTAAAATTGATTTTATAGATCCCAATAAAACAAATCTTGTTGGTGAAGTAAGCGTAAAAGATGTTGTTGAATACAAAGCAGGAAAACAAAAAATTATTCTTGTTGATTGCGGAACAAAGAATAACATAATTCGTGCTTTTCTTGGAAGAGACATTACAGTTATTCGTGTTCCTTATGATTTTGATTATACAAAGATCGAAGCGAATGGAGTTGTTATTTCCAACGGTCCCGGCGACCCAAAGCAAAACCAAAAGACTATTGATCACGCTAAGATCGCTATGCAATCAAACAAACCGATACTTGGAATTTGTCTTGGTTCTCAAATACTAGCACTTGCTGCAGGAGCAGATACATACAAATTAAAATACGGTCATCGCGGACATAATCAGCCATGTAATGAGCTTGGTACTAAGCGTTGTTATATTACATCACAAAATCATGGCTATGCAGTTGATGCAAAAACTTTAGCAGAAGATTGGCGCGAATGGTTTGTAAATGATAACGATGGAACTAATGAAGGAATAATTCATATTTCAAAACCATTTTTTGCTTCGCAGTTTCACCCGGAGGCTTCTCCCGGACCCGACGACAGCGAATTTATTTTTGATATGTTCGTTAGAGCTTTAAAGTGACACGAAGTGTCATCCCGAACTTGTTTCGGGATCTCCAAAGGGAAAATAAAGAAAGATACTGAAACCAGACTTGCCTGACGAGTCTGTTTCAGAACTCGAATAAGTCATTTCGAAGGAGTCTTCGACTGAGAAATCTTATAAATTTTAGAGTAAAAGATTTCTCCCTCCGGTCGAAATGACAAGTATAACACTTATGCAACAGACACGGCAGTCAGGTTCAACAAGACATTTTAAGAGAAATTCTATGATAAAAAAAGGTAAACCAAAAAAAGTTTTAATTCTCGGAAGCGGTGCTTTGCAAATCGGACAAGCAGGTGAATTTGATTACTCCGGCTCACAAGCAATTAAAGCACTTAAAGAAGATGGAATTACAACTGTGCTCGTAAATCCAAACATTGCAACAATTCAAACATCAGAAAACTTTGCGGATAAAGTTTACTTCGTTCCGATTAAAACTGAATTTGTTGAAAGAATAATTGTTAAGGAGCAACCAGATTCTATTCTGCTTCAATTCGGTGGACAAACAGCTCTTAATGTAGGCGTTGATTTATACGATAAAGGAATTTTAGAAAAGTATAATATTAAAGTCCTCGGAACTCCAGTTGATACAATTAAAGATACTGAAGACAGATTATTATTTGGTGATCGTGTAGCGGAAGTTGGATTAAAAGTTGCTAGAAGTAAAACTGCTAAAACTGTGGATGAAGCTGTAAAAGCTGCAGAGGAAATTAATTTTCCGGTAATGGTTCGCATTGCTTATGCGCTTGGTGGATTGGGCTCTGGAATTGTAAACAACAAAGAAGAATTAATTGAAAAAGCACGAAGAGCATTTTCATTTACAAACCAGATATTGATTGAAGAATCTTTGTACGGATGGAAAGAAGTTGAGTACGAAATTGTTCGAGATAATTATGATAACTGCATTACAATCTGCTCAATGGAAAATATTGATCCGATGGGCATACACACCGGCGACAGCGTTGTAATTGCTCCTGTTCAAACATTATCAGCAAAAGAAAATTTTAAACTCCGTTCAATTGGGATAAAACTTAATTCGTCATCTCGGAATTATCGGTGAATGCAACATTCAATATGCGCTTGATCCGAATTCTGAAGATTACAGAATTATTGAAGTGAATGCACGACTTAAGCAGAAGTTCTGCTCTTGCATCAAAAGCAACTGGTTATCCGCTTGCATTTATAGCCACAAAACTCGCTCTTGGATATGCACTTAATGAAGTTGTAAATATCATCACTCAAGAAACATCCGCAAACTTTGAACCTGCCTTGGATTATGTTGCTTTAAAATTTCCTCGTTGGGATTTACAAAAATTTCAGCAAGTTAGCACACAACTTGGTTCTGAAATGAAATCCGTTGGCGAAGTAATGTCACTCGGCAGAAGTTTTGAAGAAGTACTGCAAAAAGCAATTCGTATGCTTGATGTTGGGATGCTGGGATTTATAGGAAACGAAATGAGCTTTGTTAATCTTGATAAAGAATTATCTGAACCAACCGATAAAAGAATTTTTGCAATTGCAATCGCACTAAAAAAAGGATACTCAGTAGATAAGATTCACGATCTTACAAAAATTACAAAATGGTTTTTGTATAAGATGAAAAACATTGTTGATCTTGAAAATCATCTTAATCAATAAAAAGTTAAATGATGTTGATACAGATTTAATGAAAGAGTTAAAACAAAATCGGATTTTCAGATTTTCAAATTGGAAAATTAATCGGAAACTAAAGAGCTTGAAGTTCGTAGACTATCGAAAATCATTAAATGTAATTCCTGTTGTAAAACAAATAGATACAATGGCTGCTGAGTTTCCTGCGCAGACAAATTATCTCTACTTAACTTATCACGGAGTTGAAGATGATATATCACTTGGAGAAAAAGATCAGATAGTTGTTCTAGGTAGTGGCGCATATCGAATTGGTTCTTCAGTTGAGTTTGATTGGTGCTGCGTTAATGCAGTTAATCAAGTAAACAAAAGCGGTTACAAATCAATTATGATAAACTGTAATCCGGAAACTGTAAGTACCGATTATGACATTTGTGATAAACTTTATTTTGAACAATTAACATTTGAACGTGTACTTGATATTTATGATAAGGAAAATCCGCGTGGAGTAATTGTTTCAATGGGCGGTCAGGTTCCAAATAATCTAGCAATGAAACTTCACAAAGCAGGAATAAAAATAATCGGTACCTCTCCGGAACAAATTGATAATGCCGAAAGCCGTCATAAGTTTTCGCAAATTCTTGATGATATAAAAGTTGATCAACCTGAATGGCAGGAAGTTACAACTATTACTGATGCAAAACGGTTTTCCAAAAGTGTTGGTTATCCTGTTTTAATAAGACCAAGTTACGTGCTTAGCGGTGCGGCAATGAGTATTGTTCTTACAGAAGATGAACTTGAGTTATACCTTAAGAAAGCAACGGATCTTAAATTCGGAACACCCCGTTGTTATTAGCAAGTTTATAACTGATGCGCGTGAAATTGAAGTTGACGCGGTGGCAAATGAAGGTGAGCTTTTCTGTTACGCAATTGCTGAACACGTTGAGAACGCCGGAGTACATTCAGGAGATGCAACAATTGTTCTTCCACCGCAGCGTACTTATTTAGAAACGATGCGTAAAGTAAAAATGATAACTCGTGAAATTGCTAGAAAGCTTGAAATTACCGGACCATTCAACATTCAGTTTATTGCAAAGGATAATGAGGTAAAAGTTATTGAATGTAATCTTCGTGCATCAAGAAGTTTTCCATTTGTTTCTAAAACTCTAAAAATAAATTTTATAGAAATTGCAACACGCTTAATGCTTGGTGAAAAAGTTCCAAGAATTGATAAATCATCTTTCGATCTTGATTACGTTGGAGTTAAAGCTTCACAATTTTCTTTTACAAGATTAAAAGGAAGCGATCCTGTAACCGGAGTTGAAATGTCATCAACTGGAGAAGTTGCCTGTTTGGGTGATGATTTTAACGAAGCATTTCTAAAAAGCAGTTTGGCAATCGGGCAAAGAATTCCAACAAAAGGAGTATTGCTTTCCACAGGTACATTAAAAAACAAAGCTGAACTTATTGACACACTAAAAACCCTGCAAAAGATGGGTTTGAAATTTTACGGTACAAAAGGTACTGCGGATTTTTACGCAGAGAATGGAATCGCGGTAGAAATTTTATATCGTCCTTTTGATAATCATGAACCGAGCATTCTTACATATATGTCTGAAGGGAAAATTGATCTTGTAATCAACATTCCAAAGACCGCAGAAAAAGTTGAACTTGACAGCGATTACATAATACGAAGAAAAGCTGTTGATCTGAACATCGCACTGTTTACAAATGTACAGATCGCAAAAAGATTTGTTAAAGCTTTAAAGCAATATCAGCCATCTGAATTAAAAATGAAAAGCTGGGATGAGTATGAGTAATACTTAGGATATTGTAAATTGTAGTATGAAAATAAAATCAAAGTTACTACTCGCTGTAATTACAATTTGTTCAACACTGTTTATAGGATGGGGAAATGTTGGACATAGAATTATAAACAAACAAACAATTCTTTCAGTTACTCCTGCAATGAGTTTCTGGGGAAACTGGTCTGATTCACTTGCCGCTCACGGTTCTGATGCAGATAATAGAAAATCCATTGATCCTACTGAAGGACCAAAACACTATATCGATATTGATAATTATCCGGAGTTTGTTACAAACGGATACATCTCACAAAATTTTGATTCTTTAGTATTGCTGCATGGAATTACTTTTGTAATGGATCAGGGAATATTGCCCTGGGCAATTATGAAAACATTTGATTCACTTCAAACAGCTTTTCAAAATAACCAATTTAACAAAGCAATGCTTCTTGCTGCCGATCTTGGTCATTACATTGGTGATATGCATATGCCTCTTCACATCACAAGAAATTACAACGGGCAATATACTGGACAAACAGGCGTACACAGCAGGTTTGAATCCACAATGATTAATAATTACAACACACAAATTATTTATTCCGGTGATAGCTTAGTTTATGTGGATAATATATCTGAGTTCGTTTTTAATACACTTTATAATAATTATAATTATGTAGATTCGGTTTTACGATGCGATAGTTTGGCAAAAGCATTTGCAGGAAATACAACAAGTTCTCTTTACTATTCAAAAATGTGGGAGCTTAGTAGGGGTTTTACTATTGAGCTATTTAAAAGTGCTTCGCACAAACTGACAAGTTTAATATATACAGCATGGGTAAATGCAGGCAGTCCTGTTTCCATAGATGAAGAAATTAAAATACAAAATCCCGTTACATTTAATTTATCACAAAATTATCCAAACCCATTTAATCCAAATACAAAAATCAGTTATACAATACCAAATGTAACGCTGAGCGGAGTCGAAGGGTCCCGCGTTCAACTTAAAGTTTATGATATTATAGGGAATGAAGTTGTTACTTTGGTGGATGAATACAAACCTGCAGGAAGTTACGAAGTAAATTTTGATGCTAATGGATTATCAAGCGGAGTTTATTTCTATAAATTACAATTTGATAGTTATTTAGAAACTAAAAAGATGATTTTGTTGCGGTAGATTAATCGTGATTTTATAATCTCATTTGGTAAAAAAGTCCTTGTGCCTTAAGTGTTGTTTAAGGTAAGAATATTTTGTTACAAATAACTATTGACAAGCCTCGGTTAATCCCCTATTTTCAATCCTGAAATCCATATTCATAAATCAATAATGTAAATTTATGCTTGACTCATCCCAACAGAACATAACTTTATTGTTGGAAGATTGTGTAAACGGGAAAAAAGAAGCTGTTAAAGAATTACTCCCGCTAGTTTATAATGAACTAAAAAGAATCTCCTCTAAATACTTACACGAGGAATATCGTAATCATACATTGCAAACTACTGAGCTTGTTCACGAGGCATACATTAAGTTGGTTGGCGGACAGGAAATTAATTGGCAAAACCGTGGACACTTCTTTGGAATTGCTGCAAATTCTATGAGACAGATTCTTGTTGATTATGCAAGGAAACATTATTCACAAAAAAGAGGCGAAGGTAAAACTCATCTCTCGTTGGATAGTGCCGAAGAAATTGCATTCGAATCCGAAGAAGATATAATTGCACTCGATGATGCAATGAAAAAACTTGAATTATTTGATCCGGACTTATGCAAAGTTGTTGAGCTAAGATTTTTTGGCGGATTGAATGTTGACGAAACTGCAAAAGTACTAAATTGCTCTGCTTCTACAATTAAAAGAGATTGGAGTCTGGCAAAAGCCTGGCTTTTTAGAGAGTTAGGAAAAGAATAAGTAAATAATCCTTTCTCAACATCCCATAAAAATAACCTTTCAGTAATTTTCTTCTTTCAATCAAGACTTTTATCATTTGTCCAAACCACCTGCACTTTTTTCTAAATAATTGACCCCGTTTTTTTAATAATACGCATGTACTTGTAGAAAGATAAAGAATTACTAAACTCATCATTAAAGGAGATACTTATGAAGCTCTTTACATATTTTATTTGTCAGCTTATTGTAATTAGTCTATTTCTTCCAACAACAGGTTGGTCGCAGTGGATTCAACAAGGAAGCAAGCTTTTTCCTAGCAACAATATAGGATCTACTATTTTTCACGGGTATTCGGTTGCGCTATCATCTGATGGGAACACTGCAATTGTGGGTGGCATTGGGGACGATGCAAATGCCGGAGCTGCGTGGATCTATACTCGAAGTGTTGGCGGTATATGGACCGTAGAAGCAAAACTAGTTGGCTTTGGCGCCATTGGAAAAGCAAGCCAGGGTTTTTCTGTTGCTCTTTCCGCCGATGGTAATACTGCGATTGTGGGTGGAATTGGTGACAATACAAATGCCGGAGCAGTATGGATATTTAAACGAACTGGTAGTTCGTGGGCTCAACAAGGACTTAAACTTGTAGGAACAGGTGCTGTGGGAAATGCACAACAAGGTGTTGCTGTATCTCTTTCTGCAGACGGCAATACAGCTATAGTTGGAGGAAATCGTGACAATAATTTTGCGGGTGCTGTATGGGTCTTTACTCGGAGTACCAACGGTGTGTGGACTCAACAAGGAAGTAAACTTGTCGTCACAAATGCGATAGGAAACTCGAGGTTTGGAATTTCTGTCGACCTTTCATCAGACGGAAATACAGCTATTATTGGCGGCCATACTGATAACGCCAATGCTGGAGCAGTGTGGATCTTTACCCGAAATAATAACACATGGACAGCTCAAACGAAAATAACTGGATCAGGTGCTATTGGAAATGCCCGATTCGGTCGATCTGTTTCAATTTCATCCGATGGGAATACTGCTATCGTTGGTGGATATGACGATGATGCTGCAATGGGTGCAGTTTGGGTTTACACCCGAAGTGGTAGTACCTGGACTCAGCAAGGAAATAAGCTTGTTGGCGCTGGTTCTACCGGAAATGCAAGCCAAGGGTTTTCTATTTCTCTTTCAGCCGATGGGAATACTGCACTTGTAGGCGGTATCGATGACAATGCTTTTGCTGGTGCCGCATGGGTTTTCACACGAAGTGGTGGTGTGTGGTCTCAGTCAGGAAACAAACTATTTGGTTCAGGTGCTATCGGAAGTGCAAATCAAGGCGGTAATGTTGCAATTGCACCCGATGGTAATACTGCAATCGTGGGAGGAATTGCGGACAATACAAATAAAGGTGCAGCATGGGTTTTCGTTCCCGGGACTACTTCAGTACAGCAAACTTCCAATGAAATTCCGAGTAATTTTTTATTGGAACAAAACTATCCCAATCCATTTAACCCAAGTACTAATATTCAATTTGCATTACCGCAATCAGGTTATGTAACTTTAGAAATATTTAGTGTTACAGGTGAACGAGTTGATGTTTTAATTTCTGAAGAACTTAATGCAGGTAAATACAACTATGAATGGAATGGTTCCAATCTTACCAGTGGAATTTATTTCTATCGAATAAATGCGGGAAGTTTTGTTGAAACACGAAAAATGACTCTGCTTAAGTAACTAAAATTTTTATATGTATCATTTTATGGGGCTGTTTCAGAAGTGACTTTTGTAATATCAATCTCATTACATTGGGATAGAAATGACATAATGAAAATTTTACTTTTTAGACAGCCTCAGCTCTGGCTTGTTCAGCTTATTCTGGTAAAAATATGGAGTCTGGCAAGAGCCTGGCTTTTTAGAGAAGTGAGGAAAGAATAATCAATTTGGTTTTCTCATTTCTGTTCTTCACAATTAATCAAAGATCCACTAATCTTAATAGATTTTATCATATTGCCCCTAAAATTATCCCAAATGATTGACCCCGTTTTTCAATTTCCACGCATGTACTAATAGAAGCTAATAATTAATAAAACGGTTTAAAGGTTTTAATCATTTAACTACAAGGAGGCTCTATGAAAAGGATTTTTTTCTTTTCAATATTTACTTTTGCACTATTTTTTCAAACATTGCTTAATGCACAAACAACCTACACTTTAACACTCAATAATGGTGATTGGACAAACCCAAACACATGGTCGCCATCGGGAATTCCAGGCCCGGGTGATTATGTAATAGTAATGGGCAAAACTGTTATTATAACCGGCTCGCACGAAATAGCAGGCTTCACATTGGACTGGGAAGTCGGTGCCGGTGCTGGTTCTATTGATTTTGAAGGCGGCGGAAATCCATCGCTTACAGTTACAGGCAATTCAACCTGGGGTGCCGGCGTATTTAAAGGCGGCAATGGGGTTCATGGTGGAAATGATGTAAACAACATGCTTTTGTTTACCGAAACTTCCGTAGTTACAATGACATATAACTCTGAACACAATTTTCATACTCTTTATGAAGGCACTTATATGATAAATAGGGGGACTATTATTTTGCAAGGAAACGGTGGTGTAGGTGGAAGAGGAATGTCAACCCTGCATAATGAAGGGCTTTTTGATATCCAAGGGGACGGTTTCTTTGATGGAGAATCATTCAGTGGGGCAACGTTTTTTAATACCGGAACTCTGCGTAAAAGTGGAGGCATTGGTATATCAACGTTTAACTTTTGGTGGATTTTTGAAAATCAGGGTGGTACAATTGAAGTACAATCCGGCACATTAGGATATTCCGGTGGAGGGAGTTTCAACGATGGTATATACAATATATCAGAAGATGCAGTTCTCAGCCTGACTGGTAGTATATGGATTTTTAGCGGGACATTAACAGGTTCAACTGACGGAGTTTTCAGCCTGGATGGTGCGTCAATCAGCACAGACAGTGCTAATGTAACATTTAATATTCAAGGTGCCGGATTCCAATTTGTTGATGGCACAATTACTGGAGGTGGAACATTAATTATTCCTGAAGGTGCTGTGTTTGTTTTACCAGGCCTTGATTATGCACTCCTAAGCGGAGGAACAACAATTTTAAATGAAGGCACTATTAAAATGTATGGAGACAATTGGTTCTCAATGGCAGGAGGCACAACAATTGACAACCGTTCGCTGTTTGAAATATCTTCGGATGCTGATATGGATGGAGGAAATGGAGGCAGCACCTTTTTAAATGCCGGCACTCTGCGTAAAAGCGGAGGCAGCGATGTAACCATATTTGATGGAACTATGAATTTTTATAATCAGGGAGGTACTGTTGATGTGCAAACAGGCACGCTGGAATTTACTGCTTCAGGCAGTCTTGAGAATGGTGCCTATAACATAGCTGAAAATGCAATTCTTAATTTGAAGTCAGGTATTCAGCTTATTAAAGGAGCCTTAAACGTTTCATCTGCAGGCACTTTTAGTCTTACTGGCGCTGATATGAACACTGATAGTGCTGTAGTTACACTCAATATTCAGGGAAATGCATTTAGCTGGGTCCGGGGTGATTTAACCGGTGGCGGAACACTTATTATCCCAGAAGGGGTAAATGTTGATTTGACAGGCACTGATTTTGCAGGTATTACTGGTGGGACAACCTTACAGAACATGGGCACAATTACCTTTGGCGGCACAACCAATTTTACAGCTCAATACAACTCAATTATCGACAACCGTTCTCTTGTTGAATTTATTTCTGATAATGATTTTCACGCTATTAATGGGGGCGGTACATTTTTAAATACTGGCACTTTGATTAAAAGCGGCGGATTGGATGTCAGTAGTTTTTCTTCGCAGTGGAAAGTTAATAATAATAATGGTGGAGCTATTAAAGTTGCTTCAGGAGAGTTGGAATTCTCCACT
The DNA here is from genome assembly GCA_963706055.1 of uncultured Ignavibacteriales bacterium. Classification (GTDB taxonomy): domain Bacteria; phylum Bacteroidota; class Ignavibacteria; order Ignavibacteriales; family Ignavibacteriaceae; genus IGN3. The sequence goes on along the minus strand of CAVPND010000057.1, from coordinate 8,242 downwards.
CTTGAAAATGCACAGAATGCAGTTATTCAGGGTGTTGGCATTATTGATGTCCCATCAAATTTTACTAACAACGGAATTGTTGCTCCTGGTAATTCTGCTGGTACGCTTTCATATATCGGCAATTTTCTTCCTTCAGTTACAGCAGTGCTTGATGTTCAACTTGGGGGTGTAAATGAAACTGATTATGATAAATTAAATGTTACAGGCAGTGCAAAATTAAACGGTACTTTAAAAGTATCTTTAATAAATGGATTTATACCTGCGGCAGGAGACAGTTTTGTAGTGCTAACTACAACAAGCGCAATAACGGATAGTTTTGTAACCTTTGATATTCAATCTGGTTTATATCTAACCATAAAAAAGAACGCAAACAATGTTACATTAGTTGTGGATAGCGTCGGCACAATATCATCACTTGAAAATGAAACTGATGATAGAACAATTACCAGTTATGAGTTATCACAAAATTATCCAAACCCATTTAATCCATCAACTACAATCCAGTTTGCATTACCTCAAGCTGCTTTTGTATCGCTTGAAGTTTTTAATATTGTTGGAGAACGTGTTGATGTGCTTGTGTCACAAGAATTAAATTCAGGTAAATACAATTATGAATGGAATGGCTTGACCCTTACGAGCGGCGTTTATTTCTACAGGCTTCAAGCAGGAAGTTTTGTTGAAACACGAAAAATGATTTTACTCAAGTAACTAAACATATTTTGTTCCAAAGACTCTAAACTTATATTCTATTTTGTTTATCAAGTTTAGAGTCTTGTTTGTAAACAGTCTTAAATATAAAAGAAGATAAAAAATTACTATTCGAGTCTTTACTGTGATATTTAAAATCACTAATCTTGCTTTTAGTATAACTAATCATAATTATAAAATATTAATCATTTAAAAAACTGGTTATAACAATCCGGGTCAATAATGGATAAGAATATCTGGAATGATATAAAAACAATTTTCTTCAAAGCCGTCGAGATGGATGGTAAAGAAAGAGAAGATTACTTAAACGATGTTTGTAATACTCCCGAACTAAAAAAAGAAATTTTAACTTTAATATTAGCTCACAATAAATCAGAAAACTTTCTTGAAGAATCAATAATACCTTTTGAACCTATCGCAGATAACTCTAATCTTTTTATTGGTAAAACTTTCGGCAAGTACAAGATAGATAAATTAATTGCACGTGGTGGAATGGGCTTGGTATATCTTGGTTTGCGCGATGATGAAGTAAAACAGAAAGCAGCAGTTAAAATTATTAATCCCGGGGTAGTAAGTGGAACTGTAATCAAAAGATTTCAAACTGAAAGACAGACTTTAGCAAATCTTAATCATCCAAATATTTCCAGATTGCTTGACGGCGGAATTACTGAGGATGGAATTCAGTTTTTAGTGATGGAATACATTGATGGAATTCCGATTGATGAGTATTGTGACAACAACAAACTAAATGTTAAAGATAGACTGAGTCTTTTTCTTAAGGTTGCAGCGGTTGTTCAGTATGCCCATCAAAATCTTGTTGTGCATAAAGATTTAAAACCAAATAATATTTTGATTACACAAGATGGTGAACCAAAGCTTCTTGATTTTGGAATTGCAAAAATTCTTTCGCCAGAAAATAATCCGCTTGAAACTGTTACTCAAAGAGGAATGTGGAACTTAACTCCGGAATTTGCAAGTCCCGAACAAATTAACGGCGCACCAATAACCACATCAAGTGATGTTTATTCTCTGGGGATAATTTTGTATAGGCTATTAACTGGTCATAGTCCCTACAAAATAAAAAGTGTATTTCATTCAGACATAAGTAAAATCATTACGCAATCAGAGCCAACTAAACCAAGTGAAATAATATTTAAGACTATTGTAAATGAATTTGAAGAAAATAATTCTGAAATAAATCCTGAAACCATAAGCAAAACGAGAGAAGGCAGCATTGATAAACTTCATAAAAAATTAGTTGGAGACCTAGACAATATTATTTCAATGGCGATAAGAAAGGAACCTGAAAGAAGATATTCCTCCGTTGATAATTTTGCCGACGATATTAAAAGGTATTTAAACGATAGACCTGTAAACGCACATAGTGATTCTCTTATCTACAGAAGTAGAAAATTTATTAAAAGAAACAAAACAGCGGTTATACCAGCTGCAATAATTTTTTCACTAATAAATCTGGGATTGGCCGGCGTTCTGTGGCAAGGACATTTAGCCGGAATTGAAAGAGATATTGCTAAGCTTGAAGCGGACAAATCAAATAGAATAAAATCATTTTTACTTGAAATGATTTCGTCTCCCGATCCGTTAAAAGAAGGAAGTGAAGTAAAGGTCATCGATGTCATTCAGAAAGCATCCGCCAAACTACAATCGGAGTTAATAAATCATCCGCAAATTGAAGCTGAGATAAGGACAATGCTTGGGAATACTTATCAAAACCTTGGTATATATGATTCCGCAGAAACTGAATTAACTAAAGCTTTAGATTTAAATAAAAAAATATATGGAGATCAAAGTAAAGAAACTGCGATGAGTTTAAAGAATATCGGATTGATCTATCATTATAAAGGTGATTATGAAAAAGCAGAAGACTACTATAAAAAATCTCTTGAGAAGTTAAAGTCAATTGAAACTAATCCTTCTTTTGAAAGAGCTTTAGTATTGGATGCATATGGTACTTTAATGACTGATCAGGGGGAATATGAAAGAGCTGAAAAAATAACTGAGGATGCTCTTCAAATTGCAGAAGCCATAAAAGGGCCTGAGGATCCGGATGTTGCACAAATAAAAAATAATTTAGCTACTTCATATAATTATCTTGGAAAATTGGATTTGGCTGATTCTCTTTATGAAGAGAGTCTTAGAGTCTTTAGAAAAATTTATGGGAATTTTCATATACGAGTATCAAGCAGTCTGAACAATCTTGCCTTCATCAATATATTCAAGAAAGAACATAAGCAGGCACTTCCATTGCTGGAAGAAGCTCTAAATATAAAAATTGTTGTGCTTGGTAATGATCATCCTGATTTGATAAATGCTTACTCAAATGTTGGCAGCACTTATTTTAATATTGATGATTATGATAATGCAGAAAAATATATGAAAGCTTCTATTGATGTGGGGCTTAAAAACTATTCTGAAAATAATGTTAATCTAAGCCGCCCTTATATGTGGTATGGAAGAGTCTTGATCGTGAATAAAAAAATTAATGAGGGTTTAAATTATTTGAAAGAGGCATTCGACATACGTAAAAGAGAATTTGGAATTAAAAATAACCTGACTTTAACTGCACAATCCCTTTATGGTAAATCTCTATTGAATGCCGGAAAATTAATTGAAGCTGAAAAATATTTAGTTGAAAGTTATAACGGATTATCTGAAATTATTGGTAACGAGAAGGAGTCAACTCAAAATACACTACTCTCAATTGTTGAATTATATAAAGAACTGAGAAAAAAAGATAAAGCAGAGTATTATTCCAACTTAATTGTTAAACAAAATAATTGATTGAATATTTAACAAATATTTGATTCTGTTCAATGATTTTAATCGAATAACTATTGACAAGCCTCAATTATTCCGCTATTTTCATCCCTAGCTTACGCAATTCTTATAACTATTTTCTAATCTTATGCACCAAATTACTCAACAGAACGTAACGTTATTATTACAAGATTGCATCGCAGGTAAAAAAGGAGCAGTTGATGAACTGCTTCCGCACGTTTATAAAGAATTACGAGTAATCTCTTCAAAATATCTTCGTGATGAATTCCGTAATCACACACTTCAAACTACAGAGCTGGTTCACGAAGCCTACATTAAACTTGTAGGTGATGAAAATATTAACTGGCAAAACCGCGCACATTTTTTTGGAATAGCGGCACAATCAATGAGGCAAATTCTCGTTGATCATGCCCGAAAAAGAAAATCATTAAAACGCGGAGACGGAAAATTTAATATTCCGCTTGATGACGTTCTTCAACTATCCGAAAAATCTGATGAACAAATAATTGCACTTGATGAAGCTCTAAAAAAATTAGAATCAAAAGATGAACGATCAAGCAAGCTTGTTGAGTTAAGATATTTTTCAGGTCTAACTATCGAGGAAACCGCAGAAGTACTTCATATTTCCCCTGCTACCGCAAAGCGAGACTGGAATTTTGCAAAGGCATGGTTGTACAGAGAAATTGCCAGCGTTTAACAATCAAAGGAATTTTTTTGGATCAGGATAAATTTTTAAAAGCAAAACAACTTTTTGATGATGCGTTAAATTTAGATGCATCTTTGCGAAAAGTATTTCTTGATGAACAATGCGGTAAAGACTTAGATCTTAAAAAAGAAGTCTATTCATTATTAAACTCGCTAGAAAACACAGTTGATTTTTTAGAAGAACCAATAACCATTTCAGAAAACATTAAAATAGTTTTTCAAGATCCATATATTGGAAAACAAATAGGCAGCTATATAATTGATGGCGAAGCCGGTGTTGGTGGAATGGGAATTGTTTACACGGGGAAAAGAAATGATAAAGAGTTTGAACAAAAAGTTGCAATAAAAATTTTGAAGCATGGCATTACTTCAGAGTACCTTCTGAAAAGATTCCAGATTGAAAGGCAAACACTTGCAAATCTGCAGCATCAGAACATAGCAAGATTACTAGATGGCGGCAGAACCATTGATGGTCTTCCTTATCTCGTTATGGAATTTATTGATGGAATTCCCATTACCGAATATTGCAATCAAAAAATATTTTCTGTTACTGATAAATTAAATTTATTTAGAGAAGCATGTAGTGCGGTTCAATATGCACATCAAAATCTTGTTATACATCGTGATCTTAAACCTGGTAACATACTTGTTACAAAAGATGGAACAACAAAATTATTAGATTTTGGCATAGCCAAGCTAATAGATGAAGATTTAGTTGATTCTAATGAGGGTTTAACGCGTACCGGAGTTTGGCATCTAACACCCGAGTATGCTAGTCCGGAACAGATTAAAGGTGAAACTATTACAACTTCCAGTGATGTTTATTCATTGGGCGTCTTGCTCTATCAAATTCTTACCGGAACTCAACCATATAAAATCACTAGCAGTTCACCTGTTGCAATAAGTAAAATCATAACTGAAGAAAGAATTCAAAAACCGAGTGATAAAGTAAAGGAAACAGCTCTAGCAAATAGAGAGTCTAAAATATTTCCGTCCGATAAAATATCAAACCATCTTAAAGGAGATATAGATAATATAGTCGCCAAAGCAATGCATAAAGATCCTAAAAGAAGATATGTTTCAGTAGAACAATTAGCAGAAGATATTAAAAGACATCTTGTGGGCTTACCTGTTATCGCACAAAAAGATACAAAGACATATAGGCTTTCAAAATTTATTCAAAGACATAAAGTTGGTTTTATCTCTTCAATCGGGTTTGTTTTATTCCTTATTGTAAGTCTGATTGCGATATTCTGGCAAGCTAATGTTGCTGCCAGTGAAAGAGATAATGCAAAACTTGAAGCGCAAAAAGTTGCGGCAGTAAATTTATTTTTGCAAGACATGCTCTCATCAGTTGATCCTACTGAAGACGGAAAAGATGTTAAGGTTTATGATGTTTTAAAGAATGCATCAAAAGATGTTGAAAATAATTTTGTTGGTCATCCGGAGATTGAAGCGGCTGTTAGAAAAACGATTGGGAAAACTTTAGTCAATCTGGGTGAATACCCCGAGGCAAAATCGCATCTTATAAAATCTTTAGAACTGAATAATAAAGCATACGGTAAAGAAAGTTTTCAAAGTGCAGAAAGCCTGCACGAACTAGCTTTATTTTATGATTGGGATGGTGATTTTAATTTATCTGATTCTCTTTATCAAAAAAGCATTTTGCTTTTTAGAAAAAATAAAAACTCACCGCCTCGTTCATCTGCAAGTGCATTAAATGATTATGCTACTTTAATGCAGGAACAAAATAAATATAAAGAGTCTTTAAATCTGCTTAATGAGGCCTATGAGATTTACATAAAAAATTTTGGAGCAAAGGATAGAGACATAGCAAGTGTTTCAAATAATCTTGGAATCAGTTATGAGGCATTAAATGATTTAGATGAAGCAGAAAAGTATTATAAAAAATCTCTTGATATTTATTTAAATCTGTACGGCCCAAATCGGCCGGAAATATCAACACTTTACAACAATTTAGCTTACGTTTATATTGGCAAAAATGATTTGATTAAAGCTGAAGATTACTTTAAAAAATCACTTAAGTTAAAGATTCAAACACTTGGCAAGAAACACTCACTGGTTGGATTAGCTTATATGAATCTTGCAGCAATTCAGTATACAATGAAAAAGTATAGTTCTTCAGAAAATAATTTAATCTCCGCATTTGATAATTTTAATACTTCCCTAAATAGTAATCATGTGTGGCTGGGTTTAACTTATTTTTGGAAAAGTAAAATACTGATTGAAAATTCTAATTATGATGATGCTGAAAAAAATATTAAGAAAGCGCTTACTATTTACAATATTAATTATTCTAAAGATCATCCCAATATTATTTCAGCTTTAGCGGAACTTGGAATAATAAAGTATTATCAAAAAAAGTATCCTGAGGCAGAAAATCTTCTTGTTCAAGGATATGAAGGTATAAAAAAAATAAAGGGTGAGAAAAATTTTAACACTGTTAGGGTGCTTGAGTATCTTGTTAGATTTTACGAAAAAACGAATAATCCATCAAAATTAGCACACTATAAAACCATTCTCAGTACTGCTTCAAAGTAGCAAATAAAATATCCTCAAAAAGAGTGAGCCAAAACGTCAATCTTTTACGCATGTAGCTTCAAATTCAATGTCTGTTTTATAACTAATAAGGAGAAGTTTATGAGAAGGTCTATATTGTTTTTCACACTATTTGTTTTTCAACTTTTAACAAGTTTGATATCTGCACAGGTTTCTGAAAACTGGGTAGTAAGATTCACATCAGATAGTATTAGAGATGAAGCTGTAAACGATATGTTTATAGATGCACAAGGCAATGTTTATGTTACCGGATCGCAAAGGAGAACATTTGCAAATCTGGATATTGAGGCTGTAACAGTAAAATATAATTCTCAGGGAATTCAGCAGTGGATTCAGAACTACCATGCCCCGGCAAACAATGGTGCATTCTGTAGAGCCATTCATGTTGATGCTGCAGGATATGTTTATGTGACCGGAGAAAATGCGATTTATTCGGGTGGATCTAATGAAATGCTGGTAATAAAATATAATCCCAGCGGTACGCAGTTGTGGTCATATCGGTTTCAGTACCTTAATCAGTCTTATGCTGGTGGCTTTGATATTATTACTGATTTAACAGGCAATGTATATGTTACCGGAGAATATGGAAATGGCGGGAATAATATTTTTCTTGTAAAGTTTAGCCCTGATGGACAATTAATTAATCAAACATTTTATAATTCAGGTAGTGAAGGCGGAAGAAAAATTGCTTTAGATGGTGCTGGTAAAATTATTGTAGGTGGATATGTTAATGACAATGACTCCCTGTCTTTTATTGCTTTAAAATATGAACAAAACCTTGACTTTGTTTGGGCAAGTAGATACGGGCAAGGAATTGGAAATCAGGAAGTTATTGATATGGCCGTAGACATAAATAGCAATATTATTTTTACAGGTACAAACGGAAATGGTATTGATTATGCAACAATTAAGATTGATCCCAGCGGCGTTGTTCAATGGAGTAAGCATTATAATTCAACAAGCGGGTGGGATTATGGACGAGCCGTTGTTACAGATAATTTTGGTAATATTTATGTAACAGGACATACTGGATCATCAGGGTTCCCATTATTTTCTCGAATGACCACTATAAAATATAGTCCGGAAGGTGTTCAACTATGGGTACAAAGTTATGCTGATAGCTTAGATGGTTGGAATGCAAGAGACATTACAATTGATAATTCTTCAAATTTATATATTATAGGTGGTACGTATAACAACCTGGACATAGCCACTATAAAATATAATTCCGATGGTGCATTACAATGGGCAACAACTTATAACGGACAAGCCAACAGCCAGGAAATTCCGGTTGCAGTTGGTGTTGATGCGAGCGGCAATGTGTTTTCAACTGGTAATAGCTTAGGATCAACGACCGGTTATGATATTGCTATAATAAAATACTCACAAACTCCTACATCTGTAGAAGGTAAAACTGATGTTCCCTCTTCATATGATTTATCACAAAACT
>CAVPND010000056.1:0-5840 GCA_963706055.1 uncultured Ignavibacteriales bacterium | reverse complement strand
AGATGCCCTGCAGGTAAATACAGCAAAGAATACGATGCAGAAATATTACGTCATATGCGTCCTACACTTTCTGAAATGGGAGTTTATGACGGTACTGCTTTGATGGAATTTAAAACAAAGAAGAATATTATTTATCACATCAAACGGGAAACTGTTTGCACTTATGAAATGGATGACACTCCACCGTTTTTAATAAATGATGATGCGCTTGATATTGCAATCGGAATTGGAATGTTATACAATTGTAACCTTGTGGATGAACTTCACATAGCGCGAAAGCAATATTTGGATGGAAGTATTCCCACTGGATTTCAGCGAACAGCAATTTATGCACTTGATGGCTGGATTCCTTACAAAGACAGGAAAATAAAAATTGTTCAAATGTCTATCGAAGAAGATTCCTGCAGAGAAGTTTCTGATAAAGGACACGAAAGAGTTTATCTAACCGACAGACTTGGAATGCCGCTAATCGAAACCGTAACAGAACCGGCAATGAAAACTCCGCAGGAAGTTGCTGATGTTGCCAGGCAATGCAGTAAACTTGTAAGAAGCACACAAAAAGTTCGTCGAGGAATGGGCGCGGCGCGTGAAGATGTTAATGTAAGTGTTGAGGGTGGAACTCGTGTTGAAATTAAAGGCGTTCCTCAAATAACTTTAATTCCGTTGTTAACTTATAATGAAGCGATGAGACAATGGAATCTTTTACGATTAAGAGAAGAGTTAAAGAGACGAGGAATAACTTCCGAAACATTTAAAGCAGACATTTTTGACATCACAAAACTTTTAAAAAAAGTTCACTACGCTCCGCTAAAAGGGGCTGCTGATTCAGGAATGGAACTTAGCACAGTAGTGTTAAAAGGTTTTAAAGACTTGCTTCACTGGCAAACACAAACAGATACTTATTTTTCAAAAGAGATATCTGACCGAGTTAGAGTAATAGCATGCTTAACAAACATTCCCAACCTAATTCATTCTGATAGTAAGAGTGACACAATAACTTCTGCTGATTGGTTAAAAATTAAAAAATTTACTAATGCCACTGATAACGATACAATGATACTTGTTTGGGGAAGCGAAGATGATGTTAAGACTGCAATTAATGAAATCATTATTCGTGCAAAAGAAGCTACAATTGGAATTCCATCTGAAACAAGACAGGCAATGAGTGACGGAACAAATGGATTTGAACGCATTCTTCCTGGTGCTGATCGAATGTATCCCGATACAGATCTTCCGCCAAAAAAAATTACCAAGGATAGATTAGAAAAAATAAAATCTTCTTTGCCTGAACAATTTTGGAAAAGAATTGAATGGTATATCAAGCTTGGAATTCCAAAAGACACAATTGAAGACCTTTCCGTTTCGCAGTATGCAGAATTATTTAAAAAAGCCGTTAATGATTGGAAAATTAATCCAACAACAGCGGCAGTTTTTTTAATTCAATATCCCAAAAGATTAAAGAAACTTGGCTGTATGATGGAATATTTAGATGAAAGTATGTTTGAAGAAATTCTAAAATCTTATTCTGAAAATAAAATTCCACAAGATGCTTTGCTTATAACCTTACAAACAGTTGTCGAGCTTGGAATGTTTACCGAAGAAGTAATCCTAAATCCCGCAAAAGAAAACGAAGTTGATGAAATTATAAAATTGACAAAATCAGAATGTGATAAGATGACTATTTATAATCAAAACAGTAAAAGTATTTTGTTGATGGGAATGATAATGAAAAAACTTCGCGGTAGAGTTCCAGCAAAAGCAATTGCAGATAAAATTGGTTTTGTAAAAGGAGTTGCAAAATGACATCAACGAACAATGAAGATTACAAAGGTTATCGCGGAGTTGCATTAAACACACTTCACAAATTTAATTCTCCGGTTTGGAGTGATGTTGAAATTCTTACTGAAGAAGGAAATTTTAAAGGATTAATTCTTCCGCGTTCAGAAACTGCCGATGAATTTCATATTGTTATTAAGATGCCTATTGGTTATAACATCGGGATTGCAGCAGAAAAAATAAAAAATATTAAAATATTTGGTCGACGTGAAGCCAAGTATAAAATTCCCGAAAAAGATTTTCCTTACGATCCCAAGAAACCACGAGTAAAACTTTTAGGAACAGGCGGCACAATTGCTTCACGTTTAGATTACAGAACGGGAGCGGTAATTCCTGCTTTTTCTCCCGGGGAACTTTATGGTTCTGTTCCGGAACTTGCAGATTATTGTAATCTTGAAACGGAAAAACTTTATGGTGAATTTAGCGAGAACATTGGTCCCAAACATTGGATAGGCATTGCACAAGCAATTGGAAAAGAAATTGAAAAGGGCGTACAGGGAATTGTAATCGGACACGGAACAGATATAATGCATCACACAGCGGCAGCATTATCTTTTATGGTGCAAAATTCTCCGGTACCGATTGTAATGGTAGGATCCCAACGATCAAGCGACCGCCCATCTTCAGATGCAGCTTCTAATTTAATCCACGCAGTCAAAACAGCATCCGAAAGCGATATTGCCGAAGTAATGGTTTGTATGTTCGGACCAACTTCCGATATGTATGGTCTGCTTCATCGAGGAACAAGAGTACGAAAGATGCATTCAAGTTATCGCTCAACATTCAGAACGATTGGTGACATTCCGATCGCAATGGTTAGCAATGAAAAAATCACTCCGCTCCGTGAAGATTATAAAAGAAGAAGAGACGATAAAGAGGTAATAATCAATCCGGTGTTTGAAGAAAAAGTTTCTATCGTTTATTACTATCCTAATATGCAGCCGGATATAATTGATTCGCTGGTTGACAATGGTTATAAAGGAATTGTAATTGCAGGCACCGGTCTCGGACACGTAAACAAACCAATGTATCCTGCTTTAAAACGCGCAAGAGAAAAAAATGTTGCCGTTTATATGACTGTGCAAACACTTTGGGGATATGTACAGATGTATGTTTACGATACAGGCAGAGATATGATGGAACTAGGCGTTATTCCTGCGGCTAATATGCTGCCGGAAGTTGCTTATGTTAAACTCGGCTGGGCGCTTGGGCAAACAAACGATTTGGAAAAAGTAAAAGAAATTATGCTAACTCCTATTAACGGTGAAATAACCGAACGTGAGCCAAGCAACGGTTATTTAATTTACCAGGGCGGGTTGCCTGAGGTTGAGGAGTTTATAAAGCAGTATAGAAAGTAGAGTTAAAAAAATCCCGCTCTAACCGTTATATCAAATTAATTTGCAATAGCAGAAGTTTGGTGCAAACAAATGCTCTCTATTAATTAGTCATAAAATCAGATACACAAACAAGAAAAATCATTACTCCTTAAAAAATTCTATATATACAGAACTGATTTCATCGCAGCGAAAGTCTTCAATCTCTTTAATTGAGTTAAAAGTTTCGTAGCTATAAAATACATCACTCACAGAATTGCACACCCCTGTCCCGGAAAGTTCAAAAACCGTGTTATCACTAACATTTATTGGAATGTTGGCTGCAGTAAAACCTGTTTTCCAAATAATATACGGGAAGGTGTTTGTTACAAGCCCGGAAAATTGTATATCTGTAACCGTATTAAGGGCACTATTTAAAGTAACTGTTATGGTATCATGAAAACTGAACGTATCACTAATTCCTGTATAACCGATCGAATCAAAAACACCTATAAAAGTATTCCCCGTAAAGGAACCAGAAACCAACCGTGAACCAGTGTAAAGAGGTTCAGTTATAAAATAAGCTGTGTCTGCTGTTTGATAAATGAAATCTGCAAGAACAAATAAAGACACTCTGCATTTGTTATTTGTTAGATCAAATGAGCTGCCGCCTTGAGAGCCCTTATTTACTTTAATTGTTAAATCAATTGAGGTCTTGCCTAAGAAGGGGGAGACCCCATTGGAGTTTACAAGTACTACAAGAAATTGTCTCATGTTATCAGAATAAAATCCAGATAAGTTTTGAAGTTCAAAATCCTGGGCGTATGAACTTCCGAGAAAAACAGTATTTCCATTTTTAATCCCAAATACCAATAAAGACAAGCCCAACTCACTTCCAATTCCTTTCATACTTAGCAGCATATCATGTGTTTCGGTAAGACCGGGATAATTAAGATTAATTTTAAAGAGTTTTGCAGAAAGGTCCGGATAATCTCCAACTAAAAAATCATTGGAGGAATAAACTTTTTCTGTATCAACATCAGAACTTATCGTCCATTCATGCTGTGCATTATTAATGAAATAATCTTTTGGCAGATCGTAAACCTCATTATTTACATACTTTTTGAAAAAATCAGGATGCCATTCAATGAGCGGTTTGTTGACAGTTTGGATTAGGGCTTCCATTGGATCGCTATAAATTGTAATATTATTATAAGTTTTTGAAATACCCTGCATACCAAATGCTGCATCGTCGACCAAGTATTTTATTAAACCTGATAAACCAAGGCCATGACTCCTCTGTTGCTGTATGCTAATTCCACTTCCAGCCCGAATCCCTTTAAATGGAGCCATTGCATTTGATTCGAAATTGGCTGGATACTTAAAATTAATATCATCTGTAAATAATTCTTCAGCATAATAAAACACGGCAAAATCCAACCACCATCTATTTTCCCTTGGATAAAAACGTTCAAATTCTCTCACAAGAAGCTCATCGCCCATAGCCAATTTAATTTCGGAATATTTATGCTGTTGTACATGACCCCAGCTAAGATTGTATGACAGTTTGCTTGAACCTAAAACTCTGGATAAAATATTATTCTGAAACGTTATTAATACATATTCGGTATCGCCTTCTGCATAATAATTCAGATTCAATCTTTTAAAGATATTATACGCCGAATCAAGTTTGGCACCAACTTCGACCACTTCTGAGGCAAGAGAGGTAGGGTAGGTAATAATGTAATGATTAGATAATGCCCCAGCATAATCGGAAACTCCCTCAATAATTTTATCATAATCGTCTACAGTATTTAAAGAAGTACCATTTATTTTTCCTAATCCGATGGTTGTGCCTTTTAAATCTGCAACAATATAGCCTGCAGAATCCGTTGCCTCTATCGGGTTATAAATTGTAGAAGCAGTTCCGCTCAAGCTATCAAAAACCTCTTCTCCCACAGCTATTAAACTAACTCCTGAAAGTGGTTTGTTATATTTTATTTTCAACTTTAATGGTTTGGAGTAACCAACAGGAAGTCCACTAATTTTGTAAGGTTTTGACACAGAATTGCCGCCAAATGATCCATCACTTACAACGTCGGTTATACTGATACTGTGATCCTCATTAAAAGCACCAGGAGGAATACTTAATGTAAACTCATCATTTACTATGTCACCCCCGCTTGCACCAATAACTTCGGTTACACCCGGGTTAATTTTATCATCCGGTGCCGTCGCAGGGTCATCAGAGCAACTTATAAGAATAAAAAAAATGAATGTTGAGATGAGGCTTAATCTTAAAATGTTCTTCATTTCTCCTCCTTTTAATAGTCTGCACAAGGGGACTATTATTATGAAGTGCAGCAACAGATAAAAACAATGGTGCTGTCAGGGGTGTATGGAATAGTATTTGTTTTTTATAAAAATAAACAGACTAAATGATAAATCAAAATAGAAATTATCAGGAGGATTATGATTCAACGATTGGTTCGTTCTTAGCAGGAGGGCTGGTGCTTTGATACCGCAGCTAATATGCGGCCTAAAGTTGAAGAGTTTATAGCGCAGTATAGGAAATAGATTAATTATTTGCGACTTAGCGGCCCTGCTTGCCGACAGGCAGGTCTGCGTGAAAGAATCTTGATTCTCGCAAGGGCGCCAAGACGCTAATTGAATCTATAATTACATCTCTTT
>CAVPND010000055.1:0-15543 GCA_963706055.1 uncultured Ignavibacteriales bacterium | reverse complement strand
TGATTTGTATGGATTTTTATCTTCTTTTTTGTCTTTATCAGTGTCCTGTGCAAAGATTGAAAAAGAAAATAAAATGATTAAAATCGAAGTAAGATATTCTGAGTTTCATTGTAACTCCGGTAAATAATAGGAGAATTTAGTAGATTAAATTTTATATCTGCTTTAAAATTAGAGATTTGAGCTTTTTAAACCAATCAAATCATCATTTCTAATTACAGCTTATCATTTAATTTGAAGTTTATTTGCTTGCTGTCAATTGAAGATTTCTAATTTATGAGTTAATTTACAGGCGGATTGAAGATTATTTTATACTGTATTTACTAACCCTTCCCCTCATTTAAATTCTTTGGCGGGGGATTGACTTTATGAATCGTTACTAAATAGTCATCTATAACTTTTTGCAGGGGCTTGTATGAAATGCATAGTTTTGTTTTTTGTATTCTTTTCATTTTCATTATTCGCTCAGTTTGTTGAGTATAATTATGGAACAAATTTTAGTCATTATCCAATAAGTACACCCAAAATGTATGGGATTGGTAACCGAGGTTTTAATGACAAGCTTACTTTATATAATCCCAAATATCAGAAAAGTGACTCTACTCTATCAATTTCACTTTCATTGCTATCTAGTGTAAGTGCTAATCGAACGGAACAGGAGGAGAATGAAATAGTAAAAGAATATATTGGAAATAATAGCGTGCGACCTGAATTTAACTTACGCATCAAAAATCGAAATATACAATTTCAATTAGCACTTTATAATGATTTAGATTTCTCCTACAAAGGAAAACAGTCGGACAAGTTCTTTTATTATCCCAAAAACGGAGTTACAGAAAGGATTGCGGAGAAAGATGCCGAATTAAAAGTTAACAATAAAATACTTCAATTATCTATGAGCATAAATCTGTTCAATAATACTTCGTTGTCTGCTTCAATTCTTAAAAATAGGTTTTCAATTGATAATAATTGGGAGGAAATAGGCCTCACTTACGAAAATAATTTTTTCAGCAATTACCAGTTTTTATTTAGTTTAAATCAAAAATTCTGTGAAGAATTGTCCGGTTATATTTTATATAAAACTCAAAACACAGACATTAAACTAAATGGAACAGGTTTAAAGATAGCCAAAGATAATTTAATTCCTGATGTCTATTTATATCATCCAGGAAATATTGGTTATGGTGTACAATATGATTTTTTGAATAAACTTAAAATCTCTTTAGAGCTTTCACATCAGTTTTATGATGGACAGATTTTGTACCCAGTTTTGACATTAGATCAAAAGAAAGAAACCTATGGCAAAGATCATCACATTTGGAATAACGAAATTGTTTTAGGAGCAAACATTATCGTTATTAAAGATTTAAATATTGGGATCTCATTTTCAAAATATTTGAAGTATGATGATTATTTTTCTGAGTTTAGATATAAGTTCAACCCTCCATCAACATATATTTTTTACTATAGTGAGATACCAAAACCTTATTCACTCATATGCGGAATTGAATACATATATCAAAATTATAGTGCTTCATTGCTTTATCAATATTCTAGTATGGGATACAGTTTTAAGTCGGAGTCAGGTGAAAAATATCCATATGAAATAAATGAAAATAATAGTTTTATTAAACTAAATTTAGGAATTAGCTTGTTATAATTATTTTTTAAACTCACTATACAAACTAATTATGAACATTGCAGACGGAATTCTTTGGTACGTAACTTTTTTATTATCAACCGTTTTCCACGAAGCGGCACATGCATTTACTGCTCACAAAATGGGTGATGATACTGCTTACAGGATAGGGCAGGTAAGTCTTAAATCCAATTCCGCACATAAAACGTGAACCATTCGGAACGGTGATCGTTCCTGTACTATCATTTGCTTGCAGGCGGCTGGATGATTGGCTGGGCAAGCACTCCATACAATCCGCAATGGGCGCACGATTATCCTAAAAAAGCTGCCTCAAATTCTATATCGCTACAATTAAAAGTTATTTTAATTAAATACTTCAAAAGGATATTATGAAAAACTTTATTTTCTTATCAATTTTTATTTTAAGTACAATAACTTTGGCGCAATCTGAAGATTCATTATTCGTTAAACCGAAAATACAAATTAATCAGGCTAATAGGTGGGAGCTTTCTGGCTCTGCGGCATTTGGCACTATGTCACAGACTTCGGGGGGAACCAAAACACAACCGTTTTATATACAACTAGCTTTTAGAACAGGATACTACTTTACCCAAGAATTTGAAATTGAACCTGAGATTTATACAAATTATATTTTTGATGCAGAGGATTATGATTTAGCATTAAGTGCAAATTTGCTTTACAACTTTAATATCACTGAATCTACTTTAAGTCCATTTATACTTGCTGGATATGGTATAGGAACTACACTTAGGGAACTAGAAGAAATACAAGATAATTATAAATCTGATGAGGTTGGAGGAATTCTAAATTTAGGGTTGGGCTTAAAGATTTTTATTAATAATAAAATAGCTATCAGGACCGAATATAGATTCCAGCAGCTATTTAATTCTTATGAAAGTAACTACTATTTCGGTAATTATACTCGGGATATTGGATATCAATCTCATAAATTTATGTTCGGTGTGTCTGTATTTTTATAAGTTTGATTAGGTCCATTTTATAAGACACTCATTTTTTTAGGTAAAACAGTTTTACGTTACAAGAATTATAATATTATTTATTGGAATAGATTAAATGAACCTTTCAGACGGCATTCTTTGGTACGTAATTTTCTTATTATCAACCGTATTTCATGAAGCAGCGCACGCATTTACTGCTTATAAAATGGGTGATGATACTGCTCATAAAATAGGTCAGGTAAGTTTAAATCCAATTCCACATATAAAACGTGAACCATTTGGAACAGTGCTGGTTCCAATACTTTCTTTTATTGCCGGCGGCTGGATGATTGGATGGGCAAGTACTCCATATAATCCACAATGGGCACACGATTATCCAAAGAAAGCTGCTGCAATGGCAGCCGCGGGACCAATCTCTAATTTTGTTTTAATAATAATATCGGTAATATTTATTCACGCTGGTATTGCTATGGGGTTTTTTATTCAGCCAGATACAATTACAATTTCTGGGATTGTTTCAGGTGTAAGTGTAGGCTGGACAGAAATTCTTGCAAAAATAGTAAGCGTTGTATTTTCACTGAATCTTATTTTATTCATTTTTAATCTTCTTCCGTTTCCCCCATTAGATGGAAGCGCGGTGCCGCCTATGTACTTAAGTGAATCAGCAGGGCGAAAGTACCTTAGTTTTGTTCGTAAACCGGCTTTTGCCTTAGTAGGATTATTTGTTGCGTGGAATTTATTCGGCACGATCTTCTCAAAAATTAATTTAATTGTAATTAATCTGCTTTATCCAGGCAGTAATTATCATTAATATTCTTTCATAAATTCTTACTAAATTTGTATTAAAAAAGAGGCGCAAATGAATATTCAAAGCTCAACATTTCTTGTAACAGGCGGCAGCGCGGGAATAGGAAAAGCAACTGCAAAACTTTTAGTTGAAAAAGGCGGGAAAGTTGCAATTACAGGAAGAGATAAATCGAAGTTAGAAAGAGTTGCAAAAGAAATTGGCGTATTCCCCATCCACGCAGATGTTGCTATAGAAAAGGATGTTAAAAAAACTTTTGAACTTTTTCTTGAAGAATTTGGTAAACTCGATTGTTTAATTAATAACGCTGGAATTGGAGATGCCTGGAATGAAATTACAGAGCTCGATATAAAAGCATTCCATAAAGTTTATGATGTAAATGTTTTTGGTGCAGCATTAATGGCAAGTGAGGCTGCTAAACTTTTTAAGAAACAAAAATCCGGCAACATAGTTAATATATCTTCAACTGCCGGCACAAAAGGATTTGCAAATGGGACTGTTTATGCTTCATCTAAATTTGCTTTACGCGGAATGACACAATGCTGGCAGGCCGAGCTAAGGAAATATAATGTTAGAGTTATTCTTGTTAATCCAAGTGAGGTAACAACTGCTTTTGGTGATGGTGAGAGAAGGGAAAGACCTGAAGTAAAAAACAAATTAAGATCAATTGAAATTGCACATACTATTGTTTCCTCTTTGGAAATGGATGACAGAGGATTTATTCCTGAGGTAACAGTTTGGGCAACAAATCCATTTTAATTAGCAATTTACAATGAACAATGTACAATGAAGAATAATTCTGAAACGTTTAAGTGGCTGGGGGTTGCAAGAGAAATTCAGCAGCTTGCTCAAACCGGAGCTGCATTTGCAGAAACTGGTTATGAAAAAGATCGTTACAAGAGATTAAATGAAATTACAGCTGAAATTATTGAGCATCACACAACACTGGAAAAAGAATCCGTACAAAAAGTATTGATGGAACATCCCGGTTATGCCACACCAAAGATCGATGTTCGTGCCGCTGTTATAAAGGATGGAAAAATTTTGCTGGTGCAGGAAACAACAGATAACTGTTGGGCTATGCCCGGCGGCTGGGCAGATGTTGGTGATATTCCTTCTGAAGTTGCAATCAGAGAATGTAAAGAAGAAAGTGGTTTTGATGTGAAGCCTATTAAAGTTATTGGTATTTATGATGCAAACAGAGTTGGTGGTAGATTAGAATTATTCCATGCATTTAAAATTATTTTTTTGTGTGAATTAATTGGTGGGGAAGCCACTCCAAGTGAAGAAACTCTAGACGTAGAATTTTTTGATTTCAATCAAATACCTGCTTTATCTGTAAATCGTACAAATAAAATGCATTTAAATGAAATTCAATTGCATTTAGATAATCCAGAAAGAAAAACATATTTTGACTGACTTATGAGCGGAATAAGGGATTTAATTTATAGTTTGGCAATGGCTGAATTAAAAATCGGCGAACAAGCCAAGGAAAATGGCAATGTTGGACAGGCTCGCGTTTGTGCACGCCGTGCATGTGGAATGGCAATTGAACATTGGCTTGAATTTCATCCAAACAAAAACTATGGTGCAAATGCAATGACTATGCTTACAAAACTTCAGGAAGATCATACAATGCCTAAAAATATTAGAGAGGCCGCGGAAAGACTTATAAAAAAAGTTGATGGTAATTTTGAAACCGGAATTAAGGAAAATCCACTTAAGGATGGTGAAGAAATAATCGAATACTTACTCGATCCAAACAATTTAAATAGTATTTAGTTTATGGATGGTGATGCTTTATCTCTTTTGCCGGATTCATCGTTTTCATTTTCTCTATTTCTTCCTTTGTTCTCAAAATTATTTTGGATTTTCTCATCCCTCAAATTGTAATTTATATTCATCTTGTCAGAATCAATATCATCAATAAACCACATGCTTAGATTATCCATTTCGGGATCGATATCGCCAATCATCCAGCCCGGATAAGTTGTTTCAACAAAATAATATTTTTTATTATTGATACTTTTATAGTTCCCTCGTGCAGTTATCGAAATACCAAGCATAGCATGTTTATACTGAAAACTCCAGAACATAACGCAATCAACTCCAGCTTTTTCTAAAATAACATAAAGTAAAAGAGCTTTCGTATCACAATCACCATACTTGGTTGCAAGAGTTCCAAGCGGCGGAAGCAAATCTAGTTCACCTCCCGGTCTTTTATATTTTATATTTTGAACAAATGAAATAATAAAATAAATCTTATCCGTATCAGTTAATTTTTCTTTTTTAAAAACTTCATCAAATCCACTAAGAATATTATCAAACTTATCAAAAGCCTGCCAATAAATACGTTTATAAATTTCATGCCACACAAGCTTTGAATAATATATTTTGTCGGATTTGTAACGGGGATCAATATTTAATTCCCTTGCACTTAGTTTTGCAATATCATCAACATAAGCCAAAGCTTTTTGTACTTCTTTTTCTAATAATTGAAAGGAAATACTATAATTCTTTCTTCCAAGTGAAGCCGAAGTGAATTTCCATTTGAAATCGGATATTATGATTTTTTGATTGCCAATTGAATCCACTTCAAATGTATAGTCACTTTCTGTTTCCTCAAATCCATCAAAACTAACATTAAGGTTTGCAATAAAATCAATTATAAGTATTGCAAATAATAGTATTACAATAATTCCCGAACAGCCAAAACTTGCAGCGCATCCTTTTTTCATTATAATTTATAATCCAATATCTTTTAAGGATATCGATGGGAATGGGATTAGTGCATCTAATATTGACTTTATTCCTTGCTGCATAAGCAACGAGATTGAAATAATTACAATACCAAGAACAATGCTAACTGCAATATTGTTGTTTTTTATCTCACTAAGTTCATCTAACTCTTTGGTTAAATGAGTGTATAAATTTATTGCAAGATAAATAGAGATATAGGCAATAGACCCTGCAAGGATAATCTGAACTAACATTATTCCTGCAGTTTGCAGGAACGAGCCAATTGTTGAATCTGGATTTCTAAGAGCCATACTAAAGACCGTGATTGCAGGTTCAATAGCATTTTTAACCATTATCACTAAAGCTAAAATTATTGATGCGTTTAGTATTGCAACAGCTATATTATTTTTTTTCAGTTCATCTAATTCATTAATAGATTTTATCCTTTTATGGAAAAATCTAAATCCTGAATAAATAAAAATGATTCCTATAAAGAGGGAAAGAAATAATTGTAATACACCGGAAATGAGAAGTGATATATCCATAATAATCTCTATTTGTTATCCGAAAATAATATTTATTGCTAAAAGAATTTATTGTGTTAAGGTTAATTTGTAAATTAAAATCAATAATAGAAATAAATAATCTTAATAAAATGAATTTGACAATAAAAATTATTTTCTCTGTCCTCTGTTTGACGGTATTAAAATGCTCAAGCACGACTCAAATACCGGAGTATAATTCCGCGTTAGATGCCTATAACAACGGGAAATACCAAACAGCTATAACTTTTATTGATCGTGCGTTACAAATAGACGGAGATGATGCTCAATTTTATGTTTTGCGGGCAAAGGCTAATTATAAAATTGGGAATAAATACCAGGCGATGAGCGATTTGAATAATTCATTAGCACTGGAGGAAAATTTTAACGCCCATTATTTAAGAGGTAGATTATTTTTAGAAACTGATGAACTTGAAAAGGCGAAACAAGATTTTCGGGATGCATATAATCTTAATTCAGAATCTGCAGATTTACTATTTGATTTAGGATATTTAGAATTTCTAAATGGTGAAAATCAACTTGCACTAGAATATTATTTAAGTGCTGCAAAGTTTGATTCAAGAAATCCGAAAACTTATGTAAATATTGGTAATCTGTACGCTATTATGGGTAATAGTCAGCGAGCTGTTGATAACTATTCCAAAGCATTGGTTTTAGATACAACAGATGGCATCGCATATTACAACCGCGCTAATGAAAAAATGCTGCTTGGTGATTTTATAGGTGCAATTGAGGATTATGAAAACTCATTAATAATTGATTCTTTAAATGTAACTACTCATTTTGTTTTAGCTGAAACAAAAACAAGGATTAATAATTTAATTGGCGCACTCAATAATTATAACTCAATTATTAAAATTGATTCAACTTCAGCACAGGCCTATTATTTACGAGGGGAAATAAAGATTAAGCTTGAGGAGTTTGATTCGGCCTGTTTAGATTTTAAAAAAGCTGGGGAGCTTGGTTACTTTGATGCATATGAAAAAATAAAAAAGTATTGCGATTCAAAGAAAAAACCTAAAAAGAATATTAAAAAGAAATAGACATAACAATATTTTTATATTCAAAAAAAAAGGGAGCATATAGCTCCCTTTAAAAAGTTAAGAAAAAGTCTATCGTCCAACTTTATCTAAATGTTCTTTCTTTGCCATTAACTGTTCTTTAGTTTCTTGATTATCCGGATCCATAATTATTGCATCTGTTGGGCAAGCTGGTATACATTGTGGTTCATCATAAAAACCAACACATTCTGTACATTTATCAATTGCGATATATGTATGATCTGAGTTTAAAGCCTCATGTTCGCCATCTAAAAGCCAAGGATCGCCTGCCGCGTAAATTGCATTATTTGGACATTCTACCTCACAAGCATTACAAGAAATACAATCATCAGTTATTAAAACTGCCATATAAGAGCCCCTTATATTTTTTTGGTAAATTAATTTATTTGTTACTTTAAAAATAATAAAATGTTGCAATATTAGGAACTTTAATTAGCATTTATAGGAGCCTCCAAAACAGGAATTCCATTTATTTCCAGAATTTTGGTAATATTTCTAAATCGCGGAAGCCAGGGAAGATAAATACCAACAACCTTAACTTTATATGAACTACCGGGATAAATTTTACTATTCAAATCTTCAGCATTTTCTTTGTTATGATAGTAATTATCTGAGTTATAAAAGACTTCATTTGAAGTAAAGACAAAATATTTTCCCGGTTCGTTACCGAATTGAGATTTATTTAAAACTTTTATTGTGATTGACTCTTCAGTTAGAAAGGGTTCAAAAAAAAGATAACCGAATAAAAGAATTGTTAAAAGAATTACAAAGCCGATCATAGCTGATAACTTAAAAAATCCTTCACTTATCATCATTTTATTAACTCTCCTTTCAAGAAAAACTAGATCCTAAACATTATATTGTTATAGCCTTAAAAATAAATTCTATAAATAAACAACAAAAATCCCCAATTATATAGATAATATGAAAACAGTGATCAAAAATTGTGCAACTACACTAATTATACTATTTGTAAGTTTAACTCAGTACAAATGTAATACTAACAGGCAAGAATCACCAATACAACAAAAATTACAGCTGCAAAAAGTGACGTCTATTAAGGTGGCAGAGCCTTCAGGGCTTACTCTTTCTTTTGATAAAAACTACTTTTGGTGCGTTGGTGATAGCGACAGTTTGGTTTTTAAACTGGATTTAAATGGAAATATCCTAAAAACATTTCTTGTTAATGGAGAAGATTTAGAAGGGGTAACGGTTGTTGATTCAGTGCATATTGCTGTTGTGTTGGAAAGAACAAGAGAAGTTGTAGTTATAGATACTGCAGGAAAAGAGATCAATAGAAAAAAATTCGATTTAAAAGGAAGACTAAATGAGGGGTTAGAGGGAATCTGCTATGATTCCAGTAAGAAAGAATTTTATTTTATAAATGAAAAGCGACCTGGATTGTTAATAAAGACTGACAGTAGTTTTACTGAAATATTTAAAAGAGAACTTAAATTTGCTAAAGATTATTCTGATCTGTTCTTTTCCCACGAAGACAGCTCTTTATGGATATTAAGTGACGAATCGAATAAAATTGTTAAAACTGATTTGAATGGAAATAGAATTTTGGAATACCAGATTAACGTTGAACAGCCGGAAGGTTTGGTTGTGGATTATATAAACAAAAAGGTTTTTATTGTGTCTGATAAACTAAATAAACTTTACGAGTTTATTCTTCCGTAAAACTAAACTGCTTTTGTGTCGCCTTTAATCATTTGCCAAATAGTCATTAATATTATTTGAAAATCAAGACGCATTGTCCAGTTTTCAATGTACCAAAGATCGTATTTCATTCTTAAAATAGTTCTTCGATTATTTTCGGCTTCATCCTCAACATCACCACGTAAACCGTTTACCTGTGCCCATCCAGATAAACCGGGACGAACATTATGCCGCATTTTTATTTCCTCAAAAATTTTTCCGTATAAATCCTGATATGGAATGGCATGTGGTCTGGGACCAACTACAGACATATCACCCTTTAAAACATTAAAAAATTGTGGCAGCTCATCTATGTTTGATTTTCTTAAAAACTTACCTACCGTTGTCACTCTTTTATCGCCCATTATAACCGGTTTAAAAGCAGCAGATTCTTTTGATGATTCAGAGTTTAGTGTTCTAAATTTGTAGCAATCAAACATTTCGTTTTTTGCTCCAATTCGTTTCTGGATAAACAATACTTTGCCTCTGGAATTCAACTTAATAAGCAATGCAATTAACGGATAAAGCCAGCTTAATAACAAGACAAGTACTAAAATTGAAAAGAAAATATCAAAAGATCGTTTTAGAAATCGGCGGTTAGCTTCTTCCAGTGGTTCTTGTCGAGCAGTAATAATTGGAAAGTTTCCAATTGAGCTTATTTGGAATCTACTTGATAAGAATCTAAAATAATCCGGAATGATATGAATTCTTACTGCATTAATATTACAGACCCTTATAATTTCATCTAACAATTCAGGAGGCTGTGCTGATAGAGCAATAACAACTTCATCAATTTCCATGTGTTTAAGTTTATCATCAAGTTGATCAAGAGCGCCAATAACTTCATCATCTTTTATTGCATCATCAAGAAAACCTTTAAAGTGATAGCCAAAATCAGCATTGCGAACGATAGTTTCCTTAAAATTTCTCCCAACTTCTCCGGCACCAATTATCAAAAGGTTTCTAATGTTTTTACCTTTTCGCCGTAATGATATTAAAATATTTTTTAATATAGCTGTTCGAAGACTGATTGATACTGTAAGAAGAAACCCATATATGACGATAAAATTTCTTGTAAATAGATCTTCTTTTGTTAGGAAAATAAACAGGACAGTAAAACCAACTTGAAAAAATACAAGTTTTAGAATATTAAAAAACTGAAATGAAAATGATCGTGTAAAAAAATCTAAATAAAACCCTGAAAGATTTACGTTTATAAACCAGATTAGGTTTAGTAACAGTAACAGTATGAACATATAATCCCGTGCAATCAGAGTTTCCAAAGACTGAGCAATAACCGCGGAAGTTAAAAAAGACAAATTAAGTATTACTAAATCAGCAATAAGGCGCGAAGCATAAATGGATTTTTTATTAACTATCATTTTTTCTTTTTTACTTGTGAGTGTAGAAAAGTTTTTAATTTTTCTTCTACATAATCATTTATTTTATGTTCAAAAGTTTGTCTGCTGAATTTTTCTGCGTGAAATCTAATTTCCGGATAATTCATAGAATGAGAAATTACATCAAATCTCTTAACTGCTTCAACAATAGAATCAACAGATTGTTCGGGAAACAGAATTCCGGTTACGCCGTCAACTACTGATTCCGCTGTACCACCGTAATTGCCTGCAATTACTGGAGTGCCGCAAGCCATTGCTTCAACCACTATAATCCCAAAATCCTCTTCGGCAGCAAATACAAATGCTTTTGCTTTTTCCATGTAGCTTTTCAGGCTGTCAAAATCCTGATAACCAATAACATCAATATTAGGTGTTGCTTTGGCAATGATTTTTTCTTTTTCAGGACCGCTTCCTATCACGACTAGTTTTTTATCCAGCATTTTAGCAAACGCATCAACAATTAAATCAATTCTTTTATAAGGCACCAATCTGGAGGCGGTTACATAATAATCATCCTTTTGAGTAACTAAGGAAAACTTCTGAGTATCCACCGGGGGATAAATTACATCAGCATTACGATTATATATTCTCTTAATTTTTGCTGCAATATGTTTCGAGTTTGCAATAAAGTAATCAACACCCTTTTCTGATTTAACATCCCATTTTCTTAAATACTTTAAAATATATTGTGCTAAAAATCCTTTTAGTCCTCTATTTAAATTAGCTTCTTGAAGATAATAATCGGCTTCGTCCCAGGCATATCTCATAGGAGAATGGCAATAACTGATATGTAGCTGGCTTTTTTTCTTTTTAACACCTTTTGCAACTGCATGTGAACTAGAGATTATCAATTTATATTTTCTTAGGTTAAAAGATTCAATTGCGCGGGGGAACAATGGTAAATATTTTCGATGCTTTGTTTTTGCATAGGGCAAATGCTGGATAAAAGATGTATGTGTGCTTTTCCCTTTAAGTATTATGCTTCTTAATTCATCATCCAAAAAATCAACCAAAGCATAAACTTCAGCATCTGGCCAGATGTTGGTGAATGATTCCACAACCTTTTCAGATCCGGCATAATTAACTAGCCATTCATGTACTATAGCTGTCTTCACAACATTCACGCTATCCATTGTTTATCTGCTTTTATTCTGTTTTATTAATGTGCTGTATATATTTCGCATTTGGTTAGTAGTTTTATCAACTGAAAAATTATCTTTATAAATTTTTATTGCATTCTTGCTATAAAGTTCAGCAATGTTTTTATCTATACATATCTTAACAATGTCATTCACAGCTTTTTGAAAATCACCAGGTTTAAATAGTCTGCCGTTTTTACCATCCTGTACAACTTCATTATTCCCGACCACATCTGTAGCAACTATTGGCAATCCAATCATAGATGCTTCAATAAGAGAATACGGTAATCCTTCCCATCTAGAAGTAGAAAGATAAGCATCGCTGGCAATAATATAATCAAGGGGATTATGTTTAAATCCGGTAAACAAAATATTATTTAGGGCTTTTTTGCTCACACTGTTTTCAATTTCCTTTCTAGTTTCACCGTCGCCAACCAAAACAAACAGAAATCGTTTATCATCTTTAAGCAATTCAGCAATTTCAATAGTAGCCTCAATATTTTTAGCAAATGAAAACCTAACAATAGATAAAACAATAAATTTATCAGCTGATAAATTTAGTTCTTCTCTCAATTGAAGCTTAGTTTTTGGATTTAGCATAAATGGAATTGCATTGTATACAACTTTGGATTTTGAAGGATTAAATATTTTATGGTTGATACAATTTTCTCGTTCACCATTGGAAACATTTATGATAAGATCAGTAAATTTTGATGCAATTTTTTCATAAAAGATATACACTTTTTTCTTTAGCGGACTATATTGTGAAATGTGTAAACCATGAAAAGTAAATATAACTGTAACCTTGCTTAATAATAATAATTTAATAGTACGGGCATATAATCCAGCTCCTTTGCCATGCGCGTGAATAACACGAATGTTATTCCTTTTTATAAATAATACTAAGTTCCAAAGTTTTAATAATGAAAAACTTCGATGTTTTAATTCAAAAAACTTTTGTTTGCCATAAATTGAGTACCATTCTTTCCCAAAAGGTTCACTAATTGGTGCCGCAAAATAAATTTGAAATTCAGAATCAATATTTTTACTCAGTATATCAATATGTTTTGGCGCACCGCCCCAATCCGATCTTAATGTAAGGAATAATATTTTATTATTACTATTCAATGAGTTCATTTGTTAAATCAAATCAAGTGATATTAGTATATTTATATAAATAAAATTATTGAATTTATATTGTCCATGAAAATTTCTGTAATAACACCAACATATAATTCTGAAAAAACTATTAAAAAAAATGTTGAGTCTGTTTTAAATCAATCTTATAAAGAATTTGAGCATATCGTAATTGATAACCTAAGCAATGATAGTACTATTAGCATAGTTAAAAATCTTTATAAACTTGCACCGTCAAATTTAAGAATTATTAGTGAGAAAGATATTGGAATTTCAGACGCTTTTAATAAAGGTATTAAAAATTCAACCGGTGATATTATAACTTTTCTGAATTCAGATGATTATTATTATGAGAATAATATTTTTGAGAACGTTACGAATATTTTTAATAAATCAGAATATCTAATAGTCCACGGTGATGTAGAATTTATAGATCCCAAATATGGTTCATATTTACGGAAGCCATTTAAATATAATAAGTTAACTACAATGCCGATTAATCATCCTTCAATGTTTGTTAAGAGAGAGGTTTATACATCCGTTGGATTGTTTGATACAAACTATTATTACTCTATGGATTTTGAATTTTATTGCAGACTATTTAAAAGCTATCAAAATTTAAATGAAAAAATGTTTTACTTTAAAAAAAATCCAATTGTTATTATGAGCGCTGGAGGCGAATCTTGGGCCAATGAAAAGAAGTCTATTCTTGAAGTTAAAAGAGCAGTAAAAAAACATAATCTCATAAACTTAAATGTATGGCTGCATATAGAAATAAGATTAATCAGAACATATCTAAAAAGTATTTTTACTAAAATTAATTTTACTTTTTTGATAAAATTCTGGCGAAAAATAGTCCATTAAATTTAGTGCAGTTTAATTAAAACTTGATCAAATTTGAAATTACCCAAAATAAAATATTCACTATCTGAGCTTTTTAATTTTAAGGATTCTAACAGAACTGAAAAAGCTAAAAAAAATATTATCATTCTTTTTGTAATTCATGTATTCAACTTTATTTCTATTATGGCCATTGTACCTGTCACAATAAATTATTTGGGTAATGTTGAATACGGAATTTGGTTAACTCTTGCATCAATACTAAGCTGGCTTATTAATCTTGATTTTGGAATAGGAAACGGTCTTAGAAATAAGCTGGCCGAAGCTCTTGCATTAAAGGATCTGAAATTAGCACGGATTTATGTAAGCACAGCATATTCGGTATTTACGCTTGGCATTTTGATCGCATTGTTTTTTTATTTTTTTATTCACTCATTATTAAATTGGGCAGATTTATTAAATGCTCCATCAGGTTATCTGGAATTATTAAACACACTTGTGTTTTATGTGATTGTATTATTTCTTGCCCAATTCTTATTAAAACTAATAACTTCAATTATTAATGCTGATCAAAGACCGGCGTTAAACGGTGCTTTAAGTTTGATTGTTAATTCAGTTACTCTATTAGCTGTGTATCTACTTTTAATTTATGCGAAACCTTCTTTGATGTTGTTCGGTTTGATATCAAGCGCCATTCCTGTTCTTATTTTTTCATTAGCTTCCTTATTTTTATTTAAAGGGCATTACAATAATATCGCGCCTTCATTTAGAGAAATTAATTTTAAGTATTCTTCAAGCCTTGTAAAGCTGGGAATGCAGTTTTTCATTATTCAAATTTCTAGCTTAATAGTATTTACAACCGGTAATGTAATCATTACTCAATTATATGGACCAGAATCGGTTGTGGTTTATAATGTGGCGTACAAATACTTTTATATGGTTCCATTAGTTTTTAATGTTGTGTTGGCACCTTTTTGGTCAGCTTTCACAGAATCATATGTTAAAAAAGAATATGATTGGATAAAAAATTCTATTAAGAAACTTGTCTTGATTTGGATGGCCTTATCTTTAATCACTATAATTATGGTATTAGCATCTGATTTTGTTTATAAAATATGGGTTGGTCCGCAAATAGAAGTACCATTTATGTTATCTGTTGCGTGTGGTATTTTTGTGATAATTGCTAATTGGAATAATATATTTGGATATTTTATAAATGGAATAGGTAAGGTTAGACTTCAGCTATATTTCTCTATTATTATAGCTTTTGTAAATATTCCGCTTTCCATCTTTCTTGCAAAAACAGTGGGATTAGGAATTACAGGTGTAATGGTAGCAACAAATATCAGTTTAGTAATTGCTTCCATTTGGGCACCAATTCAATATGGAAAAATAATTTCGGGTTCAGCAAAAGGAATATGGAATAAATGATTTGTAAAATTTGCAGTTCTAATGCTCAACAAGTGTTTATATCTAAAATATTAAGCAAGTATGATGTTAAATATTTTAAATGTAATGAATGCGGATATTTGTTCACCGAAG
>CAVPND010000054.1:0-32896 GCA_963706055.1 uncultured Ignavibacteriales bacterium | reverse complement strand
TGAAAATAAAATCTTCAGTAAAGAAGAAAAACTTATATTTGATTTATCTGTCGAACAAAAAAATCAATTAAAGGATTATTCAGATAAAGAAATTATACTTGGAATAAGACCCGAAGATATTCGAATAGATAATAACTTAAAGAATTCGATTGAACTGGAAGTATTGATCGATGTGATAGAACCAATGGGGAATGAAACATTCGTTTATTTTGAGATTGAGAAAAATCTATTTATTGCCAGAGTAAAACCAATTAGAGATTTAAGAGCTAACGAAAGAATTAAATTGTACATTGATCCAGCGAGCATTTATTTATTTAATAAAAATTCAGGTATAAACATTTTGCAGAGAACTTAGTAATCGTATTTACAATTGAAATAATATAGCACTAAAAAGTTCTACCAAAATTCTACTAGAAAACACTATTAAAAAAGCCTCAAGAACGCATATTCAAAACGTAATTGAGGCTTATTTTTTAGTAGCGGAGAGTCAAGTACTCTGCGCAAGAATTTCTGGTTTAATCATTCACTTCTTCAATGAAATAAATTTTTATAATGTGCAGTATATTGCTCAAAAAGTACTATATTTGTGCAGTATGTTGCACGTTATAAGAAAAGGATAATTATGCTACAAAATAAAACTGATAGGATTTTAAAAGAAATTGGGGAAAACATAAGGCTAGCTCGCTTGAGAAGAAAATTAAGCTCCGAACAAGTTTCAGAAAGAGCAGGAATTGCTAGAAGAACATTATACGATATTGAAAAGGGAAGGCCAAATGTAACTATTGGTAATTATGCTCAAGTTCTTTCTGTGCTTGGGTTAGCAGAAGATTTATTAAGTGTAGCTAAGGATGATATGCTTGGCAGAAAGTTACAAGATGCAGAGCTGGTAGTAAAAGAAAGAGCGCCAAAAAGAAATTCTGAGGAATAATTATGGCAAAGACAGAAACACGAAAAGAAATATTGGTATATGCTGATTGGAAAGGGCTAAAAGAAAACCCAACACTGTTAGGAAAACTGTATTCAACAATAGTTAGAGGCAATGAAATTTTCTCTTTTGAATATTCGGAAGGGTGGCTGAGATCAAAATTTGCACAAGTTATAGATCCTGATCTTGGACTTTTTTCGGGACCACATTATTTAAATGATAATAAAAATAATTTTGGAATTTTTCTAGACTCATCACCTGACCGCTGGGGAAGAGTATTGATGAAAAGACGCGAAGCAATACTTGCAAAAGAAGAGAAGAGGCAGGAAAAAACTTTGATGGAATCAGACTTTTTGTTGGGTGTGTTTGATGAGAATAGAGTCGGTGGATTGAGATTTAAAGTGAGCGAAGACGGCCAATTTCTAAACCAAGATAGATCTCTTGCAGCGCCACCCTGGACATCTATTACTGAGCTACAAGAGGCAAGCTTAAGATATGAAAAAGATGATGACATAGTTGATTCGGAACATCAAGAATGGCTGAATATATTAATGGCTCCAGGTTCATCACTTGGTGGTGCACGTCCTAAAGCAAGTGTAATGGATAATAATGGCGATTTATGGATAGCAAAATTCCCAAGTATAAATGATACAAAAGATGTTGGTGGATGGGAAATGGTTGTTCATACACTAGCCGCAAGATGTGGTTTGAATGTTGCTGAGGCAAAGGTAGAAAAATTCGCAAACCGATATCATACATTCCTTGTCAAAAGATTTGATAGAGAAAAAAATGATAGGATTCATTATGCTTCTGCAATGACAATGCTTGGTTATACAGATAATAGAGATTCGCACGCTGGTGCAAGTTACCTTGAATTGGTTGAGTTTTTGAGTAAGAGTGGTGCGAGAGTAAATGAAGATTTAGAAGAGTTATGGAAAAGAATTGTATTTAGTATAAGCGTCTCGAATACTGATGATCATTTAAGAAATCACGGTTTTATTTTAACGGAAAAAGGTTGGACACTTTCGCCAGCTTACGATATTAATCCTAATGAGATGGGAACCGGATTAAGCCTTAACATTTCAGAAAATGATAATTCGTTGGAGTATGATTTAGCCTTGGAAGTTGCAGAATACTTTAGGTTGAAGAAAGACAAAGCTGAAGAGATAATAAATGATATTAAAAGTAAAGTAAGTGAGTGGAAAACAGTTGCAGATAAATATGGAATTTCGAAAACAGAACAGACAACGATGGAGAAAGCATTTAGGGTTTAGATTAAAAAATTAGTGATAAAGTATATCGTTCATTACTAGGTAACCTCGCATAAAAGTCTCATCAATAGGTAAACATTGGAGGTATTTGGTAACATCAGGTGGGGGTGTGGATACAAAAAAAGCTTGAAAACGAGGTTTTTAGTTCTCATTTCAAGCCAAATTATTGTAGCGGAGAGTCAGGGAAACTCTTTGAGGACAAAAAAGGTGCATTTATTGATTAAAAACGCATCATTTTTAAAATGTCTTCTAAATGTCTTCTATCTTAAAGACTATGTTTATTGTGTTCAAAAAGTGTTTGTTAAATCTTGTATTATTAATACCAAAAGTGCAATTGAAGTACGAACGAATCATTATCAACCGAAGGATCTTCTAAAACCAATCTATATTGAGGGCGGACCTCTATAAAACTATATGGGTGAAATTCAAAACCTAAAATAATTCTGGAAATTTCATCTGAATCAATAGCATCATTATAATCTATTCTATCATATCGTACTACTGCGTCAAGACCAGTTACTATGCCATAAGCAGCCTCTACCATAAGAACGTTTGATTTTACATCTGGTGCGGAAAGGTTATTTGCTAAATCATATTCTGCAAGAAGTGAAAATTCATCATATCCAATACCGAAAAATCCGCCATACATCTTTGTATTAAGTGAACCCTGCGAATTCTCTAACTTAACTATTGCAGCTGAACCGCCAAGCATTAATCCAAATTCACCAAAATGTGGTGTAATTTCTAATCTAGCAGTGTAAGTTGGATCTTTTGTATAGTTACTTGCAACATCAGAAAGATTTGAGCCGGCACTTGCGCTTGCATAAAGCCAGTTATCAACAAAAATTCCAACTTCAACCCCGGCTTCTCTGTAAAATGGATTGAATATTAGTCCCTGTCTTGTGTATGCTGTATGATCATCTAACCTAATTCCATAATTAGGCGTATAAACACCTGCTTTGATATATCCGTTACCAGGAAGAATTTTAGCTATTCCATATCCCTCCCAAAGTTGATTTACAAAATCATATTTACCAACCAGATTTATTTGTTTTGATAAAGCAAAATTTGTATGAAGTGCCGCAGTCATATTTTGGAAATAAGTTCGTTTAATTGATTGTGAATAAATATATTGCGTCCTGTAATCAAGCCCAATAGAAATGTTATCAGAAACCTTTGGTGACATTAAAAAATCTTTATCGCGTGATGAAATCATACTTAAATTATTTTTGCCCCAATACCAGCCATCTAAAGTTCTTACTCCACCTCCGCTTGGATTGTAATGACAATCACTGCATTTGTCACCAAGCTTAACCGCAAACCTTGGCAATGCTAGCAGATTAAATGAAGATAGAAATAAAACAAAAAATAAATATAATAGAATTAATTTGTTCATATCTTTCCTTTATTAATTAGTTATTCAGTTATAAAGTTCGTAAATGATATTTAAATTAAAAAATGAAATGCTCAAGAATTTACATATATAGTACTTATTATGTTCAGATGGTGACATTTTATTCAATAATATTTTCAGCTATTCTTAGATTTTTCGCTATAATATGAGCTGATATAAATATTTTTTTAGAATCGAGATTTCAGCTGATAAATGGGCAATGAAATATTTGGCACTATATTTTTAGTCTTATTTATGATCAGAAATGGTAAACAATAATGTTTTTGATTTGATTGAAATCCTATCTTTACAATAAAAATCTATAAATTAATATTAGGCAAAAACAATTTGGTCATTTAACTGATATAATAATCAAACTATGATATTAGAAACTACTAAAAACAAACCACTTACTCGCTTTGCATGGCTTTCAGTAGCTGCGGCTGTTCTTACTATTGCACTAAAAGGTATAGCTTATTTGTTGACCGGTTCGGTCGGGCTTCTTTCAGATGCATTAGAATCCATAGTCAATCTAGCTGGAGCTCTTATGGCCTTAGCAATGCTAACGATTGCCGCTCGCCCTGCCGATGAGGATCATGCTTACGGACATAGTAAAGCAGAATACTTTGCAAGTGGTGTAGAAGGTATGTTGATACTAGTTGCTGCATTAGGTATAGCAGCTACTGCTATCCCCCGACTTATTACTCCGAGACCTCTTGAACAAGTCGGATTGGGAATAGCGGTTTCAGTAGTGGCATCTATAATAAATTTGTTTGTTTCGATTGTCCTTTCAAGAGCTGGCAAAAAATATAATTCCATAACACTTGAGGCTGATGCTCAGCATTTAATGACAGACGTTTGGACATCTGCCGGTGTGCTTTTGGGAGTTGGTGCTGTATCAATCACAGGATGGGGAAGGCTTGATCCTATTATCGCAATTCTGGTCGCTGTAAATATTATTTGGTCCGGTGTACGTATTATACGCAAATCCGCGTTTGGATTAATGGATACAGCTTTGTCTGTTGAAGAACAAAATAAAATACAAAAAACATTAGATCATTATACACAAAGTGGAGTGCAGTATCATGCACTCCGCAGTCGTCAATCTGGGGTTCGAAAGTTTGTATCACTGCACGTTTTAGTTCCCGGCGAATGGACTGTGCATAAAAGTCATCAATTATTAGAAAATATAGAAGCAGATATTCGGAATGTTATACCAGGCGTTACGGTGTTTACCCATTTAGAATCATTGGACGATCCCTCATCTTGGGATGATATGTATCTGGACCGCAAAGATAGTGCATCAAAATAATGATAGACAGATATAAAAGAATTAACTCATAGAATACTCGTAACATTTATTTTCATTTTTACTTTTTTGTTTTTTAATATTAATTAATCTTTTCTATTCTTTAAATATTTGATTTTATTTAAGCAAAATCATTTTACGGGTTTGAGTAAATCCGCCAGATTCTAGTTTATATATGTACACACCACTTGTTAATTCAGGTGCATCAAAATTAACCGAGTGAGTGCCTGATTCTTTAAATTCGCTTACAAGCGTTTTTATATTCTGTCCGAGCAAATTATACACTATCAATTTTACATTTCCCGCGGTAGGGATGTTGAATTGGATTTTTGTAGTTGGGTTAAAAGGATTTGGATAATTTTGTGAAAGTTCAAACTTATCGGGAATGTTTACTACTACTTCAACTTCGTTTGAGTATTCAAATGTACCATTAAAATCTATTTGCTTTAATCTGTATAGATATTTTCCGCTTGCAAGGTCTTCGTCTACATAAGAATACATTTGTGTTTCTGTTGTTGTTCCATTACCATTAACAAATCCAACTTTTTCCCAATTCGTATTTCTCACTTCGTTCGAAATGACAGAGCGTTCAATTTCAAATCCTGAATTATTTATTTCAGTAGCAGTTGACCAATTTAGGTTTACATTATTTCCGTTAGCGTCAGCAGCAAAAGAAACAAGCTCAACAGGAACAACAGTACCAGTTACAGTTAACACCGCCATTCCTCTCCCAAGACAACTCATCCATAGTTCATATCCACCCGGTATTTCTCGTACTTTAAGATCTTTGATAGTGCTGCTAGGTAAGCCTCCATATTGCGGTTCGTTGCCAGGTGGCGATGGAAACGAGCCAACATTTATACCGTCGTACCAGCACAGACCGTTATCGTTGGATGGATACTCGCTGTCGTACTGCATCCAAAGTCGGCCATCCGGTGTAACCGCCAAGGGACGCACATGTTCGCCGGGAAACGGCCAGCCCAGGTCGTATTGAAAGATAGTGTAAGATCCCGAATTCGCATCAAGACGAATAAGCGTACTGCCACTACTTGTGGACTGCATCCACGCCCCGATCCAGACGATGCCGTTGCCTTCAAGTGCTAAGCCTGTAAATGATCCTGCTGCTTCCGTGAAATCGTCCATTGTGTATGAGAACGAAGAACTCCCATCAGTATGTAAGAGTTCAAAGTCAGTGGATGCCCAGATTGTTCCATCTAATGTGAGGTCCTTTTTAATTTTGCTACCCCAGCCTACCAAAGGAACATAAATCCAATCGGGGATATTTTCATCATAGTATCTTACATTAAAATATTCACCAAGACTCCACAATCTTCCTTGTGAGTCTTCAACAAATCCTTTTGAGACACTCATTGAATCTTCTAAAGCAAAATAGTTAACACCATTCCAGGCATGGATTCCATGGAATGTGGGATTAAATATTACATCACCATTTGACGGTCTCCTATAAATAGCCTGGGTATTGTCTGCTGGATAAGGAAAAGGATAACCCAACCCATAAGTAAAATCATTAAAACCGGTCCATCTTTGACCATCAAATTTTTGAAATCCGCCAATTCCCGTTCCTGCATTTCCGGTAAGCCAAACATTTCCTTCGCTATCCAGTGAAAAATCTTCAATAAAATAATCAATCTGTGAGGTGTTCGTTATTCTATAACGCTGCCAGTTTCCTGTAACAGCATCACGTTTTGCTGCTGCCCTCCTATTCCACAAACCCAAACATTGTCTTGGTTATCTACATCAATAGAAAGATTAAAATCACCCGGACGCCATGTTCCAAAATTATTCCAAGCTACACCATCAAACATCCATGTTTCTCCGGTAGCAAGCACCATTACAGCTTTACCATTTCCATAAGCTTTAAATGCATCGATATAAAAACTAACATTAGCATATGGTGGTGTGGGATAAATCCAAACTCCATCCAAGCGTTGATATTCAAGAGTCTCCCAATCACCGTTTTGGGTCATTCTTAAAGCCCAAAAATTTCCTGCATCATCAACGCAATCTTTTCCAGGCAATCCCGCGATGTCTCCAAAAGCTGTAGGCAAATAATCTGTTACTTGATTTGTTGCGCTATTATATGTGAACACCTGTCCAAAATAAGTGTCTGCAGACCAAACGAGATAACTGCCGTTCGTTTTTGGCTGTACAGCAATTCGGATATTACCTCCTTGCCAATAAGTCCATCCTCCGTTCTTAGGATTAAACCGAACAAGACCATCGCTTACAAACCATATTGTACTATCGGGGGCTAAATCCATATCTACAGTCGAACCCAATAATCCCGAATTTGTAGGTCCAAATTTTTCAATCGATGAAATACCTGCCTGGGGATTAAATTTTAGTGCCCCAGTATTGTTTGCCATCCATAGATTATTTTCATAGTCTTTGATTATTTCATCTATTTGTTCTTCACCACCGTAAAATGATCCCAATATTGGATAGTCAACGTTTGAATAGTTAATCCATTTGTTTTCAGACTGATTGAACTTTGCAAATCCTCCCTCGCCCCAATTACCGTTGTTGGCTGCGATATATGGATCTCCATTTTCATCAATCCAAAGTGCAGTTGCCTGATCTCCCTGAATTCCGGTATTACCGGGACGATAATAACGCCAGGAATAAGTTGGCGGATTCTGAGCCAGAACTTCGGAGATTAAAAATAGAAGACAACTAAGTATGATAGTCGTTGTTTTCAATATGGCACCTATTATAGCTTAAATAATTATTTTATTGTTAATTATAGTTCACGGGAACGGAAAACAAATATATCGCACTATTATTTTAATAATAACAATTTCTTTGTCGCAACAAAACTACCCGCTTGCAATTTATAAAAGTATGTTCCGCTCGATAAAGTCCTGGCATCAAATGTTACTTCATAATTTCCTGCGGGTTTGTTTTCGTTGACTAATGTTATTACTTCAGTGCCTAGAATATCATAAACTTTAAGTATCACTCGAGACCCTTCGACTCCGCTCAGGGTGACATCGTGGATTGTATATTTTATTTTTGTTGTGGGATTAAATGGATTTGGATAGTTTTGCGAAAGTTCAAATCTATCTGGAACTGCTACTAGCACTTCAACATCGTTTGAATATTCAAATGTTCCATCAAAATCTATTTGCTTTAAGCGATAAAGATATTTTCCACTTGCAAGATTTTCATCCATATAAGAATACGATTGTGTTTCTGTTGTCGTTCCATTGCCATGAACAAATCCCCTCTTTTCCCAAATCAGATTTCTCACTTCGTTCGAAATGACAGAGCGTTCAATTTCAAATCCTGAATTATTTATTTCAGTTGCAGTTAACCAATTCAGAATTACACTATTCCCATTTGTATTTGCGGCAAATGAAATAAGTTCAACAGGAACAACGTTATCTATTGGTCGTTTCCAAACGCCACTGCCGTTACTTCCAGCAAAAAGATTTGTGCCATATACAGAAAGCGCAAAGATTACTGGATCCGTTAAACCCTGGTTAACTGCTGTCCAGCTATTACCATTATTTGTCGAATGGAAAACACCACCCTCAGTTCCTGCATAAAGATTTGTTCCAGAAACTGCAAGTGCATGAATAAAAGTATTAGTTAATCCCATATTTACTGAAGACCAGCTTGTGCCGTTGTTGGTGGAGAGGAAGAGACCATCTTCTGTGCCTGCAAAAAGATTTGCATCTGAAACAAAAAGAGTATTAACAGAAGTGTTCGTCAATCCGGTACTGACCGGAGTCCAGCTTGTCCCATTATTTGTGGAAAGAAACACACCACCACCAAAGGTGCCCGCGTACAGATTTGTACCTGAAACAGCTAGAGCAAAAATACGTGTGTTTGTTAATCCTGTACTAACAAGAGTCCAGCTTGCGCCGTTATTAGTGGAACGAAAAACACCATCACCATCAGCACCGGCAAAAATATTAGTGCCCGAAACAGCAAGCGCGTAAATATATGGAGTTGAAAGTACACCAGTAACACTCCAGCTTGCACCATCATTAGTTGAACGATATACACCATTGCCTTCGGTTCCCGCAAATAGATCTGTACCAGAGACAGTAAAAGCATTAACAAAAAGATTTGTTAATCCTGTATTAACCGGGGTCCAGCTTGTGCCGCTGTTAGTAGAGCGAGATATACCATCACCACTTGTTCCAACGAAGAGACTTGTGCCGGAAACATTAATGGTTCGAACAAAGTAGAAGTCGAGTCCAGATTGTACCCATTGAGCATTTAATGATGAATAAAATAGTACAAGACAAATTGTTACTAGATAGTAAAGGGTTTTCATATTTCTTTCTTTCTTTTATTTTAATAATAACATTTTTTTAGTTTCAACAAAACTTTCTGCCTGAAGCTTATAGAAATATGTGCCGCTTGATAATGAAGCGGCATCAAATGTCACTTCATAATTACCCGAAGGTTGTACTTCATTTACAAGTGTCGCAACTTCATTTCCAAGTACGTCATATATCTTTAAGCTTACAGGATTACTTGTAGTAATTTGATATTTAATCTTTGTGCTGGGATTGAATGGATTAGGATAGTTCTGTGATAATTCAAATTTCTCAGGTACTGTTACATTCACTTCAACTTCATTTGAGTATTCAAATGTGCCATCAAAATCTATTTGCTTTAATCTATATAAATATTTTCCTGAAGATAAGTTATTATCAATGAATGAATACGATTGTGTTTCTGTAGTTGTGCCATGTCCCGATATAAAACTTATCTCATTCCATTCCTCATTGTGAACTGTGGACTGAGAACTGTAGACTTGCTTTCTCTCTATACTAAATCCTGAATTATTTGTTTCCGTTGAGGTTGACCAGTTTAAGTTTACATTATTTCCATTCGTACTTGCAGAAAAAGAAACAAGTTCAACAGGTACAACAGAACCGGTTACTGTCAGAACAGCAATACCTCTGCTTGCACAGCTAATCCACAATTCATATCCATTCTGAATATTCTTTACTTCAAGATCATAAATTTGTGCGTGTGGTAAACCTCCAATTTGCTGCTGAGGAATAATTCCAAAGTTAGTTCCATCAAACCAGCACAAACCATATGTTGAGGTGGTTGTACTTTGAAAATTTGCAAACCATAGTCTTCCATCGGGAGTAACAGCTAATGGCGAAACATTCTCGCCTGGAATTTGTGAATTAGCCGGAGAATAAAATTGATATGTGCCATTATTTGCATTTACTTTTGCAAGCCCCTGATTTGTACCAACCCATGCAAAGCCATCTTGTATAGGAACAACAGTTGTAAGAAAATCACTTTGAGGATCAAGTTCAGAAAAATCATCAGTAACTTTAGAAAAGTTATAAGAGCCGTCTGTTCTTAAAACCTGATAGAAAGAACAAGCCCAAATTGTTCCTGCTCTTTGAGGATCTTTTTTAATGTTTGTACTAATGCCTATGAATGGAACATCTATCCAGTTGTTACCTGCATCATTATAGTATGACAGATTAAAGTACTCACCAAGACTCCACAATCTGTTTTGTGAATCTTCAACAAGTCCTTGTGATCTGGATAAAGAATAATTTAATGAAGAATAATTACTACCATTCCAGTTATGTAGTGAATTAAACATTGGATTAACAATCACTGCTCCATTTGAAGGTCTGTAATAAATTGCTTCAGAGTTATCGGTTGGAAATGGAAAAGGATTTCCTAAACCATAAGTGGATTCGTTAAATCCTATCCATCTTGTTCCATCAAATTTTTGAAAGCCACCCATACCTGTTCCTGCATTGCCGGTCATCCAAACATTTCCCTGATCGTCAATAGAAATATCATTCACCCAATAATCAATCTGAGATGAATTAGTAATTCTATGTCTTTGCCACTGTCCAGTAGCTGCATCACGTTTTGCTGCACCACCAACACCTGTTACCCAAATATTTCCGGTTGCATCTATATCAACACCGTATGAAAATCCGCCTTCTCTCCAAATTCCAAGATTCTGCCAGGATGATCCATTGAATTGCCACACAATACTATTTCCATCAATTATTAATGCTTTTGCATTTCCGTAAGCTTTAAAAGCCCAGATATCATTTATTAATGATGACACTGGCGGCTGAATAGGTGTAAACCAATCGCCAAGAGAATTTCTGTATTCTAACGAATAGATGCCAGGTGTATTTGAAGTTCTTATTGCCCAAAGATTATTAGAACCATCTATATTATCATTACCAGGCAACGAAACAATTTCATCTGGGTTGCCATTTTGCGGAAGCAGAGTAAATAATTGAGTATCACTATCAAAACTAACTCTACCGCCAGAAGCATCAATCCAAACAATATATCCTCCAAAAGTTTTGCTTTGGATTGAAACTTTTTCACAATATGGAATAAGTGATGGCCAATTATTCGCCGTTGAACCATAAGTCCAGTAACGCCATTGATTTGTAGCCGGATTGTAATGCACAAGCCCGCCATTGCCCCAGACAACGGAAATGACGGCAATCCAAATAGAGCCATCAGGTGCAATTGCAATATCAGATGTTCTACCTCCGGGATGAAGTGAATTGTTCGCACCAAAAAATTCCAGGGAACTTCCACCAACAGCAGGATTAAATTTTAATATACCACGCCAGGTTGCCATCCATAATATTCCGTTAGCATCTTCTTCAATATCACTAATACGAGAGGAACCAACATCATTAATATTTCCGATTACCGGGTAATCAATATTTGAATAATTTATCCACTTATTTTCTGATTGAATATATTTTGCAAATCCGCCTTCTTCCCAGCCGGGAGTGTAAGCTGCAATGTAAGGGTCACCATCGTGATCGATCCATATTCCTTCAACATAATCACCTTGAATACCGGTGTTACCGGGAGTGTAATATCGCCAGGAGTATTCAGGGTTTTGGGCTT
The DNA here is from genome assembly GCA_963706055.1 of uncultured Ignavibacteriales bacterium. Taxonomy (GTDB): domain Bacteria; phylum Bacteroidota; class Ignavibacteria; order Ignavibacteriales; family Ignavibacteriaceae; genus IGN3. The sequence goes on along the minus strand of CAVPND010000054.1, from coordinate 21,092 downwards.
TTGTTATTGTTATTATAAAAATCGAAATCAAAAAGAGTGGTAAGATGTTTTTCACATGAATTCTCCACTGTATTTTTTGAGTAATCTTTGTTTAATTAATAAAGTGATTGTTTATTGAAAAAAGTGACAAATAATTTTCTCTAAAATATTAAAACGGGGAGTAATTCCTCTAAAGAATCACTCCCACTAATAACTGATAGTAAACTTTTTCATTTAAAAATGAGATTAGCTCTTCAAATCTAATTTTTCAGTTTTAATTTTTCTATTACTAGAAACTCCTATCAAACTGTAAGCAGGACACCAACCGATGAATGCTGTAAATAATGGCACTATTCCTGCTACTCCCCACCAGCTCTGATTGTAAATTCCGTAAGCTATTATTGTTAATCCAAGAATAATCCTTATAATTTTATCAGCACTTCCAACGTTCTTTTTCATTTTTCATTCCTTTGTTTATTGTGATTTAGTTTTAATTAATTTCTACAGTTCTTAAAAATTTGGTTTTATTTCAGCAAAGTCATTTTTCGGGTTTGAGTAAATCCGTTTGATTCAATTTTATAGATATAAACGCCTGTGTTTAGTCCAACTGCTTCAAAGTTAATTGTATGAGTACCTGGTTCTTTAAATTCGTTTAGCAGCGTTTTTATTTCCTGTCCGAGTAAATTGTATACTATCAATTTTACATTACCCGCGGTAGCAATGTTGAATTGGATTTTTGTGGATGGATTAAAGGGATTCGGATAATTTTGTAATAGAGCAAAATCATTCAAGTTATTTGTTTCATCATCTACCGCTGTTGCACCAGGCCACTGGATATCTGTAAAACTAGCGTTGTGAGAAAATGCAGATGTTACATCTCCAACAGAAGAGTTAAATGTCAATCTCCATGCATGATCTGTCGGCGGGGCATTGTAACTTCCGTTTCCGTTAAGATCAGCATAAAAATCTATGTTGTAATCTTTATTTAGATCAAACCCGGGTACTTCAACAGTAAAGTTAGGAACAAGAATAGCCGGTAAAGAAATTCTGCCAGCCTCTTCCTGGTTTTCAACTTTAACTACTCTTAACTCAAATAACTGTCCGACGTGTGGTGTCATAGAGGTAAAGTTAACGGTCACCAAATAATTCCATTGGATATCTGTAAACGTTGCATTGTGGCTGAACGAAAGATCAACATTCCCATTAACGTAATTAAAACCTATTTTCCAGGCGTGATCAGTTGGAGGAACATCATAAATTCCATTACCATTTAGATCAGCATAAAACTCAACACTGTAATCACCGGGTTCTGTTAAGCCAATTATTTGAACCGGAAAAGCGGCTGAGGCAATGGCAGGAATTTTTACTCTGCCGATTTCTTTTTCAGTAGTGCTGTTCTCAAGTTTTATCTCAAGCATTTGTCCGATATGCGGTGTCATTCCTGCAAAATTTATTGTAAGAATGTTTTGCCATTTGATATCCACAAAATTTGCATTATGTGAAAAAGCTAAAGTATCATTTCCAACAGCATTGTTTAAGCTAAGCCTCCAGGCATGATCGGCAGGTGGTGCATCATATTTTCCATTATTATTAAAATCAGCAAAAAAATCTATAAAGTAACTTCCCCCTATATCTACAGCAGGCAAAGTAACACTAAAACTCGCAGCTGATACCAGAACGAATGTTCTATCTGTTTCTTTTAATGTGCTTTTATCTACTACACGCATATAAAGATTTTGATTTAAATGCGGTGTCATACTTAGAAAAGTTAATCGTAATATTTTCCTGCTGAGGTGAACCAATAGCACTTAAACGGTAAAATAAATATCAACACCAGTACCAACGATAAAAATATTTTAGTAATCATAGCAGCTCCTTTTTATTATAAATTGATTAATTATTTAACGCACCTTGATCAATCCATTTTGCAATACTGTCAATTGTAGCTGCAGGTAAAGGTGATCCATTTAACGGCATCTGCGGATTTACTTCGCCTTTTAGTATTTTTATTATCAAACTATTAGCACTATTGCCAGCTTCAACTCTTTTAAATTGTGGGAAAAGAACACTTTGCACGCCAACCAGATTGCCAAATGCAACATTTGATTCTAATACAAGATTTCCCTGATTACCCGCTGATGAGTGGCATTGTGCCCCCGTACAATTAACAAATACTTTTGCTTTTAATATCACTAAACTTAGCAAGTGGTGTGTTGCTTGTGGGTGGTGCAGTTGTTTGATCTTCTGAACAGGATACGAATAAAACTACAGTTATCAGTATTATCAATACACTTCTAATCTTTTGTCTTTTCATGATTTTATACCTTTTATTTGAGAATTAGTTCTTATAAAAAATTATAACAAGGCGACTCATTCGAATCGCCTTGCTAATTGAATAAATCAGCTTCTTATTTTAAGAGCGTCATTTTTTTAACCTGTACCTGGTTTCCACTTTCCAATCTGTATAGATAAAAACCAGAGCTTAAACCACTTGCATTAAAATTTATGCTGTGTGTGCCTTTAGCAAGATTACCATTTACAAGTGTTCTTACTTCTTCACCAAGTGCGTTAAATATTTTTAATGTTACAAGTTGATCAGCCTGTATTGTGAAAGAAATTGTGGTAGAAGGATTAAACGGGTTTGGGTAATTTTGTTCTAAAACAAAGTTATCGGCAATCACAGGTGTTTCGCCCACTCCGGTTGGCGAACTAACTTTAGATTGTATCTGCAAAGCAGTTTTATTTGATGATGCATCAACAACAGCCCATACAATTACTTGCTGTCCTGTTGTTAATTGATTGGTTAATATAACATTATAATTATTATCAATTACTACTGTAGAGTTGTTGATTGTATAACTTCCCGAAGGGAGCTGGATAACAGAACCGTTGACAATGCCTGCAAAGCCATTAATTTTTGAAAAGTTCATACCGTCTTCAATTTTAATTCTTAAAGCAAGTAAAGTGCTGTCTACATTTAGAATCATTTTAACTTCAACAAACTGATCAACATTTAAATCACCAAATGTTATTGGTTGGTTTGCTTGATTTAAGTAAACCGTATTCTCATTTACAAAAACTTCCAAACCATTTAGCTCAATGCTGTTTGTGTTTACAGCTGTAATTCTGCCGAATATTTCTATGTCTTCGTTATTTTCAAGTTTTATTCTTAGAGCCATTGCAGTAAGTGTTCCCGTTTTCTCGCCTTTAACCTCCACAAGCTGCCCAACCTGAAGTGCTGAGTATAGAATTGGATTGTTGAGATGATCAAATACTTGTGTTGTACTATCAACGCTAAATGTAATTCCACCTACAACAAGATATGAATCTGTTAATTCTGTAATGTTTCCTTTAATTTCGATTTCGTTTCTTACAAAATCTTCTATCTGGATTCTGCTTGCATAATACGAACCATCCTGTCTCCTAAATCCTTTAACTTCTACCCACATACCAACTGCTAAAGACGCAATTGTTACCGGCATTCTATTATCATCAAGAAAAACTGTGTTTGAATCTGTAGAAAAAGTGATTCCATTAATTGTAATATCAGAGCCAAGGATACTTTCAATCTGTGCAGTAAACTCTATTTCGTTTTCAGGCATGTCTTCTAATTTGATTCTTACTGCAAGAAGTGATATTGTCAGTTTGTCTGAATGCCTTTACTTCGACTCTATCTCCAATATTTAAGTCGCTAAACGTAATAGGCATTCTATTGTCATTAAGAACTAATAGTTTGCCCATCTACAAAAAATTCATTCTGTCCGATAATCAAACTGCTCGAAGTTAAACTATCAATTAATCCGGTAATCTCAAGTTCACCGCCATGCTGATGATTTTCATCATCTTCAGTTTTAACACGTGTTGCAAGTAAATCTCCATTTGTCTGCAATCGAGCCTTAACTTCTAAAAGTAAACCAACTTCAATTTGTGAGAATGAAAATGTATTGCCGTGTCGTCCCCTGTATTCTGTGTTTGCATCTACAACAAAAGTACTTCCATTGATTACAAATGAACTCGTACCAACTTCTGTTACATAACCTGTTAGCTCAATTTCGTTTTCATTACCTACGCCATCTTCTGATTTTACCCTGGATGCAAGAAAGGTACCATCACCTCTGTTATCTGCTTGAACCTGAACGAGATCATTTAATTGGAAAAAAGAAAATGTAACTGTTGTGTTGCCTGGTCCACGTAGATCTGTATTACCATCAACATAGACCGTATAACCCTGAACAACTAAGTAGTCAGAACCAAGTTCCGTTATGTTACCAGTAACTTCCAGATCGTGAATTGCAAAAAGATTAATACTGCTAATAAGAATAAGCAGTGGGATAAGTAATACTTTGCTGATATTCAGAAAAGTAAAGCTACGAGATGTTTGATATGTTTTCATACCGGACTCCTTTGTGTTTGTTTTATTGAATTTTGATCTTTTTAATTCTCTTAACTTATGTCCTTTAATGATTAAGTGCGTGTCATAACACAAAGGTGACATATAAAAAAATTATTTCTTCTGATTTTTTGAACTGAGAAGGAGGTATTAAAAATTATGATATTTGTGAGAGGTATTTTCTTATTAAAACTTAACTGTGAAATAATCAAGCCGAAACAATCAAATTGCTTCGGCTATTTTTAAAAGTTCTTATTGCTTGTTTACTCTTACAGATGGTGGTGAAGCATTTGAAACCACAATCGTATAATTTCCGTCTTCATCTGCCTGAAAAAATGTTGTTATATTTGAACTAACATTTTCTACGTTTACGTCAACTTCATAGTTTGATGATGGGACTTCAATGTAAGAGGTTTCATTTCCAGCACTAACATCGTTAATGTTTATTGTACTGCCTGAAGGCGGTTTTAATGCAACATCCACAATTTCCTGATTCTGGTTTTGAACACGAACCTTTGGTGCTTCGGGAGTGCAAGCTGCAAACCCAAGTAGTAAGCAGGTTGTAATGAGCAGGCTATTAAATATTTTCATTTCATTTCTCCTATTTTGTTTAGTTATTAATGTTTAGAAAAAAACTATCAGTCAAAAATTTCTGAGCTTTTAATCGCTACTAATACATAAGTAACATAAAACAACAAATAGTGACAAAATGAACATTGGTGAGTTTTACAAAGCAGCTTTAAAGATATATTCTCACAGAGATACTATGGTACTCGAAAAACAAAATCTATTTAATTAATAATTTTACTTCATCAAAGCAATTTTTTGTGAAAGCCGTATAGATTTAGTATCGAGTGAGACAAGGTAAATGCCTGAGGCTAATCCATTAGCATTAAAAGTAACCTTGTTTAATCCTGCCGAAAAAAATTGATTGCCAATTTCGGCAACTTCTTCGCCCAATAGGTTAAACACTTTAATCTTTACAATCTGTGATGATGGCAACACAAAAGAAATTGTGGTTATTGGGTTAAAAGGATTGGGATAATTTGGGTAAAGATAAACTTCAGCGGGAATAAACGTTTCCTCTTCATCAATATCAGTTAAAGTAAATTGTATGTTTAAATTATATTGATTCTGGTTTTGAGGACTGATTGTAAATTCATTACTTACGGCATTTTCAAATCCAATTTTTTGTGCTATAACCCGATAAGTGCCGTACGGTAGATTATTTATATAAAATCTTCCATCTTCTTTTCCGAAATTGTAAGTGTAAAGCAGATTATTATTTATTGACTTGGCAAGCACAGTTACACCATCATAGCCTTGAGTGTCTAAAAACGGAAGTGTTATTGTTCCATAAGCCCCTCCACCACCATAAGAGGAATCCCTCTTTAAATAAAGATTTTTGGTTTGTAGGGATTGGTTAATAAATATAGAATCAGCATCCTGCCAAAAAACTGATGTTGCACTTTTGTTGTTAAAATAGGTAGGTAAATAATAATCAGAGTATCCCTGAACAAAATAATAAGCACTATCTTCTACAACTATATTGTACGCGCCATCAGATCCTACGAATCCCGCATATACGGTTGAATCATTAGCCAGTGTATTTTGTTTTAATAATGTAGGTGTATGGGTCCCTTTTCTAACAATGACAACACCTTTATCTATAGGTGAACCATAAATAGAGTCTATAACAACCCCTGAAACACTAAATCCAATATTATTCACAGATGGAAGAGTCAGATCAACATTTATTACCTGACCGGAATCGAGCTGAATTGGTTGAGCAAAAAATGGATCAGGTGTATTACCCGAAAAGATCACACGATGACCTTCTTTTTCAGCCGCAACTGTATAATTGCCCTTAGGTAATAGTTTATTATAATTACCCAAAAAGTCAGTGAACGTAGAATCAAAAAGATATACACCATAATAGAAAAAATATATTTTAGAATCGGGTAGCGGGGTCAATGTTTCATCTGAAATTGTACCTAAGCATGTTCCAAAATCATCATCAAAAAAGTCTATTTTAATTCTAATATCTCTTGGACTTTCAGGATCGTTACTGTACACCCAAATAGTATCTGTTGTATCGCTTATGGTTATGTTATAAAAATTTGCAAGCGTTATATTTAATTTTATCGTGTCCCCAGGATTAATAATAAATGGTAATTGAGGATGCTCCTCAAAATCTAAAATGTAATATGGTTTTGTCGGGGATAAGCTATCAATAGATAGTGGCTGATCTCCATCATTATATATTATTGTATAATCGTATCTATTAAAAACATCTTCAAATCGAATATTTCTTGGTTCGATTCTTATATTTGGCTGGGCAAAAATGCCTCGAGCCAATGTTATTAACATTAAAATTGTAAAAAAATATTTATTCATAGTCACTAGTTTATTTATCTTAGTACTAATAATATAAAATTAGTGACAAAATAAAGAGAGATAAAAATCGATTTTTTAAATTTATCCAAGACTGAGCTAGAATCACTTCTAAATTCTTCAAAAGAAGGGAATTCTGAAGCATTTAAGAAGATATCCGGTTATGTGCGGGAAATATCATTTTCCTACTTTTTATCCAAACACCGTGCACACAAAATTGTAAATAAAGACGATGTGGATGATTTAGCTACAAATGTTTACATCTCTTTTGCTGAACAATATCATAAAATCGATAAGATTGAAAACTGGCTTCGTAGAGTTCTATTTTTAACATTTGTAAGATGGTATAAGCAAAATAATATTCGAAGAACCATAGAACTGAACGAAGAAATTACCGCTGATGATTCAAACCTTAGGACTGATGAAGGATTTGATATAAATGCAATTTTAAAAATATTAGATAATTTAAGTGAGGAAAAGCAGGAGATAGTAAAGCTACGGTTCTGGGGTGATTTGAAATTTGCTGAGATTGCTGAAAAGCTGAATAAAAACGAGGCGGCAATCAAGAAAATGTTCTATCGTACGATTGAAGAGATAAAAAATAAATTAGAATAATGTCACTTTTAAATGATTGTTATTACTAATGGTTAAGAAGCACAAAAAGGCATTTATAAAATGAATGATATTGAAAAAATAATTGAACTGTTGGATAAGGAGTTCCATCACCAAAGAAGAAAAAATTCTTCTTAAATGGGATACTTGACAATAATTCTGAGGCAAGAAAACTTCACGATATATATTTAAATCTTAAATCTACTCTTAAAAGAAATGAACACATAGATGAAGAACTTATAGCTGAATATGTTTTGTATAAAAACGATATTTCATCAGAAAATGTAATTATCCTACTTTCAAAGATGGTTGAAGATCATATTCGCAAATGTAAACACTGTGAAAATTTGTTTAAAGAATTAAACGTTGAATATGCGGAAGTGGATACTTTTGTTGGCCAATCGGCTTCTCAACAAATTGCACAGAATAAGCAGGCCAATCAAAAAGGATTCTTTTTGTTTAACAATTTTAGCTCGGCGAAATATGCCTTTGCATCTTTAGCCGCTGTTGTTGTTTTATATCTAGGATTATTTGCTGTTTCCTCTTTAACAACCCCTGATTATAAAAAATCATTTTTAGACGGTGAAGATTTTTACACAACACGCGGAAGAACCTCGGAATTATTCCAGCGTGGGTTAGATGCAATTGATAGAAAAGATTACGATAGTGCGATCAAGTATTTGGAAGATGATGTGAACAATAACAGTCTTCAGGAATCCATTTTTTATACGCACTTTATTCTCGGGATTACTTATGTGAATAAAGCCGAAAGTGATTTTCTTGGATTGTTTAAATCGTTTAATAAAGCAGACGTGGAGAATGGGATAGCAAGCTTCAATAAGTCAATCGAACTAAATGACAGCGGAAAGTTTGATAACCTAAAACTTGATGCACACTATTTTATTGGAAAATCATATTTGATGATTGATGATAAAATAGCTGCACGTGAACATCTACAATTAGTTGTTGAAGGAAAGGGAAGTTATTACAAAAATGCCGAACAGTTGATAAAAGAATTATGATTAGCCCTCATTAACAATGATTATGAAAAAGCCCGCAATTATATTTTTTGCTCTGATGCTGTCTGCTCTTGTGGGTTTGTTTATTATTTCCACAGGTTTCTCATCTAACGATAAAAATATTTCTCTCCAAACAACAGATTTAAAAAATCAATCTGATATTTTCTTTCCATCCATAGCGTTTCGACGAATTGAGAAGGCACTTATAAACTCATCAAATATTACTTCAACTTCCGATTCGATAAATCAACTAACAAATAGTTTTGAGAAAAATTATTTAACTTCATTAGCATTTAAAAGAAAGAGCGAGTATAGAAAATCATTCGATCTATTATATTCAATGCTTTCAAGCTATCCAAAATATTATCCTTTTTATGATGAGTTAACATTCTCTGCAAAAGCCTCAAATAATCTAATGCAGATTGAACAGTTTATAAATAGCGAAAAATCGCATAATAAGTATTTAGATTATTTTAAAGCACTATATTTTTATCATACAAATCAATATTCAAAATCTATTGAACTGCTAAAAGATAATAATGATATTCAACCACAATATTTGCTTTCATACTCTTATCGTGGTCTCGGTGATTATGATAACGCTTTAAAGGTGTTAAACAATGCAGAAATTTTATTACAACAGAACAGCTATGAAGTAAGCAAGGTATTAATTTCAAAGGGCTCGCTTTACTTACTATCGGGCAATTATGATGAAGCAAAAAAGTTATATCTAATAGGACTTGAATCAGCAAAACAATCCGGCAACAGGATAGAAGAAGCAAAATCACTGATAAATCTCGCAATACTTGATGATCAAAATGGAAATATTGATGAAGCTAAATTAAAATTAGAATCAGCATATAAAATCTCAAAAACAATCGAGGATAAAGAACTACAAGCAACTGCCTTATCAGAAATCGCTGTTTCTTATACATATTCGGGAAATGTGGTTGAAGCAAAGAATAATTATGAAGGAAGCTTCAAGATATTTAAGATTCTAAATAATAAAGAAAGACTTTCAAATCTTTGTGCAAACATTGCCTCTCTGTACGCACAAACAGCTAATTACTCATCGGCAATAGAATATTATAATAATGGATTAGATTACTCAGGAGACAATGTTGTTTCTAAAGTTTTAAATCTACGCGGACTAGGAGATGTTTATGCTAATCTTTCGAATTATTCTAAGTCTTTAGAATATTATCAAAAAGCAAAAGAGCTGGCTCATCAAGTAAAAGATATTTCTACGGAATCATCTGTTGATGTAAGCATTGGAACGCTGTATTACAATATTAATAAACCAATTAAAGCCTTGCAGATTTTTCTTGAAACAAAAGATAAAGTTAATTCTGAATCAGATCCATATACAGCAGAAGATATTTATTTTAAAATAGGGTTAGCTTACTCTAAGATTGATAGTTTTAATAAAAGCAATGCTGCATTATTATATGCACTCAGCTTATCCGAATCCTTAACCGATGTGTATTATAAAACCATTATCTCAACAGAACTTGGATACAATTATCTTTTGCAAAAAGATTTAACTAGGGCCGAGAATATTATAACAAGATCTATGCAGGTATCTAAAAACTATGGTTATAATCAACTTTTAGGATTGCAAAATTTGTATTTGGGTAAAATTGCCCTTGCCAAAAACAATATCGGTAACGCTATAACATATTTTAATATAGCTTCTTCATTGGCTGCAAATGAACTGGATTACAATAATGTTTTTGAAGCTGAATATCTGTTGGCAAAATCTTACTTGAATCAAAACAATATTGTTGAAGCAGAAAAACATTTTCTAAAAGCCATTGAACTTACTGATAAGATTTCTGAGTCTTTAATAAACAACGCAGAAATACAAATCGCACACTTTTCTGGTATAAACGATTGTTATTCGGATCTTGCTGAACTGTATATTAAACAGAATCGTAATGAAGAGGCGTTTTCAATTATTGAAAAATCACATTCCAGAAACACTTTCCAAAATTTATCCAATCTGAGAATTAATTCGTCTGGTATTTCTAATGAAAAATTAAACGAATACTACGATTTAAAATGGATGATTGAGTCGGGATTGTTTTCCGGCAGTAAGCTTAAAGAACTTCTTTCGGATTATCAAATCCTAAATAGTAACTTTGGACAGAAAATAGTTCCTGCCATTAGTACCAGTAGAGATTTTAGTCTTTCAAATATTCAAAACAATCTTAGTGCTGACGAGAATCTGATAACCCTGTTTTTTAGCGGAGAAAAACTTTATTTCCTTAAGCTTAACCAAGTAAATTACGTAGTCGAAAAAAGTAGTCTGACAAAAGATGATGTTTTAGAATTATTAAAAAAAATTGCACCTATTTACGATTCTGAATATCACAACCATCATCTTTATTTCAACCAAGATTTATTTTCATTCAACACCAAAGCAGCAAATGAGTTCTATCTTAAAGTACTTCGGCCAATAATAAATAATATTCCTAAAGGACAGAAGCTTATATTTTCCCTGCCATCAGAATTGGCGTTTATGCCTTTTGAATTCCTGGTTACTGAATTCAAGGAAGATGATAGCCCTTTTTATTATAACAATAAAAAATATTTAATCGACGATTATGCAATTTCATATTCACCCTCATCAATAATTTATGTTTTGCAGAAAACAATGAAGCAAAAGAATGAAGATAAAGTATTGCTGGTCGGGGATCCACAAATAAGCAATAAAGACTTTGCACTTAGTTATCGTGGTGGATTACTTGAAGAGGACTCCTTTAATGCAAGAAATATAGTATTGTTTCCTCTAAAATATTCTAAAGAAGAAATACAAAATGTAAACTCTATGTTTTCTAACGGTTATGTCTTGCTTTCAAGTGATGCAACAGAAAAAAAATTTAAAGAAAATGCCGCACAAAGCAGCATTATCCATTTATCAACTCACTCATTCCTATATAAAAATCAGCCATTGATTATCTTTTCACAAAACAAGAATGAAAGTGAAGATGGCTATCTTGAACGAGGCGAAATATTACAGCTAAAATTGAATTCTGATTTGGTAGTGCTAAGCTCCTGTCGTTCGGGATTGGGGGAGGTTGATAATGCCGAAGGGATAATAGGGATGCAGAAAGCTTTCTTTGAAGCCGGTTCAAAAAGTGTTGTGGTTTCCTTATGGGATGTAAATGACAAATATACATCGTTGTTTATGCAAAGCTTTTATAAATACCTTAGTGAGGGTTTTGACAAATCAGAATCATTGCAAAAAGCCAAATTATTCTTTAAGAAGAACTATTCGGCAAATCCATATTACTGGTCCGCGTTTATCCTTTCGGGGGACGTTTCAAAAATAAATATTATTAAGGCTTCCTCTACAAATTATCTTTTATATATCCTTGCAGGAGTTTTTATTTCTATTGTTGGAGGTTACTTTTTCTACAGAAAGCATTTCTTAAAGCTATTTCATTAAACAGTATAGACAATGAATAATCCAAAAGAAGGCAGGAGACTATCTAGTTGGAAATCCTAATTAGCTATTGATCTGTATTTTATAAAATTGTAGAATTTTGATTCAATAAAAACCAAAATGTCTTCTAAATGTCTTCTATGACCTATTTTATCTATTGTATTTATGGTACTAATTGTAAAAAAAATATACAAAAATGCCTCAAGAACGCATATTCAAAACGTAATTGAGGCTTATTTTTTAATGGCGGAGAGTCAGGGATTCGAACCCCGGAAGGACTTGCATCCTTAACGGTTTTCAAGACCGCCGCATTCAACCGCTCTGCCAACTCTCCGAATTTTTTATGTTAAAAGAACAAATTTGAGTGGCAAATATAATTATAGTTGCTGTTTCTACAAACTGATTTTAACTAATTTACACTACATTATTTTATAATTTGGTATGAATATTAAAGAAATCAACACTTTTATTAAATTGCTTGCTGAGGAAAGTTCTAATGTAATTCGAAAATATTTTAGAACTTCAATTAATGTTGAAAGCAAATCAGATCTATCTCCTGTAACAATCGCTGATAAATTGGCAGAAGAAAAAATGCGATCTATTATTCAGAATGAATTTCCTGATCACGGAATAATAGGGGAAGAGTTTGGTGCCGATAGATCTGATGCTGAGTATGTTTGGGTGCTTGATCCTATTGATGGTACTAAAAGCTTTATTTCCGGTGCCTTAAGCTTTGGAACTTTAATTGCCTTGCTCCAAAATGGTAAGCCTATTTTAGGGGTTATTAACCATCCAATTTTAAATGAATTACTTATTGGTGATAATAAAATTTGTTTACTGAATGATTCAAAAGTTAAAATTAGAGATTGCGATAGTATTTCAAATGCAACTTTACTATCTACGGACCATCTTAACATCTCAAAATATCAGAATAAAAATGGATTTGAAAATCTTATTTCAAAAGTTAAAATGTATAGAAATTGGGGAGATTGTTACGGTTACTACCTTTTAGCAACAGGATATGCTGATATTATGATAGACCCGATAATGAGTATCTGGGATTCGATGGCATTAGTACCGATTATAAATGGGGCAGGGGGAATAATAACTGATTATCAAGGTAAAGATCCAACTATTGGAAACAGCATTGTAGCATCAAGTCCAGAAATACACGCTGATATCATAAAATTATTAAACAATTAGTTTTATCTAAAAACTGCTACGAAAATTAGTGTCAAGATTGCAATAGCCAATGGTAGAACTTTATACTTTTCGGATCTAAAAATTATAATCAAAGTGATAACCCACATAATAAACACTACTATATCATTCCATAAAAATAGTTTTGTTATTGATGGAATGTAGTTATTTATGAATCCATATTTATAGGTAAGGTACAATGGATTTATTAAAGCAATTAGAGTTAGGAATAATACAGCTGTTAAGATTCCAAATTTTTTAGATTTTTTACCATCATTAAAAAATTCCAATCCGGTTCTGAGCGATAAAATTAATCCCATATACAGCAATAAAAATTCAATAATTTTTATAACATTGGGTATAGCGCCAAAAAAAGTGAGAGTTATTTTAGACTCTTGATTGTCAGGTAAAATAAATGTTCTCTCAGAAAAGTAAAGTTCGATATAGTAGTTTATTTTTTGTTCAGGTTTTAATACTGGGATATTTCCTGATAATATCAAATCTGACTTTATTAATTTTTTAGAAAGCCATTCATTGTCATGATTATATTTCCAAAATATTTTTCCGGTTAATTCTGGTATATCAGTTCGTATAATTACTTCAAAATCATCCTTGCCATAGTGGACTTTCTCAAATCTGTATGAAACTTTTTTACCATCAATTCCAAATGTTGATGTTATTGGATAATCTTTATCAAGAATATTTGAAATGTACATAGCAACAAATACAACTACAATTGCAGCTAACCACAGAATTATATTTTCTTTTTTCATTTAAATATGGCATTAATTTTATGTGTAAAGTTAAGAAGAATATATGGAGGCAAAAAGTTGAAAAAATAATAGCCCCAAATCAATTGGGGCTACGAAATGTTATGTTATTATAGTGAAGTACCTATTTTAAATCTTAGGTTTACAAATATCTTCGTAAAACCAAACCCACCATCATCTAATCTGGATAAACTGGCAGAAGGCCCAATAGCAAAGGCACTAAATCCCCAGCCTTCCATTATCTTTTGAACTAATAGATTAATGTTGTATTGTGGTTCACGATGTTTACTGCCAGGCATTCCATCAAAACTAAAATCAAAAGTACTACCTGCAAGCGACGCTTCTCTTAAAGCAAATCCAAAATGCCACTCATCCAAGAATTGAGCAACATAAACTCTACCTCTGGTGGATCCAAGAATTGAGATAGGGTAACGAAATTCCCAATTTAGAAACGATTGTTCGTCATCAATAACTCTTGCCTGATATCTTATGGTTGAGTCTGGATTAAGTATAGTATTTCCCTCGGAGTACTCAAGATATCTTTTACGTTTTTCAGCACCAATTTTGGATGTGGCTTTTAAGTATCCGAACTCCAAAAAGTTACCAAACGGTACAACATAGTTAATTTGAAATCCATCGCTAAAAATCAAATTATTATGGTTCTGCGTTGTAACTGCTTCTATCATTGCGTCGATATGGCTAAAAATACCGGCTCTCACTCCAAGTATGTGAAAATTAACCTCCATCATATTGGTTTCAAGAGTTCCGGAGTAAGGTGTTCCAATACCAAAAGATAATCCAACATCTTGTTTTAAAGATAATCCAAGTCTTTCTCCACCTTGAAGTTGAAGAAATGGATTTACGTACCCAAGTGTTGGAGAAATCTGCATTTTGGTGGGTGGTTGAGTTACTTTACTAATGCGGATTTTTTGAAAAACTCTAGTGAAAACGCTTCCGTAATTAATATCCTCTTCAAGATTTAATTTAAATGGATAAGTAATTACTCTTGCTCGCAATTCCGGCGGGACCGCAAGAAAAGGATATAATACACTTTTGATTGAAATAGTTTGGTTATTAGCATCTCTCAAATCTACAACTATCTCTGCTTTTGGGTCAGGCGGGTCTATAAATAATGCTTCCTGAATGTAGATAAACAAACTATCATCCAATGGCTCCATTTGATAATATCTTATTTGTTCTTCTTCTTCTTGAGCAAAAATAGAATCAAAGCAAAGATTGAATACAATAATTAGGAATACAGCAATTAGTTTTGATGCTTTCATTAGTTTTGTACCTGAATAATTAATTAGAAAACTCTGTAAAGAAAAATGAATCGCCTACTTGAATTCGATCCTTCGATCTCTCATCAACAGCAGTAAAGAAGAAATTTACTTTATATCTTCCATCGGCTTCTCTGAGATTTCCATTCCTATCTAACCAGTCATCAAAAGCATTTTCTGTTGATGCAATTTTTAGAGATACGTTGTATGTAAGATTTCCATTACTGTCTTTCGTTGGACCTGAGACAGAAATTGGTCCTGAATAAGTTACTTTTAACTGATCAGGTCTTTGATCAACAATTGTAACTTTAAATGCTGTAATGCGCTGCAAATCTTTTACATAAATATCTGACGAATTCATTTTTGTGGTTACGCGTTCAATTTTTATTTCTGGTGGCTTGTTAGGCAGTACTTTTATTCTTTCTTCTTGAGATCCGAACTTTAATACAACCTCGGATTGATCAGTTAAATCAAACTTTCTTTCTTGTCCGGCAGGAACCGTTACTAGAGGAGTATTCATATTTTTGGGATCATAAATGCTTGTAGAAACTGTACCAGTATTTCTTGCAATGTTCCAGGTGTATTGGATAAACGTCTGTTTTACAGAAATAGGAGATTGCATTTGTACTTGTTCTTCAACTACTTCTTCTTTGGGTATTTCTTTTGGAGGTGGAACATAATCTTTAATAGTTTCTAATCTTTTATTTAAAGCTGCTAGCTGTTCTCTCATTTGTTCATTTTCAACAACAACATTAGGATCAATTTTGATTGAAAAGTCTATACCAAGCGCATAGAGTGAATCTAATACAGCCATCAATGAGTCTCTCACTTCTTTTTGCACAGTATCTTCTTCCAAGGCTACTCTGCGTAAATCAAGATCAGCGCCTTTTAATGCAAGTACTGTTATAACAAAGATGTAGAGCACCTGGTAAATAACGAATTTACTGTCTCTGTTTTTGTTTATCATTTTAAAATCTTTTTTATTTCTTTAATACAATTGCTTCTAAGTGTTTTAATCCGGTTAATGTTTTTTCATCACCTAAGGATTGAGAAGCCTGATTTAAAGCATTTGCTAATCCATTAAGCTCAATAATTTTTTGAGAACTAACACCTTCAATTTGATTAACTTTATCAGCTAATACACTTATGGAGGCAAAATTTTTGTTCATGATTTCACTAAGTTTTGCTGATTGTTCAACAAGTAATTTAAATTTTTCAACATCAGCAATAGATAATTCAGTTCCACCAACACCAGCACCGCCTTGATTAAGCTGTTTTAAAATATTCTTTGAGTTTTCCACTTGTATTCTGGAGAAGTATTTGTCTCTTATATCAGAAACATGATTTACAACAGTTTGAAATTCCATTCCAAGTTGATCAAGAACTGGTTCAAATAATTTTCCTATTGCTAAAACAATTAATGCTTTAACTTCAAATGGTACTGATAGTCCAAGAAAAATTTCTTCACCAAGTTTAATACTAATAAGCAAGATTGCTGCACCAATTAAAGGAAGTGCCGTTGCAATGCTGTCTATGACGCTATTATAAGAACTAATTACCCTATCGATGGTTGCACTTGCAGGTGTTCTTATAATCTCTAATTTTAATTTACTGTACGCTAAAAATGAAAGGAACAAGAATAGTGCATATGTTACAACTGGTAGCCACCAAAAACTATAAGGTACAACAGATTCCTCTACTGGTTGCCAGGATGGGAACATCGATTTTGCAAGATCAATAGTAATGTTACCTAAAATCGGTACGGTAGAAAGATCAAGAAAAAATGAAATGAATAACGCAATGAATGATATAATTGCTGGTTTTAATATGACTATGAACTTAATTTTTCTTACCGCGGATCTCGTATACTCTTCAAGCTCTAGTTCAAGTTCATTATTTGCTACATCTGGATTCAAAAGACTTTTAGTTGTGGCATCTTTTGATTTTATTGTTGTGTTCGACATCAGTCTCCTCAATATTTCTTTATTAAAATCTATTTAATTGACAATCCTAAAATAATTTGCAATTAACTAAAACGGACAATGATTTGGACAATTATCATACCAATGCTCCTTTTATTGTTTTATGAATTTGGATTTATATTTTTATGTGGTTTATATGTGCTCAAACAAAAATACTAATTTTGCTTGAATATTAAGCCATTTAATAGCTCTGCTCAATCTTAAACATAAAAATATTGAATTATCAAACAATAAATTATTCATTGGGAATAAAAATTTTTATAATGTTATTCAATATTGTACAATAGGTTAAAAATTCTTTACAATTCTGTAATTATTACCTGAATAATTAATTCGTTTTATCAATTTTAAAGAACTATTTGAGAGCTATTTTATTTTTATCTTTAAGGTAGCTCTATTAAAAATTATTATTTGTTAATTTGTTATGAAGTAATGAAACGTAGTAATAATCCAAGGCTGCTTGAAATAAATGCTCGTATATGGATCAAACGATTTGTTAAAAATTGTACTCTCTCACTAATTCCCGATGCAGAAATAACCAAGTGGAAAGATCTTGGTTTTGATATGATCTGGCTTATGGGTGTTTGGGATAATAATAAAAATGTAATAGATGAATATTGTTTTGAACCTGAATTGATTTCATCATACAACAGCGCATTAAAAGACTGGAAAAAAGATGATGTGATTGGTTCGCCATATTCTATCGATAAGTATCAATTAAATCCTTTGTTCGGAAAGAGGGAAGATCTATTATCATTTAAGAAAAAATTAAATGATGCTGGAATTAGATTAATACTTGATTTTGTCTGTAATCATTTTAGTGCTAAATCTTCTTTAATCTGGACTAACAAAGAAATATTTTTACCAGCCGATGAATATATTTATAGGAATGATCCATTTACCTTCTATCCATCGCCGGCTAATGAAAAAGAATTTCTTGCACACGGACGCGACCCTCTATTTCCACCCTGGAAAGATACAGCTCAGGTAAATTTCTATAGCGCTGAAGCCCGCAATTATTTAATATCTGTTTTATTGGAGCTTACTGAACTTTGTGATGGTGTTAGATGCGATATGGCTATGCTTCCGCTAAATAATATTTTTTATAACACCTGGATTGGAGTTCTTAAAAAATATGGATTTGAAAAACCCGAAAAAGAATTTTGGGAAGAGGCCACTGCAGCAGTAAAAAACAAACGAGATGATTTTATTTTTATTGCGGAAACATATTGGGATCTTGAATGGCAGCTCCAAAACCTTGGTTTAGATTATACTTATGATAAAAGATTAACAGATAGATTAGTGGCAGGAGATGTGCACAGTGTAAAAGACCATCTGCAGGCAGAAAAAGATTATCAGGAAAAATCAGTTAGATTTTTGGAAAACCATGATGAAGATCGAGCGTTTGTAAAATTGGGTAGGGAAAGATCTATGGCTGCAGCTGTAATAACAAGCACAATCCCAGGTATCGCTTTTTACTTTGATGGTCAGTGTGATGGTAAAAAAATAAAATTACCCGTTCAGCTAGGAAGGGAACCTGAAGAAAAACAGGATGAAAAAATTAAAGAGTTTTATAGTAATTTGTTCAGTATTACTAAAGCAGATGTTTTTAGAAACGGGAACTGGAAATTACTTGAAGCAAATTCCGCTGCTTATAATGACTATACATATGAAAATATTCTGGCATGGGAGTGGCGCTTAGATAACGATTTGAGAATTGTAATCGTAAATTATAATAATTCAACTTCTCGTTGCAGACTAAAGTTTGATGTAAAATCTGTTTTAGATGAAATAACATTGACAGATATGATAACTCAAACAAACTATAAACGGTCTGTAAAAGAAATATCTGAAAAAGGACTGTTTGTTGAACTCAAATCATTTAACAGTCATATTTTTTTAGTTACTGGTCAACCTTCTTAACAGCAAAAGATACAAATAGTTATTATTGGATAAATTTCTACCTCATATTTCCTTTTAATTTCCACTATTCATTTTTAAGTTAGCGAAACCAATAAATAAATAAAGCATCATACGGAAAGCAATATGGCAAAAAAAAATAATAATATAAATCGAGAAAGAAAGATTGGTAAACAGGTTGTTGATAAAAAACCTGGTATGGATCCAAAATTAAAAAGTACGATTTGGACTGTGATTACTATTGTCGTTCTGATCATATTCTTTATTGTAAACAATACCAGAACAGAACCTGAAGAAGGCCCATATCCACCAAATTATAAGTCTGCACAAAGTAATACCGCAAATTAAATTTCTAACAGAAAGGAAACCGATAATATGATAAAACTTGTTTTGATATTTTTTATGTTAATTAGTTTTAATGGATTTTGTTTTGAAAAAGGGATTGGCAAAGTAGACCAAAATAATTATGAGAATATTATAACTAATCTTGATGGCGATAAAGCACCTGATTTTGCATTAAAATCATTTGAAGGTAAGACGATCAAACTTTCTGATTATAAGGGTAAAGTTATAATACTTGATTTTTGGGCAACTTGGTGCCCGCCTTGCAGAAAAGGAATTCCAGATCTTATTTCAATTCAGAATGATTTTAAAAAGGATGTTGTTATAATTGGTATTTCACTAGATGGTGAAAAAACTTTAAAGGATGTACCAGGATTTATCAAGAGTTACGGAATTAACTACCCGATTGTTTATGGTGATGAAAAAATTATTGCATCTTATGGTGGAATTGAAGGTATTCCAACTGCGTTTATTATCGATAAAAAAGGAAACATAGTAGATAAACACGTTGGTCTTGTTCCAAAAGATACATACGTAAAGAAGATTAAAGAACTTATAAAATAGTTTAGGGTAAGTTTTAAAATGAAAAATCCTTATTCAGTATTTTTGAATAAGGATTTTTTTTGGTCGTTTCGTTACACAAAAAAAAATTAAGAACCGCTTCGTAAAAACCTTGGTTCTTCCAAAGTAAGCATAATGGAGATTCGATGTGAATCATCTAGTCTCTCTATAGCTGATTCATTAAATCTGGCAAAAGAATAATCAATATTAAGTTTTGGCAATTTTACTCCTGCGCCAACTGTAAATTGTTTAACATCATTATAGCCGCCTCTAACATAAATTAAATTCTTAAAAGTATATTCTAAACCTGCATGCATATCAAAGCTAACAGGTCCAAGATTAAAATTGGAAGCAAATTGTCTATTTTCAAATCTAATATCAAAATCTAAAGCCGGCATAATATATCCGCCGAGAAACTCGACTACCTTATAGGCGGCTCCTACTTTTAAAGTGGGGGAAACAAGTTCATTTCTGCCTGTGCTCCAAGCTACTAGAGTTGTAGTAGCATCTTGTAGGTTAGCCCCAAGAAATAGATTTTCCATTGGTTTATAATAAGCACCAACGTCAAAACCAATTCCAGTTGCTCCGTATTCAGCTAAATCTCTTCTAATAATTTTTGCATTAACACCCCAATAAAAATCTTCAGTTTGTCTTTTTGCAAAGGTTAAATAAAACGCCCAATCCTGATTACTGAATTCCGTGATTCTGCTGTAATCAAGTCGGTCATCATTTATATCAATAACTCCATCGCCGTTTGCATCGTAAAGAGCATTGCGCGTATCGGGAATACCATCAACGCCTAATCTCATTATACTCAGTCCAAAACTCATATCATTTTGGAAGGGAATTGCAAATGAACCATAATCGTAATTAACCAGGTTACCAAACTGCTCAGAATGCATTAAAGCAAGTTGTGGATAATCTATATTTGCAAGACCCGCAGGGTTGTAGTAACCGGAAGTAACATCGTTGGCAACAGCAACAAATGCTCCACCCATTCCAAGTGCACGACCACCCACACCAAGTGCCATAAACTCACCTGCGTATTTAGCAAATACAGTTTGTGCTTGCAATGATGTGCTAAGTATTATAAGAGTTGATAGAAGAAAAGCCGATTTTTTGAACATAAATTGTAACTCCTGTTAGCAAAGGATTAAATCTTGGTAGAGAAAATTGACAATTTGGAATATAAAGT
>CAVPND010000053.1:0-4125 GCA_963706055.1 uncultured Ignavibacteriales bacterium | reverse complement strand
TGATAGAACCAAAACTCCGAGTTTTCAAAAATCTTTTAGGTATGGATTAAACCCGCTAATTCAATAACCCTTCCCCGCCGACAAATACGAATGAGATAAAAACGCACTATTTATTTTAATAACTCATCTGACGCAAAATTTGAAACCTCCAAGGTTTCCTAATAAAATGTTTCGCTAAAATCACCAATTTAGTAGTAATAATCTTAAAACCTTGGAGGTTGCGTAAACTGAGTTAATAAATAGTTTAAACCAACTATTGACTTTGAACAATTCTGAAATTACGTTGTAACCAAGATTAAAAAATCTTTTTTGTTTCTGATAAAAACCAGTGGAGTAAACTTTATGATTAGAAGTTTGGTTTTAAAAGCTCTTGACACGCAAACAAGCTTGCACAAGATTTCGCTTCTCGCTTCTCGCTTCTCGCTTCTCGCTTCTCGCTTCTCGCTTTCGCGTCTTTCGTTTTTCTTTTCTCGTTTCTCATTAACGCACAAATAATAATTAAAGAAAAAGTGGAGATAAATCCAGTTCAACCTATACAAGGGGAAAATCCAATTGTAATATTCCCTGATTCAATTTATGGTGGCAATGGGGATAGATCGTTTTCAAATAATCCACAATACATTTCGGATAATCCACAATCAACCATTATTTTACCAACAGGCGGAACGGTAACAGTTAGAATTATTTCTAGTGAAGCAGCGGGCGATGCAAAAATAGACTTACTTCAAAATCAGCCTGAACAGCAAACCCTCACTGAATATGCAAATCATTATTTAGGATTTAACTGGACTTCTCAATTTTACCCACCCGGAACAAATGTAGAATTTGGTATTTACTGGTATTGGAATTACTACGGTACTATTTATGAAGGTAATGAAGCAGGTGCAATTGTAACACAACTTAGTGAAAATAAGTACGAGATAGGATTTGAAGCAGCGGGAGATGATTGGGATTATAATGAATTGATAATCCAAGTTACTATAGAAGATTTTGAGTTGTTAGTCGATATCAACCCTTCAGAAATATCTACCGGAGAGACTGCAGTTGTTACAGTAAAAAAACAATTCTATGATGGAAGAGTTGAAGATTTTCCAGCAGGTCAATTATTTGAATTTGGAATGATGGAAGGTTGTGTTGCCGGTGGTTTGGTAAGTGGCACTGATACAGCAGCATATTTTAACGGAGTAACACAACCGATACTTTTTGTAGCTGCGGATAGTCTTGAAAATGATGAAGAAACTGTAAGAATAGGAGTAGGATTAGTAGAGCAAATCATTGCGCGACCGATAAACTCGATTAATAAAACAGTTCAAAAAGGGATTTTATCAAAGACAACAGATGAAGTAGTTTATAAAGAAAAAGAAATATCGGATGTTATAATAATAGGTGGTGCTTGTTCTGGTGTTGAATTAAATTCAACTAAACAAAGTTTTGCCAATGTGGTGGTGGGTGGAAGTATTTGCAAAAAATTACCAAAGTGTACAGAAAACAATGCGGGTAAAAAACCTGAAATTGAAGTATTGGATTTCCCACTCAACTATGGTGGTTCTCTGAATTTATGTCAGAAGTATGAGGCAGATGGAACACTTCGGGGATTTTTTATGCCTTTGTATCGTGCCGAACTCGCACCGAGTTATTGGGAAAATTATACGGGTGAAAAATTGTTTTACAATTTTCAGCTAGAGCTTTGTTTTGATGATTATGCAGGTGTAATTCAATTTGGTATTAAAAATAATAATCTGATTTTAAAATCAATTGTGGGGTATTGTGGCGATTATCTCCCAGAAGGTGTGATCGAAATCAATAATATTGGGGAGTTACGAACTAAAATTTCTCAAGATGCAAAATCAATACTAGAAGCAATAAAAATTTTTGAAAAACTAAAAACTTATCGTGGAGGCTATCCATATACTGTTGAAGAAGTAGTCTGGGCACACGAACTAAAGCATTTAGCTAATTATAAAACTCAAATAGTTGATGAGGTTAATAAAGAGAAAGACTTATTAAATTACTCAAAATTTGATATTGCTTGTAGCAGAAATTTATCTTTGAAAGCAGTTGAAGAAGAAATGATAGGAAATTTTGAAGAAAATCTATCAGATTTTGAAATTTATTTAGTTGACAAGCAAAATAAAAAATGGGGTTCTAAGGAAGATACTGCGACACTAGAAGAAAACAAACTGAACGAATGGAATGAAACCACCAATACTCATAACACAAAAGAGGTCCAAGACGTTATACAAAAATATATTGATGAATTGTTAGTTATATATGCTGAGATTCAATTTGGTGAGATAATTATTGAACCTTAACCTTATGAAAGGCTAAAAATGAAAACGAAAATTTTATTCTTTTTTTTAATTATATTTTTTATGGTGAATAAAGTATCTGCTCAATCAATTAGTCAAGAGCAAAAAGATTCAATCATAACAAACCTATATTCTAATGAATGGAGGGTGAATTTCTATGCAATTCATGGTATTGAGTTGTATCAAATTTATGAGGCTATTCCAATATTAGAAAATGAGATTTGGAAAAAAGAACCTGAGTCAAGGCTTTTGTTTGTAAAGGCTATGAACTCACTTCACTCAGATAATTTCAGAGAGTATGCTCGCGATTTATTTGACTCATTGCAGTCAAATATTTATAAGGATTTTGATTCCGTTAATGTTAAGCTAGAATTATTATCACTTTTATTTCAAATTCAAGATTTTTCAAAAATAGAATATTTAATTATTAAAACTAGCGAACCAGCTGGTCTAGAAAACTTTCGAATAACTGATTTATGGGGAAGTGCAATTGAATTTCAAGAATTAAGTGAAATCTCCCAAAACTATTTATTGTTTATTTTTTCAAATTCTAACTCAACTGAAATTCGTTCGCGCGCTCTATTTTGGCTTGGGAAAAATAATAAGGCAGCAATTACACCATATCTGCTAAGTAGATTTAATCAAGAAGGAAATTTTTCTATAAAATGGACTATATTAAAAGAATTTCTGCCTTATGGAACTATTGAGACTGTTTCTAATGTGTTAAGAGAATCAATCACAATTGAAACAGATCAAACTTTATTAAGAGAAATAGTATTTTATTTGCTTGATAGCTTAAAAACTCCTTCAAATTACTATTATGTGAAAAATTGGCTAAATGATCAAAGTAATTTTTCAAGATTAAAAAAAATTGCTTTAATTCATGATAGAATTTCTATTGGTAAGCCAATAAGTCCAGATTCTAACACTACCATTCAAGAAATTATTGACTCTACAAATTCTTATCTTAGTCAATCAGCAATCTACACTTGGCTTGGCGATTTAACGTTCTCAAACGAATTAAAAAACATTTTAACAACAGCCAAAACAAATTTACAAGCAGGAGATTCACTTGCGTGCAGAGTTCAGGTAAAAGCATTCCAGGATTTGGTGGATAATGTTTATAAAGACTCACTAAACACAGACGCACGTTTTGTAACAATAGAAGGCTGGAAATTTCTTTACTGGAATGCGCAGTACATTTTAGACAGGCTGCCGGAACCGCCAGCAAATCCAAACCTAGTTGTAAACCTAAAAAACAGTCTGGGCGCACAAATACCA
Organism: uncultured Ignavibacteriales bacterium; assembly: GCA_963706055.1. Taxonomy (GTDB): domain Bacteria; phylum Bacteroidota; class Ignavibacteria; order Ignavibacteriales; family Ignavibacteriaceae; genus IGN3. The sequence goes on along the minus strand of CAVPND010000053.1, from coordinate 535 downwards.
GCAAGTTCAGTAAAGTATTATGAAACAAGCTGGAAAGATGCAGTTAAACAATGGAGATGGAACATTTACGGTAATAACAACAAAACCAACAGTAAGCATAAGAGTGTTTTATGAGTGATGCAAACCAAACGGTGAATAATGTTCCAGCACAAAACAACACTTATACTTTTACTACAGTAAATGCAGCAGTACAATTAAAAAATAGTTTAGGTAATCTCATAGATGCAGGAACAGTTCAATATTATGCCGGTGCGTGGAGAAGTTTTGGTACAACTTCAAACGGAGTTGCATACAAAGAGCTTCTTCCAATCAATTACAGTTTTAGAATGACTTATGAATATGGAAGTATAGATAAGCAGCAAAATCTTTCTTCTGATCCAACAGTAGTTTTTCAAACAGTTAATGCAGCAGTGCAATTAAAAAACAGTTTAGGAAATTTGATTGACTCAGGTACAGTTCAGTATTATGCAGGTGCGTGGAGAACATTCGGTACAACATCAAATGGAGTTGCATACAAAGAACTACTTCCAACCAA
>CAVPND010000052.1:0-91593 GCA_963706055.1 uncultured Ignavibacteriales bacterium | reverse complement strand
GAACAATTATTTTATCATAATTCATATTTAATCGTCTTTATTTTTTGTAATCAAAAAAATACACTAAGGGTCTTTCCAACCTTGCAGCCCACTCTTTTTCATTATGCTCAGCGCCCGGAGAGTAAAAGTAGTCTATGTCCTGTCCTATCACATAACCCTTTTTAGAAAGTTCTACAAACATTCTTTGTCCTCGCAAAGCGCCGTCTTCTCCGTGATCTAAATAAAATTTTATCGGCTTTTTGTGGCCATCGTATTCTTCAACTGTCTTAATACTTTTATCATTGTTGTAATAGAATGAACTTGATAGACATCCGGCCATAGAAAAAACCTCAGGATAATTCCATGCAGCATAAAAAGAAATCAATCCCCCCATTGAAGAACCCATAATTGCAGTTTTTTCTTTTTCAGGTAATGTTTTATAATTAGCATCAATTATTGGTTTTAACTCTGATACTAAAAAATTTAAATAATTCCTTCCTTTTTCACTCCAGCTGTATTCATCAAGTCTATCGGGTGAATTATAAACTCCCACAACAATAATTTCTTTGATCTTTTTTTGTTTTATCAGCTTCATTACTGTTTCATCAACGCGCCAATCTTTTCCTACAAACGCAGTCTTTGGATCCATAATATTTTGCCCATCGTGCATATAAAGAACCGGATATTTTTTATTTGGGTTTCTTTGTGGATTATATCCGATTGGTAACCAAACAACAATATCTCTTTTGTTCTTTAAAAGATCCGAATAAAAATTTTTTAAATATTCTACCTTACCAACAATTTCGTCTTTTTCCTGCCCAGGTTTTCTGCGCGTTTTTTTTATCTGTTCAGCCATTTTTATAATAATTTGTTAAACGGTATCAAAGATAAAAAAATATATGTCTTTTAGGTAAAAATGATATCATATTATACAAGTTTCCGTTTTTAGGGTGGCTTCTTATGTTTATTTTATGGATTTTTGAGATACAATATTTATAAATTCTATGAAAATTGGAGATTGATTTTTATGGCTGTTATTAGACCTTTTAAAGCTCTTAGACCTACAAAAGAAAGATCCCAACTTGTTGCCAGCGTTCCTTACGATGTTGTAAATCGTGAAGAAGCAAAACAAGCTGCCGAAGGAAATCCACTTAGCTATTTGCATATCACCCGTTCAGAAATTGATTTGCCGGAAGTAAAAGATGCTTACTCAAAGGAAATTTATATTAAAGCAAAAGAAAATCTTAATAAGATAATTGAAACTGCTCCTTTAAATATTGATGAGAAACCTCATTTCTATCTATATAGATTAATTATGGATGGCAGAGCGCAAACCGGAATTTGTGCAACTTTTTCTGTGGATGATTATGACAACGATGTAATTCTTAAACACGAAAAAACTCGTAAAGTAAAAGAAGATGACAGGACAAATCACATTGTTACAACAGAAGCACAAACAGGCGTTGTGTTTTTAACTTATCGTGGAGTAAAATCTGTTAACGAGCTTGTTGATAAAACAGTTAAAAATATAAAACCAGAATATGATTTTACCGCTCCCGATGGAATACAACATACAGTTTGGATTATGCCCGATGAATACAATAAAATGATCGAAGAAGAATTCACAAAGATTAATAAACTTTATATTGCCGATGGACATCACCGCGCAAAAAGCGCAAGCCGTGCAAAAGAAGAAAAGATGAAAGCAAATCCAAATCATAAAGGCGATGAAGAGTATAATTATTTCATAGCTGTTCTTTTTCCGGAAGATCAATTAAAAATTCTTGCCTATAATCGTATTGTGTTTGATTTGAACGGATTAAGCAAGGCTGATTTTATAAATTCTGCAGCTGATAAGTTTACAATTACTCCAACCACAGAAAAAGAACCCAAAACTAAAAACACTTTTTGTATGTACATCGAAAAAGAATGGTTTGTTCTTAAACCAAGAGATTCAGTTTTTGCAAGTCTATCGTTAGAAAAATCTGTCGGAGAAAAACTTGATGTAAGCATTCTGCAAAATTTTTTATTAAACCCTGTGTTAGGAATTGATGATCCGCGTACGAATAATAGAATAGACTTTATCGGCGGAATACGCGGAACAAAAGAATTAGAAAAACTTGTTGATTCTGGTAAAGCTGCTGTTGCTTTTTCACTTTATCCGGTCGGGCTTGATGATTTGATGAATATTTCGGATGCAGGAGAAATCATGCCTCCAAAATCAACCTGGTTTGAACCTAAATTGAGAGATGGACTTTTAACACATTTAATTTAAATTGATAAAAATTATTTAAGGAATAGAATCATGGAAAAAAGAATTTATAACTTCAGTGCTGGTCCGGCAATATTACCGGAAGAAGTTTTATTGGAAGCACAAAAAGAATTGTTTGCTTTACCGGGAGTGGGAATGTCAATTCTGGAAATTTCTCACCGATCAAAAACTTTTGATTCAATTCTTGCAGATGCAAAATCAGGAATTAAAAAATTATTAGATATTCCTGATAATTATGAAATTTTATTTTTACAAGGCGGTGCAAGTCTTCAATTTTCAATGATTCCGTTAAACCTAATGCCTCCTAAAAATAAAGCAGATTATATTTCTACAGGAAGCTGGTCAAAGAAGGCTATCAAAGAAGCAAAACGAGTGGGAGCTGTTAACGTTGCTGCAACCACCGAAGAAGGCGAAGGAGACAGCAAATATTTTAAGCGCATTCCAAAACAAAGCGAATTAAAACTGGATCCCGATGCAGCTTATGTTCACTTCACATCAAACAACACAATTTATGGAACACAATTTCATACAGAGCCGGAAGTTGGTAATGTCCCGCTAATTTGTGATGCTTCATCCGATATTCTCCATAAAAAAATTGATGTTAAAAAATATGCTTTAATTTATGCAGGTGCACAAAAAAATATTGGTCCTTCCGGTGTTGTGCTTGTTATAATCAGAAAAGATATGCTTGAAAGATGCCAGGATTCTCTTCATACAATGCTTAACTATAAAATACAGGCAGAAAACGATTCGATGTATAACACTCCAAATACTTTTGGTATTTATATAATAAAACTTGTTACCAAGTATTTATTGGAATTAGGCGGACTTGATAAGATGTACGAGATCAACAAAGCAAAAGCAAAATTGCTTTACGATGCAATTGATAATAGCGGTGGATTTTATAAAGGTCATGCAGAAAAAGATTCGCGTTCATTAATGAACATTACTTTTAATCTTGCAACTCCTGAACTAGAAAAGAAACTTATCGACGAAGCAACAAAAGCCGGATTTAGCGGACTGAAGGGACATCGTTCTGTCGGCGGATTGCGTGCATCAATATACAATGCTTTTCCAATAAAAGGAGTTGAAGCACTTGTTGGGTTTATGAATGATTTTCAGAAAAGAAACGGTTAATAAAATTGTCATTACGAGTGAAACGAAGCAATCTATAGTTTATCAGATTGCTTCATCGCTCTACTCTTCGCAAAAACTTAAAGGAGTTAAATGAAGAAAATATTTTTTGTGTTTGCTGCTCTATTATTAATAATTTCCTGCAGCAAAAAAGATTTTAAGTTTGAGGCTTTTAGTGCAGAAGCTTTTACTTTTGATCTTGGCGACGGAACTACCGAAGTTAATTCAACAGTGCGGGTAAAAGGATTTACACAAATTGAAAAAGATGATAATTATTATGCCAATGTAGCTTTTGAAGTTGACCTTTTAAAGCCGGATAGCACCATAACCAAATCAGTTTTTAAATTTGTGCAAAATGAAGAGAAGGCAGAGCCAATTAATGACATCGCGTTGGAAGCTCAATTCGCACTTGATTCAAGCTATCAATCTGGAACATATACCCTTGTGTATAGGATAATGGATAAAAATTCTGATAACTCCTTAGAGACAAATGTAAGTTTTGATTTACAGTGGTAGTTTAGAACTTACCAATTTCAAATGCATGGGGTGGAATTAATTTTCTGCCCAAGTATCCCGAATCAGTTTCATGATAATATAAAATATCTTCTTCATCACTGCGCCAACACAAATAAACTTCTTCGCCATCAATCATTGACGGAAAATCAACCAACCCAATTTGAAATTTTGTGTCCTTATAATAGCAGCCAATTTCTTCAAGCTCGGATAAAAAGCCATTTACTTCAGTGGCAAGTTTTTTTATTCTTATATCGTCTTCAATTCCATTATTAATTTCTTCAGCAATCAAACGCATCTCTCGTGTAGCCTGTAAAATATCCCTAACAATATTTTTAACCAGTGGCAACGTTTTTCGCGCCTCTGCTGGGGTAAAATATTTTGTTTCTGTCATCATAGTTTTTCCAAAATTGATTTGAGGCAAAAATACAATTTAATTCAGTTAAAAAAAGTCATTTCCTTTTAACACGACTGCAATTAATTACTATTAATTTTGGTTTATGAATCCTTTCCGACAAATTGGCCTCTAACTTGATAATAAAATAAAGAGCTGAATAATGTCTAATTTGAATAAACTAAGCACTGATAAATATTTAACATATAACGAATTTATTGAACAATTTAAGAAGCAGGTTAATGGGGTAGATATAAATTCATTAAATGAGTTTGATATAAAGTATTTTGAATACCGTAAACTTAATCTACAAAGGTCTTCTCGTCTAGAAAAAACATTTGAACCTTCGGTTGAAACAAAACAGTCTTTTTCACTATTAAATTCTAAACAAACCTGGGTTGTAATTACTGAAAGCTGGTGTGGTGACTCTGCTCAAAACCTGCCGGTTATCGCCAAGCTTGCCGAACTAAATACTTTAATAGATCTAAAGATTGTCCTGCGAGATTCTAATTCTGAGTTTATGAATTTATATTTAACTAATGGTGGAAGAAGCATCCCAAAGCTCATCGTCTTTGATGAAAATGAAAATGAATTATTTCAATGGGGTCCAAGACCAAAAGCAGCACAAGATCTTTTTTCTGACTTGAAAATTAAGGGAATGGAAAAATCAGAAATTAACAAAGAACTTCATCTGTGGTATGGGAGAAACAGAGGAAAGGAATTAGAGAGAGAAATTGTTGCTATTCTGGACTTCTCAATATTATCTTTTAGAAATTGAGAAAGTTAAGTGTATAGGAATTACCTTTTATGAGAAATATTATTCGATTTTATACCAGCCAAACACTAATAATGGCTTCTTTTACTTAATTAGACTGTCCTCAAGTAGCATAATTTTTGTTACAATAAATCATTACCTTTAACTGCGGTTAATAGTTGCTAAGGCTCACATAACAAAAATTATTTTACTTTACTAATCATATCACAATTTAGGATTCTGCTATGAAAAAAATTTTACAACTTTTTATTGTTTCAATTTTCATTTTGCAGTCAAATATATTTCCCCAATCACCCATAGTACAACAAATAATAAATTCAGTAAATCAGGATTCATTGATATTTTTTGTTCGTGAATTATCCGGAAATATTCCAACAATTATAAATGGAACATCACAAACGATTTTATCACGCCACAAGAATCAACCCGGCAATGCTCTGGCTGAAACATACATCAAACAAAAATTACAATCTTATGGGCTAGCAACTACAATACAAACATTCAGCACTACCGGAAAAAATGTTTACGCTGTTCAACCCGGAACAGAATTCCCCAACAAAAAATATATTATTTGTGCGCACTTTGATGATATGCCCAGCGGAACGACACTGGCGCCCGGGGCGGATGATAATGGAAGCGGAACAGCCGCAGTGATAGAAGCCGCAAGAATTTTTTCACAATATTCTTTCCCTTTTACAATAGTATACGCTTTGTGGGATGAAGAAGAACAAGGATTGGTCGGAAGTGCATATTATGCTACACAAGCCGCTAATGCTGGCGATTCAATTCTTGGCGTTATAAACTTAGATATGATAGCATACGATGGAAATAACGATGGTAATGCTGATGTTCACACAAGTTCAATAGCAAATACTAACGCGTTAAAAGATAAAATGCTTGAAGTAAATCTAGTTTACGGAATTAATCTTGATCTTGATGTTGTTCCTGCGCAGCCCTACAGTGATCATCAATCATTTTTAAACAAAGGCTATAGCGCAATATTATTAATAGAAGATGACAATGATTTTCATCCACAGTATCACACGGTAAATGATAATTTATCTTATTACAATCAGCCTTACTTTGTAAAAAACTCTAAGCTTGCATTGGGAACTTTAGCATCATTTGTATTGAATCTAAATCTAGATATTTCTCATACACCTATTGCATCGATGACAACATCACTACCAATTATCACAACAGCATTTGTTTCTTCAGGATTACAAATTGGTACTGGTTCTCTAGCTCCAAGATTATATTATCGGACAAAATCAAGCGGTGGTACTTTCGGAAATTTCATTGAGGTTGTTGGAATACCTACAGAAAGCGCAAACTATACATTTAGTATTCCTGCATTACCTCTTGGAACTGTTTGTCAGTATTACATTGCCGCACAAGATGCTAACTCATCAATTGTAAAAACATTACCTATGGGCGGCGGCGGATTTAATCCCCCAGGCAGCACGCCACCATCTTCATTTTATCAATTCTTTGTTGCTCCTTTAACCTTAGCAATGTATGATGAGGCAAATAATATCACAAATTGGACCTCTACAAGCGGTTGGAATATTGCTACCAATAAATATGTTTCTGCTCCTTCTTCGTTTACAGATTCACCAAGCGGAAATTATTTAGCCAATGTTACATCATCACTTAAATACAATAATCAAATTGGGTTAACAAATGTGCTTGGTGCGGTGTTGGAATTTGATACACAGTGGGATATAGAAACAGATTGGGATTATGGACAGATCCAACTTTCTACAAATAATGGATCAACCTGGATTTCTTTAACCGGACAATATACAAACCCGGGAACAGGATCATTCCAGCCTAACGGGCAGCCTCTTTATGATGGAACACAAACCAACTGGGTACACGAATCAATTGATATCTCTAATTATGCAGAACAACAGATTTCTTTAAGATTCTATTTCCGCTCAGACGGATCGATCCAAAGAGATGGTTGGTATGTGGATAATGTTAAGGTATCCGTTTATTCCGGAATAATACCTGTTGAACTTGTTTCATTTACGTCATCCATTATTAATAATACAATTAGCTTAAACTGGATAACAGCAACTGAATTAAACAACTCCGGTTTTGATGTTGAAAAATCAATTGACAATATTAATTGGGATAAGATTGGATTTGTTTCAGGAAACGGCACATCTTCAGAAGTCCATAATTATTCGTTTATAGATCAAAGTCCAATTGCGGGATCTTCCAGATATAGACTAAAACAAATAGATTTTGATGGATCATTTGAATATTCAAATATTGTTGAGGTTGTGTTTGGTACTGTATCACAATTTGTATTAGAACAGAATTATCCAAATCCATTTAATCCAACAACAAAGATTAATTTTTCCATCAAAGAAAAAGGTAATGTTGAATTAAAGGTTTTTGATTTACTCGGAAGCGAAATAGCAATATTAGTTAATGAAGAAAAAACTCCCGGCAACCATGAGGTTCTATTTGACGCTTCAAACTTATCAAGCGGAGTTTATCTATACACAATAAAATCCGGGAGTTTTGTGCAATCCCGTAAAATGATGTTAATGAAATAATGATTATTCCTTTTACAATATATCCCAGTTCATTAGAGCTGGGATTTTTTATTTATTTCGAATAATTGAACTATACAGAAATGAGGATATTAAAATTGAAACAAATATTTTTTTTGGTTTTTCTTTCAGTATGCTTTAATGTTTTTCTATTTGCTCAGTCTTCTTATACTTCCCTGATAAGCATAAACATAAACCAAATAAAATCGCCTCATCAACTTGAAACGATCGGTTTAAAAATTAATCATCAATCCGATTCAGAAATCATCTCGCTTGTTGATAATATTCAGTTATCAGCTTTAAGTAAAATCGATGTTCCATTAAAGATACTTGATCAAACTAACACATATGATAAATACTATATTATTTCAAGAAGATCGAACTATGTTGATAAAGAAATTTTAAGAACCCCCAAGGTAGTGTATGAAGGTGGTGACTATTTCATAGTTAAAAATATTTTTAACGAAAAAGAGTTGATAGATAAAGGCTATCATATTGCTGAGATAACGTATTCTAATCAAATATATAAGAACGAAAAAACAGATATTGATGCCTCAGGATTTTTAAATGATCCCGAAATACTGGATATAGTAACAGCTGTTAATAAAGACAGCATAGCTTTTTTTATTCAGTCATTACAAAACTTCCAAACCAGATTTTTATTGGCGAATAACAGGGATTCTGTTGCAAGTTGGATAAAATATCAATTTATGCGTTTTGGGTTTTCTGATGTGGTTTTAGATTCATTCCAGTATCAAAACACATGGCAAAAAAATGTTGTGGCAACTTTACCAGGATCTTTAATGCCAGATCGTGTATTGGTCTATGGAGGACACCACGATTCTTACTCGAGCGGAAGCCCATCAGTATTTGCCCCGGGTGCCGATGATAATGCAAGCGGTACTGCTGCTGTTTTAGAAATGGCCAGAGTGATGAAGCTAAAAAGCTTTAATCCGGAGTGCACAATAAAGTTTATAACTTTTGCTGCAGAAGAATATGGTTTGTGGGGCAGCAAACACTTTGCTGATAATGCTTACAACACCGGAATGGATATAAGGCTTATGATAAATCATGATATGATAAGCCATAAATATCCAGGTTCACAATACTTCGTAGATTTAAATTTTTACACTGGATCTGAAGCCTACGCTACTTTGGCTCAAAGTTTATCCGGTTATGGAAACGTAATTACAAGTAACGGCTCATTAAACAGCAGTGGGTCAGATAGTTACAGTTTCTGGCAAAGAGGTTTTAATACAATTTATTTTGAAGAAAGTGATTTTAGCCCTTATTATCATTCTCCACAAGATGTGATTTCTAACTACGATATGGAATACTGTTCAAGAGTAATAAAATCGTCCGGAGCTTTACTTATTGCAGTAAATAAGATGCCATCAAGGGTTAGCGGATTGCAGTTATTCGATCCGGGAACAGGTTATCACATTTTAGCACAATGGAATCCAAATGATGATGTCGATTTTTCGCATTTCAGAATTGAATGGTTTAGTCTTATGTTCGATGACTCGGAAGAAACAACTGATACATCGTTATTTCTTTCTGTCCCTGCTGCAGGAGTAAATTACTGGGTTTCAATTTTTGCTGTTGATAGTAATGGTAATGAAAGCATTATGTTGCAGAAACAAATTACGCCAAATGTTATTCCATTAGCACCAACAAACTTACATGCAAATCCGGGTTTAAATTCAATTAACATTATTTGGAATAAGAATCCAGAACTTGATATTGCTGGATATAATGTTTACCGGTCAGAAGATGAAAGCGGACCATTTAATAAAATAAATCCTCAGCCAATAACTGATACTCTATTTACGGATGTTTCTCCAGCTTCCTATACTTACTATCACTACTATATCAAAGCTATTGATCAACAATTGAATGAAAGTGGGCAAAGTATTATTGTAAAAGCCCGCTCAGTTACTTTAGATAAAGGTATCATTCTTATCGATGAAACAACTGATGGCACGGGTGCATTTTCTAATCCAACAGATGAGATGGTTGATGAATTCTACAACTATATTTTATCTGACTATTTGCACGACGATTATGATATGGTTACTGAAGGAGTAGTTGATTTATCAGCTATTGGTCCCTATTCAACCGTAATTTGGGCTGGCGATGATTACGGTAACTATCCTTCAACTTCTCAAATTATGGGAACAATAAAGCAATATTTGGATTTTGGTGGCAATATTATTTATAGCGGTTATCGGCCATCAAGGCTCTTTGGAGGAATTTCAAATAATAACAATGGTTTTCCACCCGGCAGTTTTGTTTATGATTATTTAATGATCGACAGTTCTATATATGTTAATGCGGGTAGATTTAAAGGAGCTTTGTCTTCTTACCTGCAATATCCGGATATCTCAATTGATTCTTCAAAAGTTTTTCCTACACTTAATTATCATTTAATCGGAGTGGAAAGTATCTTGCCTCATAATCCCGGAAATCAAATCTACAGTTACGATACAGATTTTGATACTACAACAAATCAAGGCTTGTTAAAAGGAAAACCTGTTGGTATTGAGTATATCGGAACAGATTACAAATCCATCATTCTCTCTTTTCCACTTTACTTTACAAATATTAATGAAGCTAAGCTGTTGATGAATTACATTCTTGAACAACGGATTGGCGAGGTGAGCGGTGTAGACGAACAAGGTGATCAATTGCCTGACGTGTTTCTACTTGAACAAAACTATCCAAATCCATTTAACCCGGTCACAAACATAAGTTTTTCAATCAAAGAAAAATCAAATGTAGAATTAATTGTGTATGATATTCTTGGTAGAAAGGTTTCATTATTGCTGAATGAAGAAAAGATGCCCGGTAATTACCACATAAAGTTTGATGCATCTTCTCTTTCAAGCGGAGTCTATCTTTATACAATAAAGGCCGGCAGCTTTATGCAAACACGCAAAATGCTGTTGATGAAATAATTAATAATGTTTGTAGAGGCTGTCTCATAATTGTCATTCCGAATTTATTTCGGAATCTAATGCTTCGTTTATAATTTAAAATTAGAACCTGAAACAAGCCCGCCTGTCCGGCAGGCAGGTTCAGGTTGACAAAATCAGTTTTTTGAGACAGCCTCTTTTGGTTTTCTGCAATTTATTTAATCTCAGGTCATTGTTCTGAGCAACAGAAACACATTTACGAAGGCACGAGAAATCGTGCCTTTTTTATTATATCTTATCTTACATTTTCATTAGTTTTGCTTTCAACAAATTCAAAAATCTGGAAACTAATAAGGACAATAGATGAGTGATCAACAAACATCAAAATCAGGGATTAAATCCTTTCCCTTAAATTATTGGGTTGTAATATTTATGGAGTTTTTTGAAAGAGGCTCCTATTATGGAATGATGAGCATCCTTTCAGTTTACATGACCGACCAGCTTAGCTACACAAAAGAAAGCGTGGGTGTAATTAAAAGTGTTATCCAGCCTATGCTTTATATTCTTCCTATTCTTTCCGGAGCTATTGGAGATAGATTCGGATATAAACGTGTATTAACCTTTGCATTTATATTTTTAGGTTTAGGCTATTTTCTTACCAGCCAAACTACAGAATATGCAATGGTTTTTGGAAGTCTGGTTATAATGGCTGTTGGTGCGGGAGCATTTAAGCCAATGATTTCCGGAACAATTGCTCGATCAACAAATGAAAGCAATAGTACTTTAGGATTTGGAATTTTTTATTGGTCAATAAATCTTGGTGCATTTTTATTCCCGTTAATACTTGTTCCTTACATCAAAAATACTTTTGGCTGGGAGTACGTAATGATGGCCTCTGCAATTGCAACAGCATCTATGCTTGATTCCAACTTTTCTTATTTACAAAGAACCAAAGCGACCTGAAAGCACTAAGACACTTGCAGAAGTTTTAAAAGGTGCCGTAATGGTTTTAACCGATGTGAAATTTATAGGGTTGATTGTAATCTATTCCGGTTTTTGGATTTTATATTTCCAGATGTTTGATTCTGTGTTGTGGTATGTCCAAAAATATGTTGATGCAACCTCATTAAACAATTTTGTAAATGGTACGCTTGGTTCTGTCGGAATTAATATAAATTGGAAGTTTGATGTTGAACATGTAACTGTAATTAATGCCGGCACTATTATTTTACTTCAGATAATTGTATCAAATATTGTAAAACATACAAAAGCTTTGCCCACGATGATTGCTGGAATTGCAATGGGCACTGTTGGAATGGCAATACTAGCCATCAATACAGACATCTGGGTATTTATGATTGGAATAACTATCTTTTCAATCGGTGAAATGACCGCACATCCTAAATTTATTAGTTATGTTGGTTTAATTGCACCTGAAGATAAAAAAGCACTCTATCTTGGTTACTCATTTTTATACGGAGTGTTGGGAAGTTTTATTGGCGGAATACTTGGTGCAAATCTTTATGTACATTTCGTAGATAATTTAAATCAACCCGCCACATTATGGATTATTTTTAGTTTAATTGGTGTTTTTACAATTATAGGACTGTTGTTATATAATAAATTTGTTAGCCCAACGAAGAATGCTTAATTGTTATTAATTTATTTGGGGACTCTTTTTTGAGTCCCTCTTTTTATTTTTGAATAAATATTTTTGTTTGAAATTTAATACCAAGTTTACAAGGACGCTATGCAATCCAGAAGAAACTTTATTAAAATAAGCACCCTTGCAATAGCCGGATTATCTATTCCAAATTTTTCTTTTACAAAATCATTCGCCCCCTTATCTTTTGAAAGTAAGCGACCGCCAATTCAAAACAGAAAGTTTATAAGTGAATTCGTTGAAGCTAAGATAACTGAAATTAAAAAATCTATTAAAGATGAAGAACTTGCATGGCTTTTTGAGAATTGCTTTCCCAACACACTTGATACAACTGTTACACATAGATTTATCGATGGAAGGCCGGATACTTTTGTGATAACCGGTGATATTAATGCTATGTGGCTACGCGATTCTTCCGCACAGGTTTGGCCTTATCTTGAGTTTATTAATGATGATAAAAAACTGAAAGATCTTATTGCCGGGGTAATTAACCGTCAAACAAAATGTATTCTTATTGATCCTTATGCAAACGCTTTTAATGATGGGCCGGCTGATAGCCAGTGGAAAAATGATATTACAGAAATGAAACCTGAGTTGCACGAACGTAAATGGGAAATTGATTCTCTTTGTTATCCAATTAGATTGGCTTACAATTATTGGAAAAAAACCGATGACACTTCTGTATTTGATAAAGACTGGCAAGCAGCAATGAAACTGATTCTTAAAACTTTTAAAGAACAGCAGCGTAAAGAAGGGAAAGGACCATATCGCTTTATGCGCGAAACTGCCTGGGCAACAGATTCTTTGCCTCTTGGCGGATACGGCAATCCTGTTAATCCGGTTGGATTGATTGTTTCATCATTCCGCCCGAGTGATGATGCAACGATATTTCCATTTTTAGTTCCTTCCAATTTTTTTGCAGTTGTTTCTTTAAGACAATTAGCCGAGATCTCAGAAAACGTTGTTGGTGATAAAGTATTTACTTCAGAATGTAAATCTCTTTCAGATGAGGTTGAAGCAGCGTTGTATAAGTATGCTGTGTCCGAGCATCTTAACTTTGGGAAAATTCTTCCTTACGAAGTTGATGGTTTTGGCAACAAACTTTTTATGGATGATGCAAATATTCCAAGCTTATTATCACTCCCCTATCTAAATGCAGTTTCTTCAGATAATCAAGTTTATAAAAACACTAGAAAATTTTTATTCAGTGAAAACAATCCTTATTACTTTGAAGGAAACGCAGGTAACGGAATCGGAGGTCCGCATGCAGGAATTGGTAAAATCTGGCATCTTGCTGTAATTATGCGCGGTTTAACCAGTACTGATGAAAATGAAATTTCCGATTGTATCAAATTACTAAAGAATACTCATGCCGGCACTGGATTTATGCACGAATCATTTGATAAAGATGATGCAGCTAAATTTACTCGGGCTTGGTTTGCATGGGCAAATACGTTGTTTGGTGAATTTATATTAATGGTTCAAAAAAATCATCCACATCTTTTACAAAAGCAATTTTAATCTTTATGAAAATATTTTTACTGTTTATTCTTTTTACTCAATTACTTCTTTCACAAAACTACATTCAATATGTTAATCCGTTAATCGGGACAGGATTACAAGGGCATACTTATCCCGGTGCAACGGTTCCATTTGGAATGGTGCAATTGAGTCCGGATAATGGCAAAAGCGGATGGGAGTATTCTTCCGGCTATCATTATTCAGATAGCATTATTGTCGGGTTTTCTCACACTCACTTAAGCGGCACAGGCATCGGTGATTTGTATGATATTCAATTTATGCCGGCTAGCTTTCTCAAATAATATTTCTGATGATGAAATATTAAAGCAAAAGTTTCAATCTAAGTATGATCACAAAAATGAATTTGCTTCTCCCGGATATTATAGTGTGCTTCTTAAAGATTATTATATAAAAACTGAATTAACTGCCGCGTTAAGAAGCGGTTTTCAAAAACACATCTTTAATCAAGATGGAAATGAATATATACAGCTTGATCTGGGCTACTCTAAAAACTGGGATACACCGGTTGAAACATTTATTAAGATAATTGATGATCATACAGTATGCGGATATCGATTATCAAAAGGCTGGGCAAATGATCAGCGGGTTTATTTTTACACAATATTTTCTCAACCAATCATAAAATCTTTTTTGATTCAGGATTCTATCTATCAAAACAGTGCAACAGAAGTTAAAGGCATAACAGCCCGTGCAATTTTTAATTTTAATATAGAGATAAACTCATCATTACTTATTAAAACAGGAATATCCTCTGTCAGCGTTGATAATGCAAAGTTAAATCTTGAAAGCGATATTAAAGATTGGAACTTCAATTCTGTTAAAAAAAACGCTGAGGATCTATGGAACAAAGAATTAAACAAAATTGAAGCAAAATCAAACAACAAAGAATTACTTACAACCTTTTACACAGCGCTTTATCACTCAATGCTGGCTCCCATTGTTTTTAGTGATGTTAATGGCCAATACAAAGGTGCAGATGGAAACATTCATACTGCTGATAATTATACCAAGTACAGCATCTTTTCATTGTGGGATACTTTTCGAGCTGCTCATCCACTGTTTACAATTACTCAACCGGAAAAAGTTGATGATATGATCAATTCAATGCTATCGCATTTTAACGAATTTGGTTTGCTGCCTGTTTGGGAGTTGTTGGGAAATGAAACAGGAACAATGATCGGTTACCACGCTATTCCTGTTATTGCAGATGCAATTCTAAAGGGTTATAAAGGATTTGATAGTTAACCTGGCTTACGATGCAATGATAAAATCTGCAATGCAGGATCATCTTGGTTTGAAATATTATATAGAGCTTGGTTATATCCCTGATGATAAGGAAGTTGAATCAGTTTCAAAAACTCTTGAGTATGCTTATGATGATTGGTGTATTGCACAGGTTGCAAAATATCTTGGTAAAGATGAAGACTACAAATACTTTTCAACACGTGCTGAGTATTATAGAAACCTGTTTGATCCATCAACAAACTTTATGCGTGCTAAAACCAGTGATGGAAAATGGAAAGTCCCGTTTAATCCGGTTTACTCCGAACACAGAAACCATGAATACACAGAAGGAACTGCGTGGCAGTATTCCTGGTTTGTTCCTCACGATGTAGAAGGCTTGATCAGTTTGTTTGAAAGTAAAGAAAAATTTGTTGAAAAATTAGACTCACTATTTATCACTTCATCAAAATTAGAAGGATCAAATCCAAGCAATGATATTTCCGGAATGATCGGGCAATATGCGCATGGCAATGAACCAAGCCAGCACATAGCTTATCTTTACAACTTTGTTGGTGAGTCTTGGAAAACTCAACAAATAGTAAATCAAATACTGCGAACTTTTTACAATCATACTCCTGAAGGCTTAATAGGAAATGAAGACTGCGGACAGATGTCTGCATGGTATGTTTTAAGCGCAATTGGTTTTTATCCATTTAATCCTGCAGATCAAAACTACTTAATTGGTTCTCCCCTTTTTGATGAAGTTACAATCAATCTGGGAAATGACAAGAAGTTTTTAATCAAAGCAAAAAATCTTTCTGAGAAAAACATATATATTCAATCAGCAATACTGAATAAAAATCTTTTAACAAGAAGTTTCATAACGCATCAGGAAATTATGAATGGCGGATTACTCGAATTTGAAATGACAGATGTTCCGAATAAAACACTTTGGGTTGATGCAGATTCATTCCCACCATCGATGTCTACAAACTATTTCCGCTAACAACATCAACAAAAATGAATACGCAGAACAAGTAAAGCAGGAATTTCTTCATTCCTGGAATGCTTATAAAAAATACGCGTGGGGTCATGATCAATTAAAACCATTAAGTAAATCTTATAGAAACTGGTATGATGAAAGTTTGTTAATGACTCCCGTGGATGCGTTTGATACGATGATTCTTATGGGCTTAACCGAAGAAGCCAAAGAAACAAAAGAATTGATTTTTAAGAATCTATCTTTTGATAAGAATATTTTTGTTCAGAATTTTGAAATTACAATTAGATTACTTGGAGGATTGATTTCTGCTTATCAGTTAGATGGGGATAAAAGATTTTTGGATCTGGCGGCGGATTTAGGAAACAGATTGCTTCCTGCTTTTAATTCTAAAACGGGAATGCCTTATGTTAATGTTAACCTAAAAACAGGTGAAGTTAAAAATCATATAAATAATCCCGCCGAAATTGGAACTCTTATACTGGAGTTTGGAATGCTGAGTAAACTAACCGGCAATCCTGTTTATTATGATAAAGCAAAGCATGCAATTACAGAAGTTTATAAACGCAGATCAGAAATTGGTTTAGTTGGAACCCAAATAAATGTTGAAACCGGTGAATGGACGAACACAGAATCTCACATCAGCGGAATGATCGATTCTTATTACGAGTATCTTATAAAAGCTTACTTACTTTTTGATGATGCGGATTTTAAAATAATGTATGATGAAAGTATCGCAGCAGTAAATAAATATTTGCTGGATTCTGTTAGCACAGGCTGGTGGTATGCACACGCTGATATGAACACAGGAATAAAATCCAGAACCGTGTTTGGTGCACTTGATGCCTTTATGCCCGGAATGCTTGTTCTTGGCGATGATGTTGCAACAGCTGATAAAATTCAGAAAAGCTGTTACAGAATGTGGAAACACTTTGGCATTGAGCCGGAGGAAATTAATTATAGGACATTTGAAGTTACAGCACCTTACTATATTTTGCGGCCAGAAATTATTGAATCTGCTTTTTATCTTTACAGGAAGACAAAGAATCCAAAATATGTGGCAATGGGAAAAACATTTTTTGATAGCATTATTAAATACTGTAAAGTTGATGAAGGTTACGCCTCCTTGAAAAATGTTATGAGCAAAGAAAAAATGGATTCAATGGAAAGCTTTTATTTAGCCGAAACTTTAAAATATCTCTACTTAATTTTTGCATCTGAAGAAACACTGGACTTAACAAAGTTTGTTTTTAATACAGAAGCACATCCATTCAGAAAATTGAGCAACAAAAATGATTAAGGATTTATGGATCTGGCAGCCCGGTAAAGTTAATCTGCAAAACAGGTACTTTGAATTAAAGTACGGTTATGATCCAAGACCGGTTGCACGCATTGGAATCGGAGACAACTAATAATTTTATTGTTGAGTTTCTGCTGGATAGCACAGAAGATTCAGATACCTTAAAAGAAATATTTTCTGAAGTTCTCTGGGAAATTGAGTTATATCTTGTTAATAACAGCGAGCCTGATCCGGTTGAGTATATGATTAACCACACAAAAAAATGTGCAAACATGTACTCAAAAGTACACTGGAGGTACTATCCAAAAGGATTTAAGAACCCTATTTCTTTAAGCAAAGAAAATACTTTTGAAAAATCTTTTAACACATTAAAAAAACTTTATACTAAACTAACTGATTAATTGAGAAACCCTCATTTTAATGCTGGAAAAGCAAGGCTATTATCTTAGGGAAAGTTTTGAAAAACATTTTATTCATAGCTTTATTTTTCTGTCAATTGTCAATTCAACTAATGCTCGCACAAATTGAAAATAATTCAGATCTAATTGTCCAGTCTGACTCTTTAAGAATAGTAAAAATTACTCTTGTAGATTCCACCATCTCGATTGGGACCATATTAAATAAATCAGATTCATCAATTCTGTTCCAATCTCTAACCAATCTAGTGTTTAAAATAAATATTGATCGGATAAAAGAAATTGATTATATCAATCACGATTCAACTCTTACACATCAAGCAAGTACTAATCCTGGAAGTTCAAGATTATTTTTTTCTCCAACGGCACGAACATTAAAGGCCGGTAGTGGATATATTTCTTTTCACGAAGTTTTTTTTCCATTTATTTCAATTGCAGCAGCTGACATTATCGAACTGGCAGGCGGTATCTCTATCTATCCGGCAGGTGATAAGCAATATTATTTCCTTTCATCTAAGTTTCAAATTTATAATTCCCAGAATATATCTGCTTCAACCGGTTTAGTTTATTTAAGTATCTTCAATAAATCCAATGATGGGACCTTATTAGGTTATGGAATTGTTACTTTGGGTAATGAGAGAAAGGGGGTCACTTTGGGTTACGGATTAAATTTATGGCCCCCAAAAAAGAATGATTTATCTGGATTATTTCTGGTGGGGGGCGACATTCAAGTATCTGATTATATAAAATTAATTAGTGAAAATTTTTTATTGATTGAAGCAGAGGGAACTACTCTCGTTTATTCATCCGGTGTTAGATTCTTCGGTGAAAATCTGGCAGCAGATATTGGGTTTTTTGGCGCAATTGACAATACTAAAGGCTGGCCTTTTTTACCTTGGGTTAGCTTTAGTTATAATTTTTAATACGTAAAACTGTTCTTTAGCTTGACAAAATTTTAATCTGTTTTTGTATCAAGTTTTCCTACTTTAAATTCATTTTTAAACCGGTTCATCAACAGCATAAACCCCATTCCTGCAACTGCACCAAACAAGATCATTGTATTGCCAATTGATATTTGCTCATACAAAAATTTAAGATTAAAGTAATAGCTAAATCTGTAATAAACCATTCTTCCGGCATGTGAAATTAAGTTTCCAATACCTGCTCCAAAGTATGCAAATAGTAATAGCTTTACCGCTTTATATACAAAAATAAATTTAGAATATGTTTTTGCAACTTCTTTTATTAAGCCGTAAACAGAAAATATTCCAATCACCATCCAGAAAAACTCACTGTTACTTATAAAATCGGGAATAACAAAGATTAAAAATAGAATTATTAGCGCTCGGGAAACAATTATAATGTACAATTGTGGATAATCCAGAAAGCTAAGTTTCTCTACAAGAGTATCATGTATACTCTGCAATATCCCAACCCTGTTTACAATCTCTGATTTAGCAAAGCCGCAGCTTGGGCAGTCTTTTACCTCACTCTCGGATTTCTCTCCGCAATTTGGACAAACTGTTGAGTACATTATTTTATCATTCCCGATTGTTTACAAATATTTCTCATTATTCGATTATTCCTTCTTTTCAGGATATAAAACAACTTTAACAACATCTTTATTCAGATATTGGTTTGCTGCTTGTTTAATATCCTCAGAAGTAATTTCATCAACCCAATTAGTATAGTTCAAGAAGCTCAACCGGATTTTCGTTGTATTGAATATAGTTAGAAATTATTCCCTTCCAGAAATTATTTTTTTTCAGATTTAATTCTCTTTGTCTTTTCTGAATTTCTTTTATTTTTAGTCATAACAGCAGCATCTGGTCCAAAAGTTTTTATTGAATCCAGAACTTGAAAAACTGTTGCAACAAGTTCATTTACTCTATCCGGGTTGCAGCCAAAATTTATATTTATTGAGTAATGGCTTTCCGGTATTCTATAAATTCGATGATATATGCCTTATTCCATAAGTTCCGCCTTTATCTTCTCTAACTGCTTCTCTTAATTTAATGTTTAGAACATCCATAAGAGATTCTAAGGTGTGTTCATTCTTCTCTGCTCCAATTCATATCACCTACATAGGCTATTGCAACAGAACTTTTTTGTTCAATCCCTTTGTAAACTTCTTTATTGATTTCACCTTTAATATTTGTGTATTTCAAATCAATTGGTTTTTCATTCCTCTTAAGAGAAGGAAGACCGCCAAGGTAAGTTTCAACAAGAGGTTTAAATGATTCTAAGTCTATGTTACCAGCAAAGACAAAAGTAAAATCACTGGCGTCAGCAAAACGGTCTTTATAAATAGAAAGTGATTTATTCAAATTTATTTCATCAAGCATTTCTACTTTTAGAGGACGATTTCTAAAATGATAATTTGAAAGAGTAACATCTAAAGTATCTCTAAAAGCCACAGATGGCTCATTACTCATATTTGTCAGCCACGTCCTTATCTTTGATTTATAAGAAAGAAATGCTGTTGAATCTATTTTTGGTTCTAGTAAAGTAACCGTAAATAAGCTGGAAGAATGTTTCCATATCTTTTGGACTTGTACTGCCACCTAATCCTTCCTCATAAAATCCAATGTAAGGATATACTGAAACAATTTTGCCTGTAAGATATTTATCAAGTTCTGTCTTGCTAAAACTACCAATTCCTGATTCCTGTATAAGTGATGCAGCATTATTTGCTGAAAGAAAATCTTCATCGCTTACTAATGAAGATCCGCCAGGGCTAAAAGCAGAAAAAACTATTTCATCATTTTTAAAATCAGTGGGTTTTATAATTACTCTAACTCCGTTTCCCAGTTTCCACTCAGTAATTCCCAATTCTTCAATTTGTTTTGATTCAATAACTGGTGATGGATTTGGGGTAACATCAACAAGCGGCTTTACCTGAACTTTATCTACATAAGCCTCAATCTTTTCGTTTGATACTTTTTCAATAACTTTTGATAATTCACTTCTCTGTTGGAATATTAACACCTTCTTTTTCCGGCACGCAACTAATAACAACCCTATTTTCAGGGTTTAATCAATTCGGCCGAAATTTTGTTGACATCTTCCAATGTTATCTGCGGAATTAGACTATTATAAAGCTCGTACTGATTATCTATTCCTATTAATGGTTCATCGTACAGGTAATTGTTTACAAATTCCTGCATCAATTGTCTTGATTCAGTCTTGTCTTTTTCATCCCGTTTTTTTTCAATCATTCTAAGCTGGTTTGTTTTTTGTCTTTCTAATTCTGTAGCAGTAAAACCATGGTGCTTTTACTCTTTCAGCTTCTGTGAGAAGAGCTTCCAAACCTTTTTCTATTCCACCTTCCTTTACAACTGCAACAAGAATATCTGACATCAGCACTTTTTACAAATTTTGAACTTGCCTGCATTGCCAAAACTGAAACGGAGGGTCCGCCATTTGTGTTATTTCAGAAAGCCTATCGTTTAACATTGAAAAAAACAATTGATGTATTATAAAATTCTTATAATCGTCTATACTTTTTACTACTTCGGGATTTCGTTTATAATAGACAGAGATGATTTGAATAAACTGCTTCTTTATCAGAAGCTATGGCAAAGTAGGTTTCCTTGTGTTTGGGAATTGGGAAAAATTCTTTTTGTTTTATTTGTTCAGGAAAGGAAATTTTCTCAAAATGTTTTTTAATGTAACCCTCTATTTCTTTAACATCAAAATCACCAACAGCAGCAACTGCTATCAAATCGGGGCGATACCAATCCTTATAAAAATCAATAAGTGTTTGATGATCAAAAGATTCTATTATTTCTTTCTTACCAATTGGCAGTCTTTCGGCATATTTAGAATCCTTAAATAAAATTGGTAGTTGTTTATCTAACATTCGCATTTGTGCACCACGACCCAATCTCCATTCTTCAACTATTACCCCCCTTTCTTTATCAATTTCAGTTGGGTCAAATGCCTGATTGTGTGCCCAATCTTCGAGTACTAAAAATCCTTTTGAAAGAATTTCAATACTATCAGTTGGAACTGTAAGCATATAAACAGTTTGATCAAAACTTGTGTAAGCATTTAGCTCAGGTCCGAATTTTATTCCGATGCTTTCAAGATAGTTTATTAATTCATTCTTCTTGAAATTTTTTGTACCGTTAAAAGCCATATGCTCTACAAAATGAGCTAATCCTAATTGCTTATCATTTTCAAGAACGGAACCGGCGCTTACAATAAGATAAAGTTCTGCACGTTTTTCTGGTTTTTTATTTTGTTTGATATAATACTTGATGCCGTTTTCTAATTTGCCAACAGTTATATCTTTATCAACCGGCAAATCATTTGTTTGAGCATTAAGAAATGATAAACTGATGATGAAGAAAAAAATACATAAAAAGTGATATTAACTTTTTCATTTTACTCTCCTGATTGTGAATAAAAATAATTTTAATATTGTTTTATTAAATACCTCTTAATCTTCTGTGTTGTGGTTTTCTCAAACTCACTGTCTCTCACGTAAAATTTTCTAATTTGTTTAAATGCCGGCAGCTCTTTATTAGCTTCCTTAATTGCTTCAGAAATTATTTCATTAACCAATTCTGGGGTGATTGTTATCTGGCTTTTTTCAGAATATTCAATAAATGCCTCAGCATCTGTAACAATTTGTACTGCAATAATTTCCGTATGTTTCTCGTCTTGCTCGCCGTAAACCATGCTTTCCAGCACAAAAGGATTTCTGTTAAGTATATCCTCTATTTCTTCAGGAAAAACATTTTCACCAGTTTTAGAAATAATTACATTTTTTTGTCTGCCATTAATATGCAGGAATCCATCTTCATCAAAAAATCCGATATCACCTGTTTTAAAATACTTATTATCAAAGGCCTCATCCGTAAGTTTTGGATTTTTGTAATAACCCAGCATAACACTCTTGCCTTTAATATAGATTTCTCCTACACCTAATTCATCTGGATTATTAATTTTTACTTCAAGTCCGGGCAGCGGTAAACCTGCTGCATTATCTTTAAAACTGTAAAATCGATTTAAAGCAACAATTGGTGAAGTCTCAGTTAACCCGTAGCCTTGAACAAAATTAAAACCAAGCTCACGCAAACCTTTAGCAACTTTGGGGTCGGGAGCTGCACCGCCCGCAATAAATAACCTTATGTGACCGCCAAATTTATGATGAAGTTCTTTGAAGATTAATTTCTTAGAACTTTTCCATCCAAATGTCTCAAATATGTTCGTTAGTGAAATTAGCGGTGGAACAATTTTAGATTTTAATTTGTCTTCTATAATTCCCTTATGAATTTTTTTGAACATTTTATCATAAAGCAATGGAACGCCGAGCAGAATTGTTGCTTTTACTTTTTGCAGATCGTCTACCACAGTTTTTAATGAGCGTGCATAATGCGCTGAAGCACCTGTGTACAATGGGCATAGCAATCCGCAGGTACATTCGTATTTGTGATGAATCGGAAGTACCGAGAGAAATCTATCTTCAGGGGTAATTTGTATCATACTTGTCATTGCCATAAGGTTTGATGCAATGTTTTTTTGTGTAAGCATAACTCCTTTTGCTCTGCCAAGGGACCCCGAAGTAAAAATAATTTCTGCCATTGCATCTGGATTAATAAGTGGTAATTTTTCAATTGACTCAGATTGTTTTTCAATCATTTTAGTCATAGAGAGAATTCCATCTTTATGTTCCGGTGAATCCATATTAATGTAATACTTAAGATTAAGAAGCGAATCTCTTTTTTCCTTCATCATTGGTTCAAAACCGTCTGAAAATACAATTGCTTTTGCTTCCGATTCGTGGATAACATTAAGTACTTCATTTTGGTTTAAGTTTTTGTCTATTGGAACAATTACCATATTAAAACACATTGTTGTAAAATATGTTAGCGACCATTGTACACGGTTTTCGCTTATAACTGCAATGTGATCTCTTTCTTTTATACCTGCTTCTAATAAAGATTTACCAAATCTTATTACATAATTATATAGTTGATTAAATGAAACATTAGCAATCGGATTCTTTGTAAGATCTTCCAACGCAAGTTTATCACCATAAACCTTAGCAGATCTTAATAGCATATCTTGAATTGAGGTTATGCTTGGGACATTATAAAGCGGATATTCTTTAACCATTTTTTTTCCTATAAAGTTTTCTGAATTGAAACTGCCCCCCGAAGATCATCCAACTGATATCCTATGGCTTTATCATCCGGATAATTTTTAGTTAGAATGATTTTCACATCCATGCCAATATTTTCATTTGTACCGTGGCAACTTAAACATGGTGCTTGAATTAGTATCGGTTTCATATATCTTACATTCGTTACCCCATTCTCCTCTATAATCTCAAAATATTCCGTTGTGTCATTCATTTTTCCCTGAGAACTTAAAATTTCAAATGATTTAAGAACCTTTGTTTCAAATCCATCCGGTATATTGTTTGGATTTCTATTCTTAAACGAAACCCGTTTGATGTAAATACCTTTACTCAATCCATAATTTACAGTTAAAAGTTGAGCAGTATCGGAACATACTGAAACTGCAGTAGTTACACCGTTTGTCTGCATCTCCTTGATTAAAATCGATTTTAGGGAATTCATAAATTCCTTCGCATCTTTTCTTAATCCTGATTTTATATTTTCGGTGAGCTGCGTTTTTTGTTTTTCTGCACAGCCAATACAGAGCATTAAACTGAAAAGTAATACTGATAGTGAAATGATTTTTTTCATAACTCTCTCCTGTAAATAAAAATATCAAATCCCGATATTAATTTAACAATAAATATCCAAGGTTAGATAAATAATATTTAAGTTTGATCATAAAATTTATTTGAATGATTTGAACTCAAAACATCAACTTACACAAAAATCAATACTTGCATTCTGGATACCATTAGCCGCAACATGGTTAATGATGTCACTGGAAGGACCTTATCTTTCTGCATTAATAGCAAGGTTAGCCGAACCAAAATTTAATCTTGCTGCTTATGGAATAGCCTTTTCACTAGCGCTGATTATTGAAGCTCCTGTAATAATGATGATGAGTGCATCAACAGCACTTGTCAAAGATTATCAATCATTTAAACAGCTAAGAAAATTTAATTACATATTAAGTCTATCGCTTACTGCTGCGATGATTGTTTTTATCTTGCCCCCTATTTTTTATTTCGTTACCGAAGACTTAATTGGTTTACCGCGTGAAGTTTCTTATCTAACTCATCTTGCAGTAATGATTTTAATTCCCTGGCCTGGTGCAATTGGATACAGAAGATTTTATCAGGGAATTTTAATTCGAAATAATCTAACTCGCTTAGTCGCCTACGGAACAATCATCAGATTAGTTTCAATGTCAATTACCGCGTTTATCTTATATAAATTTTCGGATGTTCCGGGAGTAGTTGTTGGTGCTAGCGCTTTATCTACAGCGGTAATCTGCGAAGCTATTGCGAGCAAACTTATGGTTAGAAAATTTCTAGTAAAATTGAAATTACAAGAGAATGTCTCGCAAAGCGAATTAACAATAAAAGAAATTATAAAATTTTATTATCCACTCGCACTTACTTCATTACTAACGCTTGGCATACAGCCATTTGTTACCTTTTTTATTGGGCAAAGCAGAATGCCGCTAGAATCATTTGCCGTAATGCCAGTGGTAACTTCATTCGTATTTATTTTTAGAGGATTAGGTTTATCATTTCAAGAGGTTGTTGTTGCTTTGATTGAAGATGATATGAGCGGATTTAATCAGTTGAAAAAATTTGCAGTTAAACTTGCAATGTTTGTTGCCGGAACATTAATGATAATTGCATTCACTCCGCTTGCAGAATTCTGGTTTAGAGATATTTCCGGTTTGTCTAATTCATTAACTGATTTTGCCAGACTTCCTTTGATGATAATGTCATTCTTTCCTGCATTTACAGTTCTAATTAGTTTCCAGAGAGCTGTTTTAGTAAAAACAAATGAAACAAAGCAGATTACTTACGGAACAGCAATTGAATTTGTTGGAATTATTATTGTTGTTGCGGTTTGTATAAAGTTTTTTGCATTGGTTGGGGCCGTTGCAGCAACAATAGCTTTTGTGATTGGAAGAATGGCTGCTTGTGGTTATTTGGTGCCGCCTACACTTTCTTCACTTAAAAAAGTTAATCGATTACTTTAAAGAATTCTTCAAGGGGTTTTTTCTCTCTTTGTGATAAAAATTCTCTTGGATTTCCAATGGCTACACAGGCTGCTAATGTATTGGGAGATTTAATTTTGAGCAATTCTTCAAGTTCGTTACGTGCAATTAAAAGCCCAGAAAGCCAGCAAGCACCATATCCAAGATCAAAAGCAGATAGGATTAAATTTTCTACAGCGGCGCCTATTGATTGTATATTAGGATAATTTCTAAGTCTGTTTACATCATCTAAATTTAATTCACGCCCCTTCAACAATTCTTCAATCACCGTTTGATAAGGGCACATCTCAACAGCTATTAAAACTGGTGCATCCATAAAAAAAGAGGAAAATCTTAAAACCTTTGCTTGGGCAACCATCTTTTCTTTTACATTCTCATGCGGAAAATATTCCAGCACTTTTTTCTGAACTATTTTTCCCATTTCTTGAATAATATCCTGATTTATAATCGCGGTAAATATCCAAGGCTGTGAGTTATTTATACTTGGTGCTAGTCCGGCTCTTCTTACAATCTCTTTAATATGTTCTTTAGGAACTTGTTTATCTGTAAACTGCCTTATACTAACTCTCTTTTCAATGACATCTTTTAATTCCATGACATTTCCTTTTGGTTATAATTATGTGGGATTTATTTTTTGCAAAATTATTGTGTTGATATTAGTTTTTTTTAACGGAATATTCTGCAACCAATATATGTTGTATTTTGTTTGTAAAGATAAATAGTATAGGATTATGATATGATAAAAATAATTATATTTTTTTTAGTTTTTCTTTTTATAGGATTTTTATTGAAAATTGATAACTCTATCAATTCAGAAAAAATTGTCACTGCAAAAAATATTTCAAACCCAGATTCAACAAAGCTAAACGGAGAGATTATGGAGAATAAAATTATAAAGTCAGATGAAGAATGGAAAAAAGAACTTACATCAGAAGAGTATAGAATTTTGAGAGAAAAAGGAACTGAACGAGCCTTCACCGGAAAATATTGGGATCATCACGAATTAGGAACATATACTTGCGCTGCCTGCGGTACAGATTTATTTGAATCCAACACAAAGTTTGATTCCGGCTGTGGCTGGCCGAGTTACTTTGAAGCAATTGACAGCAATAGAATCATTTACAAAGATGACAAAAGTTTTGGAATGACAAGAACAGAAGTTATTTGCAAAAAATGCGAAGGACATCTTGGGCATATTTTTGATGACGGACCACCGCCAACAGGTAAACGCTACTGCATAAATTCCGGAGCAATGAAATTTATCAAAAAAGAAAAGTAGCCTTCTAAATTTTTTCGGCCTATCTTTGAATCGAAATTTTAAAAAATATCGAGGTAATTGTGAGTAATCAAAGTCTGGGCAGTGACTCTGCAACAACACAAAAATCCAGCTGGAAATTTCCACGCGCATTTTGGACAGCCAATATTGTTGAGCTATTTGAACGGGCTGCATATTATGCAGTATTCATTTCAATTACACTTTACCTTTCCCGCATTGTTGGTTTTGATGATATAGAAGCAGCTTGGATTGGCGGCATATTTTCAGCAGGTCTCTATTTTCTGCCTCCGTTTACCGGTGCGTTTGCTGATAAAATAGGCTTTAGAAATGCTGTAATTCTTGCTTTTGCGCTTTTATCAATAGGATATTTTGCACTCGGTGCATTACCGTATAAGGCTGTTGTTCTTCCCTCTTTAATAGTTATAATGTTCGGCGGTTCGTTCATTAAGTCTATAATTACAGGTACCGTCGCTATTACCACCACAAAAGAAACCAGAGCAAAGGGTTATTCAATATTTTACGGAATAGTAAATGTTGGTGCATTTCTAGGTAAAACATTTGCATACCCACTTCGAATTGAATGGGGATTAACATCTATTAATTTCTTTTCTGCTTTAATGAGTTTTATAGCGCTTGTTGTGGTATTTCTTTTTTATAAAAATGTAAGCACTGCCGGAGAAGGTAAATCATTAGATGAAGTCTGGAAAGGTTTTGTGAAAGTAGTTACTAATGTAAGATTGCTGCTTTTAATTTTTATCGTTACGGGATTTTGGATTATACAACATCAACTTTATGCCACAATGCCTAAATATGTTTTAAGAACTGTAGGCGAACATGCTTCACCAGAATGGATTGCAAACGTTAACCCATTTGTTGTAATGACAATGGTAATGATGATTACACATTTGATGCGTAAAGTAAAAGCAGTTTCTTCAATGGCTGTTGGAATGTTTTTAATGCCTATTTCAGCGCTTCTAATGGCTTCTAGTAATTTGCTAGAATCTTTTACCGGTCAATCAGTTTCAATATTTGGATTGTTCACTGCTCATCCAATTACTGTTATGCTAATATTAGGGATAGTGGTGCAAGGATTAGCCGAGTGTTTTATTTCCCCACGGTATCTTGAGTTTTTTTCTTTGCAGGCTCCTAAGGGAGAAGAAGGATTGTATCTAGGGTTCAGCCATTTGCACTCATTTTTGTCTTCAATATTGGGATTTGGGATATCAGGCTATCTTCTAACAGCTTATGTTCCTGATCCACTAACACTAACTGCTGCGCAGCTTGTAACGGCTTATGATAAAGCATATATGGTCTGGTACTATTTTGCCGGAATTGGTTTAACATCAGGAATTGCTTTGTTATTCTATCGTTGGTATTATCAGAAAAAAGATTTGAAGATGGCTGCACATTAAGAATTGAAAACAAAGGATAAGTCATTGCGAACGAAGTGAAGCAATCCGTTAGATCACTTCGCTTCGCTCGTGATGACTCAAGTAAAAACTAATTTACCTCTTCCTTCAACTCGGCGGCTCTTCCACCAAGATGTTTGAAAAAGAATTGTTCCATTGCCCCATAAAAATCAAATCTGTTTTCTTCGTTTCTGAATCCATGTCCTTCGTTATCTTTTACCATATAAGGGACATCAATTCCCTTTTTCTTTAATGCTTCAACCATCTGATCTGATTCATCTTTATTTACTCTTGGATCGTTTGCTCCTTGAGCGATTAATAATGGTGCTATTATTTTATCAACATGAAAAACCGGTGATGCATCTCTTAACAACAGTGAATCTTTTTGTGGATGCCCAACCATCTCATAAAGCATTTCTTTAAAAGGCTCCCAATATGGAGGAATAGATTTCTGGAAAGTAAAAAGATTTGAAACTCCTACATAATCAACACCGCATGCATATAACTCTGGTGAAAAAGCTAATCCAGCCAAGGTTGCATAACCTCCATAAGACCCGCCATAAATGGCTACGCGTTTAGGATCAGCAATTCCTTCATTAATCAACCACTTAACACCATCAGAAATGTCATCCTGCATTGTCTTTCCCCACTGCTTAAAACTTTTTTCCCAGAATTCTCTTCCATATCCGGTTGAACCCCGAAAATTCATTTGAAGAACTGCATAGCCTCTGTTTGCAAGAAACTGCACTTCAGGATTAAACCCCCAAGAATCTCTTGCCCAAGGACCACCGTGCGGATTAACTACTACCGGAAGATTTTTGGGATCAACCCCTTTAGGAAGAGTTAAATATCCATGTATTGTTAGACCATCTCTGGTTTTATAAGTAATTGGTTTCTGGTCTGCAAGATCGTTTTCATTAAGCCACGGACTAATATCTGTAAGTTTTGTTAATTGTTTTGATTTGACTTCATAGAAATAATAAGCACCAAGAGATTTGTCACTATAGGTTCTAACTAAATATTTATCTTCGTTTTTATTAGCACCGGTTATTGCAACTTCTTTTCCAGGTAGTTTAGAATTTAAATCATTATAAATATCTTTTGTATCTTTATCGAAGAAATGATATTCTTGTTTCCATGCAGTATAACTAGCAAATTCAATTACTTTTCTCTTTCTTGAATAACTTAATCTGTTCACATCATAATCGGGATTTTCATAAAGTGCTTTTATTTCTTTTTTGTTAGCAATATCATATTCTACAATAGCAGCTTTGTCTCTCCCAATGTTTGAAGATACATACAGATTTTTATTATCAAATGTAAAAAACAGTGGCGCAAAGGTTTCTTTAAATGTTGTAGTTAATAAAGGCTTAAATTCCTGCTCTTCATTATCTCGATAAAGAACTGTAGAATTAACTCCATCGGTTGTAATTGCAATTCTTAGTTTGCCATTATGGTCTGTTTGCCAGCCAGTAATGTTACCGGGATTTTGAGCAACTGTTTTCATTTCACCTGTATTAACATTGATTTTATAAACATCAAATACCTGTGGATTGTCTTTATTCATTTGAATGAGCATTTCATTGGGAATGTCCTCAAGGTCATCTAATATGCCCGCTCTAACTTTTTCAAATGGTGTTAGATCTTTTTGGTTTTTTGCATCTCTATCAACCGCAAACAATCTATAGTTTTCGTCTCCTTTGGAATCTTGCACATATATTATACGATTATTGCCTTTCCAAAAATAACCAGCTATATCTCTTTCGGTTGCAAATGTAACCTGTGTGGTTTTCTCTTCTCCAATTTTTTGAACGAAGACATTCATTCTCGCATTAACAGGCTGCATGAAAGATAGGTAATCTCCATCCGGTGAAATTTGATAACCTCTTTTTTCAACATTTCTAAAAAAGTCTTTCATTGGAATTAATGGTACATCCGATTGTTGGGCAATTATGGGCAATGCAAAAAGCATAAGCAATCCTAAAATAGTTAGTTTTTTCATTGGATCTCCAAATCC
The DNA here is from genome assembly GCA_963706055.1 of uncultured Ignavibacteriales bacterium. GTDB lineage: Bacteria > Bacteroidota > Ignavibacteria > Ignavibacteriales > Ignavibacteriaceae > IGN3. The sequence continues at coordinate 61,028 of CAVPND010000052.1, read as the reverse complement.
TAATAGTTTAACAAATAATTTGATTAATAATAAAAACTGAAACATAAAAATCCAAGAACAAGTTTAATAATACACTGCTATATACATAGACGGTCTATATAAATGATAGCTTAAGCTTTTATTATTGCACTCTTTAATAAATCATTAAAAGAATAACTCTTTTAAAATAAAAAATCCGTACCGATTTTCTCGGTACGGATTATAAAACATAGATCTAATTCTTAGAAACCGAGAGAAAGAGCAAACACATGGTTTCCATCAAAATATTGAGTTGTACGGTAAGCGTAATCAACTCTTAGCATTATTCCTTCTAAGTTAACATTAACGCCAGCTCCAGCAGTTAATCCATATAAATATTGATCACTTTCTAAATCTGGTGCAAACTGATAACCTAATCGAGCAAAGAATTGATTATTAAAACCATACTCAGCTCCAACTTTGTATTCATCTTCTGAGAAGTTGTTATTTAAGAATACTCCTGCAAGCTGAATTGCATTGTCTTCATCAAGCATTGCTTTGTATCCAACACCTAACTCAAATGAAGAAGGCAAATCAAATTTTGCTGCTTCAATTTTTGTGTATTGAGGTGCACGACTCTGATCTGCTACTTCTGATAGAACTAACATTCCAGAACCATCATACTGCATCTGTGGTCCAATGTTTTTCATTGCAATACCGATGCTTAATCCTTTGATATCAGCAAGAGTATTGTATAAAACGCCAACATTAAAACCTAACCCTGTAGAACTTACATCACCAAGAGTTTCAGTAATAAGGTTTGCTGTTAAACCAACTGATATTCTTTCTGTTAATTGACGTGAATATGTTAAGCCTGCAGTTAACATTTGTGGAGAAAATTTTGCTCCACCTAATCCATCTGGATCAGAAGTTGTTGTAACTAATATCTCTCCAATTGAAAGACTTTTAAGACTTAGAGAAATAACTCCAAAGCCTTCAAAATTAGTTGCAACTGCACCGTACTCTACTCCTATATCAGCAATGTAAGACATATGAGAGAACATAACGGCAGTTGAACTTTGTAAATTAGCTACACCAGCGGGATTCCAGAATATTGATTCGATCCCGTTAGCTACTGCAAGATTAGCTTCGCCCATGGCTATACCGCGCGGACCAACAGGGATGAGCAACTGTGCGGCTCCTCCTGTGCCAGTTCTATTACCTCCTCCGGCATATACATCAAGTGTAAGCAGGAGGGCAAGAACTATTATTAATGACCTAAATATATTTTTCATTTTTACTCCTATACTTTTAAACTTGATTTCATTAGAATCTATCAAGAATTTGTTGTTCCTGAATTATTGCTATTTTAAGAATTTTTGTCTCACCGAGTTCAGGTAGATCTATATATGCTATATATAAACCGCTGGCTACCGGTAAGCCCGATTCATTTGCAAGATCCCATCTCTGGAACTGATCAACATTATCCTTTTGAATTGTTCTTACATGAACACCCGCAAGGTTAAAGATTCTAATGGTTGCTTTTGCTGGTAGATGACTAAATATAACAAACTTGTTGTATTTATTAAGTTCTTCAGTGTTAACACCATAATATGGGTTAGGGAATACATTAATTTTTTCTACCTGAGACTTTGCAAGTTCAGTAGAGAAAGAAACTCCCTTAGTGCTGAATGAGAACTTATCTACCCCAATTTGAATTGGGTTATCATAAGATATAGTAACAACATCATTTAGAGTATAGTTTGTTCCATAAAATACAAGTACCCATGTTGCAAGCGCATTTAATGCATCTGGTCCGCCATCAACTTGTATTGCGTTAACAGAATCATATGGTGTATTAACAAGTATAGCATACATTCTGTTTGTTGGATTCCAAGTGTAGAAAGGTCTCTCTGTTCCATCACGTTGACGATCTCTAAAGGTAAGATTAACCTGTTGTTGTGTATCCTTATTCCATACTTCAAAAGGAACTCTTACCATAAATGGCTGAGCTATGCCTGGCGAAGGATTTAATGGATGTGTCGCTAATGCACCGGCACTTACCATTCTAAATACAGTTGCCATTTGTCCGCCGCTGGTAACTTCCCAAATTCCAGGGGAGGTTTCTGTATATACACCAGTAAATCTTAACTCATAATCTTGTTGAAGTTCCAATATGTCAGTAGTTCCAACACCAAAATTATCTATAGCAAAACTAGAAATAGTTCCACCAAATATTGTATAGTTTTGTATATCAAGATTTGTTGTAGTGCTATTTGAAGATAATGTTGTCGGGCTAGTGTCCGGGCTTAATGTCAATCTCTCACTGCTAAAATTGATCGGAGCATTGTAAACAACGCTTGTTCCAATTTGAAAACCATCAACTATTGGATCTGCACTGGTGGTTGGGTCTAATTGTGCAGGTGTCAAGTCGTCTCGTGTTGGGAAAATTACTTTACCACCGAGAACACCTTGGTTTTCTAATTTTGTTATGCCTGTGGTTACATCTCTTAAGTTCCAGTATTTAGCTGTTCTTGCAAGTGAACCAATTGTTGTTACTGTAAATGTTCCGACTGCATTTACTATTGGTCCAGGAGGATTTGTATAACCATCATCATGAATAATCCAGTCAACATTTAATGGAAGTGATGGGTTAGAAATAAATACAGACCATGTTTCACCTCCATGAAAAATACCGTCTTGGGTTAGTTCACCATTTACTAATCCCATTGTAATTGTATTACCAGTTACAACTGGAACAATGGTGCCACCGCCTGCATCAAAAGATGGGGCATTTAATATTGTAACTCCTGCAGGAAATGTTAGTGTAACGCCATCGCACCAAGCATTAGTTACAGATACTAGGTCTAATGAAAAGCTTAATTCAACTCCGCTCTCTGGATTAGGTCCATAAAGACCAGCAATTGAAATTGAACTTCCTGTCATGTCTTCTGGTCTGTTTGGTGAACCAGAAGGTACCCAATCACCATTTGCATTTCTTATCTCATCACGTTGGGTGAAGAATACTTCATAGTCGTGTCCGGTAGTTGCAGCAGGATCAACAATATTAACTGTTGGGCCACCATCAGCAGTTCCCGTATGAGTTAAGGTAACTGAGCTTCCAGATCCATCTCCATAAGTAATACCCGGATTTGGTTGCTGTGGTATTACAGTTAGGATTGCAATTGGATTTTCTAAATTATTTGGTACAGCATCCAGGTCTGGATTATAACTATAAGCAGTAACTGCAAAATAGTATTTAATTCCATTTACTAACGGAACGCCGCCATCAACCTGATCATTTTTAATTGAAATAAATCTTTTTATACCAGTATCGTTACCAAATTGAACCGGATATTTAATTACTGAACCTGTTTTAACATCAAAAACAAGATCAGAAATCTTTCCTACTTGATCGACGATATCATAAGTAGCAATTCTAATACCTTCAGTTACCTGTGATGAGGCTGTTGGTAATTGATATATATTATATCCCTGGAAGTTATGTCCTTTTCTACTAAATGTTTCTGTTTCCTGAACTTTAGTAACATTTTTTGACCAATCTAATATTATTTCTCTGTCCAGCGCTGTAACCGTAACTTCAGGAGCTGGTGGAGGTGTAGGAAGATCAAAAAAGTTATTATAGGCTACCTGTGCCTGGGCATCATAAAATTTTAGAAGTCCTAATGCTGAAAGTCTATCAACACCTGGAATAGCACCCGCAACAATTTCAGCAACTACCACTTCTTGTGTGTCGCCAGGAGCCATAGTAAATGGTCCAGATGCACTTCCTTGTCTTCTATCACCAGCAGGTAACTGAACACCATCTAACCAGCCAGTACGCGCTTGTGGATCACCACTTAAAGCGTATGTGGTTTGTCTGCCGCTGGCAAGATCTATAAATGGCGCACCAGAAACTCCAAATTTACCTTGAAAGAAATTATAGAATTCTCTAGAACCATCTATATCATTCTGTGGAGGATCACCGATATTAGGATCACCGTTTGCAAAATAATATGCCGCAGTCATTGGCAAGTTAATCTTACCAGGACCTACACGTTGATTATTAAAAATACCAAAATCAGAAGCATCATCAATGCCGTTCTTATTTAAATCTTCTCCCGCAACTCCGTCTAAAAGAGGACCTTGAAAAAAGTCAAAGCCAACTGCTGGAGGAGGCAATGGATTATAAGTAGCATCTGTTGCACTTGCGTTATAACAGAATTGTAAGCTTAAGGTAGTATCAACACCAACATAATCGTCACCTGCATCGCCAAGATCAACATCAGACCACATTGAGAAATACATGTCTTCAAATGTTGTTGGATTTGCTGTTCTATTTGTTGTGTTAATAACTTTATATTTTCTAAAGTACATGCTGCCAAGAGCACCTGCCTGGTTGTATGCCCATATTGTTATCTGGCATTCAATACCTAATGGATTGGCTCCGTATAAGAAAGTGGTTTTACCAGAATTTAAGTCATTAGTAATGTACCAGATAGTCTGGTCTGCACCCTTAACTCCAGGTATGTCGATAGTTGGTTCATAAGTACCATTTGAATTAACATCATCAAATGGTGCACCCATATTAACCGGCCATTCATTCCAATCTGCTTCGTACTGGGTTCTAACATCAGATTGAGATAATCCATCCAATGCGGCTTCTGTTGAAAGATCAACATTAGGATCGGAACCAGGATAAACATCTGGTCTTACTCTATAGACTCTATATTTGTCTAAATTTGGATCGTCTGCTGTTCCGTCTGGTAATACTTTACCAGGCTGAAGACCTGTTCTGTATGCAGTTCCGCCAACTCTAGGATCCGGGTCACCAGCAACTCTAGCACCCCAAAGAAGACCAGAAGTAAAAACCGCTGTTTTACCACTGCCCTTGGGGTATACCAAACCTGAATTACCCGCAGCTGATATATCAGAAATACCGTTGTTATAAAAGTATGTTGATATATTGTTAATGTTTAAACTTGTTAACGCAACATATGTGTTGGTTTTGTTTAGAACATTATTGTTTTTTTCTTTCTTATCCCCCTCTGCCCTTAAACCGGGTGCGAGGAAGAAAATACTTATCACAAAGACAAGTATGTATTTAATTGTTCTATAACTCATATTTTGAAACTCCTATTTTTTTATACTATCAATTTTAGTATTCTAATTGAAATCCAAATCGAATTTGGCGTGGAGGACCATATAAAACGCCAACATTTGTCTGATAAGCTTGATAATAGTCAACATTAATTGCTCTGTACATTGCTTCATATTCTTCTCTTTGGTAGGACTTTAATGTTCCGCCTAATCCTGGATCAGTTAAATAACCATCATCAGATGCGGTTCCTGTTCTTAGGAATACATTAGTGATGTTTGTTGCATCAAGAAGATTAATAACAAAGAAGTAAACATTTGCACGCAATTTATCAGTAATCATAAAAGATTTATCAATCTTTAAATCAAGCTGACTAACCCAAGGAGTACTTGATGAGTTCAAGGCTTCTATCGGTGATCTAAATCTATTGTCACCCTCTAGTGAACCAGCATTGTCTCCCTTTCCTTGTCCAAGTGTAAATGGATGTCCGCTGTCAAAAGAAAACAGAGCTGAAAGGCCTAGTTCACGAAGAACAGGTGATTCATTATCAGCGCCAAATCTATAATCTATATTCAAATTACCAGTAATTGATTTATTGAAATCAAGTGGGGCAACGTAATTAGGTCTAAATATAGTAACACCATCCAATGGTGCGCCAACAATACCGGCTTTTGAATTTGGATTTGATCCTGTTCCCTGAGCATCCTGGAAGGAAATAGAGGCATTAGCCTGAATATTTTCCACTCTTCTCATGTTAAAGGATAGCTCAACACCTTTTGTTGTAGCAAAGTCTCCATTTCTTAGAACGTTATAGGATTGGTATGGTGACCCAGATGCAGTGCTTTGAATGTCAAATTCAACCTGATCCTGAATATCTTTATAATATCCTGTGATATCAAATGATGCAAAATCAGAAATTTGTTGTGTAAAGCCAATTTCATATTGTGTTGTTCTTGTTGGTCTTACATCTAACCCAACAGGAGTTGCAATGAAAAATCCGCCTCTTAATTGAGTTCCAAGACCATAAATTCCCTGGTACATATCGCGCAATCTAGATTGCTGAACAAATTTACCATACTGTGCATGAAAAACAGTTTGATCTGTTACTGGGAATGAGAAACCAAGACGGGGACTAACAGCACTAAAAGAATTTGTTTTTCCCAAGTCCGGCTGGATTGATTTTGTTAGTACCAAAATCAATTGCTGTTTCTGGTCGTGTAGGATCTATCAGGGTTAAGTTATCAACGTCAAAGTAATCAAATCTTAAACCAAAATTTAAGATAAGATCTTTGTATGTAATTTTATCTTCAACATATGCGCCTGCAAACAGAGGTTTTTTAGGAGCTAAAAGTCCTATATCATCAACACCAGCGCCAGCACTAAAGTCAGTACTTGTTTCATTACCAAAATGATCATAACCATAACTATTAGTTAGTCCAATCATTACATCGTTAAGAGGTAATGGATTTGGCAGCAAACTATTTGTAAATACAGCATTTGCATATTGAGCTGCTGATCTACCTGCAGCAAAACCAAAGCTTCTAATAGTGTACATAGATAATTCACCACCGATTTTTAGTTGGTGAATTTTATCTATTTCTGTAGAAAATGCAGCGTTAAAATTAAAAACTTCTCGTTTGTTTTTATTATAGCCAGCTATAATATCATTAGGTGCATTGAAAAAGAATCCAAGAATGTCATATGTTGTTGGTCTTTGATATCTTCCAACTCTTCCATTCTGGATATCTCTTGCTGTTCTATTCCATACAGCACCTACTTGTGCATTTGCAACGCTATCGCCGTAAACTTCCCAATTGTCTCTTAACAATGGGTCCATATTTTCGGTAAAGCTATAAGTATAACCACCGCTTATTTCATAATAAGTAGTGGGGCTTAAAATATGTGTCATCTTAGCAGTAAAAGATGAGTTAGAACCTTCAAATATTGAAATTCTTCCAAGGTTTAATAACTGGTTAATATTTCCGCCGCCGCCGTTACCGCCTTTTGTGTCCGTATACGAACCGGTAAGTCTGACGATTATTGGATTCAAATCAAATGTCAGTGTACCTGTTCCTGTATAGGTTTGATTTTGGGCACCAAAAGTTGGACCAGCTGGATAAACCAAATTAATAGAATTAGTTTCTGGTGTTGTAGATTGTTGATCAGTAATAACACCAAGATTTATACCCGGGAAAGGCAGTGGGTTTTGATCTAACTTCCAATTGGAGTTGACCAAACCAAAGAATTTTACTTTGTCTGAAAAAAGAGGACCGCTTATTGTTCCGGTAAATTCATTATACCCATACTGATAAGCGCCTAATGATTTTTCACCATCAAACCTGTTGTCTTTGCTTTTGAATGTTAAATTATCTGTAACATAAGCTATACTGAATTTAAAATCAGGTGTACCTGATTTAAGTTGAGTTCGCACGATACCTGCATTTGCGCCACCATATTCAGCGGTGTATCCACCAGCCTGAACCTGGATTTCTTCAATAGCATCCGAAACGATATTAACACCACGTCCACCTAAAACAGGATTAGTAATGTTTGTACCTTCAAGATAGTATCCAACCTCATCAACACGGCCGCCTCTTATGTAAACATTTTGATTTTGGAGGATAACACCGGGTGTTAATGCCAAAATGTTATTAAAATCTCTTACAGGCAAATCTTCGATGATATCGCTTGAAGTGGTTCTAATAGCGTTTGTGTTACTTGGGTTAATTAGTGGTCTTTCCGAAACAACAACTACTTCGCCAACCGATATTCCTTCGCTTGGTAGCTGAAAGTTTACAGTGGTTGTAAGGTCAGTATTAACGCGTACGTTTGTAGTTGTTATTGTTTGGAAGCCGATGTATGAAGATTTTACTTCATAAACACCCGCTTGTACATTGAAAATAGTGTACTCGCCATTTACGTCTGTTGCAGCTCCTAATGATGTTCCAACAACTAAAACGTTGGCACCAATAAGTGGCTCTCCAGATGAAAGGTCAGTAACTTTTCCTTTAATTTTTCCCGACTGTGCCAACAGGAGCGTTGGTAGTAACAGCAGGGTGCATAGAATAGTAAACCATCTATTCATAAGATCTCTCCTTGATTAGATTACAGATGATGGTGGTTAATTAATTAAACGATCGATCAAAAAAATTTAAAGAACAATAAAAAATCAAAACCATTCGAAAAGAATATAACTTTCCGAATTACTTATTTAAACATAGATTGATACTTGGAATTGTATGGTTGGGTTGTAAAAATTGTATCAATCAATCAGATTAACATTCCTCTTTGAAAAGATTTATAAACTTCATATCACAACGTCCTAAAAAATAGTGTTAAAGTCAACAATTATTATAAGAATATTTAAAATTTTTAATAATTAACTTTTAGCAATACTTTGTTATAAAACTCAAAAATCTTTATAATCTAGTAAGAATTTTTAACTCAGCACCCTGGAAAGCTGGCTCATATCTGCAAATTCCACCAATACAAATATTACCGGCTTGCCGTGATCCAAACAGCAGACTTATATCGCTGTGGGCGCCTATCTTGTACCCAAACTGAATAAAGCTCCAAACCTTTCTAATTGTTCTACCGGCTTCTGGTTCTTTTGTCTGCATTTCAGTTACAAGAGAAACGCTAAAATTAGGTGAGCGTAAATATTCAATCGCAATTACGTCATCAAAATATTTTTCATCTGTTGAAAAATTTTCTGTCTGCTGATGCTCTAATACTAATTTTATTGTATTGATGTCATCAAAGTAAAATTTGTTTTCAAGGATCGGTGTAATGTTTTTTGTGTTTGTTGAAAGCTCTTCATTATATCCAAAAGCTAATATAGAGGTAAATGATTTATTCCAGTTGTGTGTGCCCTGTAAATAAATTTCCTTTAGTTGAGTTGTAATGGGAAGAGAAAAAATATTTGCCCTCTGAAAGTATGATGTGGCAGGCAAGGTATTTGTAATACCATAGTTAGCTGTCAGCGATGTTGCATCAGAGATATTATAATTTACCTCAACAGCATATCCTTCCTCGTTAGATTGGTCCAGTGGTGATGGATGACGATTGAGAAGCTGGTATGTATATTCTTTTCTTAATGATGGTGAGGTATTATAAAAAATTGTGCCGTCATTAGACGTAAAAGCAAAATTATCATAATACTTGTATTCCCCAACAATAGAAAAGTCTCCATAATAAAAATTTAAACTGCCGTAAAAAGCCTCGCCAATTTTTGATTCGCTGTTTTTAAATATTTTTTCCTGAATGTCTTTGTTGTTTTTAATCCCATATTCAGCATAGCCGTCTAAATTCCAAATTGATGGCTGCACTCTAAATGATGCTAATGTTGTTCTAGCTGCTCCATCTGTAGACGGCTGATTAGATGCGAATGATGACCCAAGTTTAATTACTTCAAAACCACGATACTGTAAATCAGCAGCGTGAATAATATCATTTCGCTCATCAACAGCATTGGCTGCCGAACCAGAAAGTGCCGTAAGTGTAAAGTCCTTATAGTTTGCCTCTACCTTTACTCCAAGTAAATTATTATCAATCCTAATATTTCTATCCTCATAACTTTTTAAAATCATTCCGCGACCAAAAAGTTTATAAAAATTTCCAGCGGTTATATTTAACCCTTCCTCAACATCGCCGATATCAATCGCTATATATTTATACGCAATATCCGCATATCTTACTTTACCTCGACTGACAGATGGGTCCGGATCATTTGGTTGAAATGCCTCAAACCTTAACCCGGCACTAAAAATATTTTTATTGTAATCAAGCGTTAGCCAATTCTCAAAAATTTCAATTTTATTTTCAATGTTATATGAGTATTCAAGTTGGTTTGATATTCCTATCCCATCAGGGAGCAAAAACCAGCGGCTATCAGATTGACTAAACCCCATTGAGTAAAATACTATGACAATGGCAGCAGTAAGGTATTTTGAAGTTTTCATTTTTATTTTTTAATTAGAGATAATTACAGCATCAAATTTATTTTTCAAGAAGATCAGCAATTAATTTTTCCAACTTGATTTCATCGCCTTTCATGTAACCAAGATGGGTGTAAATAATGTTTCCTGATTTATCAATTAAAACTGTATATGGCATTTGCTGCGCATAATATTTTCTTGCAACTTCGCTATTCGTATCAAACAGAACAGTAAAATCATATCCTTTTGATTTAATATATGGTTTTACTTTAGCTACTGATTTTTCCGTATCAGTAGAAATCGCAAGCAGATTAAATCCCTTGTTCTTATACTGTTCATAAATTTTGTTGAATTCTACCATTTCCTCTAAACATGGTTTGCACCAGGTTGCCCAAAAACTTAAAAGAATTGGTCCGGACCCTGTTTCTTTATAAAGTTCAACATATTTTCCGTTAAGGTTTACCAACTTAAAGTTCGGGGCTTTTCTTCCAGCCAAGTCCTCTTCGTTTTGAGCCAGCAGAGGTAGCGAGAGAAAAAACAATAAAATAGTTAAAGACAATAATTTCATTTATTTCTCCAGGATCATTTTTCTTGTTTGAACAAATTCATTAGTTGCTATTTTATAAAAATAAACTCCGCTGCCAAAATTTCTTGCATCAAATGTTACAGAATGGTTTCCTGCTGATCTATGTCCGTTTAACAAGGTTACAACTTTATTTCCAAGAATACTGTAAACAGTTACTTCAACATGACCTGACTTTTTTAATCCAAAATTTATTTTAGTAGTTGGGTTAAAAGGGTTTGGATAATTTTGTTCTAGATAGTATTTATCCAAAACGGTGTTTTCGTTTTCAACTGAAACAGGACTCACAATTGCCGTTAAATCTACCGATATTCTATCATTAGGGTTTCTAAACGTTCCTGCCTGCATTTGCACATATCCTGTGCCCGGATTTACATTTGGGAAAACATGCATTGCAACTTCTCTTGTTTCACCTGGCATTAATGGTGCACTGCCATATTCCGCCGTGGTAGCAACACTGTCAATAAACCCGGCAAAACAAAACTCAAAGCACAAAGAAGAGGTCCAGTCAGTTGGAAGATTATTTAACGTTCTAACCATAAACAATGTCTGATCGGCTTGGGAAATGTTTGTGACATCAATATAAAAGACCATCTCTGCCCCAAGTGTATCGTATAAAATAGTTTCTCTTGGAATAAATGTTATATCCTGTGAAAATAATGATCCTTTGAGAGCAAACACTATAAATAAACATAGAAGATATTTTTTCATATCACCTTACTTTTTAAGGAGTGGCGCGTAATCACCACTCCAAATATTAAAATTATTTTATTAGTGTCATTTTTTTAGTATCAGAATAATTACGACCATCTGACCCGGATGCATTTATTCTATATAGATAAACACCGCTATTTAAATTTAATCCATTAAAATCAACAAAGTGTTTTCCGCTTACAAGATTTCCATTAACCAATGTTGTAACTTCTTCTCCAAGCAGATTGAAAACCTTTAAAGTTACCTTAGAATCCGAAGCTAGATTAAATTCAATTCTTGAAGAAGGATTGAATGGATTTGGAAAATTTTGACTGAGATAGTAATCTTTTACTACTTCGTTTTCATCTTCTACAGAAACAGGACTTGTTGTAGCAGTAAAATCCAGAGTAACCCTATCTGTTGGATCCTGTAAAGTGCCAACTTGAATTTGCACATTTGCTGTTCCATCATTCTGTAAAGCTGTAATGTGTAAAGATGCATATAACGTATCTCCGGGTTCCAACGGATCGCCGAATGGTGGTTCGGTTACCACACTATCTAAACCTGGGGCAAAACAGTTAATACCAAAACATAGTGAAGACGTCCAGTTGACAGGTAAATTATTTATTGTTCTAACAACAAAAACTTTTTGTTGAACTTGAGAAATGTTAATTGCCTCAAATTCAAAGATCATCTCAGCACCAAGAGTACTGTCAATATTTGTTATATGTGCAATTACCTCTATCTCTTGTGTAGGAGTCACAACGTTTTCGGCTAACCATCTAATACTACGCGCTGCTATTGTATCCCGTATAACCTGATCCGTTATCTGATCCAATCCGGCGGTCATATATACTACGCGGTAATTATCGGCTGCAGCCCTGACACCCGCAACATCCGGTCCATTAAAATATGTTAAGAAAGCAATGGCACTAGTGTCTCTTGGTGAAATTTTATCAAGTGATCTTGGATATATATCATTTGCAATAAATTGTAATCCATTAGAGATAATATCGTTTGGGACACCTTTAATCAAAAACAGAGTTGAAATATCAGTTACGTAATTTGTATGCAGGTAGTTATTATAAAAATCCTGCGCATATTGGCTTTGACCGGAAGATTCAAAAATGTCACGACCGATATCCTGCCCGGTAATAAGAAGGTTTCCCCCCTGATCTAAATAACTTTGAAGCTTTGTAACTTCATCAGGGTAAAAAGCTCGGGAGGAATTGCTTCCCTGCCAATAAACAATATCAAAATTAGATAAACTTACACTCGCTGGCTCCAGGGCCGATCTTGAAACTGCCCCGTATGTTCCGGAATAAACATTTTCCAGCGCACTAGTTACAGCAGATTCGTATTCTCTATCTCCTGCATTAACTATAAGAATATTGTTTCCTGTATTTGTAACATTATTTACAGTCACAGCACCAGACATACCGGGATTATTTTGAGATTCAAATTCAATTATAGTTCTTCCAAACCCATCAATTCCTTGTGGATTAATTGTAATCTGCACACTTGTTGAATTTCCAGGAGCAACCTCAACTGAATCTATTGTGCCAATTGGAAATGTTCCATTAGTAGTGGTAAATTCACCTGTCCAACCAATTGGAGAGTTAAGAGTGCAATTAATAGAGTATTTATCCATCATTGTACCAACATTATTAATTATAGCTTCAAAAACCGCAGGAGTTGAATTATCCGAAATTACATCCGGGCTAGTCGAATTAATTTGTGCAACAAAGTTTGGGACTACTTCTAACATTGAGGATTGATAAATTGATTTGTTGCTTTCATTTTGGATAAAGGCTACAACCTTTAAACTATCCATATTTACAGCCTGCAAGAATGCGGCAGTTGGTACATACTGAAGTATTAATTCAATTGAATCCCCGGGTGCTGGAATTGTTAAGATTGTTCCGTTTGCATCCGGCAGCATTTTTCGGCAAGTGCTAAAAAAGTGGGACTCACCATTGGTTCCAGGGGGCGATGGAAAATTGACAGATTTTTCTGTTAGCGCAACTTTAAGTTTTGTAGTGCTAAAAGTAGTATTATCATTTGGATCCCTAATTATCTTAACACCTACTTCAATCATATTATCAGATAATGCTCTTTGTGTCATTATAATATTAAAAGGAGAATATTGTGTGTTCCCTGTATTTACCGCATTAACAAATGCAGATTGTGTCGCTGAAATTGTAGCGCCGTTTACCACAATCCATGGAACGGAATTTACACCATAATAATTTGTACGTGTAGTGTTGTCTGGTGTATTTAACAAATACATAGGATCGCCAGAACCAGGCCACCAAACATTATAGATGATGTGCGACATAGAACCATTTGAAAGCATTCCAGCAGTTGTTGCATTATACCAGGAATTGTTCAATGATGCACAAGGAGCACAAGATGCGTTGGTAAATCTTTCAACAAGAGATTTTTTATCATATCCCGAAGTATTTAAAGCAAATCCCAAAATAAGAAATAGAAGTAATGTTCGTTTCATAATGTATCTCCTATAATATTATAATAATTTTACAAACTAAAATGTTGAGCCTGCCTGGTAAATTTCTTTGGTATCTTTGTTTTGAATAAAGACTACCGTGTTAATGTTGCTTTGTATCCAACTTGAGTTAAGTGTTAATTGCCTTTGGAAATTATATGATCCAACCTGATTTATTGCTGCTAATGATTCACCCTGGTTAGTTGGAAGCATTTTTCTCATTACATCATAAAATTTTGTTTCTCCATTTGAGCCTGGAGGACTTACAAACTCGATATTTGTTTCAGTAACTACAGTGTGAAGAACAAGTTTAGAAAAATCTATGTTGCTGATATCTTTTACATCTATCGCTATATTTATTGTATAGTTACTGCCGTTTAAACTTCCGCTTACATCTACATTGAATTGAGGAATTTTAGTAAACTCTAAATATATTTTATTTTTGACATCGATGGAATCGGTAGATGTGGGTCTCAGATTACCATCAATGATTGTTGTTGGCGCAAATAAAATATTATAGTATCCCATACGTGCATTACAATCCTGGCCATTTGCAAGATAGAATGGGTCTACTGGTGAAGGAAAGTTAGTGGGATATTTTATTGCAACAAGTTTTGAAGTGCCAAATTCTGTATTTACAAGATGTTCTATAATTTTATTGCTTGTTACACACGGAACACAGCTAACATTTGCAAAATCTTCTATCAAAACTATTTTTTGGGCGGCAAAAAGATATGTGTTTACCTCTGTGGTTTTATTTTTCTCAACACTTACATTAACAATTAGAGTATCGAAATCAGGTTTTACTAATTTTAATTGATGATTTCCAATTTCTGCCTTTAAAGTATCTGGCGTAATTTTTCCCGTGGAAGTTCCGTTAAAATAAATCATAGCACCTGGAACATTGGTAATTATATTAATTGTTCCATATTCAGTTACGGGATTTATGGGTGTTGTGGGTGGGTTTGTTTCACAACTAATAATTAAAATTGATAGAAACAGTATAAGTATTTTGTGCATTGTTTAGATTTCCTTTTTTAATAATGGCTGCTTTTTGTAGACAGGAATCATTATTAATCTATACAAGAAAATTAAGACCCAAGAGGCAATAATCAAAGACTTTTATTTTTTGTTTTATAGTTTATTAGATGTGTTTTCAAAATGCTAATTTGTGTATCCTGCCCAATAGCCACTAATTGAAAATAGTTTTGAGTCGGCCCAAGTACGGACTTTTATTGTAAAACCATCCCGCGAAACAGAAATTGCTTCTACATTAAATCTTAAATTTGATTCTTTATCTGCATCAATCTGAGTAACGCTTAAAATAATTTGTGGTTTTTTAATGAAAGGTTTTTCAAATTTTACATCTATAGTCATTGTTCTTTCACCATCATTTTTATCAAGTGAATATCCATCAAGGCTTTGGTTTACAGACCAGCTGCTGTTTTGCATCAATTGGGCAGATACAGGCTTGGCTAAGAATAGAAAACAGATAATTATTAAAGCTGTATAAATATTTTTCATCTTTTATTTTAAAATTACGGCCTGTCTTTTTTAATTACAATAAAAACCATTTTTATCGTGATTAAAATCAACAACTTACTCTTTAAGTTTGTCTCTTTCGATTTTTTTTAAGCCTTTTACAACTTCATTATAAGAATGGTCAATCCATTCTTTCAAATCAGCCCAGCGGATATTACCATCTAGTAAAATTGTGTTCCAATATTTTTTACTCATATGCCAGCCCGGCTGAACTTCTTCATAGCTTTCTCTTAGTTCAATAGCTTTTTCAGGATCACATTTTAAATTAATTTGTAAAGGGATTTTTTCCAATGGAATAAGCGCAAACATTTTTCCACCCACTTTAAACACAAGTGTGTCCTCATCAAACGGAAAATCTTCAACCGCGCCTCTTTTTGCAAGGCAATAATTTGTAATCGATTCAATATTCATAATATTTTATTTTTTACTCAAGATTATAATACTAGTGTTTCTTAACTTATGCTTAATAAATTAAATAAAATTAAAATTAGTGTTTGCCCTTAATATCTTATTGATATTTAAAAGTAAAAATGAAAAAGAACGTAAATAATACAACTAACGAAGTATTTCTCCTGACTGGAGAGTGGAGTGACTACAGCGGTAAAAATGTTTTAAAGTTTATTGGAACTAGTGATGAACTTGGTGCTGTTGAGATCATTATTACTAATAACAAACCTGTTTTCTTTATTGAAAATGATATGGTGCTAAATCCTCTAACAAAAACTTATCTTAGAAAAGAAACTAAACTTAAAAATTTTAATAACAAGTATGTTGATGCAATTTATTTTAACACTCAAAAAGCTTTAACAACTTTTGCAGAAACAATTCATCAATCAAATCAAACAACTTATGAGTCTGACGTTGATCCATTAAGAAGATTTTTAATGGAAAAATCTATTAACTCGCAAATGAAAATTACCGGAGTAGCTGAACAAAAAAAATCAATTGTGCGATTTACAAATCCGACTATTGAACCCTGCAACACCTCGCCAGATTTTATAATAGCCTCCATTGATATTGAAACAGGCGCAAAAACAAATCAACTTTACTCAATCGCTCTACACATTACTGGCAAAAAGGGAGAACACAAAAAAGTTTTTATGATTGGTGAAAAACCAAAACGGAAAACCAATCTTATTTCTTTTTTTGATGACGAGAGAGACTTACTAAATAACTTCTTTAAATGGTTTAAGGATATTGATCCTGATATCATTATTGGTTGGCACGTAGTTGGTTTTGATCTTCTCTTTCTTGATAACAAATGCCGAGAACTTGGAATCAGCCTTGATATTGCCCGTGCAAACGGAAGAGTTTCAATCAGACAAAGAAAACCAAGCGGACATTTTATTTCTGTTACCGGCAGAGTTGTAATTGATGGCCCATCAATGCTGCGTGCCTCGTTTTTTAGTTTTGAAGATTTTAAACTTGAAACTGTTGCACAGGAACTTCTAGGAACCGGAAAAACTATCACTCCCGATGAAAATAAAATTGAAGAGATTGATCGTTTATTTAAAGAAGATAAAAGTGCACTTGCAGAATATAATTTGCAGGATGCAATTCTTGTAACGGATATTTTTTCGAAGACGGGATTGATTGGTCTTTCAGTGAGACGTGCTCAAATATCCGGTTTGCTAATGGATCAACTCGGAATGATGACTGCCGCGTTCGATCATTTTTATTTACCTCGTTTACATCGCGCAGAATTTGTTGCACCAAATTTAAAAGATATCCACACCACCGAACATGCCGCCGGCGGATATGTAATTGAACCGAATCCCGGGATTTATGAAAATGTAATCGTACTGGATTTTAAAAGCCTGTATCCCTCAATCATACAAACTTTTAAGATTGATCCTTACTCGCTTTTAATGAAAGATGTTGATACAATACAAACACTAAACGGCTACAAGTTTTCATCGTCACTTCATATCCTGCCGGATTTTATTGATGAATTGATGAAGCTGCGCGATACCGCAAAAAAGAAAAAAGACAAACAACTTTCACAGGCAATAAAAATTTTAATGAATAGTTTTTATGGAGTAATGGGTTCGTATGGATGTAGATTTTATCATCCGGATCTGCCGCGCGCAATTACAGGAAGCGGACATAAGCTTTTATTAGGGAGTAAAGACTATCTTGAAAACAATGGACTAAAAGTTGTTTATGGTGATACCGATTCATTATTTGTAATGCTTAAAAATATTTCTGTTGAGGATGGTGAAGCGCAGGGCAAAAAGATTGTTAAGGAACTAAATAATTATTGGAAGAACAGACTTAAAAAAGATTTTAATGTTGAATCTTATTTAGAATTAGAGTTTGAAAAATATTATAGAAAATTTATTATCACTCCTGCTCGTGGTGCAGATATTGGCGCAAAGAAAAGATATGCTGGCTTGATTACAAAAGATGGAAAAGAAAAAATAGAATTTGTCGGAATGGAATTCGTTCGTTCTGATTGGACAAAACTTGCAAAAGATTTTCAAGTAGAATTATATCAAAAAGTTTTTGATAGTGTTGAAGTTGAAGATTGGATCCGCGGTGAAGTACAAAAACTAAAATCCGGCGAGTTTGATGACAAATTGATTTACAGAAAACGATTACGAAAAGATGTAGAAGACTATACCAAAAATGTTCCTCCGCATGCACGTGCAGCAAAATTACTTAACGAACCACGCGATGTAATTTATTATGCAATAACACAGCGCGGTCCGATTCCGATCGAACTAAAGCATAACGATTTTGATTACGACCATTACATTGAAAAACAACTAAAGCCAATTGCTGATTCAGTTCTTTCCCTCCTTGGAAAAAACTTTGATTCAATTGCAGAGAACGATCAACTAAGTTTTTTCTGATGCCCATAAATTTCTGCTTTAATTAAAGATGACATCATTTAAAAAGATGTCATCTTTCTAAAAAAACTTTTAATGCCCTTCCCCATAAACTTTTTCACCAGCTTCTATTCTTAGTTTAAGATAATTCTGCAAAGGAGGTAACGGACATGTTGCATATTTTGTAAACACACACGGCGGGTTGTATGCTTTATTAAAATCTAAAAGTATTGTTCCAGTGGAGTCCGGTTTTTTTACATACATAAATCTTCCGCCGCCATAAGTTTCATCTCCGGTTGTCTGGTCCGCAATTATTAGAAATAGATTTTCACCGCCTTCATCCACGGCATCTATTTTGTGTGTTTTCCCATCCCGAACAAATACAACTGCGCCGGGGGATTTTTCTTTACTGATCTGTCCAAGTACATTCGGAACATCAATTTCTTTTGGCGGATTGTAGGCTTCAAACGTTGCATTAAGTTTCCAGCTTTCATCAATCGGAAATCTTTCTATCCCTTTAAAGTTTTTTACAAGCCCAGAGTTTAAATCACGAAACCGAATTCCATAAAGTGTATCTCGAATAATTAAATTAAATTTTACAGAACCAATCTGTATAACGGTTATATCTTTTTTCTGATCATCAATAAGTTTTATTTCTTTAACAGAATTTCCATTTAATAATACTTCAACAGACTCATTAGCTTTAAAGGTTACTGAAGAATCTACAAATAAAAACGATCCTGCATATTTAGGAAACGTTGGTGATTCCACAACCAAATCGTTATCTGATGCAGCACCGAAAGTACTTACTCCTTGCTTTAGCCAAAATCTTCCTGCTAGATTAAGCCAGCCGTCATCAGCCTTTAATCTGTTAACTCGTTTTATATCCCACTCTTTTATTTCTTGAACATAGTTTGGATCAGCGGTTGGTTTTTCTGTGCAGGATATAAATGAAATCATTATGGATATAAACAAAAAATATTTCAGCATCAAAACTCCTTTTGGATTTAATGTGCTAATATAAAATTAATGTTTATAGATTAAAGCACTTAATCGCTTAATGGAAAAATTATTTTAAACTTTGTTCCTCCCTGGGTCTCTAACTTTAAGGTTCCGCTAAGTTGCTGTACAAGCATATTAACTAGCTGTAATCCCAAACCCTTAGATTCCTCAATATTTAATATATCAGAGGCACCTATGCCATCGTCACTAATTTCAATATCTACCTTGCCATCTGATTCTTTCATAATTAGAGAAACATTCCCTTTTAAGCTTTTGGGAAAAGCATATTTCAGTGAGTTTGTTAATATTTCGTTTACAATTAAGCCAACAGCCGATGCTGTTTTGGGAGAGACGCTCACTTTTGAAAAATTGGATTTAATAATTATTTTTTTGTTTTCATCAAAATAAGATTTTTTTAATGATTCAGTAATCTGGTTTAGATATTCTCCAAGGTCAATTACCTGTGATATGCCGCTTTCATTTAATAGTGAATAAAGATGCGAAAGAGTACTAATTCTCATTTCTAGATTTTCAAGAATTTTGCTTGTATTCGTATCACTAACTTTGTCTCGTTCAAGAAACACGAGAGATTTAATCAGGTTTAAACTGTTTTTTATACGATGCAATAATTCTCTATGCAATGCAACTTTTTCTGATAAAGCTTTTTTAAGAAGCTGCTCACTAACTTTTCTATCTGTAATATCCAAAGCCGTAAAAGTAACTCCGCCTGAAATATCCTGTAAGTTAAGTGGAGTAGAGCTTAATAAAATATCTATAACCCGCCCATCTTTTGTTTTCCATTTGGTCTCAACTGTGCCTGTGCCATGTTCTTCAATCTGTTTATATTTTTCAACACCAACAAAATCATAATCTTCATCATTAGTGTATAGTATTCTAGCGCTATTACCCAGAAGCTCTTCGGGTTTATAACCTAACATTTTACAAAACGTTCCATTTACTTCCTGAAGAATACGATTTTTGGTAACTCCAATTCCAATAGGTGCTGCCTGAATTATACTTTGAATTTTAATTTCACTTTTTTTACGCTCTGATTCCGCTTTTATTTTATCATCAATATCAAGATGTATCCCGTTGGCCTTTAGTGCTTTTCCATTTTTGTCTCTCTCAGAGACTCGTCCCCAATTGAGTATCCATTTATAATCGCCGTTTTTACATTTTAATCGATGCTGAACTTTAAAGAATGGAGTTAGCCCTTCATCATGTTTTCGGGCAGTTTCAAGGACTGATTCAAGATCTTCTGGATGGATAATTGATATCCAAAAATCCAGGCTTTCTTCAATCTCATCCAGTTTATATCCCAGCATTTTAGCCCAATTTTCAGATCTTAAAACTTTACCTGATAAAAAATCCTGACTCCATAATCCAACCTGAGCTCCTTCTAATGCAAGGTTTAAATTTTTACTACTTTCCTCTAAAGCTGCTGCTGATTTTAGTCTTTCAGAAATGTCTCTTGTGACACCTATCATTCCAGTTGGATTTTTATCATGATCTAACAGAAATCTTGATCTTATTTCTGTCGTAAATATTGTACCATCTTTTTTTATTTGCTCTAATACTAGAGTGGTTATCTTTTTTTCTGCTTTTTTTGTTAGAAACGAGCTTATCTCATCAGCAAGTACATTTATAGTTTTGTTTACGGATTGGGGCGTTAAATAATCCTGTAAATTTAATTTCATCATATCATCAACTGAATAGCCATACATCTTTTCTACTGACGGACTTATATAAGTAAGCTGAAAATTGATATCCATTGTCCATATAACATCATCAATTTCTTTTTCCAGAATATGAAATTTTAGATCGCTCTCTAAAAGTTTTTGTTCACTTAATATTTTTTCTGTTTGTGCTTCAAAAAGTCTAAAGGCCATTTTGATTGAGGTAAGAAGAACTGTTTCCCCGCTATTTTTTAAAACATATCCATATGATGTTATCTTTTCAGTTTTTTCAACGATTTCTTTTTCAGCATGGTTGGAAAGAAAAATAATTGGAATCATGCGGTCCTGTAGTATTAATTGAGCAGCCTCAGCGCCATCAATACCCTTACCTAAGTCAATATCCATAAGAATTAAATCGATAGAAGGATTGTCTCTTGCAATTTTTACGGCTTCGTTTCCATTGTACGCAACTACTACATCGTATCCGTTTTTTTTAAGAAGATTTGTCTCCGCAATTGCAATTATTGCCTTATCTTCAACAAGTAGAATGGTTTTTTTGTGATTCTTCTCCATACTTTTTCCCTCTAATGCGAGAATTACACTTTGTAGATATTATTAAAAACTTCGTTAACAAAGTTTTTTTTATTGCACGATTAAATGTGATAATAAATAATATAAATAACTACAATTATAAATTATTAAATTACAATTATTATTTAAGCTTATTATGAATAAAAACATACACACAATATTAGAAGAGCATTTCAATTACCATTCTTTTAAAGTTGGACAAGAAGAAATTATTAGAAGAACTATTGATGAAAAAAAATCGTCTCTTGTATTA
Source organism: uncultured Ignavibacteriales bacterium (assembly GCA_963706055.1). Taxonomy (GTDB): domain Bacteria; phylum Bacteroidota; class Ignavibacteria; order Ignavibacteriales; family Ignavibacteriaceae; genus IGN3. Next base: position 39,358 of record CAVPND010000052.1, on the reverse strand, counting down.
ATGCCAACAGGCAGTGGTAAATCTTTGTGTTATCAAATTCCCGCACTTTATTTTGATAACAGAACAATAGTTATAAGTCCGCTAATTGCACTTATGCAGGATCAGGTTGATGTGCTAAGAAAGAAAAATATTCCTGCAGCGTTTATCAACTCAACTTTATCCAAACAAGAAAGAGAAAAAAGATTAACGGATTTTATTGATGGAAAAATTAAATTACTTTATGTAACACCCGAAAGATTTCGCAAACACGATTTTATAGAGCAAATAAAAAAAGTAAAAATAGATTTGCTAGCTGTTGATGAAGCACATTGTATTTCAGAGTGGGGACACGATTTTCGCCCTGATTATTCGAGAATCGGGCAGTTTAGAGAACTTCTTGACAATCCATTAACTATCGCATTAACTGCAACAGCAACAATAGAAGTTCAAAAAGACATAATTAAAAAACTTAATCTCAACAATGATCAGATTAAGATTTTTCACCACGGAATTGAACGCCCAAATTTAAGATTAGAGGCTGTGGATGTTTTTGATGATAAGGAAAAACTACGTGAAATAATTTCAACTTTAGAAAAGTATGATGGTTGTGGAATAATTTATTTTTCTCTAATTAAAACATTAGAAAATTTTTCGGAACTTCTTGGTGATATTGGATTTAAACATGGTGTTTATCATGGCAAATTGGAAGACAGACAAAGAAAAAGTATGCAGAGGGATTTTCTTAGTGGCAAACAAAAATTAATACTTGCAACCAATGCTTTTGGAATGGGGATTGACAAAGCGGATATTAGGTTCGTGATTCATGCAGAAGTTCCATCGTCAATAGAATCTTACTATCAAGAAATAGGGCGCGCTGGCAGAGATGGTAAAGCATCTGTTTGTGTTTTACTTTACAACCAAGAAGATCTTTACACGCAAATGCAATTTATTAAATGGTCTAATCCTGATGCTAATTTTTATTCTGCAATGTATGATATTTTAAAACGGGAAATCGGTATCATAAATTCAAGCGGAGTTGATTACATCCGCGAACAAATAAGTTTTAAGAACAAAAGTGACTTTCGGGTTGAAACTGCGCTCGCAATGCTTGATCGCTATGGCGTTACTGAAGGGGAAATTGAAAAACAAAACCTGCAAATAGTAAATGAACTTCCGGATATTTTACAGGATGAAGATCATCTCCAAGAAAAACTTTTAAATGATAATAAAAAACTTTTATCAGTTGTTAATTATTTTCGAGGAGAAAAATGCCGGAGAGTTTTTATTTCAGATTATTTTGGTTTTCCCGGTGAAAAACCCTGCGGCAATTGTGATAACTGCACAATTAATGGAGTTATTAAAAATTAAATTCAGAAATTGACTTCAAATATGAGAATTGGAAACAAAATCATTTATACTTAATCTTTTCTATTGCACTGATAAACTTTTTAGTCCATTTAACTACAAAAGCACTTTTCTATTACTAAGTGTTCAGCGATGAATAGAATTGCCCGCATGTTCAAACAGATTTTATTTGGGTTTACAATAGAATGCCTTCACTGAAGAATGTGGAATTTATTTCAATTCTTAAATTTCTTAGAATTCATTAAAATTTTGAATACCGCATTCACAATATTTTATATATATTAATTATTACAATTAAGCATATGTTTTTACTGCTTACTAATTTATTAAACTTCAGGAGGCAAAGATGAAGTATATTTATTCATTTATAACCGGTTTAGTTTTCTTTTTTTCTGTTTGTAACATTTCTTTTGCTCAAAATCTCTGGGAGCCCTCGGGAATTGATGGTGGGGCTACCAGCACAATACTTAAGGTAACTGATAATATTTTTCTGGCTGGATCTATTAACGGCGGTCTCTTCAGATCAACTGATGGAGGTGAAAACTGGTATTCAATTTCCAACAGTATAGATAACATTGGTGTTTTTGTTTTAAAGACTAGTCCCGCCGGTGATGTTTATGCCGGAACACTTCGGTCCATTTATAAATCAACTGATCAAGGTGTTACTTGGAATAAAGTAGATGTTAGTTTTCCGCAAAATGGATATGCTGAAGATATTGCAGTTGATGATTCTGGAAATATTTATGTTACCAATAATTATAATGGAATTTACAAATCAACCGATGGTGGCAATAGTTGGGCACAAACCAACAACGGCTTCCCATCTTCCAAATATTTTCGGAAAGTTGTTTTTACAACAAATGATATTCTATTGGCTTCTGATATATATAGGGGAATTTATAAATCTACAGATTTTGGAGCTAATTGGGTTCAATCAAATTCTGGATATGATACTACTTTTTATGTAACAAGTTTTAATTCAAACACTTCAGGTGAAATTTTTATTTCCACTGCCGGCGCTGGGCCTCTAAAATCAACCGATAATGGAAATAGCTGGGTTTCAATACAGGGAGATTTATCTCTACCGTATACTTCAGATATAGATTTCACATCAAATGGAGATCTTTATGTAACCATTGTTCAACAGCTTTATAAATCTACAAATGGCGGAACAAACTGGATAAACATTACAACAACTTTTAATGGGTTTGGATTCCAAAGTTCTTATATTGATAACAACGATAATGTTTGGGCAACAACACAAAATTCCGGTGTAATAAAATCAACCGATTCTGGTATTACCTGGAATAATTATACAAGTGGTTTAACTTCTACAGATGTTAGCTCTGTTGTAAGTGATGCTTCGGGAAATCTATACGCTTCAATTACAGGAAAAGGACTTTATTCATCAACTGATAATGGAAACACCTGGAATAAAATTACGATTGTTAATTATGAAGAGGACACATACATAAGAACAGTAGAAGCTATTCCTTCCGGTGGATTGATTGTATATAATGTTTATAATGGAGTAAAGACTTCTACTGATTTTTCGACTTGGAATTCATTTAGCACAGGATTGACAAATCAAGCAATACAAAAACTTGCTGTAAGTGACGATTATTATTATGCAGCAGGGTGGGATGGAAAAATTTTTAGATCACCTAGAAGTGCAGCAAACTGGATTGAAATTACAGATACGAGCGTTTCGGGATATGTTTATGACCTATTTGTAAGTTCAACTGGTGATCTTTATTATCTTTTTGATGAAGAAGTTTACAAATCAACGAACAATGGCGATGATTGGATTGATGTTGGGGGTGGTGTAAGTGGATATTCGTTTTCCATGGCTGAACATTCTAATGGTGATATTTATTTTGGTACAAGCGATGGCGTTTATCGTTCTACCGATGCTGGAAATTCCTGGACAAAAGATGTTTCTGGTTTAACAGATGGTGCGCTTTCGCTTGCTATTAATAGTAATGGAAGTATTTTTGCCGGTGGTTACAATTCTACCTCAAGATCTAATGATCTTGGTCAAACATGGACCCCTTTTACTTCGGGAATATTTAACTGTAGAATAATAGATCTTACTTTTGGAAGTGGTGATATTTTGTTTGCGGCTGCTGAGAAGATGGGAATTTATCGCACAACTTCTGCAATCACCTCTGTTGATGAAAATAATAACCAAGTTTTAAATAGTTTTATCCTTGAACAAAACTATCCGAATCCTTTTAATCCAACGACAAGTATTCGGTATGAATTAGGCAGTAGACAATTTGTACAGCTAAAAGTTTTTGATCTGCTTGGAAATGAAGTTGCAACATTGGTAAATGAAATTAAAACCGCAGGAAACTATGAAATAAATTTTAATGCTTCTTATCTTTCAAGCGGAGTATATTTTTATAAGCTCACTGCTGGTTCCTTAGTTGAAACAAAAAAAATGATTTTGATTAAGTAATCCCAATAAAGTTAAATCTATGCTTTATATGGATTTTTAAGCTAATTAATAATAAGCCCAACTCAGTTTAACTGATTGGGCTTGTTATTTAATATAAAGGCTTAAAATTTTTCTTTTATATAACAATTAAGAAGTAAAGTTGAAGTGATAACAGGATGGGCTGAAAATATATTATCTTCCTCAACTTTATTTTGAATATAAATAAATTAAATAATTTGTTATTTGAAGGCTAAAATTGAAGGCTTATCAAACCTGTATTTCAAATCAGTTACAATTAGTGCCACCCAATCTTTAATACTTATTGGAAGATTCATGTAATTGTCTTTATCCTGTTTTTTATAATCTTTTCTATCTGTGTAAACATCTATCTTCCCTTTCGAAAGAATTGCAGCAGTAACAATTCCAGTATAAAGATTTACATCAAGTTTAGCCATTTCTTCTCCACCTTTGTGGGATGCATTTCCCTCAAGGCAAATTCCGCCGCTTATTAAATCAACAGACCCAATTACATCTAAGTTAGAAACAAAATGCTGATAGTCTTTTCCCAATATTTTTTTCAAAATGGGTTTAAGTTTTTTATCTTCAAGAATATCATAAGATTTATAATCACCTGCATAAGATTTAAAGTGCAAAAAATCATTTTGCGTCTGAGCAAATAATGTTGTTGAAAGGACAACGAATACAATCAAAAAGAAAGATACTTTCATAAACAGCCTCCTTTTTATGATTATTGAAAATAAACCGAATAATTATTTCTTCAGTTTATCTTTAAATATCTTTTCAAATTTTTCTACTTTTGGTGTGATAACATATGCACAGTATCCCTGGTTTGGATTATTTTCATAATACTCCTGATGATAATCCTCCGCAGGATAGAATTTTTCAAACTTTGATATTTCGGTTACGATATTATTATCCCAAATTTTTTCATCGTTTAATTTATTCTTATAATATTCTGCTTTTTGTTTTTGCTCATCATTATGATAAAAAATAACAGAGCGGTATTGTGTTCCTACATCGTTACCCTGTCTGTTTAATGTAGTGGGATCGTGTGTCTTCCAGAATATTTCAAGAAGTTCATCGTATGTTATAACAGCAGGATCAAAAGTAATTTGTGTACATTCTGCATGTCCTGTGGTACCATTACAAACTTCATTATATGTTGGATTCGCAACACTTCCACCCGAGTAGCCTGAAACAACAGAACTAACTCCCTTCACTCTTTCAAAAATTGCTTCTGTACACCAGAAACATCCGGAACCAAATGTTGCAGTTTCTAAATTTAAATTTTGTTCATTCATTATTTTGTTATTCTTTTGTTTTATTTCCGATTTGCTTTCTTTGCAGCCCGTTAAGAATACGGTTATAAAAAACAGGGTATATGCAACGGTTATTATTTTGGGGGGTGCTGTCATAATTTTCAAATTCCTTTGTCTATATCGTAATATCAAAAATGCTATTAATTATTTTTTTAATAGTTTGAATGCGTGCATCCATCTGTTTTCTAAAAACCCGGGAATGCACCATAAAATACAGAGTGGTTCAATTGCTCGTGCTGCTTCTGCTTTCCCCATATCTTCAACGTCCCAACCAAAGGCATTTAAAATATTTTTAACGACATTTTTAGAATCATCGTTATTACCAGCAATAAACATCGTTGGTTTCTGTCCACCGAAATCAGGATTAACCATTAGGGCATTTCCAACACAACTAAATGCTTTAACAAAATTTGCTTGAGGATATTTGCTTTGAAGTTCTTCCATTAAAGATGAGTTTATATTTGTAAAAAATTGTAACACTCCGTTTACAGGAGGAACTTCTGCAATTGGATTTGTTGCATCCATTATTGTTTTACCAGTAAAATTTTCATTCCCCGCTTTTTCCAAAGCTGTAAGTGCCGCAGTTCCTTTAACAGCAAGAACAATTAAATCACCGAATTTTGCAGCATCAGCAAACGAACCACGCGAACCATTTGCTCCTGATTTGCTTAGCCATTCACTAAGTTTGTCTGGATTACTTGTTCCAATTCTAACCTGATGACCATGTTTGATAAATCCAAGCCCTAAAGTTTGTCCAACCACGCCAGAGCCCAAAATCCCAATTTTCATCATTACTCCAAATAATGCATAACTATTAAAAATTTATTTAACTAATTTGCTCAATCGTTTTGTTGAAAGTAAACATATAACAATAAAGCTATAAATAAAATTCACTAACATTTTCTTTTTTAATCTTATGATAATTATCACACCCATAAGCTAAGTGATTTCATAAATGTTCATTCTTCCAACTATCAAACGACCTCTTTAGTCTTATAAAATCATTATATATCTTCACAATATTAAAATCCGATTTATTGACATAATTATTTTACCTCGATTAATTTTGTGATCTATGAACTTTATTTCTAAAAAAATATTATATGTAATTAATATCTTTAAACTCGCCTTATCGGGTAATGATACAAATATTTTGCACGGAAATATTAATCGTGCAATTATTCTGCTTGCTATTCCGATGACACTCGAAATGATAATGGAATCTTTGTTTGCAATTGTGGATATATTTTTTGTGAGCAAAATAGGAGTTAACGCAATTGCCGTTGTTGGTTTGACTGAATCTATGCTCACCATATCTTACTCGCTTGGATGGGGATTAGCAATGGGTACAACAGCAATGATTGCAAGAAGAGTTGGTGAAGGAGATAATGACGGTGCATCCGTATCTGCCGTGCAGTCAATTTATCTAGCCCTAATGATATCTGTTCCTATTATGATTGTCGGAATTTTCTTTTCTGAATATTTACTTAAAATAATGGGGGCATCTCAAGAGGTTATTTTAGAGGGGTCTGGATATACAAAGCTTACGTTAAGTTTTAATCTTATTGTAATTCTACTTTTTCTAATCAATGGAATTTTTCGTGGGGCAGGAGATGCGGCACTTGCAATGAGATCATTATGGATTGCAAATATTTTCAATATTTTTCTTGACCCAATGTTTATTTTTGGTATTGGCCCCTTTCCTAAACTAGGAATTGATGGCGCCGCAGTTGCTACTATTATTGGAAGATCATTTGGAATTTTTTATCAGCTATACCATTTAAAAAAAGGTAAGGGCTTGATTAAAATTCACAAAAACAATTGGCAGCTAAAGCCTAAAATTATTTTTAAGCTTATTAAACTCTCAGCCGGTGTTACAGCACAATTTATTATCTCATCCGCAAGTTGGATTTTTTTGATGCGCATAATTTCTACATTTGGAAGCGCGGCCCTTGCAGGATATACAATTGCAATCAGAATTGTAATTTTTACACTACTGCCTGCATGGGGATTTTCAAATGCTGCAGCAACAATGGTCGGGCAAAATCTTGGTGCAAATCAACCAGCCCGAGCAGAAAAAGCTGTATGGAGAACGGGTTTATTTAATATGATCTTTATGGGAAGTGTGATGATTATCTTCTTTCTATTCGGAGATAATATTTCATCATTTTTTACTAATGAAAAGGAAGTTGTTGATAATGCCTCAAAGTGTTTAAACATATTTGCGATGGGCTATCTATTTTACGCATTTGGGATGGTTTTAGTGCAAGCCTTTAATGGTGCAGGTGATACAAAAACTCCAACGATAATGAATCTATTTGTCTTTTGGTTTCTTCAAATTCCGCTCGCATATATGTTGGCTATAAATTTGGGATTTGGTGCAGAAGGCGCATACTATTCGATTGTGATTTCAGAATCTACTTTTTCCATCCTTGGATATTTTCTTTTCAAAAAAGGAAAATGGAAAACGATTAAGGTTTAGTTAATTCAACGTTATTATTCATTTAAATCAAATATTCTACATTTATAAAATGAATTTCACTCCATCATATATAGAGCTTTTACATAGTGACATATTAAAAGATCGTGCTGAAAAAGCGTTCATCAATTTAAACTCCTGTACAAGCTGCCCCAGGGATTGCAACGTAAATCGTATTAATGGTGAACTTGGAATTTGTACAAGCGGGTATTTACCGATTGTTTCATCTTATACTCCACATTTTGGAGAGGAGCCAGTTTTATCAGGAACAAAGGGAGCTGGAAACATTTTCTTTGGTAACTGTAACCTTAAATGTATTTACTGCCAGAATTTTGAGATAAGTCAGAATCCAAAATCAGAGAGTCAAAATAAGGTTACACACGAACGATTAGCTGAGATAATGATTGAATTACAAAACAGGGATTGCCATAATATTGGACTCGTATCACCAACACATTTCTCTGCAACTATTTTAAAATCAATTTACATTGCCGCCGAACAAGGATTAGATCTTCCGATAATTTATAATACAAATGGATATGATTCTGTTGATATGTTAAAACTTTATGATGGGGTTGTTGATATTTATCTTCCGGATTTTAAATACGGCAGCAGCGAGTATGCAACAAAATATTCTTTGGTTGACGACTATTTTGAAAAAACTAAAGAAGCCTTAAAAGAAATGTATCGACAGGTTGGAGATCAACTTATTTATGATGGCGATGTTGCTGTTCGTGGAATGATAATAAGACACCTGATTCTGCCAAATGATTTATCAGAAACAGAAAAAGTTTTTAAATTTATTGCAGAAGAGTTAAGCCAAAATGTTCACATCTCATTAATGTCACAGTATTATCCGACAAACAAAACGAGCAAAAATATTTTATTGGATCGCACATTACGAAATTCTGAATACGAAAAAGCTTTAAACTTATTAGAAAAATATGGATTGCACAATGGCTGGATACAGGAAATGGATAGTTCGGAAAATTATCGCCCAAATTTTGATAAAGACAGAGTCAATCCGTTTAAAAATTAATATTACTATTTTTTGTCACCTCTCTTTAAACTATTCATTAATAATTAAAATTAATCGAATATTATTCTCGATTATATTTTAGTATAATCTTCTAACCTCTGCTTTTGTCTTTTATGATGTTTGAAATGCATATTAATGAGTTTAATCCATTCAACGAATGTTAAATATCCCAAAGCAGGGTGCTCACTTTTTCCTTTGCCTGGCTTATTGCTAATTTCATTTACCCTTTCTCTAAATAAGTTTTTAAGATGGGTAAGACCATCCTGTAATTCTTTTTTATTTGCAGGCTGTTTGGGTGTATATTGCGGGGAGGGTGGGACCTTTATTTTTCGTGGTGGAAATCCGCCAATTAAGAAAACTAATTTTCCTGGAAATTTTTTCCTTTTGTCAGAATTGGAATCACTGTTTAAACATTCACCAACTTTTGCTAAATGAAATATTTCTGTTCCCCTAATCAGATGATTATACATTTGTCCCAACGACCAACTATCATCATCAGATTTTTTTAGTAAGTCATCTTCAGTATAATTATTAAGGCTGGTTAAATATTCATTAATTAAAGAGTCAAATTCATCAACAAGTTTTTTTGATAGGTTTGTCATATAATAATCACTCTAATTTATTAAACAAATTTTTTCAAATAGTTTTTAACTTTATAAAAACAATAATGATGATATCTTTAAGAATTCCCCTGCCAGATTATTTAATCAGAGAGGTAAAGATATCGGCAAAAAACATATTTCCCGAATTATTATTGTTCTGTTTCTGTATATAAATAAGAGATTGTTATAAAATTATAATTCACTCTACCGCTTTCTAATTATAAAACTTTTTCCTTTGAATTGAGTCTAATAATACAAACAATATTGAATAATTTAATGATTAAGTCAAAATGATAAAAAAAATAATATTCTGTTTAAGCCTGCTACTTATAAATAATATTCTATTAGCTCAAGATGAATCAAAACCGGCAGTAATGCGTCAATATTCTCAAGATGAAATTCAAAATCTTGTAGATAATCTGATGAACGAATATATAAAACAAGATCTTTTTTCAGGAGTAGTGCTTATTGCAAAAGATACAAAACCTGTTTACCTAAAAGCATTTGGAATGGCTGATTTTGAAAGCAAGAAAGAGAATACTACAAATACTAAATTTGATATAGGTTCAATAAATAAAGATTTTACAGCAATTGCGATTCTTCAACTTGCTGTAAAAGGTTTGCTTAACCTTGATGATAAGATAGATAAATATTTAAATCAGTTTCCCAAGGATGTTCTTGATAACGTTACTATCCGGCAGTTACTGACTCATACTTCCGGGTTCGGTGATTATTTTATGATTCCGGGGGTCATTCCCAAACTACGTGAACTTACAACAGTTGATCAAATAATTTCAACTTTCAAAGATGAACCGCTTTTGTTCGAGCCTGGGACAGACAGACAATATTCCAATGCAGGTTTCGCTGTCCTTGGTGCTGTCATCGAAAGCATTACTGGTATGAGCTACTTTGATTATGTTGATAAAAATATACTCGCACCTTTGAAAATGAATAACACTTATTTCGATTATAAAAAGATTAGAGCAGATAAAGATATTCCAGCGGGATATATGTTTTCATCAACCGGTAAAAAAGAAAGAATAGATTATGAAAAATCGCCATCACCGGCAGGATCAGCTTTTTCTACAGCAACAGACCTTTTGAAGTTTGAACTCTCGATACTTTATGATAATAAATTAATTACCGATGAAATGAAAATATTATTTGCAAATCGATATGAAAAGTCTTCAAACGTTAGTTGGGAAAAAATGTTAATAGACTCTGCTTACATTTCTGCTTATGCCGGCGGGGCCCCAGGAAGAAATTCTGTTGTTTATTCTCAGCCGGCAACAGGATATATAATTATTGTTCTTGCAAATTATGACGAGCCCATTGCCGAAGAAGTTGGCAACAATATTTACAAATTGCTTGCAGGAAAAGAAATTCAAAAACCTGGCTCAAACGTTTTTCGCAAACTTTATTCAGCTTATGCTGAAAATGGAAGTGAATATCTGCAAAGTCATTTTCATGATATAATCAAGGATTCATTTTTTGAAATGGAGGAAGATTTTCTTCTTAATCGGGTTGGATATGATTTACTAAATGAAAAAAGAACAAAAGATGCGATAGAAGTTTTTAAAGTTAATACCGAATTGTTTCCAGAAATTGCAAATGCTTGGGACAGTCTTGCGGAAGCGTATGCCGCTAACGGGCAAAAGGAATTAGCAATTAAGTATTATAAAAAAGCAATCGAAGTAAATCCTAAAAGTCCTGCAGCCGATAATTCCAGGAGGATGCTTGAAAAACTTGGGTTAGAAAAATAAATTAGGAAGACTACTCTACGTTTGATTGGTTTATTGAATACTTAAGTAAAATTATCCCACAATCAAATGATTTGAATATCATCTGGAAAAGAACCGATATATTCAGCTATAACATTTATTATTTTCTTTCCTGATTTCAAACAAGGCATTTTTAATTTATCGCATTTTCTAAACCTGCGACAATAATTTTTGCTGATTTCATTTCTTGTTAAGCTTCAAAAGTACCTGTTTTGACTTTACCCACCCGCCTGTAATTCGCAATAATAACTCCACGGGGTGTCACTAAACTTTCTGTTAATTTAAATGCTGCCGGAGTCGTGCCTTTGTCAAAAAACTTTTTTCCTTTACCAAGAGTTATCGGGTAAATTTTCAGCCAGAGTTCATCCACTAAATCATTCTTAAGAAGCAACTGAATCAGCTCACCGCTACCGTGAACTTGAATGTCAGAACCTTTTGAAGATTTAAGCTTTTTGATATCTGCCAGACTTTTGAAGAAAACTGAATTTTCCCATCCTGATTTTTTCATGGTCTTAGATATGACATATTTTGTAACATTATTGATACCTGGCCAATTGTCTGAATGTTTAGGCCAGTAGGAGGCAAAAATCTCAAATGTTTTTCTGCCCAAAAGAAGATCTGCTGGTTTCATCTGTTTTTCCATGACCTTACTACCAACTTCGTCAAAATAAGGTACAACCCAACCACCATATTTGAAACCGCCCGAAGTGTCTTCCTCAGGCCCGCCGGGTGCTTGCATTACCCCGTCTAATGTAATAAATGATAAAACAATAATTTTTCTCATATCTTCATCTTTCGTTGTTTAGAGATTTAACGTGTCTTGTTATAAAGACCGCTCACTTTGCGTTGTATGCCTTTTCTAAATCTTCAATTATTATTTTTTTCATTTGAAGCATTGCTATCATTACTTTTTGTGATTTAACCGGATCAGGATCTCCAAGCAACTCAATCAATCTCGTTGGAACAATTTGCCACGAAACACCAAATTTATCTTTTAACCATGCACATTGACTTTCAGAGCCACCGTCCGAAATAAGCTTGTCCCAGTAATAATCAACCTCTTCCTGATCTTTACAATTAACTACAAATGAAAATGCTTCATTAAAATCAAATTCGTGCTTCATAGTTGAACCGCTCATTGCATTAAACAAATAATCAGACAATTTGAATTGGGCAAAAAGCAAAGTATCATCAGAGAGTCCCGCTGATTTATCAAAAGGTGCTTCGAGTAATATTTTTGAATCCGGGAAAACAGAGGAATAAAATGTTACAGCCTCTTTTACTTTATCAAATTTTTCATTTGCAAATAATAAAGCCGGAAGAATTTTTTGGGAATTATTAATTTTTTCAACATCCAACTGCCAGGAAACACCAAATTTATCCTGCACCCATGCATACTTTGGACTCCAATCATATTTATCAAGCGGCATCATTACATTACCACCATCCAATAATCGATTATACAGTTTTTCAATTTTGTTTTCACTTTCACAATAAACAAAAAAAGAAATTGCATGGATTAATTCTAAAATGAGGTCCGCCATTAAGTGCGGTAAATGTTTGCCCTTCAAGTTGAAATGCAACTGTCATCGCATTTCCGGATTTTTGACCGGATGCTTTAGCGCTATCATCGTTGTACCTGGTTATGTTTAATATTTTTGAGTTATCAAAAACATCCACATAATAATTTGCTGCTTCTTCTGCGTTGTCATTAAACCAGAGAAATGGGGTTATCTTTTGCATTATGTTTTGCCCTTCATTTTTTCTTGCTTATAATTAAATGTGTTGCGTTATCTGTATAGGCATGTTCAGTACATTTATATCCCAGAGATGTCAAATCTGTATTTAGAAAAAGGCTTTCTCCCGAACCCAAAAAGATAGGTGAAACAACAAGATGCATTTCATCAATTAATTTTGCATTTAGATATTGACGAATTACATTTGCTCCTCCACCAATTCGAACGTCTTTTCCCTTGGCAGAATCAAACGCACGCTCAAGTGCAACATTAATACCCTCGGTAACAAAATGAAATATGGTTCCCCCTTCCATTTCAATTGATTTGCGGGGATGATTGGTTAAAACAAATACCGGCACTTGATACGGTGGGCTATCACCCCACCAGCCTTTCCAATTTTCATCAGGCCAATGTCCGCGGATAGGGCCAAACATATTTCTGCCTAAAATCCAAGCACCAATATTGTTAAATCCCCGTTTTGCAAAGTCATTATCAATCCCGGTTGTGCCCTCATCCTTCCCCAATACATTTTTTTGAAAAATGTATGTTGGATAGAACCATTTATGCAATTCTGTACCACCTCTCCCAAGGGATTTTCCAGGCTTTGATTTGGTCCCGCTCCGAAACCATCAACTGAAATTGAAAAACTTTCAACTCTTAATATTTGCATTTTTTTTCCTATTAAAGTAAAACTTTATATAAAAATTATTATTCTTTGTGCTATTACTTCTCCTATGAAGAATAATTTATGATCTGTTAGAAAAACTGATCATCCATCTAACACCAAATTTATCAGCCAAAGAACCAAAATAATCTCCCCAAAACTGATCGGCCATTTTCATTTCTATTTTGCCGCCTTCAGAAAGAGCGTTAAAAAGTTTATCTGCCTCTTCTTTGCTTTCGGCATCTATGGAAATATAAAAATTGTTTCCAAAGGTTAGCTTGAATCCCATTGATTCAAGAGCATCCGTCGCCATAATCATATTTGTTTTACCCATTGGTAAAGCAACGTGCATAATTTTTTCTTTGTCAGCAGCATTCATCTTTTCTGCTTCGGGTGTGTCTTTAAAACGAAAAATTCCTCCAAGAAAATCTCCGCCAAAAACTTTTTTATAAAAGTTAAAAGCTTCTTCTGTGTTACCGGGAAAGTTTAGATATGGATTTATAGATTTCATATGATGCTCCTTTTTCTATGGATTGAATTATAGTCTTCTAGTTATTCTACACAAATACAAATAGTTGCTCGTTATTCATAAATGCTTTGGCAAATATAATCTGGATTAATTAAAATAAATGTTAATACTTAAAGATTTATAAGCTGATTGATTCTAATCAAATGAAAATCTGCTAAAAATATTACGATCATTATTGGTAATTTTGGAATTATTATAATAGGACAAAAAAATAATGATATTTCGCTTTACTCATTTCAAAAAACTAACAGTAATTCTCTTATTATTTTATACATATTCTGTAAATGCACAGGGGCTCTTTATAAATGAGTTTATGGCATCAAACTCAACCACAATTGCAGATCCCGATTACAACAACTTCGCAGACTGGATTGAGATTTATAACTCAGGTTCAACGTGGATTAATTTAAAGGATTATTATATAACTGATGATTTATCACAACCGCAAAAATTTCAAATTCAAAATGATCTTATTGTTGAAGCGGGTGGATATGCTATAATTTGGGCTGATGATGTGAACACTGGCAATCATGCTAACTTTAAATTAAGTGCTACAGGTGAAAGCATAGGATTGTTTAGTCCTAATTTAACATTAGTTGATACAATCACTTTCGGTTTGCAACAAATAGATATTTCGATGGGCAGATTTCCGAACGGAACAAATAATTGGTTTACATTTTCTCCCGCTACACCGGCAGCGGCCAATTTAGAATCAGGAATTTTTAATATTCTTCCCCTTCCAACAATTTCTACACAAAGTGGATTTTATCCTGCGGGAATAAGTATCACAGCATCTCACAACTTAACTGATGTTACAATTCGATTTACAAATGATGGAACGATTCCAAACTCATCCAGTAATATTTATTCAATTCCATTGCAAATCGATTCTACATCCGTTTTAAGATTCCGTGCATTTAAAGATGGATATACACCCAGCATAACAGAAACAAGAACATATTTTATAAATGAATCAACAGATCTTCCGGTGTTCTCTTTAGTAACTGATCCGGCAAATTTTTTTAGTGATACGTCCGGTATTTATGTTGCGGGTACAAATGGAATTACTGGTAATTGCAGTTCACAGCCAAGAAACTGGAATCAGGATTGGGAAAGACCGGTTAGTTTAGAGTTTTTTGAGTCTGATAAATCACTTGCCTTTAAAGTTAACTCCGGTGTAAAAATAAACGGCGGATGCAGTCGTCTATATCCGGAAAAATCTCTCGCTTTCTTTTTCCGTGACGAGTACGGAACAGATAAGCTTAGCTACCGTTTGTTTGATGATATTCCTGTTTCTGAATATAACACCTTTATTCTTCGCAGCTCTGCACAGGATTGGTGGCGTACTATGTTTCGTGATGGAATGGTTCAAACGCTTATCGAAAAAGGAATGAAACTGGATTACCAGGATTATCGTCCATCTATACTATTTATTAATGGTGAGTATTGGGGTATTCATAACATCCGCGAAAAACTTAATGAGCATTATGTTTTTTATCATCATGGTGTTGATAAAAACAATATTGACTTGATTGAGATTAGTAAAGGCGTTTATGCAAATAATGGAGATGTGACTGCTTATAATGAAATGATTACTTTTCTCTCGACAAAAAACATGGCATATCCACCTTATTATGATTACATAAAATCTATTGTAGATATTGATGAATATATAGATTATCAAGTTGCTCAAATATATTCTGCCAACGGAGATTGGCCAGGCTCAAACATGAAGCTGTGGCGTGAAAGAACTGCTGGTTCAAAATGGCGATGGATGATTTATGATCTTGATTTTACTTTTGGAGGAAACGCACAAGGACTAGCAACAACAAATACCCTTGCACAAGCAACCGCAACAAATGGCCCTGATTGGCCTAATCCGCCTTGGTCAACTTTAATGTTAAGAAAACTTCTAGATAATCCTGATTTTAAAAATGAATTTATTCAGAGAATGGCCGCACATATTAATACAACATTTGAACCAAATCACGTTCTTAGCAGTTATTGATAGTATGGCTGCGAATATTGCTTCCGAAATTCCAAGACATAAAGAACGATGGCCTCAATCAATTTCTTTTGGTGATACATGGGAAGAACTTATTGATGTAATGCGAAACTTTGCTTCTGAAAGACCAGTAAATATCAGAGGTCATTTTAACAGCAAATTTGGTTTAGCCGGATCAGCATCACTTGTTATTAGTAGAAATAATCCTGAATGGGGAAAAGTTTTCACAAATACTGTTGAAGTAAAAAACAACGAATCAACAAATGTTTTCTTTAAAGAGATTCCCATTCATATAAAAGCATTACCAATGCCGGGATATAGATTTTTGCAGTGGGAAGGGATATCAAACTCTAACTCACCAGAAATATTTGTTGTGCTTAATAATAACTCAACCTTAACAGCAGTATTTGAACCGGCCGAATTAACGGTAACATCGGTGGTAATAAATGAAATTAATTATAAATCATCAGCTGTGTTTGATACAGAAGATTGGATAGAGTTTTATAATCCTGCTGTTGAAGCGGTTGATATTGCCGGATGGAATTTTATTGATAATAATTTGGCTAATCAATTTACCTTTCCGAACGGGATAATCTTGGGAGCAAATGCATTATTTAGTGTTATGCAGAGATACTGTTAACTTTAAACTACTTCATCCAAATCAGAAAAATATTTTAGGAAACATAAGTTTTGGTTTAAGCAGCAGTGGTGACCATATAATATTAAAAGATGATCAAGATAATATTATTGATGAAGTCACATATGCATCAAGTGGACTCTGGCCAACGCAGCCAAATGGAAATGGCCCAACCTTATCATTAGTTAATCCGCAGTTAGATAATTCAATTGCAGAAAGCTGGAGAGCTTCCGGAATGTATGGTACACCAGGATATCTAAATGATATATACACTAAGATCGAAACTGAAGAAAATACTATTCCACAGGAATTTATTTTATACCAGAATTATCCCAACCCATTTAATCCAAGCACAAATATTCAGTATGCAGTAAGCAGTAGGCAATATGTAACACTCAAGGTTTACGATTTACTGGGTAAAGAAGTTGCAACTCTTGTTAATGAAGTAATGCTTCCTGGTACGTATGAAGTATTTTTTGACGGAAGCAAATTTTCAAGCGGAGTTTATTTCTACAAACTTCAAGCGGATAGTTTTGTTGAAACTAAGAAAATGATTTTACTTAGATAATTGTATTACAAATGTTTAAAGAGTTGTTAATTGTTTTTGATAAATAACACAGTTGACAACTCTTAATCTAATACTTAATTTCCATTCAATCTTTTCCCCCAAATGTTTTTCCAATAGAATTGTTAAGTAAAATATCCAGATGTATGATGTATAAAATAAACGTAATTACCGCATTATTGTTTTTGGTTTTTCAAAACAATCTAACTGCCCAAAACAAGACTGAGTATCAGAAAGACACCTATGTCCTCCAGGATACAACAACGGCGTTAGAATTTTATTCAGCAGGAAAAGAATATTTAAATAAAGCTAAGTACGATAGTTCTATTACCAAATTTCAAAAAACCATTGAGATTTATGAAAGCTTATTAAAACAATTTGATGATCGTAAACTATGGTTAAAATATATTCAAGCTAAGAATTATGTTGGATACAATCTTTGCTACCTCGGCAGGTATGATGAATCTATTAATTACTTAACTGAAGCCCGAACATTATGTTTGGATAAGCTGGGTGAAAATACTTTAACTGCCGCGCAGATATACCAGGCAACAGGAATTTACTATGACTATACCGAAGATCTAAACAAATCACTTGAGATGTTTCAATTGGCTCTTGAGATAAGAAAAAATCTTCTTGGTGAAAACCATTCCGACGTTGCCGATACTTATAACAGTATTGGAATTATCTATTCGAAAAGATCAAACAAAGAAAAAGCGTTAGATTATTTTTTAAAATCACTCGAAATTAAAAAAAATGTTTTTGGCGAAGAACATTCCTCTGTTGCGGCCTCCTATAATAATATTGGAATAAATTACTTTGACAGAGGCGATTATGGAAAAGCGCTTGAGTTTTATCAGAAGTCATTAAGCATACGTTTAAAACTAGTCGGCGAGCAGCACCATTTAACCGCTTCCAGCTATAATAATATTGGAAATTGTTATCAGAATATGTCTGAGTATGATAAAGCGGAAGAAAATCATATAAAGTCTCTATCTATAAGAAAAAACGTGCTTGGCGATAAGCACGATCTTGTTGCAACAAGTTATAATAACCTTGGGCTTGTTTACTGGAAGAAGAAAGAACTTAAGAAAGCTTTTGAGTATTTTAATCTTGCTCTGACCCTTAGAATGGAAAAGTTTAAGCAAAATCATCCATCAATTGCCCAGAGCTATATGAATATTGGTTTAATATATTACGAAAATAAAGATTACGATAAAGCAATTGAACAATACTATAAATCTTTTGACGTATGGAAAAATCTTGGTGAATCTAAAAGAGCAGATATTTCAAAAATTTATCAAAATATGGCTGAGACATATTTAGCGAAGAATAATTATGACTCGGCTCTTATTGCTGTTCAAAAATCAATTATTGAATGTGTGATTGATTTTAATAATGCAGATGTAGTCGCTAATCCTAATCTTAACAAAGTTAATTCCGAAGTGCATTTGCTTAATTCATTAAAAATAAAATCGAAAATATTTATAGAGATATCAGAAGAAAACAGTCCAATCCAGGAAAAGCAAAAGGAAAATTTATTACGATCATTTTATACAATTAGTTTAGCGGATACGTTGATCGATAAAATGATTAAAGGATTCAAGAACGAAGATTCAAAATATTTTCTTGGTGAAAAAACTTCATCCATATACCAGCTGGCTATTGAAACAGCTTTAAGTCTTTTTAGAACAACCGGAAATGCAGTCTATGAAGAAAGAGCTTTTTATTTTATTGAGAAAAGTAAGGCTGCAGTTCTGCAGCAAGGAATTTTGGAGTCAAACGCCAAGCGGTTTGCAAAGATTTCGGAAGATATTTTGGAAAAAGAAAAAAACATTAAAGAAGAATTATTGTTCTATGACTCTCAGTTAAAGATTGAGTTGCAAAGCAAAAATAGAAAGGACAGCCTAAAGGTAAACGATTATCAAAACAAGGTTTTTGATTTTATAAATCAACACGAAACCCTGGTTAGTGAGATAGAAAATAAATACCCTGATTATTATAATCTAAAATATAAACAAGCTATTCAGACTGTTGCGGAAATTAAAAATCATTTGCACGACAATTCCGCATTAATAGAATATTTTGTTGGGGACAGCAGCATTTATATCGCAGCAATTAGTAAAGAAAGATTTGAAATAATTGAAATCAATAAACCGGGTGATTTTGAGTTTTTGATAAAAGATTTTTACTCATCAATTTTAAAATCTGAAACAACGAGGTACATAAATTCTGCAAACCGGCTTACGGAATTATTAATTGAACCTGTTGTTTCAACTATAAAATCTAAAACCAAGCTTCTTATAATTCCACATGATGTATTATTTAAAGTGCCATTCGAAGCATTGTTTACAAAATCACAAAATCCTAAAGAAAAGGATTCTAGAAAAATTAGTTACCTGATTAAAGATTATGATATTTCATATCATTACTCGGCCTCGTTGTTTGTTGATGCGCAAAAAGAAACCAAAAGCAACCCTTCGAAAAATTTCATTGGCTTTGCACCGGTATTTCCCAAGGACAAGCTGCTTGGATATACAATTTCAACACTCAACCCATCTTTGTTGGCTTCAAATGATAATGTTGTGCGCTCTGTTTCAATTGATGGTAAGAACTATGATGAGTTAAAGTACAGTGAATGGGAAGTTAATTCTATAATTGATCTGTTTAATAAAAATAAGACTTCGGGTATTAGCACTGCATATTTTTATGCGGATGCTAAAGAAGATTCCTTTAAAACAAATGTTAAAGATTATAAAATTGTTCACATTGCATCGCATAGTTTTATGAATGAAGAGCAGCCGGATATTTCGGGAGTGATTTTTGCTCAACCAGCTGACTCGGTATTTTCTAACGACGGAATTCTTTACTCGGGAGAAACATATAATCTTGAGCTGTCTGCTGATCTTGTTGTTCTTAGCAGCTGTGAAAGCGGACTTGGAAAATTATTTCCGAGGTGAAGGAATGATCGCGCTTAATCGTGGATTTTTATACTCGGGTACTTCCAATATTGTGTTTTCTTTGTGGAAGATTCCCGATAAGCATACAAGTGAACTTGATGGTTGAATTTTACAAGCAAAATGATATCGGCTAAAGCTTATTCTGAATCCTTAAGACAGGCAAAGTTAAAATTAATTAACGATGAAATAACTGCAAGACCAAGATCCTGGGCGGGATTTTTATTGATCGGCAGTTGATTGAAAAAAATGGAACACCGATAACGCTGATTAAGTTGATTTGCACTGATTTAATCCGCGAGAATTGCGTTTATCCGTCGACATGCCGTGTTGCTATTGCGCGTGCTATTGCTTTTTGATAAAGTAAAATTTACCCAAATAAAGAACTTCTATTTCATCTTCTATCCGCCAATAATATAATCCGGAATTTTTTAAGATCATCTAGCTTTTACCGATATCGAATACTCGGGAAAGTTATCTGCCGAGACTTTTGTAGAAAAAATAATGTCATCATCGTTATTCATAATTACCAGGTTAACCGGAATATTTTCTGTCATTCGCCATTTAAATAACACAGATTGGTTTGAATATTTATCATTGTTCTTTGGTAAGATAACTTTTTCTATTAGAATATTTCCCGAACGTACAGTTTCGTTTATCCATTCTTCATAATAAGGACTTGGATTAAACTCCGGACCTGAAAGCTCCGCTATTAAATTTTTATTCGGCTCAACTGGTTTTTCTGTTTGGGTCTTAGGCGAATCAACCTTTTGTTCCGGCTCCGTCTTAGTTTCGGTAATTATTTGTTTTTCATCAGGAGGCTGAGTTTTATCGGTTTTAAGTGCAAAGTATAGAATAAACAACAATGCTAAAACTGACAAAGCAAATCCAAATTTTGCCGTTGTTGGAAATGCGGGAATGAATGAAAAAATATTTTTGGTTTTCTTTTGTTTTATAACTTCAAAGGCAATACCGCCTTCTTTGGCCACAAAATTAAGAGATTGCTCTGCAGCTTTAAGTTCATTAAAGCAACCCTCGCAGCCAAAATAATGTTCTTCAAATTTTAAACTTTCTTCATCAGAAAGTTCATTCATCAGGTATTTGCTTATTAAATTTTCTCTATTTTCTAATTTACATTTCATCAGAACCTGTTTCTTTCTAATAACTATTTGTTAAAAGTGTCGGAATATTGAAAATAATTTTTCTTTTTTAATTCTTTTAGCAAAAGTTTTAATGCGTAATTAATTCTTTCGCTCACCCGACGTTTTTCAATTCCAATTTTACCTGATATTTCTTCAATAGATTTTTCTTCATAAATCCTTAACAAAATAACCTCTTTGTATTTATCATCAAGAGAAGCAAGCGCTGATCTTACAATTTCTTTCTTTTCGTAATCCAGAATTTCTATTAAGGGATTAGTAAAAGATTCAAGCTTGTGGTGTTTATCTATATCTTCTGTTGAGTTTGTTTTGGTTAGATTTCTGAAATACATTGCTACAATATTGCTTACAATTCCCGCAATATATGCCTCTAGCGGTTTTCCTTTTGCAGGATCAAATCCGCCTTTTCTTAAGCTTAACAAGATTGCCTGCCTCGCTTCACTTATAATATCCTGTTGATCATCTGCAGAAACTTTTCCTTCTTAATCTTGCACGGACTAAAAATTCAATCCTCTCTTTAAAATGCAAAAACAGGCGATTCTCTGCATCCGTATCACCCGAAACAATTTTCTCTATCAAAGATTTTTCATCAAAAGTAAAGTTGCATAGGGTCAATATTAGTCAACAAAATCAGAAAAATTCGAAAATTCGTTTTCAATATTTCTTACCAATCTGCAAATAAGAGATAGAATAACTACCTAATCTATAATCATTAAAAGGAAATTTATGAAAATCATCTACACAGTTTTGCTGATTGTTCTTTTAGCCGTGTCTTTTATCAGACCGCAATGGAAAACAACCGTTGAGGAAAGCAATATTATCTCTGCCGCACCTGGGACTCAAAACTACCCCTCGCTGGCGTTAGATAGAAAAGGTGGATTTTTTGTTGCTTGGACAGATGCACGTAATTCTTCAACCGGAAATGATATTTATATCCAGAGATTTGATAGTCTTGGCAACACATATTTCGCTGATAATGGCATACCTGTTTCTGTTGAAGCAGGAAATCAGCAATATCCATGGGCAGTAACTACAACCGATAGCTGCGTGATTGTCTTTTGGTATGATGACAGACCAAATTATACTAATTCCACAGATCTTTATGCGCAGAAATTGGATTTTGATGGAAATCCACTTTGGGAGTTAAATGGTGTTCCGGTCAGCCAGTACAATACTCCAACACCGGGGGCTTTATCTGAATATAGTGTTCTTCCGGATAATAACGGTGGTGCATATGTAAGCTGGACCAGATCATATTTTGGTTACGGACAACTTCGTGCCCAAAGGATTGATAAAGATGGAAACATTATGTGGGATTCAACAGGCGCAATCTTAACAGACGGTGCTGTTGATACAAGAAGTCCAAGAATGGTAAAAAGCCCAATGGGAGTTTCTGTTGTTTACAGACATACTACTGGAAGCTACTCCATTTATTACCAGATTGTTGACTCAACAGGTATTCTTAAATTTCCAACGCCGGGGAAACTTGTAGCCATAGATGGACCACAAATAGGTACCAGCGTTACATTGGGAGATAATGAAAATGGAGAATCAGTTGCTATTGCATTGGGCGGCTAATTGGTGGAGGTTTATTTGCTCAGGCAATGGATACAACCGGAAATCGTTTATGGGGCGAGAATCATGTTGCCATCAATAATGTTCCCGGCGGACATACTGATTTTAAGATTATTAGAAGCAGAACCAGTTCAGATTATTATTTGATATGGAAAGACGGAAGGAGAATTAATGTTGCTTACGATATCTATGCACAGAAACTTAACAATCTGTGGTCAGCCTCAGTGGACACCTAATGGAATTAAATGTAAGCGGTACGCCTTATACTTTTACAAACACAGGTATATCAACAAATAATAACGGTGTTTATGTTTCCTGGTCTGAAACCAGTAACCCGCAAGGACCAGGAATATATGCTCAGCGAATAAATCCGGATAGTTCTTTTGCCTGGCAAAGTAACTCTGTTAGATTAACAGATCAATTTGTTAATGCTGGAATAGATAACATTAAATCCCGATATAAATAATGGCGGAGCAATAGTGATATTCTCTTATGCTGGTCCGCCATCTGGAACCGGGTGAAAACTTATATGCTAAAGTACATTGGTGCAAATGGATTGTTGGGCGGCGTTACTTCAATAAAAGATGAAAATCCTTATCTAAAAGTTTATGATGTCCTTGGAAATGAAGTTGCGACTTTGGTGGATGAATACAGATCCGCCGGAAGCTATGAGGTAGAATTTGATAGCATCAGTATCGAACTTTCAAGCGGAGTTTATTTCTATAAACTTATAAATGGTGTGTACGTCGTACCGGGTGAAAAGTTTAAAATTAGTGGTAAAGGATTTGGGCTTACAAAAACTGAAGGAACACTAACTATTAATGGTAATTCTGTTGATATCGATTCCGTCTGGTACAATGTTATAGCGTTTGGTGAAGGGTCATGGAATATGATAGGGAAATTACCAGCTTCATTAGGCAGCAAATCCAAGGAACTAAAAGATTATGCTTTTTCATATTCAAGATCCGGCAGAAGCTACAGCAGAACAACGAAAGGCGAATCACTACCCAGGTTGAAAATATTCTCCAACACACTTCCGGGTCAGGTTTTAGGCGGCACTTCTAATACTGACTTTTATATAAATGGAGAGAACTTATTCGCAAATACTATTCGATTTTCAGATGGAGTATTTACAACCACTGTTGCAGTAACAGGTGCATCACTCGATGCCACTCAGGTTAGTGCTTTTGTACCTCTTTCAGTGCTATTACCTAGGGGGGACAGGCTCTACACAGTTACATTACTTGATACAGAAGTTGGCTCGCAGGTAATTGGCGGATGGACTCTTGGATACGTAAGGATTAAACCATGATTTCCATAGACCAAAAACATTTATAAAATAAAAGAAGAGAACATTCTATGCAGAAAACTTTTGATGAAATAAAAAAAGCAGAAAAAATTAATAATCGTATTATTAAAACGATAGGCTTAACAATTGGTTTTTCGTTTTTAATACTGGTTCTTGGACTAATAAGAAATTTATAATCAAGTAAAGGAACAAGAATGAATAAACATCACCATAAACTGATAAGAACTTTGTGCTTACTGTTCTTATTTATGATTACTGTTAATGCACAATACCTTGAGCAAAGACCTGAAGGTAATGATGAAACCAATAAACCGATTGACATTAACAGTAAAGCAAGTGAACTTGGAATAAGCACAAATCGGCTCCAGGAAATTCTAAGCTCTGCTTCAAACAATGGCGGAGGCGATCCTTTGCCTGATGCAATGCAGGAAAGATTTTTTACAGGACAAGCCGCTTTTGATTATTTCGGTCAATCTGTTTCGAATGCCGGCGATGTTAACGGGGATGGATATGATGATATTATTGTTGGTGCCGCATTTAACACCACAGGCAAATCATATATATATTATGGTGGTTCGGTAATCAATTCTAGCGCCGATTTAATACTCAACGGAGCTGTAACGGGAGACAGATTTGGAACCTCCGTTTCGGGAGCGGGCGATGTTAATGGTGATGGTTATGATGACGTAATTGTAGGTGCCCCTCAAAATGATGCCGGTGGAAACGGGGCTGGAAGATCATACATATATTTTGGGGGTTCATCAATGAACACTACCGTTGATGTTATACTAACAGGAGCCGCTGCTGGTGATGAATTTGGCACCTCGGTTTCTTCAGCCGGTGATGTAAATGGCGACGGTTTTACCGACGTTATAGTTGGCGCCTACTTAAATGATGGTGGCGGAGCTAATGCCGGCAGAGCTTATATCTACTATGGTGGTTCTGTTATGAACAATACTGCTGATATACTGTTAACCGGCGAAACAGTCTCTAGCTGGTTTGGGACATCAGTTGCTAATGCCGGCGATGTTAACGGTGATGGTTTTGGAGATGTAATTGTTGGTGCTCGTGGTTTCAACTCATTTACCGGAAGAGCTTACATTTATTATGGCGGAATTTCTATGAATAGTGTTGCTGATGTTATTTTTACAGGCACAGCAAGCAATGACAGATTTAGTACTTCGCTTTCCAACGCAGGCGATATTAATGGTGATGGCTATAGCGATGTTATTATAGGCGCACCGCTAGCAGATTTTTTCACGCTCACCGATGCTGGTAGAATTTTTATCTATTATGGCGGAGCATCAATGGATAATATTTCCGACATTACAATGTCTGGCTTTGCGGCTGGTGATAATTTTGGATACTCAGTTTCAGCGGCAGATATAAATTTCGATGGATATAGTGATTTTATTGTAGGTGCTTATTTAAATGATGTTGGAGGCACTAACGCTGGTCGCGTATATGTTTTCAATGGTGGTCCCTCTGTTGATTTAATTCCGGATGTTTTATTAACCGGTGATGCCGCCAGTGATATTTTTGGAGTTTCCGTTTCAATTGCCGGAGATATGAATGGAGACGGATATCCTGAGATGATTGTTGGTGCTTCTCAAAACGATACGGCTGGAGAGGATGCCGGAAGAGTTTATCTATACATAAATTCTCTTACTGGATTTGATATGCCGGATGAAATTTTTTCAAGTATTACGGCAGGTGATAATTTAGGTCATTCAGTTTCCACCGCAGGTGATGTAAACGGTGATGGTTTTAGTGATATAATTGTTAGTGCCCCTGGTAATGATGCAGGGGGTAGTAACGCAGGAAGAGCATATATTTATTTCGGCGGACTTGTCTCCAATAGTGCAGCAAATTTAATTTTAACAGGTGTTGCGGCTGATGATCGTTTTGGTTCTTCTGCTTCTTCAGCCGGAGATGTTAATGGTGATGGATATGATGATGTTATTGTTGGTGCACCTGGCAATGATGTAGCAGGAAACAATGCCGGTAGGGCTTATATCTATTTGGGCGGCGCAAGTATGAATAATACGGTGGATGTTATTTTAACAGGTACATCTGCAGGAGAAGTATTTGGATCTTCTGTGTCCCCTGCAGGAGATGTAAATGGCGATGGATATGATGATGTTATTGTTGGTGCATCCGGCAATGATGCAGGAGGAAACAATGCCGGTATAGTATATGTATATTTTGGAGGTGCAATTATGAACAGCATAGTGGATATAACGTTACCCCACTATGGCCCCGAGGATCAATTTGGATATTCTGTTTCATCAGCCGGAGACGTAAATGGTGATGGTTACTCCGATATTGTTGTTGGTACATTTATACCAGGATCAAATGGTGCAAGCGTTGATTTATTTCGGCGGAATGAATATGGACAACTTCGCTGATGTAATATTAACCGGCGCTTCAGTCAGTGATGAATTTGGTTCCTCAGTTTCTACTGCAGGAGATGTAAATGGTGATGGTTTTGATGACGTAATTATTGGTGCCCCGAAAAATGGTGCCGGCGGAACCGAAGCTGGCAGAGCATATATATATTATGGCGGTATAAGTATGAATAGCAGTGCAAACGTAATTTTAACAGGTGAAGCTGCTGGTGATCTATTAGGTTGGTCGGTTTCTACTGCCGAAGATGTAAATGATGATGGGTATGCCGATGTAATTGTTGGTGCCCCCATGAATATGTGGACGGGAAGAGCATTCATATATTTTGGTGGGGTAAATATGAATAATGGCGCAGATGTTATCTTTAACGAGGGGACGAATATTCTGAATTCTTTTGGTGCATCTGTTTCTTCAGTCGGGGATGTAAACGGAGACGGGTTATCCGACGTGATGATTGGTGCCCCTGGTAATAATACCGGAGGGGAATATGCTGGAAGTGCATATTTGTATTTATCATCCACTCCAACTGTAAAACCAAGCGTACTATCAATTAAAGACATACCAAATGACCAGGGCGGTTTTGTAAGAGTAAGATGGAACCGCAGTTCTTATGATATTGAAGGACAGAACCGCGTTTCAGAGTACATACTTCAAAGAAGCGATCCGCCCGGACAATCCGGCTTTGTGTGGGATTATGTTACAAGTATTCCGGCAATAAGAGAACCTCAATATTCTTTTGTATCACCAACACCATCAGATTCATTTTCAAACTCAAGTGGTACTTTTTATTTTAGAGTAATTGCCAGGGGCACAAACGCAGATGAAAGATGGTACTCAAACATAATATATGGACACAGCATAGATAACCTTGCCCCGTTACCTCCTGGTAATTTTTATGCCCAGCTTAATGGTGCCAGCGTAAACCTGGGATGGCAGGAAAACACAGAGCCGGATTTAAGAGATTATTACATCTACAGAAGCGATACACCTGCGGCTGAAGACTTAACACTTATAGGAACAACAACAGAAACAACATTTATTGATAATTCTCCTCTTGCAGGCAATTCCTATTACTATATATCTGCTTATGATATACATAACAATGGAAGCCTATTTTCTTCTGATAATATAGAGGCTGTACTTTCTGCTAATGTCAAAAGTGTTTCTTGAGGGAAGTTATGTTGGCGGACAGATGAGTACGTTCCTTAATTCATCAAATCTTATTCCTCTTAATCAGCCATATAACACAAGTCCCTGGAACTACACTGGAACAGAAAGTGTGGCTTCAATGCCTCAAAACATTGTTGATTGGGTTCTTGTTGAACTAAGAAGCAGCGAAACAACAGTAGTTGAAACAAGAGCAGCATTTCTTAAGAATGATGGAACACTGGTGGATCTGGATGGAACAAGCAACATAAAATTTCCATCAACACCGGAAGGAGAATACTATGTTGTGATAAAACATAGAAATCATCTGCCGGTTATGACAGCAAATAAAGTTGGGATTAACTTTAGTCCTGCTTTGTATGATATGCGTACGGATTTAACCAAAGCATACGGAACAAATGCACTAAAGAATTTAGGTGGTGGATACTTCGGAATCTTTACCGCAGATACAGACGGAAGCGGAACAGTTAATGCCGCAGACAGAAGTAATGCCTGGAACCAGAGAAATCTTTCAGGTTATTATGGAACGGATGTGGACTTAAGCGGTACCGTTAATGCCGCTGATAGAAGTGCTGTGTGGAACAACAGGAACACAACTACTCAGGTTCCGACTTTAACCGATAAACTATCAACTGTAAAAACATCAGGAGTAAATGAAAATGAATAAGATATTTTTAATTCTAATATTACTTGGAAGTTTAACCTTTGCGCAGGTAAGTGCAGACCTAACAATTGAGAATCAGCAGGTAGTAGGAACAGACTTCTTGTTTGATATATATCTGACAAGAACAGGAACGAATGATCTTTATCTTGGTAATGCTGATTTTGCGTTATACTTTGAATCAGGTTTTTTTACTAATCCGCAGATATTTGTGGAAGGCGATGAATCGCCTGGTTTTTGTAATTTTGTTCCAACCACACAATCTGTTCTAAATAATTTTGCTACTCAGGATTTGTATTACAACAACACTGCGGTAGAAATTATTGATGGCAATCTGCTCGTAATAAATATCAATGGTCCCACACCATCAACCCAAACGAACTTTAATACCCGTGTTGCAAAGATTGATAACGCGACACTAACACATCGGTTGGGAAGATTTAGAGTAAGCGGTGTATCAAACCCTGCCGGGTTTATGGGATTAGAGTGGAAGACCGCCGGACCTGGTGTGTATACAATTGTTTTCTCACTAGAGTCAGCTTCTCCATTTCTGTCGCTTGAAGCAAATATTAATGCTGTTGATCCCGGCAATGAACCGTTACCGGTCGAGCTTACATCTTTTATTGCCGCAGTAAAAAATAATTCTGTAACCCTTAAATGGAATACAGCCACAGAAATAAATAACTATGGATTTGAAATAGAACGCTGTGTGCTAAGCGCTGAGTGCCAAGAATGGAACAGGATTGGTTTTGTTTCCGGGAATGGTAATTCAAGTTCTGATAAAGAATACTCATTTACAGACAAAAATATTAGCGGCGGCAGTAAGTTTAGCTACAGGCTAAAACAAATAGATAATGATGGGCAGTTTGAATATTCTGATATTATTGAAGTTGAAGTTGTACCACAACAATTTGAGCTATCACAAAACTATCCAAACCCATTTAATCCTAGCACAACAATAAGATTTTCATTGCCTGTTCAGACGCAATTAAAAATAAACATCTACAATATGCTTGGTGAGTTAGTTAAAACAATTTCTGATAATATTTTTGAGCCAGGTTTTTACAACATTTCTTTTGATGCATCTGAGTTATCCAGCGGTACTTATATCTATAGATTAGAAAGCGATGGATTTGTTGAGACTAAAAAAATGATTTTATTGAAATAGTACCTGTGTTTAATTTAATAACGCTTTACTCTTACAGCAGAATTTGCTTTATTTGTAAAGCGTTTCTTAATTATTGGTACAGGCATGAAAGCATTTACACTTCTAAAAATCACTATTCTACTTTTAATCATTTCAGTAAACCACATAACTCCGCAGGGCAAAGTGTATCTTGTTCTTGGTTCAGACACAGCGATTTGGGAAGGAATGAATACTGCAAAATATAAATGTTATTATAATTTAGATTTGTTTACTGCCGTAAACAGCAACACATCTGTTGTTATGAGCGATATATTTCGTAATCAGATTGTGGATTCCTATGGAAACAAACTTAAAATGACGTGGTGGATGATGGCCGGAAATATTTTTCGTTATGCCACGAATAATAATATTCCCATCAGCAACACGATGACAATGTACTTAATGAAAAAATACTTTGGTGATCGAATAGAAACCTGGAATGATGAATTATCCTTACATTACCACACATTCTGGTGGACAGATTATGATGCAGACGGCAAATACTGGTGGAATCAGGCCCACACATTTTTAGAAACAAAGGATGATTTTGATTTTACTCTTGCTCAATATCTGCTTGAAGAAAATGTTTTTCCTGTTTCATTCAGAAGCGGCTGGCATTATATGGATAATGACTGGCAGAACTATCTAAACGAATTATTGCCATATAGTTTACATAACGATTATCCCTCAGTGCATGATGATATTACAGAACCCATTGACAATGTATATGATTGGTCTCAATCCTCATCGGAATTTGTTCCCTTTCATCCGGCAACTGATAATTATCAACTAAGCGGCGATGGAAAAGGATGGAATGTAAGATCAGAATATATGGGATCTGTAACACAGCAATTAATGGATCAGATTTTTCAAAAAGCAAATCAAGGTACTGATCAGGTAGTATGTTTTTGGTCCCATCTTCCCGATCAAAATTTCTTAACGGAAATTCAGCAGATTAATAACAAAGCTCACCTATCTGCAACTAATTACCCTGCCGTACAGTTTAAATATTGCACAGCTATTGAGGCATACCAGCTCTGGCTGCAGAGTAATGATGCACAATCACCAAGCGTGCAATTATCTGAAGAAGTAACCGGAACGGATGTAAAATTTAGAATTAATACAGATGAAGAAATTTTTCAGTCTCAGCCGTTTGTGGCAGTCAAGGATAGATATGAAAGATACTTTAAAGTTGATTGTGAAAATGTATCACAAAATATATGGAGAACTGTAACCTCTTTCCCGCTTGGAGAAATTGCTAAGGTTGGAGCAGCAGTAACGGACACAGTTGGAAATTTAACAACTTCATTTATTAAATATTTACCGGATGATAATTTTATAGACAATAGTGATTCTGGCTACAGTGAAATTTACGGAAGTTGGGCAACTTCAACATCTGCTGCCTGGAACATAGATTCGAGAATTGCAAACCTTAACTACGGCGATTCCGCTAAAGCAAAATGGAATCTGGAAGTTGAAACATCCGGCATGTATAATGTGTTTGCCCAATTCCCCGAAATATCTAATCTCATTGATACAGTTTATTTTGATTTATATAAAAATGGTGTTGTTGAAGATTCTGCAATCATATCTATATCCGGTGAGTTTAAGAAGTGGGTGTATGTTTCAACAATAAATCTTAACAGCGGTGAAAATAATTTTATTGAAATGTCATCAAAAAATAATCAGCAATCTGCAAAAATTTTAGCTGCAGACGCAATAAAGCTTACGGCATATCTGCGGGACCGGCAGTTAGTGACAAAAACTGAGTTTATAGATCTTAATGAAGTAAGCATCGAAGATACTGTGTTATTCAATCTGGAATTAAGTAATCTTGGAATTAATGATTTAACGGTTAACAGTATTTATTCGATTGGCGGAAATATTGAATCACTCTCCCCTTTTCCAATAATTATTTCAAGGATGAGTAATTCAAATATTTCACTTCGGTTTGTTGCCAGTGAAATAGGGGCGCTTGAAGACACCATAATTGTTCAAAGTAACGATCCAATAAATCCAATTAAAAAAATTCCTTTTGCGGTTTTAGTAGAAAACTATTTTAAAATAGTGGATAATAATGATTTGGGTTCTTACACTGAAACAGGTTCGTGGTTTACAAGTGTTGCGCAAAGCTATGGTCCCTCTAGCAGATATGCATACATACAGTCAGGTTCAAATGGTCCAACGGCTACATTTACATTCCAGTTAAATAAAAACGGGATTTATGATATTTTTGAAACTCTGCCAACAACTATAAATTCTGCTAACAATGCATTATATATAATTATTGAAAATGGTGTTGTAATGGATTCGATGTATTTAAATCAAAACCAGGGAAGCGGAAATTGGAAAAATATTGGACGATATTTTCTGCCCGCACAATCAACCGTTGCTATCAAAGTAATTGATTCTGGTGAAAGTACAGCCGGGCCAGTAATAAGAGCAGATGCTTTTAAAATATCTTTGTTTGAAGAAACAACTAACATTGCAAATGATAAAGAAGAATCAGTACCAACTGAGTTTGAACTGTTTCAAAATTATCCTAACCCATTTAACCCAAGCACCAAAATCAGTTGGCAGTCACCAGTCGGCAGTTGGCAAACATTAAAAGTTTATGATATTCTTGGAAATGAGATTGCAACTTTGGTTAACGAAGAAAAACCAGCGGGAACTTATGAAGTAACTTTTAATTCAGCAAATCTGTCAACCGGAATTTATTTCTATAAACTGCAGGCAGGAAATTACACCGAAACTAAGAAGATGGTGATCTTAAAATAAATATATGGATCAAGAACATAAGTAATGATTAAGGTGAAAACCAGAAATATAAGTCAGGTAAAGTAACGTCTAACGTCAGCTAATACATTAATCAGCCTCATTGTTTAAATGTTCTCTCATAAATATTAATCCATTCCTTCGGACTAATTTTACCCGAAAGTTCGCCAATAAGATCATATGGAATTTGGTCCAACTGATTAAAACGAATACAGCTTTTTCCCATATCCAACTTAGCTTTACTATGCTTGGGATATTCCTTAACAAACCAATCCATTAAAATCTTGTCGGTATAAAGACCCATATGATAAACAGCCACAAAATTTTTCTGCGAGGCAATATTAATAAATGGAAGCGGTAGTTTCGGATCACAGTGGTACCCTTTTGGATATATAGAATGAGGAATTACATATCCAATCATTCCGTAATTTATTACTTCCGCAAAACCCTTGGGAAGATTATTGAGGATAGCCTTCCGCAATTTGTTTATTGCTTTTTTTCTATCTTCGGTAAGATTGGTGATGTATTCTTTTACTGTGTTAGCTTTTGTTTTCATATACCATAATATTATGATTTATTTATTATACGAATTACTGTTTATTAGATTGATTATTTCTTCAATAAATTTTATGGAAATATATAAATAATTATCAGTCTCATGAAAACAATTATATTTTTATGAGTTTTCGCATTAAAAACACCACCTAAAAGACCAACTGTTGAGACAACAAAAGTGAAAACATAGTTAGTTTACGCATAAGGCGCCTCCTTATAATAATTGGTTATTATTGATTATGACACTAAATCGGAAAAGTGTTTTTGTCTGATTAAGAAACTATTAAATGAATTTAATAGTTGCAAAAAAAATAATATTTACCACCATCAGTAGTTGATAATGTTAAGTTATTAGATGTTGTGCAGAAACAAATCACCGATTCATAATTGACCCAATTAGAACTGAACTATTTCTATCTCACATCCTCTAAACTAGCAAATCACTTCTATAAAATTATTTCTAAGGGAGATAACTTGAAAAAAGAATCAGTCGCACTTCGTATCCTTATTGTCGGATGTCTAATTGTACTATTATTAATTCCGCTGTTTATGATTCAGGCGCTTATTACAGAGAGACAGATAAATAGGAATGTTTCCATTAAAGTGATTAGCAAAAGCTGGGCTGGACCGCAGACAATTGCCGGACCAATTTTGACTACAATTACAACCGGTGAAAAAATCAATAAAGAAGGAAATAAGATTGAAGCAAGGAAAAGAAACTTTTATTTACCCGAGGATTTAACAATTGAAGCAAAAGTTATCCCGGAAAAAAGATACCGCGGAATTTATTCAGCAATTGTTTATAAAACCGATCTAAAAATAAGAGGCAGTTTCTCAAATCAAAAGATGAAAGAGATTTTATCAGATCCGTCCCTTAAGGAAAGCTATCTTTCATTTAATATTAATGATCCCAAGGGAATTCAACAGGATGTGTTTGTTAAGTGGAATAATATCTCGCAGACCATAATACCAGGTTTAAAGGATAAAAATATTTTTACTAACGGGTTTCACTCAAATATTATAATTGATAAAGATCAGCCGGATAGCGTATTTGAAATTAATCTTACACTAAGCGGAGTTGATGAGATTAACTTTGTTCCAGTTGGAAAGAATACGGTGGTTAAAGTATCATCAACTTGGAACGACCCAAGTTTCACAGGAAATTTTCTTCCTTCTCAAAGGGAAATTAGCGAAAAAGGTTTTACAGCAACCTGGAATGTAAACCATTTTAACAGGCAGTTTCCCCAAGAATGGTCTCAATCCACATACGATATATTTAAAGATAAATTTGGAGTGAAGTTTTATATTCCTGCCGATGAATATCAGCAGACAATGCGCTCATCAAAATACGGCCTACTTCTCATAATTTTTACTTTTGTAAGTTTTTTTCTTGTCGAAGTTTTCAGCGGAAAAGCAATTCATCCAATCCAGTATCTATTAGTTGGATTGGCATTAATAATTTTCTACTCAATGCTGCTTGCACTTTCTGAATATCTGCTGTTTCAATATTCATATTTAATTTCAGGAGTTCTCGTGATAAGCTTAATAAGTCTCTATACAAAAAGTGTTTATAAAGACCGAAGGATTATCACGTCAATATCAACAATGTTGATTGTATTTTATGGTTTTGTATACGTGCTGCTACAAATGGAAGATTACTCACTACTACTTGGAAATTTTGCATTGTTTTTAATTCTTGCGGCCATAATGTTCTTTACAAGGAAAGTAAATTGGTTTGATGTGTTAAAAGGTAAAGTATAGTTAGATTTTAAAAATAAAGGCGATTCATATGAATTGCCTTTTTTATCTATCCTTTAATACAAAATTATGCCTTTGCCTATATTGAAAAGTTGCATCTGTTGGCAGCGTTAATTCTTAATATTTTGCTAAACAGATTAATGCTTTGGTTCCTGTAAATTAAAGTAATCGCCTTTTGTTTTGTCTAACGTGTTTGATACTTTTTGAAAGTTTTCTGCTGTTGGCTCAAGGTCTATAAACTTATCAATAATACTTCTATGTCTATAAATTATAAAAGTGTTATCAAAATCGGGATTTATTTTATTTAGATTAACTTCACTCTCCGCATTGTTCATTGAGGGAACAAAAGTCAGGGCGACATTCTTTAAGTTTAATTCAGTACCGATATTTTCCAGCTCTTTTGTTCTTGTGTCTTTATCGTAGCCGTTTTCATTTCCGTAAACGAAATAAGCTTTAAGATATTTACTTCTCTTCACACTTTCTTGTTCTAAAAAAGTCAGCCACTTTTTAATGCTATCCCAATTCGGATTGTTGCCAACAAAATAAATAATTCCGTGATAGCGCCCGTATTTGCAAACAGGACAGGTTCTTGTTCCCTTATCTGGTCCCCACGCGTGAAAAGGAATAAAAGAAGGCTGGTCTTCTCCAATCTGAAGTCCGGATTGTTTTTCAGTTTTAATAGTTTTCGGGTAGTTTGGAATGTTTAGCCCTAAAATAATATTGTGTTCAGCAATTTGAAGATCACCAGAAATAAGGACTCTTAAAATTCCACTTCCACCACGATTTTCCATCGCCCTTCGTTTTTCACCTGTGAGTAGTTTATCATCATCAAAAACAAACTCATCAATGTAATATTCTTTATCGATGTTAGGTTCTTTGATGGCTGGATGAATATGAGCAGGCATATCCTCATTTGGATAAGGCGCCGGTCTTACTGTGTAGATTGTATACTTACCATTCTCATCTGATTTTACCCAACCACGAATATAACCGTGTCTGGCCACTCTTTGGTCTAATCCTTCTCTGTTTGCGTAATAACCATTTACATCTGTGTGATAATAATAAAGTATTACATTTGGAGCAGGTGTCTTGCCATCAAGTTTATAAATTGTTCCGGTTATTAATAATTTTTGTCCTTGCTGTGTCCAGCCTGCACTTGTATCAATGGAATTGATTTTATCGGGCATTCCGATATACATAAACTCAGCGTTTTCAAAAGGGCCGCCAATAACTCTACTACCATTTTCCTCAGATGGATTATTTGCGTCTCTTGTTTGTGCGTTACAACCTATTGATAAACTGACCAGAAGTAGCACGTATCCAATTTTAAATAGTGACTTCATCTTTCTTCTCTTATAATTTATGCTGATAGTCGTGACTCTCTGTTCTTATCAATCCAATAACCCCAAATGATAATCAACCACTGGGCATTACCAATAATTCCAATTGCTTCAACCGAAGGCGGGGGCGGACCAATAAGATTTGAAATATACATTGCAACAAGAAAAATGATTAATCCAACAAGAGAATAAATTCCTATTTTATTTTTTGGTTTAGTTATTTTAAAGTAAATATATGCACCAATAACAAAAACCAATCCTTCTACAATTATAGTAAGAGCAAAACTATTCCAAATACCAAATCCAACTTTTAAACTGTAACCGGGAAAAATTGGAAGATCGGGTATGTGAACTATTAAATCTAAAAACCAATGACTAACAACAAGCAGCCCAAGTATTATTGCTGTTCGGGAATTCTTTTTAATAAGAAAATAAACCATTCCAAATAAAACCGCCCAAACAATTACACCAAATAAACTATGAGAGAAAGGATAGTAAGTAAAATCAAGTGGAGTAACTGCTGTAACACCTGGTTTTATTTCTGCTTTTTCAACTCCTAGTAAAAGCAGTATTGGCCAGATAAGATCAATCCATTGTGCTGCCATAAAATAAGTTCCGAGTGAGGCAGACTTTTCAAATTTCTTTCCTGCAAACCCGGCACCGAAATGTCCGATAAACATAATTTATTCCTTCTATTACTTTAAGGTAGTTTTATAAATTCTGCTCAATCCATTTTCATATTTCTTCATCTCATTTAAGAAATCTTTAACTGAAGAATATCCGGTATTTGAATTATTGATTTCGCTTCTTTTACTTGTAAAATATAAAGTGTTTGTTTTTGTGTCAACGTATGGGCAGTAATCCATTTTATTAGAATTGATTTCAGCTCCTAAGTTTTTAGCTTTTGTCCAAATGCATCTGAAACTTTATAACTCATATATAAATCACCACTTCCAAAGCCGCCCTCTCTTTGATAAGCAGTAAAAATAATATAAGATTCATCCGGTGCAACAAATGCATTAAACTCATAACCATCTGAGTTAATTGAATCGCTAAGTGAAACTGGCTCTGTATATTTTCCGTCCACCCACATGCTCACGAAAATATCATCCTTTCCTTTTGTTGTGCGTTCATCGCAGGTGAAATAAAAATTGTTATTATCTGCTATTGAAGGATAAAACTCATTCGCGGATGAATTAATGGGTTCACCTAAATTTATTGGATTAGACCACTCAGCATTTTTATTTTCTCGTTCAACATACCAGATATCAAAGTCTTTTGTTTTTGTTTCGGCATTATCCAATGGTCTGTTTGAAGCAAAGTATAATTTTAATCCATCTGCAGAAAGAAAAGGTTCTATGTCAAAATATTTTCCGGAGAAGCTGACTATTTCAGGATTTGACCAAACATTGTTTTCTTTCTTGGCACTTGCAATAAAAGAAACTTCATCAACATAGCTTTGAACAGAAAAATAAATTTCATCTCCTTCTGAAGAAATTGCAATATCCCGCACATTTGGGAATTGCAGAAAAAATTTGTGGCAAGGAATGGCTCAACTTTGTTTGTCTGCCCAAAAGCTGAGTATATAGCCGCAAGTAAGATTATTGTGAGGGAAATTAGTTTTGTTTTTTTCATTTTTAGAGTACCCTTATAGATAGTAATTATTTTTCTAAAAATTCCTTAAGCCTGCCATTAAGAAAATATTCCCAGCCGGCAATGCAGCTCTCCCTTTTGAACTCAGGAATATCATCCGGAAAATCCTTCAGGACTTCAACCGTTAACCTTAGCTTTGTTTTATTATTTTCTTTTGATATTTCAAATGCGGCTGTAGATTTGCCCCGGTATTTTTCAAATTCCCAGCTGTACTTTATCATTTTCAGAGGCTCGACCTCAGTCACTTTCCATATATGCAGAAAATTCCTCTCCTCACTTTGTACATTAAACTGGGTCTCAAATCCGACTTCAGGTTTAAAGGCGGGAATGTTTTCAAAATACCATTTGTGCATCTCGTTAATATCGGTTATAGAATTCCAAACAGATTCAACAGAAGCATCAAATGTTTGTTCTACTATTATTGGTTCATCAGTGGTTTTCATTATGTCTCAATAATTTTTTATGAAATTTAAATAATAACAAGGCGTATTACAATGTTGAATTCGGTTGTTTCAAATTTAGTGTGGTAACTGTCATTCCCACGAACCTGCCTGCGGTAGGCAGGAGTGGAAATCTACTGTTAATAATTATACAGATTCCCGTTTACACGGGAATGACCAGACACACAGTTACCTAGATTCCCGATCAAGTCGGGAATAACAATCAGACAATCATGACTTTTAACACTACATTTTTATGTTATTGTACACATATATTTTCAAAAATATTTTCTGATAATAACTAAATGATTATTTTGAAATAACTTATTTAGAGAAAAACATTATGAAAACTAAAATTAATTGGGCAAACCATTTTGTAGAACTTGTTGTGGTTATTATAGGAATTACAATTGCATTTATGCTCGAGAACTGGCGGCAGGAGAATGCAAATCACGACCTTGAACAAAAATATCTTAACAGCTTAAAAAGTGATTTGCTGTCTGATAATAAACTCTTGGATTCAACAGTCTCTTCTGTAGAGAAACAAATTTCAAAATTGCGAGACTTTATTACAGAAATAAAAACCGGCGCTGTTGTTAAACAAAAAGCAGAAAAAATAATTCCCCAGGTTTTAATTAGCTATGGATTTGCACCAAAGCTGGCAACATACCAGTCGATTACTAACAGCGGTAATTTGAATATTATTACAGACTATAAACTAATTGAGTCATTAGCTTCTTATTACAATTCTTATGATGAAATATCAATAAAAGAAAAAGGGCTCTATGATTATCAGCTAAAATTTGTTTTGCCATATGTTTATGAAAACGTAGATTTTTTATCGGGTAAGATGGTCAATAAATCAGCAATCAACGGGTTTGAATTTAAGAATATCGTAACAGGCTATTACACACTGGTCGGGCAAAATCTTGAGGCGTACAAAAATTATCAACTAGCCAATAAAGAGCTTTTAGAAAACATTGAAAAGTATTTAAATTAAAAAGGCCGCAGAGTATTGTCCGCGTCATTTCGAGGAAGCGAAGCGACCTGCCTACCGGACAGGCAGGCTGAAAAATCTTAAAGATTCTTTTGGGAATTTACACTGAAAGAAGTGAACGTGTGCGGAATGACAAAAACACAATGTCATTCCCACTACCATAGGCATCCCTTTGGGAGAAGCTGGGAATGACTAGCGTATACAGTTATTCAGTTTCCGATCAAGTCGGGAATGACAAGAAAAATAACTACCCCTCCT
>CAVPND010000051.1:0-16661 GCA_963706055.1 uncultured Ignavibacteriales bacterium | reverse complement strand
AGAAAAAAAATGTTTCTTTTAAAGTCACTATTTCTTAATGGAGTCTTACCTATGAAAAAGATAGTTCTTTTTTCGGTTTTATTAACCATACAGCTATTTTCGCAGGCTCCTGATCCAGCTTTTAATCCTATGACTGCGCCAGATGCGAGAGGAATCTCAAGATTGCTCCACACATTGCATTGGCAAAACCCAACTGATGTGATTTATAATGAAGTTTATTTTAGCTCAGATTCAAGTCTAGTTGCTAACTTAGACCTCTCGGTTAAAGTTAAAAATGGATTTCCAGATTCTATTTTTACTTCTTATCCAGTAAGTGAATTAGGATATCTTACTGAAAATAAATATTACTGGAAAGTTGTTGAGTACAACGCTGAGGGTTCATCAGTATCACCACTTTGGTATTTCAGTTCCTTCATACAACCAATATATGAATACCATTATAATTTTGGTACTGGGCTTGACAGTTGGGAAATTCTCGGTCCTTTAGGATTAAACAACTGGTATTGGACAAATTCGACTCATATGTTTTCTACGCCGGGTGAAGTTGCTTTTAGATGGGATCCTGTTTTTATTGGTGATTCATATCTTATCTCACCGGAAATAAACGCGTATTCTGGTTCTGAGGCGACTTTGCGTTTTAAATTTTACGAAGATTGGTGGTCTGATACTGTTGTTGTTGGATGCGCCATTACAACTGATGATGGATTAAATTGGATAAATATCTGGGATTTGGCTGCTACTGGTAATATAGGACCAAATGATGAAACTATACTTATTAATACTCCTGACAAATTTAAATTGGGTTTCTATTATACGGGCAATTCTAACAACATAGATTTTTTGTATGTTGATGATATTTCTATAGAAGCAGTCGTCCCACTAACGCCCTCTTATCCGCCTGGAATGTTAACATCATTTGCCAGTGAAACAGAACAAAAAGTTATTCTTAACTGGTCAGCAGGTGGTGCAGTTTCAGGAATGGTTGGTTATGAAGTTCAAAAAAAAGTTGGACTGCCGTCATTCAATCCAGATTATGTTACAATTGCGATGACTGATTTAAATACTTTTAATTTTGATGATTTAAATGTTGAGTTAGATCAAGTTTACACTTACAGAATCCGTTCTCGGGTAATGGGATTGAATAGTCTTTATGGCAATGAAGCAACCGCTTATGTTCCGGCTGTTGTTCCTGTTGAGCTTCTCTCCTTCTCTTCTTCTGTTATTGAGAATGATGTTACTTTAAATTGGACAACTGCAACTGAAACAAATAATTCGGGATTTCAAATCGAAAGACGAGAAACGCAAAACGAAAGAAGTCAAGAATGGATAAACATAACTTTTATTAATGGATACGGAACTACAACAGAACCACAAACATATTCTTATCAAGATGAAAATCTATCAGCAGGTATTTATCAATACAGATTAAAGCAAATTGATTTTGATGGAACATTTGAATACTCAAACATAATTGAAGTTGAAATGAATCCACCAGCAAAATTTTCTTTAGAGCAGAATTATCCTAATCCGTTTAATCCTGTCTACCAGTATTCAGTATGCAATAGCCAATAGGCAATTTGTTACGATTAAAGTATTTGATGTTTTAGGAAATGAAGTTGCAATATTAGTAAACGAAGAAAAACCTGCGGGTACATATCAAGTAGAATTTGATGCCTCTGAACTATCAAGCGGTATATATCTTTACAAATTAACGGCAGGTAATTACACTTTAGTTAACAAAATGTTGTTACTGAAATAAAACATCATAAATATCCCTATATAAACCTGCCTTTAACGGCAGGTTTATATGTTTAAAGTATCTCCCCTAAAAACCGTGATAAAAATTCTTAATTGTAAATAGATAATTAAAAAATTATTTTATATCAGTTACAAATAAAAGACATTTTAAGATTTAGTTTGAGGCTGCTATGAAAATTATTTACACTTTATTTACGGCAATTATCATATTATCATTTATTACCTTTCCACAGGTAGCTCCGGGAGATCCAAATGCAGTTAAAGTAGAATTTCGTTTTTACCACGAACTTGCTCCTGGTGATTCTGGTGTCGGACTTAATGGTGCATTTAATAATTGGACTGGAGGAGTTTATGTAATGCATGAACTCGAACCAAATTGGTGGTATATATCTTTGGATCTTTTACCAATCGGGTACGAATACAAATTTGTAACCTACACCGATACAGTTGGCCAGGCCGGCGTAACCGGATATTTTACAGATCCATTAAATCCAAGATCGGGCGGACCATTTAATAATTCTATTATCACCGTTAAAAGTCCGATGATCTATTATATGATTCCCAAAAATGGAACAAACATTTTTGATGATAGACCGGTTATTACAACTAATGTGACTTTTAAAAACAGCACAAACCTTGATGTTAGCAAGACCAGGTTCTGGATAGACGATATTGAA
This sequence comes from uncultured Ignavibacteriales bacterium, assembly GCA_963706055.1. Lineage (GTDB taxonomy): Bacteria > Bacteroidota > Ignavibacteria > Ignavibacteriales > Ignavibacteriaceae > IGN3. The sequence continues at coordinate 14,226 of CAVPND010000051.1, read as the reverse complement.
ATCCCGAATGCTGGTAATTATTACAATCAGACAACCCGGCGATTTTCTTACCAGCCTGCACAAGGTTTATCTTATAATCTGCATAAAGCTGTTCTGAAAGTTTTTAGCACTGAGGGTGATTCTGCTATAGATAGCACAAAATTTACTCTGCAAAGTTTTTTTGCAGCAGGTAAATATACTTTTAAGTTTGATTCGAAAAGTCCAACATTTGACTATACTGATGACATAACCCGAGTGGATGCTAAAGGTGATTTCAACTCTCAAGGCTCCACACCAATGAATGACCCGGATGGTGATGGAGTTTACACTTTAACAACCAATCTTAATGTTAATGAAATTAATGAATACACAATTATTGTAAACAGTGGATTATATATAAATGATCCTGATAATCCGGATCTTTCATCTAACTATAAAACTTATGTTATAAAACGATTACAAAGGTATCCTTACTTTTTAGGATTTAATATTCCAAGCGGACAAACTTTTTCTTATCCTACTTCATCAATAACTATTAGCACAATGATCTTTAAAAGTGATTCGGCAGTTTCAATAAACGAACCAACTTTAACAGCAAAATTAAACGGCTCAACTGTACCAGTAATCAAAACTCTTATTTCGGGTGCATACGAGGTAAAAGCAGTATTATCAAATCTTAATGTTGGGAGATATGTCCTTGAGTTTTTTGGTTCTGATTTTAAAGGCTACCCTGCTGATCCAATAAAATTTGTTTTTGGTGTTTATCCAAATAGTGATGGTTATCATTTTGTTGATGGAGACATTGATGATAACGGACCTGGGACTTATTTATATCCTCCAGGTATAAACGCTGGGTCAGCAGATATTCAGGAAATTTCAATTACTTCGGTGCCTACTTTGGATTCACTTAAATTTAATATTAAAATGGCTTCAGTTTCAGCTAATACCAGGTTGGGATTTTATATAGTAAATAATCTTAGTGGTGATTTTGTTTTAGCACCGCAACAAGCAAATATTAAAATACCCGAGTGGAACAGCAAAGGAGTTTACTTTACAATTGCCCCAAGTAATTCAATATTCTTTAACTCTGCGACAGAAAATATTGTATATACTTCCCGTGATCCACTTCAAACTTCATATCAGTTTGCAATTGATTCATCTCAGATGGCAAATGGAAAGTTTTCATTTCAGATTCCTCTTTCCATACTTGAAGAAGTTATGGGAACATATCGAAGTGAGTGGTACTTTGGGGCATATACGTTTTTTAAAAATCAATCCGGTACGATAAAAGTAGATGAATCACTGGGTGGATACAGTTATACTGAAAATCCCAATATCTATGATGCCACATTCACTGCTGAAAATCTGAATCAACAAAGAACTATAAGAAATTTTATTTCTTCAAGTGGAATTGGCGGACCGAGATTAACTAAAGTTGGAAGTATGCATAGAGGTTCTTTTTCAGTACTGTCTTCTCAGATAGATCCACAGATTGGCAACATACCTGAAATTAAACTTCTTACAATCGGCGGAGAGTTAAGAACAGATTCCGTACTTGTTTATGGTTATGCTGAAGCAGCGCCTGGGACCCAAGTAACATTACATACAAACCAGACAGATACAATTCTTACCGTTGGAGCGGATAGTCTCTTCCAGTCTGTTGTAAGATTAGAGGAAGGTGAAAATCTAATCAATGCTTCAATGATTTATAATGTTACAAGAGTAAGCAGAAGTCCTTTTATTAAATTTAACAGCATAGTTGATCATAAACCTAAAGTAATAATAAATACAACCGTTACAGGTACCGTGGTAAGTATGAACGCTGATAGCAGCTATGATCCCGATGGTGGATCATTATCATTTATCTGGGAACAAGATCCTAAGAATCCCACACTTGTTAGTTTAAGTGGAAGCACTTCTTCAATCGCATCTTTCAACTCACCCACTGCTAATGGAGAATACTTTTTTACTTTAAAGGCAACTTCATTATCAAATAACGAGGGATGGGCTAGAACGGTTGCACTTATTACTGATTCAGGAACATATTCACCTGATTATAAAAACTGGCACCCTGCCTGGGTTGATACACAAGTAGTTTATTCAATTTTTGTCAGATCATTTAGCGAGACAGGAAATTTTTCGGAAATAACAAATCGTATACCTGAGCTTAAAGAGCTTGGCATTAATTCAATTTGGTTTCTACCCGTTCATCCTACAACAAATAATATCGGACCCGATAATCCAGGTTATGCGATTACAGATTATTATGGATTATACGAGAATTACGGAACCAATAATGATTTTAAAAACCTTGTAAACACAGCACATCAGAATGGAATAAAAGTAGTGATGGATCACGTTATCCAGCATACATCAATCCTTCATCCATTTATGAAAGACGCCAATCTTAATAAACAATATTCTCCTTACTATCCTTTCTATATGTGGGATGCGAATAATAATTTTCAGTATTTATTCACCTGGGTAGATCTACCTTCAATTAATTATGAACAGGAATCTACTAGACAGTATTTATTAGATATGGCTTCTTATTGGGTCCAGGATTTTAATGTCGATGGTTTCCGTTGCGATGTAGCGTGGGCAATTAACGATTTAAGACCTTCTGGACCAGCTTACTGGAAAAATTTCCGAAGCAAAATAAAATCAATAAAACCAGATGTCTTCCTACTTGCGGAAGCAGATGCAGAATACACTAGATATTTTGATGAAAAATTTGATGCTGCTTACGATTGGAAGTGGTTTAACAATGTAAAAAGTATTTTTGGTGGCAGCGGAAGTATTGATTCTCTTAACACTGCAATCGAGTATTATTATTCTTCATCATTCCCAAAGGATGCACGGCCTTTCAAGTTTATTGAAAATCAGGATGAACAAAGATTTATTGAAGCGTTCGGTTTATCTGCATCTAAATTGGCTGCCGCTCTTCTATTTAGTTCACCGGGTATTCCAATGCTGTATGCCGGACAGGAAGTTGGGGAGCATAGTTTTAGAGGAATAATTAATTGGAATGATCCAAGCAATCTTAGACCATACTATAAAAAACTTACCAAGATAAGGCACGAAAATCTTGCTTTATCAGTAGGTGATTTTGCAAGAATACCCAATTCAAATTCTAATCTTGTTTATTCATATCTTAGAACATTTGAATCTAACGATGTCATTTCAATTATTAATTTTAATACTTCGCAAACCAATACGACTATTAATGTTCCAATTGAAAATATTTCTTTTGATTCCACTGCTTCTTTTTATTTAAATGATGTATTGAACAATCAATCATTTTCTGTTGTTGGATCTCAATTAAGAAACTACGCTATATCTATTCCAGCAAAAACAGCAAGAATATTAGTTTTATCCTCAACCCCCTTAGTTAATGTAGAAGATGATGAAGAAATGCTTCCAACAGAGTTTTCAGTTTCGCAAAATTTCCCTAACCCATTTAACCCTTCAACTAGAATTCGATATTCTCTACCATATTCAAGTACGGTAAAAATATCTGTTTTTAATATTCTTGGTGAAAAGGTAATGGATTTAATAAACGGAGAAATCAGCGCAGGATATCATGATATTGATTTTAATGCCAGCAGATTAGCTTCGGGAGTTTATATCTATTACATAGAAGCAAAATCAGTAACTGGCAATTCAAATTTTGTGTCAGCAAAAAAGATGATCTTATTGAAATGACATTTAATGATGCTGTCAATAGCTATCCTCACATCATAACTGAAGGATCGATCATTGAGCGGATAAAACGTGAGTTTAATTATCCGCTCGATAATCTGCTTTCAAATGCAAATATGATTTATGATGATGAAGGTAAAATTCTTTTAGAAAAAATATATCGTGAATATATTAATATTGCATATTCTTCAAACATTCCAATTATGCTTTTAACGCCAACTTGGAGAGCAAATAAGGAAAGAACTAAAACTGCAAAAGTTGATATGAAAACAATCAACTCCGATGCTTTTGCTTTTGTAAATGAGATAAGAAAATCATATGGCAATTTTTCAGATAAGATTTATATCGGAGGATTAACAGGCTGCAAAGGTGATGCTTACAAACCGGAAGAAGCTTTGAGTGAAACTGAATCTTATATTTTTCATAAAGAACAAATGCAAATTCTTGCGGATGCTGAAGTAGATTTTCTTTTAGCTTCTACCCTTCCAGAAATAAATGAAGCAAAAGGTATTGCAAAAGCGATGAGCGAAACGAATAAAGATTATGTAATAAGTTTTGTTATTCGTGATAACGGAAAATTACTTGATGGAACCTTATTAACTGATGCAATAAAATCAGTTGATTGTTCTGTTTCTAATCCGCCATTATTTTATTTAACAAATTGTATTCATCCTGATGTGCTGCATAAATCTTTTTTAAATCTTGAAGGTGAAAATAATATTTTGAAAAGTAGATTATATGGTATTCAAGCTAATGCTTCAAGCAAAAGTCCTGAAGAACTTGATATATTACAAGAACTTGATGCGGATATCACCAATAGATTGGGCGCGTGGAATGGTTGATCTAAACAAAAAGTACAACCTTAAAATTCTTGGGGGCTGCTGCGGTACAGATGCGCGATTTATTTCCTCGATTGTTGAGTTACTAAAATAAACTTTGCGCCTCTGCGTCTTAGCGAGAACCAAAAACTATTTTCACGCAGAGACGCGAAGACGCAGAGCGTAATTACTTTGTATAACTTCCAATCACTTCCTTAATTGCTTCTTCACAAACTTTGCAGAATGGTTTATCACCTTTTGAAAACATAATGCAATCAAGCATTGGGCGATAAATACCTTTTGGCTGATATCCTGCACCTTCAAATGCACCAACTTTGTTCCAGTACTTACTGCTCATTAAATATCTATCAACTTTTCCGGATTGCTTTTTATCTTTCATCGCATATTCTTCTTCGGCAGCTTTAATTTCGTTTTCCGGTGCGCGATTTCTTTTTAGCTCAGATATCCAGCTATTTAATCTGTTCCTTTCTTTCAGCCATTCATAACTAAATCTATCAAACTCTTCTTTTTCCCAGGGAGTTGGAATTTCAATTCCCGCACTTAAATATTTTTTCCATTTAATATTTGCCGGATCAAGAAGTGCAGTAATGTTTGGCTCAACAGGTTCAACAGTTGGTTTGAAGAAATCATTATAGGCTACATCTGATGTGTAATACTCGTCTGCAAGTCCGGTAAATGAATGACCGAACTCATGTGTAAATAAATATTTTGCAAACTGGTTATCAGTTGTATAGGTACAATACTGATTATAAATCCCACCGCCGCCGTACCGTGGATGATTAACCTGTATATAAATTGCATCATAGGGAACATGAGCTGCAAGATTACGCATTGATAAATTATCTTCAGTCATTAAATATCTTTCTGAACCCAGTGACCAGAATGTTGTATTAAGAACTGTGTTTACAAAAATATCTGCTCCCGGTAAATCTGTTCCGCTTTCTCCCGATGGCTTGAAAACACCATAAATATTAAAATTATTTTTTTGTGATTTGTATGGTTCCTGTTCAAAGAAATATCCTACAAAACGATTTAGATCTGATTCAAATTTTTGCTTTTCATTTTTTGTGTAACCCTCAGATAGAATTACAATATCAACTTTATTATGCGGATCGCCACTTTTTACAGGTTTAAATATTTCTACTGTTTCATCGACAATTTTTTCTTTAATTATATAAATACTATTTGGATCAACTAAGGTTCTGAATAATTCTTCCAGCTCATTTTTATCATTTCGTTTTTCAAGTGCAAAAGCAATTTTATTTTTTGGATAAGGAATAATTGCAGTTTCGTGAAAACTTTTTGTAACTCCATTTATTCCATCATCGCCAGAAGCATACTCACCAAAAAAAGTATCAAATCCTTTTGAATAAATTAATTTTCCGGAGTTATAATCATAAATTTTAAGATAGTATTTCCCGTTATTAAAATTATCCACAAGATGCGTAGGACTTCCTGCCCAAATACCATAGCGAAACAATTTATCGATAGTTATTAATTCTGTTTTTGCATCACCTATATGAAAATAATCTATACGCAGAGTTTCATCAACGAAGTAATCATCAAAATTGATTTTACTTTGAGCAAATGTTGTAGCAATAAGTAAAAAACTTAAAAAGAATATTTTCATTTTTTCCTCGCTAATTTTAGCACTAAATTTATTTTGTGGTAGCAATTTAGTAATCTTTTAAAGAACTTTAGAATGTCAATATTGATTAAAAATGATCGGATTTAAAATGCATTTGTTTACAAGAATTTTTTCATTGATAATTTTTTTCTCTCTTCTGTTCTCATACAATTCTTTTTCACAACAGGATGAGAGCTGGAAACTTTATGATGACTCACAGGTAGCAAGGGTTGATGTTACAATTGATCCTGCTGCAATTGAATGGCTTTATCAAAATGTGCAAAGTGATTCTGAGTTTGTAGCATCATTTCATTTTCAAAATGCATACATTAACGAAACTGTTGATTCAATTGGATTTAGATTAAGGGGAAACACATCCCGTAACTCTGCTAAAAAATCTTTTAAAATATCGTTTAATACTTTTATATCAGGTAGAGAATTTTATAACGTAGATAAATTAAATCTTAATGGCGAGCACAACGATCCTTCGATCATAAGAAGTAAACTATGCTTTGATCATTATCAAACGATAGGCATGAAAAGTACTAGGGCAAATCATGTTGAAGTTTATTTAAACGGACAATATTATGGTTTGTATATTTCTGTTGAACATATTGATGATGAATTTTTAAATAAAAATTTTGCTGATGATTCTGGTAATCTCTGGAAGTGCCTATACCCCGCTGATCTAAATTATCTTGGAAATGATCCAAATACTTATAAAAATCTGAATGATAACGGAAGACCAGCTTATGAGTTAACTACAAATGAATCTCAAGCAGATTTCACAAAATTGGTAAGACTCATTTCCGTTCTAAATAATACTCCAATTGCATCACTCGCTGATTCACTTGAATCTGTGATAGTTGTTCCTGAAGTATTAAAATATTTTGCTATGAATATCCTGGTTGGTGAATGGGATGATTATTGGTCGTTGATGAATAATTATTATTTATACCACGAACCAACTAAAGATATTTTTCATTTAATCCCTTACGATTATGATAACACGTTTGGAATTGACTGGTTCAATATTAACTGGACAAATGCGAATCCTTACAACTATCCAAAAGTTTCCGGTGGTTATCGGCCGCTTGCTGAAAGATTAATGCAAGTTCCACAATACAGAAATTTGTATACCCACTTTTTAGAATTTTACAGAACACATGTTTATCAACTTTCAAATTGGCAAAATAGAATTGATAGCATAAAACAATTGATTACAACTTCTGCGATTGCAGATACTTTCAGAACTTTGGATTATGGATTTGATGTAAGTGATTTCAATAACTCTTACTCAGAATCAGGTTATAACAACCAACATGTTAAATACGGATTAAAAGAATTTGTAAACCTAAGAAACTCATCGCTCCCTGCGCAATTATCTTATCAAAGTTCAAAGCCAATCGTTTATGAAATAAATTTTGAGCCCAAAAATCCGGGTGCAAATGATTCTATATATGTTTATGCTTCAACATTTGATAACGATGGTTTGAATGAAGTTTCAATCTATTATCAAGAAGTAGGTACTTCAAATACTCAAATCTATCCAATGAGTTTTTCTCCAATATCAAATACAAAAATTATTGAAGAAGCAGACAGATGGGTTGGAGTTATTCCTCCGCTTGGTGCAGGTAAAACAGGTATGTTTTTTGTTTATGTAAAGGACGCTCTAAATCAGTCACAATTTTATCCAAGAAAAAAAGCAATTGAAATTAAAACTCCTCAAATTGTAACTGATGCAATTGTTGTGAATGAGTTTATGGCGGATAACTCAACAACAATTGCTGATCCAAATGGTGAATTTGACGATTGGATTGAGCTTTACAATCCTACCGCAAATGCAATTACATTGACTGGAAAATACTTAACGGATAAAAAAGATAATTTAACTAAATATCAATTCACTCAACAAAACTTAATGTTAAACCCAAACGAGTTTTTATTAATTTGGTGCGATGAGCAGCAAGAACAACAAGGCATACACACAAACTTTAAGCTAAGTTCTGGCGGAGAATTTATAGCATTAGTTGATGCTGACGGCGTTACTGTAATTGATTCTCTTTCATTTGGTCCTCAAACAACCGATATTTCATTCGGCAGATTTCCTGACGGCACAAATAATTGGTCATCGTTGTTTCCAACCCCGGGCAACCAAAATAGTTTAACTTCTATTGAAGATGAACAACTGATTCCAACTGAATTTAGTTTGAGCGCATATCCAAATCCATTTAATCCTTCTACTTCTGTTAGATACACCATCCCAAATGGATCATCATCAGGAAGAAATCTGCATATCAAACTAATTGTTTATGATGTACTTGGAAACTTAATTAAAACTTTAGTTGATGAAGAAAAATCTGCCGGTACTTACGAAGTTGTTTGGAATGGTAAAAATAGTTTTGGTAATAATGTTAGTTCAGGAATTTATTTAGCAAGGATTCAGGTAAATCAACAATTTGAAAATTTAAAATTGATGTTGTTAAAGTAAATATTAATTCCCACCAACCTGCCTGCGGTAGGCAAGAGTTGGAATACATTTTATTGCATTATTTTTATTACTCATTTTCAGTTGATATTCAATAAGAACTAAAATGTTGATACAATTCGAAAAAAAATATAATTTTATTTAAAAATATTTTCTAAAACAATAATCAATTTTCTTGTCCTAATTAACTTAAACGCACTTTTTTAATTTCCAGTCATTAAAAGTAGCCTTTCAATACTATTAATAGGACTAATGAAGAGGAAACTCTTGTAAAATAATATTAGATTTGTAACAATAATTTTATTCAATATCATAAAAAATGAATCAAATAATTTTCATAAAACAACAAAATCTAAAAGCACAAAGGAGAGTATTTCTATGGCTCGTAAGAACGTGTTGATAATGGGCGCTGCTGGACGCGATTTCCACAATTTTAACGTTTACTTTAGAGACAACAACGACTACAATGTTGTTGCATTCACCGCAACTCAAATACCCAACATCGATGGCAGAACCTATCCAAAAGAACTTGCCGGCAAACTTTATCCAAACGGAATAAAAATTTATGAAGAGAAAGAACTTGAATCATTAATCAAAAAATTAAAAGTTGATGAAGTGGTTTTCTCATACTCAGATGTTCCTTTTGAATATGTTATGACAAAAGCATCGATTGTAAATGCTGCAGGCATTTCCTTCCGTTTACTTGGTGCTGCAGAAACAGAAGTCAAAAGTACAAAACCTGTAATCGCAGTTTTAGCTGTTAGAACAGGCTGTGGTAAATCTCAAACATCACGTAAAATTGTTGAAGCATTAACAAAAGCAGGAAAAAAGGTTGTAGCAATTCGTCATCCAATGCCTTACGGTGATCTTGTAAAACAAAAAGTACAACGCTTTGCAACTTATGCAGATCTTAAAAAACACAAATGCACGATTGAAGAAATTGAAGAGTATGAACCACACGTAGCAAGAGGCGGAGTTATTTATGCAGGTGTTGATTACGAAGCAATCTTACGCGAAGCTGAAAAAGAAGCTGATGTTATTCTTTGGGATGGTGGTAATAACGATTTTTCATTTTACAAAGCCGATGTAACATTTACAGTTGTTGATCCGCACAGACCAGGACACGAAATGAATTATTATCCCGGCAACACATCTTTAAGATTAGCTGATGCTGTTGTAATAAATAAAATTGATTCTGCCGATAATGCTGGAATTAATACAGTAAGAGATAATATTCGTAAAGTGAATCCAAAGGCAACTATAATTGAAGGTGCTTCTCCCGTAACAGTTGAAAAACCGGAATTGATAAGAGGCAAGCGCGTACTTGTAGTTGAAGATGGTCCCACACTTACTCACGGCGAAATGAAATACGGCGCTGGTGTGGTTGCAGCACAAAAGCTCGGAGCAAAAGAATTAGTTGATCCAAGACCTTATACTGTAAAATCTATTAGTGCAACCTTTGAAAAATATCCAAACATCGGTGTGCTTCTTCCGGCAATGGGATATGGTAATGCACAATTAAAAGATCTTGAAACAACCATCAACAATACAAAATGCGATGCTGTTGTAATCGGAACCCCGATTGATCTTAGCAGATATATTAAGATTAAAAAACCTAGCACACGGGTTAAATATGATTTACAAGAAATTGGTGCAGTTACAATTGAAACTGTTTTAAGAGAAAAGAAAATAATTAAGTAGGTCATTGCAAGGAGCAAAGCGACGTGGCAATCTGTTTTATAGGACAGATCACTTCGCTTCGCTCGTGATGACATTTTTCAAAAGTATTTTTTCAGGGGTTTTATGAAAAAGTTAGTTTTATTTCTTGTTTTGATTTCTTTTATAAATCTATTTTCGCAAACTACAAGCCATAGCTCAAATGTAACTGTTTTACCTCAAGGCTATGGAATCAGTTTATTAAACTCTTCCGGAACTTCCTCCATTTTTAATGATGTTTCAAATATTGGATTTATGAATCCTGCAAGCATATCCGGGTTTAATAATTATTCTTTTGGAATTTCATATCAAGCAAGTACCACAATTGATGAAGCTTGGATTGCAGATTTTGGAACAAGTCGTATTTACAATTTCTATCCTCAATCTGCTGGAGGCATTGTTAAATGGAATGATTTGACTTTTGGTTTAGGGATTTGGACAAAAGTATAATGGAACGCTGGATATCGATCCCATCCAAGTTACAACTGTTCAAGACCCTGATGGTACGGGTGAGTATTTAGATATTATTCAAGAAACTTCAATACACTGCTATTCACTATCCGCCGCATATTCTTTAAAAGAGTTATTTGGCATTTCTAATGATTTGTCATTTGGTGTTAAATTTTCTTTAAACAGATTTCACAGATACGATGAGTTTGGATCAGAGATTATAAAAGCGACCGACTACTCACCAAACTTTGTTTTTGGAATTAGTTCTGATTTTCCTTTAGATGATGTTCGAAAATTATCTATTGGATTATCATTTGAAACTGAAACAACTTTTGAAGCTGATATTGAAGAAAACTCAATCATAATCTCTGAAATTGACCCTATTCTTCCTCCGGATCATGTTCAAGTTAAACCTGTTCTTATAAGTCAAACACCTGCAGTGTTAAAATTTGATTCAGCAATTGATGCAACAGAAAATTTAAAATTCTTGACAAATCTTACGACTATTTTTTGGAAAACTGATGATAATAATTTGAAAGATCAAATAGAATTTTCTGCAAGCGCAGTCTATAAGATTAATGAAATGTTTACAACATCAATCGGTTATTATAATACTAATTATCAATATGAAAATAATTATTACTCAAACTTGAATAGTGAATTGAATTCTTTTTTCATTACAGCAGGATTAAGATTAAATATTCAAAATTATTATGCTGATTTTGCAATTGCAGACTCACATCTCTTTTCGGGTGATTTTAGAAAACAAACTATTGGTAAGCTAGCCGTCGGAATTACTTTATAAGGGGATAAAATGAAAAAGTTAATATTGTTTTTGGTGTTTTCTATTTCTTCAAGTTATTACTCACAATCAACAACTGTAGATGCACTTGTTCCTCCACAAGGATTTGGAATTAAATTGCTTAACTCTGCGGGAAATTCTTCAATTATTAATGATGTTTCAAATTTGGGATTAATGAATCCGGCAGCCATTTCAAATTTTGATAACTACACAATTGGAATATCGTATCAACTTAATTCTGATGTTGAAAATGGCTGGATTAACGATTCAAAAGTAATCAGGAAGAATGATCTAATACCTCAATCAGCAGGCGCAGCAATAAAATGGAAACAGCTTACTTTTGGAATTGGATTTGGGCAAAGCTACAATGCAAATGTTGATTTTATTTGGAACTCATTCAATCCTGGCGAACAATATATTACTGAGTTCAAAGGACGAGTTTATTCTTACTCTTCTGCAATTGCATATTCTTTTAATGAACTTTTAAAGGATTCAAAATTGGATATTGGTTTTAATTATTCTTTCCACAAAGTTGATTTTTCTAGCAGCGATTTATATTCTGCAACCAATTTAAAAGATGAAGCAGGAAATTTTTCATTTGGTATTCAGTACTCTAACAAAAGTCAAACAGGCAAGGAAACAAAAATTGGTTTTAGTTACACCTTAGACACTGATTTTGAATCTGAATATACTTATTCAAATGCAACAATTATTGTAAGAGATAATAAAAGTTTAAACAAAACATCTGCCGCTAATTTAATCACAGGTAATATTCCAGATCAATTTAGTTTAGATTTTTCACGTGATTTATATGATCAATGTAAACTTAATGGTTCCTTAATGGGAGTGTTCTGGCAGAGAACTAATAATAATTTAAAAGATCAACTTGAGTTTTCAGCATCTATGATTTACAAAGTAAATGAAATATTTTCTCCAGCTTTTGGATTTTACTACACTGATAAAAATTATAAAGAAGATATTTTTAACTTAAATGAAAAGTTTACTGCTGTGTATTTAATAGGGGGTTTAAAATTTATTACTCAATTTTTCTACGCAGATTTAGCTATCGCGGATTCACATTTATTTTCCGGCAATTATAGAAAACAGACAATTGGTAAGCTGGCAATTGGAGTGCAGTTATAAATTTTTTAGGCAGTCACGAACCACTTCGTGACTGTTTAGAAATATTTTAGGGTAAAATTTTTTAGATATTTCTATAAAGTTGGTTTAAAGATTTTTGCTATCATTATTAAGGGTGAGTTATGAAAACAACAATCATTCTTTTAAGTCTCCTTTCATTTCTAACATTTACAAATATATCTTTCTCACAGGGTGAATCTGCTGTTCCATTTTTGACCTTTCCTGTTTCACCCTCACAAACAGGAATGGGTGCAACTGGTGCATCATTACCAAACGATGATCCATTTGGTTTTTTATTGAACCCTGCTCAACTTGGGCACATTAGTCAATCAACAAATCTCTCTTTTGCATTCTATCCTAACAAAGCAAAACTATGGGGGTTTGATAAATTTACTATAAATAGTTTTGCAATTAATGCTGGCTACAATTTTAAGGAGCTTCTCAATATCCCGATTGGTATTGGTGTCGGATATGCAAAAGTCAAAATATTTAATAGACTACTCCAATGCTTTACAATTTCCTTTTGAAGAGATGGAACAATTTTCAACCTTTTCTTTCGGTGTTGGAATCGATTATTATATTCAGCTTAATGCCGGTATTAGTTCAAAAAGTATTATCTCAAAAATTCCGGATTATACTTCTTCATTTTCTCCTCCTCCAACATTCGAGGCAGATGCAAATGCGATTGACTTTGGCTTCCTCATAAATATTCCTGTAATAAAGCTAATTGACGATCAATTAAGCTTTGAAATATTTGATAAGAATCCCGCAAAACCGTTTTTCGATTTGTCTATGGGTTATTCACAATTAAACATTGGAGATGAACTATATTATAATGATCCCTTACAAAAAGATCCTCTCCCTAGGACTGCTAAGTTAGGTTACGGAATTTCTACTGGATTGGATTTTGATATTGATAATACATTCATTCGTATCTTTAGCATTGATTTTACAGTTGATGCTGAAGACAAACTACTTGAATATGAAATTATAAATTCAGGTAATCCTGTAATTCCTAATATGAAGCGATTCAAGGACTATCAATCCTTCATTGGCGATATAAATATTGGTAAAAATATTTTTCAGATTAAAGGGGATGAAAATGTAATTTCCAAAACGGGCTTTCAAATTAATGTATTTGAATTTTTCTCTTACAAACAAGGTCATCTTAGCGGTTATGGATACAATTCTGTTAAGACAAATGGTTATGAAGTTAGAAGTAAAGGAATTTTAAAATTTATTAATGCTGTTAGTGATAATAAGGTAATTAAGTTAATAACGAACTGTTTTGATTTAAGATACTCATATTCAAAATATTCTATTGATGATGGAGTTGAAACAAAATTCCATGGATTATCGATTTATGTTCAAAACTTAAATTCTTTATTTTAGATTAGGTTTTAGTCATCACGAGCGAAGCGAAGTGATCTGACTTTTAATTAGGATTGCTTCATCCCTTCGGGATTCGCAATGACAGGTATTG
>CAVPND010000050.1:0-8884 GCA_963706055.1 uncultured Ignavibacteriales bacterium | reverse complement strand
TTATTTCATAATTGCCTGCTGGTTTTTCTTCATTAACCAAAGAGGCAATTTGTTTTCCTAGTATATCATAAACTTTTAGTACTACATTCAGATTTCCCCCTTCGGTCGAAATGACAGAAGGAATGCTGTATTTTATTTTTGTAGTTGGGTTAAAAGGATTGGGGTAATTCTGCTCAAGTAAAAATTCTATCGGCAAACTAAAGTCAACTTCAATGATATTTGAATATTCAAATGAACCACTAAAATCGATTTGTTTCAATCTATAAAAAGATTTGCCTTCAACAGGGTTTTTATCTATATAAGAATAATTTGAAAGTTCTGTGGTCGTGCCATTTCCTGTGATAAAACTGAGCGAAAACCAACTCGTCTGACTTTTATCGTTTAACGTTTGACATCTTTGAATTTCAAATCCCGAATTATTTAACTCTGTGGCTGTTGCCCAACTTAACAAAACGCTTCCATCAATAACATTCGCAGCAAAAGAAGTTAACTCAACAGGAATTTGCGTTGAGAACGGAACAAACTTTATCAATCCATGCACAGCATTATCCACTTTGTGAAAAACGTGCTGTTCTATGGAAGTTGAATCGTATACTCTCCAATCATTATTCTGAGCAAAAACATCATTTGTACAATTATTATATAAATCAAAAACATCTGTACCCTGTATATTGCCATAAATTATATTTTGCCCATTATCCGTTGTATCTGTGTTTTCTACATTACCAAGATTAGGATTTGGTCCAGCTTGTACTGTGGTTCCGTTTTGAATTGTAATGCCCCACCAGTTGCCATAAATCGTATTATGTGTAATAACAGGAGTATTAAATGGGCTTCCGTTAACATTAATACCACTACCCGAAACCTGGGCATTAGGATTGATATTATTGTTGTAAATACTATTGTTAGTAACTATCGCATTTATAATTCCATTTGAAGAACTAAGTAGGGTAATGCCGAAGCTGTTATTAAAAATTTCATTCCCCTCAATTATAGCGTTTGAAAAAGCTGTAGCGCCGCTAACCCAAAGACTGATTCCGCCGGTAGGAATACTTGTTCCACCGTAGATAATATTGTTACGAATTATCGGCGAATTATCGCCCTGAAGTCCGATACTGATTTGATTTAATGCTGAAGTCCCTTTTGTGTTATTTTTAGCAAAAGTGTTTCCCTCAATTAAAGGAGATGAGCCTAGCGTCATAGTAATTCCGTATTCATAACATCTTTCAATAACATTGTTTAATATCTTTACGTTAGAGGAGCTAAGATTAAATCCTCTGTTACAATTGAATATATAAGAGTTAGACATCGTGGGACTTGCACCGATACATCTCATTCCATAATCTGCATAATAAATTCTTGCATAGCTTATTATCGATGCTGTATCGTTTGGTGATGTATTAAACAAAAACCCATAATAATAGCCTGTTGAATCCTGAACTGTAGATGTAAAAATTATGGAATCAGTTGCTGTTCCAACAGCTTTAAAAATTCCATTAACTTCAAACTGTCCGGAGGTTGCTGTAAAAGTAATGATTGATCCAGCAGCTATGTTTACCTGATCATTTGCAGCAACAGTAATTTTATTGCTGATTGCATAATTTGGAAACGTTCCAGTTACAACTCCACCAGAGTTAGTAACTAGATCATCAAGATTCCAGTTAACACCTGTATCGGGCGTAGTGTATTGTGCAAAGTTTTGTATTGAAAGAATTGTAAAAAGTATAAAAAAATATTTCATGAATAGCTCCTGTTTTTTGTAAATAAAGAATAATTGAAATTAACCAATATTATTACGTCAAACAATTTTTATACACCTTCGTAAAATAAAATTTGTTATGAGTGCTGAAGACTTATCAAACATCATTCATATCCACTAAATATTTTATTATTTTTAATTACACATTGGAATAGAAAATTTGGTTTACAGATAAAACAAATAATCAAATTTCTCTCATTTAATAAAAGGTGAACCTATGAAAAAGTACTACTTACTTGTTACCTCTCTACTTGTTCTTGTCTCTCTGCTTTATACTTCAACTCCGGCACAAGTGCGATCAAGCTTCGTTCCTGATCTTGATGGTTCTGTTCTTGTTTCTGATATAGTTGTTGAATCAAATGCTTATAGCGATATGTATGATCCCGGTTTTACTGTTTATCCGGGCTTTCCACAACAAGGATTATACTCAGTTATCTCTCCCAAAACAGGAGCTATTTATTGTAACCTTGATGCAGATGCAGAGATGGAAATAATTTTTGGCGCAGGTGAAACATTATACGCTGTTAATTTAGATGGAAGTGCTGTTACCGGCTGGCCCAAAACTTTTACACAATACTACGAAGCTGTGTGGACTGCGTCATTCGGAGATATTGATAATGATGGCGAAGGTGAAGTTGTTGCAGGAATTGGCGGACCACTTGGAGGTCATATTCAAGCGTTTGAAAAGGATGGTTCTGTTGTTCCCGGTTTTCCTGTTAATGTTGGAAAATATCCGATGAGTGCTACACTTGCCGACTTAGATGGCAACGGATCAATGGAAATAATTTTGGGTACAAGAACCGGACAAGCATACGTTTATAACGGAGATGGAACTGTTTATCCCGGCTGGCCAATACCAATGGACAGATACGTTGGTGCATCCGCATCTGCAGGTGATGTAAATAACGACGGCATTATGGATGTTGTAATGGAATCAAGAAATCTTTTATACGTATGGAACAAAGATGGGCAAATATTACCAGGATTTCCTTTTGCTATAGTAGATTCTCTTGTAGGATCAAATTCTTATTCAGCACCAGTGCTTGCTGATTTAACAGGCGATGGTAAAAAAGAAATTCTTTTTTGCTCTCACTCTTCTGCTGTTGATTCCGGCGGAATTACTTATGCAGTAAAATATGATGGTACAATTTTGCCCGGCTGGCCCAAGTTTGTTCCCAACTGGATTTACGGTGCTCCTATCGTTGCGGATATTGATGGTGATTCTCAGCTTGAAGTAATTATTGGTGAATATGGCTCATCATCTACTCCATACTTTTCTGTTTTTGCTTACAATGTTGATGGTAGTTTAGTAAGTAATTTTCCTATGGGTCCATATAATGGATCAGCAAATCAAATTACAGTTGCTGATATTGATAACGATAACGCAGTTTGAAATTATTTTTGATGAAAATATAACTGAAAATGGTTTAGGTCAGATATCAGAGCTTTAAATATGGATGGAACCCTGGTTACCGGATGGCCCCTTGAATTTATGCAGAACTCAAGTTTTCAACAGCCGCTTTTAGGTGATTTAAATAATGATGGAACACTTGATATGGTTGGCGGTAGTTTTAACTTTGATATAAATAACAAGCAAGTGTTTTTATATGTTTGGAATACTGGTTTGCCATATAATCCAACAAAAATTGTAAATGCTATGTACCAGTTCAATCCGCAGCATACAGGCATTTATGTTGATCCCACAACTGTTCCGGTAGAACTTGAATCTTTCACTTCATCAGTTGTTGATAACAATGTAACTCTAAATTGGATTACGGCAACCGAGCTAAATAATTTAGGATTTGAAATTGAAAGAAAAAGTCACACTGAGCGGAGTGGAAGTGTGAATGATTGGGAACAAATTGGTTTTGTTAACGGCAAAGGCACAACGACCGAAAAACAAGTTTATTCAATCACTGATGAAAATTTAGCTGAGGGAGAATATGCTTATAGATTAGTACAAATTGATTTTGATGGAACAGTAACGGTTGCAGGCAATATAATTGTAAATGTCGGCGGCGTTGTAAATAGTTTTGCACTCGAACAAAATTATCCAAATCCATTTAACCCGGCTACACTAATCAAGTATAATATTCCGGAACAAAGCGCCGTGCAGTTAAGTGTTGTAAATATTCTTGGTGAAGTTGTTGCTGAGCTTGTAAATGAAGTTCAAACAGAAGGTATTCACACAAAGTTATTCGATGCTTCAAAATTATCATCTGGAATTTATTTTGCTGTGCTAAACGCTACTTCATTAACTACCGGAAAAGCTTCATCTCAAATGATTAAAATGGTTTATATGAAATAAGATTTTATTATTTTAGGATGTGCTGTCAAGAAAAGACGCCCCACCGATTATAGTTAACCTAAAACCCTGCAACACCGGTTGTGGGGTTTCTTTATTTATACACAAACAGCAATCATTAGGGAATGCCAACCGAGAGTTTTTGACTTTAATCAAAAAACATTGTAATTATACTAACACAAATTCTAGTATCAGTAATTCTTCTATGTTTCCTTTTTAATAAGAAATTGAAAGAAAGAATAATTTAACTATTAAAGTAAAATACTTTAAAGTTTTTGAATCTCATTTTTATTTTAAGTCAATTTTTAATTAATACTTAAGGAGAAGCATAATGAAAATTCTTAAAACAATAATATTCTTTGTGATTTTTTCATCGTATCTTTTTGCACAAGGGGAACAAGAAGAAACTGCCAATTTTGTTGAATTGTTTCTTGGTTTCTCAAATTGTCCACAACCTAATTCTTACACTTTTTATTTAGATAAGATTGGAACTGTTTGGGCTGCTAATCACTATTTTAATCCACCGGGATTTTTTATAAATGAAGATCCTTATATAGATAATTCCATTTATCCTTGGCATATTCTAAAATTCAATAGCGTCGGGTGAACTGGAAGGTATGGAATATGGTACATTCTCAGGACCAAACTATAATTAATAATACTGTAGTTCCTGTTTATGGTTATGGTTTATATAAAATTTCAACTAATGCAAGTGATTCACATTTTTATATTGATTACAGGGATGATAGAATACCATATTTTAATGTTACACATATTGGGCATGCAGTTGACCACTGGATTAAATATGATTTCAATAATAATAAATTTTATATTTCTCCGATTTCATATACAATTTCATATACCGAAATTTCTAATGGTGATTTAATTAGGTTTTGGGAATTAAAAGAAACTAATCCTTCAATACCGTCAACATTCGAATTTCCAGATTACTTGGATAATTGTTTAGCCGTAATCCCTGATGAAAGTAACCATCCTAAATTAATTTGGGGTCCATATCCTGCGAATTTAGGAATTTATGAATACAGAATTTATAGAAATTATGGTGGCTGGGAAGTTCTTGATACTGTGGATGATGATGAATTCACTTATACTGATGAAACACTTTCTTTAACTCAGCCGGGTGGACAAGCAGGAACAGATGTTTGTTATTATATTAAAGGAGTCTATACAGAAAACCCACCTGATCCAATAGAAACCTCAGCATCAAATACAGTTATAGTAAATGTTCCTGGAGACGATATTGATAAAAAATATGTTTCAAATATTAACAATGACCAACTTAAATATAATCTTACTCAAAACTATCCTAACCCTTTCAATCCTTCAACTATGATGAGTTATTCTATTCCTGAAAACTCTTACGTTACATTGAAAGTATATGATATTCTTGGTACTGTTGTTGCTGATTTAGTAAATGAAAGAAAAGAAGCAGGTAATTATCAGGTTCCATTTAATGCTTCACACCTTGCATCAGGTCTTTATTTCTATACTTTAAGATCAAATGGGTATTCATTTACAAAAAAAATGATTTTTACTAAATAACTAAAAAAATACTTTAAATATATGAATTCGAAAATTTTAATTTTTGTTATTATAGTATTCGCTCATCCAACATTCGCTCAGGAATTCTGGGAATATGTTGGTCTCGAGGGAATTTTTATAGCAAATATTACCCAAGACAATTCGGGCAGTCTTTATTCAACGGAATGGCAGGGGTTTGGTGATTCTGTTTTTTTTTCGGATGATTTTGGGGAAACCTGGGATTCTTATGGTGAAATAAATGATAGTTTATTTATTTCTATTAATAATATTTTATTTTTAGATAATAATGATATATTAATTTCAGGTGATGGGAGCGAAACCGGGGGTATTTATAAATCTACCGATGGTTCAAAAACCTGGGAACAAAAAAATACTGGTGCATCAATTAATTCCTGTACTAAAATTCTGAAAAACTCTGATAGCATTTTTGCAAGCATCTATGATGCAGTCTATTTATCAGTTGATGAAGGAGAAAGTTGGTTAAAATCAGGTTCTGGACCTGATCCGGGGAATGAAATAGTGGATATAGTAAGGTCCGAAGACGGGGAATTATTTGCTGCTACTTTTTTAAAAGTATTCCGATCAACAGATAATGGTTCATCGTGGCAGCTTGCAACTATTGGAATTCCACCAACTACGAACTTCCTTATGAATTTAACTATATCAAAAGAAGGATATATTTATCTTGGAACAAGAAGATTAGGTTTATTCAGAACTAAGGATTTGGGAGAAAACTGGGAATATATAAGGCATGGCTGGATAAGATATGTTACTACAAAACCAGGCGGATATGTAATGGCTGGAGCAGAACAGGAAGGCTTAATAATGTCGACAGATTATGGCGATACCTGGCAGATAATAAACTCAGGGCTGCCAGGTAGTTTACCAAACACTTCATTTATAAATAGCGTATATTTTGATAGAGATGGATATGCTTATTGCAGCGTTCATAACTATGGAATATATAGAAGTGCTATACCCGTTTCTGTAAGTAAAGAAGAAGACTATTCTCGATTAAACTCTTATATTTTATATCAAAATTATCCAAACCCATTTAACCCCTCAACAATAATTAAATATAATGTTCCTGAAGAGAGCACTGTGCAGTTAAGTGTTGTAAATATTCTTGGCCAAGTTGTTGCTGAGCTTTTTGACGAAGTTCAATCAGAGGGTAATCACACAAAGTTTTTTAATGCTTCGGAGTTATCATCAGGAATATATTTTGCTGTATTAACAGCTACTTCAAGCAGTACGGGAAAAGTAAACCCACAAAAGATTAAAATGGTTTATATGAAATAATTAAAATCAAGCTTTTTAACTATTAAAACCCGATTAAATGTTAATCGGGTTTTTTATTTGATAAAATTAATTACGATAATTATTATTATATCAAGTGTTCCAATCAATCTTATTTTATAAATTTATGCTGTGTCTAAATTTT
This sequence comes from uncultured Ignavibacteriales bacterium, assembly GCA_963706055.1. GTDB lineage: Bacteria > Bacteroidota > Ignavibacteria > Ignavibacteriales > Ignavibacteriaceae > IGN3. Next base: position 1,816 of record CAVPND010000050.1, on the reverse strand, counting down.
CTTTCTAAAAGGAGAGCTAATGCAAACTCATATTAAAAATGTAATTAAAAGAACCGGCGCAGTTGTCCCATTTAACCAGGAACGAATTGCAAATGCAATTTACCGTGCTGCTGTTGCTGTTGGCGGGCGTGATAAAACTACTGCTCAAAGTTTATCAGAACAAGTTGTTGAGATACTAAATAAGAATTTTCCGGAGGGTACAACACCCCATATTGAAGATGTGCAGGATGTTGTTGAAAAAGTTCTTGTAGAAAATGGACACGCTAAAGTAGCAAAAGAATATATCCTCTATCGTGAAGAGGCTACAAACAGAAGAGATGCTGAAGGCAGATATGCAAGCAAGATTAATGAAAATGTTCCGTGGCAAAAAATCTGGCGTAACCTTGATTGGGCAGTTACACACAATCTTCACACAGTTGATCACTTAAACGAACGAATTGCTAAAGGTGAGTTTCCACATATCGTACACGAATCTGAGGCTCTTTATGAAAGTGATGTTGAAGTTGCTGCAAATTTAATTATTGAACGACTTGACAACCTTAGAATGGTTATGATCAGCGGACCATCTTCTTCAGGTAAAACGACAACAACAATTAAGCTTGAGCAAAAATTAATTAAAAAAGGATTTAAGTTTAAAGCGTTAAATGTTGATCATTACTTTTTCGATTTAGAGTTTCATCCCAAAGATGAATTTGGTGATTATGATTTTGAAACTCCGCAAGCTTTGGATTTAGAATTGATTAACGAACATCTTGTAAGATTAAGTAACGGCGAAGAAGTAATGATTCCATTTTACGATTTTAAAACCGGAACCCGCAAACTAAATGCAACTCCGATGAAACTTGCCAAGGATGAATTGCTTTTAATTGACAGCTTACACGGTCTATATCCTGCCTTCAGCAAAGATATTTCTGTAGAAGTAAAATTTAAACTTTATCTGGAACCACTTTTGCAAATGAAAGCAAAAGATGGAAGATATATCCGCTGGACAGACTTAAGATTAATCCGAAGAATGCTGCGCGATTCAGTTTTTCGCGCTTATAATCCGCAGCAAACATTAGAGCACTGGCACTATGTGCGCGGCAGTGAATTAAGAAATATTATTCCTTACTCAAACACAGCCGATTTTATTATCAGCAGCGGAATGCCTTATGAAGTTCCTATCTATGCAAACAGAATGTTAAAACTTTTTGAAGAATGGAAAGAAAAATACAAAGGTGATCCGCTTAAAGCTGATGCACTTGAAAGATCTGAACGAGTTTATAATGTGTTAAAAACTGTAACACCTGTTGAGGATGAATCATCTGTTCCAGGCGATAGTGTTTTGCGTGAATTTATTGGCGGAAGCACAAATCAGTATCATTAAAACCTTGTTTATCATTTTAGACTATTGGCTAATTTTAGGATTCTAAATAAGACACTTAAACTTCTATAATGTTTAGATTTTGTTCGTTTTTGCTAATAAAATCTTGGAATAGTAATTGACGATTGCTCAACTTTAATAATAGAAATTCAGAAATTAAAATGAAAAAATTAAACTATTGCTTATCAATAATTTTACTATTAGTTCTTGCCAGTTTATTTTTAATTGATAGCACATCTGCGCAGAAGAGATCATCCGAAAGCAAAAAATCCAAGAGAACTTATTACAGCAATTACGAAAGAAATGCTTCAACAAATGGTTCTGCCGCAGATATTCAGATCAAAACAAATCGAAAAAGTAATAACGAAATTCCAGAATATTATCCGCCAAACAGAAAGACAGAAAAAGACAGTTACACCGGTAAGAAAAATAATTTTCGCAATAAAGAAAATG
>CAVPND010000049.1:0-92022 GCA_963706055.1 uncultured Ignavibacteriales bacterium | reverse complement strand
ACTCGCGACCTCCTCGTGACAGGTCGATTTAATAAAATTTTTATTTGATAAAATGCGTTTTTAGGTCATTTTCGATAGTTTTATTGCTACATAAATTAGCTCAACCAGAACTTTTGCTACCCTTTTGCTACCAAAAATCCTAATCATATGCGATATCTTAGACTATTTATTTAATACTTATTATGAAAATATTTGATTCCATATCCCAACGATTTTAGTTACTACTAAATTTCAATAGTTCTCAAAATAAAAACTGAACTCCTAATATTTTCCAACTAATTATTCTTTTTGGTTTTTTACATTATTTTAAAATACAAAATATTTTTGATTATGTTAAAAAAAGTCTTCAAAGACTCCTCACATTTTAATTTTATTTCAAATCAAAGTCTGCAATTCAAGTTAATATCTTTATTTTTTTTTCTTTATTATATAAATTCTTATCTTATATAAAATACTTCATTATAATTAGATATTTAGATATTGAATAGGATAAATTAAAGGATGACAAAAAAATTTCTAACACTAATGAATATTTTAATTTTTATTGTCTTTATTGGTGTTTCAACATATGTCTATTATGGATTTTATTTTCCTGATCCGGTCATTTTCTATATTCACGATTTTTCAAAATTAATATTAAATGCTATTAGATTATTTTACCCTATTGCTGTAATTGGAATAATAGTTTTATATAGATTTATTTATTTAAAGAAAGTACGAATTAGTTCAATCATACTTTTAGTGTTTACGTTTTTCTTTTTTCTACTTCTAGCTTATCCTATTGCAGATTATTATTATAGAAACAGTTTGGAAGTGAATACTGATGAATTTCATTCCTATTTACAAATCACACCACCTTATGTTAAAAATTTTGAAACTGAAAATTATAATATATTTTGTCTTGGTGGCTCTACTACTGAATTTAAAGACGAATCCGGAAGGGATTGGCCGGAATTAGTTCAGAAGGAAATCAATAAAGATTTACAATTTAAAGATGTTAGATTACATAATTTAGGCAAGCAGTGGTACACAACTCAGCATGTTCTTTTTAATTATGCAGTAAATCTAAAACAATATAAGCCTGAAGCGATAATAGTTATGGAAAATGTAAATGATCTTTTGCATAATGCTGATTTTTCATGGTTAAGTTCCGGTAAATACCGTGATGATTATGGCAACTTCATGGGACCACTTGCAAGGTTAGTGAAATATAAAAGTTTTGTAGAATTTCTAAAACAAACTGTAACGAAATCATGGTATTCTGAAAAGTATATTGAGATTACAACAGATTCTTTTCCTGGAATTAAGGCATTTGAAAGAAACCTTAAATCACTAATTAATCTGGCGAAAGAAGAGGGAACAAAATTTATTCTAATGACTCAACCAAATATTTATAAAGACTCTATGAGTACAGAAGAACTCAGTAAATTGACTATGCTTAATGTTGAAGCAATAGGAAATTGTAAAAAGTGGACTTATAAAACAGCTCTTAATGGATTTAGGCAATACAATAATAAAATTAGAGAAATTGCTTTGGCAAATAATGATGTTTATCTGATAGATTTAGAAAAAATAGTCCCTAAAAATTTAGAGTATTTTATTGATGATGTTCACTATAATTCAAAAACTCACGATCTAATTTCACCATTCATTTCAAAAGAATTAAAAATAATTTTAAAAACTAATACGTCTTTAAAATAAAACAGTTTCTTGAATAATTGGGAAATGAACTTTTAAAATTATTTAATAAAATATTCACTATGTGATTAGTAATTTATTTTTTATTATTTACCGGTTAGACTTTTGCTATCACCATTACCTTCTATCACATCAACAATTCTTATAGAAAAATAAGGGGCAACTGTTTCTGAAAAATCCTTATTGGGATGTGAATCATTGTCACTGACAGCATAACTATTCTTAAAATATAACCCGCCTTCTACTTGCAGCTCTCTAAAATCCCATAGGAAGATATTGTCCCCTTTAGTATCCCAAACAGATTTCACCCATTCAGAAAATTCGTTTGCTCTTTCGGCTTCATCCCTATTTGTGGCCTTTTCAACTAGTGCAGTAGGAGTCCAAACAATAAATCTTGTTTCTGGAAATTCGAGTAATTTTTTCTTTAAGGAATCATATTGCAATTTATAATTTCCAAGAGTTTTAAGATCGGAATTGATATCAGGAGTCACACTATCTGCTTTAATATTACTAACAGGGTAACAATGTTTAAAAATTATTACATCATATTGTTTTGTCAACATTTCTAGAGTTGGTTCTTCTTTATAAGGCTGATCACCTGCATTTTTCACCCAAATATTATAATAATCAAACGGGTAATTGTTCCAACCGTAGGGAGAACTTTTAGGAAAATCAGTCTCTATAATTTTATAGTTTTTACCGTTCTTCTTATTGTATTTATCGAACCAGCTTATGACATCAGGATCAAATCCAAGTTTCTTAGAAAAATTTGAGATTCCACCTTCCCAGATATTATGGCCGGTACTATGATGTAAAAAAATAATATTTGTTTGATTTTCCATTTCTCTTTCCTCGGAATTATTACAACTGATAAAAAATACTAATGATAAAATAAAAAAATATTTAAATAGGTTTTTTATTCGCATTTAAGTAATCCTTTTTTTTTAATACAAAATTTTTATAATAACTAATCATTAAAGCGCCCAACAGGATGAGCCAAGAAATATTATACAATAATAAAATATGGGTTAATTCTCTTAAAATTAATTTATTCAGCCAACATACGCTTAATAAAAACCCCTACAAATGATTGTAAGGGTATGTAAATTTATTAAAAATAAATAGGAAGATAAATACTATTCTCTAGGCACTTCTTTTATGTTTGAGAAAAATATTATTTAATGACTTAATAAAATATTTTATATCTGTTTTAAATGGATTTTTTTCATAAGCATCCAAATATCTTTTCTCAGATAATTCTATCTCTTGCAGAGTATTAGGTAAATCTGCATAAAACGGAGGTAATAAACCGGGTTTAAAGTTCTTTCTCCTTTCCTGATGCTCCTCTGAGTATAAACTCAAATAGTGTTCACTTATTGGTCTTACACCAACAAATTTTAAATCTCTTTTTACCCAATTAATTAACATAGGTAATTCATCAATCCACAACTTCCGGAACATCTTTCCCCAAGAAGGGACTCTAAAATCATCTTTAAATTTTCCACCTGCTTCAAGATTATTATGTTCATAGACAAAATTCTGAATAAATTCTGAATAAGGATACATTGTTCTTAACTTATAAACATATATATTTTTTCCATCTTTACCGATTCTTTTCATTTTGAAGAACGGGCTATAGAAAAATTTCTTTACAGGAGTAAATAATCCATTTCTAGCGGCTGCAAAATATACAACATCATCAACTACAGCCAGATCCAAAATCTTAAATCCACAATAAACTAATCTCCCTAAACCTTCGGCTAATGATATAGCACGATCTTTTTCCTTACTGAATGCAGAATATATTTCTCTTGTAAAAGGTATCTTAGGAAAAACTCTCTTCCAAATAAAATCAATGAAATATAAAGTGTTTGCAGTCCAGAAAGTATACTTCTTCAAATATCTTCGATATCTGTAATGATGCGGAAGTAAAGCTCCAACAAATACTCCTCCAGGTACTAATCTCTTTCTAACGTTTAAAATATAATCGTTAATATCCACCTGATCATTAAGTACATGCAGATTTACAAATAATTGATGGGAATCAGCTTGATACGAAGTTAAATTATTTGGTTCATCTGATTTAATAATAACCGATTTTCGAGTATCAAACGATTTAAGGTCAAGCATAGTATCAAGCACCGAAAAAACTTCTCCGTACTCTTTTAGATATTCAAATTGCAATTTCTGCCTGACAACTGATTCAGTAGCTTCAGCCTCTTTAAAGATATACTTCCCATTTCCGTTCCCGTTCCCATTTCTACCATTGGACCTAACAACTGGGTCACTCATTTCGTAGGCCTTTAAGAATACTACAGTAGGTTCATCTTTTTTATTTTTAATCTTTTCAGCAAATAAAAACATTGAAACAAACGATGATATTATTGAATATACAACCATTGTATAGATAAAATATATTGAACTGGAATAATCTACCTGAAGGAAGATCATTGACAAAAATACAAATCCTAGGATCCGAATATAGAACTTCACTTGAAGTTCGAATGCATTCCATTTATTAGTTGAAACCATTACAGGGATGAACTTATGTGTTGTCGCTGCCGATATTAGCCAGCTAATATAAATTATTGAGAGAAGCAAAAACTCTGTCTCTGTAAAATTTGCTGGGAATAAATTTGAAACAATCAGAACGTAACTAACGAAAGTTAATATGAAGCCATCTATCAGCAGATATCGAAATGACAACATTTTATGTTCATTTAGACTTATGCTGCCTTTTTTGTATTTACCTAAAATAGTAAAATAGATTGATTCGATTACTAATCCAGTAAATAAAGCACCCAATATATAAGAACGCATAACGAAATCTAATTTGAATAAAAATATTAAAATTATAAATGTAGCAAGACTGAGCAATAATGAAAAATAAAGATTCTTTAAAACTATTTCAGATTCTCCAAGATTCTTCAGACTGAATTTTTTGGAAAATATAGTTCCACTAACCAGAGACATCATAAAAATCCCTAGAAGTTTAAAACTTTCTATGTCAAAATAAAGTGTATGTTTTTTTAATAAGTGGAAAAATGAAAACGAAAGAAAGTAGATTAAAAAACTAACAATAATGTTTATAATATTGTTATTAATCCTAAAAACGGTCGTAGAGTTACGATTTATTGATATCGGAAAATTAGGTTTTCTTAAATTGACGAGATTATGGTCCATTATCTATCTATCACCAAATTTGAAATAGTTTTTACATAGTTTAAGCAATCGGATTTAGAAAGCAACCATAGTTATGCCATTGAAATAATTTATAATTTGACCAAAAAACGTCACTATTTCAATTATTCATCATCTCAAAACTGGTATATGTTCCAAAACAACACAAATTGGACTTAATTAAATAATTTAACCATTTAATTAACAACAGGATTCTTGAAAACACCACAATTTCAGCAAGGCATTAATAACAACTACCATCCTTTCAAATTGATCAGCCGATTTGTTGAGATTTTGTGGTTGGAAACGAGTGAAAATTATTTTGTCGTTCTTATTTTAATTCAAATTTATGTTACTATTGCCCAAATCGCTCAATTAAGAAATCAAATCGATCTTAGTAAGTCTAATAGAGGACTTTAATAATAATCCTAAATATCTTAGGAAGAATTAGAATTAGTTCAGGCTCAATACTAAATCCTTATGAATAAATTCTTTAATTGAGACAAACTTAAACAATGTCGGTTTACATATATTGACTAACTTATTAAAGATTTCAAAAGTGTCCCATTTTGATTTGACTTATTATCTGATCGGTATGGTAAGTTACACCCAAGTCAGGTTTTTAATAAAAAAAAATAAAAAACATAATTATCTTATGTATTAAAAAATCAAATAATTCATGAGTAATATTCTGGCCTTAATATTGTAACATCTAAAAACAATTTAATAATCCTGACAAATAAGAAATAAAATCTATATGAAACTGACTTTAATCGTTGGCGCACGCCCTAATTTTATCAAAATCGCTCCTGTTATTTTTGCAATTAATAAAACAAAATCTACCGGGAAAAATATAAGTTACAGACTAGTGCATACCGGCCAGCATTATGATAATAATATGAGTAATTCTTTTTTTAAGGAATTAAATATTCCTGAACCGAATGTAAATTTGGGGTGTGGTGGCGGAACACAATCTGAACAAACAGCAGCCATAATGATAGCATTTGAAAAAGAACTAATTACCCATCCTAGCGATTTAGTTATTGTCGTTGGTGATGTAACCAGCACAATGGCTTGCAGCATCGTCGCTAAAAAACTAAATACAAAAGTTGCGCATATTGAGGCTGGTATTCGCTCATATGATCTCACAATGCCCGAAGAAATCAATAGAATGGTAACAGATTGTTTGGCTGACTATTTTTTTACAACTACAAAATGGGCTGGTGAAAATTTAAAGAATGCAGGTATAAGTGAAGATAGAGTTTTCTTTGTCGGGAATGTAATGATAGATACATTGCTTACTAATCGAAGCAGATTAAAAAAACCTGCACTATGGGATAAATTTGGATTGAAAGATAAATCATATCTTTTGATTACATTACATCGACCTGCTAATGTTGATGAAGGGAACAAATTAAAATCCCACATAAAAGAAATTGTATCTAATGTACACGGGATGCCTGTAATATTTCCCATTCATCCCCGCACAGAAAAGATTTTTAATGAATCAGGAATAGATTATTCAAATTTAAAAATTACAGCACCATTAAGTTATCTTGAGTTCAACTATCTGGTAGAGAGAGCCAAAGCAGTGTTAACAGATTCCGGGGGTATTACAGAGGAAACCACTGTAATGGGTGTGCCTTGTTTTACTTTGCGCGATAACACAGAACGACCCGAAACTATTGAAATGGGAACAAATGAGCTTATCGGAACAGACCCCTTAGCCATAAAACCTGCATTGGAAAGACTGTTTGCCGGAAAATGGAAAAAGGGAACTATACCCGAATTATGGGACGGAAAAACAGCGGAAAGGATTGTAGAGCATTTAATTAAAATTTTTGAATAAAAGGTAATGACGTTTTTACATTTTCAACTTTGAGATTATTAAGAAAAAATTACAGGTATTGACTATTTTATCTAATATCTATTGATTATTACGATAAAAAAACAAACAAATCATTGTGGTACATATTTTGGCAATAAAAGTAAAAATTAATTCTAAAAAGGATAGCGAATGATGAAAATTAAAATATTTCTAATTGCAATTATTTTAGTTGGTATATGTCCAAACAATTTCAGTCAATCACGTTTTAGAAGCGGCGTGTTTTTACACCATTCTACAGGGGCTAATATATGGGGTCCGAATGGCAGTTCTACAAGTATCCCGCAGGAAATGACAGCTTATAATACATTAAAAGGATATTCTGATAGTAATGCTGTTTCTATGAATGAAGTCTGGTTTCCCGGTTCCGGTATTGGTAATGATTGGTTCGACTGGCATTGGATATTTGATAATTTAGACCCTAATAATAATATTTATCCTTTTCTGGCAGACAACAAAATAGTTGTAATCAAATCCTGTTTCCCTTCTTCAAATATAACCGGTTATGGAAGTCCTGATGATACATCCGGCTCTGGTGTAACCTATAAAACTATTTATAATTATAAATGGCATTGGAGAAGTATTTTAGATATAATAAAACAGCATCCTGAGAATTTCTTTGTTATATGGACTAATGCTCCATTGGTAGCGGAGGCAACAAATTCTACAGAGGCAAGATTAGCAAATGAGTTTTGTACCTGGGCTAAAGATACTCTTGCAAATGGTAACGATCCTGTTTACGGAGCTTTTCCGCCAAATGTTTATGTATTTGATTTCTTCCACAAATTAGCAATGCCGAACGGTTATATGAATCCAGCTTATCAAGTTCAATCAGGTGACAGTCATCCTAATGCAGCGGCTACTGAACTTGTTGCTCCACAATTTGTTCAAGAAGTATTTGATGCTGCTATTACTTACGAAACTATTATACCTGTAGAAATTACTTTATTTGAAGGCAGCTTTGAAGGCGATGTTGTCAATTTAAAATGGATAACAGCAACAGAAACAAACAATTTTGGTTTTGAAGTAGAACGCTGTGAGCTAAATTCTGAGCGCCAAGCGTGGGAAAAGATTGGCTTTGTAAATGGTAACGGAACCACTACAAATAGAGTTACATATAATTTTACTGATAAAAATATATTATCTAACAGATATTACTACAGACTTAAACAAATTGATATGGATGGAACTTATGAATATTCAAATGAAGTATTAATAGAAATAAACACTTTAAATGAGTTTCAATTATTTCAAAACTATCCGAACCCATTTAATCCAAGTACCGAGATATTTTATGTTATACCTAAATCCGGAAATATAACTTTAAAGGTTTATAACATTATTGGCTCTGAGGTTGCGACTCTTGTTGATGGATTTGTAAATGCAGGAAAACATTCAATCAAATTTAATGCAAAAGATTTTGCGTCAGGAATTTACTTTTATAGGATGAATACTGATGAAAATTTTATTTCAGCACGAAAGATGTTATTGGTTAAATAAAATCGATGTGTTTTTAAGTTAAAATTACTTTTGCCATTAATTTGTGATAGCTTATTAATATTATATTGATGTGAATGGGTTAGCTTACCTTAAGTTATCAAAAAAAGATAATTTGATTTTATTATATCAGCATGATTCACATTACTGCTCTTCATGATTAAACTTTTACAATTAAAAAGTACACATAAATAAAATTAAGCAAATTTTAATCATTCAAAATAATCAGGTATAATAATTGCTTCAATTGCTGTTAAACCATCATTTGTAAAAAGATTTTACATTTCTATCTATTTTATAATTGTGATTTATAACATTAAAATAAAATACTTAGTGCGTTATTTTAGATTTGATTTTAAGAGTTTGAATACGAGTTTAAGAATGGGTTGTTAAATTTTTTAATAATTTTATTTTGCAGTAAGAATTGTCATTAGGAGTTTATAAACTGACACTTTTATAATTCCTAATTTATATTTTTGGAAACTTCTTATATTAACACTCACTCCTTCTCTATCAATACACTTAGAACATATTTTTAGGAAAAGTTTAAAACTTGAAATTAATTTATTGGAGCTACTTAATGAAAAAGGATTCTTTCAACATTCATTTTATATTTCTATTACTAATTCTTTCAACGGTTAATCTAATTGCTCAGGTGTGGGACCCAGCCCCCTGGGCATACAGACGTGAAGTAACAATTTCGAATCCCGGAGCAACTGTTTTAACCGATTATCAGTTTAAGATTGAATTGGATAGCAATTTTGATTTCACTTCTGCTAAATCAGATGGGAGTGATATCCGGGTTGCAGACTATGATGGAACCACATTACTTTCCTGCTGGATAGAAGAATGGAACCCTGCACAGGACAGTGCAGTTATTTGGGTAAGGATACCCAGTATCCCGGATACCGGAAGCACTGTGTATTTATATTATGGAAATAACGCAGCTTCCAGCATAAGCAGCGGTGCAAATACATTTAACTTTTTTGATGATTTTAGTAATGGAAGTTATGTGGGGAAGTGGGGTCCTGGTTTTACTGCGCACGATTGGAAATACTCCTCCGAGATGCTGCATGGTATTTTGGAATATGCATATTATAATAGAGTTTGGGGACTTCATCTTGATTCTCTGGATACAGAACTTGAACAAGAATTTGACTACATACATTCCCAAATAAATCAAACTACCGGAGAAGTATTACCTGACCCGGGCGGGTATTTGACAAGTGAACCGGAATACTGCTATGGTCTTATCTTATCTAACTTAGCTGTTGGAAACTGGTATTATACACAAGCTGGAAACAGCACTATGCTATCTAGGTGTTATGATGATATGGTTCTTGTTTTTGATTATCTTAGTACAGAATATCCAACTGTCGGTGCTCCTTTCCCTAATGATCAAGGAGGATATGGCTGGTTATTACTCGGATTCAGCAATGCCTGGCGATCTTTAAATGACCGGGGCGATACAAGGACAATCCTGGCATCAACAATAGTGCAGAGTTATTCTGACACCTTAATCAGCAGTCAAAACGCTAACGGATCATGGAATGGAGCGATTAGCATCCAAGAGCAATTGAAACGGGATTTGGGACTTCTTTTTGCGCATCAAATTGGCGAGCATGCAGATACAACTTATCTATTTCCAGTAAAGAAAAATTTAGACTATATACTAAGTACATCCTGGAACCCAAATAACGGAGGGTTAGAATCGTTTGAGGATTCTTTAGCATCTGACAGGTTTTCAGAATATAATCAGGAATTATTTATGGTTGCAACAAGAAGGCTCGCCGGCAGATCGTCGGGAGTCTATGATTTTACTGCAAAGGGTGAGCAAGCCTGGAAGTTTTTAACTGATAACAACTATGCCAGTATTGATATGTATGTTGACAATTATGCTAAAAATAATACTTTTTTTAGCTACAGTGATGTGAAGGAAGATGGAACAGTTCAAAACGTCGGTTGGAAGGGTTCTGATGAAATTGGAACTGCTGTTTGGGGCATGGTTTTAAATTATACCCAATTTGGACTTGATAATTATCAGTCATCGCACTCTACTCAACCTTATAACTATCTCGATATGATCTTGAAGCAAATTAAAAAATCACCTGCAAACGGAGGGTATTTTTCCTCTTCAGGAAACTGGATCAGAGAACTTGATTGGACAGTTCCGACTTTGCAGCCAAATGTTACTCTGTGGTCTAAAGCCGGAAATCCAACAGTATCCATTGTTGAGGATAATAGTAATCCTGTTGCCAGTTTTACTGGTAACGGCAGTTATAATAACTATGTAAAATCAAATCAGAACTATGATAATTTTATTTTAGAAATGAACGTTAAGATGACGGTGGATGCAAATGATAATTGCACTCCTGAAATCGGTTTTCGAATAACAGATGATGATAACCGATATTTAACTATGCTTCTTGGTAATACTAACAATGATTTATTTATAAGAAGATATCTGCAAGGCACCCCTACCGATCCAACATCTTATCCTTCATTTGATTATGATGCTGATCAGTATTATAAATATAAAATTGCTGCAAATAGCAATACAATACGGCAGTATTTAAATGATATATTAATGAGCACCTGGAACGATGCAGGATCCACTATCACTGATGGTGTAATAAGTCTTGCCAACTTAGGAGGTTCAACTACCAATCCGGTTTATTTTGATGATGTTCGTGTACGCAGTTTTGCTACAACCGAGCCTACAACAACAGTTGGACCAAGAGTATCTAATCCTCTTCCGGTGGAACTATCTTCATTATCAGCAGTTATCATCGGTTTGTCAGTTAAGTTAAGCTGGAGAACAGAAACGGAAGTAAATAATTATGGATTTGAAGTAGAACGCTGTGCGCTAAGTGCTGAGCACCAAGCGTGGAATAAGATTGGATTTGTAAATGGCAACGGCAACAGCAACTCGCCAAAGGATTATGTTTTTGAAGACAACAGTTTAACACCGAGCAGATATTCTTATCGCTTAAAGCAAATTGATAACGATGGACAGTTTGAATACTCGAAAGCTATTGAAGTTGATTTTAAATCACCAAAGGTATTTGAGTTAGGACAGAATTATCCAAATCCTTTTAACCCAAGCACAAAAATCAGTTGGCAGACTCCGGTCAGCAGTTATCAAACACTTAAAGTTTATGATGTACTTGGAAATGAGATTGCTACTTTAGTGGATGAGTACAAACCAGCCGGAAGTTATGAGGCGGAATTCAAGTCTACAGTCGGCAGTCATCAGTTGGCAAGCGGAATTTATTATTATCAATTAAGAATTGAAGATCCTTCGACAAGCCTGTCTGCCGGTAGGCAAGGCTCAGGACAAAGTTTTGTTGAAACTAAGAAGATGATCCTGCTCAAATAGCGACAAATGTTGTAAAGGTGATAATTTAGTTGAATTAAATTTGTGTAAGTATTTTGATAAAATAATTTTCAATTTCATTATAACACACGTTACGCATTTATAAATTATCCATAGCCACTACTTTTAGAGGCTGTGTGAAGATATAAAAATGCGTCACATCGAGCGGAGTTGAGATGTGAAATTATTAAAAAATTCTCGGCTTCGTCCCTGCCTACCGGCAGGCAGGTCCGCTCAGCCTGACGATTACAAATTTTCACACGGGCTCCTTTAAGCGTGGAATAAATGGACCCCAAAACACCGAGCTTTAGTCCCAAAACAGCTGTCTCCTGTGGCTAAAGCCAATACTTATCGTTTTGATTTGCCTACGTCCTAAAGAACGTGGCAATTCAATTACAAGTTTTGCATAAGGTGAATTCATAAGCTAATAAAGTAAGCCTTCCTGATTAGATACAGGTATTTTGATCTGATTAATATCAAGCAACAAAATAACTTAATTTAATTACCTTACACAAAATTTGAAAGCTCCAAGGTTTTCAAATAATATGCTTTGTTAAAATCAATATTTTAGAAGTAAGAATCTTAAAACCTTGGAGGTTTTTCCGCTGCTTGCGTAAGCAGAGTGAAATTATTAAAATTTTGATTCTTTTTTTAGTATAATTATTTTTCCGGAAATGGAAGGATTATATAAAAATAACCATGATATGAATTGTTAAATGTATTATATTTTATTTAACTCTTAGTTAAAAATAAAATGAATCGGTGCAGTGCATATTGTGGACAGATTGATAACTATCAATTTTTTTTATGAAAGAAAGAACTATATGAAAAATTTTTTAACATTATTATTAATTATTCTAATCGGAATAAATACAAGCATATATACTCAATCAAACTTTAGAAGCGGTGTATTTCTTCATCATTCGACAGGAGCTAATATTTGGGGTCCAAATGGCAGCACCACCAGCATCCCGCAGCAAATGACGATTTACAATACTACAAAAGGATATACCGGCGATAATGCTGTTTCTATGAATGAAGTCTGGTTTCCTGGCTCAGGTGCTGATAATGATTGGTATAATTGGCATTGGATATTTGATAATTTAGACCCAAATAATAATATTTATCCTTATTTAGAAAACAACAAAATAGTTGTAATAAAATCCTGCTTCCCTTCTTCAAACATAACAGGTTATGGAAGTCCTGATGATACATCCGGCTCTGGTGTAACCTATAAAACTATTTATAATTATAAATGGCATTGGAGAAGTATTTTAGATATAATGAAACAGCATCCTGAGAATTTCTTTGTTATATGGACTAATGCCCCATTAGTAGCGGAGGCAACAAATTCTACAGAGGCAAGATTAGCAAATGAATTTTGTACCTGGGCTAAAGATACTCTTGCAAATGGTAATGATCCTGTTTACGGAGCATTTCCGTCAAATGTTTATGTATTTGATTTCTTTCACAAATTAGCAATGCCGAACGGTTATATGAATCCAGCTTATCAAGTTCAATCAGGAGACAGCCATCCAAATGCAGCGGCTACTGAACTTGTTGCTCCACAATTTGTTCAAGAAGTATTTGATGCGGCTATTGTTTACGAGTCATTTGCAGGGGGTACGAGTTTTCAGTTAACAATCCCAATACAAAATGGATGGAACCTGATTTCGGTACCCGGCTTGCATCCGGTTGATCAGGATGTAAACACCTGGTGGTCCGGTAGAGAACCTTCCGCAAACGTATTCAAGTTTTGGGGCAATTATCAGCCTGTAACATCATTATCACCCGGTTCAGGTTACTGGATGCAGCACATAGGTGATAATATATATAATACAGGGGATGAATGGCCAGCAAGCGGAATTAACATTGTACCTCACAATGCGATTCCAGGCGTGTCGGGATGGAATCTAATAGGAGGATATGAAAACAATTTACCAACTGCAGGTTTGACAACCACACCGGGCGGGTTAATAACCGGATCAGTTTACAACTATACTCCATCAGGAGGATATCAGGCAGCAACAAGCTTAGTACCCGGCATGGGATATTGGGTAGTATTATCAGGCTCAGGCACAATAAATTTTCCGAACACCGTGGACAAAAGAGTTCAAGGAACTGAGTACATTAAAGACGACATGGGCAAAATAATAATCACTGATGCAGTTGGAAAGAGTTATAAATTATATACAGTAAATGGTGTGTCAAATATGAAGAATTATGAACTACCGCCAGCACCATTTGCAGACATGTTTGATGTAAGGTTTGGAAGCGGCAGATATGCCGAAAATCTTTCAACCGGAAGTCAGTCGATAGAAATGCAAGGAATGGAGTATCCTATAAAGGTAAGGGCAGAAAATACGAATATCAGATTGAAAAACGGGAAAGAACTAAATGCAATACTTAATTCCGGCGAAGAGTTAATAATAATGGACAAGATGATCAATAAGCTATTTGTATCCGAAGATTTTATTCCTGGCGAATATTTTTTGGGACAGAATTATCCGAACCCTTTTAACCCAAGCACAAAAATAAGCTGGCAGACTCCAGTCAGCAGTTATCAAACACTTAAAGTTTATGATGTACTTGGAAATGAGATTGCTACTTTAGTGGATGAGTACAAACCAGCCGGAAGTTATGAGGCGGAATTCAAGTCTACAGTCGGCAGCCTTCAGATGGCAAGCGGAGTTTACTTTTATCAATTACAAGCGGTTTATTCCGAATCAGGTTCGGCAAAGATTTTTGTTGAGACCAGGAAGATGATAATTCTACAGTAAAACTGTAGATACAAAATATTTTTTTGAGAAGTTTCTATCAACATTTCATCCCGATGGGATGAAGAATAATATATCCCTCTTTCGTAATCCACCGTTGGGACTTCTTCTTTCTAAGGAATGCCAACGGCAGAAATGACTTATTCGAGTTCTGCAACAGACTTGGCAGGCAGGTCTGTTCAGTCTGACGAGTGCAAATTGCCCTACATCCTGTTAAGTTGTAAGCTGTTCATGAAAAGACAATATTACTAACCGTTAAAGGTTTATCAGACCAAGCGGTTAACTTGAGTAAATAACTCAGCTTATGCAATCTGCAGAAAAACCTTCGAGGTTATAAAGCAGAAACCTCGAAGGTTACTTTAGAAACCATTAATTCTTAAATACAACTTAAATATAAAAGACCTGGAGGTTTCAAATTTTGTGTAAGGTAACTAAATAAAATAAATCAGTAAGGAAAGAATACTTTAGCCAATTTATTGAAAATGCAGCACGACAAGACAGCGGGCAAGTTCAACCCAACGGTGTAGTTCTTTTTTCATCCTCATGGGTGATTGATTCACCATTCATTTCTTTATATCATTATTCAGCAGCATAAAGATCAGCAATGCGAACAGGCTTAAATGGTCGCATCCTAATTTATATGAGTGTTTGATTATTTGATGTTCAGATAGCTGCAATTTAAAACTGTATTTAATCAGGAAACCGGAATTAACATGAAAAACAATTATATGTATATCTATCCACTATTCTTTTTGTTTATTAAAGAAAGAACTATATGAAAAATTATTTAATATTAGTAATAATCATTCTTATCGGAATAAATACGAGCATATATACTCAATCAAACTTTAGAAGCGGTGTATTTCTTCATCATTCGACAGGAGCTAATATATGGGGTCCAAATGGCAGTTCTACAAGTATCCCGCAGCAAATAACGATTTATAATGCTACAAAAGGATATACCGGCGACAATGCTGTTTCAATGAATGAAGTCTATTTCCCCGGTTCCGGTATTGAGAATGAATGGTATGACTGGCATAACATTTTTGATGGAGGAGACCCTAATAATAATATTTATCCTTACATAGCAGACAACAAAATAGTTGTAATAAAATCCTGCTTCCCTTCTTCAAACATAACAGGTTATGGAAGTCCTGCAGATACATCCGGCATTGGTGTAAACTATAAAACTATTTATAATTATAAATGGCATTGGAAAAGTATTTTAAATATAATGAAACAGTATCCTGAGAATTTCTTTGTTATATGGACTAATGCTCCATTGGTAGCGGAGGCAACAAATTTTACAGAGGCAAGATTAGCAAATGAATTTTGTACCTGGGCTAAAGATACTCTTGCAAATGGTAAAGATCCTGTTTACGGAGCTTTTCCGCCAAATGTTTATGTATTTGATTTCTTTCACAAATTAGCAATGCCGAACGGTTATATGAATCCAGCTTATCAAGTTCAATCAGGAGACAGTCATCCTAATGCAGCGGCTACTGAACTTGTTGCTCCACAATTTGTTCAAGAAGCTTTTAACGCTGCTCTCAATTATGAAGGTGTTCTTCCCGTAGAACTAACCTCTTTCACAGCAACCACAATTGGCTCAACTGTTAAGTTAAGCTGGATTACAGCGACAGAAGTTAATAACTATGGATTTGAAGTAGAACGCTGGGCGCTAAGCGCCGAGCGCCAAGCTTGGATTAAGATTGGTTTTGTAAATGGTAACGGAAACAGCAATTCACCTAAAGGTTATTCATTTGTAGATAATAACCTGCCTGCCGGTAGGCAAGGAGTTAGTTCGGGAAAATATTCTTACAGATTAAAACAAATTGATAATGACGGACAGTTTGAATACTCAAATACAATAGAAGCGTACATTGGCGCTCCTGATAAATTTGAGTTAGGACAGAATTATCCAAACCCTTTTAACCCATCAACAAGTATCAAGTATCAAGTATCAAGTAGCTCGCTCGTTACTCTAAAAGTTTATGATGTACTAGGAAATGAGGTTGCTACTTTAGTAGATGAGTACAAACCAGCCGGAAGTTATGAGGCGGAATTCAAGTCTACAGTCGGCAGTCATCAGTTGGCAAGCGGAGTTTATTTTTATCGATTACAAGCGGTTTATTCCGAATCAGGTTCGGCAAAGATTTTTGTTGAGACCAGGAAGATGATAATGCTACAGTAAAACTGTAGACAGTTTCTATCAACATTTCATCCCGCTGGGATGAGGAAAAATAAATCCCGATAGGGATAAAATACCTACGTTTTTTTTGTCGCATATAAGCTGAACCCACCCTAACCGTCCCCCGAACAGCAATCGGGACAAGCCATCCCGTCGGGAGGCAAGCTCTTTCGCTAAGGGAGGGAATAAATGGATTGGTTGTGATAATTTAACAAATGACAGGAACGCTAAATGTCATTTCGAAGGCCGCAGGCAGGTTGAGAAATCTTATAAATATTAGCGTAAAAGATTTCACTCCCGATGAATCGGGATCGAAATGACAAGTACAACACTTATGCAACAAACTCTACCGGTAGGCAGGTTCGCTCAGCCTGACGAACACAAATTTTTACACAAACTATGAGGGTGCGGCTATTTTGTTTTTGATAAAATAAGTATGCAAGTTTTTAACATAATTTTTATTATTTTTACCCTCCAGTACGAAAGAACTTCTATTTTAACCTAAATTGAACTTTTCTGGTAAATTGCTTTCGTCTTAAATAATTCTCATAATTAAAAGATTTAATGTAAATATTACCAAAACTACAATTTTACATAATGTCTCACTTTGATTATGAAAAGAAAATAATGATTCAACGTGGTACACATATTGAATAGAATATTTGCAAGAAGTTAGAAAAGTTAGACCAATGCTTCACAAATTTTTACACAACTAAATAAAGTTTAAAATATGAAATACATAATAGTAAGTTTGTTTTTTGTTTTTGCTGCAAACCTGCCTAACGGACAGGCAGGTGCACAAAATGTATGGTATGTAGATAGAGACGCAACAGGCAGCGCTAATGGCACAAGCTGGGCTAATGCATGGAGAACTATATCAAGTTCTAATCAAGCCTCTGGTGGCGTTAATTATGCTTCATTAAGTCCTGGAGACACTATTTATGTTTCTGGCGGTACTGATTCTACACTTTATAGAGCTCCATCAGGTATATATGCACACAGAATATATCCATCAGGTGGTGGAATTACCTATGCTTCCGGTAATCCTGTGGTTATTGCACCTGCTTGGCAGTCAGGACATAAAGGTGAGGTTTATATTGGTGCAAAGGATAATAATACTGAATGGATATTAGAAATACATAATATTTCAAATATTAAATTTACAGGTTTTAATTTTATTGATAATAGAACTGGTAATCGTGGAACAATGTTATATCTTGGCGGTGCAGGTGCAGATGGTTTAGGTATTCAAGACAGTCTCATCACAATTGAGAACTGCCATATTGTAGGCAATGGACGTGAAAGTATGGTTTATTTGGAGGGATATAAAATAACTATTAAAAATTGTTTAATTGAACAGCCAGAAAATGATCTTATAAATGACCAAGACCCATTTGGTCTGTCTGGCGGCAGAGGAGAACATACTATTGATGGATGCACTATAATTATGAGAAATGGTAATGAAACAACTGGTGCACATAGAGATGGGATCCAGATTTCTAATATAGGGGATGGAATTCATACTACTAAAACGCAGATAACAATATCAAATAACTTTATTATAGACACAAACCCCAATGGTATAAGTTGGAATAATATGATTTATAACTATGGCTGGGATTATACCCCAGCAATCAAATTCCTTATTTATAATAATATTATTGTAACACAAAAAAGGCACACTCCTATCGGTGGTATAACTATCGGCAGATTAGACCACGATTACCTTAATACTGTTTTACTTCTTAACAATACGATCATAATGAAAAATAACGGTGTTGGGAATGTTGTTATAACCTGGAGCATTGACAGCTTAATATCAAAGAATAATCTTTTCGTGGTTGATACATCCATCAATTCTTTTTATAATTGTGATGATGCAGGTCATTGGGCAAGTACATATACAAGACATAGATTATAATCATTATGCTGAGTATGACGGGTTGACTGGATACATTGCAGTCGCAGGTGATAACTATACCTGGAGTCAATGGCGAAGTGCAGGTAGAGATGCACATCAGCACAACAGGTAATTCAACTTCTGTAACTTTTGCAAATAAATACGGCTTAGACAAATCAGATTATTATACCACAACAGGCAGGGATTTAGGTGTTGATTTATCAAATGAATATCCATTCTTGCAAGCTCCCGATACTATGACATTTTAGGCAATCCACGTTCAGGTAATTGGGATATGGGTGCTTTGGAGTATCAGGGTGGGCAATCGAATAATATTAATGTAAATGGTAAGGTATTTCTTCAGGGAGCATTTAATACAAATTCGATGAGGACGGATCTAGGACAGGGCGGACTGCTTCCAAATAATCAGCCTTTCAACACTGCGCCATGGAATTACAATGGGAGTGAAAGTTTAGGTTCGGGTTCAAGTTCAAGCTATGTGGATTGGGTTTTAGTTGAGTTAAGAAACAGTTCTAATCCTTCACAGGTTGCTGCAAGAAAAGCTGCAATACTAAAGAATGACGGTTCGTTACTTAATACGGATGGGAGTATAGGTGTACCATTTAGCAATATACAGGAAGGCTATTATTACGTTGCAGTATTTCATAGAAATCATCTTTCGGTAATGTCTTCTGTTCCGGTTCAATTATCAGCAAATACTCCTGCTTATGATTTTACTACAGGTTTAAATAAAGCATTCGGGCAAAACCCTATGAAGGAATTGGCGCCGGGTAAATACGGAATGTATGCAGGCGATGGCAACAGCGACGGCGGAATAACAATATCAGATAGAAATGATGTGTGGGTACCTCAAAACGGTACTATGGGCTATCTTAAAGGTGATTTTAATCTTGACGGCGGTGTTACCGCGAGCGATGTTAATCTTTATTGGAATATCAATAATGGTACGATGACGCAGGTGCCGTAGCGCCTAGCGCTGTGCGCAAAGGGCATGGCGCATTGGGGGGATCACAGTGTGAGCGTAGGGCATGGCGCAGAGCGGGTATAATCAGCTTTTAGGTATAGGGATTGTAGGGTATAGGGTTCCGTTATTGGAAAAAGGGGGTCATTCGTAGTTATTCGCTCAACCAACGCAAGCGGCAGAAAAACCTTTAAGATTCATAATTCTACAAACATTTCATCCCGCTGGGATGAAGAATAATAGAGCCCGATAGAGATAAAATACCTGCCTTCCGGACAGGCAGGCAGGCGGGTTTTTTCATTGTGTAAATTCATTTCAAATATTAGTTAAAAGTTTCTATCAATATTACATCCTCTCGGATGAGGAATAATAAAGCCCGATAAGTAAAAATTTCACCCTTCCAGTTACAACTGTAAAAATTACCTATCCAACTAACCTGTTTTGTTAAAAACATATCTGTATCAAAAAGAATCAAGTTCCATTTTCGGGCACTCAATTTGATACAACCCTTAATATAGGTTATTTAGTAGAAATACTAAAGAAAACACACATGAATGGGAAATTATTTATATACTATTTTAATAGGGTTAATAAATGGGTACAAAATCAATATTGATTGGGCTGATAGTTCTTTACTTTTTTAGTTCAAACGTGCTAGCCACTAATGTGAACGGAAGATTTGTTATAGTTAATTCAGACAGCTTAAAGTTATCTCTGCTGCTGCAAATAAATACCAACACCGGCACAGATGCAATGGGCGGTGCAACTATTGTTATTGAATTTGATACATCAAGCACTACATTTAAATCAAATCCGATTATAAACACAGATTATATAATTCATAATTTCTGCGGCGGAAATTACAGTCCTGCTACAATAACCAGACCTATGAGCAACAAGATATGGGTAAATATAGACCTGCCCTACAACAACAACAACAGCGGAACTGTGGTAGCAAGCGGAGATAACTGGACAGATGTTGCAACGATTTATTTTGATATAGTTAACAATCAGGGGCTTGCCAGTTTTTGGTGGAAGACAAACAGCAATTTCTGGGGAATTTATTCTGATAATAATCTAACCTTATGGGATATTGGACAATTTGAAGACCAGGTAAATTATAGTATTCCCGTTGAACTATTTACTTTCACAGCTTCCATTTTCAATAATGAAGCTGTTCAATTAAAATGGATAAGCGCTACCTCACTTAATAATCATGGATTTGAGGTTGAGAGGGCTTCGCTTTCAGCTTCGCCCCTCCTAGTTTGGGAGGGAATAGGCTTCGTTGAAGGAACTGGAACCTCCACATCACCGATTGAATATAGTTTTATGGACAACACGATATTTAGATCAAATGTTGTTAAGTATCGTTTAAAGATTATTGATCTAGATGGTTCATTCTCTTATTCTAATATAATTGAGATAGAAACCGGTCTAAATAATTTTGATCTATCACAGAATTATCCAAACCCATTTAATCCAAGCACAAAAATCAGATACACAGTAGCCTCCCCGAACCCCTCCCAGAGAGGGGCTTTAGGAAAAGTCTTATTAAAGGTATATGATATACTTGGAAATGAGATAGCGACTTTAGTTGATGAAGAGAAATCTGCAGGCAGATATGAAGTTGATTTTAATGCCGCCAACCTGCCTGACGGCAGGCAGGGTTTAGCAAGCGGAATATATATATATAAACTTACTACCACTAATTACACGGAGACAAAAAAAATGTTGTTGTTACGATAATATTGGATGTTAAGAGAATTTTTCTTGTCCAAACTACATGACCTTCAGTCGTCTGCAAACAAGGATTAATGACAGGTTAATGAATGTTTTTATTAAGGAAATAAGTTATTTACTCACCTTACGCACCTGGTTATTTCTTTGTGTCTTCGTTACTTTGCGGCAAACAAATAAGTGAGAAATTAAGCCACAAAGGCTCTAAGTCACTAAGTTGCACAAAATGAAATTTCATTGAAAGCCGAAATATGGGTAAGGTAGGTTACTTAGTAAGGGTACTTTAACGATAAAACTGAGATTAAGTGCAAATCGTCATTAAATGCTTTTAGAAAATAGTTGTTTACTTGAAGTACTATAAAAGCTCTTTGTAAAGATTATTTACATTCAATTTTGATAAGAAATATTAGTAATTTCTTACAAATACGAGGTAATATTTTCATAATTGATATTATTCTGTAAAAATTACACGTCTATCTTATAAATTTTTTAAAAAATAGACTTGTTTCAAAAGAATGCATATACTATTTTTAGGCACTCGAATTGATACATATAGCCATATTTAAACAGCTATTAATGATCAATGAAAATAACAAGAATAGAAAACCAGAAAGAAATAATTAATAATGTTTTTGACCACAGTTCGAAGATGAACTTGATATCAAAATTATTGATCGGAATTATAATTGTATCTTCAACTTGTAGTATTTTTGCAGGAGATATTAACGGCAGATTTGTGGTAACAAACAGCGGCAGTACTAAGTTAGCCGTAGATTTACAGATAAATACAATTACAGGAAGCACTGCATTAGGGGGCGCAACAATAGTTTTTGGATTTGATACCAGCAGTATTTCTCTTACAAGTACACCTATAAAAGATGTTGATTATACATATCACAATTTCAGTGACAATTACTACTCCCCTGCTACAATAACACAACCAACAAAAGGCAGAATCTGGCTGAACATTGATCTGCCATATAATAACAACAATCATGGAACCGCTGTATCCGATACTTCCGGCTGGACTGATGTTGCAACAATTTATTTTGATATAACAGATGTAAATGGCTCAGCAAATCTTTACTGGTTATCAAACAGTCCATTCTGGGGAATTTACGGTGATGATAATTTAACATTATTAGAACCTAATCTATTTAATAATATAAATTTTATTTATGATATAACTCCCCCAGAACTAGTCAATGCTTCCCTGCTTGATTCAGTTAATCTTGAAGTTGAATTTACTGAACAATTAGACAGTACTTCAGTATTGAACATATCCAATTATTCAATTAATAATGGAATAAACATTATTGGAATTACAAGATCATCAAATCCGAAAAAGGTAATAATTAATGCAACAGCACATAGCTCCGGTGTACAATATACATTAACCGTAAACAATGTTACGGATCTGGCAGGTAATCTTATATCCACAACACATAATTTGACAGAATATGCTTTTTCTCCAAGCAATATTGACGACGGTAGAGTTACCCACAGAATTATTCTTTCGCAAAATTATCCCAATCCATTTAATCCAAGCACAATAATCAATTGGCAATCTCCAGTTGCGGGACATCAAACATTAAAGGTTTATGATGTGTTAGGGAATGAAGTTGCAACGCTTGTGGATGAGTTTAGATCTGCCGGAAGTTATAAGATAGAATTTAATTCAGAAAATCTGGCTTCCGGTGTTTACATTTATTGTTTAAAAACCGCTGAGTTTACTCAAACTAAGAAGATGGTGCTGCTGAGATAAAAGCGCATGGCGGGAAGCGCAAAGAGCAGAGCGCGAAGAGCATAGAGCGAAGGATATAGATTAAGAAATAGTTATAAGTAGTTATTTTTAGATAAGGCACGGTTTAATTCCGTGCCTTTTTTTTGGTCTGTTAACTGTTAAAGAAAGTGTTTGAATAATTGACTACATTTCGTTCAGTGTTTAGAGTAAGAAGGGAAAGAAATGCTTTTCTATCCTGATACTGTGAAATCAACTGCGAAGTTTGATCATTGAAATTAAGAGTAAAGTTTAGTTCAGTATTTAACAACAGAGCCTGCTCATCAAATATGAGACTTAAAAATAAATGGTCTGTATTTTCTTCATCCACAGGGTTTGCAAGATGCAAAATACCAACCAGATAAAAATAGCTCTCATTTAAGGGATCTATACCTGAGCTTGAAGTTATACCATTTAAAGTAGCCCGCAGGCGGGTTTGATCTATATCAATTGAATTAACCTGCACAGAGAAACCAATTTCAGGCACTAAACTAACCTGATCACTTACTGAATCAGACTGAACATTTTTGTAATTTGTTTTAACAATCTGATTGTAGGAAGACAGATCAGCCGGTGTAACAGATTTCCAAACTGTTTTTAATTTATAGATAGAATTAATTTGTTTAGCGAGGCGGGTAGCCATAGCGAAACGCTTACGTCTTGCAACAGATTTTTCGTCTTTACCCGGTATAAATGACAGGGGTCTTGTTCCAATATAGTTCTTACCATTTTTTGTGCGGAAGAGAATATCACCAACCGCACCGCTTACAGTGCCGAGCACTTTTTTTCTTAAATTTGCCATTGTTTTATTTCCTTATAAATTTTTAATTATTTATGTCACGAAATGGTTCGTGACAACTGAGTTTCTATCAATATTTCATCCCTTCGGGATTAAGAAAAATAAATCCCAATAAGGATAAAATACCTGCCTGCCGAGTTTGTTACAGAATTACTCTCGAATGTTATTTCGATCATGCATTTGCCGGTCGTAGATTCCTTTAGGGCCGGCAGGTGCAGGGAGAAGTCTGAATGAAATAATTAAACAGATTTCTCAGTCGAAGACTCCTTCGAAATGACCCTTTCAGGGCTCTGTAACAGGCTCGGCAGGCACGCATGTTCAGGTTGTGATTATGGTTAAATTTCGAGGTTGTCTCAAATTGTCAGTCAGAGCTTGTCGAAGACAGACATTATGTAGTAAATCCACACTTCGACAGGCTCAGTGTGACAACAATAGTTACTTTTGATACAGCCTCGGCTACCGAATTTTAATTATTTAAGACACAACCAGTTTCAGATTGAGTGTGTTACAATAGGAGGGGCACGCGGGAATAATAATTCCAGTTTAATTAATGAAGGGAGATTTAGATCATTATATCTTTTTCTGCTTGAACGGCTTTTAACCGACAGCAAGGCGAGAATCAAGCGAAATATAAGCGAAATTGCACCGCAAGATAAGCGGGAATAGAGCTCAATAAGATGAAAAAGTTCGAGCATAATAAAAATCCAAATGTTTAATTATTAGATTAATACGCACGGCAGCGGTAATTTTCCGATAAAATTTATATTTATATTTTTCGTAAAAAGTGATAAGAAGCGAGTATTAATAAATGGTACTATAAATAATGCAAGTGAAAAGTGTTCGTAATAAAAAACAGTGCAGTGAAAAGGATTAATGAAGCGGAAAATTATTGACAAATGCGAATCAAGAAATAATAGATGCATTTAAAGAGGCATTCAGCACCAACAAGAAAAGATTAGAACGGTGGACTGCGGTTGCACAGAGATATTTAGATCTGTACAGCAAGAATAAATTTGAGAGGCACTGGGAAGCTGAAGATATCTTAATGGAACTTATCTCAAAGATAATTGAAGGAGTAAGAAATTATAATCCCGATAAATATAAAAATGCAGATGATTTTATATATAAATCAATTAGAAGCATAATAGATGATGAGCTGGGAAACAAGAACAGGGTTGAATCATTTGATAAGTTTGAAGGTGAGGATATTGACGGTGAAAGAACATATACAAATTTATTAGAGAAAAGGCATAAGACGGACATAGATGAAATACATCTTAATTATATAATAAAAGAGAGATTAGATTCTGCTTACGAAAAACTGCTGGGAGACGAAGACGCAGCATTAGTATTTTTAGATTGGCAAAAAGGATTAACAAGCAGCGAGATAGCAGAGAGCCTGGGGTTGGAATTAAAAGAAGTAGAACAAGCAAAAAAACGAATACGATATACACTAACCAACGGCTTAAAACGATAGTGATTTAGGAGGAAGAATGGCAGACAGTAAGGACTTACAGGACTTATTGGATTTTTATCTCTACAGTGATCTATACGACAGAGAGAGCTTAGAACAATATTTAAAAAAAGCAGATATTGATATCGAAGTTATGGCAGAAAATCTAACGGGTTTTATGCAGCAAAAACAGGCAGAGTTAAAACTAGCAGAGGGAAGAAAATTAAGAGAGAGCTATTTAGATGCAGTAAACAGCGAAATACTAAAAGAAACTGATGGTGAAAATTATACTACAGTTGAAAGTGAAATGATATCGGCATTCAGAAAAGCAAATAGTGATGCAGATGAGGATGATAAAGATATCGCAGATGATATGAAAAAGATCGCACTTCTAAAAAAGCTTACCGAAAAGAAAAAAACTCCCAACCGAAATGAATAGTTCGATTTTATCGCGAATAAAAAGATTCTATCAACATTTCATCTCGCTGGGATGAAGAAAAATAAATCCCGTAAG
Source organism: uncultured Ignavibacteriales bacterium (assembly GCA_963706055.1). GTDB lineage: Bacteria > Bacteroidota > Ignavibacteria > Ignavibacteriales > Ignavibacteriaceae > IGN3. Next base: position 66,253 of record CAVPND010000049.1, on the reverse strand, counting down.
GATTAAAGACATGACTCGGCGGGTGGGCAGATACTGGATAAATTAACTTTGATAATTTTTCGAAAGTCTAAATTATTTATAATGAAAAAAATTTAAACGATATTACATATCAGGAAAAGACTATCAGCATATGGAAATCATTGCAAGAAATAAATCGATACCTGTAAAGAATGCCGAAAGCATAATTACTGAATACAGGATCGGAGGACCGGCGGAGTTAGATATCGAATTAATTGCCAATGCCGAAGGGATAATTGTAGAGGAAACTGATCTAGGAAAAATACTAGGTAAGATAACTTACGATTCTAACTGCGGAATAATAAAAATAAATAACCGGATAAAAGAAGAGGGACAAAAAAGATTTACATTAGCACATGAATTAGGACATTATTTTAACGAGTATAATCTGAAGATGAATCCTTTTTACCGTCATATTGACCGCTTTTCTTTATTTAATTCGGGTAAAAAATTTGAAGATGATGCAAATGAATTTGCTGCAGAATTACTTATGCACAAACCGTGGTTCAGTAAATTTATCAGAGATAAAAAACTTAGTATGGAGCTGTTAAAAGAGATAAGCAATCAATTCAAGGTTTCCCTAACAGCGGCAGGCTTTAGATATGCTGAGATCGGTAAATATCCCTGCGCAATAATTTTTAGTACCGGAGGCGAAATAAGGTGGAAAGCAATTAATGAATACTTCCCTTTTCAATATATAAGGTACAAGACCAGGGTACCAAATGAATCTGCTGCCGCAGATTTTTTTGCTGGAAGAGAAATGCAGACCTGTGAAGACCTGATAGAGGCAAAATACTGGTTTCCGGAGGACAGAAAAATTGAGAGCGGTGTTTATTTATTTGAGCAATGTTTTTCAATGCCCGGATATAATTCGGTACTTACACTTTTGTGGGAGGAGTAGGCGCATGGGGCAGAGGGTGTTGGGTATAATAGGTTATAGTTTATAGGGTATGGGGAAGGTTTGCATTTCGGCAGGCAGTGTGGTCAATCATTGAGATTCGGTTGTTGCGTAAAATTTAGATTGGGATTGAAATTTAATTTGTTTTAATAACTCAGCTTATGTAAGCGGCAGAAAAACCTCCAAGGTTTTATGATTCTTACTTCTAAAATTGTGATGTTAGCAAACCATTTTATTTGGGAACCTTGGAGGTTTCAAACTTTGCGAAAGGTAACTTAATAACACACCTTACGCACCTGGTGATTTCTTTGTGACTTTGTGGCAAACAAATAAGTAAGAAATTAAGCCACAAAGGCTCTAAGTCACTAAGCTGCACTAAATTGAATTTCATTGAAAGCCGGAATACGCGTAAAGTGAGTTAATAATTCAGTTGAAAAAATGGTGAGGTGCTGAAAAGTGCCTAATACATGGGGGAAAAATTCTGCGGGAAGGATTAGAACTTTTATTTATTATTTCTTTTAATGAGATACAAAGTGCCGATTTCGGAAGAATCAATAACTTCCAATCCTGATACTTCAGCAAGCTCTATCGGTGAGTATAATGAAGTAGTATGAAATTCAATATCATTAAACCAAATTAAATACGCACTTTTTTCATCAGGAAAAATTCCTTTCAAATCTGTTAATCTGACATAAATCTCATCTGAATCATAATAAGTTTTTCTTGGACTCCACTTTGCATAATTATTTATTAAATAATAAACTTCGAACGGTTCGTTACTGTATATAGCTGAGTTTTTAATGTAATTTTCTTTTAAACTCTTAAGCCATTTTTCCTTAATACTTTTTTGCCACAAGCTGCCGGAATATCCTGCTCCATTATGATAATGATAATTTATTATTTTCATCGAATACGATACAGGCTTTATGCTGCCTAAAACAAATAGACTTAAAAAAACAATATTTAAAAGTAAAAAATTCTTAAAGGATTTAATTCGATTATAGACTGCCTGCAAAATGATTACTAATAAAATTACGGCAGGGATATAAACCGGGGATAATAGTCTGCTGTCAATTGAGTTATGTGCCTTAATAGAAGAAACTATTATCAAAAATAAAAGATAAACTGATATAAACAGACTTAATATAACTGTTATTCTTTTATCGAATTTTAGATAAATATCTTTGAATTTGATTTTTTTTAATAAGATGGCACACAGCAATGCAACTGTAATTAAAAAAAATATTATAAAAAATATTTTTAGATTGATAAGATGATAAGATATATCCCATGATAAAATCTTTTCTATTGTTAAATCAATATTAGAAAAAAATGAAAATCGCGACGCACCCCTTTCACCAAAAAAAGTATTAGAAATTAAATAATTCCTGATCAGCCAGATGCCAATAGGAATTGATGATAAAGCTGAATAAACAAATATCGAAATAATTTTTTTCTTCAGGTTCTCATTACTATAAAAAAGAATCGTAATAATGGTTATAAAAATCAGGATTATTCCAACATAGCGGGTAAGCATTGCGAGTGCTGTCAGAATCACAATCATAATAAAATATATCAACCTGCCTTTTTCAACATAAGAGAGCAGGAAATCAATATACAAGATCAGAAAAAAAATGAACAGCAGCTCTGAACGTGCCCATAAAGACTCCGCGAATACAGGTATGGAAAATAAAACACTCAGTAGTCCAACTATGATAAGTGTTTTAGAACTAAGATAATTCTTCAAAATCATTCCGGTCTTATAGATGATAAGACCAAAGAGAACAGCATTTAATACAACCGCAGATATGGCAATGCTGATACCCAAACTATAACTGCATAAAGCAAGGATAACCGGATATAAGGGGGGCCATTCAGTTATCGGCAGTCCATTATAACTTAATAATCCCCTGCTGAGTAAAAGATTATCGGCTGCGGCAAAATATTCAACAGAATCAGGTGAAAGACCGGTACCGTAATTAAGTGTAGATATAATTACTAAGATAGAACCAATACAGCTAAAAAGTATAACAGTTGTCTTAATGGTTAAGATTTTTGACATTTGTATAGGAAGCTATAAGTCAATATGAAGCTGTAAAGTACTTTTATCAACCCTTAACATAGAAATATTTTTTAATGATATTCTTGAGATTTTGCGAAACGTATTCCTTCATCCAAGGTAGTAAATTATCGTTCCATCTTTGAGGATGAACTGTAATCATAATTCTATCCGGTAATTGGCCTACGTTTTTAATAAAGTTTTGTGTTGACTTGAACCTGAATTTAAAAGTGCTATTGACTTTATCTCTAACACTTGAATCTTACACCATCCCATCTTCTACCGGTATCAGTAAAGTATCCGAATTTGCTCCAATCAATGTCGAAATACGGTTCTCCTATTAATCCCAATTCTTTATAATTATATTTTTCCCAAATCACTTTATTATCATATTTTGATAGCGGGCTACCATGCATACAGATAGTTTTAATATCGAAATTTTTTCTTAACATTTCATAGATTCTTGCAAAAACTCTCAAATGCTAAATCAATCAATTTTTCCATATCAATATCCCCATTTTTGCTTTTGACCTTTGAGTTTTGACTTTTTAAAACTAGATCAACATCCTCATAATGATATCCAATTTCATGACCTAATCTTGAAATCTTTTCCATTATTGTCTGATCATAACTGTCTGGAACAATTCTAAAATAATAAGTTCCTTTTACTGCATATTATATTCAATATTTGCAGTAGCAAGTGAGTTTGCAGGAAGACGGTCAACATCATGTCTTAAGATGCAAAACGTACTATGAAAATTGTAATTATTTTTTAACCCCATACCTTTCTGCTCTATGATATTAGAAGTAATTGGTAGAAAATCCCTTGTTAGCGGTAAAACCTGAGAAGATATATACTCTGAGAAAGTAATAAAATTAAAATTCTTTTTCTGTAATTCTTCAAGTAATAATTGATATATTTTTAATGTAAAGTCGTACATATTTTAAGTCTTTTCTTCTAAAGAATAATCTGCTCTTAGCTTTCTCACGTATTAACTTATTCAATCAGTCGACTAATTACCTGAAATTAAATTGGTAATCGGGATTATTCTTTCATAATCTTATTACTGTTAGGATAGTTTTCTATAAACCAGACCATAAATGCTGTTACATCTATTTTCGTACTGAGCATTTTCATCCTGCGCTGCTGCCATTCTTCCTTAATTTTTGGAGTAGTTAGTATTTCAATGCCTTTTTCAATTCCTTTTATTTGTTCAACATTTTCAAGAGTAAAATTGTAAAGTAAAGAATAATGATCTTCTAAGTGCTTAGTAAAATGCGTTTTATGCTTATATAAAATACAAGATGGAACACCGAGCATCGCACATTCTTCAGCCATGGTAGTGCTTTCACCAAACAGCAAATCTGCAAATGCTAAAGCATCATGCATCCGATGGGGTTCAATTTTAATTCTGTATTGCTCAAGCTCTGGAGGCAATTTAGCTTCCGATGAAATAAATACTTTTGCATATTTCTCAAATTCTTTAATCGCCCTTAATTTATTTTCAAAGGAGATACCATTAAAACCAGCATCGTGTGTTGCCTGCCAGGAGACGAACCTTAATATCAAATATCTTTCATTATTTTGTATCCCTAATTCATTGAGAACAGAAATATCAGCTGAAAAATAATTTGGATGAAGATATGCTAACTCATGGTAGCCTGAATACTTAATAATCTTCTTATTATTAAACTGGTGCTCATAATCAGAGGTTAAAATTGCTTCAGTAAAAGGTTCATATAGTCTGATTTGTTCAAAGTTAAATGTGTCTTCGAAAGAAATGTGCGGTCTTTTAAGAATTGCCGCAGCATGAGCAGCATACATTGATCCATGACTTAAAAAAATATCAGGCTTAAATTTTAATCCAGCAATAATGGCTTGAACGTCGAACTTTAATAAACCTAAGATTTTACCGGTTTTTGAGCCGAATTTTTTGCCAAATGATATATAATTAAATTTATAATGATCTAATAAGTCTAATTCAAATTCTTTTTCCCGACAGGTAAAGAGTATCGAATGATTTTTATTAATCATGCTTAGAGCAAAATTTTTAAAGAGATGAACATGAGCAGGATGACCAATGTCAATAAGTATTCTCATTATTTTAATACATTCTTAGATGAATAAATATAAAATAAATTAACATATAAATCAGAATTTAAGATATTTTAATATCTTTAAACCAAGATATCCAAATTTGTAGGTAATCGGTTTATTAATTTTTCTATATCTACCATATTGTACCTCTTGTCCGCCAAATTTTGACTTAAATTCTCTCACTCCGTACTGACTATCCGGTTTACCAGCTCCCATAAAATCAAAATACTTTAATTTATTAATCACCGCAAATTCAATGGCGGCCCAAGTTGCAACCACGCTTGGTGATTGGTCCTTATATTCCGAATCCAAACCACAAATGTACCATTCATAAATAGTATCTTTAAATATGGGACACATAATTCCACCAATTATTTTTCCATCGTATTTAACTAATAAATACTTTCCTAATCTGTTTTGAAAAAAGAACTTTTCAAAAAAATCAAAAGCAGGAAGCGGGAGCTTAACTTTAGTTTCGTATAGTTCTTTCAGTATACTATAGAACAGTTTTACTTGTTCAATATTTTCTGCTTGAATAATTTCACAACCTGTTTTTAAGCTCTTTTTAATTTGTCTTCGTCTATTCTCGTTCAACATTTTTTGATTAATCTCTAGAGATTCTATTTTAACTAAATAGTTTATTCTGTTTTCATAGTTAAAACCGTGTCTTAAAAATAGATTTTTAAGAATACTTATATCGAATAAATTTCTGAATTCAGTATAAATAGTTTTAGATTTAACAAAATTAGTTCAATTCTATTATAAGCGGATCAGCAAATTCCGCTTCGATACAAATCGGGCCGCCCAAACAATACATCTTCTTGAAAAAATACCTTTAAATCCGGGATCTTTAATTATTAGCGCAGAAATCAGTCCTTTCAATTTCCCCTGTTCTGTGGCAGTTATTATTATAGGTTCATAATTATCAACTGACTTAAAAAAAAGAAAACAAGCTGAAGATTGAAAGAAGTTTCCATTCGAATGAATGTGAACAAATTCATCCAAAACAAGTTCATTAATTTGATTTACTTCGTTTAAAACTCTTATATCCATAATAATTTAACTATATCTAAACACTATTCATGTGCAATTTATTTAACTAGAAAAAACACTTTTCGAACCTAAAGAACATTCCACGTACAAAATTGAAAATAATTTTACATCTAAAAATTCATTAAAATTTATAATTATTAAAGCATTTATCTGATTTATTTGAATAATATTATACATCATTTCCATTTCGTCTATTTTGTTTTTCAACTATCATTGCAGGTGGAGTAGGGAAAAAATATCCTAAGAAAGATTTTGATAACTTAAAATATTTTTCAAACAGCGGCATATAAGATGGATAATCCCAGTAATACTTGTTTTCCTGGTTCCATATAAGGTCAAATTCTTCAATAGACATATCAAGTTTTTTAATTACAAACATTTTATCTTTCTCCATCTGATCCTCATCATAAGGAGGATGTTTCATTTTTTCCAGAGCATCTTCCCTGGCAATTTGACCTGTTAATACCTGAGCTGACAGAGTAATAATTCTTTTATCAATACCGAACTTTTTCGGCATCCAGTAACCGATTGCAAATCTTGTGAAAATATTTTCATGATGATGCCCGCCATAATATTCCCACCCATATTCCTTTGTTAAAAAATCCTTTGCAGTTTTTTTTTCATATTCAATATGATTGAATGGGCGATAATCCTGTATTTTTTTAATTAAAGTGGTGTTCACTCTAGAAAATAATGACTGATAAGGATAAGTTTTTAATTTAATCTTCTCATATTTCTTTAACAAAAATAACATCTGTCTGGAATCGGTATATGTCCATTCACTTGGCTGCTTACCTTCTGAACGGAAATCACTACCATTAAGAACATATTTAATTCCTTCTCTATCAGCAATTTTAAATAGAACAGATTTTATTGCATCATCAGTTGGTCCATCAATCCATGGTAAACAAGCTTTTATATAAGCACGTAGAACAGCTTTCACTTCTTCATAATCAATGACGTATGTTTCCAGATCAATTTCGAGTTCTTTTGTAACTTTTTTGATATTCTGCACTGCGATTTCAGAACTCCAGCCATTATCAAGGTTAACTGCCAGCGGTCTTAAACCATATTCTTTTTTAGCAACGTGCATTAAATAGGAGCTGTCTGTTCCACCGCTTACGCCGATAATGCAATCATATTTTTTCCCTCTGCCTTTTTCCTTTATCTTATCGACAATATTTTCCCAGTAGGAATTCCCAATCTTACCTTCAGGGGAAATTTCAATAAGTTTATCCAGCATTTGTGCATAATTGGAAACTCCATTTTCGTCAAAAGTTATTCCGGGTACAGTCGTATCCCATATTCCACGAGTACAAATTTTATAATCTTCTTCTGCTTTTGTCATTATTACCTATTATTTTATACTATTAAAAGCATTATTTATATGACATGCCTAGGGCATTCTGTTCTATTTTTTCTATCAATATTACAGCCTTACGGGATGAAGAATATTAAATCCCGATAGCGATAAAATACCTGCCTACCGGCAGACAGGCTGAGAAATCTTATAAATTTTATCGAAAAATATTTTTTTAATTAGCATTAATTATTAAATAAATTAATTAATTCAGATTTAGACGGATAGTTAATTAAAACTGCCTTTCTTGGTCCGTGATATACAAACATACTACCTGCGGCAAGAGCGTGGGCTTTTCCATCAATATATGCGCTTTTTAAATGATCCAGATCTCCCGCACCGCCACAAGCTACAACAGGTATCGCAACACTATCGGCAATACTTCTAATAATTTCTATATCATAACCTGTCATCAAACCATCGCAATCTATAGAATTAATTATCAGTTCACCAGCCCCTAAATCTTCAATTTTTTTTGCCATTTCAAGAGGTTTGGTTTTCGAGTTAACACTTCCATCTTTTATCCAGCATTCATATTTACCGAATAAGTTTTTTTTAACATCGAGAGAAACCGCTATACTTTGGCTTCCGAATATTCCGGATGCACTGCTAATTAGATCAGGTTTAATGAACGCGTTAGTATTAATAACAACTTTTTCTGCACCGGCTTTCAGCAATTGTTCAATCTGGTTGACATCACTAATTCCGCCGCCTACGCCAAACGGCATAAATGCTTCATCGCCAATGTCTTTAACAAGATTGACAGAAATGGTTCTTCCTTCTTTCGAAGCCGTAATATCAAGGAAGATTAATTCATCAGCTTTTAAATCATTGAAAATCTTAACCGCATTAATAGGATCACCAAGATATCTTGGATCTTTAAATTTTACGGTTTTAACCAGTCCTTTGCCTTTAAGCAGCAGTACAGGTATTATACGAGGTAGAAACATATTTATTAAAAATTAAAAATTAAAAGAATAATTAAGAAAACTAGAATCAAGTAACAAGTATCCAGAAACATTCATAATCATATTACAGCTTTACGAAGTTACTTAGAACTTTTAAACCTGCATCGTGGCTTTTTTCAGGGTGAAACTGGCAACCAAAAATATTCTCTTTTTGAAATGACGAAACAAATTTATTACCATAATTTGTTTCAGCTAAAATGTTACTCTCCACATCGCAGGAGACATAATATGAATGAACAAAATAGAAAAAATTATCCGAAGTTATACCCTCATATAATGAATTAGGTTTAGAAATTGTAAGATTGTTCCAGCCCATATGAGGAATTTTTAACCCGTTGCCCTGAAAACTAAATTTCCGGGTCTTGCCTTTAATCCATCCAAAACCTTCACAATTTCCTTCCTCACTGAAATTCTGTCATTAACTGCATACCAAGACAAATTCCAATTATCGGAATTTTATTTTCAAGTACTCGCCTCATTTAATGCCTTAAATAAGCCTCTATCTTTAAGATTCTTTACACCCTGCTCAAAATGACCTACGCCGGGTAAAACTAATTTTTCGGCTTTCAATATTTCATCAGGATTATTAGAAATCTTTACAGAGACGCCAATTCTTTCAAACGCTTTTTGCACTGAACGAAGATTTCCCATTCCATAATCAATTATTATTATCATATTTTTCTTTAATTACCAATTACAAATCCGACGCCGCGGACTAATTACTTTTTACCAAGCACAATCTGATATATATCGAAAATTTGTTTTGCAATTATTTTATTATCAAAGCGTAAAATTTTTTCACGACCATCAGTTCGTTTACCAAAATTTAATGCCTGCTGTATTTTATCAGCAACATCAACCGGATCAAATGAAGTAATGTAACATCCTTTTGTTTTGCCAATAACTTCTTTAATATCGCCAACATCAGTTGCGACTATAGGGCAGTTGCAAGCCATTGCTTCTTTTATTACCTGAGGGGATCCCTCGGATGTTGATGTAAGAAGGAGCAAATTGCATGCATTTACCATAAGATTTACCTCTTCCCTGCTTTTATTTTTCAATTCAATAAATTCACAATTTATATTAAGCATATTTACTGCAGAAAATGCGAGAGGAGAATTCTTAACAGTATTGCTAAAACTTGAGGAGAAGAGTATATACTTTTTGTTAAAATCAAAGTTAAGTTTTTCCCTGGCGATTTTCATTTCAATGGGATAGAAGGTGTCAAGATTAATACCGCAAGGAACAATAGAACCATTTTTGTGACCTTTTATCCATTTTCTAATCTTTTCTCCGACATAAATATTATATGCTGATAATCTACCTGCAATATTTGATATACGACGAACATAAGGAATATATGCTTCACTGCCATGAAAAGTAATAACAGGTCTTTTTCTTTGAAGGCAGGCAACAAGACCGGACAAACCAAAATGGGCATGAACAATATCGGGTGAATAATTATTAATTTTTTTTCTTAGGTATGGTATATTTTTTAAGTAACCTTTAATCCCCTTTCCTTTGACTAAAAAAACTTCATATTCAATTCCATAGATACTTTTGACGGACTCAATTTGTTCATGAATAAAAGCATGATGAATTTCAAAGTTGAAATTATTAACGTTACCGCTGCAGACAATTAGAATTTTCATAAATTATTTATTGATGAATAAATTTGTAAATAATTTTCAACTACTGTTTCAATACCAAAATTTACAATACCTGTTTCCGAAATCATTTTTCTATTTTTTTTATTTAAGTTTTTTAAAGTTACGGGTTCGATGCTCGCAAAGCTATCAATCAGTATACCGCAATCGAACTCAGTTAAATATTCCTTTATCATATCCACTGCGTTATTAGCAATTACCGGCAGTCCGCAGCAGATATATTCACTGAATTTAACAGGTGAAGCAACCTTATTTACAATACTTTTATCACGCCAGATTATTGCTGCATCAGCGGCATTAAGGTACGCAGGCATTTGCTCATAAGAAATAAATTTATTTATAATATTTTTATGAGTAATTTCTTTCTTTGAGAGGTTCAGGACCTTCAATCCTTTTTCAGCTAAAGATAAAAGAACATTGTTATTCTGCCAATTTGCAGTACCGCCGGTGGAAAATACGATGAGGAAATCTTCACTTTTTAAATTTATTTCTTTTCTGATATATTCGCGCTGTGATTCATCATATCGAAAATCCGGACCTGCTAAGCAGGGTGTAACAATGAGATTTTTAATATTAACATTATAATTATTGCTCAGATAATGTTTAAGAGAGTTTGATACAACAGATATTTTTTGAAATATAAAAAGATTTTTAACTGCTTTTTTATAATTGGCAATTTTAAGGGATTTCAAAAACTTATTTGAATAATAGAATTCCTCGATCTCTTCTACACTTGCGCCGCGCACATCCGGTAAAATGTTTTTATGATACTTCTTATCCAGGATTTTACTTAAATGCAAGGCAGTCAGTTCACCCCGCGTATGAAATATAACTTCGTTTAGAATAATTCTTTGTTCCTGCAATGCCGATTTAATACTTCTGCGGATCAAAAAATTAAAGAACGGGTAGTTCGGATAAGTTTTATAGAAAACTGTTTTTAAATCAGGACGTATTTTCCTACTTAATATATTATTCTTATCCTTTTCATCTTTAACACCCAGGAACAAGTACACTTCTTTAAAATATTTCTTATTACTAATAGAATTAATCAAAGCAAGCACCTGAGAGTCAAACACAGAGCCGATACTGTCGCAAAAGTAAAATAAGTAATTAGCTTTCATTTAAATTCAGTCCTGGTTTTACCGGTTTCACCTATCAATCCCCGCCAAAGACCTAAATAATAATATTTAATAAGTTTTACATTTCCAATTCTACGCATTGCCCAAATTATTTTCACCGGCAGATAAATAAATTCAATTAATACCGATGTAAAAAGATTCATGTATAAGTGATATTTTTTAAAATATAAAAATTTGTTTCTAATCATATAATAATACATAAGGTTATTACCTGTCTTATTTTTTTTATTAAAATCATGGTAGTGCCAGACCATTGCATCACGCATACATAATGTTCGAAACCCTGCTGATTTAATTCGATATGCGATATCAATTTCATCATTATACATAAAATAATCTTCCTCAAAAAGTCCTGTAATTTTTAATACATTGCTCCTAATCATCATTGCCCCGCCAAGTAAGAAATCAACAAAAATCTCAGCAGGAATTTCATCAGTCAATTTAAGATTTACAAATAGATCAGTTTTTTTTTGCGTCTTAAAATTTACATTAACCCCATAAGCCTGAGTAATATTTTCGGGTTGATTACCAATGAGCACAATTGGTCCAACGGCGCCAATTTTTTCATCCAACTTGATTCTTTGAACCAGAATATCAATACATCTTTTATCCAATTGTATATCGGGATTTAAAATAAACACGAGATCACAGCCTTCATCCATTGCTTTTTGGATACCAATATTATTGCCTTTTGCAAAACCATTATTTGTTTTGAGGGATGAAATACTAAGTGATATCCTGTTCTTGTATTCATCAATTAAATTCAGAGTCCCATCACACGAATTATTGTCGATGATATAGACAACTAAATTTTTATATTCTTGAACTGCGATAGATTCTAATAATCTAGAAATATCTTTCTCACTATTATATGTAACTATTATTATTCCAACTTTCATGGTAATACAATTTTATTTTATTTTTAATTGGAGAGACAACATATCATCTTACAGTCACTCAGGCATTAAAAATATACTTCGATAAATATTCCTTTATTGAAATAAATTTGATTTTAGATTCTGACAGATAGTCTTTCAATATTTCTAATGTATGTTTGTTTAATAATTTGGGATGCAATATCATATTAGAATAATTAGGAATTTTTTTGTACAAATAATTAAATTTTTCTTTAAAATTACTATCAGTTGTAAACTGCACCATTTTCGCATCTTGCAATAAGGGTATTATCTTTTTAAAGTTACTTTCCTTCGTAATTTTATTAATCTCACCCGAGCCGCTGCCAGCCCTTTTACCTTCTAGGTTTGAATATTTGAACCTTCGCAAAAGAGTGAATAAAAGATTTCTGATAGCCGGTAATTTAACAGTTGTAATGGGTAATTCTATGAATTTACCCTTATCACAGACCTTTGATAGACTATCATCAAAATTGTATACAGTTTTATCGGGATAATTGCTAAAATTATATGAGAATACTCCGTTAGTGTTGACCATATCCGGGGCAACACTTGAATCAATATAAATATTGTTAAATGCCAGAGCCTCTCTAAGATCGTTAAATGGTTCAATCAGGTAACCGCCGGCACGGAATGATGTTACATCATAATTCGGATTAACTTTTCTTATCGTCTCTTCCATTAGTTTTTTAGATATAGTAACACATCCAATTATAGTATTTATATCATTAACATTATTTTCATTTGACAAACTATGAATGTCAAACCTATCATATTTGAATTGCCATTTCCCTTCTTCATACACAGCGTCTAACCAATGCGGATGAAGATGTAGTTGAACATCATGACCGGATTGTATCAGACGTGATAACTGATCCTCGATAAGAATTCTGTCCGTCTTCAGTTCGGAAAATTTCTCTTCAAGCTGAAGCAAACGATAGAAATGCAGAATGTCCCAAAATACAGTCATCTTTGAATTATTAATTTGCAGCAAAGATAACAGTTTATCCGTTGGACCGATCATACATTCAGTAACTGTTCCTGTTTTACTGCCAAGGAATAACTCATAATCAATAGCAAGAGTACAAATTTTTGTCATTAATATTATTTTTAGATTTATTTAAAATAACTATTCATGATATCTGACGCTTTATAAAAATTATCTTCAGGGATACTTGATTCAGTTGAAAGTTCTAATAGGCGATTTTTTATTTTATGAAAATTGGGTAATACTTTATCTTGAGTATAAACAGAGTCTGTGCGCGAACAAGGATGAATCTCGATCCCATTTTTTATCATTGCAGAAGTGAAATCTGCTATCTTATCCTCTTCCAGATTTAGAGAAAATATATACTTGAATTTTAGTGAAGCTCTAAAGCTCTCAGGTATAATAAAGTAATTTGGATTCAGATTATTTTTCAAGATTGAAAAGTTATTGGTTCTTTTTGTTTGTATTTCATCTCTATTTTGCAAATACTTTTTGAGTGAATTATACTGAATTTTTGTGATACCCAGATTATAAACGGAAGCAAACTGAGAGAGATAATTTCTGAATAAACTTAATAAATTATTTCTTTTGTAAACATCCAGATCAAATATTCTATTAGCCAGATTAGATTTTGATATTGTAATATTGATTGAATTAATAAATGGATTATTTTTATAATCAATTCTGCTATGTAGATTATAGACAAGAGCACCACCAGCGCAAGATGAGGCTTTACCAAAACCGAAACTGTACACCCCCCCATCGCCAAGCTCAATAGCCGGCTTGTCGTTAAAAATTAAACCAAAGGATTGTGCTGTATCTGAAAGCAAAAATATTTTATTATTCTTACACCAATTGACTATTTTTTCCGTATCCGGGTGTAACGAACCATACAAGTGCGGTAATATCAATGCACTGATTCCTGATTTATTGAAATACTTTTCATCATAATCTAATATGTAATCCTTAGTTATATCAAAATAATATGGAGATAAACCAGCTTTTAAAATTGCACTCGTTACACTATTGCATAGAAGCGGAGACGATCCGACTTTTGATCCAGGTTCTAAATTGAATGATCTAAGCAATAAATAAATTCCCTGACTGGCGTTATTTACGAACTGATATTTACTGCTAAATCCTAGTTCAGTAATATTTAGATCATCATTTTTATCTGAGATAATAGAATGATAATCGTTTAAACTAAACGGGTTAGGAAAATATGGTATTATCATTTTATTATACATTCATTTTACGTTCTAATTCCTGATCAATAATATCGCCTTTTAATTTTTTCCTTTTAATTATGAATATTAATTTAATCAGAAAGAAATAGAGAGAATATTTAACCCTGGAAATCGGCATTTTCCATAGATAACCTTTGTGTAATTCCACGCCAAAATGCTCTTTGAATCTTTGTATTTTTTCCTGTTTTGAACCAGGTTCAGGATTTATCCGTGCTCCGACAAAATCAAAAAATAACACCTTACTCTCTTTTGCAAATTTAATAGCGGACCAATAGAGAAGCGAATTTGAACCGCGAAAAGGTTTATCCTTTGCACCTGCATACATGTTATACCAGGCATAATTATTAGAATAGAAAACAGCAGAGGACTGAGGTATGTTCTGATAATAAGATACAAAAACATTGAGATTATTTTTAAGGTAATTGAGTTCATTTACGGATGGCACACCAATATTGGCTTTTTCAGCAGTTTGATTTATTAAAACAAGTGCATCATTTAAAAGGTGAAATCCATTTTTAACTTCAACTCCTTCTTTAACTGCCTTCCTAATATCCGATCTATCCTTTGTTTGAATCGAGTCAAATAATTCATCAATTGATTTCCTATGCAAATTAATTATATAACTGCCAAACGGTGCAAATACAGCCCCATCGGGATAGCAATTAAATATTGCCCAGTTAGGTGGTTGTTGTATCCAATCACAGAGTTTTTTTTTCTTTATTAAAGTTACGACTTCTTCTAAAAATGCCCTTTCCTTTTCAAAGGTATTGTTACCAATATTATTTACAGAGGTAAGAAAATATCCTTTAGTAAAAGGAAATTTTTTCTTAACAGCGAAAGGCAAAATGAATATTAAGCTATCCCCTTCCATTTCAACAAACCATTTTGTCCTAACACCTTTGAAAGAGATTAAATAATCAGCATACTCCTGTTTTGCAAAGAGTGGGATTTTATTTGAAAGTCCATTTTTCTTTTGCAATTCTCCGATACTATTAATAATTTCTACAGCCAAGAGCGTTTTTCCGAATATTTAAATTTATAATATTTTATTGTTATCATAATTCTTTTAGACTACTGTAATGAATCAATCATTCTTCTTCTACTTTTGTAAAATACAGAGTTCTGTGTGCTATAGTTTTTGGGATTGTCAATTTTAAAGTTCAATATACTTTTAAGATGCTTTTAATATTAATTTTACAGCATCTATATTTTTACAAATCAGATAAATATTTTTAATCAAGTTAGCTTTCTTACTCGTTATCCATTATTGTTATTTTATAAACGTCTAATGGATATCCATTTAGTTTTTCAACTTTTACTGTTGAATTGATAGATAAAATTTTATCCAATGCAAAACCTTTTACTTTTGCACCCTGTTTTTTTGTAAATTGACTAACTATTAATTTTAGATAGTCATCAGGCATACTTACGCCAGACTCTAAGAGATAGACGGTATCATTTTTAGTAAATATTTCATTTAAATCTGCGGGAACAAAATCAGCGTAACGTTTTTCTGCCAGCTTATTTTGATAGTCAGAGAGAATATCCAGAACCTGAAGATTGGATGCGTAAATATTTCTGATCGGTTTAACAGCCTGATAAACAATAAGGACCGAATTATCTTCCAAATTATTACTAAGCTTAACATAGGTATCTTTTAAATCTCTGTTAAAAGCCCTCTCTGAATAGACGATATATAAATTTAAAGATGAAAAGATTAAAATGATTGAAATTATCCATTTAGGAGATCTTATAATACTGGTAAGAAAAAATGCTGATGCAACGGCAATCACCGGATAGGCAGTCATCTGGTATCCGCCATAGCGGGCTTCAGGGATGGCAAAAGGCAGATGAATAAAAAGAGTTATGATGGATATATAAAAAAGTTCACGATTATTTTTAAATAAATAATAAAGGGTAAAAGGAATTAGTAAAATCAGGATGTTGAATGATCTTAAATAGCCGTAAACTAAAATAGCAGCCGGACGAAGAAAGTTGATCTCTCCAAAAGTTTCTACATAAGCGCTTAATTCGCCTCCATAAGACCAATTACCGCTTACTGTCTCCTGATAAGTAAATAAATTAACTGAAAAGAATACAAGAATTATGCTAACAGCAAAAATAATATTCTGCTTTTTAAAAAATTCTTTAGGGGAAGTAAATAGAAAAAACATTGGAGTAAAAAGCACAGATAAAAAGGAGGTAAGAAGACCTAATCCGAATACCAAGCCGGATGCCAGATACTGGTTTCTTGAATAGAAGAACAAACTGATCAGTCCAAGAGAAGGTACAAGAATGAGATATTCAACCTGGCAGGAAAATCTAAATACCCCGCTGGCAACAGCATAAAAAATAACTGTAATTACTGCAAGTTTTATATCATTGAATTTTTTTAATGTAATCATATATAAAGCTGCAGATCCGGCTGCGCTAAATACAGCAAGCATAATTTCAACCGATGCAACAGCACTTAATCCAAGCAGCTTAGAGAAAAGAAAGTAAAATATTATCCCGAAAAGATGAAAGCTGAAATGTGCGCTTCTGTGCCATAAATCCAGTGCAGTTATCTGGTCTATGTTTGTAACTGAATCATTTGAGACGGTTACACCGTAACCAAACAAAATGTACAGCACTAATAATGTAAAAAAGATTATTAGAGGCAATATTTTATTTTCTGTAAAAATTTTTGATTCCATTTATTATATTTTCTATTTATTCATGAAGTGTGTGAATTTTATCTGCCTTAACTATTCTTTCTTAATTCAAAATTAAATTTTTCATATCTGACAATTGTATCAAGTATTAAACCAATAGCAAAAAATAATAATGAGAAGATCATCAGTCCGGTTGCAAGTATTGCAGAAGGAATCTTATAAACGTATCTGAATTCTATAAATTCCAAAGAATAATTTTCTACTACATAAACAAATGCTACAGGGCATTTCCGGTAAAAATCAAGAAACACCTTTTCAATAGACAATTTTTCGTTATACCCTGATAAAATAATTACTACTTTCATATTCATTTCATAAACCATTTACTTTAAATAATAGGATACTTGTACGCACCGTACCTATTTGTTTTAAATTAAATTTTTTTCCCCATTCTAAAAGTTGATAATCTATGTTTCTGTAATATTTTTCTTCAGGCAAAGTTAGAAAGAAAACCATATTTGATGGGAAGTGTTCAAATTTTATTACTTCACTTGCCTTAATTACCGCTGCTTTGACAAGTTGGCTCATCCTGAAAGAATCATCAATTAAATCATTAACAATAAATACAGGTATGTTTCCCCTGGATAATTCTATCCTCATATTAATAACAAGCTCTCCGTGGTCGTGTTTGCGGTTATAGTGATTCGTTTTATAATCGTAATAGTCCCAATCCTCAACTGCAGAATAAATATTTATTGATGAGCTAACAAGAATTAAGCAAATCATCGCAGCCTTAAAGATTTTTACAATTTTTTTATTTAAATAATCTACTTTAACAAATACCAGCATTATGACGATAGTTATAATCGATAAGTAAACTGCACTCAGATAACGTGGTTCACCAATATGTGTCCAGCTGAAGAGGGGTATTTCATGGTAACGCAGTGTAGGATACAGTAAAAATAAAATTGTGAGCGCAATAATAACTATAAAGGGTATGAATAAAAGAGAAGTCTTTTGGAATGTTAGACTCTTGTTTTTTCTTAACTTAAAGAACAGAACTGATATTGCTATAAATATTATTATTGAGATTATTTGGAACAATACCGCAAGTATAATATTTTGATCTGTATTAAAGATGTAATAATAAATATATGAACTTTTAATAAATGTATTTAAAAAAAATGGATCCGTCGAAAGAAGATGCTCAGGGAAAAAGCCAGCTTCCCAGATATCCGGATTTCTCATGTAATTAATAAAACCTGTTGTAATATAATTGTAAACCAATAATCCTGAAGTAACAATTAAGCTTATAATAAAAGAACTAAATACACCAAATAGAATAGATTTGTTCTTACTTATATGATAAATGATAAACAAAACAACTGCAGGATAAAATGCTACAAGGAAATAACTGTAATGAGTCCAGAATAATAAAGATGCAAAGAAAGTGGATAAGAATAAATTTAATTTTTTTGACTTATCAAGAAATAAATATGCAAAAATAAAATAAATGGACAATGATAATAATAATAAAGATACAAATAAGATCGTATTAATGATGTTAAATATCGAGGTTGACATAATTAGCATAGAAATGAAATAAATATAGGCTTCCTCAAAAACAATAGCTTTGAGAAGATTAAAAATTTTCTTCCAGACTATTGTTAGTAAGAGCAGCACTGCTATTTGAATAATAAAGCTTGATAACAAAGGATTTGAAGTTATAAAAGTAATCAAAGCAAGCAGAAATGAATAGAGCGGTGGATATTGTATATCAGTCTTGTAATAAAATTCTTTTTGAGAATCTAGATATTTAAAAGAAAAACCGTGTCCCTCCATAAAATTCTGCGCTGTAGCAATCTGGGCTAAATTATCAGAATAAATATCAGGTTGTGCATAGTAATATACTATTCTAATCATCAGCATAATAGATATTAAAAATATATACAATGTCTGCTTTTTCAATTTTCAATTTCCTGCAAAAATATTTAGATTATTTTTATTAGACCTAAAGGATAATAATCAAGTATTAAACAAATAATTATCCCGCAAGGATGAAAAGAATAATGTGAACTTCTGCTCCAGAGATCCATGCTTACTATCTAATCTGCATTTGTAACCGAATCATTAAAAATCGTAATTCCGCAACAAAATAAAGTGAATAATATCATTATTATTTAAAAAAAGTAACTATGATGTATTTCATCGAATTCATTTTATAAAGATCAGCGCGTTATTTAACAATCCCTCGATATAATTATGACCACCTTAAAAAAACTTCAATCCGCCGCGGCTGCTTATCCTAACCATTTTTGTGATGTTAAAATTTTTAGAAATAGCCGTTTTTATTCTTCCTCATTTCAAAATTAAATTTTTCATACCTTACAATCGTATCAAGTATTAATCCTATAGCAAAAAATAACAGCGAAAAGATCATCAGTCCCGTTGCAAGTATTGCCGAGGGGACTTTGTAAACAAACCTGAATTCTATAAATTCCAAAACCGGATCTATTCCAAGTGCCACACCCGCAAAAAAGAAAATCATTGAAAGAATTGAAAAGAATAGTAATGGTCTGTAATCTTTAAATATATTAAAAATTGTTTTTAATACTCTAAAGCCATCTTTAACGGTGTTCAGTTTCGAAAAACTTCCTTCTATTCTGTCTTTATAAGTAATAGGTATTTCAATAATATTAAATTTCTTGTCTAAGCAGTGTAAAGTCATTTCAGTTTCGATTTCAAAACCTTCGCACATGATCGGATAATTTTTAACAAAGTTTCTTGAAAGGACCCTATAACCGCTCATAATATCAACAAGATCAGCTTTAAACAATAAATTAATTAATCTTTTTACAAGGTTATTTCCAAAATTATGGAACATCCGTTTATTTTCCTTTTCATAGCCTGATACTGTAAACCGATTGCCGACAACAAGGTCATACGCACCTGATAAAACCGGTGCCATCATCTTTTCCAAGTCAAGTCCAAAATATGTATGATCGGCATCCGCCATAACATAAATGTCTGCATCAATTTTTGAGAAAGCAGTTTTCATTGCATTGGCTTTACCCTGCCTTTTAACAAAAATAACTTCACCCTTGATATTATTTTCTTTCAATACAGTATTTGCAATTCTGTTCGTATCATCGGAGGAATTATTATCTATAACGAAAACTGATGCATCCGGTAAGTGCTGATGAAAATCAATAATAGTTTTTTCAATAGTTAATTGTTCGTTGTATGCAGGAAAAATAATTGCAATTTTTTGATTCATAATTTTAATTTTCTACTTTATACAATATTAGATTGTTGTAAACCAGTCCTGCCTCAGTCAAATTAAATTTTTTGCTCCAATCCAGCAGCAGCTTATCCTCATTTCTTAATTGTTCCTGTACCGGCATAATAAAAAAAAAGACAATATTTGAGGGGATTTCTTTGATTCCGCCTACTACTTTAGTGCTGATTACAGCAGCCCCGGCATATTGACTAATTCTGAATGACCTTACAGTTAAATCAGTATCTATGAATACAGGAGTCTTACCTACACGCGAATTGATCTTTATATTATCAAAAAGAGCCTGAAGATCTTCTTTAAAATTTAAATTATTTTCGGTACTAAAACTATAATTACCCCATTCTTTAGCCGTTATATAGATGTTTATTGACAAACTCAAAAAAATCAATAAAAGCATTATTTGTTTGATAGGATTTAAAATCTTTTTATTTAAATATTCCGTTTTAATAAATATCAAAAGGATAACAATTGCTAAAACAGCTAAGTACACAGCGGACAGATAACGTGGATCACCAATATGTGTCCAGCCCGGACGCGGTATCTCGTGGTAATGAAGAGTAAAATAAAGTAAAAAAGTGATTGTTAAAATAATAATTACAAAGAACGGAATGAATAGTAAGGAAGTTTTATCAAAGGGTAAACTCTTATTCTTTCGTAATTTTAAAAACAGAACGCAAATTGTGATCAATATTGCAAAAGAGATTATTTGTAAAGATATAGAAAGAAGAACGTTGTGTTCCGTTTTTAATATATAGTTATAAATATATGAACTATTAAAGAATGCATTTAGAAAAAATGGGTCAGTCAAGAGAAGTTGTTGAGGGAAAAAACCCGCATCCCACAGATGGGGATTATCCATATAATTAATAAAACCGGTAGAAAGAAAATTATAAATCAATACGCCTGAAGTAACTATTACGCTTATGAAAAAAGATCCTATAGAGGCATAAAGATTGTTTTTATTCCTATTTCGATAAAAAATAATAAATAAAACAACGGCAGGATAAAAAGCAACAAAGAAATAGCTATAATGCGTCCAAAACAGCAAGGCTGCAAAGAGAGAAGACAGGAAAATATTTATTTTCTTCGATTTATGATCAAATATAAAAGCAAAAGTAAAATAGAGAGAAAGCGACAAAAGCAATAGAGAAAAAACCAAAACGGTATTTATATTATTCAAAACTGAAGTTGAAATAACAAGCAAAGTAATGAAATAAAAATACGCCTGCTCTGAAACAAGATTTTCAAAGAGATTAAAAATCTTTTTCCATATAATCACTAAGGAAAGTAATACTGCAATTTGTATTATAAAACTTGAGAGCAGAGTATTTGCCGTTATAAAGGATACTAAAGCAATCAATAAAGGATATAAAGGGGGCCATTGGATATGTGTACTGTAAAAAATATTCAAACTAGAATCAAGATATTTAAATGAAAAACCATGACCTGCCATAAAATTTTGAGCCGTCGCCATCTGTGAAAGATGATCAGTTGAAAGATCAGGCTGAGCATAATAATAAAGGATCCTGACAAAAAAAGATAAAATTATGATAATGATTAAAAAGATTTTTTTATTCATCCTTAAGCCCCGGCAGAGATGTGTCGATAATTATTAATTTAGGCATAGGATAATTATTGATGATCAAATAGAAACTGAGATTTAACACAACAAAGAGAATTGCTGCAAGTAAAGCAAATAGTATAAAATCATAGTTAAAGAATAGAAATGTTATTATTATAAAAAAAGCATCCACAAAAATCAATCTTTTAGGTGAAAGCAATGCAAAGAATGATTTGTAGGAAAGCTTAAGCAATCTTAAGAATCCATATTTGCTTTCACCCAATTCTCTTTCGGGAGCTGAATATTCTATATAATCAGTTTTAACTTTATCTTCGCTTTTAAAGTTTGTTTTAAAAATATGCCACCAATTTTTGTGCTGCAGAAATTTTTCCTTAGTAGGTTTATCCATCAGCCTGAACATAACATTTTGTTTGAGAAAATTAACTCCAACAATTACATAGAAGAATAAATTATAGACATAACTTAAAACGGAGCGGTAAAACTTTTTTCGTTTATATATTATTCTATGTCCCTGTACTAAATTATTTCCTTTAAGAAATGACTTAATCATTTCAATTGCGGCTTTCAACGGGGTGCCCTCCATCAACATCCATTGTAACAACGGCATCAGCATTCGAATGAATTAATCCTAATGTTAATGCTGCATACTGACCGTATTTATTTTCAATTGAGATATAGTTTACATTTTTTTTGCTGAGCGAAAGTTCTTTTAATAAACTGACAGTACCGTCGCTGCTTCCATCTTCTAAAAAAATAATATTGAGTTTTACACCCTCAGGCGTAAGTTCATCAAATCTATTAATAAAATCAGGAATAGTTTTTTCCTCATTTCTGACAGCAACTAAAATATCAACTGACTTCATTGAGCGCTCCGGATTCAGCTTTTTTAGAAGCTTGACTGATCCCTTTTAATGAAAATCCTTCAAAATAAATCGAAATGAATCCTAATATTATACTGATGATGATGACCGGAATCTGATAGTAGAAAGAGAATGCAACAGCCTCAGTTTTATCAAGACCAAGGATACCAAACGCTACAACGCAGGCAAACTGATGAACTCCGACATTACCAGGTGTTGACGGTAAAATGAAAGAGATACCCAACAAAATAAGGCTCAGAATTGAAGCATCCCAACTAAGCTGACCACCAAGTCTTTCAATAATAATATATCCTGCAAAAACATATAAAAACCATACTATTGCAGTTGTAAAGAGAAGATAGGACAGGTCTTTAAAGTTAAGGTATTTTTGAATATAGCGGAATATTGAACCAATTTTATCTTTAATGAAATTAATTATCCTGTATTTTGAGATACTTTCCGGTCTTAAATCAATTAAATCCTGTTTTTTCATCATAAACAAAACAATAAACGATCCAAGAGCCAGAATACCAATAAAGATCAAACCTCCATTGAGAATATTATCCGGGATGTCGTATCTAAAAATTGCAATAATAAAGAGCACCGAAAGACCGATGAGATCAAATATTCTTTCGATAACCGCAGAAGTAAAAACCTGGGTTTTATTATATTTCTTTTTTTTTGCCAATAAATACGATTTTATTACGTCACCTAAGCGTGCAGGCAAAATATTATTTACGAAGTATCCAATATTGGTGTAATTGAAAGTGGTAATAAAATTATTTGCCGGAAAAATGTCGAGCAGTTTATGCCAGCGCAGAGCGATTACAACCCTAAGAATTAAATTTACAAGAAACACATAGATTACCATATCAATATTTTCCGAACCAAAATACTCAAGTAATTTTGCGTAATCGATATCCTTTAAAGACAGATAGAGCAATGATATTGAGACTACGATCCCTAAAATGTATTTGTATCTAATAAGAAAATTTTTCATGCAGTTAATCTTTAAACCGGAGAAATAAAAAAAGTAAATATGGATAAAAAAATTTTAAAGCTGTTCACAAAACCCGGAGTTATTGTTCCAATTTGCTAAGCGATTTATAACTTTTACAAATACCGAGCCATTTTTATCACTTAATTAAGCAATATATTCAATTATTTTAAGAGTAATTTAAGAAAACCCTGTACAGGAATGAAACAGAAAATTAGTGAGTAGTGAGTTGTAAGTAGTAGGTGAGTGAGTAGTGATCGGGAATTGAGAAGAGTGCAGAGGGCAAAGGAGCAAAGGGCAAAGTGCAAGCAGAGCGCATAGCGCAGAGGGCAAAGCGAAAGAGGAAAATGCAGAAAGCGCAGACCTTGCCAGAGGCAAAGCGGAGAAATGAGGATGATTCAAAAGATTTCTCACCAGATGAATCGGGATCAAAATGATTATAACAATATTGTTTGTTTTCTGTTTTAATTCAGCATTATTTATATGTCATCCCTACGGCATTTTGTCTTTATTTTTATTCTAACAACATTTCATCCCGCTGGGATGAGGAATAATAAATCCTGATAGGGATAGAGTTAATCGGATAAAAGAATCAATTTTTATCTTTTTAAAGACCTGTAATCTCATAAAAATAATCGGAAAACTTTTCAATATTGTGTTCATTTAATACTTTTTTTCTTGCATTTGTACCAAATTTATTACATTCTGCAGGGTTAGATAAAAGAAACTGGATGGCATCAGCAATTTTTTCAGCAGACAATGAGACAAGAATTCCTTCATCTTCAGTTACCAATCTGCGGGTTTCACCAACATCGGAAACAATTATGGCATTTTCACATGCCATCGCTTCCATAAGTGACTGACTTGGATAATTGTTATCCTTTTGGATTGAAACAAATATTTTACTTTGCTTTAAGTATTTTGCTGTGTCAGAAACTCCACCTTCAAAAAATACATTATTTAATTTTAATTCTTCTTTTTGTTTTATAAGTTCAGACAGCAAAACACCCTCCCCCAAGAAATAAACAGAAAATGAGTTGAAACCACGCTGATTTAAAATTGAAACAGATTGAAGCAGAATATCCGGATTTTTTAATTTGGTCATCCTTGCAGAAAAAACGACCCAATCTTTCTTTGGATATTCCGGCTTAAAATTATTATAAAGGATAAAACTATTGGGAGTAAACAGAGCTTTTTTCTCGTCAATATTCAATCCTTTTTCTTTTAATTTCTGCAATATACCGGGGGATAAAAAATCTATTTTATCGGCATATTTAAGTGGATACCGCTCAGAACTAAAAATTCTCAAAAAATCACTCTCAATCATACTTGCGGCTGAATCGTTATAGCTGTAGATAAATTTAATATTTAATAATTTTGCTATCTGCCATGACCAAATGCCACCTGTAAATACGCCATAAACAACGCCAATATTATAGTTTTTAATAATTTTTATAAGCTTAAGTGAATAACCTAACCATGCTCTTAGTTGTTTTAGAAAGCTGGAAACTGATCCTAGAAAATCATATAATTTTGATTTGTTAATGGGATTAAGTGAAACTTGCGGATTGTTTTTACTAGATGAGTTCTTAGTTTTAGCAGAGGTTTTCCGTCCATATTTAATGGGTACGCATATTACATTTTTGGTATCAGTTAGTATATTATCATTAAAGCACTCTTCGTACAATGAATCATTTAATAAAAGGACGTAATCATTCTGGTTGTTTTGCTGAAGATATTTAAATAATGCAAGGTATCTGCGCTGCGCGCCGGCTTTGTAACTGCCTGATAAATTTAAAAGAACAATCAATTTTTTTTTAGATAAAATATTTTGCATTATTTAATTTTCATTTAGAATGTTAACTCGAAGAAAACCTTTGAGGTTACAAAGCAGAAACCTCGAAGGTTACTATTGAAACTATTAATTCTTAAATACATCTCATTTATAAAACCATAAAGGTTTCAAATTCTGTTTATGGCAGCTGATTAAACCAGCTTACGTGATATTGATGTAATAAATTGCCACGACTTTTAGAGCTTGTGTGATAATAGCGATTGTCACTTCGACCCTGCCTTTGCCGGTAGGCAGGCGAAGAGAGAAGTCTTTGAAATCGATAAGATTTCTCAGTCGTAAACTCCTTCGAAATGACTTTTAGTGAATTTTCACATTACCTCTTTAAGTTGTGGACTATTAATATTATAAATATTGGCTTTAGCCACAAGAGTTAGCCATATTGGGCTAAAGCCCAGTGTTTGGGAGTCCCATTTATACCACGACTTAAAAATTCGTGGCTATAGATAATTTATAAATACATAAGGTAACTTATTGACTCAGCTCACGCAAACGGAAGAAAAACCTTCGAGGTTACAAAGCAGAACCCTCGAAGGTTACAATCGAAACTATTAATTCTTAAATACAACTCATATAAAACTTTAAAGGTTTCAAATTCTGTTTATGGCAGCTGATTAAACCAGCTTACGTGATATTGATGTAATAAATTGCCACGACTTTTAGAGCTTGAGTTAAAATATAAAAAAGCGTCACATCTAGCGAAGGCGAGATGTGAATTTATTAAATAATGCTTGGCTTCGTCCCTGCCTTTGCCGGTAGGCAGGCGAAGAGAAGTCTTTTGAAATCGATAAGATTTCTCAGTCGTAAACTCCTTCGAAATGACTTTTAGTGAATTTTCACATATCCTCCACTAATAAATATTGGCTTTAGACCAAGAGACAGCCATTTGGGGCTAAAGCCCCCGTGTTTGAGGGTCTCATATATACCACGACTTTTAGAGCCTGAGTTAAAATATAAAAAAGCGTCACATCTAGCGAACCTGCCTGTGGAAGGCAGGCTGAGAAATCTTATAAATTTTAACGTAAAAGATTTCTCTCCCGATGAATGGGGATCGAGATGACAAATACAACACTTGTGCAACAGACTCTACCTGCAGGCAGGACCGCCCAGCCTGACGATTGCAAATTTTCACGCAGCCTATTTAAGTCGTGGCTATAGATAATTTATAAATGCGTAACGTAGGTTATTAATACTGATAAAAATTGAATTATTCTGTCTGGCTTTGATTCTCAAGATATATTTTGCGATACAAAGCAAATCCCATACCCATTAACAAAGCAGTAGAGCCAATGTTAGGGGCATTAAAATCTAAACTTAGATTATAAAAACTAATCGTAAACTTTATGGCGATTGTCAAGAGGACATAAATAGAAAATATTATGATCAAAGGATTTTGTAAATAATTTATAAAAGAAATTTTTAAAAGCTTAGCGAGTTTAAAAAAGAGTTTCAGCATCATAAAGTACAACGGCAGCATCAACAAGGCACCAATAAGACCATAACCGAATAATAAATAATAAATTGGAACTTCGCCAGCGGCATCAGTTGCAACAGCAAATTCAACCCCCCTTGCTGAGGTGGCACGACCGTTTTTCCAGAATAGATACGTATAACCAGTACCAAGAAATAAATTCTTGGTAATATATTGTTCAACAAGCACGTAATCATTAGAGCCAGAAACTCTTTGATCTGTTTTTCCTTTAGAATCTTTTCCGGTTGTCATAAGCAAGAATGTATCCTCACCTATTTCGCCTAAATAACCAATATAATCCGGAAAAGTAAAAGATAATACCAAAATAATAAGTACTGCAGGAGCTAATAATCTTAAAACGCCAATTAGTTTTCCTGTTCTAAATAAATTTGCAATAATAATAGTAATTATAACGGCTGAACCTATAATATTTATCTGGATACGCCGGGTAAGAGTAATGATCATTGTAAGTATCATTACTAGACCACTATAGTATAACCAATTTTTATACTTTAAATTTAATTTAATTTTTTTTGATAAAAGATATGCTATTAATGATACAGGAAATAATAAATAAAATATACCGTAAGACACCATTGAAACCCTCATCATCGCCTCACCAGTATATCTTGCAAATTTTTCTACGGGGACTAATTCTACTCCCGTCAACAATGTTATGAAATACAAAGTTAGACAGATGGCACCCACAGAAAGTGTTGCGGTGTAAAAATAATATAAACTTCTTAAAGAAAAGGCATAAACAGCAAATAGAATAATAAAACCGTAAGCGAATAATCTATTTTTGATTAAGAAGGTCGGATAATCAAAATCATTATTCAAAAAAGGAGCAATACCTCCATACACTATATAGAAATACAGACCAAAAATGAATAGATACAATACAAATTTCCTTAAGAATTGATCTTCAAAGATTACTTTCCAATTAATATTTGCTGAAATCATACAGAATACCATTCCCGCTAAAAATACATCTGTGATCGCAAAGGACCTAGAAGTGTACCTCCCATAAATTCATACACATAACCGCCGGGATCAAAATAGAGATTAAGAAATATCCAAAACCAAAGATCCGGTTTATTGCGAATAATTATCATGAATGCAATAAGCAGTAATAAAGCTACAACACCAAATAGAGCAAGTTTAATCATATTAGTTTGGAGAATATTTTAAAAGGGACGAAATGTTTTTTAAAATATATTTAAAAATTCTTATTTCATTTTTCATAGTAATCAGTAATCAATTTATTTAAATCAGTCGAAGTTTTTTCGATAATATTTTTCCAGGAGTAATTTTCAATTGCTATTTCTCTAAGATTATTAAAGGTTATCTTATTATCAATAATCTTAATTATGGCATTTTTTATTTCATCTTTATCTGCGGCAGTTAAACCGACTGATGATCTGCATTCCTGCGGAAAATTCTCGAGACTTGCTCCTATTATGGGCGTATTGCATAATAAAGCTTCTATTGGAAGAAGACCAATACCACCAAAGATATGTTCAATAGAATATTTAGGAAGGATATAAACATCAGCAGCAGATAAATATTTATAAATATCTGTGTGCATAATCCTTCCAAAAACCTTAGCTCCTGCTTCTAATGCATAATTTATAAGCGGGTCGCCATTATTTGTTCCGGCAATTAATAGTTCTACATCATCTCTATTTTTTTTAATATCCGTGAAAATATCGATCAATATATCAGGACTTTTTGTTGGATTTAACTTACCAATATAGAGTAGATACTTTTTTTCAGGATCAAGATCCAATAATTGTCTTGCTGTTTTTTTATCGAGCGGTGAAAATCTTTCGGGCATTATACCCAAGGTTTGTTTTTTTATCTCTGCATTGGTTTCAGGCAGGTACGCTTTTAACCTTTCATCAAGGATATACAAAAGATCAATATATTTGAATGCTTTGCGCTCCCAAGGTAATTGCAGAAAATAAAAGAATTTTTTGAAGCCTGTTGAGATTTTAACTTTATAGATAGCTGAGGATTCCCCGTTATTCTGAACAGCCAGCGGAACTTTTTTTAATTTTAATGCTGCACTGTAAAAAAGCAGATGTCTGAAACTGGTGATATGAAAAATCACTTTTTCTTTTTTTCTAAGTTCTTTTTTTAGATGTTTTATAAGAGAGAAAGAATAATCGCCAAGCTGCTTAATATGAAAAGCGGGAAATATTATAAACTTAACACCGTAAAGATTCTCTTTGATATATTGTGCTGGATTTGTGATCAGTTTTCCAGCATTCAACAATTACATCCGGATTAAATTCTTTAAACTTTCTTGCACTTCCGGCACCCCACCCGATAGTAAAATAATTATCTCCATCTTTTATATTTGATGGGATATTTGGCGAATGTTCTGTAATTCTATCTATATAAATTACTTTATACATAAATTAATTTTTTAGTATTTTCTAATAATTTTTAAAATGAGATCATTGAAAAATTAAGATTTCTCTCCCGATGAATCGGGATCGAAATGACGATAACAATATTATTTGATTTCTGTTTCAATATTGCATTATTTATATGTTATGCCTACGGCATTATGTTTTATTTTTTTTCTACAAACATTCCATCCCGCTGGGATGAAGAAATTTAAATCCCGATAGGAATAGAATACCTGCAAACCGGTAACCAGGCTAAGGGAGAATTCTCTTTCATAATATAAACAAAAGATTTCTCTCCCGATGAATCGGGATCGAAATGACAAGTACAACACTTGTGCAACAGACTCGGTATGCTGGTCCGCTCAGCCTGACGAATACAAATTTTCACACAATCTCTTGTACGGGAATGACAACCGTAATAGTTCAGAAGTCATTAAATGCAATTTACTTTATCCTTTTTTCTTTCTGTTAATCATATTTAATAAATTAGTAAATGAAGAATAATCTACCAGTTTAATGATAAAAGGTAGTGTCAAAGCTAAAATGAACACGCTAATTTTAATCAAATACGAAATCTGTATTCCCATTTTTAGTTCATAGAACGGAAAAAAGACTGCAACAGCAAGACCGATTGAAAAGTAAAACGCCGGTTTTATAAAACTTCTTTTAATAAAGAATACTTTTTGCGACCAGAAATAAGCGATTAAAAAATACACAATATTGGAAATTATTGTTGTCATTGCTGCTCCAACAAATCCGAACACAGGTACAAAATAAAAATTCAATCCAAAGTTTGTACCGCCGGCAGCAAGCATTATCCAAACGTAAGGTTTGCTCTGCTCTTTTAATGTCATACCATTGCCGGTTAAATCCACACTAAAATAAATAATCTGACTGAACAGTAAAAACGGCATAGCAAGAATACTACCAATATATTCAGGAGTTGTCAGAAGATTTACTATATCATAACTAAATATAGAAATAAACAGCGCTATGGTGATGGCAACCGCGAGATATATATGCCAGATCTTTGTAAGAAGAGATTTTGTTTCCGGTTTGTCGTTATCTTTTTCTTCACTGTACAAAGTCATTACAATTACCATCGAACTCATAGATAAAGCGAGATTAATAAGTTGAATCGGCTGCGAAAGCGTACCGCCAATTGAGTATAAACCTATCTGGTTTAAATCCTGATAGTGCAATATAAAAAAACGGTCGGATACACTATTAACCCATGTAAGAATACTGGTAAAAATAAGTGGAATGCCAAACCTGAGCATCTTTTTTGCCCAATGCCAACTGAATTGACGAATGTATTTAGAGCGTACAAAATAGAAATAACCAAAGGTTAAAGTGATAACCGAAGTGATTAAAGTGGCTAAAGTTGCACCCAGAACACCCCATTGCAAAACAACTACAAAGAGAATACCGAGAACGGGAAAAATAACTGCCCGAAGAATAGTAACTACGTTAAATTTAACCGGTACACGATAAAAACGGAAAATATTTGTCTGAATTTCCTGTTGAGTGGAAAAAAACAGAAGAAAGCCTGTAAGAAGTACAACAAAGGAATATTCGTCTGTATCAAAAAGAATAACTGAAATCTGAGAAGAAAAGATAATAAAAACCAAAAGTGGAATTGAAAAGGAAATCAGCCTGATAGTTGCGGAAGTATATAATAATTTTTTCTTTTCGTCATCACTTTCAGCAATAAAAAAATAACGTGAAGTTGCGCCGCCAAGTCCCAAAGTGAATATAGTTGCAACGAAAAAGGTTAGAGTAGCGAGCGTATCCAATACACCATATTCTGCGGGAATTAAAGCCCGTGTATAAAAAGGCAGGAGAACAAAGCCAATAATTTTTTGGAGTACCGTGCCGATACCGTAAATAATAGTATCTTTTGAGATATTTTTCATTAAGGACATATAGAAATTCCATATTTCACAAACACAATGAAAATATTTTCTGTAAATAAATTATATACTTCCAAAAAAACATTGAATAGTTTGTTTGGATAAACCTTTTGAATTATCAAGTTTAATTCCAGATCTCTAAGAATTTCACTAGAGAATAAAGCCCAAAAATATTTTTGGAGTTAATTTGATTAGGTTCGATCAAATCCATCTGATAAATATCAGAATTATTAATTTTATCTAAACAGTAATTATATAATTCATTTCCGCTACTAAATAAATTATTTTCAATCGGTGTGCTAAAACCTATTTTATCGGTTCTATTATAAATTTCATCAGGCAAATATTCTTTCATCGCCTCACGTAAAATTATTTTTGTCAACGCACCATGAATTTTTTGCTCAGTAGGTATATTAACTGCAAATTCAATCAGCCGATAATCCAAAAAAGGTACCCGAGACTCAACAGAATGAGCCATCGAATTTCTATCCTCAAAATGCAAAAGCACCGGCAGACTTGTAATTTCGATCTGGTACTTTAGAAATTCAGGTAAGCTTGAACATATATATCCATTATGATGTTTAGTATTAAACCTATATTTGTTCGCTAACGCTTTATTAACTGGAAAAACAGCTTTTCTAAATGGTGAAATGAATCTATACTTTTGAAGATTTATAAACCACTTTAAATTATAATTTTTAGTTCGAAGAGAAGGATAATATTTATATAATTCTTTCCATTTAAGTGAATAAACCATCTCATTTATATACGGAGTTAAGTAGAAAGGATAACCACTTAATATTTCATCTGCACCCTGTCCATCCAGTAACACTTTAATATTTTTCTCTTTGGCTTTTTCCATAACAAACCATTGTGCCAGTAAACTGCTGCCGGCTAATGGCATTTCTTGATGCCATATCTCCTTATCGATCACATCCAGGATATTATTCAAGTCAGGAGTAAAAGCATGAGGATGACATTGATATTTGTTATTTACTTTTTCGACATAGTAAGATTCATCACATTTTTCACCGGGCCATATTGCAGAAAAAGTATGAAATTTTTTGTTAAATTTTCTTGATGCAAAAGAAACTAAACTGCTTGAGTCTAGCCCACCGCTTAGGCAAGACCCAACCTCAACATCACTTCTTAATCTATATTTTATTGAATCAAGAAATAATTCACTAAATCGTTCTACATTTTCGTTGAAGGATAATTTGTTTTTGATTAATTTTAGACTCCAGTATTTATTGACAGTAATTTTATTTTGTTTAAAAATTAAATTACTGCCGGGCATTAATTGTTTAACTTCATCAAATATTGTATCCTCAGATTCTCCAACAAAAATCTGACCTCTTAATAAATACTCATATATTTTTTTTTCACTTAATGTGAGTTTTTCATTTAGATATTCTTTAATTCCTTTTATTTCAGAAGAAAAAATAAAATGATCATTTTTATAGTAATAGTAAAGCGGCTTAACACCTACTCTATCGCGACTTAAAAAAATACTTTGATTATGACTATCCCAAATTGCAAAAGCCCACATACCATTAAAGTGATTTACACATTCAGTCCCCCACTCCTGATAGGCTGCCAGAATTACTTCAGTATCGGATAAAGTTTTAAACCTATATCCTTTGGCTAACAATTCGGTTTTAATTTCTAAATAATTATAAACCTCACCATTGTATGTAATCCAAAGCTTATTAGAACTATAAGACATGGGCTGATGACCAGCAGGGGAAAGATCTATGATGGAAAGACGACGATGCAGGAATGCAGCATTAAAACTTTTTGATTCACCAAGAGCCGGATAATTAATCTCAGAGATTGTATCTTCACCAGCATATTGCCCATACTGATGATCATTTAAATTGAATAGTAATATACCTTCATCATCCGGACCTCGGTGAGATAAAGATTTACTTACTTTTATAAGTTTTTTGTTGTCAATTTCAGTTTTACTAATTATGCCAAATATGCCGCACATCGTATTATGTCCGTTATTAATTTAATGAATACCTGTTGTATAAGCCAAACTACTTTTTGAACAAAATTTTAATATAATTATTTAATAACCCGATATATTTTCGAACTAACAATCTAAAACTTTTCTAAGATGACAGATAATAGTTTTATAATTTGAACACCTGTTTAAAATAAATGCCGGCAGCTTCATAAGTAAAATATTTATTAAATGCCTCCTGAGATCGGGCTGAATACTGTTTCAATAATTCACGATTATTATTTAATTCCTTTAAGGTACTATATAGTGTATCCCCAGTAACTTTAACAACCATTGGTATATCATAACAACTTGCTATCCATTCGGGATAAGCGTTTAGCACAACGCCGCCATATTGAATTGCTTCTAATGAAATAGTTCCAAAAATATAACCTGCAAGTGAATCAATTAAAATATGCGAGTTTTTAATTTCATTGACAATTCGTTCTCTCTGCCATATTCCATCTTTTATAACAATATCTACATCCTCTTCTTCAGCTAAACGGTTAAGAACCGGTTCAATAATGTGCGTTCCTTTTACTAATGGATTACTTGGTAAATGCGCAATTCTTAATCTGCCATTAAAGTTTTTCTCAGATGCTTTTATTATGATTTCCGGAAAGCCTCTAACCAATTTGTGAATTTTAGTTTTATCATTTACATAAGATACTGTATCGGGCGGTCCGATAACATAATTAGCATAATGAGCAAAATAATTAGCGCGTGCATTTTTTTTTTCAATATTATCGCAAAAACAATTTTTCTGCAAAACAAAATCTTTGCATGTGTTACAAACGTATTCAGCGTCGGAATCAAATTTTAAATCCCGATCGACGCAGCCAGCATAAAAAAATGCTATCTTTTTTCTAAAGAACTTTATAATCCTTAAATCCCAATTATTTATAAGAAATGTTGTGGGAGTGATGAATACGAAAATATCATATTTTATTAAAGCAAAAAGGAAATAAACTGGTTTTAAAAAATATTCGTTGAAGAAATAAAAAACATTTTTACCAAATATTTTAAATGGTGCTGTGTTTACGATCCGGAAAGCTTTTTGTTTTCCGTAGTTGAAAGGATGAATTCTATTTGACCAGCAGATAAAATCTGCTTTAATTCCTACTGAGTTCAACGATTTTTCAAAATCCTCAGAAAAGTTTGCCAAATTAGCCGGGCCGATATAAACTTTTTTCATAATTCTAATCGATAAATATTAGTATTAAATGATGTCTTCTACTTAAAGTCAATTTTAAAATGGACGAATAATAGTCTACTTTGTAAAGTTATAATTCAAACTACTAAAAAAACAGTTTGTTGCTAACCGCGAAATCTATCTATATTAATATAACATCTCTAAAATAATCTTGATTTTATATAATTTTTAATTAATTTTGACAGCAGGAATTCCAACATATGTACCGGCGTCAAGTAAATTTTTAGTTACAACTGAACCGGAGCCTATCATACAGTTTTCCGTAATAACTTTATCATGTAATATTGTTGCGCCGGAACCTATCATTGAATTATTTTTTACCTTTACACCACCGCTTAGAACCGCACCGGTAGCGATATGAACAAAATCACCTAACTGACAATCGTGTTCGATAATTACACCCGTATTAATTATTGTACATTTACCGATACTTGAGCAAACATTAATTGTTACTCCATCAAAGACAACAGTGCCTTCATCAATTTTAACTGTTTCATTTATAATTGCATTTTTAGAGATTATCACAGGAAGTTCAAAACCGAGTTGTTTTAACATTGAATAAATTTTAAATCTCTTATCAGAAAGAATTACGTTGCCTATCCCGATTACTGCTTTGCAGTTTTTATGCGTATTAATAATTTTTGATAATACTTCATCAGTTCCTAAGTATTTTACACCTAATAACAGACCTTTATCGATTAGATCGGTATAACCTAATATTTCATATACACCGAGTCTTTTAACGTGATCAATAACTACTTTTGAATGCCCACCCCCGCCTATAATTATAATTTTATTCTTCATTTTGCAATATGATATTCATCTAAAGGAAGTTACTGAAATATATATATTATTAGAAAAATGATCCCGATCTGTAATTTTTTACCAATATATATTTGATAAAATTCAATTAGTAACCCGTTTATTAGTTTAGAGTGCAAAATGTGATGCCCGGTTAGACGTGCGAGACACTTAGTTCTTAAAAATGATAGAATACGAATTATCTAATTAAGACTAATTAAAATATCTATAAGCCAATATCCTATCTTTATATTTATCAACCAAATGAGGATTAGCACTTTTCCATTGTTCATAAATCCGATAGTAAACTTCTGCATTATATATTTTTTTTCCGATGTAGAAACCACAAGTAGTATTAGAAAAATTTTTCTTAAATCTTAATAATGAATCATCAGCAGAAGAAGTTCTTCCGCCGCCAATATGGATTGCATTAAATCCTTTTTGCAGTGCAAATTTAATTATCTCATCAAACAAGAAATTATTAGGTCTATAAGAAAGCCAGTTGGTTCTGGAAGCTTTAAAATGCACGTGTAAATAATTTTCTGCACCCAGACATATTGCGGAACTAATAGGAAAATTATCCTTAAGAACTAAAAATTGAACTGATGATGGAATGTTAAAAGTATTGTTAAAATATTCATTATTAAAATAAAGATATTTTTCAGCATGAACTTTATCCATTGTCTCATTATACATTTCAATAAATTCTCTTTTATAAGTGAATTTATTTTTACATATAACCAGATTTAAATTATTTGAAACTGCTTTATTCAAATTATTTTTGGCAGAGCGTGAATAATTTTTGTAGATATCATCATATTTTTGATTTAGATCAACATAGACCGTTTGTCTGTCATAAATTATACTTAAATGTTCTTCTGAAAATTTCTGATTTTCCAATAAAGGGTGGAATCTTGTGAATTCTGCAATAATATTATTATTCAAACAAAACTTATTAAATTCTATATAGAAACTTTTTCTAAAATCAGGATCATTGGATGATGATAAAATTCCATTATAACCATACGCACCCTGTATATCGTAAAAGGATTCTTCAAGTTGATATCCAAGATCATTTATTTTGTTTAGCAGAAACGGATACAATGCCAAATTGTTGTTCAGTTCAAAGACAAAACACAGCGCTTTGCCATCACCGTTTTTTTCATAAATTTGATAATACTCAGGAGTGTAGTAAATATCCTGAAGCGATTTTGGTAATTTACTTAAATAATGAGTCCATTCAGTTTGATTATTGGAGGATAATATTTTAAAATTTGTCTTCTCAGAAAAAATAGATGAATTTGGATTCGCCTTACTTAATTGTATCTCTTCAAAATTCTGCTCTAATGTCATCATAATTATTCTAGATATGGAAAATATTTACACAGTGTAAGTTTATATTAGAGTCCTAATAAACTAGTCTAATGATATATAATCAAATTACGTGCCTGTACAGCAATAACTTTAAAAAACCTTTCAACTAAAATAATTAATACAATTTTAATCTTATTTTAATAAAATATGTGTTAAAATGTTAATATTTAAATACATATATCTAAACAGAAGTTTAACAGTCTTATTTTGATTTTACGGAATAATTTTTCTTGCCGGCACTCCATAATAAGTGCCTTCAATTGAGATATTATTAATAGCGACTGAACCGGCACCGATAAAACAATTATTGCATATATTCTTATGTGAAACAACAATAGCACCGATGCTAAGAATTGAATTATTACCAATTGTAGAGCCGGCGGCAAAAATTGATCCTGTTGCAAAAGTAACAAAGTCACCTGCAGTACAATGATGTTCGACTATTGCACCCGGACCGATAATACAGCATTTCCCAATCTTAGTGCCTGCATTAATAAGTGCATTATCCAAAACACAGGTACCCTCGTCAATTATAACATCCTCCTGTAAAATTGCATTTTTTGAAACGATACTTGGCAATTCAAAACCTAATTTTTTTAACATCTCATAAACTTTATTTCGCACAAACGAAACTTTTATTAATCCAACAGCAACAACAGCTTTACATTTGGAATGGGTTTTTAAGACATCAACTAAAACATCATCAGTGCCCAGATACTTTGTACCCAAAACAATTCCTCTATCTACTAAATCTGTGTATCCAATAATTTCGTACTGATTCAGTTTCTTAATCACATCAATTATGAGGTGGGCAAATTCGCCGCCGCCAATTATAATAATTTTATCTTTCATTGAGTTTCTCAATTACTCTTTCAATATCTTCTTTTGAAAGACTAACACTGCAAGGAATGTTTAAAGTATTATTAATTAAAATTTCAGCATATTCAATATGATACGTCTGATTATTTTTAAATTCCTTTTGCAAATGATTCAGGAACCAAACCGGTCTAGTTTGAATGTTATTTTTATCCAGAAAAGTCATAAGTTGTTCTCTATCTTTTCCATAATTTTCTTTATTGATCTGCAGAGCGTACATCCAACAATTATTACTTGCATATTCAGGAAGATCAGCTAATCGGAGACCGTTTATTTTATTAATATGTTCTTTGTACAGAATGTAATTATCAGTTTTAATTTTTATATAATCGGGCAATTGTTCTAACTGGGCTAATCCTAAAGCGGCTAAAATATTAGTTAACCTATAATTGTATCCAATTGAATTGTGTATAAACCTGGCTTCATCATCTTTTGCCTGAGTGGTTAAATACTTAGCCTTAGCTGCATATTCCTGGTTATCAGTAATTATCATACCACCGCCACCGGTGGTAATTATTTTATTACCATTAAATGATAGACATCCAAACTCACCTATTGTACCGGCATGTTTGCTTTTAAATTTTCCCTCACTATACCTGGTGCCCAATGCTTCAGTAGCATCTTCAATAATTTTAATGTTTCTTTCTTTACAGACATTATACAGATCATCGAGCCAAACAGCATTACCAAAAATATGAACGGGAATAATTGCAATAACTCTGCGTTTTGTTTTTTTATTAAAGGAATATGCGATGCTCTTTCCTTCCACGGTAATTGTTTTCATTTCGGTTTCGTTAAGGATGAAATCAATTGTCTTATTCATATCGATGTTATAAAATTTATCTGCATCCATAAACACAGGATAAGCATTACAATAACGAATGGCATTAACAGGTGCAATAAATGTAATTGTGGGAATTATAACCTCATCATCAGGCAATACACCGGCTATTAAAAGAGAGATATGCAATGCCGCTGTGCCATTAACGCAAGCAACAGCATATTTTGATTTTGTATATTCAGAAATTTTCAGTTCAAATTCATCCACAAATTTTCCTGCTGAAGAAACCCAGCTTGTGTCTATACATTCTTTTACATAATTCCATTCATTGCCCCTAAAGGATGGTACTGATAAAGGTATTAAATTTTTACTTGCAATATCTTTTAGAGCGTTGTACTTGGGTGTATCAGATGTTTCCAGGTCAGAATAAGAATGGTCAATCATATCAGATAGACCTTCTTCCAGATTTATTTTCGGCACCCAGTTTAATTTATTTTTGGCTTTAGAAATACTTGCTTCAATATTAAATATTTCATTTTTCCTGCATTCACCTAAATCAATAAGTCTAATACTCTTTGAGAGTTTATTTTCACAAACATCAACTATATCTTTAATATAAAAACTATTACCAGACGCAATATTAAAAGCTTCAAATCCTTTACAATTGTACTCAATGGAAGCAATATATGCTTCAACTACATCATCAATATGAATAAAATCTCTCTTGGGTCTGGTATCCTTAACTTTAACCTGACCGCTAGATAGCTGTTTTAGAATAGTTGGAATTAAGGAACCACTATTCATTCCGAGTCCGTATATATTAAATTGTCTTAGAGCGATACAGGACAATCCAAAATTATTGCTATATAGTTGGAGCAGCTGCTCCCCTATGATTTTTGACTGTGTGTATGGATTAGAAATATGATATGGATGTACTTCATCTATTGGCAGGTACTGAGGCTGACCATAAATATTAGAACTAGCAAAAATAATTTTTGCATTATACACTTTGCAAAGTTCTAAAATATTAAGAGTCCCCTGATAATTATCAGTTAAGTATTCGTAGGTTAAATTAAAAGATTCAGTAATAGATACTTTTCCAGCAAGATGAATAATGCAATCGAATTTTTCAATTTTTGTTAATTGATTTTTATTAGTGACATCAATACCAAGTTTAGAATCAATTTCAATTAAACTATATCCCAGATCAGTTAGTCTTTTAACAAGATGAGATCCTATAAATCCTTTACTTCCGGTTACTGCAATTACCATCTTTGCTTTCCATAATTATACATTATAAATATCAGGTTTATAGAGGCCGATATGATTCTTTAACCAGTCAATTGTCTCAGTAATCCCCTTATTTAGATCATAGTCTGGTTTCCAATCAGTATTAGAAATAAGTTTATTGTTATCACAAAACAATCTTTCAACTTCACTATTTTCAGGTCTTACTCTTAAGGTATCTTCTTCAATATCAGCTTTAAAGGAAATTAATGCACTTATTTTTTTGACTAGATCACGAACGCTTATTTCCTGGCTCATACCAATGTTTGTTACTTCGCCAAAAAGTTTCTCCGACTTAAAAATTTCAAAAAAACCTTTGCAGGTATCTTTTACAAAAGTCAGGTCTCGTGTCGGGGTAAGATTTCCCAGTGATAATTTCTCCTTGCCGCTTAAGAGCTGTGAAATAACAGTCGGGATTATTGCCCTGGCGGACTGCCGGGGACCATAAGTATTAAAAGGGCGAACTATCTTCACCGGCGTATTGAAAGAACGGTAAAAGCTTACAGCCAGTTGATCGGCAGCAATTTTGGTCGCGGAATAGGGCGATTGACCAACCATGGGATGCTTTTCGTCGATAGGTACATATTGTGCGGTTCCATAGGTTTCGCTGGTCGAAGTAACCAGGACTTGTTTAAGCTGTAATTCCTTTGCGGATTGAAGAATATTATATGTACCGGTAATGTTAGTTTCAATGTAAGCTTTAGGTGAAATGTAAGAATAAGGAATTCCAATTAGTGCTGCGAGATGGAAAACCGCTTCGCAATCCCGCAGTGCATTTGATACAGAATCAAAATCTCTTATATCACCTGTGATAACTTCAATATCATTTTTTGCAAATGAAGACTCCAGCCATCCCCAATTATTTTTAGAGTTATATCTAACAAACGCTTTTACATCGTAACCTTTTTTTACAAGTAATTCTGTGAGATGAGACCCAATAAAGCCCCCGGCGCCTGTCACAAGTATCTTCATGTTTTATTCCTTTGGTTTTGCTAAACTGCAATAAAGATAGTAAAAGCCTGTATGGCAGAACAAGAATATGCAGCAAAAAGTATAAGCATCATTTAATTAAACAATATCAAAGTAAAATAATTTAAATTAATATCTAACTTCGATTGATAAGTTTCAACCGCTGCTGGATTTAATTGCTAACTTGAAATTAAATGATAATTCAAAATAAATATTACAATCAATTTTGCTAGCGAAGAAAATATAAATACCAGTATTTTAAAACGAATAATCGAAGTTATTTATCCGACATCCCCTGGTATTTTGATATTACAACGACTTTTATTTGATCTCACGATAAAAATTTTCCTGAAAATCCTTCTGAGCCATACCAAAATCATCAATACTACCTATATCGAGCCAATATTCTTTAAGTTCATATTTAGATATCGGCGACTTATCTGCCAACATTTGTTTAATCAAAGTATCCATTCCGTAATACTCATTATCAGGAATATATTTAAATATATTCGGTTTCATGATGTACATACCTGCAAGAGCATAGGTTACAATATCAGGTTTTTCTTCAATTCCGGTTACAAAGTTGTCCTCAAAAAAGATATTGCCGAATTTATAAGGCATGATCATTTTCTTAATTGAAATAGAAAGTAAAGTTTCCTGACGGATCGCAAAATTGTAATAATCCGTAAAGTTAATGTTGCTAAGCACATCACCATTCATTACAACAAATGGTTCGGTTAATTGAGATTTCAGCAAACTTAATGGTCCAACAGTTCCAAGCCGCTGTTCTTCACAGCTGATAGTAAGTTTAACCCCATAGCGGGAACCGTCCCCGAAAAAATTTTCAATGTAGTTAGATTTGTAATTAGTTGCTAAATAAATTTCATCAAATCCATGCTGCTTCAGGTGCTCAATCTGGATTTCAAGAACTGCTTTTTCTCCGATAGGAAGCAATGGTTTTGGGATCACCTCCGTAAAGGGTCTTAATCTCATTCCTAAACCACCAGCTAATATTACTGCTTTCATAAAATAATCACCAGTTACTGAATAAATAATCGATTGATAAAATAATAAAAAAAGTTAGTATTCCGAAAAAACTAAAAGCAATAATTAGTTAACTTAAAGATGTTTGTTTCATTAAATATAACTATTAAGTATGCTAATAATTATTTGATAATTAATATTATGTAGATTTAATATTTTTAGTCAATATCGATTAACTCAATAGGTCTCCAATATTATGCCATAAAAAGCTAAACTAAATTATCCTTGATGAGCTTAATATCATCTCAAAAAAGGATAAACAGTTATTAATAGTACAATAAAAGACACTTTATTTTTAGATAATATTGATGTTCAAAATCTTATCAAGAAGATTTTAAAGCCAGAGTTCAAAATTAATAAATTTTGGAAAGTCAAAATGCTTTTAATGTTTTTTCAATTCGATATTTGAGACTTTTTAAGATAGGAATTAATAAAAACAGACGGCGCTAAATCCCAGAAATGAACGGCTTCAAAAGTTTGCTGGTTTACGAAATAATTTCCTAAAATCTGCCCAAAGGCGTTTGGCGGATGAACATTTACTATCTGAAAAGCTGTAATTTTAGAAAACCAGGTTGATCCACCGTCAGATGTAGAAAATATTTTATATTTGTCATCACCTGATTTAAAGTACTGTGAGGCTATCATAAATCCTTTATTATCTCCATATAAAGAAATAATTTCCTGATCTGTATCAAATACTTTTTCAAATAATTTTATATCTATAGTACTTGAAACTAAATTTGAATATGGGGTCTTCCATATACCATGTTTTTCAGGATCACTGCTGTCATCAGCCCAAAAAACATAATCATTTAAGAAAACAAAGCCAGTTGATTTAAAATAAGACATATGATCACCGGATGCTTTAACATCCCAGCTCCAGGAATCATTGTCCCAATTATACCTACCCTGAATCCAGTGACATTCATTTTTCATATCGCCAGTTTGCACCCAAAACGTTTTATCCCAGGGGCACATGTTTACCGCATGAACATGACGAGCTGATAATTTAGGAATATTATGCCCAAACTTGTATGCGGTTTTAATTGTTTTTCCCTCGTCTATAGTGTACCAGACCTGAATCTGTTCCGAGCGACTTATACCCGGCTGCCAAACACCGTAGGTAGCATAATTACCCCAAACACGAATTTCCTTATTGTCTATGAATTGTCTTCCGTCAATAACCAAACTAAAAAAGTTACCGTACTTATTTGGAGAATATTGTTTACCGTCAATATCCAAAATATCTGACTTATGAAAAGTTTTTAGATTATCGTGTGAGTAATATGCATTTGTGTAGTCAGTAAATAAAATATTTCCATTTCTGAATATATATGCAAATCTAATTTCATTAATACCAGGGACATCCAAGGTTTTTAAATAAATTTTATTTTTTAGAATTTTAAAGAGGAGCATCTTTTTATCATAAAATGCCAAATAATTATTATCCCAGGATGCAATTAAGTTTGAGAGATTGCTGAAATCAGATACTAAGGTTGTATAATTAATAAATCTATCTGTAACATCAATTCCGATATCAGTTTCTAGTACTGAACTTGTATCAGGTTTTTTAAGGGAATTTAAAATACTATTTACCGATTCTAAATGATCGATTGGTTCAGAATGAGTATATAGATTTGAGTTGTCAAATTGTTCCGGTTCAGAACTAATATTTTGAAGAACGGAATTAAAAAGTGAAGAGGGACTATTATCAGTGTAGATAAGAAGAGCTATAAAAGTTAAGCATAAAAACAACAGAATTATTAACAATTTAGTTGCTAGATGATTAATGAATATATTAATTT
Organism: uncultured Ignavibacteriales bacterium; assembly: GCA_963706055.1. Taxonomy (GTDB): domain Bacteria; phylum Bacteroidota; class Ignavibacteria; order Ignavibacteriales; family Ignavibacteriaceae; genus IGN3. The sequence continues at coordinate 22,642 of CAVPND010000049.1, read as the reverse complement.
TATTTTTCATTACTATTTACAGAAATAATAACCCAAAATTATTTAATGATTAAAACATTAAATGAAAACTGTCTTTCAAAAGGAATTAAGATTTGAGTTTAAAGCTTTTTTTTCCCTTTTGCCCGGATGATTTAGAATAGTTATAGTAATATTTATAATAATATCCATAACCGCTTTTATATTTAAAATTATTAAGAACCGTCCCAAAGAAATTGGACTTATTACGATTAATTAAACCAACAGCATCAGTCAGTAAACGGTTTTCGGTCTTATCAGCGGATATAACTAAAATAGTACCGTCAACCTGTTTAGCAAGTATTTCTGCATCAATTACGGCTATTATCGGCGGGGAATCAAGAATGATAATATCAAAAAAATCTTTTATCCCTTGCAGAAAACTTTTGAATGCTTTTGATTCAAAAACTTCTGCGGGGTTGGATAGTGTAGATCCGGAAGTAATAAAACTTAAATCATTAGTTTTAGTTTTTCTAATTATGTCTTCAGATTTAGATTTACGAGACAAATAATCCACGAGTCCCGGTCTTTTATCAACTCCCATTTTAATATGGATTGTAGGTCTTCTTAGATCACAATCAATTAATAATGTTCTTTTGTTTGATTGAGCGAAACTAGCAGCCAAATTAACTGAGACAAATGATTTACCTTCACCTTCTGCAGGAGAGGTTACTAATATTATTCTGGGCAATGAATCAAAATCATCCATTGATTGCTGAATACGGGCCTTAATTGCACGAAATGACTCACTTAGCGGAGAATCAGTTTCATCTGAAACAATAGAGCCCAAATCATCGCTATCCCTTTTCTTCTCAGATTTATATTGAGGAATCCAGGTAAGGAAACTAATTTCCGCCTTTTCAATATCATCCGGAGTTTTAACTGTATCATCAAAATGATCTTTTATCAATATTAAGGCAAATGAAATAACAGGTCCTAAAATAAATCCGATAAGAATGATTAATAATCTATTTGGTTTTGAAGGTCCATCAGGAATTACAGCCGGATTGAGAATAACAACATTACCAGATTCAGAAGCTTCATTTATCATCGCTTCCTGATATCTTTCATTAAGCATAAGATAAGTTTCCTGAAGTGATTCTCTTTCCCGTTGATATTGTGAAAGCACGGTTGAAGCTTTAGGCAGCCTTCTGAGGTTCCCTTCATATTTTCCAGTAGCAGATTCAAGCTGTTTTAATTGCACTGTAAGTGAACTATTTCGGATTTCTTCTTCAATGAGTCTTTGAGCTAAATCCCTAACCTGATCAGGATTACCCGAATATGCATCTGCTTTGATGGTACTGATTGTTGAGTTTAACTTTTGTTTAACCTCAGCAATTCTTTCGTCATATTCCTTCACTTTGGAAGCTACATCCACGTTAGGACTTTTTATGGACATTGCGATGTCCCTGTTTACCTGAAGCTCTGCAAGCTGCTGCTGTAAGGCGTTAATGTAAGCCTGTGAGGTTTGGCTTTCAAGATATTCCACAAGCTGAGGGTCTTGCTTTCTTAAGAAAAATTTATACTGTTTTAAAACTTCATTTGAAGTAAGTAATTCCATTTTAATTGATTCTTTTTGAGCATCCAGATTAGACAACTGACCAATCAAATTTGTGGATTGAACATCAAAAGAAATTATACCGCCCTTTTCCTGAAATTTCATCAATGAGTCTTCAATTGATCTCAATTCAACTAATTTTTCCTGAGCCTGATCTTCTAAAAATTTTCTGAGACTGGTTAATTTATCCCTGCTTATAAGAGTATTAATTCTTTGATATTCTTTTGCTGTGCAATTTGCAATCAGAGCTGCTTCATAGGGTGAACGTGATTGAGCAGAAATATAAATAATATCGGTTCCCTGATTTTGTTCAACAAATATAACACCACCGAGCATACCTGCAATCTGTTCAACAGGTTTAGGTGAATTGCTCCCTTTTTTTTCAGATATAAGAGGAAGTAAATCTTTACTATTTGAGGTTTTAAAACTATCGATTAATGTTTCGGCTACCTTTTTTCTTGTAGTAAAATTAGCAATAACTCCCATTTCACTTATAATATATCTATCAAGAAAAGATTCATCCTGATTCTGCCTGCCATTTTCTAATACATTTTTATATGGGTTTGTAATTCTAACACTTACAGTTGAAGTATAAATATTTTTTGATAAAAAAGCGTAGACAGCAGCAAAGATAATTATTGACAAAGAAATTATAAGTATATACTTAGTATTATTTCTGAAAAGTAAAATATAATCCTTAAAGGATTTTGTTCCGGTAAGCAAATATTTTTCTAATTGATTGGGATTGCCCATCGACTTTCCGGTTCCATTGTTATTGTTCATAATTTTCTATACATAAATATTTTCAATAAGTCCGTAGTAAAATAATAATTTAAGTCTGAAGTAAAACTCTAAGATTAAAAGAATCCTCAATAAATAAACACCCTATCTAATTGCATTAAAAAATAATGAACCAATAACTCCTGTTTTCCTAATTATTAAAAGAAAGAATACTTAAAATCAAAGCTGTAAGTGATGCAAGAGTCGTTACTATTCCTAAATAAAAGGAAATATCATCTCTTGCAAAATGTCGAGGTTCCCCGGGTACAACAATAATATCCCCTGCTTCTAACCTCACAAAATTTATTTGAGTATTAATTTCGTCAGACCAGATCATATCATTATAATTATATTTTATCATTTTAGTTGGTGCACCCTCTTTTATCTTTGTAACCCGAATATCATCAAGTTTTGCATCCGCCATCGGACCGCCTGCGAAAGATATCAACTCATTTAAACTTATACCTGATGGAACAATATAATATCCCGGATATCCCACGTAACCCCACAACTGCACTTTAATATTAATTGCTGATGGATTTGAATAATCATAAAGTCCACCTGCCCCGCCCGTTCTGGTCCCCAAACTGCCAATTTGAATATCATCCTGGGCGTAATTAAGCGAAAAAAATCCTGCTACCAGTAAAACTGAGAATAAAATTTTTAGGTTCATATTATTTTCTTTTGTTTTGTTTTTACTTAATACTTAAATATATAGAAATAAAATTTTTATATAAATGCTAAAAATTTTTGGGATCAATTAATGGATGTTTTAATAAAACTCACATTATTTATCATTAATCATACCAATATGTAAATACAATAATTGTATTTTCTAACTTGATCAAATATCATTTAACTATAATACATTAAATTAGCCAATCAAGGAATTCCTGGTCTCCAACCAAAATATATAACATATTTAATCTTATTTTTTAAAAGTAAAAGGATGTAGTGTTTTGGCATATTGTTTAAACATTATAGTTAGCTGATAACCTAATCAAAAAAATCTCAGAATCAGATTAATTCTAAAATAAGATTAGATATTAGCCAATTTAACGAGTATGTTAGAAATTAATTAAGAGAAGCTTATCCTTCATCTGAAATTTATTATTGTTTAAAACAGGTTTTTCTCAGATTAGCACAACCACAACAATGCTGTCTCATAAAATTGTTATTTTTTTTTTACAAATTGTAAAAGCTCTAGATAATTTACTATTTTAGATTATTATTTAATTTTAGTTCGTAATTAAAATACTGGTCTGATAATTGTCATTAACAGACCACTTAGAAATTTATTTAAATTTTTTGATAGGTAAATAATTGAATACTAAAGTGATTATAAATTTTGCTGAAAAAATCTTCTTTTTACTTATTGTCTTCTTTGTGCTGATATTTTCAGCCGAAATGAAGGGCAACGACATAAGTGTAAAAAATGTAAGGCTTACGGGTCAAGTGAACGATTCTCATACTTTCGTAAACTTTGATCTTGATTGGAAAAATTCCTGGCGTAACAGCACCAACTGGGATGCAGCCTGGGTTTTTGTAAAATATAAAATTGGCAGCGGCAATTGGATGCATGCAACTTTGTCCACTAATTCAGGTCAGCATACAATTCCCTCCGGGTCAGAAATCACACCTTCATCGGATGGGAAAGGTTTATTTATTTATAGGAATTCAAACGGAACTGGCGATAATAATTTTAATAATATTTTATTAAGATGGAATTATCCAACTGATTTAGTTGCTAATAACTCACAGATTACAGTGAAGGTGTTTGCAATTGAAATGGTTTATATTCCGCAAGACGATTTTAGCGTGGGTGATGGGGTTTCTAATGATAGATTTTATCCTGTTGGAAATACCTTATCTTCTTTCACACTCACTTCTGAAAGTGCTATTTCAATAGATGGAACCACACCTGGAAGTCTTTGGGCAACAGGAAATATGGAAACTGGAAACATTCCCGCTGCTTATCCAAAAGGATACAATGATTTCTATATTATGAAATACGAAATTACACAGGGACAATATTCAGAGTTTCTTAATATGCTTAATGTTAATCAAGCCCTGTATAGATTTGATTCTTTAATAACAGGAAATCGTTATACAATTACAAAAGCTTATCCATTATTCTCAACAAATCGGCCAACTCGTGCCTGCAATTATCTAGCATATATAGACGGCGCTGCTTATGCAGATTGGGCTGCTTTGAGACCAATTACTGAATTTGAGTTGGAAAAAGCATGCAGAGGTACCGCATCTGTTGTTCCCGGTGAATATGCGTGGGGAAATACAAACATAGACTTAACAGGCGATTTAAGCGGACTGGAAGATGGAACTGAGACAGTTACCGGAGGATTAAACTGTAATCATAATGTTAATTTTGTCAGTGGTGATGGAGGTAATGGACCGATAAGAACAGGAATATTTGCAGCTACACTAAATACTCGCGAAGGTTCGGGTGGAAGTTTTTATGGTGTAATGGAAATGAGCGGTAACGTATGGGAAACAATAATTTCAAGCGGTTTAGAGGTAAGTAGATCATTTGCGGGAACGCATGGCGATGGTTTTCTTTCTACAAATGGAAATGCTACAAATTCTGATTGGCCTGGTTATTCAGGCGGAGAAGTAACCTCAAATACTGGATCTGGTGGTCGTATGGGAGGCTGGCAGAACACACAAGATCGTCTTCGTGTTTCAGATAGGTATTACAGTAATTCTATAGCTTACAGAGACCTAGGCAACGGTTTCCGCTGCGGCAGAACAGCAGAATAATTTTAAATAGGAAAACAAATGAAAATCAAATTTATCTTAATAATCAGTTTTTACTTAAGCTCATTTTTATTAGCACAGTATAATGGCGGAAGTGGTTCCGGATATGGCGCTGGTTCCTCAAATGTAGCACAGTTGTCTGCATTTTTACAGGGTCCATACAGCGGCGGAACAATGACTACTGCATTAAACACAAATAATTTTATCCCGCTTAACTCAACCATACAACGTATCTCCCTGGAATTATACTGGAACAGAATCAGTTGCAGCAGGCTTCTTTTCTACTCATACCAATATTGTCGATTGGGTATTGATTGAACTTAGAGCAACTACTGCAAGTTCTTCAGTTGAAGAAAGACGTGCTTGTTTTATTCTGAATAACGGCAGTGTTGTCGATTTGGATGGCTCAAGTCCGGTTGTATTTGATAAAACAGATGGTAATATTTATTATGTGGTAATTCGTCACCGAAACCATCTTGCAATTATGAGTGCAAATTCCTTAACTTTAAGCAGTTCCCTAGCCGGTGTTTATTTAACCGGAGGAATTTCTAATTATAATTTTAGCAGCGCACAAACACAAGCTTATGGGACGAATCCGATGCAGGATTTAGGAATTGGAGTTTTTGGTCTTATATCCGGAGACGGCAATTCAAATGGGGGAGTAAATATTGCAGACAGAAACTTGGTCTGGAGAATTCAGAATGGAACACTTGGATATTTACTTGGAGATTTTGATTTAAGTTCTGGAGTAAATATTGCTGATCGAAATTTAAAATGGAGAATTAACAATGGTAAATTATCACAAGTACCAAATTAATAAAACTGTAAATGATAGGAGTATTTAAATGAAAAATTTATTCATATTAACGATGATTATTGCTATAACAACTATTCCTATTTACTCAACTGACGTTAATGGTAGATTCTTAGTAATAACTAACAATGGTATTAATTATACTGTTAGATTACAACTAAATACTAATACAGGCATTGATGATCTCGGAGGAGCAACTATAGTATTTAATTTTAATAAGGATAATCTATCCTTTCCAAGCTCTCCTCAATCTGGAGTTGACTATACTTATCATAATTTCTCGGGTGGTACATATAGTGTTGGAACAGTAACTCGTCCTTTGACAGATCAAATCTGGCTAAATATCGAACTCAACACAGATAATGGAGGAACTGTAATTTCAGCAGCACCCAGCTGGACTGATGTGGTAACTATTAATTTCACAACGTTAATACCAAGCGGAAATGCAAATCTTATTTGGCAGACATCGGATGGAAATTGGTTTATTTTTGATGGAGATAATGCAACTCTCTGGGATAACGGAACATTTACGAATGAAAACACGACCCCGCTCCCAGTTGAACTTACATCTTTCACATCAAGGGTTATAAGTGACAAAGTGCAACTAAACTGGTCAACAAAAACCGAAGTTAACAACTATGGTTTTGAGATAGAAAGAAAAACAAATGATGAGCAATGGGAGAAGATTGGTTTTGTAAATGGCAATGGTAACAGCAACTCACCAAAAGAATATTTATTTGTTGATAAGAATTTCATCGGTGGAAGTAAGTTTAATTACAGATTAAAGCAAATCGATAACGACGGACAGTTTGAATATTCAGATATGGTTGAAGTTCAAGTTGTTCCTAATAAATTTGAGTTATCCCAAAATTATCCTAATCCATTCAATCCAGCAACAAAGATAAGATATCAACTGCCAAATGAAAGTAAAGTAGTTATTAAGATTTATAATATACTTGGCTCAGAAGTAATGGAACTTAGTTAATGAACAAAAAGAAGCGGGAATATATGAAGTTGAATTTAATGCTTCCAGCTTATCGAGTGGAACATATATTTATAAAATTAGTGCTGATAATTTTGTCCAAACAAAGAAGATGATTTTGTTGAAGTAAGTTTAATTGACTTTCTGAACTATTCTAGGACTGCCTCTTGGTGGTCCTTTTTTTGTCCTTTACAGACTTTTAGATACTAAAAACTATTAATATATTAGATTGAAAATATAACTAACCGTAAGCAAATTCTTTGTAGCTTTAAAGTACTAATTCTTAAATTGAGCTATGTCTTTAGTACCATTTTGTTATTAAACAATGCTTTTAGTCTGGTACTATAATTGTCAATTTCAAAAAATGCTTAATAACTATAAATAATTATCTTTACTTTATTCCCCTCATTCAAAATAGAATTATGAAATATATATACTTTATACTCCTTGTCCTGATTTCTTCATCTTTTAATCATGCTCAATGGACAAACCAAAATATAGTTCCAGAAGGAAATCATCTCTGGTCAACTTTTTTTATAGATGATAATATCGGGTGGATTGTGGGTTCAAATGGGTTCATCCTTAAAACAACAAATTCTGGAAGTGATTGGAATCCACAAAATAGTGGAACCACAGTTACATTAAAGTCCGTTCAATTTATCGATCAAAACACCGGTTGGATCTGCGGTACAGAGGGGTTAATATTATTAACGAATGATGGTGGAATAAACTGGATTGAATCGGTAAGCGGAACTAATGAAACTTTGAATGATCTTCACTTTGCTGATTATAACACTGGTTATATTGTTGGCAACAATGAAACAATCCTAAAATCCAATGATGGCGGAATAAACTGGGTGATACAACAAACAGGTCCTTTATACGATTTATACTCTGTGGATTTTGTAGATTCAATATTAGGATATGCAGTTGGAGGAAGAGATTCGAGTAATTTTCTTAAAACTACCGATGGCGGAATAAGCTGGATAAAAAGAACGCTTACACTAAATTACACAACTACCCCAATGTTAAACTGTGTCGAATTCATCGATTCAAACACAGGTTGGATCGGATCTGAAGGACAATATTTAAATCATTCAGGCAATATCAGCAAAACAACTGATGGGGGTGAAACATGGTCATCTGTGATGATTAATAGACCAGTAAGCCCTGAAGAAATTGATTTACACAATCAGGAGGATAACCCACTTGATACACAAAGAGGAATCAGATCGATTTGGTTTAAAGATTCACTGAATGGTTTTGCTGTTGGCGGCTCATTAGATGGATGGTGGAGAAGCATTTATACAACAACAGATGCGGGAAACAGCTGGCAAAAAAAATATGGATACTCTGAACAAACAGGATTACTTTCAGTTGCTCTAACAAATAGCGGATATGGAATAGCGGTGGGTTATTACGGAGTTATGTATAGAACTACTGACAATGGATCATCCTGGTCGCAATTATTGAGTGGAGTACATTCAGGTTATACAGGTGATTGGATAAGTTCAGTTTTTATGCAAAATGAAAACATTGGATGGGCTGCCGGATTTAGAAAAGGGATCTGGTATTACCCCATAATTATGAAAACAACAGATGGAGGAAAGGTTTGGGAAACAAATAAGGAATTTAATAATTCACCAGACAGAACCACATCTGATATTTTCTTTATTAGTGAAGATATCGGATGGGCGACTTTTTATAATAAAGGCTCATACAAAACTACTGATGGTGGTAACAGTTGGTTTGTAACAGACAACCCGGGTAATGAAAAGTATTTTAAGAATCAGGATACCGGATGGAGTGTATATTCACCTTTAGGAGTATTTAAATCCACTAGTGGTGGAAATTTATGGACACAGAAAAGCAGTGTTAGCAGTAATAGTATTTATTTTTCCGATTTGAATAATGGATTCGCGGTTGGATATAATGGAAGTATAATTAAATCAACCGATGGTGGTGAAAACTGGGCAGCAAAGATAAGCGGAACTATTGAAGAGTTAAATAAGGTGCATTTTTATAATAATAACAATGGAATATGCGTTGGTACAAATGGCATAGTACTAATCACAACAGATGGGGGTGAAAACTGGACCGCAATGAATACTGGAAGTGTATCCGGACTAACCTCTGTAATTTTTACAAACCCAAATACTATATGGATAACAGGTACACATGGAACAATACTCAATTCAACTGATCTAGGTAATAGCTGGATTTCCTATTCCGGAATAACAAGTAATAATTTAAGTTCAGTTTCTTTTATTGATGAGAATTCGGGTTGGTTTGCAGGCTCGAATGGAACCATTATAAAATATGAGAATAGTAGTATAGTACCTGTGGAATTAATATCATTTAGTGCCAATTTGACAGGCAATGAAGTTCAATTATATTGGCAAACTGTAACAGAGATCAATAATTATGGTTTTGAAATTGAGAGAAAGATAGACAATGCTGGTTGGGAAAATATAGGATTTGAAAAAGGGCAAGGCACCACCACTAGTAACATGGTTTATTCATTTACCGATAAAGGTTTTAAAAGCGGACTTAAGTTCAATTACAGACTAAAACAAATAGACTTTGATGGTGAATATGAATATTCAAAAGAAGTAGAAGTCAATTCAGTTCCAATAGAATTTGCTTTATCCCAGAATTTCCCTAATCCATTCAATCCATCAACAAAGATTAGATACCAGTTACCAAATGGAACTAAAGTGGTAATTAAGATCTACAATATACTTGGCTCTGAAGTAATGGAATTAGTCAATGAACAAAAAGAAGCGGGAATATATGAAGTAGATTTTAATGCTTCCAGCTTATCAAGCGGAACTTATATATATAAAATCAGTGCTGATAATTTTGTACAGACAAAGAAGATGATTTTGTTGAAGTAGTTATAACTAATTTTTATTAGTTCATTAAGACCGTCTTCGTGACGGTCTTTTTTTGATGCTAAAATAATACAAACAATTAGAGTGGATATTCTTAAACTAATTGTATTTTTTTTAAGATGATATTTTTATCTCATAATATCAAACTAATGTTAAAAATTGTATCAATATGAAATGTAACGCGTTAATATTATATCTAATTTTGTTAATTTAGATGAACATATTGGCTTAATAATTGAAAATAATAATCGAAATTAAAAAGCTAAAAAAATAATCACTCACTCGGGGAAAAAGTTTCAATTGATTTCCTGAATACTGAATTTATTAATTATAGGAAAATATTTTTATGAACGATATCATACAGAAAATAAATCAAAAAAAAGCCGTAATTGGAATTGTAGGTCTTGGTTATGTAGGACTTCCATTAGCTCTGGAATATGCAATTAAAGGATTCAAAACAATTGGATTTGATATTGATGAGAGCAAAATACCTGTTCTCAATGCAGGGAAAAGTTATATAAAGCATATTAAAGCTGATAAGATTAAAAAGACTGTGGATAATAAGAAGTTCATTGCAACATCAGATTTTAGCAGGCTGCCTGAAGCCGATGCAATAATAATTTGTGTTCCTACTCCGCTTAATGAGCATCGGGAACCAGATATTACCTATATAGAAAATTCCGGCAAAGTGATTGCGCAGTATTTAAGACCCGGACAATTTGTTTCATTAGAATCCTCTACTTATCCCGGCACAACTGAAGAAATACTATTACCGATGTTTGAGAATGCTCCTTTTACTCAGTCGGCAGTAAGCAGTGGGCAGTCTTCAAAAGGAAAAGTAAAACCATTTGTTGTAGGTAAAGATTTCTTTTTAGCCTTTTCACCGGAACGTGAAGATCCAAATAATCCCAAGTACTCAACTGCAACAATACCCAAAGTAGTTGGAGGGGTTACAGCAAACTGTCTTAAGGTAGCATTAGCAATTTATAATCAGGTTATAGTTAAAACAGTTCCAGTGTCATCTCCGCGTGCAGCAGAAGCCACAAAGCTGCTTGAAAATATTTATCGATCTATCAACATTGCATTGGTTAATGAACTTAAAATGGTCTTTGAGAGAATGAATATCGATGTTTGGGAAGTAATTGACGCTGCTGCTACAAAACCATTTGGATTCCAGGCATTCTATCCTGGACCGGGTTTAGGTGGGCATTGCATTCCGATTGATCCTTTTTATCTTACCTGGAAGGCCAGAGAATTTGAAATAAGCACAAAGTTCATTGAGTTAGCTGGTGAAATTAATACATTAATGCCTTATTATGTGGTGGAGAAAGCTGCTGAAGTATTAAATAAATTTAAGAAATCACTTAACGGATCTAAGGTTTTAATACTTGGTGCGTCATATAAAAAAGATATTGATGATATGCGTGAATCACCTTCACTTAAACTTATTGAAATTCTCCGAGAAAAAGGTGCAAAAGTTGATTACAATGATCCCTATGTGGCAAAGCTTCCACAGACAAGAAAATATAATTACCAAATGGTTTCAGTCGAGTTGAGTAAAAAAAATCTTGCCAGTTATGATCTCGTGCTCTTAAGTACAGATCATTCTGATTATAATTATAAATTTATTAGTGCGAATTCTAGACTGATACTGGATACAAGAAATGCTTTCGAACGAGCGGGAGTTAAATCAGAGAAAGTTTTTAAGGGTTAAAAGTTACTAGTTGGGCATGGATGACTACTCTAAGTAAAAATGATAATTAAATAATAGAAATAATATGAAGAATTTTGCTATTACAGGTGTGGCAGGATATATCGCACCGAGACATTTACAGGCAATAAAGGACACAGGTAATAATCTTGTTGCAGCTGTTGATCCGCATGATTCAGTTGGAATACTTGATAGATATTTTCCAAAGACAAGTTTCTTTACCGAGTTTGAGAGATTCGACAGACATCTTGAAAAACTTAGAAGAACCCATTCTAGTGAAAAAGCTGACTATTTATCCATTTGTTCACCTAATAATTTACACGATGCTCATATACGATTAGCACTACGTGTCGGTGCTGATGCAATATGTGAAAAACCTTTAGTGCTAAATCCCTGGAATCTTGATCAGCTCCAGGAAATTGAACTGGAAACTGGTAAAAAGGTTTATACAGTTCTTCAGTTACGTGTACACCCGGCATTATTAAAAGTAAAAGAAGAACTTTCCCGTATCAAAAATAAAAAACAAAAACATAATGTTGTATTAACTTACATTACTTCAAGAGGTCCCTGGTATAATTATTCCTGGAAAGGAAGAGAAGAAGTCTCAGGTGGAGTGGCTACTAACATAGGTATTCACTTTTTTGATATGCTGATTTGGATGTTTGGAGGAGTTCAGCAGAATCACCTGTTTTTAAGAGAGCCAAATAAGGCAGCAGGGTTTATTGAACTTAAGGATGCAAATGTTAAGTGGTTCTTATCTATTGATGATAAAGACCTTCCTAAAGAAGCAGTTGAAAAGAGCAACACTACTCACAGATCCATAACAATTGATGGAAAAGAATTGGAATTTACAAATGGGTTTACTGATCTACATAAAACAATTTATGAGGATATTATTTTAGGTAATGGATTTGGTATCGAAACAGCAAGGGCATCTATCGAAGCTGCATATGATATCAGACACTTACCCGTTACAAAGGCAAATGAACTTTTTCATCCAATGCTTTTATAAAATAAAAGTAATTGAAACCGGATGATATTGGAATTAATAATATGAATTGGAGAATATTATGAGTGAAAAACTAAATTATTATGTTAACGAATATGCTGTTGTAGATGAGAATGTTGAAATTGGAGAAGGGACTAAAGTCTGGCATTTCTCGCACATTCAAAGCGGATCAAAAATCGGGAAGAAATGTGTATTTGGACAAAATGTAAATGTTGGAAATAACGTGACAATTGGTGATTTCTGCAAAGTTCAAAATAATGTTTCTATTTATGAAGGCGTTACGTTAGAAGATTATGTATTCTGCGGACCTTCAATGGTATTCACAAATATTTTAGATCCAAAATGCAAGTACCCTCAGGTTGGAGCTCAGTTCTATGTTAAAACTCTGGTTAAAGAAGGCGCATCTATTGGAGCTAATGCTACCATAGTATGCGGACATACATTAGGTAAGCATTGTATGATCGGAGCAGGAGCTGTTGTTACTAAAGATGTGCCGGATTATGCATTAGTTGTCGGAACACCTGGACGAGTAATTGGGTGGGTATCTGAAGCCGGTAAAAGATTAAAATTTGATGAAAGTGGCAAAGCATTCTGTGAGAAATCAGGGAAGAAATATCAATTTAAAGATAATTTGGTAGCTGAAATTAATTAGTTAAAACCGTAAAAAGCAAGCAGTATTAAAAGTTGAATGGGATCTCAAGATCAATTTTAAATATTATTGAACCTTTAGATAAATAATAAAAGTCATTAAAAAATACTAAATTAATTATGAATTCAATTTTAAACTATTCAGACACAATTAAACAATTTATTGTAGATAACTTCCTTTTTGGTGATGGAGGAAAAGTAACCAACGACACTCCATTATTTGAAAAAGGAATTATCGATTCCACGGGTGTGCTTGAACTTGTAGCTTTTATCGAGGATAACTTTAAAGTTAAGGTACAGGATGAAGAACTTGTTCAGGATAATTTTTCCAGTCTAGTTGCAATCGAAAAATTTTTGCAATCCAAAAATAATAAGACTTCTTAAATCTAATGTGCGGTATAAATGGAATCTTAAACCTTAAGAATCCTGCACCAATCAACACTGATCATTTACTGCGAATGACTTACTCGCTTCGTCATCGTGGACCTGATGAAACAGGCGCGTATATTGACGATTGGGTTGGGCTTGCACAATCTCGTTTAAGCATAATTGACTTAAGCGGCGGTTCGCAGCCAATTCATAATGAAGATAAAACTATCTGGATAGTTTTTAATGGCGAGATTTTTAATTATCCCGAAATCCGTGAGTCATTATTAAAACTCGGACATAAGTTTTATACAACCACTGATACAGAAGTTATTCTCCATCTTTACGAAGAAAAAAAAGAAAAGTGCCTGGATGATTTAAATGGCCAATTTGCATTTGTAATCTGGGATTCTAATAAAAAAGAATTTTTTGCTGCTAGAGATCGTGTTGGCATTCTTCCCTTCTTCTACAAAATAGAAAATGAAAAATTCTATTTCGCATCAGAAGCAAAAGCAATTATCGAAGTATCTGAATCACAAAATCAATTTGACCCAATTAGCCTAGACCAGATATTTACTTTTTGGACAACACTGCCGGGTAGAACCGCATTTAAAGATATTTATGAATTGGTTCCCGGACATTATTTAAAGTTCAAACCAGGGAAAGATATTTCGATAAATCGTTATTGGGGATTATCCTACAACAAAAATATAGTTTGTGAAGATAAATCTATCCCGGATTTTACAGATGAAATTTCTGATTTGATGAAAGATTCCATCCGCATTCGTTTGCGTGCTGATGTTCCTGTTGGCAGTTATTTAAGCGGCGGACTTGATTCATCCGGTATAACAGCTTTTGTGAAAAATTATTTTAATAATGATTTAAGAACTTTTGGAATCACCTTTCAGGAAAAAAACTTTGATGAAAGTGATTATCAAAATTTGATGATCGATCATTTAAATACAAATCATTCCGAAGTTCACGCAACAAATGAAGATATTGGAAAATATTTTTCTGAAATTATTTACTACGGCGAAAAACCAATTATCCGTGCAGCTCCGGTTCCGCTTTTTCTTCTATCAAAAAAAGTTAGAGAAGAAGGATACAAAGTTGTTTTAACAGGTGAAGGTGCAGACGAAATATTCGGCGGCTACAATATTTTCAGAGAAACTAAAGTAAGAAAATTCTGGTCGGATGATCCAGATTCTAAATTAAGACCAAAACTTTTACAAAAGCTATATCCGTATATTTTTAAAGATAAAAGATTAGCTCAAACTCTGCAGTCGTTTTTTAAACTTGGTATTGATGATCCCACAAATCCATTTTTTTCGCATATCGTTAGATGGAATAATAATACCAGGCTGAAGAATTTCTTTTCAGATGATTTGAATGAACAGATCGGTACTTACAATGCTTATGATGATTTGAAAGGCATACTTCCAAAAGATTTTGAGAATTGGGATTATGTTTATAAAGCTCAGTACCTTGAAATAATAACATTTATGAGCGGCTACCTGCTCTCATCACAGGGTGATAGAATGGCAATGGCAAATTCAGTTGAGCTTCGTGTTCCCTACCTTGATCATCGTATAATAGAATATATGGAAACTGTACCTTCACGATTTAAAATCCGCGGATTGAATGAAAAGTACCTGCTTAAAAAAGTTTTTAATAATTTACTGCCTTCAAAAATTGTAAATCGCGCTAAAAATCCTTACCGTGCACCAATAAGAAATAGTTTTTTTAACAATAAGTTTTTGGATCTTAATTCAATCTTGACAGATAAAGAAATTTCTGAAGCAGGAGTTTTTAATCCGGCCAAAGTTAAAATGTTAATAAGCAAAGTTGAGCGCACAGAAAACCTAAGTGAGCTTGATAATATGGCACTAGCGGGAATTATATCCACACAATATTTACATAATGATTTTGTTAAGTACAAAAAGTTAAATGTACCACTAGACTACACATTTAATACATTTATTGATAAAAGAAATCAGATAAATTAAAATACATTTTGGAGAAAAGATGAAATTTACAATGGACTCAATTTATTTAGATATTAATGCTGAAACTGAAAGATTATCCGCAGCCTTAAAAGATGCAGTCGCATTTAAATTAAAAAAACGCGGTGCCGTTATAGGTGTCAGCGGCGGTATTGATTCATCAGTTGTGCTTGCACTTTGTGCAAAGACATTTGGACCGCAAAAGGTTTTTGCGATAATGATGCCTGAGCGCGATTCAAGTCCTGAAAGTAAAGAGCTTGCCATTGAACTTTGCGAGAAATATAAGGTCCCTCATATTTTAGAGGATATTACTGATGCTGTTAATGGGTTTGGATGCTACAGAAGAAGAGACGAAGCAGTTAAACGTGTGTTCCCTGAGTATGACCCTAAAACTTACAAAATGAAAATTGTTCTTAAAGATGACAAAGAAGCTGTTGGAAAATTAAATCTATTTTATCTGACTATAATTACTCCGGATGGTACACAAAAATCTCAGCGAATACCACTAGCCGAATACTTGCAGATTGTTGCTGCTTCAAACTTCAAGCAGAGAAGCAGAACTAACATGCTTTATTACCATGCAGAAGCAAAAAATTATGCTGTTATTGGAACCGGAAATAAGAATGAGCACGAACAGGGATTTTTTGTTAAATACGGTGATGGCGGAGCTGATGTTAAACCAATCGCTCATTTATTTAAAACACAGGTTTATCAATTAGCTAAACACTTGGGTGTTCCCGAAGAAATTATTAAACGTACTCCTACAACAGATACATACAGTGCAGAACAAACTCAGGAAGAATTCTTTTACAAAATGCCGTTTGAAGTTATGGATCGTATTTGGGATGGCTGGGAAAAAGGTGTTGCCTCTGAAGAAATTGCAGGTGTACTAAATATTTCAAAAGCTCAGGTTGATGTTGTAATTAATGATCTGAGACAGAAAATTCAGACTACAGAATACTTAAGACAAGAGCCTCTTTCTTTATGAAAATAAGTTTTTGAAGTCATTGCGAATCCCAAAGGGATGAATAATCTTTTGTGTTGAAATATGCTGCAGATTGCTTCGTGCCTCGCAATGACAATGTATAACTCGTCACTCATCAAACATTTCATTAATCTTATTATAGTCGTATTTACCGGAATTGTTTGTTGGAATTTGATTTGTAGATTTTACAACTACAGATTTAAAACTTAGCTGATACATCTTAAGTACTTCGTTCTTTACATTAACTTCAGCAAGATGATCCTCAGAATGAATTAATATTTTAAGCAGTTCATCTTTGCCGGTACAAGCTGCAGAGATTTTAAAATGATTTTCAATCATCTTTTGAACTTCATCTAAATTAATTCGTAATCCAAAAATTTTAATAAATCTTTTCATTCTTCCTGTCACATAGAAATATCCATCTTCATCTTTATAACCAAGATCGCCAGTATAAAGAGTCCCTTCTAATTCATCACCTTTAGATAAATCTGAAGTATTTTCCGCATAGCCAAGCATAACATTATCACCGCTGTAAACAATTTCTCCAACTTCGTTTGGATTATTTATTTCAACTTCATCATTCATTATTTTTAGTTCACCACCTGGAATTGAAATACCGATCGAACCAATTTTAGAATTAAGTTTTTCTGGAGGAACATAAGTAATTCGCGCTGTAGCTTCTGTTTGTCCATACATCACAAAAAACTTTATTTTTTTCTGCAATGCATAATCTGCAAAATGTTTTATAAATTCTTCACTAAGTTTTCCCCCGGCCTGGGTAAAATATTTTAAAGTGGGAAGTTCAATCTTATCAAAATTAATTCTTTTCAGCATAGTGTAAGTATATGGAACTCCTGCAAATGATGTACATTTATGTTCGTTGAACTGATTCCAAAAATCTCTAAAGAAAACAGTTTTATCCGTTAATACAATTGTAGATCCTTTTAACAAGATGGCTGTTTATAATTGATAATCCATATGAATAACTTAACGGCAGAGTGGTTATTGGTTTCTCGGATTCATCAATTTGTAAATATTCTGCTATTGATTCTGCATTTGATTGAATGTTTTTGTAAGAAAGTTTAACCAGCTTGGGAGATCCTGTTGTTCCTGATGTTGAGAGTAACACTGAAATTTCAGGATAAATATCTATCGTTGTCTTTTCGATTCGCTTGTAGAAATTCAGAGAATTATAGTTGAAGCTGTTTATGTAAATTTTCGGAATAACATTACTTGATGAAATAATATAATCAGGTTTATAGTTTTCAATTAATCCGTTTCTTATTTCATCATTTAATTTTTCATCAAGTAAAAGCACTGCATTTCCCGATTTTAGTGCAGCAATATATGTGATTATTGATTCAATATTGTTTGTGGTAAAGAGGAATATCATTCCTTTAGCCGGCAGTTCAAGTTTTTCAGCTAAAGTTTGAGATTCATTTTCAAGCTCTTTGTAGGTGATAGATTTATTTATTGCAGTGTCAACTAAAGCAGTATTATCAGAAAATGCTTTTAAGTTGTTCCAAAAATAATTTGAAAATTTTGTCATTTATCTTCAGTGAATTTAATGTAGTAAAGAAAGTTGCAGAAAAGATTTTTTCAAGAATATATTAGATTCCATATCGTTTTAATTTTTTAATTCTATTTGGGCTGTATTTTATTATAAAAATTGTAAACAATATACCGCCTAAATCTGCCATCATATCGTATACACTCGTAGAGCGATTAGGCAAATATAATTGATATATTTCAATTGAAGCCCCAACGCAAAGACCTAATATTATTGTTAAAGCAGTTCGATGCTTTTTTAAGAAAAATATTTTATCCTGGTAGGATAAAATGAAGTAGATAAAATAAGTTAATATGCTGAAGACACTAAAATGCTGCAGTTTATCAAATGCAAATTCTTTTTCATCCGGGTCTATTATCATAATAATCACCAGTAGAAAAATTATAGCATAAAAGATTATTAAAAATAATGAGATAAGGTAAGCTTTATTTTTTTTGAATAAATATAACATTCTATGGAGTATTTAATTTATTTAAAATGTTGTTTAATTATATAAAAAGATTTTTCCAAACATATACATTTTATAAATAAATGCCGAAATAATTGCGATTAAACGACGTTACAAGGAAATATTATTTCAAGAAGATAAAGAGATATATAGGCGAAAAATTATGGAAACAGTCTTTATAACCTGTTAGAAGTAATAAAGTACAAAAGTTAACTGGGTGTCGATACCTTTTTTATGAGAAGTTCAGTTTTTCAGAATTATTTCTTCCCTCCCCTATCAATAAATATTACTAGGGGTTTCTAATTGACGTCATATAGCACTTTTCAAAAATTCAAAAAAAGCACATACGATTTTGATTCCAGATAGTATTATTTTTCAAATAGAATAAATGCGACGCTAATCTCTTTTAGCGTTAATATCTTTACTAGTAGATATTTTTCAAACTCTAAGAATCAGAAAAAATCCATATCTGAGTTTGCAGTTAAATCGTTTTTGATCGAGGGTTCTGGGCCACTACTACCCAATTAAAAGGTGAAGTTTATGACTTCTTATAATTAAACGTTAAAATTATTTTTCAGACTCATAATGATAAATATTTTTAATTATTAACCATTTTCTCGAATTTCTTCCAATGCTTGCCTAATCGTCTCCATACATCTTCAAAATCCGGAACATCCGTTATCTGATTTACTAAATTTTCTTCCCACTGTTTTCTAAATCTCTCTTTCTTATTTTGGACAACTTCTGTCAGTTCACTGGGATTCAATTTCTTAAACTCTGCTTTCTTTTTAAAATCAAGTAAGTATTGTTCAATAGCATTATTCTCAATCTCAAATAAATAAAAAATGTCATACAAATCCCTCGGCATTGTTCGCTGCATTAAAGATCGCATTTTTTCTGTGATTATTTCTTCAAGTGTATAGCTCAGAATTTTAAACTCATCACTCAAATCTGTGTATTCATTATTAACAATCTTTTCAACAGGATCATTACATAGTATTTCATCATTCGCAATATCTACTTTCAAACTTTTATTTGTTCCAATCCCTCCTAAAGGACCGGTATAACCTAAATAAAAATTATAGTTACCAGTCTGATGTACAACTTCGTCATGTAAATTTATTGTAATTCGCGCTTCTACTTTAATCCATTCAATCAGTTCTTCGAAATGTTTTTTAATTTCTTCTGTATTAAAGTCCTCTCCATTAAACGTAAAATCTAAATCCTCTGATAATCTGTAATCCGGAAAGTATATTTTTCTTAAAGACGTTCCGCCTTTAAAGATCAATCTTTTCTTTAAATAGCTATTGATAGAAATACCGCGCAGTACCCAGCCTATCACATAGTCTTTTTCTATCTGAGTATCACGTATCCCAAGTCTGTTTGCAATCTTCTGTATTTCGCCTGGCTTAATCATTATTTATGTCCCGATTGATTCTAATACTGATTCTATTCCCACATTATCCACTATTTTCCATTCAGAATAATGCTTTCCTCCTTTCGGAAACGACGGATCAAGCAACGCATATGAATTACTTAGCTTCGATTGAATTTCTTTTGTTAGTGCTGATAGGATTCCAAAATGTATCAATATAAATCCTAATCTTTTGTAAACAACCTGTGCATCAAATTTTTCTAGATGCCGAACCATTTTATCAGAATTAATTTTTTCTCTGCTCTTATAGATTGCTTTTATAATTTCCGTTATACCATTGGCATAGTTTGGTTTGTATAAGCAATCAACTATTGTTTTCTCAAGATCACTACAATGGATTTTATTGAAATCATCAATCCATTTTTTCTCATAACCAAAGAATCTTTTTTCAGTTAATGTGATAAACTCGAATTTCACTTTCTTCACGATATGAATTTTAGGAGTAATCTGCTTTCCTGTGACAATTTGTTCCTTTAATGATGGCTGGGTTATTAGTCCGTGAACATCCAATGCGCTGTAAAAACCGATGTAAAAATCCTCCGGCTGCATAATTGCCTCAGCGGCTAAATGCCAGTTTGGAAAATATTCTTCACTATTCCTTTCATACGGTATAATATTATATAGTCCATCTTTGATACGAAGGATCAGTCCTCTATTAGTCATATCAGCGAGTAATTTTCTTACAGCGTTCGGCTCACTTAATACTAAAATTTTCGTCGCTTGCTGTAGAGTAAAAAATTGCTTTTCCTCTTGATTAAGAGCATTTAATAGCTCCGCGGATCTGTATGAGATATTTTTTTTCATATTTGTTATGTGAGTTCCTAACTCACAATACTCCTATTAAACCTTATAAAAGAACAGGATGATTATTCTTTATATTGATATTGTGAGTTTCAACCTCACATTATCTATATAAAACATCAGAAATATAAATTTTGTTTTAATAATATTCAAGTAGGCGTGGAATTCCGAAGACAAATCAGATCTGGGTTTCTGTTTGCTAAAAACATCACTTTGTGATAACAATTGCAAACGATTACTCATTATGTATCTATTTCGTACGTATATATTTAGAAAAAACCAATTTCCTTTATTATAAATATTTATAATAAGGTAAACATTATTATAGTGAACAAGGGATTAACTAAGTTAATCAGCAGCTAAAATCTCAATCGTTATCTTTCGCTTTGACCTTTGTGCCATGCTCTATGTTATTCACTCCATCGCAGCGAAGTTTTTAACGTAGCTGGACATCAACAATAATCAGGGACAAGCTGTGACAGTCTAAAAATTATTTTTTTTCTTCTATTGGAATATTTTGCAAGTTTGATGCAGCAGTACGATCTGGATTTCATTTCAGGATGAGGTTCAATTGCAAGAATGGTAATTTGACCTTTATCTGGTCCATAAGCTCAAAATATTCTACCAGCAAAGGAGCACTTTATTTTCTAAACAGGATTGAAAAACATTGAATCCGCATTTAACTGACAAAGCATACATTTCGTGTGTGCAAGTCTATTAGAGCAGGGATTTGATCCTAATAATTTGAATGCTTAATGAGCTTATTAAAAAGAGTTTTTTCTTTACCCGAAATTTGTAAGCAAATATTTTTGTAACTGTTTCTATAATCTATTGGTTCAAAAAGAATCTGTTGTATTATTTCTTCTGTTTTCATTTTATAGATTTTTATTTAGAAATGAGTGCTGTTACTTTGCTAGTTTCAAATTATTCGGATCTTAATATTTTCTATTTTCTTCAAATTAATGTTGGACTTCTGTATCACCTTAGTGTAAGGACCGCCATTTATTGGCTTAATGCTCTATTCAAGAATGCATTAGATAACCAAAAGAACTTTTCAGAAATCAGAATTTTAGCCATTCATATTGAAAATGTCTATTCTAAAAACGCTTATCACTATTCAATTTCTCAATTATGCTGAATATTTTTTTTCATTATAGTCTTCGATCCATAACTGGATAAATATATCTTGGCACATCCACCAACTCAGCACCCCCGATATAGAAATGAAATATGAAGGGAGTGTAATTTTGTTACAATCTACAATGCTTATTTACAAAGACAATGATTATCAAAAATTACATTACAAATTAAAAAAAGGAATTGATTAAGTCTAACATTTTTAATTCGAATTAATCTTATACAGGAATTTGGTATAAGAAAGACATACTAACTAATTAGGAGTGTTACTATGTCTTTCACTATTGGTGCAGACCCTGAGTTGATCTGCCACAGAAACGGTCAGTTTGTTCCCGCTCATAATTTTTTCAAATCTAATTCTTCATTCGGTCTTGATGGCTGCGAATCCACCGCAGAGATCCGTCCAGGTTTTTCTGAATCCCCTGTTGATCTAACTTCAAAGATTTATCAGATATTAGATTACGGTCACGACAAAGCACCTGATCTTGAGTTCATATGCAGGACATTATGTTGATGATTATTCAATAGGAGGCCACACACATTTTTCTATTGATCCAATTCCAGAAATTATAGATGGATTGGATATTGTTTTAGGTTCTCTAAGTAACTGCATTGATGATAAAATGCAAAGACAAAAAAGAGAACGTTCTGGTTATGGTAAGAAAGGTGCTTACAGAAGAAAGTCTTATGGTTTTGAATATCGTACCCCTG
>CAVPND010000048.1:0-4337 GCA_963706055.1 uncultured Ignavibacteriales bacterium | reverse complement strand
AAAAGATCATTTACGTTACGGATTTATAATTAGAAATAGTTGTAAAGTATTTAATCTCCCCTGTTTAATTAACAGAGGAGATTTTTTTTATGTGGACCCTATCATCTTGTGGGTGATAATTTTGATGAAGCTGAAAGAGTTCCGAAGAAAATACTTTCCGGGAAGAAAAAGATTGGGAAGATTCCAGATTTATGGGATGGAAAAGCAGCAAAGATAATTGTTGAGATATTATTTAGAAGTAAACAGTAATAATACACAGTAGGCAATTATTAAAAGCAGTAATCAGTCTTCAGTAGACAGTCAACAACAAGTAAAAAAATGTAAAATGAATAATGGGTGATGGCTGAAAACTATGAGCTATGTACTGATTACTGATAACTATAGAACCACGAACTAAAAACTGATATTATTGTCATTTGTGGGAATTGGGTCATTCATTGCAAGATGCGAGGCTGTATATTATTATTATTTTCTTTAGATTAAAATCAATTGAAAAAATATATATATAAATATTTATTTGCACTAGTTCAATTGCTTTTATGCAGTGGTGTTTATTCACAAAACCTTTCGATCAGGGATAATTCTTTTTACTATCCTCACGCATTAAGTGTTAATGAAATTAAACATACAATCGGAGTAGCATCTGCAAAACTGCCTGAAGATGTTGTGGAAACAGATGACGTTTTTAGAGCGCCATTATTTTCTTATCGAATAAAATACGGCTTACCATTAAATATTACGGCTGAGGGTTCCTTTGAAACTAATATTATTACCTATCATTTTGCATTAGGCGGCAAATGGAACTATGAATTTGGTAAATTAAGCATAAGTGCCGGTTCCGACGCCGCATATTGGTTCGGTGGTTTAGATCAATTCGGGTTTGATACAAAAATAGATGGCTGGCATGTGTATCCGAATATCAGCTTAGGTTATATATTCCCCAATTTCAGCGTATCGGTAAAATCAGAATTAATATTAATTCTCACTCAATCAACCAAGAGTGGTAATACAAAATCAGAAAATACTTATGACCAATTTTCCGGTTATTCAATTGGAGTATATATCGAGCAGCCATTATGGAAAGAAAATTTTCTAGTAATTGGTTTCAAATCCAACTTTACAAGGTTTTATTATCCATTGTGGGCAGGATTTTCTACTTTTGACAGATACTTTTTTATACCAGAATTTGTATTCAGTTTTAACTTATGAAAAGATTCTATTTAATCAGTACTGCAATTCTATTACTTCTTCAATCTTGCAACAACATTGTTGAAGTTGTACAGCCGGAAGTTGACCCGGCAGGTTTTCTATTACAGACAACACCTATTCCGGACTCTTCAAAAAAAATAATGAATGGTATATATTCCGTTATTGAAGGTAAAGAAAAATTTGGTGAACAGGTGGCGGTCAAATGGAATGGAAATAATCTTTCAATTTTTACTTCTGTAGAAGCGGGATATTTAGTACTGCAGGGCGGCAGTTTAGATTCCGTTATATTTTTTATGGGATACTGGAGATATGCAACCAGTATAGAGACTGGATTGATTAGTTTATATGTACCTAGAAATGATGGCGGTAAGAATATTCTGGATAATGATACTACAGATCTGAATATTGTTTTTTATGGCAGTTACGGAATGGGCACAAATTTAAGTAACAAAAAACTACAGCTAAAATACTTAAGACCATTAAGTGAATTTGTAAAGCAAAGTGATTTTAGGATACTTGCACATCGCGGCGGCGGAAGAAACTCAGAGTATCTTGGGGTTTCTGAAAACACTATTGAAATGATAAGTAAAGCAGAAAGTTTTGGAGCTACAGGAATTGAAATTGACATAAAGGTTTCAAATGATGGTGTACCATTCTTATACCACGATTCAGATATCAATTTAAGAGTAACACAAAAAAGTGTTATATGGGGTGAGATAGAGAATTTTTCCTGGTTACAGTTAAGCTTATTTATAAAATTAAAAAATGGTGAACGAATTCCGAGTTTAAGAGAAGCACTGGAATTTGTTTTGGAAAACACAGATCTAAAATTTGTATGGCTGGATCTTAAATCGGAAACAAATGAAATATCTAAAGTTGAAGCATTACAAAACGAAATACTTGAACGGGCTGCTACATTAAACCGGGATTTACAAATAGTGTTAGGATTACCTGATGAGGATAAAGTGTATAATTTACTGGCATACCCGGGTTTTGCGAATATTCCATCTTTGTGTGAATTAGAAATTAACCAGGTACATTTAGTAAATGCCAGGGTATGGGCACCCAGATGGACACAAGGAACACAAACAAATTTAGTTGAAGCTATGCATAGTGAAGGTAGAAAAGTATTTGTGTGGACATTAGATGAACCGGCATTTATTGAAAGTTTTATTCGTGATGGAAAATTTGATGGAATTCTTACTAACTACCCTTCCCTTGTAGCCTATTATCATTACATAAGATAAAATAGATGTTATATAAAATAATTGCATTAATATTTTTCGGCGGATTATTAGTTTTTCCACAGAGTAAGGATACACTTTATTCCTTGTCTGTTGATATTGGAGGAGGATATTTACGATATATAACTTCACTCGAGTTTGAAAGCCTTGATCAAAATGGTTTTAGCGGTGCGGTAAGGATTATGTGGCATCCTGAGCATCTTTTAAGTTTAGGAATTGAGACAGGCTATATGTATTTGTATTCCATAAATCCCAAAGTAAACACGGTAGAATTCGGTGAAAGTGAAGCTAAAGCATCTATGGTTTCAGTGCCAATATTTGCAATTTTTTCAATGAAAATATTTCCAGAATCATTACCAAATCTTGAAGTAAAATTCGGACCCGGTGTTTTTTTATTATACAACCGGGGTGAATTATTTAATGAAAAGATTAAAAACTCATTGATCAGTATTGGTATGACAACCGGTGTGACTTATATGCATCCATTAAGTGAAGATATTTCTATTGGTGGTGAGTTAAAATATCAGAATATATCTAAAATGGAGGATAGCGATTTTGCTATTCAGTTTATGTTTTCATACAAGTTTCTTTACTGGTAAAACTCTTTTTTGCTTAAGATATTAATGGAAGCAGCAAAACATTGTCATTCCCGGTCATTGAGTAATTAGGGTAATGCAGAATGTATAGTTTATAATGTACAATTAATATTAGCTGATCGTTGATGACTAAGGACTATAAGCTAATTAAGTTTAGTGAAACCTGGTGATCTATGTGTCTTAATGGTGGAAGTCTTTTTAAAATCTATTGATTCAAAAAACTTCAGAATATACTATTTCATGTTTGACCTCTGACGATGTTATGCTGCAAACTGGCAAGTATTTACCTCTTTCTACAAATTATTACAAAGTAAAGCTTGTTGTGGTTGATAAAATAAATTGGGAATTAAAGTTGAATATATTGCTGGGAGTAAACGGCGTGCATAATTACATTTATTTTTATTAAAAGTAAGTATAAAGGTATGGAACTTCGAAAAAGATCTCTTGGTATTGCTATAGATTTGGAGTCTTATTGATGGATTTGTTTGGGATTCCTGATTGCCTGGATATATGATTTGATAAGTAAATCAATAAAAGCAAAGCTGCCTAGTTATTATGAGAGAATTAAGATTCCTCAGTATTAAACTCCTTCTTCCGTAGGAATGTCTCCGGCAGAAATGACTGCGAAACAAATTTAGACCGTCTTGAAGGCAGTCTTTTTAATTTAAGAAATAATTTCACGGAACAAGGGGCATGCGAATTTCTTTAAGTGTGTATAAGATATGAGTTTATAATTCTTTTGAGGAGCAAAATCAAAGTCAGTGATTCTTTTCATGTGGTAAAAGAAGATTACATCATCATTGTACACTTTAATATCATCATCTCATACAATTAACATTTATAAATATTTTGTATCAAAGTATATTTGAGCTATTTTAGCACAGCGGCTAACGTTTAAGGATTCACCCCAGTCCTTGCGTTAGAGCTGAACCCTGATGCCTCGGTGTCAGGGGTTTTTTATGATGAAGTTTAAAGTGCGGAGAGCAGAGCGCTTGGTGCTAAGATGCTGTTGTTTGTCATTTGGTTGGATTCACTGATTATCGTAAGGATTTGATTGTTTGTTTTACTAATTTTCCCACCAGTTAATTTATTAATCCGATAATAATAACAACTAGTTACATTCTAAAAATAGATCGTTGGAACCTGATGAAAATAAGTTTTAATCTTTTAAGAGATTCAGTTGTACTTTATGCTGTAATGATTTTATTGGGTGCAGCGGGTTGTGATAATAAAACAAATATTCCTGAACCAAGCTTAAACGAATCATTAGATTTTAATCAAGCTGAAT
>CAVPND010000047.1:0-90114 GCA_963706055.1 uncultured Ignavibacteriales bacterium | reverse complement strand
AATTTTGAAGTGAAATAAACAAAGGTACTTGTGGCAGAAACAGATCAAAATAAACCGAATCAGCAAAATCAAACCGAAAAAAGTGGAACCGGTCAATCACAAAGTAATTATCGCAAAGGTGGGAGACGATACTATCCGAAAAAAAGATATTATAAAAATAGAAGCGCAGATGAACAAGTTCAACCATTGAGAGTAAGTTTCCAAAAAATTTCTCTCGTAATTCCGCTATTAAATGAAGAGGAATCAATTCTTCCGTTGATAAATGAAATCAGAAAAGCTATTAAGCCTCTCAACAAACCGTACGAAGTAATTTTTGTTGATGACGGCAGCACAGACACATCTTTACAAGTTATTAAAGATGCTGTTAAGACAGATAATAGATTAAAGTTTATAAGTTTTAGAAAAAATTATGGTAAGTCGGCTGCTTTGCAAGTTGGATTTAGGGCGCAACAGGCGATGCTATTATAACAATGGATGCAGATTTACAGGATGATCCGCACGAAATTCCGAATCTGTTAAAAAAACTGGATGAAGGATTTGATCTTTGTTCCGGCTGGAAGAAAGAGAGATTTGATCCGTTCATTAAAAAATACTCTTCGCGGTTTTTCAATTTTGTAACTAGGATGATAAGTGGAATAAAGATTCACGATTTTAATTGCGGACTAAAGGCCTACAGAAGAGAAGTTGTTCAAAACTTAAATGTTTACGGCGAGCTTCATCGATACGTTCCTGTTTTAGCGAAATGGCAGGGATTTACGGTAACTGAAATTCCAGTTAAACATCATCCACGCAGATACGGTAAAACAAAATTTGGTATATCAAGATTTTTCAAAGGATTTATAGATCTGATTACCGTTACGTTTGTCGGTAGATATGTAAAACGTCCTATGCACTTTTTTGGATTCTTCGGAGCATTATCATTTCTTATCGGTCTTATCGTAAATGGATATTTAACTGTTGAATGGTTAAGCGGTAAAGCATTAAGCAATAGACCAATGCTGTTTTTCGGTATGTTATTGATAATAGTTGGTGTTCAGTTTTTCTCGGTTGGTCTGCTTGGCGAAATGCTTGTGCATCAAAACCAAAGTGAAAGAGAATACGTTGTTAAAGACAGAAATTAAAATATTGATTTTTGAGCACTTCATATTTGCTTCCACAAAATGAAAATAGTAATTGTCTCGCCAGCGTATCCGCTAAGAGGTGGAATTGCAAATTTTACCTCACAACTTTATCATGAACTTTCAAAGGAACATCAAGTTTCTATTTTTACATTTAAAAGGCAGTATCCCAAAATATTTTTTCCTGGTAAAACGCAATTTGAAGTAGGAGAAGATGTTGATAAAATACCATCAAAAGTAGAAATTGATTCTATAAATCCATTTAGCTGGAATAAAACAGCGAATGATATAATTAACGAAAAACCAGATTTAGTAATATTTAAATATTGGCTTCCATTTTTTTCACCGTGTTATAGTTCGATAGCAAAACAAATCAAAAAAAAATCGCAAGCAAAACTTCTTGCGGTTTGTCATAACATTATTCCGCATGAAAAAAGAATAGGGGATAATTATTTATCAAAGATGTTTTTGACAAAAATGGAATATTTTGTTCTTCTATCTAAAGAAGTTGAAAAAGATTTATTAAAGTTTATCGCAAAACCAAAATCAAAAATTCTTCCGCATCCTGTTTACTCAAGATTTGGTAAAAGTGTAGATAAGCAGCAAGCCAAAGAACATCTAAAATTATCAGGTAGTAATTATATTCTATTTTTTGGATTTATCAGAGATTACAAAGGTTTAGACATTCTTTTAAAAGCAATGTCTTTATTAAATAAAAAAGAGATTAAACTTATTATTGCAGGCGAATTTTATTCGGATAAAGAAAAATATTTAAAATTAATAAATGAATTAAACATCAAAGAAAATGTTTTTATGTTTACTGATTTTATACCAACTGATGAAGTTAAATACTATTTTTCAGCCTCAGATGCCGTTGTTTTGCCATACAATGATGCAACTCAAAGCGGTATTGTGCAGATTGCAGTAAATTTTCAAAAACCGGTAATCGCAACCAATGTTGGCGGACTTGCGGAAGTTATAGTTAATGAAGAGTCAGGTTATATTGTTGAAAAAGAAAATCCAAATGTTTTAGCACAAGCTATTGATAGATTTTATTCAGAAGAAAAAGAAATAACATTTACAAGCAACATCACCAAAATTGCGGATAAATATTCCTGGAAAAATTTTGCAGCCGGAATTATCGAATTAGTTAAAACTTAAACCTGAACATAATTATTTGCACTACGATCCTATAAAAAATATTTTCGCTTCAATCATAAAAAAAATTCCGACACTAAGGATAGTTTTTTATAAAATTCTTGATTTAATGTTTCTTCGTTCGTGGTATGTAAGAAGAGAGCTAAAAAGAATTAGAAAACAGTTCGGCGATAAAAAGATTTATATTTATGATGCCGGATCAGGATACGGGCAATACTCATATTTTATGTCTAAACATTTGCAGCCATGTGAAATTTATTCGATTGATGTTAAAGAGGAATGGATAAAAGACTGCAAAGAATTTTTCTCATCACAAAACATTACTAATGTAAAGTTTGATGTTGAAGATTTAACATCAATAAATCATAAAGAAAAATTTGATTTAATTGTTAGCGTTGATGTTATGGAACATATTGAAGACGATGTAAAGGTTTTTAATAATTTTCATAAAGCTCTTAAAAAAGAAGGTTATCTTCTAATCAACACTCCATCTATTTATGGCGGAAGCGATGTACACGAAGACGAAGATGAAAGTTTTATTGGTGAGCATGCGCGAGTAGGATATTCAAAAGAAGATCTGGAAAACAAGCTGCATCCATTAGGTTTTATAACTAACCAGTTTAAATATACCTATGGTTTTTGGGGTGATAAAGCGTGGCGGCTTGGAATCAAATATCCAATTGTAATGGTAAATGCAACCAGGTTATTATTTGTATTTCTTCCTGTTTATTATTTAATAACTTTTCCATTTACGTTTATTATGATGTTAATTGATCTAAATTCAAAAAATAAAATTGGTGCCGGCATCAATTTAATTGTAAAAAAATAAAGTTTATCCGAGGATGTAATGGCAAAAACTAAAAAGAATGTTGTAACTAATTCTCCTTCAAAAGAAAGTTTCTTGAATAAGTTTAACATTAATAATTTTATTCCTCCCAAATATCATATTCTTTCCGCTGCTTTAATCGCAATCGTTTTGTTTTTAATTTTTCTTAATCCGATGTACTTTGGCGGAAAGACCTTTCAGTCTGGGGATATAATTGCGAGCGAAAGTGCAAAACCTTATATACTAAAGGATCATGAAGAATTCACACTCTGGAATCCGCACATATTCTGTGGTATGCCTGCATATTCAATGGGAACTGAAAAAACATGGTTCAATCTAATTTATATGGGTTTTGCTTATGTGCGCATTGCATTCAGTAGTTTATTTTCGGTTGATTACGCCGTTTGGAGTTTTTATTTAATCATACTTGCTTTTTCATCCTTCTTACTGATGCGGCACATTACTAAAAATATGATGGTAAGTTTATTTGCAGCTGTTGCCACATCGTTTAGTACCGGGCTGATTGTATTTCTATACATTGGACATGTTACAAAACTAACATCAATATGCATGTATCCATTAATCTTTTTGATACTTCTAAAGTTTGATGAAAAAATTAAAATTATCTATGCATTAACATTAATAATTATACTGCAGTTATTTATTCAAGGATTCCATGTTCAGATAATATTCTACACACTTTTTGCTGTAGCAATTTATTACATTTTCTTTTTCATTAGATATTTGATCAATAAGGATAAAGAAAGAAATGTACGATTAGTAAAGTCTGCTGCTCTTTTCATAGCAGCATCAATTATTGCAGTATTAATCTCTGCAGATAATTTGACGCAGATATATGAATATACACCATATTCAACTAGAGGTACGGAAGGAATACTTGAAAAAGTTTCTGCAAATACTGAAAAATCATCTTCAGATTATTATGATTACCACACAGGCTGGTCATTTTCTCCTCAAGAAATATTAACATTCATTGTCCCATCTTTTTACGGATTCGGAAATTCAACTTACAAAGGGCCTCTGACACAAAATCAGGATTATGAAGTCAACACATATTTTGGGCAAATGCCTTTTGTTGATGTACCGATGTATATGGGTGTTATTGTTTTCTTTTTAGCGCTGTTTGGAATTTTTACTAGCTGGAAAGAACCATTTGTCAAATTCCTGACTATTCTTTCGGGCATTGCGCTATTTATTTCTTTTGGAAAAAACTTTTCTTTGCTTTTCGATTTAATGTTTTATTATTTCCCTTACTTTGATAAGTTCAGAGTTCCCTCAATGATGTTAGTCCTTGTGCAACTTTCATTACCTGTTTTAGCTGGATATGGGATAATGAAAATTATTTCATTAAGAGAAAACTCTGATTTAAAAGTTATATCAATAGTTAAATATTCTGCTTATACATTTACAGGTATTTTCATTATTTCTTTACTCGCTAACAGCGCGCTTGCAAATTGGTTTGTTACAAGAGTTAATGAGTTTGCTGCAGGCATTCAAGCTAGCAAACCGCAAAACGCACAATACTTCCAGGCATTCTCAGAATACATGGCTGATATGTTTATCAGTGATCTTCTAATTGCATTTGCGTTTTTAGGTATAGTTTTTTGGGCTGCTGTGTTCTACTTAAACAAAAAGTTAAGTGCAGATTTTCTTGTACTGGTAATAATTATTCTAACAGTAGTTGATCTTTGGAGAATTGATGCACGAGGTGCAAAATATCATGATGCTCCAGAGATTTCCAATCAATTTCAAGCTCCAGACTATGTTACCGTTATTAAAAGTCAAAATGAAAAAGATCCATTCCGGATGCTAAATTTAAAACAGGATAGATCCCTGGGTTCATTTAATCAAAACTCAAATTTTAATGCATATTTTTTATTAGAAGATTTGTACGGCTATTCCGGAATTAAACCCAGAGCGTATCAGGATATAATGGATGTTGTGGGCCCAGCAAGCCCAACATTGTGGCGGATGCTTGGAGTAAAATATATTGTACTTGATCAACCTGTGCAGATGGGTGGATTAGTTCCTATCCATAGCAGTGAAAAAACATTTGTTTATCGAAATGATGCTGCTTTGCCGCGTGCGTACTTTGTTAATAACGTGCAAAAGAAAAACAGCTTGGATGTTTTAAATTTAATCAAAGATAATGCATTTGATCCAAAAGAAATTGCTTATGTGCACAATAAAGATTTAAATGTTGAACCAATTGATTCAACAGCTTACTCTAATATCATAAAATACACTGATGAAAGACTTCAGCTTGATGTGAATGCAAGCGGAAATAATTTTATGTTTTTTGGCAGTACATTTTTTAGTGGAAAAGCGGATTATAAAATATTCACGATTCCTGCAGGCTGGAAGGCATTTATAGATGAAAAGGAAACAGAAATTTTTCAAACTAACCATGGGTTTATGGGAATTGTTGTTCCAAAAGGAAAACACAAAGTAGAATTCCATTTTGCCCCAAGCAGTTTTTATATAAGCAAATATTTAGTGTTTATTTTAAGTTCACTTTCTATTGTGGGTATTATATTGGGAATATTTTTTGAAAGAAGGAATAAAAAATAGTTATTGAGTTTATTATTTAAATGAATTACCGTTTTGTCAAAGTAACAAGTTTTTATAGGAATTTTCTAAGGTATTACTATTCGAAAAATCCTGGAATAAAAAATAAATCTTATCTTGAACAATACAATGATTTAATGGTTCAGGGTTTTGGGTGGTCAAATTATTATCAACTACATCTGCATAAACTTGGTAATGAAGCGTTTGAAATAATTGCAAATGCAGATTCACTGCAAGCTGCCTGGGCAAATGAACATGGTTTATCATTAGCGGGTGAATCATTACTTCTGGAACAATTTAAGTTTTACAAACCGGAAGTAGTCTTTTTCCAGGATAGCTTCATTTTTAGTACTTTGTTTCTTAAAGATCTAAAAAAGAATGTGCCATCTGTAAAAAAAATAATTGGATGGTGCTGTTCGCCATTTACAGACCAGCAATTAGAAGTATATAAACTTTTTGATTTGGTTTGTACTTGCTCACCAAAATTTATCGATGTTTTTAATAAAGCTGGGATAAAATCCTATCGGCTCAATCATGCATTTGAATCCTCACTGGTTCCAAAACTTAAAGTGGATAATAATTATCCAGAATCAGATTTTATTTTTATTGGTTCATTTATTGGGAATGAAGATTTTCATAATGAAAGAATCCAATTAATTGAATCACTATTAAATAAAAAAGTGAATCTTAGTCTCTACTCAAATCTCCCGAATGATAATCCAATTTATATTATGGGACAAAAGTTTGGTTATTTTACTGCCAACTTTCTTAGATATATTGGATTAAATAGTCTCGCTCTTGAATTGCCGTTAATAAAGAAAACAGCGCAATTAACTATGATGCCTAAGAAAATTAATTTTTCAAGAGAATTTAAAAAAACAGCAATTCCTACTCCGCTATTCGGACTTGAAATGATGAAGGCATTATCAAAATCTAAAATTGGGTTTAATTCTCATGGTGGAGTGGCAGGTGATTACGCAGCAAATATAAGATTGTTTGAAGTTACTGGCGTCGGTTCGTGTTTGTTAACAGATCACAAAAAAAACATTTCCGATTTCTTTGAACCTGATAAAGAAGTTGTTACATATAAATCCGCAGACGAATGTGTAGAAAAAATTGAATGGTTACTTTCACATCCCAATGAATTAAAACAGATAGCGGATGCGGGGCAACAAAGAACATTGAAAGATCATAATTTTAAACGAAGAGCAGAAGAGCTTAATAAAATAATATCAGATGAATTGAGCAATTAAATCTTAAATAAAACAATTTCATTTTAGTTTAGAATCAAAATTATCTTTCCAAACTAATCTTGCATATGTGTATGGAATAAATTTCCAAAAAGTATTTAATGACCAAGAAATTAATTTTAAAATACCATTGTTGCTTTTCATTGTTTCAAAATCATATCCCTCTCTATTTAAGTAAAATATAGAATAAAACAATTTTGAAAGTGGTTTTAAATATTTATTCTTTTTAAAGATTAAACCGTTTCCACTTTTTCGAACAATCCATTTATGTGAGTTTGCCGGAAGCAATATTTCGGTTATTGGTCCAGGAGTTTCTATATAGCCGGATTTACTGATTCTTTGAAGTTCATTACAAAACTTTACAGGGTCATCAACATGTTCACCAATGTGTGATGCAATTACACAATCAAACTCTTTATCAGCAAAGGGAGAAACTAGCGCATCACCAAGAACAAAGTATTTATCACCCGGCATTTCAATTTTGGCAGTTGTACGATGAATTGTATCACCAGTGTACTTATCAATAATTACATTTGCTCGTCGGTTAGGCTGATGACCGCTTCCAACGTCAAGCACCTTCCAATCTGGCTTAATATTCAAAACTTTTTGGGTGTTCCCGGCCTTCCATCTTAAAATTGCTTTTGTATATGCAGCATATGTTTGATTACTTATGACTTCCGGGCTAAACATATTTTTTCCAAACTCATGCAGTTTAGATTTATCAAATTTGAATGAGTTATCAAGCATGAAAAGAATTGCTTTTTTTAATTCTTCAAGATTTCGCCGTTCAATTAGGATTCCTGTAGTTTGATTAACAAAATCTTCCGGTCCGCCGCATTTGGTTGCGATAACAGGTATTCCATAAAGTATTGCTTCAGCAGTTACAACAGAAAAACCTTCATCATCACTATTTAGAATATGAAAATCAGCATTGGTAAGCAGTTCAAGTTTTTGATCATCAGTTACAAAACCATGAAAAACAACGCACTTGTTAAGAACGTTGAGTTCTTCGGCTAACTTAATCAAATTTTCTTTTTCACTTCCTTCCCCGATTATATTAAATACGTAATCTTTTCTTTTTATATCATTGTAGATATAGGCAAAGGCTCTAATTATATCAGCAACATTTTTTCTTTCATTCAAAATTGAGATATGAATAGCAGATTTTTTTTCTCTCGGTTGGCTTAAATTATTTAGAGATAAATATTTTTTATTTATCTCAACAATATTTGGAATCACACCAAAATTACCTTTGAATCCAACCTTCTTCATATATTCCAAAGAAGGGTGCGAATCAACATTTATGAAGGCACAATTCTTTATAACAATACTTTTGAAGAATCGTAAAGGAATTTTTGTTTTGCTAGTTATTCCTTTTAAAAAATTTATGTCTGGAGTTGAGTGTTCAGTAATTACGTAATCGATTCCTTTTAACAACTTAAAGAGAAATGCAATGTAGCCTGATCGGTCTATAATATTGGAATGAATTAAATCCGGATGTCCCCATTTAGATTTTACCTCTCGCCAGCCAAGATAGTAAGACTTTATAAATCTAATATTATAAAGAAGAACATTAACGATTTTACTAGAAGATTTTTTAAAGTAAACACGTACAGTCAATACGTTATTTTCAGTGATAGATTCTAAATCATAGATTTTGTTTTCAATCGAAGGATCATCGACAACATATATAAGTGCCACATCGCAAAGACGCGTCATTGCTTCAGCTTTCCTTTTAACAAAAACTCCTAATACTTTATTAACTCTGCTGGGATACCAGCTTGCAAGGAACAGTATTTTATACTTTAATGGCTTCATTGAGTAAATTATTTTAGAAAAAAGAATAAATTACACTAAACAAGTTTAATTAAATGGAATAGCATTTGATTAAGATTGATTTGACCAATAGCAACAGTAACTAATAATTTTATTTGCAATTTCATAAGTAAAATATGAATAATTATGGATATTTTTAATTGAATGAAAAATAATAATGATCGCAATTAATTTGATTTAAAGTTTATTTATGGGCATAGTAATACGGCAAAGCATAAAGACTACGGTAGTTTCTTATCTCGGTTTGGTTATTGGGTACTTAAATACGCTTTTACTTTTCCCTTTAGTCTTATCAAAAGAAGAAATCGGCTTAACTCGACTGCTGATTAGCGTCTCGTTTCTATTTGCTACGTTTGCTTCACTTGGTTCGGGTAATATTCCTACAAAATTCTTTCCATATTTTAAAGATGAAAAAAAGCAGCATAACGGAATATTATCCTTTCTACTATCAATTGGTTTGATGGGTTTTATACTATTTGTAATAACTTTTATCCTGTTAAAGGATGTAATCTTTAACATATATTCTAAAAATTCGCCGCTGTTGTTAGAATATTTTTTCTATTTCATTCCATTCACATTAATAGTGGTTCTTACTACAATATTTGAATCTTATCTTATCGTACAGCAAAAACCGATTGTACCGACATTTGTTAGAGAAATATTAATGCGTTTATTAATAATGTTGGGTTTGACTGCTATTTATTTTGGATTTTTTACATTTAGTTCTTTTACCAACTCTATAATTCTTTATTATTTTCTTGGCCTTTTAATTCTCATTCTTTATATCAAAAGGGAAAAAATACTTTTTCTTAAACCTAATCTTCAAATAATAAAAAGTAAATATTTTAAGGAGATGCTTGTCTTTGCTGGGTTTGTAATTATGGGCAATGCGAGCGCGACTATCATCGCCAATATTGATAGTCTTATGCTTAGCGCATATTCCGGCTTGGGTAGCGCTGGAATTTATACAATTGCATTTTTTATTGCAGCTGTTATTGAGATTCCCAAGAGATCGATTTCTCAGGTTGTAATTCCGATTGTATCGCAAGCAAATAAAGATGGCGATATCCCAAAACTAAAAGAGCTTTATCAAAAGACTTCTTTAAACCAATTAATAGTCGGTGGTTTAATTTTTCTTGGAATCTGGTGTAATATTGATAATGTTTTTAAACTAATTCCAAATGGAGAAATCTACGCTCAAGGTAAATGGGTTGTGTTTTTTATAGGATTGAGTAAACTTTTTGATATGGCCACGGGGGTTAACCAGGAAATTGTTGGAACATCAAAATATTATAAAACTGATTTATTGTTTTATCTTTTTCTAGTTGTAATTGCTGTGATCTCTAATTCTATATTTATTCCAATCTATGGAATTACGGGCGCTGCAATTGCATCTGCAATTTCAATCTTTCTATTTAATGCAATTAGATATTCGTTCTTACTTTATGTTTTTAAGATTCAACCATTTTCATTCAATACATTAAAAGTAGTTTCAGTTTTCCTCTTAACACTGTTAACTAGTTATCAAGTTTTACCTTTCAGCAATTTTATTGTTGATTTAATCGTTAGAAGTTTAATCGTATTGGTTTTATTTGGCGGCCTCGTTCTGTTATTTAAAATTTCGGAGGATGTACAAAATGTTATAAACTCCATTATATCCAGGATCAAAAAATTCTTCTAATTTATTTTTAGTTCTAATCAAAATTACTCTTAATTTGATTTAACCATTAATAACAATCAATAATTGTTATTTAATAACCAATGTTATCCTCATTTGAAGAATTAAGTAAATATTACTTGATATTAGTTTTTATTTTTGCTTAGTTTACCAACACATTTATTACGCAAGGGGCCGGGTATGAAAAAATTAAATGTTCTATTCAGTTTACTTTTTGTATTATAGTCATCAGTTGTTCAAGCGATCCAGTTGGATCAGATAATCCAAAAGATTCGGGAAAAATTCTTACTTAAGATTGATAAACAAAACGCACCGGAAAGTGTAGTATTTGTAAAAGCATATCTAACCAGAGAAAACCATCAACCAATAACAGGAACATTAAATCTGCAATCAGATTCCACAGCAGATGTTTTGTTGGATAATATAAATGCAGGAGAATGGCATCTTAAAAGTAGATGCAGAAGATGACAGCGGATTAGTTCTCTACACCGGTGAAACAGATGTACAAATCTTTGCAGGATTTACCTCACAAGTATATTTAACACTCAGTCCAACAGGTTCAGGAACAGGTTCAATTTACATTTCTGTTAATTGGGGTGTGCCATTTAATTATAGTTGGCTGGACTATTATAATAATCCTCTCATAGTGCCCGTAGGAAACTCATATGACAATTTAGGAATTGCTCAACCAGTAGTTTTGTATGATTCCGGTGTTTATAAAATGTGGTTTCATGGTTTGGGAAGAGTTGGGGCCGAACCCTGGAAAACCCACATCCTCTATAAAGAATCAGTTGATGGAATAAATTGGACAGCATTCCCTAATCCTGTTATTTTCCCTGGGGGTACAAATTCCTGGGACTCTAAATCTGTTTCTCCTGGTGCTGTAATAAAGGAAAACGGAATCTATAAGATGTATTACAACGGATACTCTGATGAATATGCTAGTTGGCATATAGGTTTAGCTACTTCTATTGATGGAATAAATTGGATAAAGCACTCTCAACCAATTTTATATGGTACCTCTGGCTGGGAATATCAAATTGGGCCTACAGCTGTAGTTAAAATTAATGGTAATTACTTGCTCTACTATACAGGCAGAAATTTACCTCAATATAAAATTGGTGTTGCCGTATCAACTGATGGAATTAATTTTACGAAATATACAGGAAACCCGATTCTTACTAATGATAAACCCTGGGAACTAAATGGAGTTTTAGATGGAAGTGTAATAATGGATAATGGCACATTAAAAATGGTTTATATGAATTCTAATGCATCTGGATTCGGTATGGCTACTTCAACAAATGGATTAAACTGGGTAAAGGATAACAGTAATCCATTTTTTACGGATGCTAACACAGCAAATAACTGGGGTTACTCTGATATCGCTTATCCATCTTTAGTAAAGACAAACAATGAATATAGGATATACTATTGTGGTATTGGCGATAATAGTATTGTTTATAAAATTGGTATGATGCGCAAACAATTATAATTAATGGAATTAATTTTTAGTCATTTAGTATTTAGATTTATTACATAAGGGGTCTGTTATGAAAAAAATATTTGTTCTCTTTAGTTTGTTTTTTGTTTTACTAATAATCAGTTGTTCAAGCGATCCGGTTGGATCTGATAATCCAAAAGACTCGGGTAAAATTCTACTCAAGATCGATAAACAAAATGCACCAGAAAGTGTAGTATTTGTAAAAGCATATCTAACCAGAGAAAACCATCAACCAATAACAGGAACATTAAATCTGCAATCAGATTCCACAGCAGATGTTTTGTTAGAAAATATAGATGCAGGAGAATGGCATTTAAAGGTAGATGCAGAAGATGACAGCGGATTAGTTTTGTACACCGGTGAAACAGATGTACAAATCTTTGCAGGATTTACATCACAAGTATATTTAACACTCAGTCCAACAGGTTCAGGCACAGGTTCAATTTACATTTCAGTTAATTGGGGTGTGCCAGTAAGTCCATGGATTCAACAAAACAGTGGAACGAATCTTCAGCTTCGAGATGTTTTCTTTATTAATGAAAATTTAGGTTGGGTTGTTGGCGCTCAGGGAAAGGTATTAAAGACCACCAACGGAGGAAGTACATGGCAAAGTATATCCATCAGTACATCGGCCACATTAAACTCTGTTTGGTTTGTTTCCACTGACATAGGTTTTATAACAGGAAGTAATGGCTTAGTATTTAAAACAACAAATGGCGGTAATACCTGGAATTCAAACTATATTGGTTACAATAATATTTTGTATGAGGTTCAATTCCAATCCACAGAAGTTGGTTTTATAACTGGAGAATCTGGAATGGTTTTTAAAACAACAAATCTTGGAGCTACTTGGGTAACGCAATATACAAACTCATATGCTGATCTTTTTGCAATAAAAATACTCTCCCCTCAGGTTGTTGTTACTGCCGGGGAATCTGGGGTAATCAACAAAACAAACAATGGTGGAATTAACTGGAATGTTGTTTATTCATATTCAGCTTGGATTCAAGCAATTGATTTTAGTAGTCCAAATGTAGGTTTTTCTGTTTCAGGAAATGGAGTTATTCTCAAAACAACAAATACTGGTGATTCCTGGTCTCAATTCCCAACTATTACAACAGAACATTTAGAGGACATTACATTTATCAACTCATCAATCGGTTATATTGTTGGTAACCATGGTATTATTCTTAAAACTTCCAATGGTGGACAAGTATGGAATAATATAAACAGCGGAACAGATAAATGGTTAAACTCGGTATATTTTGTAAACGAAAATACAGGATGGATTGTCGGTAGTGATGGAATAATACTCAAATACTTCAATTAGGCATTTCTAATTTGGGCACATAGTATTACTATTGTGCCCATTTTTATCTTCTCTTTTTAATCCTTCAATTAAATTTTATCTTTAATAGAATAATTTTTTACATTTTATGATTAATAATAAAATAGATATTCCTGGAAAAGATGATAACAGAAACTACATCTATTCAGAAAATCAGACTCAGATTCGTGAGGAATACAATTATATCAGTAATCTAATCGTTCCCGGGTCGACAGTTATTGATTTAGGATGTGGTAATGGCTCCTTATTAAAAAAACTTATTGATGAGAAAAGTATTAAAGGACAAGGAATTGAATTATCTCCATCAGGTGTTGAATCTTGCTTAAAAAAAGGATTAACGGTTTTACAAGGTCGGATTGATGAAAAACTTGCTTATGAAGATGATTCATTTGATTACGCAGTTTGTAATGTTACGATTCAAATGGTAATGTATCCTGAAAATCTTTTAAAGGAAATGAAAAGAATTTCAAAATATCAAATCATCTCATTTCCAAACTTTGCGTTTTATAAAAATAGAATTGATTTACTTTTTAATGGCAGAATGCCCAAACCTATGTTGTTTCATTACGAGTGGTATAATACAGGGCACATCCATCAATTTTCTATTAAAGATTTTTATCAAATCATTAATTATGTTGGAGAATTGAATATTGACCGGTTGATATGGGCAAAAACTGATAGCTTTATAAAAAATTTTTTATCAAAAACTTTTCCTAATTTATTTATGGCGATACCTATTTTTCTATTATCTAAAAATAATGTTAAAAAAAATTAAACAAATAATAGAAGATCAATATTATAATCCAAGATTATTAGGTCTGATTGTAAATCCTTTTTATATAGCAAGAAAAGGTCTTTATAAAGAAATAAAAGTATTGGGTTTTAATATCGTGGGTAGAACATTAGACGTGGGATGCGGTACCAAACCTTATCAGCAGCTTTTTAAAAGTGATGAATACATTGGATTAGAGTATGATACTGGAATTGATAATATTAAGAAAAAAGCTGATTACTATTATGATGGAAAAGTTTTTCCATTTGGTGATAATGAATTTGATTCAATTATCACCAACCAGGTATTAGAGCATATTTTTTCACCCAATGATTTTTTGAGAGAAATAAATAGGGTTTTAAAGACCAATGGAAAATTGTTAATAACTGTTCCTTTCGTGTGGGATGAACATGAGCAACCTTTTGATTATGCCCGTTATTCCTCGTTTGGATTAAAATCACTTTTAAATGATAATGGTTTCGAAATACTAGAAAGTAAAAAAAGTGTAAATGATTTCCGGGTACTTGCACAACTGTTTAATGCATACATATACAAAATCACTAATAGAAATGTTCTATTAAAAAACTTTGCCTTAATACTTGTTATGGCTCCAGTTACAGTTTTAGGAATTTTACTAGCAAAAATTTTACCAACTAATAATGATTTATATCTTGACAACATTGTACTTGCTAAGAAAATATAACCATGCATAACTTCTGTACATTATTCGATTCCAATTATCTTACACGCGGCATTGCCTGTTATCGTTCATTAGAGAATCATTGTAATGACTTTCATCTTTACGTTTTTGCGTTTGATGATAGAACTTATAAAATTTTAAGAAAATTGAACTTCAAAAAAGCAACTATCATTTCGCTTAATGAGTTTGAAGATGAAAAATTGCTTTCTGTAAAACCAACAAGATCAATTGCGGAGTATTGCTGGACCTCAACTTCTTCAACAATTCTTTATGTGCTCGAAAATTTTAAGGTTGATAACTGTACTTACATTGATTCTGATATTTATTTTTATTCCTCACCAAAAATAATTTTTGATGAAATGGGTGATAAGTCTATTTTATTAACAGAGCATAGATATTCTCCTAAATACAATAAAGAATTAAAATCCGGGAAATATTGTGTTCAGTTTGTAACATTCAAAAATGACGAGCGTGCTTTGAAGGCTCTAAATTGGTGGCGCGATAGATGCCTCGAATGGTGTTATAACCGTTTTGAAGATGGAAAGTTTGGGGATCAGCTTTATCTTGATGATTGGACGGAAAGATTTGAAGGTGTTCATGTTATGGAACATCTTGGCGGTGGGTTAGCAGCATGGAATATCCAACAATATGCTTTTGAAAATGTAAATGGAAGCTTCATAGGAACTGAAATTAATTCTGATAAAAAGTTTAATGTAGTGTTCTATCATTTTCATTACCTGAGATTTTTCAATAATAATAAAGTTGAACTCGGAAGGAGAACATTAACTAAAAACATTTTGGATATATTTTATAAACCATATATACAGTATTTAGAAGATATTAAATCAGAAATTGCAATTATCGATAACTCATTTGATCCTAATGGAGCTGCACAAAATCCTATTAACTGGAAAACACCTTTGTTGTATATTTACAGAAAACTTTTTGGTGTTTATAATATTTTTAATAAATCGGATTTTCTAAAATAGATTATGGCAAAACTTATTACATTAAAAACATTTTCTGATAACAGAGGCAATCTTACAGTTATTGAAGATCAAATTCCCTTTGAAGCAAAACGTGTTTTTTATATTTACGGTGTTGATGATTCTGTGCGTGGCGGGCATCGGCATAAAACAACAAGACAAGCTGCGGTTTGTATTCATGGTAGCTGTATAGTTTCCAATAATGACAGCAAAACAAAAGAGGATTTTCTTTTAGATCACCCGAGTAAATGTTTGTTGTTAGAAACTTATGATTGGCATACAATGCATCATTTTACTCCTGATGCTGTTCTATTGGTTTTTGCAAGTACAAAATTTGATCCAGCGGATTATATTTATGAGGAATACAAGTGATTGAGTACGAAAATCTATATAAATCAAATTTAATTTTCTTTGAAGAGTTCAAAAAATCATTTGATGAAACTCTAAACTCAGGTTGGTTTATTCTTGGTAAAAATGTAGAACGTTTTGAAAAAGATTTTGCAGCATACCATAACGCAGAACATTGTTTTGGTGTTGCATCCGGACTTGATGCACTCCTTCTTTCTCTTAAAGCATTTGACTTTGAAAAGGGAAGTGAAGTGATAGTCCCATCAAACACATACATCGCAACTATTCTATCAATTCTTCATGCAGGATTAAAACCTGTTTTAGTTGAACCTGATATTGCTACTTACAATATTGATCCACTGAAGATTGAAGAAAGTATAAATTCTAAAACTAAAGCAATTATGATTGTCCATCTTTATGGTAAAAGCTGTGCAATGGATGAAATTATAACTCTGTGCAAAAAATATAATCTTAAACTGATTGAGGATTGCGCGCAGTCTCATGGTGCAAAATATAAAGATAAGTTGACAGGAACATTTGGCGAGTTTGGTGCATTCAGTTTTTATCCCACAAAAAATCTTGGCGCTTTGGGTGATGCTGGTGCAATCACAACTAACGATGAATCACTTGCTGTAAAAATTAAACGATTAAGAAATTATGGTTCAGATGTAAAATATTATAATGAAGTGGTTGGATACAACTCAAGATTAGATGAAGTGCAAGCAGGATTTTTACGCATCAAACTTAAAAGGCTGGATGAAATAAATGAACACAAAAGAAAACTTGCAAATATTTATTTAGATAATCTTAAATCTGAATTTATAAAACCTGTCGTTGATAAAGATTATTTTGATGTCTATCATATTTTTAGTGTTCGACATTCAAAACGTGATAAACTTCGTGAGTATTTATTAAAAAATGAAATTAAAACTGATATTCATTATCCCGTTGCCCCGCACAAACAAACTGCTATGAAAAATATAATTCAGGGCAGTTACCCAATTTCCGAAGAAATTCATAACACGACTTTGAGCTTGCCTTGTTCATTCGGGCATACTGAAGATGAGATTTATAAAGTTGTTGAAGTGATGAATAAATTTTAAAACGATTTAATCAAAGCGGCAAATTCTTTTGATATAACTGCACGATCATATTTTTCAATTTTTTTATTATCGTAATTTTTTATAAAGTTTTTTCTAAAAAACTCTGCAACATTTTCATCATAATTGAACATTATTCCCGCATCAGCATCGTTAAGAATTTGTTTTACTTCTGTATTGTTATTACCAAAAGCAATTATTGGATTTCCGGTTCGCATAGCTTCAAATAATTTTCCAGGAACGTGGCGCGGCTCAGATGAACAAACTAATAGCATATCCGCATTGCAAATTTCTTCAATCATTTTGGGAAAGGGGAGAAAACCGGCAACCTGAACAATATCACTCAATCCAATTTGAGTAATATAATTTAGAATTTCTTTATCAACTGTGCCGATAAATTTGATCCTAATATTGTTACCATTTTCATTTTCAATCTTTATTTGATCCCAAAGTTTTTTGGGATTTTGGTAAGCAAAAATATTTCCGGCATGCACTAAAAGTTTTTCATTGCGAATTTCTTTTTTTAGTGCAATCCGCTCAAACGATGAAGCATCATAGCCCCAATATAAAACAGAAGATTTATCTTTTAGAAACTGATATTTATTTATATAATCTTCTTGTG
The DNA here is from genome assembly GCA_963706055.1 of uncultured Ignavibacteriales bacterium. GTDB lineage: Bacteria > Bacteroidota > Ignavibacteria > Ignavibacteriales > Ignavibacteriaceae > IGN3. The sequence continues at coordinate 72,279 of CAVPND010000047.1, read as the reverse complement.
CAGATTTTGTTACAAATATAACGCGTTTGGCGTTTTGTAAAACACTTTTTTCAAAATGATTATCCAATCTCAAAGTAAATTTATTTCGTTTAAAATTTTTATAGTAAATAATATCTACCCACGGATCAATTAAAACTGGAATATGAGGGATAGAAAACTTCTTACTTAATTTTAATCCGATTAAATGAGAGCTGTGAGGTGGACCAATTGATACTATCGCTTCAATCTTCTCTTGTGTTAAAATTTTCTTTGCTCTCTTTGTTGCAGTAAAATTCCAGCCAACTCTTGCATCCGGAACAAACAAATTCATTCTTATCCAGATTGATATACGATGAGCTAAACTTTTGTTTTCAAGAGAAATAGTTTCTGAGGCTACCAGTTTTTCATTTTTATTCTTACCAATAAATTTTCTATAAATATCAAATGGTTCAAGTGCTTTAGATTTTATAACTCTCCAACTTGGATCAACTTTACTTAAAAGGCTCTCGTCTTTTTGTGTAAATGTTTCTTCTTCAACCGTTAAAATTATTGGTTCAATTTCATCTTTTGGTAGATGCCGAATAATATCTAAAGGCCAGTGAAGCGAAGCTTTTCCAGATGGAGGCCAAAAGTATGATATGAATAAAACTTTTTTCATTGATTAAATCTTAACACCAACATATCTAATAACATCTGCTTTGCCGATATGGTATGCTCCTTCATTAAGATAAATAGTTTTAGATTCCAAAAAATTAGTCTGTAGTTGAGAAGTAAGATTTATTAATTCAGATTCTGAAAATAAAAGTTGTAGATCCTTTGGTCCACCGGAGGAGTTATTTATCTGTTCCTTGCTAAATGTCTCAATAATTAATTTTCCAGCGACTTTAAGTGAAGAAATTGAACCTTCAAAAATTATCTGGTTAATTTTAGCAGGAAGATGGAGGAAGACCATTACAATCATATCATATTTATTTTCGATAAACTGATAATTCTCTAAATCAGAAATAGTATAATTAATCACAACATTGTTATCAGTAGGCTAATTTTAGAGCTTTTTCTTTTGCAGATTCACTAAAATCAACTGCGTCCACATTCCAACCAAGTGATGCTGCATAAACAGCATTTCGGCCTTCACCTTCACCAAGGAACAATGCTTTACCAGGTTTAAGCTTATCAATCACAGATTTAACGAACTCGTTTGGTGTTGTTCCATAAGCGAATTCTTCTTCAGAGTATCTTTTATCCCAAAAATCTTTGCTCATATTGCTATATTTATTATTGACATCAAATTTATAGAAGTAAAATGGAATTTGAAACGAATCATCAATTCTTTATGTTAATATTGAAACGAAAGGCTTAAAATATGTTAATAGATATTGCAACTGCATCTCCACCATTTAAAGTAGCTCAAGAAACTGCAGCAACTGAACTTAAACAAAGAATGGGCGGAACTTCATCGATAAGTAGAATGATTGATATGGCCGCAAATTTATCCGGAATTGACCACCGATTTTTTGTAATTCCCGATGGTGATAAAAATTCTTCAGAAAAGTTTTTTACAAAATCTGAAAGTCATTTTTCACCTGATACTAAAACTAGAATGACAGAATATGAAAAATGGTCTATAGAGCTTACAAAAAAATCTGTTCAAGAATTAGCTGTAAAAAATAATATTGACTTTAATTCTATTGATAGACTTATTACAATTTCTTGTACTGGTTTTTTCGCCCCTGGTTTGGATTATGAACTTATTAAAGAGTTTAAAATATCGCCCAGTGTTAAAAGAACAAATATTGGATTTATGGGATGTGCAGCATCGTTAATAGGAGTCAATTCTGTTTGGGAGGCGATGAGACAGAATGATAACGAAAATATTCTAATGGTGTCCGTAGAACTTTGCAGTTTGCATTTGCAAACTGAACCAACTCGTGATAATATTCTTGCCAATATGATTTTTGCAGATGGAGCTGCTGCAGCATTTTTTTCAAAAAACAATACATGACAAAAAGAAAACTTGAAATACAATTTGCAGAATCATTTTTGTTTGAGGATTCAGCAAAATTTATGGGATGGAAAATTGGTAACAATGGATTTGAAATGATGCTTTCTTCTGAATTACCCAAAATCATTCTTAATTCAGCTGCACCAAAGGCAAGAGAAATCCTGATTAAAAAAGGAATAGATATATCAAAAATAAAATATTGGGCACTGCATCCTGGTGGCAGAGCAATTTTAGATTCTTTGCAAAATGGACTTGAATTAACTGACGAACAATTAAGAGCTTCACGAGAAGTATTAAGAAATTTTGGTAATCTTTCATCAGTTTCAATCTTATTTGTTCTTAAAAATATTATTGAAAATGAAAATTTGGAGAAAGATGATTATTGCTGTGCTATAGCTTTTGGACCCGGTTTAACAATGGAATTAGTGCTCTTTAAAGTTGTGTAAAATGGAAAGATCTTATCAACAAGAGATAATGGATGATTTCTCTATTCAGGATGAGAGAATTGATACTGCTTTAGAGGAATTAAAAATCATTAACAAATATCTTGGAGGTATTTCTACTACTCAAATCTGCTTTAAAATTATTTTTAAGAAATGACAATAAGGAATTTAAAGTGCTTGATATTGGCTCTGGTTCTTCCGATAACTTAATTGCGGCTAAAGATAGTTTCCCAAATATTAAAATACTATCAATAGATAAAAATTTACGTACACTAACAGCCGTAAAAAATTTTATTCCAAAAATTAATTCAGATGCATTTTATCTTCCATTTAAAAATAATAGCTGCGATTTAGTTCACGTTGCACTTTTTCTGCATCACTTTAATGAAGATCAAATTAAAAAACTATTAAAAGAATTTTTGAGAATATCAAAGAAGGGAATTATTATTAATGATCTTCAAAGATCTTACTTAGCATTCTTGGGAATAAAATTATTAACTGTTCTTTTTTCAAAAAGTGAAATGGTAAAACACGATGCACCCATTTCTGTTAAGAGAGGATTCAGTAAATCTGAATTAAATAAACTTTTTGAAGAATTGAGGATTTCAGATTATATAATTAAACGAAAATGGGCGTTCAGATGGATGGTGGTTATTAAAAAATGAAAAAATCACAAACCGAGATCTTAATTATTGGAGGCGGCCCAGCAGGTTCAACAGCGGCTATTTATCTTTCACAACTTGGTTTTGATATTACTTTAATTGAAAAAAAAGTATTTCCTCGGGAAGTTCTTTGTGGAGAATTTTTATCAAAAGAAGTAACAGACATATTAAAGGAATTAAATTTATTTAATGAATTCATCTTATTGAACCCAAATAAAATCAATTCCTTTAGTGCAATTGATAATTCAGGAGACACATTAAAATCAGAATTATACTTTGACGGATATGCCATAAAGCGATCAATCTTTGATTCATTTCTACTCGAAAAAGCAAAAGAAAGAAATGTAAAAATTATTCAGCCTGCTGAGGTAGTTTCTCATACACAAACAGAAACAGGATTTATTTCAAATATTGAAACTGCTTCAGGAGAGATCTTCGAGTTTGAATCAAAATTAGTTATTGGAGCATACGGCAAACAAAATGTATTGGATAAGAAGTTAGATAGGAAATTTGTTAATCATAAATCTGGTTTAAACGGAGTAAAATTTCATTTACCTATTAATTTGTTAAAAGATCACTTCAGAAATGAGATAAACATTTATGTTGATGATGGCATTTACTGCGGAATAAATCAGGTAAGTGATTCTGAAATTACAATTTGTTTTTTAGAGAATAGAAAAAAAACAAGAATTCCTTCACGTGAAAGACTTATTGAATTAATAAATTCTAATCAATACTTAAAAAATATTTTTACAGACGATGCAATAAATTTTTTGAAATCAGCAAATGTTTATGGTACGGGTAATATTTATTTTGGAAAAAAAGATTTGGTTGAGAATGGAATGATTATGATAGGGGATTCAGCGCGCGTTATTGCGCCATTAGCCGGCGATGGTATTGGAATGGCTATGGAATCTGCAAAACTTCTGTATCAAACAATAAAATTTCATTCTAGAAATTTTAATATTTCAATTATCCAGAATGATTATCAAAAAAAGCATAATCAAATTTTTATAAAGAGATTAACTTTCGCAAAAATAATTCAAAAAATATTATTGAATAAAATTTTGCAAGTTAGAGGTTTTAAATTGATTAAGCATTTCCCTTCAATGCTGCCCAGTTTGATTAAGTCCACTCGCAATACACAAACTGGTTAAATAATCTTTGTATATTTGTTTTAGTAAATAAATAATTATTATAAAAATATGAACGTAAATATTAAAAACATTCAAAAGTTTATTGTTGTTGGGGATAGGGTTTTAATACGTCCTCAAGAAGATTCAAGTAAAACCAACAGTGGATTGTATTTACCAACCGGAGTTGCAGAAAAAGAAAAAATTCAAAGTGGTTATGTCATTAAAGTCGGTCCTGGTTATGCAACCTCAGCACAAAATGAGGATGAGTCGTGGAAAGGAAATACAGATCAGGTAAAGTATATTCCTTTGCAGGCAAAAGATGGTGATTTAGCAATCTTTTTAAGAAAAGAAGCTTTTGAGATTGAATTTGAAAGAGAAAAATTTTTAATTGTTCCTAATTCTGCAATTTTACTGCTTATTAGAAACGATGATTTTGAAATTTAATTTCTAAAAAATCATAACCGCAATTGCAAACAAAAAAGAAGAAGCAATAATTATTTTCATAATTATTGAAAAATCATTTTTTCTTTCTTTTGCAAAAACATTTCCGTAATTAAAATCAGTTATCAGGTTTGAACTATTTGCTGCCGTTTTCATTTCACTACTCTTTTATTTATAGTTTAAGTTTTATTTTCAATTACCCTATTTAATAGGGTGGCAGGATGGTTAACTTAATATAAAATGCTCAAAAAGTGTGCTGAAAAAATATTTAGGATTGAGGATAATTATTTTTATTGAAGAAGTAAAAATTTCGAATCAAACAGGTAACAGAAATTTTGCCCGCCAATTTATGCGTCAAACTATTCGTTTTACATATTGAATATTATTCTTCTCTAATTTTCTGAAGTCTTCTTTGAAGGGTTCTTTCACTCACTCCAAGAACTGCGGCAGCTTTTCTCACGTTATTATTCAGAATGCTCATCACATTTATAATATGTTTTTTTTCGGCTTCTTCAAATGATATTAGTATATCAGATCTTTGTAACTCTATTTCTTTTCCGTCAGTCATTTTCGGAATTTCTACAACACTTAGTCTTTGATTATCATCTGACTGCACAACGGAATTAAAAATAACATTTTCTAATTCGCGAACATTTCCTGGAAACGGATAGTTTCTCAATTGTGCAATAGCTTCGCGGGTAAGTCCTAATATGTTTTTATTGTAAGTTGTGTTTGCAACCTTTATCAAATGGTTTGATAATAATAAAACATCACCGCCGCGTTTTCGTAAAGGCGGTAAACTAATATGACCACGATTTAATCTGTAGTAAAGATCTGCACGGAAGCTGCCTTTGTTTACAGCATCAGCAAGATCTCTGTTGGTTGCTGCAATTATCCTAACATCTAATTTTGTTGAGTTCGAACTTCCAACTTTAAAAATCTCATTGTACTGAATTGCTCGCAGAAGCTTACCCTGAAGTTCTTTGGGCATCTCCCCAATCTCATCAAGAAAAATTGTTCCGCCGTTTGCTTCTTCAAAATAACCCTGTTTATCTGATGAGGAATCCAATAAAGTTCCCTTCAAATTACCAAATAATTCGCTTTCAAGAAGGGATGGTGATATAGAAGCAAGATTAACAGAAACATATGGTTTAAATCTTCTTAAAGATAAATCGTGAATTTTTTTTGCGATGAGATCTTTTCCAGTTCCTGTTTCACCAACAACAAGTATTGTTTCATTAGTCGGGGCAAAAATTTCTACAAGATTAAAGACCCGGTGCATTGTTTCAGAATCAGTAATGATATTTGCAAATTTATTTTCACTTGCTTTTACTACCGGACCTTCTGACCTTAAGACATCTCTTTCTCTTTCCAGAAGTTTGTATCCGATAGCCCTTCTTATAGTAAGCAATAAACGATCAGTATCCGGAGGCTTAATTATAAACTCATAAGCACCAAATTTTATTGCTTCTAAAGCGATTTCCTTATCATCAACAGCAGTAACAATTATTACAGGAATATTTGGATATTCAGGAGTTATTTGTTCTAACAGCTGAAGTCCATTCATTTGAGGCATATAAATATCAAGGAGAATTAGATCTATACTCTGTGTCTTTAATATTTGAGCAACATTTAATGGATTAGATTCGGTAATAACATTAGTGTATCCTTCCTGCTGAAGAATACTTTTTAGTAATTCCAGATATGACAGTTCGTCATCTACTAGTAGAATTTTTTCTTTCAAATTAAATTACCTCCTTGCTTTCTAAATCTATGAAGAAAGACATGAATAGTCCAGAGGATAATTTGTCCAAAAAAGAGTGCTATTATTCAAGCCACGATACAATTTCAAATCCGCCTGTTCCTGGGAAAAATGGAGGTGACGCTAACATAAATCTGTCATCGTATTTATATCTTTTAGCAAACCCATGATTAATACTTGATCCGCTAAATGTACCAACTGCCTGCCTTGTATTTTGAATAATACCACCTAATAAATTTATATTACCGCTAACCGGCCTTGTGTTATATTGATCGGCACCAAAGCCACCTTTTTCTGTGTAGACAGAAGCGTGAATATTAATATCTGAGTTATTAGCAGAATTATTAGTAATCAATACGTTATTTTCTGCACAGATACCCAACATATCTATGGAGTTAGGGTATTGTCTTGGATCTTTATTATAAACAATGTTATCATCTAAATAAATTGAGCCCTTTCCACTAGTTGTGTTATTGCAAGCAACTGTATATTGTCCTTTTACAGTACCACTTAATCTAACTATAGAATTCTTTGCAAAGATCATCCCATTTGGAGAGGCATCTGGAAGATAAACAGCAGTGTAAGATGCACCATATGAATATTTATATTTAAGTGAATCATTAACAAAACACATATAAACGGTGTCTTGACCCGTAAATTTTAATCCACCCGCATCGGCAGCAGATTCCATATTATCTACAGCACCAGTTGGCATTGGCAAACTAACCCCAGATTCATATCCACCAAGAAAATAAGGTTTGTCTGAACTTTTTTTATTATAGTAAACGAGTGATTTTAAACTGGAGGCTTTTCCGTAGAAGACAGGATGATATGCAGCTCTAAGATAATCCTGGGTGTGGAACGGGCCCCAAACGGTGTCGCTTCCTGTCCACCAAATTGTTCCACCTTCACTTACAGAATAATATGCAAACTTTGAAAATTTACTAGGCGAAAGAGTAACAGTTACCGTGCTCGTTAATCCGTGATAAGTTCCTGTAGAAACTATTTGTCTTATGTTTTTATAAGCATCAACAACCTGAACAGAGACGTTTAATTTTCCACCGGAAAAATTTTGATTTGAATAACCAGCATCCCAAGTTGGATCTACAAATATTTGGTTTGAAGCAAGATTTGCTCCGCTTACAGCAATATTATGTGATATCATTTCTGTATAATAAGTTACCATGTTCCCAACTGCATCCGTTGACATTTTTCCGAAATTTTTTATTGCGACCATGAACAAAATAGTAAAACCAATTATTACCAGAAAAGTTGCCTTGCCAGCCATATTTTCTTACCTGTTTTTTAAATTTCTGGAAACCATTCTTATTTGTCTCCAAAATGCTTTTGAATATTTTTGATCGTATGCCTCTGTACTTTCAACAGTTAAATTTATTTCAATTGAAGTTATTCCTCCATTTATACCAATAGGAGGGGTTAAAGTGTCCCCAAGAGCGTCAAAGTAAACTAAGTGAAATTGTGTTACTCCAAGATTTGAACTTCTTGGCTGCTCACCATTTAATACTCTGTACAAAAGTCTATCTCTCGGATTTGCAGTACCAGTAAGTTCAGATGTAGGCCCCAAGTAATAGTGAATAGAATCTACCGTTCCATTGTTATCAATATCTGTATAAAATTTTATTGAAGAGGTATCGGCATAAAGTAATGCTTTAGTTGGATCAGGAATTAAATTCCAGTTTTTGCAATATCCAATTTTTCTAAAATCAAACTCAATTAATTGTGCTTGAGTTGCCAAATTTCTTTGAATAGTTAATTCGCCTGAATTATTATAAGTTTTTTCGGTAACAGTATCACTTAATCTATAAGCGATGGTCATCATCACACCGCCGATAATCACTGAACCAAGAATATCCAATAATGTAGTATAACCCATATTTTATCCTTATCTGAAATGCCAGTAGCTGTAAATTGTAGACATAACCACAGTGTCTTGCATTGATTTGCTGGTTACTATTACGTCCATTTTTTTGTTCCAAGTTCTATATCCCACTTTAGTTTCCGGAGCATTTGATTGGACATAGTAAACGTTACAATATAAATCATATTCCGCAGCAGGCAGATAGTCATAGTGATAGTGATAACCGTCATAATCATCAAAATCATTAAAAGTCTGACTAGAATCCTGTATTTCACCTGCACCACGTCCGAGTGGATAATTAGTTAGCAGACTGCAAGCGGTGACCTCAGTATCGACCGTATTTGCGTCAAAAGATTTTTTACTTGCTTCTTCAATAAGTGATGTAGCTAATGATACTGCTAAAATACCAAGCTTGGAATCTTGCATTACTGTATCATTTGCAAGAATAAAGTTGTTCATTTTAAGCACAGTTAAAGAAAGTATCAGCAAGGCCCCAATGCTAAAAAGAGATTGTCCAGTATTCATTTTTCAAATTCTTTTTAATTTTTTTTGTCTCTATAAGCAAGTTTCGTACAAAAAGAATTCTCTTAATGAAACACACACTATCACTCTATTTTAAGTATTTGGAAGATCTTCAATTATTTTAGATAATCTTTACAGGAATCAGGAAAATTTTACTTACTAAATGGTCTAAGTAAGTCAATTTTAGCGACAGATTTATCGCCTAAAATAAGACAGTTGTATGGGTATGATTATTAAAAGTCTATTTTCTTATCTTTGCATAATTAAAAAAAATAATAATCATCGCAAAAAGGTTAAAATTATGACGGCTAATTATGATATGATCAAAGAGGTTTATGCTAACTATAAAAATAAACTTTCTGAAATACGAAAAATTGTTAATCGTCCATTAACGTATACAGAAAAAGTTTTATATACCCATCTTTATAATAAAATAACAAAAGAATTTAAGGGTGGTAAAGATTATGTTGATTTAGCCCCAGATAGAGTTGCAATGCAGGATGCAACTGCACAGATGGCGCTACTTCAATTTATGTCTGCTGGAAGAAAAACTACTGCGGTTCCTTCAACTGTTCATTGTGATCACTTAATTCAGGCGCAAGTTGGCGCTGTTGATGATCTTAATAGAGCAAACACAGAAAACAAAGAAGTTTATGATTTTCTTGAGAGTATTTCTCAAAAATTTGGTGTTGGTTTCTGGAAACCGGGTGCGGGAATTATTCATCAAGTGGTTTTAGAAAATTATGCATTCCCAGGTGGAATGATGATAGGAACCGATTCACACACTCCAAATGCTGGCGGGCTTGGAATGATTGCAATTGGTGTTGGTGGTGCGGACGCCGTTGATGTGATGGCTGGTATGCCTTGGGAACTTAAATGGCCTAAAATTATTGGAGTTAAATTAACTGGAAATATGAACGGCTGGACATCTGCAAAAGATGTTATACTTAAACTTGCTGGCATCTTAACAGTAAAAGGCGGAACCGGTGCGATTGTAGAATATTTTGGTGAAGGAACAAACTCAATTTCCTGCACGGGAAAAGGAACAATTTGTAATATGGGTGCTGAGATCGGAGCTACTACATCAGTTTTCCCATTTGATGAAAAAATGGCTTCCTATTTACGGATAACAAAACGTGTTGATGTTGCTGCACTTGCAGAAGGTCTTGCTGATGAACTTTGTGCCGATAAAGAAGTTTTTGCAAATCCGAAAAAATATTATGATCAGGTAATAGAGATAAACTTAAGCGAACTTGAACCGCATCTTAACGGACCATTTACACCAGATAAGGCATGGCCAATCTCAAAAATGAAAGAAGCAGTAAGGAATGAAAATTATCCTGATAAAATTTCAGTAGGGTTGATAGGAAGCTGTACAAATTCCAGTTATGAAGATATCGATCGCTCTGCTAGTATTGCAAAACAGGCTGTGGCCAAGGGATTAAAAACAAAATCTCAGTTTACTATTACACCCGGTTCTGAACAGGTTAGAGCAACAATTGAAAGGGACGGGCAATTAAAGAGTCTAACAGATATCGGCGGATTAATCCTTGCTAATGCCTGTGGTCCTTGTATTGGTATGTGGAAACGGATGGATGTTAAAACAGGTGAACGAAATACAATCGTAACATCGTTTAACAGAAACTTTGCTAAAAGAAATGATGGAAATCCTGAAACACTTGCATTTGTTGCTTCACCCGAAATTACCACCGCACTTGCAATTGCAGGTAGTTTGTCCTTCAATCCAATAACCGATGAGCTTGTAAATGAAAAAGGTGAAAAAGTTAAACTAGATCCTCCAAGCGGTGAAGAATTACCACCAAGCGGATTTGATGAAGGTATAAGTGGATTTGTTGCTCCTGCAGCAGATGGAAGTAAGGTAGAAGTTAAAGTTGATCCTAAAAGTGAGAGATTGCAATTACTAACACCATTTACTCCTTGGGATGGAAAAGATTTAGTTGATCTGCCTGTATTATTAAAGGCATTCGGTAAATGCACAACCGATCACATTTCAATGGCTGGTCCGTGGTTAAAATTCCGTGGACACCTTGATAACATTTCTAATAATATGTTTATTGGTGCTATAAACGCTTACACAAAAGAACCAGGAAAGGTCAAAAATATTTTTTCAGGAGAGACAAAATCAGTTCCGGAAGTTGCGCGCGAATATAAAGCAAAAGGTACAAACTGGATTGTAGTTGGTGATGAAAATTACGGTGAAGGTTCGTCTCGTGAGCATGCAGCAATGGAGCCAAGATTCCTTGGCGGAAGAGCAATAATTGTAAAAAGTTTTGCCCGCATACACGAAACAAATCTAAAAAAACAAGGAATGCTTCCGCTTACTTTTGCTGATCCAAAAGATTATGACAAAATAAAAGAAGATGATAGAGTTGATTTATTAATTTCATCTTTAGCCCCGGAAAAACAGGTTAAGATGATTGTAAAACATAAAGATGGAAGTAAAGATGAAGTGATGTTAAATCAAACATTTAACGCTGCACAGATTGAATGGTTTAAAGCCGGGAGTGCATTGAATTTAATAGCAAGTAAACAGAAATAAGTTTCTTAATTGTAGTCTATAATTTGTTAAGACCATTTAATAAGGCGATTCATCAGAGTCGCCTTTTTAATTAAATATACGTTCCATAAATCTTCTCCAATAAATCAGAAAGAGTTTTCTTTTCAGTATTTGAGAGTGTAGAAGAAATAAGTGACCCTAATGAATTAATTTCAGGTTTAACTTTTTCCAAAAGCTTTAATCCTTTTTCTGTAATTCGAGTCATTGATAATCTTTTGTCTGAATCAGAATTAAATCTTTCGACCAACTTGTCTTTTAACAATTTATCAATTAATCGGGTAACATCCGGCGAAGGTTCAATCATTCTACTAATTATATCGCACCGCGGATGCCCGTTTGGAAAAATGCCTTTGAGAATTCGCAGAACATTGTACTGCGGCATTGTTAGTCCTAATTTACTTAACACTTCTTCGTGTTTTGAACGAAGAAAATACGAAGTAACAAAAATATTAAGGGAAACTTCTTGATCTAAATTTGTAAATTTAGTTTGTCTAAGCCACTTATTTAGTATATCGCCCATATGAATCTATAAAATTAGTGTGTTATCACACCAAAATTAGTTTAATTGATTTGCAATTCAAAGACGCAAATGAACTTATTTAAATACATAGTTTTCTCATCTCATATTCATTATTTTTTGGCCAACAATAAGGAACAATTTTCACATTTATGATTTTTCTCAATCCCGCATTTTTATTCGGTTTACTGGCTGCTTCGATCCCCGTAATCATTCATTTGTTCAATCTTAGAAAGCTTAAAAAGATTGAATTTAGCACGCTTACTTTTTTAAAGGAGCTTCAGAAAAACAAAATCCGAAAAATAAAATTAAAACAATGGATTCTACTTGCTCTTCGTGTTCTGATTATTCTTTTTACAGTAATGGCATTTGCGCGTCCAACACTACAATCAGTTACTATTGGTGGCACTACGTCTGCAGCAAAGACTACAGCAATTTTTATTTTAGATGATACTTTTAGTATGTCTGTTGTGGATCAGAAAGGCTCTTACTTTAATCAGGCAAAACAAATAATTGATCAGGTCCTTTCACAATTACAGGAAGGTGATGAAGCTGGGTTGATTTTAGTTTCAAATCCTAAGTTAGAAAATAAACTAACTTCAAATCTTTCAGAGTTTCTGAAAAATATTAATCTTTTAGATTTATCATTTATATCAGGTGATATTAATTCAGCAGTTGTTAACGCGGCTCAATTGATTTCTTCAAGTAAAAACTATAATAAAGAAATTTATATTTTATCTGATTTTCAGAAAAACAAAATCAGTTCTGGGAATTTTGCCAGCAATTTAAGTGAATTATTAAATGAAAATATTAGGCTATATGCATTTGATCTTTCTGATAAAGATGTATTTAATCTTTCGGTGGATGAGTTAAAAATTAATAACCAGATTTTTGAAAAAGGTAAACCGATTAATTTTACTGTTACAATCACAAACAATTCAAAACAAGATGTTAATAGCTCGGTCTTATCATTATTTATGGGCAATGAACGAGTAGCCCAAAAAAGTTTTGATATCAATGGAAGGGAATCAGCAACTTTAGAAATTGAAGCTGTTGCAAAATATTCCGGGTTTATTAATATTGTTGCTGAGATCGAAACTGATGAAGTCGAACAGGATAATAAACGATTTGCAAGTATGTATATACCGGAAAAAATATCAATTGGAATGTTTTCCGAAAATTCAGGCGATTTGAATTATGTTGATCTTGCATTAAAAACAGCTGGCATTGGAAGGTATGAGATTGAAAGTAAAAACATTAGCCAGTTGTCCTCTAAACAATTGAGTAAATATCAAACAATTATTGTTTCGGCAAATTTAATCCCTTCAGGCGCTGATCAATTGAAAAACTATCTAGAACACGGTGGTGGAATAGTTTTATTTCCTTCAGCAATTAATGATGCCGCTAAACTGAACCAACTTTACTCTCAATTAGGATTGCAAATTAATTCATCATTTGTAGGCAAAGTTAGTAATACTGATTTGAATATTAATTTTGATAAAACAGATTTTAACCATCCCGTTTTTAAAGACATTTTTAAAAATGATGAAAAGAAAAAATATGAGTCGCCAAATTTTAATGCTTATTACAAGTTATCATCTGCCGGTAATCAAATAATTTCTTTGGTTGATGGCTCCTCCTTTTTGAGTGAAAATAAAATTGGAAAAGGAAAATTGTTTGTGTTTAGTTCTGCCCCTGTTTTAAGCTGGGGTGATTTTCCAATCAAAAGTATTTTTGCCCCTTTGATAAATAAATCCGTAGTATATCTTTCATCAAAAGACAGGGATCAAAATATCTTTATTGCTGGTGAAGAGGTAAATGTTAATTTAAACAATTTAAATCCATCGCAAATAAAAATTGTAAAACCGGATAATTCTGAAGAGTTTATAAATTTTACAGATAATAATCCGAGAAATTATTTTGCTTATACAAATACAAGTACTGCTGGTTCATATAAGTTCTATTTAGGTGATCGTCAGATTGAAGACATTTCAATTAATACGGATCCTAAAGAATCTAATACTGATTATGCTGAAGAATCCGATTTTGAAAATTATCTAAAGCAGATAAATTTTAAAGGCAAGTTTACCCAGATTGATAAGGAGTCTAATGTTACTGAAAAAATTATGCAAGCTAGATTTGGTTCTGAGCTATGGAGATATTTTGTATTAGTAGCAATAATTCTTGCTTTAATTGAAATGACAATTGCCCGAAACACAAAAAAAGAATTAGAAGGAATTCACTAGCGTCATTGCGAGTCCCAATGAGACAAAGCAATCTTATGATGAAACATAACAGATTGCTTCACTCGAAGACTCGTATGCAATGACATAACCAAATAAAACAAGCGATGATAGAAATAACAAAAAAAGTAATTGAACGTGCAATGCTGGTTGCTCTTGACACAAAAGAGTACCGCAAAGAAGTAGTGGAGGAACATCTTGCCGAGCTTGAAGAACTTGCAGATACAGCTGGAGCAGAAACAATATTTAAAATAATTCAAAGCAAATCGAGAATGGATTCTGCTTACTACATTGGAAAAGGTAAAGCAGAAGAGCTTGCACAACTTGTAGAATTGAATGACATCAACATTATTATTTTTGATGATGACTTAACCCCAGTACAAGTTAGAAATCTTTCAGATTTATTTAAGCGAAAAGTTATTGATAGAAGCGGATTAATATTAGACATATTTGCGTCTCGTGCAAAAAGTAAAGAAGCAAAAACCCAAGTTGAACTTGCTCAGTTACAATATCTGCTGCCAAGATTAACCCGCGCCTGGACCCACTTATCAAAGCAGTATGGCGGTATCGGAACTAAAGGACCGGGTGAAACCCAAATTGAAACTGATAGAAGAATTATTAGAACAAGGATATCACATTTAAAAGAAAAACTTAGTCAGATTGAATCACATAGAAACACTCAAAGTGCCGGGAGAAAAAACGCAACACGAATTGCGATTGCGGGTTACACAAATGCCGGCAAATCTACTTTATTTAATTTGCTTACGAGTTCTGATGTTTTTGCAGAAGATAAATTATTTGCAACTCTTGATTCTACTACACGTTTACTTGAAGCACATGATACAGAGAAAATATTAATAAGTGATACTGTTGGATTTATTCGTAAACTGCCGCCGCAACTAGTTGCCTCATTTAAGAGTACACTCAGCGAAGTTCGGGAAGCAGATATAATATTTCACGTAATAGATGCTGCACATCCGTTCTATGAAGACCACCTTAAAGTTGTTGAAGATACTTTAAAGGAATTTGATAGTGCTGATAAAAAAGTTGTTAGGATTTTCAATAAGATAGACCTTATTAGAGATAAAGCTAAAATTGATTTCATTCGTAATTCGCACAAAGAAAGTGTAATGATTTCTGCGATGCGAGGAATAAATATTTCAGCATTAAAATCTTTACTGACGGATATTATAGAAAATCAATTTGTTGAGGCAAAAATAAAATTGCAGTTAACAGATTCAAAAAAAGTGTCGCAAATTCATTCACTGGCAGAAGTTATTAAAATCGATTATGATGAAGATGGAATAAAAATTCACTACAAAACAAGTAAACAAAATTCAGATAAAATAAAAAAGATAATTCATGGCAGTTAAAAAACTTATTATTGACGGTAAATCACTAACACTTGAAAAAGTTAATTATTTCTTACAAGAAAATCCTATAGTTTCACTTTCAGAAGATTCAAAGAAAAAAGTTAAAAAAGCCCGTAAACTTATAGACAGATGGGTTGACGAAGGAAAAGTAATATACGGGGTAACAACAGGTTTCGGTGAGTTTGCAAATGTTTCAATCTCTAAAAAGGATATTGAAAAACTTCAGGATAATTTAATTATCTAGTCACTCAACCGGAGTTGGTGATCCGCTTCCGCCTTTTATTGTTAAGATAATGATGCTGCTTCGAGTTAATGCACTTGCAAGCGGCCATTCCGGAATTCGACTTGAGACTTTGGAATTACTTATTGCGATGATAAACAATAATATAATTCCGGTTATTCCTTCACAAGGTTCAGTCGGCTCCAGCGGAGATTTAGCACCACTTTCCCATTTAGTGTTAGCAATGATTGGTAAAGGTGAAGCACAGATTTATAAAGATGTTATTAATCAAGATCAGCATAAAGTAAAAATATTAAAGTCGTCTGCTGCATTGAAGAGATTTGGGTTAACTCCAATAAAACTTGCGGCTAAAGAAGGATTAGCCTTAATTAACGGTACTCAAATGATGACAGCATTTGCATCATACATATGTATTGAAGCAAAAAAAATTGAAAAGATTGCAGATATTTCAGGTGCACTTTCACACGAAACATTGCGAGGAACAGATAACGCTTTTGATTTGCGTTTGCATAAACTAAGACCATTCCCTGGACAAATTGCAGTTGCGAAGAATATTCTTGCTATGATTCAGGGCAGCGAAATCCGAGAATCGCATAGAGATAATGATCCTCGTGTTCAGGATTCTTATTCTATACGATGTATCCCTCAGATACACGGAGCATCAAGAGATTCAATAGACTATATTTGTTCGCGTGTTGAAATTGAACTCAATTCAGTAAATGATAATCCATTGATCTTCCCTGAGGAAGAAGAACATCTTGAAGGTGGCAATTTTCACGGACAACCAATTGCGCTGGCAATGGATTTTATGGCAATTGCACTTTCTGAATATGCAAATGTTTCTGAAAGAAGAACAGAAAGAATGTTAAATGGTTCACTCAGCAGTCTGCCAAGATTTCTAGCTAAGAATGGCGGATTAAATTCGGGTTTGATGATAGCACAATACACCGCTGCTGCTTTAGTATCGGAAAATAAAGTTCTTGCTCATCCTGCCAGTGTGGATTCTATACCAACTTCTGCAAACCAGGAAGATCATAATTCTATGGGTTCGATCTCAGCAAGAAAATGTTTTCAGATATTAAAAAATGTTCAGGCAGTTTTGGCAATAGAGATTCTCACAGCTTGCCAGGGATTAGAATTCCACAAACCAATGAAATATGGAAGAGGAACTGAAGCTGCTTACAAAGTTGTTAGGAAATTTGTTTCTCCGCTTTTAACGGATAGAATTATTTATAAGGATATTGAATCTGTTAGAAAAATGATTTTGAATAATAATTTAATAGATGAAGTTTTAAGGGAAGTAAATCTTCACTAATCAGAGGAGAAACATTTGATGAAAACATTTTTATTATCATTTGAACATGGTCCAAATTATCAAACTGAAAAAAGTTTTCACGATCAACCTGATTGGGAGAATCATTCACGATTTGCTGATAAACTTTTTTTACAGCATAAAGTTACAATGTGCGGAGCTTTAAAAGATGAATCAAAAGTTATTGTTGTTGCATGCAGGGAAAAATGAAAGCTCAATTAGAAATTTATTTAAAGATGATCCATTTGTTAAAAATGGGGTGCTTAATTCTCACTCATGTTGATGAATGGGAACTTCATCTTAATCCTGAACTTGCAGAAGAATAGACTGCAAGTCATTGCGATTGCGAGGACTTTGTCGGAGAAGCAATCTATTAAGTAATAAGAATAATAAAATTGATTTCTTCTCTCGAAGACTCGAGTCACAATGACATTGGAAGAAAATTTTCTTAAACTGAAACCTGAACTTGAACTAATCTTTCTTAAATTTGATCATTAAAAATTATATTACTCGGAGACATTATGTCAATCATTCTCGATGGGTCAAATCTTACAGTCGAAAAATTAGTTAAAATTGCCCGCCACAAAGAAAAAGTTGAAATCAGTAACGAAGCAATTCAAAGAATTAAAACCTGCCGCGCGATGCTCGAAGAAAAAATTAAAGCAAAAGAAATTATGTACGGAGTTAACACCGGTATCGGTGAATTTTCTGAAGTGGTTTTAAATGATGATCAGGTAAAAGATTTTCAAAAATATCTTATTTATAATCACTCTGCTGGAATTGGAGACCCAATGCCGATTGAACATGTTCGTGGCGCAATTGCTGCAAGAATAAATGTGCATGCTCACGGTAATTCCGGCTGCCGACCTGATATAACTTTAACACTTATTGAAATGCTAAATAAAAATTGCATTCCCGTTGTGTGTGAAAAAGGTTCTGTTGGCGCTTGCGGTGATTTAGCTCCGATGTCTCAAATAGCTTTGTTGCTGATGGGAGAAGGCGAAGCATTTTTCAACGGCGAAAGGCTTCCGGGAAATGTTGCATTTGAAAAAGCAGGAATAAAAGTTCCCGGATTGCAAGCGCGAGATGGGCTTGCAACAATTAACGGATCAAATTTTATTACTGCAATAAGTGCGTCTTCAATTATATGATATTAATCGATGGTTAAAGCAAGCTGAAATTGCCGCTGCTATGTCTCTCGAAGCGCTACAAGCAAACATGAAACCTTATGATGTGCGTTTACATAAGCTGCGTGGATTTTCCGGAGCTGTTAGAAGTGCACAGGCAATAAAAAAATGTGTTGAGGGAAGCGATTTGTTAACCGGTAAAATTAAACAAAAAGTTCAGGATGCTTATTCGATGCGCTCTACACCGCAAGTAATTGGAGCCGCACACGATGCAGTTGCTTATGCGAAATCACAAATTGAAATTGAATTAAATGGAGTTGGTGATAATCCAATTTTTATTCCTGAAGATAAAATAACTTTAACCGGTGCAAACTTTCAGGGAACACCCGTTTCGCTTCCAATGGATATGATTAGTGCGGCTGTTACAATGGTTAGTGTTTTATCCGAAAGAAGAATGAATAGATTGAACAATCCTGCGCTAAGTGTTGGCTTGCCTGCATTCTTAACTAAAGGCGCAGGAATGTTTTCCGGGTTGATGTTAAGTCAGTATACTGCGGATACATTAATTGTTGAACAGAGAATTTTATCTGCTCCTGCTTCGGTTCAATCAATTCCTGCTGCTGCGGATCAGGAGGATTTTGTATCGATGGGAATGAATACGGCACTAAAGAACCAGCAAATTTTGGATAACGCTTATGGTATATTAGGAATAGAATTTATGGCGGCTGCACAGGCACTTGACTTCCGTGAACATACACCGGGAAAAGGAGTTACAAAAGCAAAAGAAGTAATTCGTAAACATGTTCCTTTTCTTGATATTGATCGTCCGCTTTATAATGATCATAACAAGATGAAGGAACTAGTTAAATCCTGTGAGATACTTGATGAAGTTGAAAAATTAGTTGGAAGTTTAGATTAGAATATAATAGAACGCCGATGACGCAGATACAACTGATCAGCGCAGATCTGCATAATCAGTGTCCTCTGTGTGCCATTGGGATTAAAAGGATATAAAATGGAAATAATTTATTTAATAATTGGTTTAGTAATCGGATTTGTAATTGCTTTTTTCTTTTTCAAAAGCAAAAAAACAGTTTCAATCGATGAAGTAAATAAACTTAACGAGCAAATCAACTCTCTTAAGAGTTGAAGCAGGAAAGTTTACTGAGCGAATTAAACTTTTTGAAGATGATAAACTCTCACTTCAGTCAGAATTGAAAATTGAAAGAGAAAAGTCTGAAAAGCTTAACGCTGAGAATTCATCGCTTAAAATCCGATTTTACAAATCTGCAAACAAAATTATCAGAACAAAAATCCGAAGTAGAAAAATTACAGGAAAAATTTGCTAAAGAATTTGAAAATCTTGCAAACAAAATATTTGAAGAAAAAGGGAACAAGTTTTCTGAACAGAACAAAGAAAAGTTAAGCGAAATATTAAATCCGTTAAAAGAAAAAATTTCTGATTTTGAAAAGAAAGTTGAAGAAACGAATAAAGAAAGCATAAAAGGTCACGCTTCTTTAAGGAACAGCTAAATATGCTTAAGGATATGAATCAAAAGATAACTTTGGAAGCAACAAATCTTACTAATGCATTAAAGGGACAATCAAAAACTCAAGGTAATTGGGGTGAGTTCATATTAGAAAGTATTCTTGAAAAATCAGGGTTAGTTAAAGGAAGAGAATATGTTGTACAAGAAAGTATTACTGCAGAATCCGGCAGAAGATTTCAGCCTGATGTGATTATTAATCTTCCCGAAAACAAAAGCATAATCATCGATTCAAAAGTTTCACTTGTTGGATATGAAAAATTTGTATCATCAGAAAATGAAAATGAAAAGCAGCTTGGTTTACGTGAGCATATTAATTCAATTCGTGCACACATAAAAAACTTAAGCGGAAAGAATTATCAAAATCTTTATCAGCTTGAAAGTCTGGATTTTGTTTTAATGTTTATGCCGATTGAACCAGCATTTGCATACGCCGTGCAAAATGATCCCGCCATTTTTAGCGATGCATTTGAACAGAATATTGTGATCGTAAGTCCTTCAACTTTGCTTGCAACATTAAGGACAATTTCAAGTATTTGGCGGCAAGAAAAACAAAATAAAAATGCTTTGGAGATAGCTAAACAAAGCGGTGAAATGCTTGATAAGTTTGCTTCATTTGTTGAAGATTTAATCTCAATTGGCAAAGGACTAGTTTCTACAAAAGATAACTATGATAAAGCAATGAATAAGTTAACTGAAGGCAGGGGTAATCTAATTAACCGTTCTGAAAAAATTAAGAAGCTTGGTGCAAAAGCAAGTAAAACATTACCACCGAGCATTCTTAATCGAGCAGAACTTGATGATGAAAATAATTTGTTGGATGAATGATGATTGTTCGTTCTCCACAAACTCCTGAAGAAATTGAACTATACAGAGATCTTCGCTGGAGAATTCTTCGCGCTCCGTGGAATCAACCACGAGGAACAGAACTTGATGAATTAGAAGCAAAAGCTTTTCCTATTATGGTTTGTGAGGTTGATGGAATTCCAGTTGGGGTTGGCAGAGTTCATTTTAATTCAGAAACTGAAGCTCAAATCCGTTCAATGGCTGTTGAAGAAGAATGGCGTGGAAAAGGAATTGGTTCTATAGTATTAAAGGAATTAGAAAATATCGCAATTGAAAAAGGTGCAAAGAAAATAATTCTACACGCACGTGATAATGCTGTTAAGTTTTATGAAAGAAATGGATACAAAGCTGTTAAACCTTCTCACACTTTGTTTGGAAGTATTCCTCATTACTTAATGGAAAAGGCAGCCCCCTAAATACGTCCAAGAGGGACTTGAGATAAATCTTATTACTTCCCTTAGCGAAGAATTAGGGATGGGCACTCATTTTAGTTATTTCATCAAACTCTTCTTTTGTCACAGGCATAACCGATAAACGATTCCCGCGGGCAATTAATCTCATATTTTTTAGTTTTGGATTTGATTTTATTGCATCAAGTGAAACAGGAGTTTTGAATTCTTTTACAAACTTTACATCAACCATCATCCAGGTTGGATTTTTGGGATCAGCTTTTGGATCGTAATGATCATTATCGGGATCAAACTGTGTATGATCCGGATATCCTTCTTTTACAACTTCACAAATACCCATAATTGCTAATGGGTCGGAGTTACTGTGATAAAATAAAACCTGATCACCTTTTTTCATTTCATCACGTAAAAAATTTCTTGCCTGGTAATTTCTAACTCCATCCCAATAAGTTGTCTGGTTTTTACTTTTCTTAAGATCATTAAAGGAAAACACATCTGATTCTGATTTAACAAGCCAGTATTTTTTCATTTCTTAACTCCAATTTTTGGTACTGATTATTCCAGCTAATTTTCTAAATTGCTTATCACTTTATGTGTAAATATATTAAATCGTTATGATTATTAAGAAATTCAAATTTATACTATTAATACTGTTTTGTTATATAAGCGTCTTTGCGCAAAATGAAACGGGATTCCAGATCGCACGTCTTAAGTACAGCGGTGGTGGAGATTGGTATAACGATCCTTCCGCTGAAGTAAATCTTTTAAAGTTTGTACAGGCAAATACAAACATTAAAGTTAATGCTGAGTACAAGTTTGTAGATATAGCTTCAGATGAAATATTTTCTTATCCGTTTTTATTTTTAACCGGGCACGGAAATATAGTTTTCTCAACTGAAGAAGCTAAACGTTTAAAAACTTATTTAGAAAACGGAGGTTTTCTTTATATTGATGATGATTATGGGATGGATAAAGCAATTCGTAGAGAAATGAAAAAGGTTTTTCCTAGTAATGAATTTATTGAACTACCATTTTCACATAAAATATTTAACATTTTCTATAAATTTGAAAACGGAATACCAAAAACACATGAGCATGATAAAAATGCCCCTCAAACATTTGGAATATTTTTGGGAACAAGATTAGCTGTTCTTTATACATTTGAATCAAATCCAAGTGATGGCTGGGCTGATCCTGAAGTGCATAATGATCCTTCAAATAAAAGAGAAGAAGCTCTTAAGTTTGGAACAAACATCATAATTTATGTTTTGAGTAAATAAAAATGAATTCAGTTTTTTACAAAGAAATAATTAATAAATTAGAATTGCTTATTAAGAAAGAGTACTTTGTACTCATTCTGACTGGATTAGCAATCACATTAATTGTACTTATTGCTGGATTAACATTTTTTAGTTTGATTGAGTTTATTGGAAATTTCAATTCCATAGTTAGAACAGTTTTATTTTTTGTACTCCTAGTTGCTACACTTGGGACAATAAGTTATTTGATTGTACTTCCGTTGTCAAAATATTTTAATGTGTTCAAGAAGTGGGATTATTTTTATTCTGCTGCCAAAGTAGGGAAACATTTTCCGGAAATCAAAGATGATTTGCTAAACGCAATGCAGCTTGTCTCATCAGATAAAACAAGCACAATGTATTCACCAAATTTACTCGACGCAGCATTTAAAAATATTTATGAACGAGCAAAACCAATCAAGTTTGAAAGTATCGTTGATTTTACTTCAGTAAAAAAACTAGCAATTTATCTGCTATCTGTATTTGTTTTTTGTGTGTTGTTATTTGCTTTCGTACCCGGATTGCAAGCGGCATCAAACAGGCTTGTAAAATTTAATCAGGAATTTATTCCACCCGCCAGATTTTATTTTGAAGTTTATCCAGGAAACAAAGAAATAACTAAAGGTGAGAATGTTGATTTTTTAATTCGCGTAAAAGGGGAAGTACCTAAAAAAATATTTCTGTTTACTCGTGAAGAATCCCAAACAAATTTTGAAGAACATGAATTACAAAAAGATTCGCTTGGTAATTATAAATTTTCAATCCAGCAAATGCGCTCATCGTTAAATTACTTTGCATCAGCCGAAGATATAAAAAGTGAGGAATTTAAAATCAGTGTGATAGATCGTCCTGTAATTCGTTCTTTGGATATAAAAGTTATATCACCCGGCTATTCAAATATTCCCGTGCTTGAACAAAAAGATAATGGAAATGTCTCAGCATTAGTTGGGAGTACAGTGGAGATTAGTTTACTTTCCAACAAAGGATTAAAATCAGCACAAATAGAATTTGAAGATACAACAAAAACAAATCTTAGTGTAGATAATAATTTTGTAAAAGGGTCTTTCAGAATAAAAAAAGATAACTCCTATATTATTTTATTAACTGATCTTGGGGACAATCAAAATTTGCAGCCGGTTAGATATTACATCAAAGCAAATTACGATTCAAATCCAAGCATTGAATTGGTTTATCCAAAGCAAGATATCAATCTAGCCAATGACAGCAGAGTGCCGATTGAAGTAAAGATTAATGATGACTACGGTTTTTCTAAACTTAATCTGAACTATAAATTAACAGCTTCTAAATATGAACCACCGCAGGATGAATTCACTCCTATCGATATTTCGCTTGATAGAAAAGTAAAAGAACAAATTATTGATCACATCTGGAACCTTACCCAGCTAAATCCAGCAGTTAATGATGTATATTCTTTTTACCTTGAAGTTTTTGATAATGACAATGTTAGCGGACCAAAATCAGCAAAGACACAAATTATTAATGTTAGAGTTCCCTCGCTTGATGAAATACTTTCTCAAGCTGATGAAACACAGGATAATGTTCAGGACGAAATGAAGGAAACTTTAAAAGAAGCGGAAGAACTTAAAAAGGAATTAGAAAAAATTGATAAAGATCTAAAACAGGATAAACAGGAAATTACCTGGGAAGAAAAAGAAAAAATTGAGCAGGCTTTAGATAAGTTTGAAAAACTGCAAGAAAAGATGGAAGCCGCTAGCGAACAATTAAAACAGATGCAGAATGAACTTCAGCAAAACCAATTGCTTTCTGAAGAAACGCTTGAAAAGTATATGGAATTGCAAAAGTTAATGGATGAGATGACAAGCGATGAAATGAAGAAAGCGATGCAAAAAATGCAGGATGCACTTGAGAAAATGAATCGCAATCAAACGCAAGATGCAATGAATCAAATGAAAATGGATGAGGAGAAGTTTAAGAAAAGTATTGAGCGAACAATGAATTTGCTTAAACGAATTCAGATTGAACAAAAAATGGATGAGATGGTAAAAAGAGCTGAAAATCTTGAGCAGAAACAAAATGATCTTAGCGAAGAAACAAAAAAGAGCGATTTGTCCGATCATAAAAAATCAGATGAACTAAGTAAAAAGCAGGATGAAATTTCAAAAGAACTTGATCGTTTAAAAGAAAAAATGGATGAGCTTAAAGATAAAATGAGCGAGCTTAAAGACATGCCTAATGAAGAAATGGAAAAACTGCAAGAGGAATTTGAGAAACAAAAAAACGAGGAACTTTCTGACCAGGCAAAACAAGATTTGAAGCAAAATCAAAAACAAAAGGCACAAAAAAATCAGCAGCAGCTTTCAAAAAACATGAAAGATATGAAATCAGGTATGCAGCAAATGCAGGAACAGATGCAGCAGGAAAAC
Organism: uncultured Ignavibacteriales bacterium; assembly: GCA_963706055.1. Classification (GTDB taxonomy): domain Bacteria; phylum Bacteroidota; class Ignavibacteria; order Ignavibacteriales; family Ignavibacteriaceae; genus IGN3. The sequence goes on along the minus strand of CAVPND010000047.1, from coordinate 47,556 downwards.
CAGATGCAAACATTTACGGATATGATGCGCATTCTTGATAATATTTTGTCATTATCTAAGCAGCAGGAAGAATTAAAAAATAAACTTCAAAATGTTGATCCGAATTCATCACAGTTTGAACAGAACATGCAAAAGCAAAATGAGATAAAGAAAAATCTGAACAAACTTTTGGAACAAATGTCTGAACTTTCGCAAAAGACCTTCGCAATTTCACCTGAGATGGGAAAAGCTCTTGGTAATGCAAATCAGAAGATGAATCAGTCCATGCAATCAATGCAAAACAGAAATGGCAGCATGGCTACACTATCGCAAGGTGATGCGATGATGCATTTGAATGAGGCTGCAAGTATGATGAAGAGTTCTCTCGAATCGATGATGCAGGGCGGCAGTGGAAGTGGTGGAATGATGTCGTTAATGCAGCAATTGCAAAAAATGTCCGGTCAGCAAATGGATTTGAATAATATGACCCAAATGCTGCAGCAAATGCAGCAAGGTCAAATGTCACCGGAACAACAAGGTCAAATGCAAAGATTAGCTCAGCAACAGCAGTTAATTCAAAAATCGCTTGAGCAATTAAACAAAGAGGCTAAGCAAAGCGGTGAATCAAAAAAAATTCCTGCAGATCTGGAAAATATTGTAAATCAAATGCGTGAAGTTGTTACAGATATGAATACAGAGAAGTTAAGCGATGATTTAATTCAAAAACAGGAAAAGATTTTATCAAAGCTTTTAGATGCACAGAGATCAATTAATGAAAGAGATTTTGAGAAAGAAAGAAAATCTGAAAGTGGAAATAATTTTACGCGTAATAGTCCAGGGGAATTAAATCTTTCCAATCAAAAAGCAAAAGATAAATTGAAGGATGAGTATAATCGTGCTGTTCGGGAGGGCTATAATAAAGATTACGAAGATCTAATTAGAAAGTATTACGAGGCACTTCAGCAGGAAAAAGTTGGCAACTAATTAATTAGTAATAACCATTTAGTTAATGTTAATGATTGATTTACACTTAAAAACCTCTTATTTTCTAACCCAATATTCCTTAATATTTTATATTAAATGCTTATCAAAAGATGTTCGAAAAATTAGTGGAAGAATCAACACATATTCGATCAAATATTAATTTCAATCCAGAAAAATTTCTTGAACTTGGCGATTGGAAAGAACTATTTCTGGGGTTGTTTGATGTAGCAAGAGAACTACTATTTATTTTGGATCAAAATGGTTTAATTATTTCTATAAATCAATTTGGAGCCTCCACATTAGATTATACTATTGAAGAAATAATTGGCAAACATTTTTTGGATTTAGTTGATCCATCTTATACCCAGATTGTAAATACTTCGATTAATCTTTCTCTTAAAAATAACTATTCTTTTTTTGAAGCCTCTCTTATTAATAAATATGAAAAAATTAATCGTTTTCAGATTAGTATTAGAACCATACGAAAGGGCGATAAAATCATCGGTCTTCTTGGAGTTGCAAAAGATGTAACTCTTCAAAGAAAACTTGAAAATGAGCTTACAGATCTGAGACCAAAACTAATTGAAGTTGAAAGACTTATAGCTTTAGAAAGAGCAAGATCTTCACACCATAAAATGATGCTAGATGAGTTAAATAAAATGAAAAGTGAGTTTGTTTCTAACATATCTCATGAAATGCGCACCCCTCTTGCATCAATTGTGGGATTTTCAGAAACAGTGGCTTCCGACCCAAATATGCCTTCGGAAATGAGAAATGAATTTAATCTTATTATACTTAACGAAGGAAAAAGGCTTGCTAAGCTTATTAATGACGTTTTAGACCTATCCCGAATGGAAACCGGAAGAATCGCGCTAAATAAATCAAAAGTGAATATTGTTAAATTAATTAAGAAAATGATCGATAATGTTAATGATGAGCTGTCAGCCAAAAATCTGCTTTTAACATTGGAAGCTCCATATGAAGAGATTATTATTGAAGCAGACGAAGAGAGATTACTGCAGGCATTAGAATCACTGATGGAGAACTCTGTAAAATTTTCAAAAGATGGCGGTCGAATAAAAGTAGTGTTAAATAATTTGTTCAGGGAAGTTGAGATTATTATCACCGATACCGGAATTGGTATACCTGAAAAAGATCTGCCTTACCTTTTTCAGAAATTTTATAGGGTTAATAGACCAGAATCTGATATTTCCGGTGCTGGTATGGGATTGGTTTTTGTAAAACAAATTGTAGATTTGCACAAAGGTTTAATCAATATTCAGAGCGAACCTAATAAAGGCACCTCTGTTTTAATAAAATTATTAAAAAATAATCGGGATTAGAAAAATAGGAATATAAAGTGGAAAAACTGATTTTTATTGTAGATGACGAACAAGCAATTTCAAAACTTCTTAGCTATTGGGCTAAAGATAAATGGAAATATCAGGTGGAAACGTTTTCTAATGCTGAAGATGCTTTAAAAAATCTTAGCAAAAAACCTGATGTAATTTTATTGGATATTATGTTACCTGGAATGGACGGAATTGAAACGCTTAAAAGAATCAAACAGTTTGATGAAAATGTTCCTGTAATTATGTTATCCGCTCAGGGAAGCATAGAAGTTGCTGTTGAGGCACTTAGATATGGTGCTTTTGATTATTTCACAAAACCAATTGATCAGCAAAAATTAGAACTAGCCATAAAAAATTCCATAAAGAATTTTGATCTAACTCGTGAATTACAAAATCTAAAAGAGAACGTTAAAAAAGAATATAGTTTTGATAGTATCATTTCTTCAGATGGAAAAATGCAGGATGTTTTTAAACTTGTAACCAAAGTATTAGATAACGATATCACAGTTTTGATTTATGGTGAAAGTGGTACAGGTAAAGAATTAATTGCACGGGCAATTCATTACAATGGGCAAAGAAAGGACAAACCTTTTGTTGTTGTTAACTGTGCCTCAATTCCACGTGAACTTCTGGAAAGTGAATTATTTGGACATGAAAAAGGATCATTTACAGGTGCTCACGCACGCAAGCTTGGTAAATTTGAACTAGCAAAAGGCGGTACAATTTTCTTAGATGAAGTTGGTGAACTTGAAATGCTTCTACAGGCAAAACTTCTTCGTGTGATACAGCAAAAAGAGTTTGAAAGAGTTGGTGGTACCGAATTAATTAAGACAGATGTAAGAATAATCTCAGCAACAAACAGAGATTTGAAAAAAGCAGTAGAAAATAAAGAGTTTAGAGAAGATCTTTATTATAGATTAAACTCTTTCCCAATTTCAATTCCTCCATTAAGACATAGAAAAAGTGATGTCTTGATTCTTTCAGAACACTTTATTACAAAGTTTAGCGCTAAACTACAGAAAAATTCAAAAGGTTTTTCTAAACGAGCCTTAAAACTTATTTATGAATATAACTGGCCAGGCAACGTTAGAGAATTAGAAAATACAATTGAAAGATGTTTGATTATTACAGATAGAGATACGATTGATGTAGATGATCTTCCGGCACATTTAAGGTCTGGTGAAAGCTCCAGCGGAGTTGAGTATACTGGGCCGCTCTTTAGCGATGAAACGGTCATTCCTTTTGAAAAATTAAAGGAAGAATCGATCAGACACGCTTTAAATATTACAAATGGAAATATTGTTGAAGCTGCCAAAAGATTACAGCTTGGTAGAGCAACAATCTATAGGTTAATGGACAAATACAAAATTGAAAATAGATCAACAGAATAGAGGGTAAAATTATATGGAATTTTCTAGACAAGATATTGACGATGTTATCGTTCTTACAGTAAATCTTAAAAGAGCAACTTTGGTAGAAGCAGAAGAATTTAAACAGGCTCTTGTAAATGAAATTCAGAAGGGTTTTAAAAAAATAGTAGTTGACCTTTCAACCTGTGAATTCATCGATTCAACATTTCTTGGCAGCCTGGTAGTTTCATTAAAAAAATTGACCGGACTTGGGGGGGATCTTCGATTGGTTGGATTTCAACCGGCAGTTCACTCGATGTTTGAATTAACAAGAATGTACAGAGTGTTTGAATCCTTTAAATCTACTGACGAAGCAGTGCAAAGCTTTAAATAAATATTTTTGTTATTTGATAATTATTAAATACATCAGAGCAAGGGTATACACATTATAAATTTTAGAACATGTTGTTATTAAATGGCCGAATCAGAAAAAAGATCTGTTTTAATAATTGATGATGACAGAACTATAAGAAAACTTATTATTCATCATTTAAAATTGAATAACTTCATTCCTTTTGAAGCCGAAAATTCATACCAGGCTTTGGATATTTTAAAGACTGAAAAAATTGATCTCGTACTTTCCGATGTGACTATGGAAGGCATGGATGGTTTTGAGTTTTGTCAAAAAGTGCGCGAAAATGAAATTCATAGATTCCTGCCATTCATTTTTGTAACAGCAAAAAATACACTTGAAGACAAGTATAAAGCCGTTGAATCCGGTGGAGATGATATAATAACAAAACCTTTTGATATAAAGGAACTGATATTAAAGACACAAGCGTTAATTAGAAGATCGGATATCTATAGAACATTTGGAATTAGAAAGAGTTTAAAAAAATCATTTGATGAAGTTACTCCAACAATCCTATTTGTTGATGATGATACTTCAATGTCCAGGCTATTTAAATATAATTTAGAAAAAGCCGGATATGATTGCACAGTTGCAAACAGTGTTGATGAAGCAATGGAAATAATAAAAAATAGAATTCCTGATGTTATTGTTTCTGACATAATGATGCCAAAAGTAGATGGGTTTGAGTTTAGGAAAATGCTTCTTGAAATTCCTTCTTTAAAAGATATTCCATTTATTTTTCTCACTGCCAAGGGCAGGGAGGAAGATATTCTTGAAGGATATGATTTGGCTATAACAGATTATGTGGTTAAGACAGCTGGACCAAAGTTGGTTGTTGCAAAAGTTTCTGCTATAATAAAAAGTCTTGGCAATGAGAGGAAAAAAGTAATTTCAGAATTGCAGGAAGCAACAAGTTCTTTAAGAACAAAAGTAGTTCCAGATACTTTTCCGGTATTTGATGGTTTTTCAATTTCGCATATGCACATTCCTTTTAAAGGAATTCCCGGGGGTGATTTTTTAGATTATTATCAACTTGATGAAAATAATTTGGTAATAATTCTTGGTGATGTGATGGGTAAAAAATGGGGTGCATGGTATTTTGCTTATGCTTATGCCGGCTATATTAGAAGTGCTCTAAGAAGTGTTTTACAAACTGCCAAAGAATATTCCCCATCGGAAATATTGCAGCAAGTAAACCTGACTGTTTATGGTGATACAAAAATTTCTGAAGTTTTTGCAACACTTTCTATCATAATTATAAATAATAAAACTAAAGAACTTAAGTACTCAGGCGCTGGCGATATCCCAATCATTTATAAAAACATCAATGGCGAACTTTTAAGCATCAAATCAAAAGGGCTGTTGTTGGGTTTTTCAAAAATGGGAGAGTACGAAGATAATGTTATACAACTTAAAGTTGGAGAACAAGTTTATTTAACTACAGATGGTATTACCGATTCTAGAGCTAAAACTTTAGAAAGTTTTGGCGAACACAGACTTTATGAAATTATTAAAAATTTAAAAGCTGATGAAAACCCGCTTGAAGTTATACAAAAGAAGTTTGATGAATTTACTGGGTCAGAATATGATGATGATGTAAGTTTAATTTTGATAACTGTTAATAATTAAAATTGTTCAGATTCCACTGATTGAAGTTTCTCAGTTTTATCCGCAATCTTCAACTGATCTATCAACTCTTCGCAATGTCCTTCCATAATATTTGATAAGTTATATAATGTTAATCCTATACGATGATCGGTAATTCTATTTTGCGGATAATTATATGTTCTTATCTTATCGCTTCTATCCCCACTCCTAACCATCAATTTTCGTTGAGCAGATATTTCAGCATTCTGTTTACTTAATTCTAAATCATACAATCGTGCCTTTAAAACCTTCAATGCTTTTTGTCTATTCTTTAGTTGAGATCTTTCATCCTGGCATTGAACCACAATCCCTGTTGGCAAGTGAGTCATTCGAACAGCTGTTTCAACTTTGTTTACATTTTGTCCGCCGGCACCGCCTGATCTGAAAATATCAATTTTAACATCATTCATATTTACATCAACTTCAACATCTTCTACCTCAAGAAGAACAGCTACGGAAGCAGCTGATGTGTGTACTCTTCCGCTCCCTTCGGTTTCTGGTACTCGCTGAACCCGATGCACGCCAGATTCAAATTTTAGATTTCCGTATACAGTTTGTCCGCTGATCGAAAAAACAACTTCTTTAATTCCACCTAAACCAGTTTCATTTAAATCAATAAGCTCGTACTTCCATCCGCAAATCTCAGCATATCTTGTGTACATTCTAAATAGATCATTTGCAAAAAGAGCAGCCTCTTCACCGCCTGTACCGGCCCGAATTTCCATTATAATATCTTTATCATCATTTGGATCTTTAGGAAGAAGTAAAGTTTTAATTTCTTCTTCCATTATTTCTTTTTGATTTTTCAGCTCATCAAGCTCTAATTGAGCTAATTCAATTAGCTCTGCTTCTCGCGAAGTGTTTATAATATCAAGATTTCCATCAATGTTTTTTATCACAGAAGAATATTTTTCGTGTGCATGAATTAGCTCTTCTAAATTAATCCTTTCTTTATTTAGATTTTTTATCTTTACAAAGTCATTAGAATTCGCAGCATCAGATAATTGCGAGTTTAATTGATCAAAACGCAGTTTAATTTTTTCTAATCTTTCTAATAAATTCATTTCATTTCTCTAAATTTGGATAGCAAATATACTGAAGTAGCTACAGATTTCTAAGCAAGAATAAATTACAAATTACAGGTTAATATTATGAATATTGAAGATGATAAAGCAACAAGAAGTTTTTTCCCTAACCTAAATATTATATTTATCGCCTTGTTATCAGGTCAAACAATTTATTTTGTTTTAGGTCTCTACTTAATATTGTCTGGTGATATGAGAGGTATGTCTGAACTAAATACAATTTTTATATTTATAACTCCTGTAGTTGTCTTATCGAGCATCACAGCTTCAAAATTTATTTATTCCAAGCAGGTTAGTGAATTTGATAAGACTTTACCCCTAGAAAATAAATTAATTTCTTATCGCACAAATAACATAATAAAATTAGCCCTGTTAGAAGGAGCAAATATTTTTAATATCTCTGTTATGATAATCACCGCCAATTATTTATTTGCTGCATTATTTATAATAATTGTAGTGCTATTTTTATTGAATAGACCAACAAAAGAAAAGTTTATAATGGATTATGAAATATCTGCAGAAGATGTAATTAAAATTTTATAAAAAAATAGAACTGAAGCGATATAATTTATGTTTAGATATTATAGTTTTAGAATGCTTATCAATGAAAAAATTTGAAATCCCAAATATTTATAGAAGCTCTTTTATAACACGGATTAAAAACTCCCGTAAAGATGCTGATCCAAGAAAAAAAGATTTTGCGCCCACACTTTTAAATTTTGGTCCTGTACGGTTTTATCTAGCACGTCATTTTGGATTCTGTTACGGTGTAGAAAACGCAATTGAAATTGCTTACAAAACGATTGAAGAAAATCCTGGTAAGAGAATATTTTTATTGAGTGAAATGATTCATAATCCCGGTGTTAATAAAGATCTTGAAAATCTTGGTGTTAAATTTTTGATGGATACATCCGGAAAACATTTAATTGAGTGGAATGATATAAACGAGGAAGACATTGTAATTATTCCTGCGTTTGGGACTACCATAGAAATTGAAAAAAAATTAAATGAAATCGGAATAAATCCATATCGTTATAATACCACTTGCCCATTTGTAGAAAAAGTGTGGAACAGAAGTGAACAGCTTGGTAATGAAGATTTTACTGTAATTATACACGGAAAATCCTATCACGAAGAGACCAGAGCAACTTTTTCACACAGTAGAACCAAAGCCACAACTATTATAGTTAAAGATATTGAAGAAACAAGGTTACTTACAGATTTTATTCTAAATCATAAACCTGCTGAAGAATTTTATAAAATATTTGATGGAAAAATCTCGAAAGGTTTCGATTTTGAAAAAGACCTGCAAAAAGTTGGCGTGGTAAATCAAACAACAATGCTTGCTAAAGAAACCCAGGCGATTGCTGATTTGTTAAAAGATACTATGATTAAGAAATTCGGCGTAGAAAATCTTAAAGAACATTTTGCAGACACTCGAGATACACTTTGTTATGCTACCAATGATAATCAAGAAGCTACTTATGGATTATTAAAAGAGAAAGCCGACTTTGCAATTGTTGTTGGTGGTTATAACAGCTCAAACACATCTCACATTGTTGAGTTGTGTGAGGAAAAAATTCCAACTTATTTTATTTCTTCTGAAGAAAAGATTTTAAATGATAAATCGATTTTACATTTTGATCTAAAACATCATGATGAAATTGAAACGGCGAATTATCTTCCCTCAAACGAGGTAGTGGATATTATTTTAACAAGCGGTGCAAGCTGCCCAGATGCTGTTGTAGAAGCTGTTTTAAGAAAAGTCCATTCATTTTTTCCAACTGCAAAAGATGTAGATGAAGTAATCGATACTATTTTAAAAAGCCAAATTAAGTAGTGTAGATCACGTAATTCACATAATCTAAAACGTCTTTTTAAAATTGTATGTTGTTATAAAATTCTTTATTCAATTGATTTTATTTTTACATTAACGGCTTTAAATTCTCTAAGCAATCTGTCAAATAATTCCTTAACAGTTGGAATATCATTTATCATCCCAACACCTTGTCCGGCTTCAAGTTCGCCTTCAATTAAATCACCCTCAAAAATACCTGATCGCTCACGTTTAGTAGAAAGTAACTCTCGTAATTGCGCTTCATTCCAGCCATCATTTTCAGCTTTCATCGCACGAAAAGCGAAATCGTTCTTCATCATTCTAACCAAACCAATTTTCTTAAAAGCCAGTACTGTATCCTGATCACCGGATTTAATAATTTCTTGTTTATAATTTTCGTGGGCGGATGATTCGACTGTTGCTGCAAAGCGAGTCCCTATTTGAACACCTTCTGCGCCCAATGAAAGAGCAGCTAAAATTCCACGTCCGTCAACAATTCCACCAGCAGCAATAACAGGAATGTCTAACTTATCAACTAATTGTGGAATTAAACAAAATGTAGTTAATTGATCAGCGCCATTGTGTCCGCCGGCTTCAACACCTTCGCCAACTACGGCATCACAACCTGATTCTTGAGCCTTTAATCCGTATTTAAGATTTGCGACTACATGAATTACTTTGCATCCATTTTCTTTTAACGTTGAAGTAAATGTTTTTGGATTTCCTGCAGAAGTAAAAAAGATTTTCACACCTTCATCAAGACTAATCTGGACTAAATCATTTGCATCTTTTCTAAGTAGGGGAATATTAACTCCGAATGGTTTATCAGTTGCCGCTTTGCAGTTCTGCAGATGTTCTTTAAGTAAATCTGTCTTCATAGAGCCTGCTCCTATCAACCCTAAACCACCGCAATTTGAAACCGCAGATGCCAATTTCCAACCAGAAACCCAAACCATTCCAGCTTGGATAATTGGATGATTTATTTGTAATAACTCAGTGATTTTCGTTTTCATTATTGTCTCAGGATTTAATTAAATAGTAATTAAAAGATAGCTAAATCTTAAATAAGTTATTTTGTATATCATGAGCGGATTAGTTAAATTTGCCAATTAAAATCAATATTAGCATATTAAAAATCATTCAAAGGAATAATAGAACATGTCATTTTTCTTCACATCAGAATCAGTTTCTGAAGGTCATCCGGATAAAGTTAGTGATGCGATATCCGACGGAATATTAGATGCAATATATGCACACGATCCGTATGCAAGAGTAGCTTGCGAAACATTTGTTACAACAGGGCTGGTTTTAGTTGGTGGTGAAATAACAACAAAAACTTACATAGATGTACCTGAAGTTGTTAGAAAAACCGTAAAGAATATTGGATACACAAAAGCTGATTATAAATTTGATTCAGAATCTTGTTCGGTTTTAAATGCGATTCATTCACAATCGCCTGATATTGCAATGGGTGTTGATACGGGCGGAGCAGGTGATCAGGGAATTATGTTTGGTTATGCTTGCGATCAAACTCCTGAATTGATGCCAATGCCGATTATGTTTGCCCATAAACTAGTTCAAAAGCTTGCAGATATTAGAAAGAAAAATCCTAAGTTGATGCCTTATTTACGCCCGGATTCAAAATCACAAGTAACAATCGAGTACGATGACAAAAATAAACCGCTTAGAGTTGATGCTGTTGTTATTTCTACCCAGCACGATGGTGATGCAAAACAAAGCAAAATTAAAACTGATGTTATTCAGCACGTTATTAAAAAAGTTATTCCTGCAAAATATTTAGATAAGAAAACAAAGTATTTTGTAAACCCAACCGGTAGATTTGAAATTGGCGGACCACACGGTGATAGTGGTTTGACAGGAAGAAAGATAATCGTTGATACTTACGGTGGCTGGGCTCCTCATGGCGGCGGTGCTTTTTCAGGGAAAGATCCTTCAAAGGTTGATCGTTCTGCAACTTATGCTGCAAGACACATTGCAAAAAATGTTGTTGCTGCAAAACTTGCTAAAGAGTGCCTTGTACAAGTTTCTTATGCTATTGGTGTTGCACAACCCATTTCTGTTTTTGTTGATACAAAAGGTACTGGTGTAATTCCTGATTCAGCAATTTCTAAGATGATACAGAAGGAAGTTGATCTTACGCCAAAGGGAATTATTTCAAGATTAAAATTAAGAAGGCCTATCTACCAAAAAACGGCTGCTTACGGCCATTTTGGAAGAAATGATAAAGATTTTACTTGGGAACAGCTTGATCTTGTCCCTGTATTTAAAAAATATGCAAAAAAATAAATTATTTTTTATGAACTATTAATAGATCATTTTTTGTTTAGTTACTGTTGATCAATCTTAAGAAATTATTTAAAAAAAAAGTAAAGGTAAAAAAATGAGTGAAGTGTTAGATAAGAAAATTGATTTCTCACTTAAGTATAAAGTAAAAGATATATCATTAGCAGAATGGGGAAGAAAAGAAATAGAATTAGCTGAAGCTGAAATGCCGGGTTTAATGGCTTTACGAGAAGAATATAAAGGTAAAAAACCGCTTAAAAATGCTCGCATCGCGGGTTGTCTTCATATGACAATCCAAACTGCTGTACTTATAGAAACACTAGTTGATCTTGGTGCTGAAGTTAAATGGTCATCTTGCAATATATTTTCTACACAAGATCATGCTGCCGCTGCAATTGCCGCTGCAGGTGTTCCGGTTTTTGCTTGGAAAGGTATGAATGAAGAAGAATTTAATTGGTGCATTGAACAAACATTATTTTTTGGCGATGAATCAAGACCATTAAATATGATTCTTGATGATGGCGGAGATCTTACAAATATGGTGTTTGATCATTATCCGGAATTAGCTGCCGGTATTAAAGGATTATCAGAAGAAACAACAACTGGTGTTCATCGTTTGTATGAAAGAATGGAAAAAGGAACTCTTCCAATACCTGCTATCAATGTTAATGATTCTGTTACTAAATCTAAATTCGATAATAAGTACGGATGCCGTGAATCTTTAGTTGATGCAATACGCAGAGCAACTGATCTGATGCTTGCTGGTAAAGTTGCTGTAGTTGCTGGATTTGGAGATGTTGGTAAAGGTTCCGCTGAATCATTAAAAAATGCTAACGTAAGAGTGATAGTAACAGAGATTGACCCTATCTGCGCATTGCAAGCTGCAATGGAAGGATATGAAGTGAAAAAGATGGATGATGCTGTAAAAGAGGCAGATATTGTGGTTACAGCTACAGGGAATATGAATGTTGTCAATGGCAAACACTTTAAAATGTTAAAAGACAAAGCAGTAGTTTGTAACATCGGGCACTTTGATACTGAAATTGATATGGCATGGTTAAATAAAAATTATGGTAACACTAAGAACACTATTAAACCTCAGGTTGATAAATATACAATTGATGGAAAAGATCTTTTAGTCCTTGCAGAAGGCAGATTAGTAAATCTTGGTTGTGCAACTGGTCATCCTTCTTTTGTAATGTCAAACTCGTTTACAAATCAAACACTAGCCCAATTAGAACTCTGGAATCATCCGGAAAATTATGAAAACAAAGTATACACTTTGCCGAAACATTTGGATGAAAAAGTTGCAAGATTACACTTAAAGAAGATAGGTGTTGAACTTGATTCACTAACATCTGAACAGGCAAAATACATTGGTGTCAATGTTGAAGGACCATTTAAACCTGATTATTACAGGTATTAAAAACAGTTAATTTTAAAAAAGGACTTGAATTTCAAGTCCTTTTTTATTTTAACAAATTCATTAAGGCTTTATTTAGATAATCAAACTTAAAGCGATAACCGCTATTTAATAATTTATTAACATCCACTTTTTGACTTGCAGTTACAACTTCAGCCGCTTCGCCAACTACTAATTTTAGTAAAAATTTTGGAACTGGGAATAGGGAAGGGCGAACTAAGACTTTTCCCAAAGTTTTTGCGAGTTCTTCCATTGTAACAGGATTTGGTGAAGCAGCATTTAATGCACCACTTAATTCCATGTTATCTATGGCGTGCATATAAATTTCAACTATATCATCAATATGAAGCCATGATGCCCATTGTCTTCCATCCCCGAGCGGGCCTCCAACGAAAAATCTAAATGCTGGTAGCATTTGCTTCAGCGCCCCATCTTCTTTGCTTAAAACCAATCCTGTGCGAACCTGAACACTTCTAACGCCAACTGATTCAACTTGTTTAGATTCATGTTCCCACACCGTACAAACTTCAGCAAGAAAATCTTTACCAGCAGGTGAATTTTCAGTTAAAACTTTATCTCCACAATTTCCATAAAAACCAATTCCTGAAGCAGATATAAAAACTTGTGGTTTTTTAGCACAGGTATTAATTACTTCAACAAGATTTTTTGTGCTTGTTTTTCTTGATTCAATGATCTCACTTTTAAAATTATCATTCCATCTTTTGGCAAAGAGATTAATACCAGCTAGATGAATTACGGCATCAGAAGCTTCTAATTTTTCTCTCCACAATTCAGGTTTGAGATAATTCCAATCTACATATTCTTTAGCATTTGGGATTATTGATTTGGCTGTTAAAGTATTTCTGCTGAATACAATTATCTGATCGCCTCTATTGATTAGTTTGGTAGAGAGGTTTCTTCCTATCAATCCTGTGGCGCCGGTTATAACAATTCTTTTAGACATTTTAATCCCGTTTTAGATTCAAAACACAAAAAAATAATTTTAGTTCAAATAAAAAAGCCCCGAATAAATTCGAGGCTTATAAATTAAATTAAGAAATTACTATTTAAGTAAAGTCATTTTTCTAACGGAGGTTAAACCATTAGCCTCTAGTTTATAGAGATAAATTCCGCTGTTAATATTTTTAGCATTAAAATTAACAGTATGAACGCCAGCTTCCATAAATCCATTCAATAAAGTTTGAACTTCCTGTCCAAGTAAATTGTAAACTGAAAGTTTTACATTTCCTGCAGTAGGTAAACTAAATTTAATAGCTGTTGATGGATTGAATGGATTCGGATAATTCTGATTTAATTCAAATTTAGCAGGAGTTAAAATTTCAACGTTAACAGAATTTGAATATTCAAATGTTCCATCAAAGTCAACTTGTTTTAATCTATAGCTATATTTGCCTTCTTGGATATCATTATCAGAATAAGAATAAGCTTGTTTTTCAGTAGTGGTGCCATTTCCATTTACAAAACCAATTTTCTGCCAGTTTGATATTGTTGATTTTCTTTCAACTTCAAAACCTGAATTATTAGTTTCAGTAGCAGTCGTCCAAGCCAAATTTACATTTTTTCCGTTTACAGAAGCTGCAAATGATGTAAGCTCTACAGGAACAACATAATTCCAGCTTTGGCCAATAATTAAACCATCTAGCTTTAAAAATGGTCCAGAGGTTGAACCACCTTGACGAAATGCATAAGAACCGACACTAATATCTGACTGTGTGGCATCAGTAACTATTAATTGAGCAGGAGGTTCTGTACCAGCTAAACTTGGATTAACCCAAAGTTTTACAACATCATCAGTTGTTCCAGCACCGTCAATTTGATAAGCAACTACAAGTAAATAAGTTGTACCTGGTGTATAAATGGAATCTCCATAAATTGGAGGATTGGTTGCATTAGTTGAACCTTTGGAAAGACCGAAGGCTAAATTACCGTTAAGAGCTAATCTTACAAACAATCTTGCTCTAAACGTGGTGCTGATGGGATTTGGACCGAGGTGGAAGAAATAATCTCCAAGAGATCTTGCTGAATCAATATTTACAAGCATTGAAGCATAAACAGTTCCGGTAGTAATATCTGCAGGTAAATTTTTGCTAACATCTTCCCCTGTATTAACAAGTTGAATCATATTCCCTAATCCTGCTGCAGGATAAGTTAAATAGGTAAGATTTCCTGCTATTACAGCCACTGAGTTTGTACCTCCGCCGCTATGAGCGGTATAACCTTCGGCGGTTAATAGGTTGCCAATTGTGTATTCAAATTCTTCCGTAAGTACAGGTTGTGCAATAATATTTCCTATCAAAAACATGGATACGACCGTAAAAAGTAAAAATAGTTTCTTCATAACATTCCTTTTATTAATAATTGATTATTTGAAATCTTTAGTAGAAAATTAGTAAAACATTTATTCAATGTGAAGGATATTATTAAGGATAATAATTACTTAATACAAAAAAAGGCCCAGATAACTGAGCCTTTAAACCTTATAAATTAGTTTATTTTCAATACAACTATTTGATTAGAGTCATTTTTCTTGATTGATTAAAATTATTTGTCTCTAATTTATAGATATATACTCCACTTGAGAGATTTTGTGCATCAAAGCTAATAGTATAAGAACCAGCATTTTTAAATCCATTAACAAGTGTTTTAACTTCTTGACCAAGTAAATTATAAACTGAGAGTTTAACATTTCCTGCTTCAGGTAAGTTATACTTAATTGCAGTGGTAGGATTAAAAGGATTTGGATAATTTTGAGATAACTCAAACTTTTCAACAGCTATAATATCAACTTCAATAATGTTTGAATATTCAAACTTTCCATCAAAATCAATTTGCTTTAATCTATAGTTATATTTACCTGCTGTTAGATTATCATCAACAAAAGAATAGTTTTTTTGTTCTGACGTTGTTCCATAACCGGCAACAAAACTAATCTTAGTCCATTCATCTAGATTTGATTTTCTTTCAATTTCAAATCCTGAATTATTCAACTCAGTTGCAGTGGACCAATTAAGGTTAACTGATGTTCCACTGACATTTGCTTCAAATGACATTAATTCTACTGGTATAGTTCCAGCTGGTAGAAAATCACTTGCATAGAATCTTGGGAAAACTTGATATCCGCCATCATAAGGAGCAGAATTATCAAATTGACTTCCAATACCTATTACATCTACAGGCCATGTAGGTTCAGGGCTGCCATCGATATCTGTATCTGAATCTATTCTAAAAACCACAGTATCAACTCCATCTGTTAAAGACAGATTTGCACTGCTTCCACTTGCCGGCCAATTACCGCTTGCTTTATTTAATCCAACAAAACCAACCAATGATCCTTCATATAATTCTGGATCTGCTTTATACTGTGCAAGAGTAAGAACAAATGGATCAGGAGTTGGGTTTCCAGTACTAACAAGTATCCATCCAGCAGCTGAACTAGGAACTATTTCAGTCATACCATTAAATTGTGTGACAACACCAGTTACATTAAGTTCATCGCCCATAGCCCATAGAAGCACTGGTCCAGGCATAAAAATGTCGGTACCGGCTGTTCCATCGTATATATAATAGGAATTATTTGTTGTCTGATAGTTAGGTGAAAAAATTACACCCTGTACTGTAACCGTATCACCTAATCTGTCGGGAATAAAATCATTGTTAAGATCTTCAATAGCTTGTGCTATTGTTATTGTTGGCGGGGTTAAATCTAATTGATAAGCTCCAAAGCCATTGTTTGTACTTAGCACATAAATATTGTACATAAATGCGTTAACCATATGAACTGCAACATCACCGGCGCCATTTGCATTTGCATTTGCACCAAGTACATTTGTTGTTCCAACAAGTTCAGCTAAGTTAATATCTCCACCGGGAACTTTTACTATTCTACCGTTTTGATTTCCAGTACCAAAAGCAAAAGTTACAAAATATTCATCGCTAGAAAGATTATTAATAAAACGAATTGCATTAGATCCAGTTGCAACAATACTACCTGATACAGTATCAATTACAGTTCCGTCAGCCAAAAACTTTTGAACATTTTGTCCGCCTGCATTATAATAGAAATCACCATTTGAAAGTGGGCCAACTGAAGCACTTCCTAAAGATACACTACCAAGGCTAGGTAATGCAATTACAGTAGCATTAAATGTTGTACCATTATCTGTAGTGGTGAATTTATACAATTCTTTTGTGTTAGCGGAAGCAGCCCAAATAATTATTGAGTTATCTGCGGTTGATCCGGTTACGGTAAACTTATCACCTAACCTTGCAGCAGCCACACCTGTGTAATTAATTGCAACCACTGGTGAATCAGTTTCTGTAGTATATTTATAAACTTTTAGAGCACTTGTACTTGCATTTGTTGTAAGATTACATACGAAAATTACTCCGTTTGAAGAAACTTCAACATCACTAACTGCATAAGTTCCTCCAGAAATTCCGTCGGTTCTAAGTGTTCCAATAGAATCGCCTGTTGCGGCATTATAGATATAAACAAAACTTCCACCAGTACGACTAACAACATAAACATGATTATTGCCATAGGCCAAAGCGCGAGTAAGATCAGCCCCAAACCATCCAGGAAGAGAACTTGTACCTGCAGATTTTTCCCATAAAGTGCTAATTTGAGAATACCCAAAACTGCAGTTAATACTAGAGGATAGGAATAAGTAAATCATTTTTTTCATCATTACCTCAGAATTTTAATTATTAAAAAATATTTAAAGAGAATCAAAAAGTGAGATTTCTTATAATTAAATTATCAATAATTAAAGTAAATAGCCAAACTTTAAAATAAAAAACCCCGAAAAAATTCGGGGTTTAATTAATACTTAACAATTGTTTTTATTTAAGTAGTGTCATTTTTCGTGTTTTCGTTAATCCATTTGACTCTATTTTATAAATATATACTCCACTATTCAAATCAGAAGCATCAAGGTTTATGTTGTATACTCCAGATTCTTTAAACTCATTTACCAATGTTTTTAATTCCTGACCTAATAAGTTGTACAAAACAAGTTTTACATTGCCACTTTGAGGTAAATTAAATTTAATTGTTGTTGTTGGGTTAAATGGATTTGGAAAATTCTGAGATCAATTCAAATTTAATTACTTCGTTAAAATCAACGTTTATAACTTTTGAATACTCATACTGTCCATCGTTATCAATTTGTTTTAATCGATATGAATATTTACCTACACTTACTTTATCATCCATAAAAGAATAACTCTTCGGCGAGTTGCTGTTACCGTTACCGCTAAGAAATCCAATCTTTTCCCAGGAAAGATTTCTCTCTACATTCGAAATGACAGCTCGTTCAATCTCAAAACCATAGTTGTTTACTTCTGTTGCGGTATTCCAGTTTAACTTAACAGTTGAACCGATTATTGTAGCTGAGAAAGATTTTAGTTCAACAGGAAGCGGATGATCAATTCCTAAAGTCCAATCTGAAAATGAACTTACTCCGGTTATATTTACGGTATTGGCTGTGGTATTTAGATTGATCGGGGAATATGGGAGCCAGTTTCCATCATATTTAAATAATGAGTAAAGATTCTCGTCGCCAACAACATCTACATCTAAATAATTAAATGTAATATCAGCAGATGTAACCCCGCCGTTGGTTAGTTTCCAATACATTTGTAAAAAATTAGGATTAAGAATTGTTGGATGAATTCCCGGAACGGCAACTACAGAAAATGTACCATTTCCTACAACATTACTTAAGGTTACAGGTGTATATTTTGATGATGAAGTTCCAACGGGAAATAGAATACTGGACGAATTTGAAATCCATCTATTAAAATTTCCTACAACTCTGCCAGTGGAAATTAATAGTGTTCCTAAATTTGTGATACTTGTTCCAAGTGATAGTGAATTTGAATTTGTGATTAAGTTGCCTGTAATTAAATTTAGAGTACCACTAACTAAAATATTAGAGCTCAAGCTTACACCAGCTGAATTATTAATAGTTAAATTCTTAATAGATGATGGTAATCCGTTTCCCGTTACTTGGGCTGAACTTCCATTATAAACATAATTTGCGAATTGATTAAAAGTACGAGAACCTGTGACCTGAATATTACCAATTGCACCAGATGAGCTAATCCCGGATGCAGACCCAATTTGCAAAGTTGCATTGGCCCCAAGTATAAAATTACCCGATCCTGAAATATTGAAATTTCCACAAATTAAATTTCCATTCACGATTGTTCTAGCAGTTCTATTAGTATTTGAAGATAAAATCACAGAAGCCCCGGCAACAATTTCTACATCTATATTTGAAGCAGGAATACTACCGCCAACCCAACTACTTCCGGAGTCCCAATTACCTCCAGTTGGGGTACTAGATATTTTATTTGTAGCAATTGGAGTATTTAAAATGGTGTAATCATCAATATACATCTCATCATTTATTGTATATCCAAAAAAATCATTTCCATCTAACTGTTTTGTAATTGTTGATGTGCCAAAAGTTCCTTTTGAATATTGCCATTTATGAATTAACAAACCATCAATCCAGAATTGAGCACTGTCTTTTACTAAATCCGCGATGATTTTTATATTGAACCACTGATTTTGAGGATAACTAAATGTTGCTGCGTTTGCTCCTGCTGCATCCAACTTTCCTGTTCCTGGTGAATTAAAAAATACCTGCATTGCCCATACATAAGTTGGTGGTGCAAAGTTAGCGAGTGTGTTAAAATAACCAGATTTACCTGTTGGGATAAAAACCTGAAAGTTTATTTCTGCGATGCCTGTAGAAATCGGTGTTCCATTTTCTCGAACTATATCGTTGCTATCTTTAATAACAACTGAATTAGCTCCGCTAAAAGAATAATTACTTGAAACTAATGCATCTTCTGTAAGATTACATGGAAGATTACTCCAGGTTTTCCATACACCTCCGCTTTGACAAGCTATTTGTTGTCCGACAGTGTAAGTGTCAAAATTATCATAAAAAACAGTTGTTTGGCTTAATGCCAAAGTGGATATTAGAATTGTTAGTATAAAGCTTAAATAAAAGATGTAAATCTTTTTCATTGTTTTTCCTTAATATTTTTCAGAAACATTGGTTGAAAAGCAAATAAAGTGCCCAACTTGTACTGCATAAATAAGTAAAGAAAATTAAATAAGCAAATAATATCAAGGGGCTAAACTCTTAATATTAAAGAGATTAAAAGATTTAGTTAAGAAAAAAGATGAGAAATAATTAGGTCGCTAAATAGTTGCGTGTGTATTTTATGTGTAAAAAAATACTGATGTAATAATTTGTTATACTTTAATTAAAACATAAACTAAAAAGCGTATAAAAATTTGCCGATTATTTTTTGAAATTAAAGTTTAAAATCAGCTTAAATAATAATTACAAAGCTAAAGAAGGTTTTTTGAAAATATTTTTTTCAGATTCGTTAATGATAAATTGAAATAATTAAGTCATACTTTTTATTAAAACTTATACTTATTTTATCAATGATATTTGTTCAATTTTATTGTGTTATCGGAGGTTACAATCTTTATAACGAGTAAAAATAAAAGGCAAACTTTTTCATTAATTGACTTTTAACAATATCCTTATTTTCAATTCATTTTGATTTAAAACTTTTATGCAAAAAAATAATGTTTACATAGAAACGTATGGCTGCCAGATGAATCTTGCTGATACCGAGATTATTCTTGGTATTTTAAAAAAACAAGGTTATGATGTAACAGATAATCCAAACAAGGCAGATGTTGTTTTGCTTAACACCTGCAGTATAAGAGATAATGCAGAGCAGAGAATTTATGGTAGAATAGGAAACTTAAAAACCCTAAAACAAAACAAACCAACGCTTGTACTTGGTGTTCTTGGCTGTATGGCTGAACGTTTAAGAAAAGATTTAGTTGAAGATAAAAAAGCAGTTGATTTGGTCGTAGGTCCAGATGAGTACAGAAGATTACCCGAATATATTGATGTTGCTTTAAACGGTGATAAAGGAATTGGCGTTAAACTTTCGCGCACAGAAACTTATGATGATATTGAGCCGCACAGAGAAGATGGACTTTCTGCTTGGATTTCTGTTATGCGCGGCTGTGATAAGTTTTGTACATTTTGTGTTGTTCCTTTTACTCGAGGACGAGAACGAAGTCGTTCACTTCAATCAATTGTTACTGAGTTAGAAAATCTTTCCGCTCGAGGATTTAAAGATGTCACATTACTTGGTCAAAATGTTAATTCTTATATTGATGAAGAATCAACTGTTGGCGGAGATTTTGCCGATTTACTTTCTGCAGCTGCAAAGATTGATCGGAGAATGAGAATTAGATTTAGTACATCTCATCCGCAAGATATTTCTGATAAGCTTTTATATACTATTGCTGAACATCCAAATCTTTGCAACTATATTCATTTGCCTGTTCAATCTGGATCTAATAGAATTCTTGAGCTTATGAATAGAACCTACACGGTTGAACATTATCTTAACTTAATTGAGAAAGCTAAAAAAATAATTCCTGGTGTTACTTTTTCTACTGATATTATTTCTGGATTTCCTACAGAAACCTGGGAAGATCATTTAGCAACATTAGAAGTGATGAAGCAAGTTAGATACGATGGTGCATATATGTTTAAATATTCACCGCGAGAAGGTACAAAGGCATTTAGAATGGAGGATGATGTTGCCGAAGATGTTAAATCAAAACGATTACAAGAGATTATTGATGTGCAGCAGCAAATATCATTTGAGATAAATCAATCATTAATTGGAACTGAGGTAATTATATTGGTCGAAGGATTTAGCAAAAAATCAAATGACTTTATAGCAGGAAGAACGGATACTAATAAAACCGTTATTGTTCCAATCAACAATAATATAAATAACGGTGATTACATAAAGGTTAAAATAAATAAAGCCACATCCGGAACGCTGTTTGGAGATTATATTTCGAATATCAAATCTGAAAAAGAAGGTATTGCGCTTACAGCTTAAACAAACTAATTTACCAATAATTATTTTTTAGTTTGTTGCATGTTTATGAAAAATAACTTTTCAATATTTTTATTCTTTTTTACTTTTCTATTTGCTTCACAGCTTTTAGCTCAAGAAGTTGATATTGTTCCTTATTTAAAAATGATTGAACAAGGAAAACTTGATGAAGTAAAAAGCAAACTTCTCGATTTAAAAACTGATTATCCCAAGAGTGCCAACCTTATTTTTCTTGAAGGTGTCTTAACAGAAAATGGACAAGACGCATTAGTCCTATATCAAACACTTCTTGAAAAATTTCCCAAATGCAGTTATGCAGATGCAGCACTTTACAGAATTTACTCATACTATTTTGCCCTTGGATTATACAACACAGCTGACAAAAATCTAGAAAAGCTAAAAAACAACTATCCGCAATCCCCTTATATTAAAATGGCAGCCGCGAATGTAGTTAAAAATGAAGTTGGTGAACCTGATCAATCAATAAACGAAACTACAGTTGCGAATAATGAAGACAATAGAGTTTATCTGTATTCTGTTCAGGTAGGAGCGTTTACAAATTCTTCAAACGCGGTCACGCTTCAAAAAGAAATTGCATCAGCTGGAATGACTTCATTTATAAAAGAAAAGAATATTGCAGGAACAGTCTTTAATGTCGTATACGTAGGCAACTTTGAAACGAGAAAAGAAGCTGAAGACTTTCTGCCCATTATTGATGCGCGATTCAGGATTTCAGGACGTGTAGTTGAGTTAAATAAGTGAAGATTAAGTTTTTAGGCACTGGCTCAGGTTTAACTTCTTTAAAACGCTTTCATTCATCCTTACTTATCACATCTTCAAACTATAATTTGCTGGTAGATTGTGGTGATGGAATTTCTCGTGCACTTATCAATCAAAATATAGGCTGCAATGTTATTGATGCGATTTTAATTTCACACCTTCATCCTGATCACTATTCCGGTTTACCTTCATTAATTACCCAAATGAAATTAGGCGGAAGAAAAAAAGAACTTTCTGTTTTTGTCCATTCATCAAATAAAGATTTTATTGAAGAGTTTATTTTCCGTTCTTATTTATTTTACAACCGAATGGATTTTAAATTAAATATTAATTCTTTTGATGCGGAAAATAAAATAGACCTAAATAAAAAATTTAGTTTTATCTCAAAGCTAAATTCACATCTGGATAAATATCATACTAATGAATTAATAAGTAAAATAAGTTTTGCATCATTAAGTTTTCTCTTTAAAGATGATATAGCCTCATGTATTTATACTGGCGATATTGGATGTGAGGATGATTTATTTCTATTCAGACAAAAAGTTTCTTGGTTTATCTCTGAAATCTCGCACATTAATCCTGGCTCTTTATTAAATGTTTTGCATGAATTACATCCGGATAAAATAATTTTAACTCACATTGATGATGAAACAGAACAAATTATTAAAGTATTTATTAAAGATTTGGTTATTTCAACCGAAAAACCAAGTTTCCTTGTAGCATTTGATGGCCTTGATTTAATTTATCCCACATAAAATCCGCTTTATAAAAATCCTGCTTTGTGCTATATTTGGCACACAATTTTTACAAAATGGCAGACTAGATTTAATTAACAAAGATGACTAAAGAAGAGTTTAAAAATAAGAACGGAATTATAGGCAAATCTAAAGAGATTAGTGATTTGGTTGATATCATTATGCAGGTTGCACAATCTGATATTTCTGTTTTGATTTATGGTGAGAGCGGAGTTGGAAAAGAAGTTTTTGCAAAAGCTATTCATGATTTCAGCAATCGCTCCAACAAACCTATGATTTCTGTAAACTGTGGTGCAATCCCCGAAGGTATAATTGAAAGCGAGTTGTTTGGTCACAAAAAAGGTTCATTTACAGGCGCAGTTGAATCACGAAAAGGTTATTTTGAAATTGCTGATAATAGCACATTATTTCTAGATGAAATAGGGGAGCTTCCTTTAACTACGCAAGTAAAACTTTTACGAGCTATAGAGACAAAAGAATTCATGAAACTAGGTGCCGAAACCGTTAGCAAAGTAGATGTTAGAATTATTGCCGCAACAAATAAAGATTTGCAGCGTGAAGTGGATGCAAGAAGATTTAGAGAGGATTTATTTTTTAGATTAAAGGCTGTTTCTATAAATATTCCTCCTTTGCGAAAAAGAAAATCTGACATAGAAGAGCTTACAAAACATTTTGCAAAAATTTATTGTGAAAATAATAATGTTGAGTTTCCCATTATTACTGATGGAGCATTTGAGATTTTAAAACAATATAACTGGCCTGGAAACATTCGTGAGTTAAAAAATACTATCGAAACTGCTATAGCTTTAAATAGAGGAAAAATACTTAATGAAGAGATTTTTTTTGAGTTAAAATCTGATTTTTCAGATATTGATGAACAAAGAAATTTACCTGTATTTTTAAGAAAATCCCCTGAAGACGCTGACCGAGAATTAATGTATCGTGCTCTATTTGAGATTAAAAAAGATATTATGGAATTAAAAGATATAATTACGCATCGTTTTAATGTTGAAGATTTTAAAAGAAAAGAAAACGATGATGATGTTTTATCAATTAGAGAATTGGAAAAAGATGCGATTGTAAAAGCTCTTGATAAAACAAAGGGAAGTAAACGAAAAGCAGCAAGATTATTAAACATTAGCGAACGAACATTGTATAGAAAATTAAAAGAATATGACATTACAGAGTCTTAAAAAAAATAAAAAAATATTATTTGTAGTTTTATATTTTTTGTTTGTCGCAATAACAGCAATTAATTTTACATCGTGCTGTGCATATTCTTTTACTGGTGCATCGGTTCCAGAACATTTAAAGACTATTGCAATTCCAATTGCTGATGATAGAAGTGGTTCAGGTGAAGCTAATTTAAGAGAAAACTTAACTCAAAAATTAATACAAAAATTTATTGACGATAATACTTTGCAAGTATCAGAGCGTACAAGTGCCAATGCACTTTTAGAATGTTCAATTGTTTCACTTTCTGATGCACCCGCAATAGTATCTGCAGGCGAAAGCATTACATCCAGACGGGTTACAATAGGCATCAGAGTTATTTATAGAGATCTAGTAAAACGAATAACAGTTTTTGAAAAAACTTTTTCAAATTATAGTGATTATCTTTCTGCTAATCCTATTGAAGGCAGAAAAACTGCAATTGAAGAAGCTATAGATCGTATTAGTGAAGACATTTTATTAGATACCGTATCCGGTTGGTAAAAAGAAAGGTTAATTGGTTCAAATGGAACAAGTAGTTTTAATAGGATATTTTGCTTCATTATCCATCCTGTTTTTATTTGGTTTACATGGTTTTGTTATGATGTTTTATCATAGAAAATATGGCCATAAAATTCCGCAGCCTAACAAAGATTTTAAGAATGATGTAATGGTTACAATTCAACTTCCTCTTTATAATGAAATGTATGTTATAGAAAGATTAATTGATTCAGTTTGTGAAATCGATTATCCAAAAGATAAAATGGAAATTCAGGTGCTTGATGATTCCACAGATGAAACCACCTCAATAGTTGCAAAAGCTGTTGAGGCAAAACAAAAATTGGGTATTGATATTGTACATATCAGAAGGGGATCGCGAGAAGGATTTAAAGCAGGTGCACTAAAAGAAGGAATGAAAATAGCCAAAGGTGAGTTCATAGCCATTTTTGATGCAGATTTTATTCCGCAAAAAGAGTTTCTAAAAAAAACACTCTCTTACTTCACAGATGATAAAGTTGGTATGGTTCAATCCAGATGGGAACATTTAAACGGTGATTATTCAATCATCACAAAAGCACAGGCACTTGCACTTGATGGACATTTTGTGATTGAACAAACCGTGCGTAATAAATCTGGATTCTTTATTAACTTTAACGGCACCGGAGGAGTTTGGAGAAAAAAATGTATTGAAGACGCAGGCAACTGGCACGCTGATACACTTACTGAGGATTTAGATTTAAGTTATCGCGCACAACTTATAGGATGGAGATTTGTTTTCTTAAAAGATTTTACTTCACCCGCAGAATTACCTTCTGAAATTAACGCACTAAAAGCACAGCAATTCCGCTGGACAAAAGGCGCTGTTGAGACAGCAAAAAAAATACTTCCATTGGTTTGGAAATCTAAAGTACCGCTGCGCGTAAAACTCCAATCAACTTTTCACCTCACTAATAATTTAGTGTTTCCATTTATTTTGCTTGCTGCGATATTAAATGTTCCTCTGATATTTATAAAAAACAGCGGTGCACATGAAATTTATTTTGCAATAATGTCTTTGTTTGTTCTTGCGTTTGTTAGTTCATTTTTATTTTACATGTATTCACAAAAAGATATACGTACTGATTGGCGAAAAAGAATAGTATTATTTCCGCTGTTTATGGCTGGCAGTATGGGTTTAGCTGTTAATAATTCCCGTGCTGTTTTTGAAGGATTAATGAACAGAAAAAGTGAGTTTGTTCGTACTCCAAAGTTTAAACAGGAAAGTGAAAAAGATACTTTTGCCGGTAATAAATATTTAAATAAAAAACTTGGACTCGCTGTGTTTGTTGAAGCTGTACTTGCTGTTTATTGCTTTATAGGAGTTTTATCTTCAATCTATTTTATGGAGTTAGCCTCAATTCCGTTTCAGGTTTTATTTACATTAGGATTCTCTTTTATAGCTTATACTTCAATTAAACATGCTTACGCAGCAAAGAAAATTTAATGAGCCATAATTCGGTTGATGCATTCAATCAAAAAATAAGTTTAATCTATGAGTACAACAATAAATCTCCGTTGTTTGCTCGTGTTGCTGAAAATGAAATTGAAAAAAATAATATTGATGACGCAATAAGAATTTTAACAGAAGGCTTGACAAATCATCCTGATTTTTCCGTTGCATATTTTCTTCTTAGCAAAGCACACACTATTAAAGGCAATTACGGACAGGCATTAAAATTTGTAAAAATGGGGAGTGAACTAATTCATTCTCCAAAAACATTTGATTATTACCTTCGAGAAATTGATGCAATAAAAAAACAGCGTCAGCTTTTTAATGTATCCCGATGGGCTGAATCTGCAAATGAAAAAAATCCCAGTCTTTCCTCAAATTCTTCTATGAAAACTGAGACAGAAAAACCAAACGAGAGTATTGAGGAGACATTAAATAAACTAACAGCTGAGATTGAAGGTACTACTCTAACCGTTAAAGAAGCTAAGAAGAAAATTGAAGATACCAAACCAAAATCCTTTTCAAATAATGATTTTATTGTTTCTGAAACACTTGCCAAAATCTATATAACGCAAGGTGAGTTTAAGGAAGCTATTTATGTTTATAAAAAACTAAAGCAAAAAAATCCCGAAAAGGAAAGCTACTTTGATACAAAAATCGCCGAGTTAAAAACAAAGTTAAGTGGTTAAATATACTTTACTACCTGCATACTTTATTATCAACTTTGTATAATGTTTGATACATCCAAAATCTCTGTTTTACCAAGAAACTTCTATATTCGTCCAGTTCTTACAGTGGCAAAGGACTTGCTTGGTAAAGTGCTCATAAAGAAAGATGTAAATCAAATTCTGGCTGGAAGAATTGTAGAGGTGGAAGCTTACGATGGAAAGATTGACAAAGCGGCTCATACATTTAATGGAAAAACTAAACGTAATGAGGTAATGTTTAATGAAGGAGGTTTTTTTTATGTTTACTTTACTTATGGTGCCCATTTTTGTTGCAACATCGTTACAGGAAAAAAAAATCACGGTGCAGCTGTTTTGATTAGAGCTATTGAACCAATAATCGGAACGGAAAAAATGATCAAAAATAGATTTGACAGAAATTTGAAATCAGAAAAAGAAATTTATAATCTAACTAGCGGACCTGGAAAAGTTTGTAAAGCATTTAGCATTAATAAAACTCACTCAGGTTATGATTTGACAAACAGTGATATATTTATTGCAGATAAACCAAAGATTAATAAAAATTTAATCGGAGTTTCTAAAAGAATTGGAATAACAAAATCTATGAATTTACCCTGGAGATTTTTTGAAATTGGAAATCCTTATTTATCACGATGAAGATTGAACCAAAAAATATTTTAGTAATTAGAACCGACAGAATAGGGGACCTTGTTTTAACTTTACCTTTAGCCGGGTTGATAAAAAAACAATATCCAAATTCTAAAGTTTCATTTATGGTACGCGAATACACAAAAAATATTGCGATCAATCATCCATTTATTGATCACGTAATTGTTCTTAAAGAATCGGATGGCAAAGCAGATCTTTTAAATAATCTAAAACTAATTAGAGCAGGAGATTATGATTCTTGCATTGTTGTTCATCCAACTTTTTTAAATGCATTACTAATCTTTTTAAGCGGAATAAAAAGAAGGATAGGAACCGGATATAGGTGGTATTCATTCCTATTTAATCAAAAAGTTTATGAACACCGAAAATATGCTGAGAAACATGAACTCGAGTTTAATGTAAATCTTCTTGAAAAATTAGGAATTAAAAATAATGTAACTGAAAACAATATTAGATATGATCTAAAAGTTAATGAACAATCTTTACAGAAAGTTATTAAATGTCTTTTAGATGAAAAAATAGATTTACAAAAACCGTTAATAATAGTTCATCCCGGTAGCGGTGGAAGTTCCATAGATTTACCGTAAATAAATTCGCAGAACTTGTAAACAAGCTTAATAATGATAGATATCAAATTATATTAACAGGTAATAAGAACGAATTTGAATTATGTGAAAAAATAATTGCATCAAGTAAAGCTAAAAACTTTGCCGGCAAATTTAATCTTGATGAATTAGTTGCATCTGATAAGTAAAGCATCTATATTTATTTCTAACTCAACCGGACCAATACATATTGCCGCAGCGCTTGGAATATTCACGATTGGGTTCTACCCGAAAATAATTTCTTGTTCTAAAGAAAGATGGGCGCCTTACACAAATAAGAAAATGATATATGAGCCTATAATAGATTGTAAAAATTGTACACGAGAGCAGTGTGAAAAATTGAATTGTATGGATACAATAGATATAACTAAAGTTTATAATGATATTAAAAATGTTCTTACTAAGAAATAGGAGTAGCAAATGAAATCCTTTTTGAAAATAAATTCTTTAACTATAATTCTTATTTTAACAATGATAAGTTTATCCTCTGTCTATCCTCAGAAAAAAGATGAATTTCGTAAAAAAGAAAATATAGCTTTTAGAGAAGGTGAGAAGCTTACGTTTGACGTTAAATACGGATTTGTAACAGCAGGAATTGCTTCTTTTGAAATACCAAAAGTTAAAAAAATATCAGGCAGAAACGCGTACCATGTAACTTTTGAAGTTAACACCGTTCCAACTTTTGATGCGTTCTTTAAGGTGCGCGACAGATATGAAACCTATATTGATGTTGATGGAATTTTTCCCTGGAGATTTGAGCAGCATATTCGAGAAGGAAATTTCTCAAGAGATTTTTCTGCTTTTTTCGATCAGAGAAAAGGCAAAGCAAAAACCAGCGGTGGCGAATTTGATATTCCAACATATGTAAATGATATTGTATCTGCTTTTTTCTATGCAAGAACTTTGGATTATTCGGGTTTGAAAGTTGGAGATAAAATCCCTTTAAAGAATTTTTATAAAGATAAAGTTTACGATCTTGATGTGGTTTATCATGGTAAAGAAACAATAGAAGTTGAAGCCGGTAAATTTGAATGTATAATAGTTGAACCTTTAGTACAGGAAGGCGGATTATTTAAAAACGAAGGCAGCATAATGGTCTGGATGACAAATGATGATGCAAAAATGCCCGTACGTGTAAAAACAAAAGTAGTAGTCGGTGCAATAAATTCAGATCTAACAAGTTACAGTGGTGTTTACGGAAAATTAACATCTAAGAGAAAATAATTTAAACGTCTTCGTAGCTCAGCTCTCCAGAGCTGAGCATTTAAATTACAGCATCGCTACCTAATGGGATGAACAAATTATAATGAGTAAAAAATTTTATTATCTCAGGACTGGATTCGCCAAGGCAAACTGAGCTACATAATTAAAATATTGGTTGTACTCCTTTCTCCAGAGATGAGCAGATAAACTCAGTTTGCTTAATAATTAAACTGTTTTAATATGCTTCAAGAAAAACATTTTCATCGACGTAACCTGCCGCACCTTTATTATAATGAAGGAATCTATTTTGTAACGTTTAGACTTTACGATAGCATACATCCGGACGAGTTAGATAAGCTGCAGGAAATAACCAGGTTTAGGAATGATGATAAAAAGAAACGGTTCTTTAAAAATATGATGCACTGCTTGATAAACCATTTAAAAACGTTAAGCATTTACAAAAAACTGAAATTGCTGAAATCTGTACAAACGCAATTCTTCATTTTGATGGCAAGGACATCCTGGTAATTTGTTTTGTTATTATGCCTAATCATATTCATCTCGTTTTTGAACTGGTTAATAAAACTAAATTAGTGGGAGATATTTTAGGATCAATAAAAAAATATTCAGCAAGAGAAGCAAACAAAATTCTAAAGCGAAAAGGTAAATTCTGGCAGGCTGAAAGCTTTGATAGGTTAGTCAGAGATGAAAAAGAACTGTTTAACATTATCAAATATGTTTTGCTTAATCCAGTTAATGCAGGATTAGTTGAAGATTATAATGATTGGCCGAATACCTATTGCAGAAAAGAATACCTCGCTTTATAGTTATTATCTCTGTTGCTCAGCTCTCCAGAGCTGAGCAATTAAAACCCACTCTTCCTTTCTCCAAACATGGTAAATAGTTAATATCTAATTTTTTTATCCCAAATCTCAGGACTGGAGTCCTGAGCTACAGAATTGCAAAAAAAATAATACTTGCCCGCGCACAATAAATTAAACACTTAACAAAAAATTAATTTACCTAATGTGGATTAATTTCTACCCTTTTTTTACTTTGGCTTTGGGAATTTGGTTTTACAAGCTATGCAAACAGTAAAACAATCTTTAACTACCTACGATTTTATTTAAACTATTTTACAATATATTTTTTTAAAGAGGGTTAACTATGAAAAAATTTGGATTACTAATTGTAACAATAATTCTTTTTTCTTCCATTTCATATGCTCAGATTATTAGTCAGTATATTGAAACGGAAACAGGAACAACACCAAAAGGTATTGAAATCTGGAACAATACAGCTTCTACATTAGATTTTACTGCCAATAATTTATTGGTAAGACAGGGTACAAATGGTGGGGCATTAACAACATTAGTAACAATCAATTCTGGAACTTTAGCAAGTGGAAAAGTTTTGGTTATTGGTACTACAGATCTGCAAACAACTACGGTAGGTAACGGAGGTATTTTTTCACCTTATACTTTTACTTTTAACGGAGATGATGCTTTAGCTTTAGTATATGGAGTAACAACCACAAACGTATTTGGAACTCCTGGCTCTGACCCGGGTGCAGCCTGGATTGGTGGCACCGTTTCAACAGCAAACCAAAACATACAACTTTTGACCGGAATTACCACTGGTAATGTACTAGGTTGGACTGATCCAAGTTTAAGATTTGAAACTGTTAAGCACTACACCAAGTACAAATTTAACCGGATTTGGTCTCGCACCTGGTGGTGCCACTGTACCTTTACTATCTTCATCAGTTACTTCCTTAAATTCACTAAGCTATGTATTTGGTAATGGTCCTTCAACTTCACAGCTTTATACTTTAACTGGAACAGACTTGGACGGAAGTGATGTTACATTAACAGCACCTGCTGACTATGAGATATCCCTGGACAATGCAACTTTCACAAGTGAAATTACTTTAACAGCATATGATGGAACGGCTACTGATATTTACGTTAGATTGATTGCTGGGTTAGCTGCAGGTACCTATGATAATGAAGATATTACAAATGCTGGTGGTGGCAGTGTTACGCTCAATGTTACATGTAATGGCAGTGTAACAGGTGTCTTACCAAATTTATTCTTTTCTGAATATGTAGAAGGTTCAAGCAATAATAAAGCAGTTGAAATTATTAATATTTCAGGTAGCGATGTTGATCTTACTGCCGGCAATTATGTAGTACTGATCTATGCAAATGGTTCCAACTCAGTCACTAATACAATTGCCCTTACTGGAACTTTATTAAGCGAAGATGTTTTTGTTCTAGCTAATTCCAGTGCTGGTGCAACATTGTTAGGATTAGCAGATCAAACTAGCAGCTCATTAACATTTAATGGTGATGATGCTCTTGTTCTGCGAGTTGGTGGTGCTTTAGGTAATATACTTGATGTTGTTGGTCAAATTGGTTTTGATCCAGGCACTTTTTGGGGCACAGAACCAAATACAACTCTAGATCATACTTTAAGACGTCAGAATACTGATTGCTATTGGTGATAGAAATGGTTTTGATGTATTTGATCCTGCAACCGAGTGGAATAGCTTTAACATAGATGATTTTACAGATTTAGGAAATCCTTCGCTTCCCAGTAGAACTCACATCCTTCTCAGCAGCAACAATTGGCTCAACTGTTAAGCTTAAGCTGGAAAACTGCTACAGAAGTAAATAACTATGGATTTGAAGTAGAACGAAAGATCTGAAACACGTTCAGAAGCGACAGACGTGGGAGAAAGATTGGATTTGTAAATGGCAACGGAAACAGCAACTCACCAAAGAGTTATTCTTTTGTTGATGATAAAGTTAATGCAGGAAAATATTCATACAGACTAAAACAAATAGATAACGACGGACAGTTTGAATACTCAAAAACAATTGAAGTTGATTTTGAGTGGTACCAAAGAAATTTGAGTTAAGTCAGAATTATCCAAATCCATTTAATCCAAGTACAACAATTAAATTTAATTTACCTGAAGCAGGAATGGTAAAACTAACACTTTACAACATTCTTGGACAGGAAATAAGAACACTTGTAAATGAATTCAAAGAATCCGGTGTACATACAATAAACTTTGATGCAAGTGAACTAAACAGCGGAATGTACATCTATAAAATTGAATCTGGTTCATTTACTCAAACACGAAAAATGACCTTGGTTAAGTGACAATCGATTTCTTACTACTTGACAAAAAGGCTCAGGCTACTGAGCCTTTTTAATTTATATCACTGCTAATATTTATTATTCAGCATTAGTTCAGTAATTTCGCCAGTCTTTTCTAGAACATTTCTAATGTTTCCCGGAAACTAAACTATTTCAAAATCATTGACAGAAAGAAATCTATGCTACTACGGTTTGATTTTAAATTTTTAGTTATTAGTACTTTTCTTTTTTTATCTGAATTTATATTACCACAGGCAGGTACATATTATAATAGTATAAACCCTAATGTTGTAAGTTTTATTATTGACTTAGAAAACAGAATTAGAAGTCCTTACGCACGTATTAGCTATGATCAGTTTGATGAAACAAACATTGCGAACTTTGCTTCGATTAATAATGGTAACGGTACTCGTTCCGTGTTTTGTGTTTACAGCCATTTTGAATATATCTATTCCGGTACATTTACCTGGTTACCTTTAAGTCGTGAACACACATTTTGCCATAGCTGGCAGCCCGGATATCCATCAACTTCTTTGAATGAATATTCAGATCAATATCATTTGTTCCCAACACATCAGGATAATGCGAATGGTGTAAGAAGTAATCATCCATTGGGCAAAGTTGTTAATGTAATAAGCACATTCCTTGATGGAACCTATGGAACGAACATAAATGGAAATTTAGTTTATGAACCACGGGATGCACACAAAGGTGACGCAGCTCGTGCATTATTATATATGCCTATCAGATATAATGGGATAAGTGGTTACGATTGGACTTTTAATTGGTTAAACAATACAAGACTTCCTGCTCTTAGTGAAGGACCGCAAGACTTAACTACTCTGATTCAATGGCATAAACAAGATCCTCCTGATAAATGGGAAGTTGATAGAAATAATTATATACAATCAGTTCAGCAGAACAGAAATCCTCTTGTTGATCATCCTGAATATGTTAACTATATAGATTTTAATAATCTAAGTAAGTTGAATCCGACTTATGCTGTTGAGCCTTCAAATTATGTTACTAATTTTGCTGGAATAGCAGGAACCTCAACGATAATGTTTAGCTGGGTTGATGCCTTAGCAGGTACACAAGTGCCTTCTGATTATTTATTAATTGTCTATGATAGAAATAATTATTTTCTTCCAATTGACGGTGAGACTTATCCGGATGATGGCAGTTTAGCTGATGGCAAAGCTGTTATTAACATATCTTATGACGGACTTAATAGTTTTGAATTTACTAATCTTGCAGATAATACTATGTATAATGCTGCTATCTTTTCATACAATGGAAGTGGAGCTTTAACTAATTATAAAATTGACGGAACATTCCCTGTTACAAGTGTATTATTTAATGGAACTTTAGCAGTTGAACCTACAAATTATGTAACAAACTTTTCAGCCGGTACTGTTACTACTTCAACTTTACAAACAACCTGGACTGATGCTTTACCTGGAGCTCAAGTTCCTTCGGGATATCTTTTGTTAGCAAATAAAACAGGCTTGTTTACTGATCCTGCTGATGGTGTTATGTATGCTGACGATACAAATTTATCAGATGGTTCGGCCGCGGTTAATATTAATTATTCTGCTGAGGATAATTATTCATTCAGCGGACTTACTGCAAGTACAAATTACTACTTTAAAATTTATTCATATAATGAAAATCCCGGGCAATTAAATTATAAAACCGATGGAGTTGTTCCAACACTTACGGTACAAACCGAAGCAAATTCCGGCGGTGGAAATTATACGGATTTAATAATAAGTGAATATGTAGAAGGATCTTCAAATAATAAAGCTATTGAGATTTTTAATGGGACTGGTGCAAGTATTGATTTAGCTGCGAACAGCTATAAGTTGGAATACTATTTTAATGGAGCAACAACTGCAGGGACAACAATTAATCTGACTGGAACACTTGCTGTCGGAAATGTATTTGTTGTTGTAAGTAATTCAGCATCTCAGCCGATATTAAATTTAGCCAATCAAACGAGCAGCTCAAGTTTTTATAACGGTGATGATGCAATTGTATTAAAGAAAGGTAACACAGTTATAGACGTTATTGGCCAGGCTGGATTTGATCCCGGATCAGAATGGGGTACAGGTTTAGTTTCAACAGCTGATAATACATTAAGAAGGAAGATTACTGTTACCCAGGGGGATACAAATCCAAGTGATGTATTCGATCCTGCAGTTGAATGGAATGGATTTGCTGTGGATACGTTTGATGACTTAGGACAGTATGAAGGTATTTTACCTGTGGAACTTACTTCGTTTGCAGCAAAAGTTATTGGTAAAAGTGTAATGTTAAATTGGGAAACAGCAACTGAAATTAATAATTATGGATTTGACATTGAACGCGCTGTCATTTCGAACCTGCCTGCCGGCAGGCAGGCGGAAGTGAGAAATCTTTCCTGGGAAAAGATTGGATTTGTAAATGGAAATGGAAACAGCAACGCACCAAAAGTTTATTCTTTTGTTGATGATAAAGTTAGTGCAGGAAAATATTCTTACAGACTAAAACAAATAGATAACGACGGACAAATTGAATACTCAAAAACAATAGAGGTTGATATGAATGGAGTTAGGAAATTTGAGTTAAGTCAGAACTATCCAAATCCATTTAACCCGACTACGACAATTAAATTTAACTTACCTGAAGCGGGAACAGTAAAACTAACGTTGTTCAACATACTTGGTCAGCAGATAAGAACGCTTGTAAACGAATTTAAGGAATCCGGTACACATACAATAAACTTTGATGCAAGTGAGCTTAACAGCGGAATGTATATCTACAAAATAGAATCAGGTTCATTTACACAAACCAGAAAAATGACACTTATAAAATAATTAAAAAGTTAAAATTCAAAAATGGCTCAGGTAACTGAGCCTTTTTAAATTTATACTCAACATCAAACTCTAATCCTCGCACTTTTAATTATTATTTCCTACAGTGGTTTGATTTAACCAGAAAATTGAAAAGAATAAGCGATCATTCTTTAAGCAGCAAAGTGATTTTACTTAAATTACCTAATAATCAATAATTCTCCATTGCTAATATTGTTTGGTATTTAATTGTACCTGATATTAATAATTGCTACTTTAGGTATAAATGAATGAGCGAGGGATAGTAATTGCTCAGATTTAATCCGATCTAGAAATTCAGGTGAATTAAACTCATAAATCAAAATAGGTGTCGTATGAAAAATGTATTTACAATTTTTGTTTTATTTATTGTTCTTATTTCTAACTTGTTCAGTCAAGAAGTAGAGAAAACCTCAGAGCCACAGGATATATCTGCAGGTGCCGAGTATTCAATTTATCTGCAAAAATTAATTGATTCAGGTTTAGATGCTGGATTGAGATTTAATGGAATTATTCCGCCACATTCAAATCCTAATGGAATTGAAGCAATTACCACCATTGAAGGAATTAACTTTGATGAAGATGCATCAAATTCTGGTTTCTACCATATTCCCCCTGACCCGCATGGTGCAGCTGGACCAATCACATCTAGTATCAGTTACTAATACATCAATAGAGTGGTTTACAAAAGCTGGAGTAACTCAAAATAGTCAAAGTTTAGCTAAGTTTCTTTTCAAGTCTAACACCATTGACTGGAACGTTTGATCCAAAAGTAATATACGACCAATATAATGGAAGATTTGTTGTTGTAACATTGGAACAAACTACTTCTCCAAACACATCACGGATATTTAGTTGCAGTTTCTCAAACAAGTGACCCAAATGGCGGATGGTATTTTACTAGTATTAATTCTGCTATAACAATTAGAACTTTATGCTGGGCAGATTACCCTGGATTAGCTGTTACAGATGACGCAATTCTTATAACTAATAATATGTTTTCATTTAGCGGTAGTTCTTTTCAAAGGATCCAGGTTGTGGATTATTCAGAAAACTCCATTTTATACCGGTGGTGCAGCATCAGTTGTTAGATATCACCTATCTACTCTTGCTGGGCTACAAGCCAAAATTTTACTATGCAACCTGCACATATGTTTGGCACCTTCCAACTGGAGTGAAATCTTATCTTGTTGCTTCAGGGTGGTCTGCAGGTGCCACTGATTATTTTAGCGTAATAACAATTGGCGGCACCTCCTCTTCACCAACATTTACAAACACTTTTGTCTCTCATTGGTCAGATATACATAATACTGGTGTTGCTTTTCCAGAGGCACCTCAACTTGGTACAGCTACTCTAATTAATACTCCTGGAAATAGGGTGATGAATGCTGTCTGGAGAAACAATAATTTATGGGCTGTAAATACTGATTAATCCACCTTCCGGTACGGATGTAGGTCAAGCAACTGCACATTGGTACAGGATGAGTACTATCATGGTACAATCTCTATTTCAGATCAAGGGAATATAGGTGGGGAGTCTATTGCTACAGGTTGTTATACCTTTTTTCCATCAATTGCTGTAAATAATAATAATGAAATCTGCGTGGGTTTGTCGGCTTCAGCTCCAACAATTTATCCAGGGAGTTATTATTCCGGAAGAGTATCTACTGATCCGGCTGGTACTACAATTACCCCAGATGTTATGAAAGCGGGGTTGGATTATTATATAAGAACTTTTGGAAGTGGAAAGAAACAGGTGGGGTGATTATTCAGGGACCAGTGTTGATCCCAGCACTCAATCTTTTTATTTATTTAATCAGTATGCACTAACACGAGGAACTCTATTTGGAGGTGAGGATGGACGATGGGGAACCAGTTTCGGTTTAGTTCCGGTAGGTTCATTACCGGTTGAACTTACATCATTCTCCGCAACAACAATTGGTAAAGATGTTAAATTAAGCTGGAACACAGCAACAGAAGTTAATAATTTTGGATTTGATGTTGAAAGCAAAGTCAAATGTCAAAGGTCAAACGTCAGATTGGGATAAGATTGGTTTTGTTGAATGGTAATGGTAATTCAAACTCACCAAAGGATTATTCTTTTGTTGATGATAATGTTATCTTCAGGAAAGTATTCATACAGACTAAAACAAATTGATAACGACGGACAGTTTGAATATTCAAAAACAATTGAAGTTGATATGAATGGCGTTAAGAAATTTGAGTTAAGTCAGAATTATCCAAATCCATTTAATCCTAGCTACAACAATAAATTTTATTATGCCTGAAGCAGGAATGGTAAAATTAACACTTTATAACATCCTAGGGCAGGAAATTAGAACACTTGTAAACGAGTTTAAAGAAGCCGGTACACACACAATAAACTTTAATGCAACTGAGCTAAACAGCGGAATGTATATTTACAAAATTGAAGCAAACGGTTTTACTCAAACAAGAAAAATGACGCTTGTAAAGTAATCAAAAAAACTCAAAATTAGAAAAGGCTCAAGTGATTGAGCCTTTTTTATTGAACCGTAAATACGGTAATAACTTTTAGAACAAATGAATATTTTAAGTATTTTTTACATAATTGGTTATTTACCCAATCTCAATCAATCGGATAATGTTTGTAAATTAAATAACATTCGTTTAACCCTTTATTATATAACAAGTTGACCAAGTCCGAAATCTTATGTCTTTAAATTCTAACTAACCTCAACTCTAGCATAGTTAGGCACTATTCTTGACTATAAAAGGCATCTGTTTACTAAAAATAAGGATAAGAATATGAAAAGGATTTTCTTCCATCTATTTAGTTTAATACTATCATCGTTACTTTCCCATCCAAACGAACTCAATGCAGCTACTAAAACCTGGGTAGGAAATACCATCCGACTGGAACTTAGCCACTAACTGGAACCCTGCCAGTTTACCAAATTCAAATGATGACATTATAATTCCAGCACTAGCATCCGGTGGAAATACCCCAATTTTAAGTAGTGCTACTTTCACAATCAAAACATTAACAATCAATCTATCAGGAGTCTTAACTATTAATGGCGGTACATTAATTTGTAAAAGTGATGCATTAGTTAAAGGTACCTTAAATATCAGTTCTGGTACTTTTGATCTTAATTTAAATGACAAAAAAATTACGATTGATGGAGGTACAATTAATCAATCGGGTGGAATAGTTGCAACAAAAGATATGGAATTAAAAAATGGCGGTACTTATAATCAGACTACTGGTGAGTTTCAAATTAGTCATGATTTAAAGGTTCCGGCTGATACACCAACTAATTCATTTAATGGAACCGGTGGTACTGTTCATTTTACGGGTGCGGCTGGTGGCGGAGCAGATTATACTGGAAATGTTCAATTTCATAATGTGCTAATAGATAATGGTGCAGATTATAAGTCAAACAATAATGCAGATAACATAAAAGTTTCCGGAAATTTTATAAATAATAATCCAAATTTAGATAATGACAAAGGAACGGTAACTTTTAATGGTACAACACAACAAACAATTTTTAGTGCATCAACTCCGCCGGGATCAAAAACAACTTTTGGAAATCTTGTAATTAGCAATCCTGCTGGTGTAAGACTTTTATCTGACTTGGGAGTAAATACATCATTTTCAACTAATTCGGGTGGATATCTGATTACAGATGTTTATTTACTTTATGTTAACGGATTAATTTATGAAGGTCCTCTTCCAGTAGAACTATCATCCTTCTCAGCTTCAATTATTGGTTCAACAGTTAAGTTAAACTGGAAAACAGCAACAGAAGTTAACAATTATGGATTTGAAATTGAGACAACTTCACACTTCGACTTCGCTCAGCGTGACAGGTTGGGAGAAGATAGGATTTGTAAATGGCAATGGAAACACTAACTCACCAAAGAATTATTCATTTGAAGATAAAATTAACTGCAGGAAAATATTCATACAGATTAAAACAAATTGATAACGATGGACAATTTGAATATTCAAAAACAATTGAAGTTGATTTATGGTATACAAGAAATTTGAGTTAAGTCAGAATTATCCAAATCCGTTTAATCCTACTACAACAATTAGATTTAATTTACCTGAAGCAGGAAATGTAAAGCTAACACTTTATAATATTCTTGGACAGGAAATAAGAACACTAGTAAATGAATTTAAAGAATCCGGACACACACAATAAACTTTAATGCAAGTGAGCTTAACAGCGGAATATATATTTACAAAATTGAATCTGGTTCCTTTACACAAACAAGAAAAATGACACTTATTAAATAATCCAAAAATCTATTTGGATTAATAATCATTAGCCCTGCTTTTGCGGGGCTAATATTTTTTATTAATGTTTTATGACTAGGATTTATTATTTTTATAATGGAGCGTCATTCTGATTGGATGAATAATTATTCTAAAAATAATAGGGAGCCAAATAATGATTTCTTTTGCCACATTAAAACTAAAGAATAACTTTACCAAGCTATTCGTTATTTCTTTAATAACCTTCTTAACGGTAAATAATTATCTCCTTGCCCAAAGTAATTTAAATGCTTTACAGCTACATTCTGGGATAGATGAATCATCAACTCTTCACGAAATTCAAAAAGAATTTAATGACTATTGGGCCCCTTACAATGTTACGGATGGTTTTTATTTGGAAGATGGAGTGGAGAAAAAAGCAGCAGGCTGGAAAATATTTAAAAGATGGGAATGGTATTGGGAAAGTAGAGTAAACCCTGTGACCGGAGAGTTTCCTGGTACTAATGCAGTGATCGAATTAGAGAAAACTAAAAATTCTTTGAACAAAACATCCGACCTAAATGAAAGCTGGGTAAACTTAGGAACTAATTCTTCAGCAGGTGGTTACGCAGGGATTGGCAGAATAAATTGTGTCGCATTTCACCCAACAGATTTAAATATATTTTGGGTTGGTAGTCCTTCGGGTGGAATATGGCGCACAACAAATGGTGGAAGTAATTGGACAATATTAAATAATAATGAACCCGTACTTGGCGTAAGTGATATTGCTATCCCAAGTGATTATGCTACTTCTAATACTATTTACATAGCCACTGGTGATAGAGACGGCGGAAGTATCTGGTCTCTTGGTGGTGGACAAGGTGCAGATAATCCAAGTATTGGTGTTTTAAAATCGATAGATGGCGGGGTAACGTGGAATACAACCGGTTTAAGCTTTACTCCGGGATTTGCACGCATAACTCGTTTATTAATTGACCCAACTGATAATAATATACTTTTAGCATCTACGCTTGCAGGTATTTATAGGACTAGTGATGCTGGTGTATCATGGGCACTGGTTGATCCATATCAGAATAGGTGGATTGATATGGAATTTAAGCCGGGTGATCATAATATTATTTATGCCTCTTCCTCTGGTTATGCTTCATCTTACCTAAATATCTCAACGGACAATGGTGTTACTTGGTCTTTTTCGGCAATTGTTACTGGTGGTTATCGCGCAGAAATAGCCGTTACACCCAATGATCCAACAGTTGTATATATGCTATCTTGTACTAACACAGGTGGACTATTGGGAATTCATAAATCAACAGACAGTGGCGCAAATTTTTCACAGGTTAATACAAACACAACTCAAAATATGCTTGGATATTACTGCGATGGCTCTGGTCCAAACTCAGGTCAGGGGACATATGATTTATGTATTGCAGTTTCGCCTACTGATGCAAATACAGTTTTTATAGGTGGAATAAATACCTGGAAATCCAGTGACGGGGGAGTAACTTGGAATTTAAATAACATGTGGGTTCAATCTCCAACCGTATATAAGTGTTCTGGTTATCCTATTGTACACGCAGATAAACATACATTAGCATTTCAGAACGGAACTACTCTTTTTGAAGGAAATGATGGTGGTATTTACAAAACAACTAATGGCGGTACAAATTGGACTGATTTATCAAACGGATTGGTAATTAGTCAGCTATACAGAATAGGCGTATCTCAAACTAGTGTGAATACAGTTCTTACTGGATTACAAGATAATGGTACTAAATTATTTAACGGCGGATTCTGGACAGATGCAGTAGGTGGTGATGGAATGGAATGTATAGTTGATTTTTCAAATGCTAACTATATGTATGCGACATATGTTCAAGGACGGATTTATCGCAGCACTAATGGGGGAATTTCCTTTCCAACCGTGATTTCTAATAATATTCCCGGCCCGCCCACCGGAGCCTGGGTGACACCTTATATAATTGATCAAAATAACAGCTCCACTTTATTTGCAGGTTATGATAGAGTTTGGAAAACAACTGATAGAGGAAATACCTGGACGAGCGCTTCACAGGTTTTAAGTTCATCATTTAAGCTACGATCATTAGCAATAGCGCCTTCTAATTCAAATATTATATATGTTGCAGATCAAACGAATATGTGGAAAACTATAGATGGCGGGTCAACAAATTGGTCAAGTGTTATTTTACCTGCTATTTCTAATAGCATAACCTACATTGCTATTAAGAATGATGATCCAAATACCGTTTGGATTACTGTAGGGGGTTACACCGATGGTGAAAAAGTTTTTGAATCAACCGATGGTGGATCTTCTTGGACTAACATTTCAGCAGGTTTACCAAATATTCCGGTAATGTGTGTAGTTCAATATAAATCCCCAACTGATAGAGATGTTTTATTTGTTGGAACGGATGCAGGGGTTTACGCTAAGAATGGAGTTGCGAATTGGGCATCATATAATGTTGGTTTACCAAATGTGGTTGTAACAGAACTTGAAATACACTATAGTTCTGGTGGAGCCGCAGATATATTGCGTGCAGGTACGTATGGTAGAGGATTATGGGAAACTGAAATCCTGGCACCACTTCCGGTTGAGCTCTCATCTTTCTCAGCCTCTTTAATAGGTTCATCGATTAAATTAATTTGGCAAACTCAAACAGAAGTAAATAATTATGGATTTGAGTAGAACGCTGTCGAAAAGCGCTGACGCCAAGCCTGGGAGAAGATAGGATTTGTAAATGGTAACGGTAACAGTAACTCACCTAAGAGTTACTTTTTTGTTGATAATAAAGTAAATGCAGGAAAATATTCATACAGATTGAAACAAATAGATAACGACGGACAGTTTGAATATTCAAAAACAGTAGAAGTAGATTTAGATAATCCGGATAAATTTGAGTTAAGTCAGAACTATCCAAATCCGTTTAATCCAAGTACAACAATAAAATTCAATCTACCTGAAGCAGGAATGGTAAAGCTAACTCTTTACAATATTCTTGGACAGGAAATAAGATGGCTGGTAAATGAATTTAAAGAATCCGGCACACACACAATAAACCTTGATGCAAGTGAGCTTAACAGTGGAATGTACATTTACAAAATTGAGTCTGGTTCCTTTGCACAAACAAGAAAAATGACACTTATAAAATAATTAAAAAGTTAAAATCAGAACATTGATAAAAGGCTCAGGTAACTGAGCCTTTTTTAATAGTATTACACAAAGGTTAATTATTTTCTAAGCTTTATATATAATTTGTTAAAACCAGATTAGTTAACAAGTTAAGACACCTATCATCCAGTTTTATTCAATTTTCCTATTGTTTTAGTAGAAAAAGGTTATTGAAATTAAACTGAATTACCAATTTGTTCGATAATTGAATAGTTATGTATTTGCAATCCTTGAAAGGGATAATATGAAAAAGATTATTACATTACTTTTTGTTAATATATTGAGTTTAAGTGTTTTCACTCAGACATCTACTCCACCAGCAGGAACGGGTACCTCTGAAGATCCTTACCTGATTGCAACATTGGATAATCTGTATTGGATAACACAGAATCCCGGAGATTGGGATAAATATTACAAACAAATAGCCAGCATCGATGCATCTGAAACCTCAACCTGGAATGACGGTTTAGGATTTCCCCCTATTGCCAACTATACTAGTCCTTTTATTGGTAAGTATGATGGTAACAATTTTGTCATTAGTAATTTGTATATAAATAGACCGACTGAAACAGGTGTAGGTCTATTTGGGGGAACTGGAACGGGAGTTGAAATCAAAAACCTTGGAGTAACAAATGTAAATATTATAGGTGGAACTGCGGTAGGCGGGGTAGTTGGAGACCATAGATATGGTATCGTTTCGGAATCTTATTCCACAGGAGGTGTGAGTGGAGTAGAAAACGTCGGTGGTCTTGTTGGTTACATCTATGGTACTGGATCGGTAAGCAAATCGTATTCTACAGCGAACGTTAACGGAAGTGCACTCATTGGTGGATTGGTGGGGTATCTTGACGAAGGCACCGTGAATAATTCTTATTCCAAAGGAAATGTAAGTGGATCTAGTCTTTTATATGCTGGTGGATTAAATTGGTGCTGCTTTTCAGGGAACAATAACTAATTCCTACTCTACTGGGAGTGTGGGGAGCGGCTCAGACGTGGGTGGTCTTACAGGTGGCGCTTGGTCTAGTGCAGTTACCAACTCATTTTGGGATACACAAACATCCCAACAATCAAGTAGTGCAGGCGGTGTAGGCAAAGTAACAGATGAAATGAAAACGAATTCCACATTTCTGAATGCAGGCTGGTCTCCTTCAACTTGGTTTTTAGATACAGGAGTAAATGGCGGATATCCTTATTTATACTGGCAAAATCCTTCAGGCACCCCACT
The DNA here is from genome assembly GCA_963706055.1 of uncultured Ignavibacteriales bacterium. Classification (GTDB taxonomy): domain Bacteria; phylum Bacteroidota; class Ignavibacteria; order Ignavibacteriales; family Ignavibacteriaceae; genus IGN3. Next base: position 3,579 of record CAVPND010000047.1, on the reverse strand, counting down.
ACCTGTAGAACTAAAATCCTTTTCTGCTGCAGTTATTGGCAAAGATGTTAAGTTAAACTGGCAGACAGCAACAGAAATAAATAACTTAGGTTTTGAGGTTGAACGATCTGTCATTTCGAATGAAGTGAGAAATCTTTCTTGGGAAAAAATTGGCTTTGTAAATGGTAACGGAAACAGTAACTCACCTAAGAGCTACTTTTTTGTTGATGATAAAGTAAATTCAGGAAAATATTCTTATCGACTAAAACAAATAGATAACGATGGACAGTTTGAATACTCAAAGACAATCGAAGTTGATATGAATGGTGTTAAGAAATTTGAGTTAAGTCAGAACTATCCAAATCCATTTAATCCAACAACAAAGATTAACTGGCAATCTCCAGTAAGCTGCTGGCAATCATTAAAAGTGTATGATGTATTAGGTAACGAAGTTGCAACACTATTTGATGAATATCGTGAAGCAGGTAAGTATAGTGTAGAGTTTAATGCAAGCAATCTTTCAAGCGGAATATATTTTTATCAACTTGAAGCAGGAAATTTTAAACAGACCAATAAACTTGAAATAATAAAGTAAATAAGTTAGGAGACAAAAATGAAAAGGATGATAATAATTCTGTTAGTTGCAATTCTAATGAACACTACTTTTGCACAGTATAGTACAAATTTTCTAATTAACGAGGGAGCCGAAAATGAATATTTGGGATGGATTAAAACAGATGCTGGTAGCGGCTGGAGTACGGGTTATCAGTCTCCAAGAACAGGTTTGAAATGTTGGTCATCATCATACAATTGGTGTACACTGCAACAAAGTGTCAATCTTTCAGATCATTATTCAGATGGTGAGCTCGATTCTCAACCTGATATCAAAATTGAGGTTTTTGTTTCAACAAGATATGATCATCAGGGGAATTATGAAGTTATAGCTGAGCTACTGAATTCTGGTGACGGTGTCGTGACGTCCTGGACTACTGGTGAAAATATCCTTTCTGCTGGTTCTGGTTGGATACAAATTACGAAAACATTTTCTGCTTACGGTTTAGGAGTTCGGAAAGTAAAACTAACATTGAGAGGAGAAGATGGTCCTGCGGATTGGGGCGGTTCGTATGGAGCCGCATTTGATGACGCAACTGTGCAAGTAGATGAGTCTACTCTCCCAGTAGAACTAACAACATTCTCAGCATCAGTAATAGGTGCAAAAGTAAAGTTAAGCTGGAATACTGCAACTGAGATTAATAACTTTGGTTTTGAGGTTGAACGAAAGATTCTGAAACAAGTTCAGAATGACAATTGGGAGAAAATTGGTTTTGTAAATGGTAACGGCAACAGCAATTCACCAAAAGAATATTCATTTGTAGATAACAAATTAAGTACAGGAAAGTATTCATACAGACTCAAACAAATAGATAACGACGGACAGTTTGAATATTCAAAAACAATAGAAGTAGATTTCGGTACTCCCGATAAATTTGAGTTAAGCCAGAATTATCCAAACCCTTTTAACCCAAGCACGATAATAAAATTCAATCTACCTGAAGCGGGAATGGTAAAACTAACATTATATAATATACTTGGTCAGCAGATAAAGACACTTGTAAACGAATTCAGAGAATCGGGCATATATTCTATCAACTTTGATGCAAGTGAGTTAAACAGTGGAATATATATATACAAAATTGAATCTGGTTCATTCACACAATCAAGAAAAATGACGTTGATTAAATAACTACCAGCAACATACTACAAACAATTAGGCTCAGGAAACTGAGCCTTTTTTTATAAACTTTAAAAGGAATTTCTATAAATCTGTTTTTATTAAGTAAAAAACTTACATTTATGAAAGAAAAAAACAGGAATAATCTGCGAACTAATTGGATAATAAGTAGTTAAACCTCATTTATAAAAATTTTATTAGCTAAACACATCAGTAGCAATTGCTAACAGAATGGGGTTATGTGCGCATCTGGCTTATATTATTACTGGCACTGAGCTTTTAATCGCAAAAACGAATGTATTACGTGGCGTATGAATTGATACTGATACAATATAAAACCGGCGAGCATTATGAGTTATTATCAAGCTAATTGATGACTAACCGTGGTTGCTCAAAAAAAATGTGACGCCTCTTTCATTTTTCTGATTGATTGCGTTTTCAACTAGCACTTCACACCTTTAGCCCGATTTTAAGAAACGATTAATTTTAAAGAGACTTCTATTAACAGCCAAATTACTCTTTCAAATGTATTTAGCCAATGGCGGCATTTTCTAGGAATAATGCTAACAATTATTTGGGCTATAATTACTTGTACTTTTACAGTATATCCTGACCCGATGAATGAATTATAAACCAACATATCGAGAATTAGAAAATCAGATTGCTGAACTACAAACGCAAAATGAAATTGTTTGTTTGAATTATTCCATTCAAAGCGAAGAAAAGGAAAAACGTGCAGATGAATTAATCATTGCTAATATTGAACTTGTTTTCCAAAACGAAGAGAAAGCAAAACGAGCTACAGAACTAATTATTTCTAAAATAAAGTTTGCACAACAAAGCGAAGAAAACGAAAAATTGGCTGAAGAGTTAATCATAGCCAATTTGGCAGTCGCTCTTCAATCAGAATTAATTATTGCAAAAGAAAAAGCTGAAGAAAACGAAATCCAATTAAGAGAACTCAATGCAACCAAAGACAAACTATTTTCAATAATTGCACATGACTTACGTAATCCGTTTAATAGTATTTTGGGTTTTTCTGAACTGTTAATTGAAAACGTAAAAAAATATGAAGCTGCAGAAACTGAAGAGTGTTTAAGACTTATAAGTCTGTCGGCAAAAAAGACAATTATTTTGCTCGATAATTTATTAAGTTGGGCAAAATCGCAAACCGGACAAATTAATTATAAACCCGAAAAATTAATTTTGTCATCTATTATACAAGACATATTAGATATTTCTATTTCAAATGCAAAGATTAAAAACATATCTTTAAATTATATGCAATCAGGTGATATTAAAGTTTATGCTGATAAAAATATGTTAACGACAGTTTTACGAAATCTTATTTCCAACGCAATAAAATTCACTAAACCAGGCGGGGAAATAAAAGTCTTCACAATTTCAGAACAAAACCAAGCTGAAATTTCTATTTCAGATAATGGAGTTGGGATGAATGACGGAACACGTAAAAAGCTATTCAAAATATCTGCAAATATAACAACAGTTGGTACCGCAGAGGAAAAAGGCTCTGGCTTAGGATTAGTCTTGTGTAAAGAATTTGTGGAAAAACTTGGTGGAAATATATGGGTTGAAAGTGAAACAGGAAAAGGAAGTGATTTCAAATTTACTTTGCCTTTGAATAAATCGGAGTGAATAATATTACTGTTTATAACAATAGCTATATATAATGTTCTTTTAGCGAGTAATTAAAGCTCAGTTCTTCGTTATAATACTTTCAATTTATCTTTGACTATTGGTGCAAATGGTTTAATACAAACACACTAAATGTCTTTGATCAAATAATTCTAAATTTAAAAGAGACTGAAGTGATTGAGCCTTTTTGTGATAAACTTTAAAAGGAATTT
>CAVPND010000046.1:0-77881 GCA_963706055.1 uncultured Ignavibacteriales bacterium | reverse complement strand
CAATTATTTGCTCTTCACCAGAAGATCTTTTTAATCTTATTCCACGTAAAGAAAATTTAGTTAAATCTTTCTTCAGCTTTTCCAACAATGCTTCATCCTGTGCGTTTGCAGTGGAGCGAGCAACCGCTTCATTATAAATCCTAGTTACAAATTGATCAACTCTTTCAGTCATTAAAGCCGGGAAAGAGCCCGTTAATGGGAAGCTTCCGCCAATTGTAACACTGATACCAGAAAAATTTAATAAACTTTGTTGATCTTTGGTTGTAGATTGTGAATAAACTACTGAAGCAATTAATAACCAAATTAAAAATAGATTTTTCATCTTATCCTTTAAATTCTATTTGTGTACTGAAGATTATAATATTTTTGATATTCGCCGGAAATGATACGTTCCCACCAGTTTTTATTTTTTAGATACCATTCTATTGTGTGTTGAATTGCTGAGTCAAATTTAAACTCTGGCTTCCAACCCAACTGAGTTTGAATTTTTGTTGAATCAATAGCATAACGTTTATCGTGTCCGGGTCTATCTTTAACAAATTCAATCAGCTCTTCACCTTTTTTTAGATTTTGCAAAATCAGTTTTATGATTTCTAAATTTGGCATTTCGTTGCTTGCGCCGATGTTGTAAACTTCGCCTACTTTTCCATTTTCAAAAACTAATTCTACAGCTTTGTTGTGATCAATTACATAAATCCAATCACGCACGTTCATCCCATCACCGTAAACTGGAAGTTTTTTATTTTGCAAAGCATTCAAAATTATTAATGGAATTAATTTTTCCGGGAATTGAAGCGGGCCATAATTATTTGAGCACCTTGTTATCACAATCGGCAATCCATATGTGTGATGGAAAGCTTGAACCATCATATCTGATGCTGCTTTACTCGCCGAATATGGGCTGTTTGGAGCTATTGGTGTATGTTCGGTGAATAATCCTGTTGCACCTAAACTGCCGTAAACTTCATCAGTTGATATCTGTAAAAATCTTTCAACTTCATATCTCCTTGATGCTTCCAGTAAAACATTTGTACCGATTACATTTGTTCTAAAAAATATTTCTGAGCCAGATATACTTCGATCAACGTGTGATTCAGCGGCAAAGTTTATTACATATTTAATTTTATACTTCTCAAAAATGTAATTAACTAATTCCTGATTTGTTATATCACCTTTAATAAAAGTATAATTTTTGTTTGACTCAATTTCTTTAAGATTTTCAAGATTGCCAGCGTATGTAAGTTTATCAAGATTAACTATAAAATAATCATCTCTTGATTTTAAGATATAATTGATAAAATTACTGCCAATAAAGCCTGCGCCGCCTGTTACTAATATTTTTTTCATAATTAAAAAGAGAAAAATCCGGCAAAAATGCCTATTTGAATAAAAAATCCATCAGACTTTAAATCTGTTGGAACGCCATTAATTGATTGATAGTTATCTGCTTCCCAATCACGACCGAACGTTAATTGATATCCAACACCCACTCTTAAAGCTATAAATCTGTAAACCGGAAATTCAGCATTTAAGGTTGGAGAAAAAGTCCAATAGCTGTTTTCAATCTTTCTAGAAATGTTTGTAGTTGTGCCATTCTTAATTTCAGTAAAAATATTTTCCCAATCAAAATTTCCATCGTTTCGATAAAGCTCAACAGACATACTTCCAGCACCTATGTTGGCTCCTACTGAGACTCCAATATTTTTTATAAAGGGCAAAGTATATTCAACAGTTAAGGCTCCACCGCCGAGGGAATAAATGGCTTCCAAATTGTCTGCTCCGATTTTGGTTGAAGATGAAGCCGACCCACCAAAACCCATACCGCCGAGACGCAGATTTTTTACAAATCCAATATATATAAAACCACCGCCGCCTGATGTAAAGATTCCACTTTTTGAAATCTCCGGGATACCAAGTTCTTTTAATTTTAAGTTAAGCGGATCAACATTTGGAATATTCCAACCCGCAACAAATCCACCACCTCCGCCAAACGGAGCATCAAAGTATTTTGCTGTCTGACCAAACATGCTAATGTTAAGCAAGACCGCTAAAAATAAGGTTATAAAATATTTCATAATTCTTTCATTATTTCTTGATAAATTTACCAAAGTAAGTATGATTTTCAAAAATATGAGAATATAGCTGTATTAAAATAAAATACTTATTTAACTTTTATAGTGTAAAATCAAATCAATAAAAATATGAAAATACTAATTACTGGCGGAAGTGGATTACTTGGGCAATATTTAAATGTGGTTTTGACAAAAAACCATAATATTTTCACCTTGTTTAATAAGAATTTGGGAAACTGTTCAAATTTCAAATCTCAAAAAATAGATTTACTTGATAATAAAAAGCTGAATTCTATTTTTAATGATTACAGGCCCGATGTTGTAATTCACACTGCTGCAATCTCGCAACCAATCTTACCAGAAAAGATTTCTCCAAAAGATATTTATGATATTAATGTGATAGTCACAAAAAACATTGCACAACTATGTGATAAATTTAAAACTAAACTTATTTATACTTCAACAGATTTGGTTTATGCAGGTTATCGCGGATCGATGTTGAAGGAAAACGCAAAATTAATTCCAGCTTCACTATATGCAGAAACAAAATTAATGGGAGAGATTAAAATTCAGGAAACATTAGATAATTACTTAATTCTTAGGACAGCATTGTTATTTGGGTTTGGATTAAATCATTCTAAAAATCATTTTCATCAAATGTTTATAAATTTGAAACAAGGCAAGCAAGTAAAATTATTCACAGATCAATATAGAACGCCTATCTCCCTTCTTGAATCTGCCCGAATAATAAATGAACTTATAAGTATAGATATTAAATCTGAAATAATAAATTTTGGTGGAACTGAAAGAGTCTCTCGCTATGAAATCGGCGAAATATTATGCGAAATTACAAAGTTTGATAAAAATCTTTTAACTAAAATTACAATGGATGATGTTCCTAATCTTGCAAAGGTTGAAGATGTTTCATTAGATACAACAAAACTTCATTCATTTGGGATCAAACAAAAAAGCATTGAAGAAATGATAGTGGAAATTTTATAAATTAAATTAAGGTACTAAAACTCTTAGAACAATTATTCCAGTATGTTTTTTAATGTTCTTTACGTAATCACTCAATGGTTTTTCAGAAATTTGAACCTTACTTCCAACTAAGGGGGCGTGCATAAAATGAATTCTTCCATCATCTATTTTAACTGCAATTCCAACATGACCAATATCCAATCCTTTATCAGAGGTTGTTAAAGCAATTAAATCGCCGGTTTGAATTTTTGGTTCAACCTTTTCAATTTCATTTTGTGGGATATAATAATACTGACGGGAATTAATTTCTTCTTCTTGTTTTTTAACTATAGGAATAAACTCAGGATTTTCTAAAAGTTGTTTGTAATATTTTGGATTCTTGGTCATAAAATCCACAGCAAACTTTATTTTCTTTCCACCAATTTCTTTTGTTATATCTTTTACAATGGATTTTTGCTCATTGTTGTAAATCCAATCTGAAAAGTAGTGGAGGCGCGAAGGATAACTGTCAATCTTACCATCACGATATCTAATAAATGTTAATTCATTAAGATAATCATCGAAGGTAGTTTTACCTTTTTTAATACAACGTGCAAACGTTAATGATGTCTCAAGAAAAGTTGTACAATCAAGTCCTGTAAGATTTATTATAAGTTGTTCTTCACCTTCTTTTTCAAGAGAATGTGCAACATATTCAGTTTCTAAAAAACTTTTTCCAATTTCAACCAGTACTTCGTTGATTGGTTTTTCACTTAATGATTTATTAACCGCAAGCGAAAATTTTGAGTTACAAACTTCAATATCTTTTTCTGAATATACTTGAGAATTAATTTGGGATGAGAAGACCAGTATCACAATTAATATTTTGTTGATTAATATTTGTCCAAAAGATTTCTCTCTTAGTTCGAAATGACATCCATTTTTTTTGACTTTTGACATATGACTTTTCACCTTAAATAATATCATCACTAACGGGCACTGAACTATATTCTTCAATTTGTCTAGCGTGTGCAAGGTTTTCAAATCTTGCATAATCTTTTATAAATGCAAGCTTAACAGTTCCAGTTGGTCCATTACGCTGTTTACCAATAATTATTTCTGCAACCCCTTCATTAGATTGACCATTTTCATCTTTGTCAATTCCATAATATTCAGGACGATTTAGAAATATCACAACATCTGCATCCTGTTCAATCGAACCAGACTCACGTAAATCTGAAAGTTGCGGACGTTTATCCGTTCTTGCTTCAACTGCACGATTAAGCTGCGCTAGTGCAATTACAGGAATGTTTAATTCTTTTGCAAGCGCTTTTAGTGATCGAGAGATATGAGAAATTTCTCTTTCACGACTTTCAGCTTTGGGCGGACCTTGCATCAACTGGAGATAATCTATTATTATCATTCCAATATTTTTTTCTGCTTTTAGTCTTCTTGCTTTTGCACGGATTTCCAAAACAGTTTGCGATGGAGAATCATCAACATACAAAGGTGCATTAATTAATTTATGCGCATTTTTACTAAGCTTAACACCTTCTTCACTTGGTAACTTTCCTGTTCTAACAAGATGTGCATTTAATCTTCCCTCAGCACAAAGCATACGGATAATTAGTTGCATTGTTGCCATTTCAAGACTAAATATACCTATCGGAACTCCGTGATCGATTGCGGCATTTCGGGCAAGTGTTAAGGCAAATGCAGTTTTTCCCATAGATGGACGAGCAGCAACAATAACTAAATCCGATTTTTGAAATCCGCCAAGCATTTCATCCAGCTCATAAAAACCAGTTGGAACAGAAAACTTTCTATCCTTCTGCGAGTGAATGGCTTCGATATATTCAAGTGCATCTCGGACAGCACGATCCATTCCTTGAAATGATCGTTGGAGATGAGATTCTGTTATTTCAAATATTTTTCTTTCGGCATCATCAAGAATTTCAAATGCATCAAGGTTGCCTTCATAAGCAGCCTGTGCAATTTGGTGTGATGATGAAATCAATCCACGCAGAATTTGTTTTTCTATAATTATCTTTGCGTGGAATTCCACATTGGCAGCGGAAGAAATATTTTGCGATAACTTACTTAAGTAAACTGCACCGCCAACTTCTTCAACCTGATTTCTTTTTTTTAATTCTTCGTAAAGTGTAACAGTATCAATCGGTTCATTTGATTCAAATAAAGAAATCATCGCTTCAAAAATCATTTGATGCTGACGAAGATAGAAACTTTCTTTTGTAAGCATCTCAATTGCTTTAGGCACAGCTTCTTTTTCGATAAGCATTGCACCAAGAACCGCAGCTTCTATTTCGGGTGCGGATGGTGGTCTAACATCTGCAGGTACAATTTGTTTTGTTTCGTTATATGTTTTGCTTGTTTTTGCCATATTTTAAAAATTAACCCTGAATTATCGGGGATGTAAAAGTAACTTAGATAATTTTTAATTACAAGAAATGATCAAAATCCTAAAAAATAATCATTCGGTATCTCAATTTTTGTATCATTCCTTCCATTTATGTGAACATTCCAAACAAACATAATTTGACTTTTTTGTTGTAAATGGAGCGAATGTTAAAATTAAGAAAATCAGTCCAACTAACCACGAACCTTTTTGGAATACATTGATGCTACTGCAATTTTTACATTTTACTTGTCCGCTTATTGGTTCATCAGGAAATGCATCTTGCAAATAATTAAACTCGTTGGTATTGAGTACTTTTAAAGCCCTCTCATATTCATCATCTTTAACTATTATTTTAATTCCACCAACAGCGTTAGCGTAAATTGGATCAATCGCTACAATGTTTTCATCTTTTAACATTGCTTCTATATCTTCATCGGCAAGTTTTGCAATATCTAAATGCGCTAAATGAGCATACAAATGTGTCTTTAATATTTTCACTAAATATATCTTTTACTTTTCATCCATTTTATAATCATTCAAAGAGGCTAATTCATCATCAATTATTTTATTCCATCTTTCTAAAGCTCTTTTATGCTGACCCAAATCACTTTCCGATCTAAACTTCTCTATTCTATCTGACAAATTTGAATTATTTTTTTCAGCCATTAAATGAAATTCCTTGATGTAATCATCTAAACTAAAATCTGTATTCTTAAATTCTTTCCTCAGCATTCTTGTATAAAGTTCGTATATGTTAAAAATAATTTGATTGTACAATAAAATATCATCGTTAGCAATTTTTTGATTTACCCAGGAATGTTTTTTATCGAATACACAAATTGATGTTAGTTTTGGTGAGCTAAAAAGATTTGCCTTTTCTATGGTCGCTGGATTATAAACATGAATTTCGGAAGCATGATTGTTGGATGAACCTAATGGCTGACCTTCAAAATCCTGCCAGGAAAGCTGTTTTGATTCAGACCAATAAATGTAATTAACTTTATCATAAACCTGATATAATTCAGAAATTCTTGTTGTTGAACATTGCACTAAAAATAGTGTAAGGCAAACTATAAAATATTTTTTCATTTGAGTTCCGCCAGATAATTTTGTTTATCTCACAAACTAATAATCAATTCTGTTTTGGATTTTTTCTCAACTCCTCTAAAACTTCCAATTGCAATTCCTGTATCTCAACCATTCTTTCCCACTGTTGAATTAAAAGGTGATCAACTTTTTGATGAAGCTGTCTTAATTCTAACTCTGATTTTAAATTTATTTTATAATCTGCTTCAGCACGTTTACGATCCCTAGATTCCTGTCTATTCTGACTCATCATAATTACTGGCGCTTGAATAGCCGCTATACAAGACAATATTAGATTTAATAAAATGAAAGGATAAGGATCAAAAGGACGTGAAAGAAGAATGTAACTATTAATTCCTATCCAGACAAAAAGTACAAATGCAAAAATAAAAATAAACTTCCAGCTTCCGCCAAAAGTTGCAATTTTGTCAGAAACTCTTTCACCAAATGTAAAATCCGAAGTAAAATCTTTTTCAATATCACTTGAAATGGTTTCATAGTCAGTCATTTTCTCAATAACATCTTTTTCCAAAGTTGTTAGTTCGCCTTTTTCATCCTGCATAATTTTTATAAGATATTCACTTCTAAATTTTCGCAAATCTTCTATGCAAATAAATCCTTCCGAATCCCAATTTGAAAAAGTTGATTTGATTAATTCCCCAACGGCAGGTCTAATAATTACTCCAGATAGGATTTCAACCTTGGAACTATCACGTCCACAAATCTGACAAGTTTTTTTCATTATTTGTTTTGCTTCCTTATCTAACTAAAATACCAGAATATAAAATTACAAATGGTAATCATCTTTAAGTTAATTAGAATCACTTTTTGCCAAAGCAAAATTAAGTTTACCGGTAAAGTGGTCAAAATCGATTTCAAATCTATGCGGAATACCCTGTGCTTTTTCAACTATAGAATAAATCCTATTGCCCTGAAGAGTATCTACATAAATTATTGTCCCGATTGAATCTTTTATCCTTAATGAACCAATACCTGAAAAATAGTTAGTAATAGTTAATGAGTATGCAAGTGAGTCAGATGTAAATGATAAATTATATGCTGCGTTTGAGGTATAATAATCAGCAGCTAAAGAATAAGTCAATGCATCGGTAGCTTTGGATATTACCGGAGTATTATAATAACCCGGATTAACAGACTCATCATCAGTACAACCTAGAAAGATGATAGTAAAAACTACAAGAGAGAGTGATAATATTTTTTTCATTTTATCCTCCTTGGAAAAATTGTTATCTAAAGCTATCATTGCATAAGCAACTTAGCTTAAAGCAAAATAAAGTTCAATTGTTTTATTAGTCATTTAGAATCTATTAGTATGCTAAAATAATTTTAGAGATGATTAGAGACAATCTGGGCGAAGTTGTTCCTCGCCCATAATAAGATGGTAGTTTTATTGTTGTTTTTCTAAGATCGCGTTTACGTTATCTTGACTAAGTCCATACCAATCGCCCGTGGCAGCATCAATAAGTATTGGTATCAAGCCACCCACAACATCCAGTATAACCCAACCCGCCCCAACTTTGCTGGTGATGTAGGCCTTTTTGGTCTCATATCCAGATTTTTTAAATTCAATTTCATAATTTATCTCTGAGAGTAATGGTATTTCCAGTGGTGTTTTACCAATGTACTCTCCATTGATATATACTTTTGCGCCAGAAGGCTCAGAAGCAAACTCTACATCTTCGTGTGAGCCTTTAAAGATCGTAGCACATGAATTGAAAAAGATAATTGAAAAAAGAACAATTAGAACAGAAGCGAACAGAGAAATATTGCGTTTCATAAAAGCTCCTGCAGATAAAATTAAAGAATGATTATTAATTAAGATGAGCTAAAAAATCTTCTCTCCTGATATAAAAATTTTTCTATTACAAAACTAAATAGATTAGACTGTCAAGTCAATTGGTAGTAATATTGAAGAAAATCTAGGAAGTAATTTGATCAAATAGTTTTCTAAACTTTTGGACATCTACCCAGCAATCCTTTTTCCAGTTGGGATTGCGCAATAGTGCGGCCGGATGGAATGTTACCATTGTTTTTATTCCTTCGTACTCAAAAACTTGTCCGCGCAAACTTGTTAAACTTTCTTTTTTCTTTAATAATCCTTTCGCAGCGGTAAGTCCTAAACACAAAATAAGTTTTGGTTTAATAAGTTCGATTTGTTTTTTTAAGTACGGAATACAAGTATCCATTTCATCTGGCAATGGTGTACGGTTATCAGGTGGGCGACATTTTACAATGTTGCAAATAAACACTTCTTCGCGTTCAAATTTTATTGCTTTAAGAATATCCGATAGAAGTTTACCCGCTCTTCCAACAAACGGTAAACCTTGTTTATCTTCTTCAGCGCCTGGTCCTTCGCCAATCACAACTACATCGGCATTTGGATTACCGGAACCAAAAACAAAACTGTTTCTTCCTTTATGCAAAATACAGTTTGTACACTCGCATATCATCTTATTAAGTTGATCAAGTGTTTCCGCTTTCTCCCAAGCTCTATTTACATCTTTTTTTAATGAGACTGGTGGCATAACAGGTTCTCTAACAATCGTAGTTTTTCTAATTGATTCTTTGTTGGGTTTATTTTTTGAAGGCATAATTATTTCTTCATATAACTCATCGCCAAAAATTGCTTGCTGATCTCTGAGTGCTTCAATAAGTTTTTCCATTGAGGATGATTTCATATTAAGATTTTAATATTGTAAAGTAAAAATCCTGAAAAATTTTATAATTAGAATTTGTAGATATAAAAGAAATGTCATCCTTTTTCTTCGCAAAGGATGACATTCTAAAAAACTACTATTCGAGAAATCCTACTTTTTGTATTTAAACTTTATTTCTCCATCAAGCAATTCATTTAATGCTTGCAGATGCGGCTTTGGCTTTTTTTCAAAATCAATAGCCATCTTTAATTGAATAGGATTAGTAACATCCTCTGCTTCATCTTCTGTTCCGCTTGAAGGTATCGTATTAAGCATAGCATTAAATTCAATTTTATTGTCATTATTAACCTGTCTTGCTCTTAATGCGGCAACTGAAATAGCTTCATAAACATTTTCAGCTCTTTTATCTATGTCTCTCAATTCAACTGGCGTTATATCCATTTTATGCACTCCTATTTTATTTTATCACTAATTAATTTTTTTACACTTTTATAAACTTTATTAAGTTCATCGTTAACAAAAATATAATCAAAATCCTTCTTAAAGCTCAATTCCATTTTGGCTCTATCAATCCTTTTTTTAAGGTCCGATTCACTTTCAGTTTTTCTGTTTTTTAACCTGGAGACCAATTCTTCAAACGAAGGTGGATCGATAAAAATCAAAATACTTTCAGAATATATTTTTTTTAACGATAATGCACCTTTAACATCAATCTCAAAAAGAACAGAATTTCCAATATTTATGTTTTCTTCAACAAATGATTTTAATGTACCATAATAGTAATCGTAAAATCTTTCCCATTCAATAAATTCATTATTCTTAATCTTTAACTCAAACTCTTTATCATCAACAAAAAAATAATCAACACCATTTATTTCGTTAGATCTTTTGGGTCGGGTTGTAACTGAAACAGAAAAAACGATATCCGGAAAATCTTTTAAAATCTGTTTAACAACAGAAGTTTTTCCGCCTCCACTGGGGGAGGATACTGCTATTATCTTTCCTTTTTTCTCCAATTTATTCAACGTTCTGAATTTGCTCTCTAATTCTTTCAATCTCTTCTTTAATATGAACAGAATTATGAGTAATAACAGTTGAAAGTGTTTTGGCGGAAATAGTATTTGCTTCTCTATTCATTTCCTGACATAGAAAATTTAATTTTCTTCCCGGATCTTCCTCTTTATCAATACTGCTGATAAGAAACTTAATATGGCTCCTTAACCTTACACATTCTTCAGTAATATCAGCGCGTTCAGCCATCATTGCTAATTCTGTTTCAAGTCTGTCATTATTTATGTTTTCATTATCATCAAGAAGATTTTTTACTTTTTCTTTATACTTTGCAAAATGCTCCCCAACACTTGGCTGCGCGTCTTTTTCAATCTGGTCAAGATATTTTTCAATAGACTTAACTCGCTTTTTTAAATCCTTTTCTAATTCACTTCCCTCGTTTTTTTTCATATCCATAAGTGAATCTAACGAATGAAGAACTGCTTTCTTTATGACTTCAAAATCCTCTTCACTAATTTCATCAACTGAAGCAGAAAAAATATCTCGGCTCATAAGAATGTGATCGAGTTTGATCTTATCAGAAATCTTGGCAGATTTTTTAATTTTTTTAATTAACGTTAGATAATTTTTTAATCTTGATTCATCTAAAGAAACAACTTCATCTTCAAATCCATTTTTTTTGATTTGAATACTGACGTTAAGTTTTCCCCTTCTTATTTTAGATTTTATTAATTCTCTTAGTTCGTATTCTTTGTTAGCAAGGGCCGGAGGAAATTTTAAAAAGACTTCCAGATATCTGCTATTAATACTTTTAACTTCGGCATCCGCCTGCCATCTACCATTTGAGGCAGTACCTTTGCCATAACCTGTCATACTTAAAATCATTTTATTCTTCTATAAAAGGGGCTGAAAGATAGCGAATTATAGGCTTTTAGCAAAGATTAGAAAGCCTCACCAATTCCAAAATGAATTGTGATATTGTCTAAGAAGTTCTTCTTAAAAATTGTTTTTTGATCCTCCGGATTGTAGAATTTTGCGCCAAAATCCAATCTAAAAGGCGCAATTGGCGTGTAAACTCTAAATCCCATGCCCATTGCAACGGCTATGTCTGTTATTCTAACATTTTTCCAGCCATTCCAGGTATTTCCATAATCAGCAAAAACAGCGTAGCCAAAATACTGATTCAATTTTTGTCTGATTTCAAAAGACCCTTCAAACCAAAATGAACCTCCTCTTAGCGCGTCAGTTTCAGTTGTTATTCCCAAATAGTCAACAGCCTCTTTGGGAATTAATTCCCTTGATTTCCATCCTCTAACAGAATTGCTTCCACCTGCATAAAAGGTTTTGTTTGGTGGAATTAACCTGTCTGCAGAAACATCACTTCCCGTTCCGGTTATAGGCTGTGCATAACCAATTCTTAATTTAGAACCAAAAACAAAGGTTCGGTTTTTGTTTAAAGATATATAGTTTGATAATCCAGCTTGTAAGCGATAGAAATATATATTCCCTCTGAAACTAGAATCAACTTCAGCTTGATTTCCGGTTTGTGCTCTAGAAACAGCCTTTTCATCAGTACTGGAATGAAATAGCTCTGGTGTAAAAAACAAATAGCTTCCTTTGGCTGGGAATAATATATCGTCAATTTTTGAGGAACCCAATTCAACACCTATGCCAGGAGTTAAACTGTTATTTGTTATTGTATTGTTATAAGTAATATTATTTATTATTTCTTCAAGAGTGTTTTTTCTTTCTGCAATATCAATACTAAAAAAGGGACGAAAAAGTGTTATAAAAGTATATGGTGGCATTTCAACATCAAATCTTTGCGCGCCGCCATAAGAGTTTTCAGTAAATTCTTTTAAGGTTTGTGATCTTAAATAAAGTTCGGTAGTTGTTAATATTGGTCGACCGAATAAAAACGGTTGTTCTATTTTTAGGTTTAAATCTAGAACCCCCTGATATGTTGAATCTACACTAGCATTAGATTCAAATAAATCTGTTGCAAGACTTATCATATCAATCAACCTGAATGAACTTGAGAGAGTTAGTCTTCGGGCATCACCTAAAAAATTTTTCCTCGTGTATCCAAGCCCCAAACCTAAATTAAAGCTGCTAAATTCGTTATCTGCTTTTATTTCTGGGGATAGTTCATTTAAAGATCCGATTGTTGCATTTACCTCAATAGGAATAGAATAATTAGCAGTGTCTTCTATAATCGGGCTGATATTTAATGAGTTAAAAAGCTCTGTTTTTAAAAGTCTTAATTCACTTCGGTCAATTTTAGACTGGTCATAAGTTTCTCCCGGCCTAATATCAACAATTTCTGATATCAGCTTATTACTAATTTGTTCAGTGGATTTGCCTTTTTTATTAATTACAGATTCACCAACAGTGTATCTCTCGCCTGTATGAAAATATATACTCAGGTCAGTTTTTTCCTTAAGTGTATCAATAAGTACAATTGTACTGTCATATCCACTAAAAACGTAACCGTTATTTGCTAAAAATCTTCTAATAGATGAAATATTATTTTGGACTTCTGATTCAGAAAATCTTTTAGTAGAATCAAGCGTTAAGGATTCAGAAATCATTCTTGAATAATCATACTCACTTAGTTTTTCCAAACCGAATAGATTTACATTACCATAATTTAAAAATGTATTTTCGGTTATATAATAATTTATTTCTATCGATTTGTTTGAAGAATCCACCACCATATCATGCTTTACTTTTGCATCAAAGAAACCACTTGAGCGATATAAATCAATTATCGCAAGTTTATCCACCGAAATCTTGGAAGAATCGAAATAAATGGGTTCATCGCCAAAAGGTGTAAATGAATTGAGGAATACCCAAACCCACATTGGCGTTTCCTTGCTCTCAATATTTGCAAGCAATTCTGAAGATGAGAAAAAATTATTTCCATTAAAATTTATAGAAGCTAATTCAAAATCATAGTATGATTGACTGAATGAAATCTTTGGATGACAAAGAATAATTAATATGAAAAAAAATAATACTCTTTTGTACATTTGAAATTAATAGAATAAGAAAATCATGAGTGTATACACCAATTCAGGGATTGGTATGATTTGTTTGTTAGCCATTTTCATTCAACTATAATATCATCTTCAACAATTTTTAAAGAGGGATAATCTTTTTTAAATGTAGCAGTAAAAAAGTTTACAAGTTCTTTGTTAATCGTGTTATCGGATATAAATAAATTTGCAGTGGTTTCAGTTTCGGCTACAAAATGTGCATAATAAACTTGCTTATTTTCAAAATCGACAATGTAAGAAATCACCTCTCCCCCGCCGCTGCCCATAAAATAGCCCTGAGAATTATAGTATACTAAATCGTAATCAAACGAAGAAAATTTTATTTTATCTGCCAGACTTTCCTTAAACGATCCATCAAGCAAATCAGTTTCGTATTTGGATATAAAATCATTACCTGATTGCTCTATGAAAGCAAATTTAATTCCCCACTCATCGTTATTATTAATTTCCCAACCGGCAAGAATAAATCGCTTTCCCGTTTCATCAAACATTCCACTAAACGCAACTTGAGTGTCTTTATTGAAGTATTTTTTTACAACATCCAGAACCTGAACTTTATTTTCGAGATCTAAAATTGGGATTTTTTCTTTTTTTTCAGAACACGAAACTAACAAAGACACTAGAGTAAATATTATAATTACTCTTAATAATTTATTTGATAACAACCTGAGTTCCTGTTTTTATTACTAATAAAATTTCCTCTAACGATTCATTACTTATAGCTATAGAACCATCCGTCCAATTATAAACAAAAGGAAGATTTTTGAAAATGGGATTTAATCTTCCTATTCCATGAATTCCTATATTGCCACCTAAAACCGAGTTAACACTTACACACTCTTCATAATAAAATTCAAATTTTAACTGGTTAAACTGCTTTTGTGTAATAAGTGATTTTCGCAAAGCTTCTGACGCATCATCCAAATTTGGATAATTTATCTGTAAAAATTTAAAATAGGTTTTATCGTCACGGATGCTGCAAATTTTATAAGTTCCAATGGGTGTAGCGCCATCATTAATTAATTTTTTTTTATCTGATAAATTTCTTCCAAAACTAACACGGTAGGATTTAATAAATACTGTATCTTCATAAATACTAAGAGTAAAAGTTTTTCTATCTATTACAATATTAACATCGTTTAGTTGTCTAAATCCTTTTTGCGCCATCGCTTCAGATAATGGAATTTCTCTCAGATTTAGAATTACACCATAAACAATAACGCCTGATACAAACAATGCCATCGCACCGATTGTAAATAGAACATTTCTTAGCAAAGGGCTGCTAAAAAAAGAAATGATTCTATTTGTGTTTTCCTCTTTTTCAGGATTCATTATTGATTAAGTTATTTTTCTACAAAACAAAAATACTAAATTTAATAGAGCATAATTGAATTAAAGATAAAAAAAAACCCAACTCTGAAAAGAGTTGGGTTGAGAAACTACTATATTAAACTAAACTTCCATTATCTCTTTTTCTTTGTGTTTCAATATCTCATCTATCAGTTTAATATGATGATCAGTCAATTTTTGAACTTCATCTTCGGCACTCTTTAACTCATCTTCGGACATTTTTTTTTCTTTTTCTTCCTTCTTTAAATGATCGTTTGCATCTCTTCTGACGTTTCTAATTGCAACTTTAGAATCTTCACCAAATTTTTTAATTAGCTTTACAAAATCTTTTCTTCTCTCTTCAGTTAGCGCAGGGATCGGAATTTTAAGATTCGTACCATCACTTATAGGATTAAATCCGAGATTTGCTTCCAAAATTGCTCTATCAATTACTTGAACCATTGCTTTATCCCAAGGAGTAATGGACAAAGTATGAGGGTCTAAAACAGTAACATTTCCAACTTGATTTATGGGAGTTAAAGTGCCATAATAATCAACCTTAACACCATCAAGCAGTGTTGTAGTTGCTTTACCGGTTCTAACTTTTGAAAGCTCAGATCGAAGAGCTTCTAAAGTTTTATCCATTCTATTGTTTGCGTCTTTAATTAAATGGTGCATAACACCTCACTAATTATTGTTAATAATTTTATTTTGATTCTTCATTATTTATAAATGTACCAACTGGTTCGCCCATTACTAATTTTAATAAATTTCCGGGAACGTCCATATTAAATACCATCATTGGTAAATTATTTTCCTGACATAAGCTAACAGCTGTAAGATCCATTACACGTAAATTGTTTTTTAGAATATCTGAATAAGATATTGATTCAAAACGGACTGCATTTGCATTTTTTTCAGGATCTGCATTGTAAACGCCGTCAACCCGAGTACCTTTAATAATTATATCCGCACCAATTTCAACAGCTCTTAATGATGCAGCTGTATCAGTTGTAAAGTACGGATGGCCCGTTCCAGCACCTAAAATAACTACCCGGCCTTTTTCCAAATGACGCATTGCCCGTCGTCTAATATATGGTTCCGCTATTTCTTCCATTTTAATTGCACTCATTAGCCTGGTTGTAATTCCTTTTTTTTCAACTGCATTTTGCAGTGCAAGCGAGTTTATCATTGTTGCGAGCATACCCATTTGGTCACCTGTTGCACGATCAATACCTTGTGTGTTTGCACTTAAACCACGATAAATATTACCGCCGCCGATCACAATTCCCAGTTCAACTCCAACATCGTGTACTTTTTTAACTTCATCTGCAAAAAAATCCAAAACTTCCGAAGAAATTCCAAATCCCTGAACACCCATTAAGGATTCGCCACTTAATTTTAGTAATACCCTTTTAAATTTTAATGAACTCATTGCAACCTTTTTGGATTCTTTACCTATAAATATAAAAAAAGGTCTTAATAAACTTAAGACCTTTTAATATAAACTATTTATTCTCGTCACCGAGATGAAATCGCTTAAATAAACTGATCTTAGCCTGAGAGGCATTTTTCTTATTATAATCTTCAATAAGATTACCAACAGTTTTTGAACTTGTGCTATCCTTAATATATGTTTGTTCAAATAAACAATTTTCAGAATAGAATTTATTCAATTTACCGGTTGCAATTTTTTCAAGAATATTTTCCGGTTTGCCTTCTTTACGAGCTAACTCTTTATAGATATCAATTTCTTTTTCAATTGTTTCTGTTGGAACTTCTTCTCTGTAAACACAAATAGGATTCATTGCGGCTACTTGCATTGCAATATTTTTACCTATCTCAACTAATTCATCTGCATTCGCTGTAACATTATCAAACTTAACAAGCACACCAAGTTTTGATCCCATGTGAATATAATCCACTAATAAACCATTATCAGCTTTTTCAGTTAGAACTCTTGAAAGTTCTATCTTCTCACCAACTTTTCCCATTACATCAACAACTTTTTCACTCAAACTTTTATTTGATTCAATTAACTGTTGAGCATTTGAAGATTCGGATTTAAATGTAGTCTCAACAATTTCATTTGCAAGTTTAATAAAGTCATCACTTTTAGCAACAAAGTCTGTTTCACAATTAACTTCAATCATAGCGGCTTTTTTATGATCATCAGAAACTTTTGCTACAACAATACCTTCATTTGCAGATTTATCAGCCCTTTTAGAAGCGATTGCGGCGCCTTTTTTTCTAAGAAGTTCGATAGCTTTTTCAAAATCACCATTAGCTTCGGTAAGAGCTTTTTTACAATCCATCATACCGGCACCGGTTTTTTGCCTTAATTCATTAACTTGTGCAGCCGTAATAGCCATAGTTAATTCACTTCCTTTCAATATTTTTTATCAGAATTTTATTCTTCAGTTTTTTCTTTTGATTTAGCTTCATCCTCAGCATCTTTTTTTGCTTTTGCTTCAGATTTCTTTTTTGCTTCTTCTTTTCTTTCAGTTTCTTTTTCTTTTTTCACTCGTTCTTTTTCAGCAACTTCTTCAGCTTTCTTTTCCTTTAACTTTGCATCGCCTTCAATAACTGCATCAGCCATATACTGAGTAATTATTTCAACAGTTTTAACTGCATCATCATTTGCTGGAATTAAATAGTCAACTACATCTGGGTCACAGTTTGTATCAACTATAGCAAATACCGGAATGTTTAATCTGTGTGCTTCTTGAACGGCGATATCTTCTTTTTTAATATCTACAATAAACAAAGCACCCGGCAGTTTGCCCATTGTTTCAACACCTTCAAGAACTTTTTTTAGTTTATCTTTTTCCCTTGTAAGAAATAATCTTTCTTTCTTGGTTATTTTTTCAAAAGTGCCGTCGGTTTCTTGTTTCTCAATGTTGCTTAATCTTTTAACACTTTTTCTGATAGTAGCAAAGTTTGTTAACATTCCTCCTAACCATCTTTCGCTAACCCAGTTTTGCCCGCATCTTCTTGCTTCAGTTTCAATAACATTTTTAGCTTGTTTTTTTGTACCAACAAAAAGAACTTTCTTTCCATCGGCAACTAACTTTGCTAATTCTTCAGCAGATTCTGTTAAATGAGCTTGGGTTTTTTTTAGATCGATAATATGAATCCCATTCTTTTCCATAAAGATGTAGGATTTCATTTTTGGGTTCCAGCGGCGTGTTAAATGCCCGAAGTGCGCACCAGCTTCAATAAGCTGAGTTAGATCAACTTTTTTCATATTACTCCTGTTTTTCTTCTACTTTCTTCAACTTTGCCTTCCATCCCTTATTATTGTGGGACACAGGGGGCAAATCGGAAAGTATGTTTATTATTTATATTAAAAATCAAGTTCAAGAATAAAACTTGAACTTGATATTGAACTCTAAAATTATCTTTTAGAAAATTGAAATCTTTTTCGAGCTTTTGGCTGTCCGTATTTTTTACGTTCAACCATTCTAGGATCTCTTGTTAATAATCCATCAACCTTTAATTGAACTCTGTATTCTGGATTCATTTCTAATAAAGCTCTTGCAATTCCTAATCTAACGGATTGTGCCTGTCCGGTAGTACCTCCACCATTTACGTTAGCATGAACATCAAACTTGCCTAATGTATCTGTAGCTTTAAAAGGTAACAAAATATCTTCTCGACTTAACAATTGAGGAAAGAAGTGTTCAAACTCTTTATTATTAACTGTAATCTTTCCATTTCCGCTTCTAAGTATTACGCGGGCAACTGCAGTTTTTCTTCTACCAATAAAAATTTTATCTGCCATCATTTCTCCATTAAACTAATTGCTTCAGGTTGCTGTGCTGTGTGTGGATGATTTGTTCCAGCATACACTTTTAATTTTTTAATCAATTTATTACCGAGTTTGGTTTTTGGCAACATTCCTCTAACCGCATTTTCAACAACAAATGTTGGTTTTTTTGCAATCATTTCATGGAAAGATGTGGTAGTCTGTCCACCTGGATAACCTGAATGTCTTTTATATTCTTTCAGATTTTCTCTTTTTCCAGTCAATCTAACTTTTTCAGCATTAATGACAACAACAAAATCGCCTGTATCTGTATTAGTAGTAAAAATTGGTTTATTCTTACCTCTTATTATCGCGGCAATTTTGGAAGCTAATCTTCCTAATACTTGACCTTCAGCATCAACCAAAAACCACTTATGATTTGCGTCTTCAGTTTTTATTGATTTTGTTAATTTTTCCTGTTTCACGTAATTTTCCTCCGAAAACCTTAAATCGTTTCAAATAAAGAGAGGAAAAATATATCTAAGATGATGAAAAGTCAAGAAATATAAGTTTTATTAATGTTGTTTGTAATCAAAAATTCGATTTTCTCAACTATTTGATGATTCTTCTTAAAATAATGAGCTTCCAAAGTTAAAGGACTTTAATATTGCCCAGAATTTTGGTTGAAATGATTTAAATTCAAGCTCTCCGCGCATCATCAGTTTTAATCTAAAATCTTCATTTTCTTCTGTCCTGATATAAAATATTTGCGTAGTGTAACCCTGCATTTCCTCAGGATCATTATAATAGGCTATATATTTTTCTAAAACCATTTTATATGAATATCTTTTTTCGATAAACAAATCTTTATCAACAACCTCTAAATGCAGATAGGGTGGCGGATTGTATCTCCCATCATTTAACCAGAATGTTACACCATCTAGTTTATTCTTTTTGTTCTGATCGATAAAAGTCCAGCCCTTGGGATATTTTATAGAAACATTTAGAGTTGGCTCAGAATAAATTTGGTCAAGATTTGTTGTATCAACAATAATATCCGAAAAGCTTAATGATTTTATCTCATCTATCTTTTCATTCACCTGATCATTAGGAATTTTTTTTTGCTCAGCTTCTTTTTTTTCAATTTCAGATTCAGTCACATCAAACTTCGGTTGAACGTATTCTTTTGTGTCTATAGTAAAAACGGTTGTGTTTATTCTTGATTTATTAGATTGAAGATTTAAAAAATAGATTAAAGTTGCAATTATTACTAAATGGAATAGGATTGAGAGAGAATAATTTCTTACCCACAACTTATTAAATTTATTTTCACTTTCTATTTCTTGTTTATTCATCTTTTCAATTTAAGATAAGTTTGAAGCCTGTTTCAAAATTACTAATTTTGCTGCCACATTATTAATAAATTATCGAGTAAAATGAAGTACTTAATTACAGGTGGAGCTGGCTTTCTGGGAATAAATTTAGTTAGATATTTGCATTCCAGGGGGCATGAAATTACTTCTTTGGATATTGTTGAGTTTGATTATCCTGATATGAATGATAAAATAAAAATCATTACCGGGGATATAAGAGATAAACAAAAAGTTAAAGAAGCTGTTTTAGGACAAGAAATTGTTGTTCACACTGCCGCCGCGCTGCCGCTTTACAAGCCCGAGGATATTTATTCAACTGATATTGATGGAACAAGAAATTTACTTGAAGAGTCCGAAAAAAATAAGATTAAAAGATTCATTCACATTTCTTCAACCGCTGTTTATGGTATTCCGGATCACCATCCGCTTTTAGAAAATGATAAACTTGATGGTGTTGGTCCATACGGCAAAGCAAAAATTCTTGCTGAAGAAGAATGTTTAAAGTATAGAAAAAAAGGAATGTGTGTTCCTATTCTGCGTCCAAAATCTTTTATCGGACCAGAAAGACTGGGTGTATTTGATTTACTTTTTGATTGGGCACAAGATGCAAAAGGATTTCCAATGATTGGAAATGGAAAAAATCGTTACCAGCTTTTGGATGTTGAAGATTTGTGTGAAGCAAT
Source organism: uncultured Ignavibacteriales bacterium (assembly GCA_963706055.1). Classification (GTDB taxonomy): domain Bacteria; phylum Bacteroidota; class Ignavibacteria; order Ignavibacteriales; family Ignavibacteriaceae; genus IGN3. The sequence continues at coordinate 57,463 of CAVPND010000046.1, read as the reverse complement.
TTATTTAACCGCAACTCTTGATGAAAAAATTGCTAATGATACTTTTAACATTGGTGCAAAACAATTTACAACTATGCGCGAAGATTATCAGGCAGTATTAGATTACGCTGGATTTGGAAAAAAAATTGTTGGTTTGCCTGAAAAACCAATCATTTATACTTTAAAATTTTTGGAAGCATTAAAACTTTCTCCGCTCTACAAATGGGTTTACGAAACTGCTTCAAAGGACTCTTTTGTATCGATAGAAAAGGCTGAAAAAAATCTTGGTTACAAACCTAAATTTTCAAATAAAGATGCACTTCTTAGGAATTATAAATGGTATGTTGCTCATAGAAATGAATTTATAAATAAAGACGGCGTATCGCATCGCGTTCCATGGAAGCAAGGAATATTAAGATTTGCAAAAATCTTTTTCTAATTAATTGGAAAGTGATAAAGTAAATCATATTTTTTTATAGCTAATCCAAAAAGAATAAAAAATAAAAGGAGTAATAATGGCAACAAAAAAAGATTATTTAAAAGATGTTGTTAAACACATTGATATCAAGCAACATAATGTTGTTCCGCTTGTGGATGCAATGGAAGATATGGCATTTACCGCGAGAGATTTAAATCGTGCTGCAAATATTTTAGACACAATGATTAAAGATAAAGACTGCGCAGTCATTCTAACATTAGCAGGAAGCTTGTTTAGCGCCGGACTAAAAAAGGTTGTTTACGATATGATTATGAATAACATGGTCGATGCAATTGTATCTACCGGTGCAATTATGGTTGATCAGGATTTCTTTGAAGCTTTAGGATTTAAGCATTATAAAGGAACCAAATGGGTTGATGATAATGAAATGAGAGAACTGCACATAGATAGAATTTATGATACATTTATTGATGAAGATGAATTAAGAATTTGTGATGATACTACCGCGGCTATTTTCGATTCAATGAAGCCGGGAGCTTATTCATCAAGGGAATTTTTATGGGAGTTTGGTAAATATCTTGAAGATAACGGCGGACCAAAAGTAGATGACTCAGTTGTTTATGCTGCTTACAAAAAAAATGTTCCGATTTTCGTTCCTGCTTTTTCTGATTGCTCAGCAGGATTTGGATTTGTAATGCATCAACATAAAAATCCGGAGAATCATGTATCGTGTGATTCCGGTAAAGATTTTCTTGAGCTAACAAAAATTAAATTACACAGCAAAGACACTGGTATTTTTATGATTGGTGGCGGTGTTCCTAAAAACTTTACGCAGGATATTGTGGTAGCTGCAGATATTTTGCAGGAAGATGCTGATATGCACAAGTACGCAATTCAAATTACTGTTGCTGATGAACGTGATGGTGCACTTTCGGGTTCAACTTTAAAAGAAGCAAGTTCGTGGGGAAAAGTTTCTACATCATTTGAGCAAATGGTTTACGCAGAGGCTACTGTTGCAATGCCGCTGGTTGTTGGGTATGCTTATCACAAAGGTAATTGGAAGAACAGAAAAGCTCGCGAGTTCCAAAAGATTTACACAAAAGAACAAGCAACTGTTTAAAAAGTTAAACGCCTCGCACGAGGCGTTTTTATTTTAGGCTGGAGTGTAACAATGTAAAATCAATTATCACAATTACTTCTATCTTTTTATACATTATTTTATATCAATATAATAGACGTATTTTTAATTAATTCCCATGCGTCAACAATATTTCTTTTTTCATGTCGAATACTTCCTATTGTTAACCTTATTACAAACTTGCCGTTTAGTTTTGTATGAGATAGAAATAATTTTCCGGATGCATTTATTTTTTCGATTAGACTTTCATTCAGAATATTCAATTCTTCTTCAGTCATTTTTCCAGGATTAAATCTAAAGCAAACTGTTGAAAAAGGAACAGGTGCCATCAACTCAAAATTTATTTCACATTCAATCCAGCCTTTAAATTCTTTTGCCAGGATAATATGATTTTTTATTCTTGCTGATAAACCATCAACTCCAAAATATCTTATAATAAACCAAAGTTTCAGCGATCGAAATCTTCTACCAAGTTGAATTCCGTAATCCATTAAATTTTCTACTTCAGAATCCTGATTTGTTTTAAGGTACTCTGCCGACAAACTAAACGCTCGTTTTAATATTTCAGGTTTGCGAGTAAAGTAAACACTTAAATCCATTGGTGTAAACATCCATTTGTGCGGATTGATGACAAGTGAATCCGCTCTATCCCAACCTTTGGTGATCCATTTCATTTCTGGAATCATTGCAGTAACTCCTGCATAAGCTGAGTCAATGTGTAACCACAAATTATATTTTTCTGTAATGTTTGCAATTTCGTAAACAGGATCAACACTTGTGGTTGATGTTGTACCAACCGTTGCAATTACACAAAACGGTTTATACCCATTTGCTAAATCTTTATTAATTGCTTCTTCAAGTTTTTGTGGAATCATTTCGAACTTATCATTTACAGGAATTTTTCTGATTCCATCTAAACCAATACCCAATGTTACTGCGCCTTTGTCTATGGAATTGTGTGCATGTTCTGAACAGTACAAAATTAATTTTGGAACATCAGCTCGCCCTGCCATTCCTTTTTCTCTAAAACCTAAATTAAGCTGCTCACGTGCAGATGCAATTGCGTGCATTGAACTTGTTGATGCGGTATCGTAAATAATTCCCCAATAATTTTCTGGCAATCCAACCATTTGCCTGAACCAGTTCATCATTGATTTTTCAAGCTCGGTAAAAGCGGGTGAAGTTTTCCACAACATTCCATTTATGCCTAAACCAGCGGTTAAAAGTTCTGCTAAGATTCCCGGTCCGCTTGAAGTTGAATTAAAGTACGCCATAAAACCCGGATGATTCCAATGGGTAATTCCATCCATAAGAATTTTATCAACATCTGCTAAAACATTTTCGATCTCCTCTCCTTTGTTGGGTGGTGTTTGTGGAATTCTTTTTAAAATATCTCCAGGATTTACTTTTGATAAAGGTGGATATTTTTCAATATCATTTAAATAGTCTGCAACCCAATCAACAAGTTTGTAACCATTTTTTCGAAAATCATCTACAGGCATATCGCCGAGATTTTTTATTTTATCTTCCATAATTCAAATGTAGTTTAGAAAAAATATTATAAAGAATAAGATTATTAAGATTCGATTTTTTTGATAGTTGAAACATTTGCAAAACACTTAATCTATTTTTGTAACAGATATAGTAAGGTACCCAAATTGGATTAAATTTATTTTTAAAATTAAACAATCCTTTATAGTTATAAGCAAATTTTATTTTTCTTCCTGTAAAATTAATAAACCATGAAAGTGAAAATAATTTAGATTCAAAATCAACAAAAGGCACTGCACCAAGCGACCAATAAGTAATTCCCTCTAGCTTTAGTTGATTAAAGATTTCATAAATTAGTTTTTCCATTACACCAACCGGCGCTTCTGCATAACGAAGAATCAATTCAGTTTGCATAATTTTTTCACTTTTATAAGATAACATTATAGCACAGATCCAGTCATCATTATTTTTCAAAACAAATAACCTGTGATTCGATTGAAAACTTAATGCAAAAAGGTTTTGCAATTGTGGTTTTGAACCATGTGATGTTTTAGCAATAAAATCCTGCAATTGATCCTTGCTTTTTTCAGAATAAAAAACTTCTTCAACATTGCCATGCCTTCCGCCTCGCTTAACAAGGTCTATTAATGATCTTTTTTGAAAAGGATCTTTTGATAAATCAATTATAGCTTCTTTCCCAAATGAAATTGATTTGAATCCCAAAAGTTCAAGATAGTTTTTGCTTTCCGGTGAACATCCATCATACAATAAATCTGAATAAGGTAACTGCTTATTTATTTCGTTAAATATTTCATCGGGAGATTTGTAAAATGGTACTTTTATACTACAAATCCATTTTCTTTTTCCGGATAAAGAAACTTTATTATATACAATCGTATCATCGTTGTATCTATTAAAATTAGAGGGGATAGTGTTCATATTTAAACTATTGCACTATGCAAATATTCAGGTTAATCAAATATCAAATTATTTTATAACTTTTTTAGAAAACTAATTTTTAATAAGTTGAATGAACTAAATCAGTAAGTTTTGTCATGAATAAAATAACAATAAAAAATATTTTTATCGTTCTCAGTATTGCACTTTTTCTACTTCAATTCATAGGATGTTATGAACATTTTCCGCTTGATCAGGACTTAACGAGAACTCAAAATACTTTTTTAAATCAAGATAGTGTTAAAGTTCAGTTTCCAAATATTATAAAAGATAAAATTACTTTACTTGCAATGGTTTACACTCATTGTCCTGATATCTGCCCAATGACAACACACAATATGCATCTTGTAGAACAAAAACTCTCTGAAGAACTAAAAGATAAAGTTAAGTTTGTTATTATTTCCTTTGATCCAAATCGTGATACACCAAATGTATTAAAAAAGTTTGCTGAAATTAGAGATTTATCATTCAAAAGCTGGACTTTATTATCGGGTGATTTAATAAATACAAATGAAGTTATGCTAAAATTTGGAGTAAAAGCAATTCCTACAGATTCAAGTTACGATGCAGCGGGTGAATTAAGTTATAACGTAATACACACAGACAGAATTTCACTGATCGATCAGGACGGAAGACTAAGAGCTAATTACAAAGGCAGCACAGCCGATATAAATATGATACTTGAAGACATAGAATACTTAGGAGAATAGTAGGTCATCACAAAGAATCTGATTTAGATGACGAAGGATCTGTTATAAAGATTAGTTCATTCGAATTTGCCGCGGCGAATCGTTATCAATGACATTTTAAAATAAAAGGAGAATAAAATGAATCTGTTATTTGCACTTTTGATGATCTTTTCAAACCCATCAGACAAAATAAAAATCGTTGACCCCTGGATGAGGGTTGGCGCTCAAGGGCAAGCGACCGGATTGTTTTTTAAAATTGAAAATAATTCGGAGAAAGCTGATACGTTATACAAAGTTGAGTTCGAATCTGCTGGTAAAGTAGAAATCCACGAAACTTATGATGCTGGTGATGATATGATGGGGATGAGAGAAGTGGGACAAATTATTATTCCCTGCAAAATCAACATTTGAACTAAAACCAGGTGCACACCACGTTATGTTGATGAAACTGAAAGAAGATATTAAAAAAGGTTTTATTAAAGATGTTATGTTATATTTTAAGCAAGCCGGAACAATTGTTATAAAAGCAGAAGCTAAAGATATGATGAAGAAAAAAATGATGGAGCACAAGCACTAGTAATTTACTCTTTAAAGTCTCTCCCCTTTTTAGGGGGAGAGACTGGTAGAGTGTTGTCTATTTTACAAAAAACTCAGTAATAACTTTATTCCAATTAACATCATTTAATTTTTCTAGCTGTCCTATAAACAATCCTTCCTCAAAGTATTCATCACTTTTCTTTTCAGATTTCATTATATCAGTAAATACTTTTTTAAACTTTCCGATTTCTTCCTGAAAGAAAGAAACAGCAGATTTTCCTATATGCATATCTTTAATCTCATTATCTAAATTTTCAGCATCCAATGCACATATCCAATTTCTTTCATATGGAGTAACATCAAATGCCTCAATATTATCTTTAAGAATTGTGTTGATCTGAGATACTTTTCCGCTTACAGGTGAATTAAAAGTGATACTTCTAGTTCCTTGTTTAATAGTAAAAAGCGGCTGCCCTGCATTAACATTCATTCCAAGATTAGGAAGTTCAACGGAATAAACACGACCAACTAATTTTTTTGCAAAATCATCGATGCCAATTTTAGCTATACCAGCTTGATTCATACTGACCCAGGTATGATTCTTTGAAATAAACACTCCACCGGGAATTGCAAATTCACCTTGTGTAAAATCATCAGAAGTTGGAACATGAGTAATATGAACTTTTGGTTTTAATTGTTTCTGAATTTTATCCTGTCGCTTAATTAATGCTTTCTTTACGAAGGCAATAAGTTCATCTTCAGTAAATGGTTTTTGAACATAATCCATTGCACCATATCGCATAGTTTCTACTGCAGTTTCAACTGAAGCGTAGCCTGTGATAATTATAACATCAATATCCGGACGCAGATGTTTTACTGATTTTGTAACTTCAACTCCATCCATAAGCGGCATTTTCAAGTCTGTAAATAGAAAATCATAATGATGCTTTTGTATCAAGCCAAGCGCTTCCTGACCAGTTTCCACAGTGTCAATCGAATATCCATCAAGTACAAGAATTTTTCTGAAGCTTCCAAGTATAACTTCTTCGTCATCAACACATAGAATTTTTGCTTTTGGATTTGCAACTTCGGCACGTTTTAATGTTTTAGCTTCGTTTGTAAAGTCGAGTTTAAGACTTTCCGTAAGAACAATTTCCCTTTCTTTCTTTTGCTTTTGTTCTGTCATTCTTTTTCCAACCATACGGATCACAATATCCGCAATAATGAAAATGATAATGGCTAATATGAAGAGTGGCATAATATATCTCCTATTTTATATAATTTTTTATCATAAATAAATTTTCAAATCATCCTACAATCTATCTGAACTGCAGGGAATTAGTAGTTTAATTTCGTAATCTATATTTGCAGGAATAACTCTGTAAATCCATCCTTCAAAAAAAGGATCCTTTTCAACAAGATTTGGATTGGTAATAAGGCTATTATTTACCTCCACAATCCTCCCCGAAACTGGTGACAATAATTTGTGTACCCTGTCTTTTATAGATGTAAATGATACACAACAAATACCTTGAGCTATCTCGTCATCTACGGCTTGTAATTCAATTTCTCTAACCGACTCAAATGTTTTTATAAACAGATCACATACTCCAACTAAAACAGAGCCTTCTCGTTCTTGAACCATCCAAGATGAATACCCAAGTCTAAAATATTTTGTTGGACAATTAACGTATAGTAATTCGTCAGTATTTTTTTGCGCAAATAAGTTTTTTTGTTTTTCTTTTATTTTTTGATATTTGTTTGCACGATAAAGTGAACTAAGTAATTCATCTACAGTAAATGGTTTTGGGATAAAATCAATAGCACCGTTGTAAAGAGAATTTACTGCGTTTTCAACAGTAGAGTATCCTGTGGTCATTATTAGCGTGCTATCGATATTTTTTTCATTTAATTCATCCAGGATTTGAAATCCATTACCATCAGGCATCATTATATCGCAAAGAATTATCGGATAATAATTTTTCGAGATCTTATCAATTGCATTATTAAAATTTGTAGCGGAATCAACAGTGTAATTATCGAGTGAGGATATTTTTATTACTGCATCAATAATTACCTGTTCATCATCAATTACCAGTATGTCTTTTACTCTATTCATAATCTAAGATTATCTTTGTCCTGACAGTGGAAGTCTAATAATAAAAGTTGTACCCTTATCAAGCTCGCTTTCCACATTTATTGTTCCGTTATGATTATCAACTATTCCCCATATTACCGCCAAGCCCAGCCCGGTTCCTTTTTGTCCTTTAGTGGAAAAGAATGGATCAAAAATTTTTGAAAGGTCTTCCTTAGCAATTCCTGAACCTGTATCGGTAATTCTTATTTCGATAAACTCTTTAAGACCTAATGAATCAACATAATCCCATCGTTCCCAATTACTACTTATAGAAGAACAGACTTCATAGGCTCCCTGTCCGCTAATTTCAAAAGATAGAATTGGTGATCCGCAAATGGGACAAACTTTATCCTGCTCGACTATTGAATTATTACATTCGGGACATACAAATTTTGCATCTTTTTCAATTTTAAAACCTATATCAAAATTATTTCTATGTTTTCCATAGACAGGATCCAGATGCACAATGCCTTCTTTGCCGCCAGATATTACTTTTACTTTTAATGCCGGCAATCCATCAATTCTATATTCGTTATCAATTAAACTGTGTCTTTTAGGGCAGGCCGCCTTTTTAACTTGTGCAATTCCCACCGGTGCTAAAGCTATTTGTTTTGTAAGAATTGTTATTACTCCGCCATTTTTCCCGATTGCATCGGAAGCATTAACCAATAAATTAATTATTACCTGTTGTATTTGATTTGCATCTACGGTTAGACTTGGAAGATTTGTTTCTGTATGTTTTACAATTTTTACTTTATTGAGCGATAGTTGACTTTCAATAACACTGATAGCTTTGTCAACTATGTCATTAATGTGTGCGTTGCTTTTTTTGGGAACTGATTGTCTTGCAAAGTCTAATAAGCTTTTTACTATCTCCCTGCTTCTTAAAGTTTCCCTAACAATTACCTTTAAATCTTCCTGGAACTCAGGGTTATCTTTGGTCCTTTTTAGTAAAAAACTGCTGTACGTTAATACACCAGTAAGCGGATTATTAATTTCGTGTGCAACACCAGCGGCAAGTCTGCCTAAAGAAGCCATTTTATCTGATTGGAATAACTGCATTCTTGCTTCTGATAATTTCTTGGTCATATTATTAAATGATGTTCCAAGCTTACCTATTTCATCATCTGCCATTTCTTTAATCGTGTAGTTTAAATTACCCTGGCTAACCTGAAGCGTTCCGTTTAACAAATCATTAACAGGATTTGAAACCCATCGACGAATGAAAAATGCAATTACCAACCCAACACCTAAAATTGCAATTATCGAAAAGAAAACTATTTTCCATTCGCTATTTATAATTGCATTATCAACCTCCGCAAGAGAGATAGAAACATCAAGGACACCTAGAACTTTCTGATTTTCTGGATGCGCATGACATTCCGACTGCCAGCAGGATTTTTCATTATAAATGGGTATGATTATTCCAATTAAACGGCTTGAATCTGAATGAACACGAAAGATTCTTGTACGATCGGTAATCGAAATATGTTCAAGAGGTTCATCTTCTGAATGACATGCATAACAACTTTCAGTACGTTTATCAACCATTTTATTAATATTAGTTGAATCCGAAGAATAAATTATTTCGCCAATCTTATTAATAATTCTTACATCACGTATCTGCGGCTGAGTACCGATCGATTTTATTGTTTGCTGGATTCTATCTCGTTGATTTAGCATCATATCAAATTTGGTACTGGCAACAACAGTTTCGCCAAGTTGATTTGCATGTCGTTCAACTTCAGAAATTAGGCTATTGCTTTGCGATTTAACATTGAAATAGGCAAACACTCCTATTATTACTAATGAAGTAAATGCAACAACAAATATTAAACGGAATCCAATTTTCTTAAACATAAAACACTTTATATTCTACTTAACAATCTTACCGGGCTTCTCTTTTGGATAAACATAATCATCATGACAACTAATACAAGAAGGTTTGGTACCGAAGTTATTTTCCAAATGACAATCTTCACAACCAAAATCTGAATGTAATTCATCAAGTTGCAAACCGGTTACGGAATGTTTAAAGTTCTCGTTATTCCAACTATTATGACAACTTTCGCACTTATTATTTATTTTTTTATATGGCAGTGCTGAACCATGACATTTTGCACAAGTTATGTTGATATGAAACTTATTCAACGGCCAACCGCTCTTCTTTGCATGATCAAATTGTTCACCAACTTTATTTAGATGGCAATTATTGCAATTTTCACTTTTGCTGTGGCAGCTAATGCAATTTGAATGTTGCTCTTCAAATGATTTTTTACTTGTTACTTTTTTAGGTTTATCATTCTGTTTATTATTTAAATCATGACATTTAGTACAGCTTTCTTGTTTATGGCATGATGTACAACTTAATCCAAATCTTTGAGTATGATCATTATGGAAAAATGTAACAAGCTTTCCTTTTTCTGAATTGGTTTCATAAACCAATTTTGTTGGTTCAAGAATTACCGGGTGATTTTTACCGGAATATTTGTTTTGCAGATCAAGCTTTTTTCCATCCTTTAAATTCTTTTTCAATGTATGACAAGAATTGCATCCTGTATCATGACTCCATTCTCGATGACAATCCATACATTGCCTGTGATATGCACCCTTCAAATCCGGTATGCTAACATCATCACGTTTTCTAGATGATTCATGACAGCTATTACATTTTAATATTGGTCCAGATGTATTATGATGATGACAACCTTCACAACCTCCGCCCATATTAGACATTTGGGCATGGATCTTATGAGAAAAATATACAGGTCCATATCTATCACTTAACTGATTGATTGTAATCAACTCAGGTGTTTGCTCTGGTTTTTGATATACAGTTACAATTTTTTCTCTGGGGCACACAACAAGACACGGATCATTTTTTGTTGGAACATCACAAGAGTGACATGTTTTACAACTTATATTAAGCTTTGAGTGATCTTTACCAGGGCTTTGCTGTGCACTGATATTCACTACAAATAGAAATCCTAAAAATAAAGCGAGTATCCGTTTCATTATTTACCTCCTCTTATTGTGTATTTGGATTGAGGAGCAGTTTGTTTACCAGGTAAACTAATAACAGGAAAATTCAAAACAATAAATCGATATAAGAGAACAAGCATCGCTACAAATCCAACAGTCACAGAAATTTCTCCAAATGATGGGAAATATGATTCGGTGCTGTAGGGTGGATTATAGGCAACAACAAAATTATTTATTCGGTTTAGCAATACACCAAAGACAACCAATGCAGATGCTGTAAAAAGTAATGGCGGTGATTTTAAAACCTTGGGCGATAAAAACATTCTTAATGGAATAATTACCCCAAATAACATTTCGATTGTAAACATTATACTTGCTGTGTTAATTACACTTAAGTAAACAAAAGTTTCACGGATAAACATATCTCCAATTTTAAATGCAAGATATATCCCTAATAATGGTGCAATCATTGATCCTAATTTTGAAAGTATGTGCATTTCAGGTTTTAGACCAAGTGAACGTGAAGCAATAAGAGATTCAAATATCACCATTGGAAAACCGACAGCCACAGCAGATAATAAAAATAAAAGAGGTAAAACCGGTGTTTGCCACAATGGATGCATTTTTGGTCCTGCAATTACCATCAGTGTGCCTAGTGATGATTGATGAAGTGATGACAACACAACCCCGGCAATAATAAAAATAAACATTGTTTTTGAGAGGCCTCTATCAAGTAAACGCAGGATTTTATCCACGATCTTATTCAGGCCTGAAAGAAAACCTGGTAGATTAACTTTACCGATAAATCTTTCCGTAACGACAGGTAGAAATTCTATGTAGAGAACTGTTAAATAAATCATTACGCAGATGCCAACTTCAAAGAGAGCAGAGTTTCCATTCCACATAACAAGTGGATGCCAGATGAAATACCATCTACCGATATCAACAAAAACTCCCATCGCTACAAATGTATAGCCGAGCATTGCGGTTAATAAAGCAGGGCGAACAATTGCATGATATTCATCTTTATGCATTATGTGGCCAAGTGCAGCAGTAGTAAATCCGCCTGCAGCAAGTGCTACTCCGGCGGCAACATCTACTCCAATCCATAATCCCCAAGGATATTGATTATTTAAATTTGTAACAGCACCTATTCCAAAAAAGAATCTACCCATCAAAAAGACTAATCCATTTACTGCAATTATTATTAGTGCAATAACACCAGGAGTAAAAAATTTATGTTTTATTGGTACAGGATTCACAGCTTCGTGGCTCATTATTTTATCTCCTCATCTAATTCTTTTCGTCGTTTTGAAATCCACATTATTCCGCCCAGTAATGCATATAAAGAAACAGGAGGAACGAAGTATGCAAAAATACCGTGTTGTATTGATTCTGAAACGCCCGGGGCAGGATTTTTTCCGAGTTGAGGAAAATCTAATTCAGCAAAATCTTTATTTGCTAAATACATCCAGGATGTGCCGCCAACTTCATACTCACCAAAAATATGATCTACATATCTATCTGGGTTCTTCTTAATTCTATTTCGTGCAATTTTAACAAGCTCTGTTCTACTTCCATAAGTAAGTGCTTCAACAGGACAAATGCTTACGCAGGCCGGAAGTTTACCCTCTTTTGTTCTATCAAAACAAAAATCGCACTTCATTATCATTGGGTTTAGTGCTTTTTCATATTCAAAAGCTGGAACCTGAAATGGACAGGCAGCCATGCAATAACGGCAACCAATACACATATCTGTATCCCACCTTACAGTACCATTTTCAACTTTTGAAAATGCTCCAACTATACAAGCAGAAACGCATGCAGGATGATCACAATGCATACATTGAACCTTAACATCAACGGGTAAATTAGAGTTTTTACCGGACGGATATTCGTTAACAACGGTTAAAGCTGTATGATCTGGTCTTCTTTTGGTTTTTAATATCTTTCGATCTTCATATGATTCTAAGTTTCCTGCATTTAGGTTATGCGCATCTTTGCAAGCCCACTCACAATTTCTGCAGCCAACACATACAGTGGTATCAACAAGAACTCCCATTCTATCTTCTGATAAAATATTTTGAGGACCTGCCTTTGCTGTTGATGAAAGTCCGGTAACACCAGCCCCTATTAAAGCAGTAGATTTGAGGAAATCACGGCGACTTTTGCCAGACATTTTCCCCTCCTTTCAAGTAGTTTGCCGATTAAGTAATATTTTATTTTAAATAACAACTAACTGTCATATAAAATCATACCATTTTGGCAAAATTTTATATAGAAACTATTTGTTAGAAAATATTTGATTTATTAAGAATTGCAGTTAAGAAAGTATTTGTTATTTGTAAACCATTCTCAATGGTGGTAAGAACAAAAAAAGATTTTCTATGATAGAGAAGTAATTGATAAATATAAAAAATTATCGATTCAACAGAATTGGCATTTAAGAATAATTTCTTATAAAAGATTATTGCTAATTACTAATTAGATGTTGAATGTATCCTTCCGCATTTAGGGCATGTAATAGAATTAGCTTTGAAATCCGGTGGTACTTTTAATTTTAATCCACAAGTACAATTAATAAATAGAAAGTTATTCAGCTTCATCATCAAATCACCAACTTCCCTTTTAACCTGTTTCCCGGTTTCAAATGAAGTTTGCGAAAGTTCTGTAGTCCTCAATCCAATTTTTGTTGCATCAGTTAAACCTGATTGAGGAATAATATTAGATTGTCTTCCTTTAATAGTATTGAATGCAGTTTGATAATTTGAAAAATTTACCCCTTGTGTCATTGATCTTAAAATATTAATTCGTTCACTTATCGGCGGATGTGTACTTGATAAATTTGAAATCTGCATTCCTTTTTTCTTCAAAGGATTGATGATATACATTGGTGCAGTTACTTTGTTGGCAGTCTTTAAATCGAGATTTGTACCTGAAATTTTTTCAAGTGCCGAAGCTAAACCATCAGGATACCTAGTTAATCTAACCGCTGACGCGTCAGCTAAATATTCCCGTTTACGTGAAATTGCAAAGTACATAAACTGAGCCATAATCGGACCGAGAATCGCTAAAGCGATTGCAACTACTAAAATAATTATTTGTGCCTGCCCGCCTTTATCAGATGATTTTGATTTGTATCTTGATCCGCCGCCAAACCAGAGGCTTCTTGTAAATACTTCAGACATTAAGGTGATTGCACCGAGCATCATTCCAGCAAATGTCATTAACATAACATCACGATTTATTATGTGTGACATTTCATGTGCAACAACACCTTGAAGTTCATCCCGATTCAGTGAACCTAATAATCCCGCGGTAACAGCTATAGCTGAGTTTTCCGGTTTTATTCCTGTAGCAAATGCATTTGGGGCAGCATCTGATATAATATAAATTTTGGGGTTATATTGAAGGTTTGCAGCAATTCTCATTTCTTCAACAACATTAAATAACTGTGGATGAACATCCTGTGTAACTTCTTTTGCCCCGCTGACTGCTAGTAGAATTTTACTGCCAGCAAGGTAGCTTACCATGGCTAATACTCCCCACAACATTAGTGCAAAGAACACCCCAACAAATCCACCGTTATCCGGTGAATAAAAACTTCCAAATACAAAACCAATCAGGATGAGAAGTAATCCCATCCCGATAAAGATAAAGATTGATTTTCTTCTGTTGGCTGCTATCAGTTCCCACATCATAGAGTGAATTATCCTGTATTAAGAAAAACTAACTTTTGGAACTTCTTTTTCTGTTTTGTCTTCAATCTCAAAAAATACTTCTTCTTTGAAGCTGAACATTCCTGCAACAATATTTGAGGGAAACATTTGGATTTTGTTATTAAAAAATAAAACCTGATCATTATACGCCTGGCGTGCAAAAGAAATTTTATTTTCTGTAGATGTTAATTTCTTCCTGCAAAGCAAGAAAGTTTTGATTGGCTTTTAAGTCAGGATAGTTTTCAACCTGAACACGAAGCTGCCCGAGAGCGCCGCTTAATAATCCTTCAGCAGCGGATTTTTCACCAACAGTATTTGCATCCATTGCCTGACTGCGAAACTTTGTAATGTTTTCCATTATCTCTCGTTCGTGTTTCATATATCCTTTTACTGCTTCGAGTAAATTTGGAATAAGATCATGTCTTCTTTTCAATTGAACATCAATTTGCGACCATGCGTTTTTTACACGGTTTCTTAATCCAACAAGTGAATTATATATCGAAACAAAGTAAAATCCGATAACAACAATTATCGCAATGAAAATAAGAAAGTAGGGCATTGTAGCCTCCATTGTTTTATTATGTGATTTGTAATAAGCATTTTAAAATAGAATAAAGTCATTCACCAAACATTTCTTTTAGCAGATCAATCATTTTATTGTTTTTTTCTTCAGCAGATTTTAAAAGAGCTTTCAATTCTCCGCTATCAAACCAAAATCCATGATTGTTTGTACAACTATCCAAAACTATTTCTGTGTTTTCAAATTCAACTTTATCCATTTTCTTTTTACAGATGGGGCATCTCCGTTTTACTTCATCAAAATCATTTTTAGTTGAAAATGATTCTGAAACTGTTTTGTTTTCTGAATTAGAAAAAATCAGTTCCAATTCACCATTATCTAACCAGATGCCTTTACAAACTGAACAATAATCAATTTCAACTTGATTAAGTTCTAAAATTACCATTGAATTTTTACAAGCGGGACAATTCATAAATCTAAAATTTTGTTTTAGTGAAATTGCAAAGAATATTTGATATTAAAAACTGATTGCATCTATTATTTTAGATGCTTTCCTGATTCAATGTAAGGTTTAAACCTTTCAAAAATAAAGTGTTCCCAAACACTTTCTACTATATCAGTCATTCCCTCCTCCATTTCGCCAGATCCGTGGACCAATACTTTCATCAAAGTGGAATCACTTGAAACTGCAGAGAATTCATATGTTGTAACAATTTGAACAGCCCTCCCCGACAAACCAAGAGGCCCATCAAATCTGATCTTCTCAGGCCGTTTTGAATAGATTACAGTTGCATGCAATGCACCGTTTCCTTCTTCATCAAATATTTCCCAGAATCCGCCACCCGGTTTTGCTTCTATGTAAAGCTTTTTGGGGTTTTCAGAAAAAGAATGATCCCACCATCCACTAATATCACCTGTTGCTGAATCAAAAATTTGTTCGGGAGTTCCCGGAAGTGTTACATTTATTTCAAAAGAAAAAATATCGTAATGGGGTTTTTGTTTCTCGATTTGCTGTCCGGAAAGAGTGATGTACAATAAAATAAATAGGAGTGAAATTGTATTTAGTTTCATTAATTATCTCTTGATTGTTTTTCAGTTAGAAATTTATTTATAAAATCATAAAAAAGACATATAATTAAATAATTATATAGGAATAAGATCTTATTAAAAGTATTTTCTGTTCCGATTTCCATTCCCAAATCAAACCTATTTCCTTATCTTTTCGGCAACATTTTTAAGATTTAAAATAAGGATTTGTTATGATGAAAATAGTATCTCTTATTGTAATTGGATTTCTAATCATTTTGCCTTTATCAAACGCATTAGCATGTACAAATTTTATTGTAACTAAAGGTGCAAGCGTAGACGGATCAGTGATGGTGTCCTACACTGCCGATTCTTATGGTTTTTACGGCGAATTGTATCATTACCCTGCCGCGGTTTATCAAAATGGTGCCTGGTTAGAAATTTATGAATGGGATACTGGAAAATTTCTTGGCAAAATTCCACAAGCCGCTGTTACTTATAACGTTATAGGAAATATGAATGAACATCAAGTTGTAATTGGAGAAACAACTTTTGGAGGAAGAGAAGAACTGGTAAACTCAAAGGGCATCATTGATTACGGTAGTTTAATGTAC
Source organism: uncultured Ignavibacteriales bacterium (assembly GCA_963706055.1). Classification (GTDB taxonomy): domain Bacteria; phylum Bacteroidota; class Ignavibacteria; order Ignavibacteriales; family Ignavibacteriaceae; genus IGN3. The sequence goes on along the minus strand of CAVPND010000046.1, from coordinate 41,235 downwards.
ATCGCACTGCAGAGATCTAAAACCGCTCGAGAAGCAATTAAGATTATGACTGAGTTAGTGAACGAGTACGGATATTACAGCAGCGGTGAATCCTTTTCAATTGCAGATGCCAATGAAGCTTGGATTCTTGAAATGATAGGTAAAGGTGAAGATAATAAAGGTGTTGTGTGGGCAGCTGTAAAAATTCCGGATGGATACATTTCCGGTCATGCCAATCAATCACGCATAACTACCATTTCATTAGATGATCCAGAAAATTATTTGTATGCACCCGACGTAATTTCTTTTGCACGTGAACAGGGATATTTTACCGGAAAAGATTCGGACTTTAATTTTTCAGATGCTTATGCTCCTTTAGATTTTGGTGCAATTAGATTTTGTGATGCAAGAGTTTGGTCACTTTTTAGAAGATGTAATTCAACAATGGATAAATATCTGTCATACATCAAAGGTGAATCTTTAGATAGAATGCCGCTATACATCAAACCTGATAAAAAGCTTTCTGTTCACGATGTGATGGGATTAATGCGCGATCATTATGAAGGAACTGAACTTGATATGACAAAAGGTATTGCTTCTGCTCCTTACGATATGCCTTACCGATGGAGACCTTTAACCTGGAAATATGAGGGAGAAGATTATTTTCACGAACGTCCAATCTCTACTCCACAAACAGGCTTCTCATTCGTGTCACAAGCACGTGCCCACATGCCGCGCGAAGTTGGTGCAGTTTTATGGTTCGGTGTTGATGATACTTACTTTACAGTATACTCTCCCATGTATGCTTCTATGACAAAAACTCCATATAACTTTTCTCATGGAGTTGGTTCAATGTCTAACTTTACCTGGGATGCTGCGTTCTGGGTTTTTAATTTTGTTTCTAATTTCTCTTATCCAAAATATTCTGTAGTTATTGATGATGTGAAATTAAAACAAAATGAATTGGAGGGAAAATATTTAGCTCAGCAGGAAAACATTGAATCAACTGCTTTATCGTTGTTAAAAAATTCTAAAGGTGAGGCGATAAATTATTTGACTGATTACTCAATCTCATCAGCAGAGAATACATATAAAACCTGGAAGACTCTGGGAGAAAATTTAATATTAAAGTATATGGATGGTGTTACGAAAACTGAATTCTTTAAACCTAAGAACATTGGTTATCCTGATGAATTTAAAAAGATGATTGTTGAAGAATCGGGCAACAATTTAAAAATGAAAGATTTAAAAACTGATGAGACTTTTGTATATAATAAAAATATTAAAGAGGCAGATGAGCTGCTTAATAAAATGAAATATTTAGAGGCTAAATCACTTTATGAAAAAGCACTTAAAATTAGACCGAATGAAGAGTATCCTAAAAACAAAATTGAAAAAATTAACTCAATACTAAGCTCAATAGAAGAATTACATAAAAGCACTTTTTAATCAAGGGAGATGTTATGAACGAAATTAATAAAGAAGAACTGAAATTTGAAAATGAAATTAAATTTCTGGACTTGATCTACACGGATATGATCGAAGCACTGCACCAAAAGCCAGATGAAAATGATATTGAAGGTATGCGTCTTTATTTAGATAATATTTGGGGTGTATTTAATAGAACAGTTTTCAGAGTTACAGAAATAAAAAATAGCTTGCAGAAAAATCAAAAACTAAAACACGAAACGTGGAATCCGCCGGCTTAAATAAAACACACACTTAATTTGTCATTCCCACGAAAGTGGGAATCTGTTTTAATAAGGATTGGATTCTCTTGTTTAGGGAAATGACAGCAAAAATTTTGTACTTACTCGTTTTTGTTTCAACTACCACAAAACTTTTTTGTAATTTTGAAGTGTACATTTTTTGAATTTTAGGAGTTAAAATGGCTCAAGAAGTAAAACTTGGCGAAAAACCTGATCTAAAAAAAGATTTTAATGATTTGACTTTTGAGGATTGGAAACAACAAGTTGAAAAAGATCTTAAAGGCGAATCATTTGATAAAAAACTTATCACAAAAACTTATGAACAAATAAATCTTCAACCTCTTTACACATCAAACGATATAAAAGATCTACCACAAGTAAATAATTTTCCCGGCTTCGATAATGATTTACGTGGCAGCAGTGTTTCTGGTTATAATCATCACTCCTGGGAAATTGCGCAGGAGTATACTAACGCACTTCCAGAAGAAATGAACGAAGAATTAAGATCTGATCTTGAACGGGGATTAAATTCAATAAATATCATTTTGGATAATCCAACAAAACTTGGAATTGATGCTGATCAATCTAAGCCAGGCGAAGTTGGTAAAGGCGGGTTGTCAATTTCCGGTGTAAAAAAAATGCACGTACTTTTTAAGGATATTGATCCAAGAACTGTACCTGTAAACATTCAATGTGGATTTTCTGCTCTTCCATTTACTACACTTTTTAAAGCCTACGCTGATGAAGTAAGAATAAGTTTGATGAATATTAAAGGATCTATTACTTCTGATCCTTACGAATATCTTCTAACAAAAGGTTCTTTGCCAATTGCTCTGAATCAGATTTTTGATGAGATGAAACTTTCAACCGAATTGATGATCAAATCAAACTCTCCGATTAAAACTATAGGAGTTAGCGGTTTAATCTATAATAACAGCGGCGCAAATGCAGTTCAGGAATTAGCTTTCACTATTGCTTCAGGTTTCGATTATGTTAATAAATTGATTGAGCGAAGATTAAAAATTGAGGACATTGCGAGAAGAATTAAATTTACGTTTGGTATTGGATCATTTTATTTTATGGAAATAGCAAAACTTAGGGCTGCAAGAATGTTGTGGAGTAATATTCTTAAAGCGTATGAAGTATCTGAGGAAAACAGAAAAATATTCATTCATGGCAGGACCACTAAGTTCAATCAAACATATTTTGATCCTTATGTTAATGTGCTTCGTACAACTACGGAAGCATTTTCAGCTATCGTTGGCGGAGCAGATTCAATTCATACAAATACTTTTAATGAATCTTTCAGTGCTTCTGATGATTTTTCAAAACGTCTGGCACGCAATACACAAATAATTCTAAAAGAAGAATCGCATTTGGATCAGGTAATTGATCCTGCCGGAGGATCTTTCTTTGTTGAAAAACTAACAGATGATATTGCTCAAGCAGCATGGAAATTATTCCAAACTATTGAAGAACAAGGTGGAATGCTGAGTGCTATCAAATCTGGATTTGTTAAAGATGAAATTGAAAAAGTTGCGGAAGCAAAGAAAAAGGATTTTGCAAAACGTAAATCCGTTCTTGTTGGAACAAATATGTATGCAAATCCAAAAGAAGAGAATTTGGAGATTAAAGAACCGGATTATGATTCCATTTATGTAAAACGAGTTGACTATACAAAAAAATATAAAATGAATAATGAAAGCGAAGAACGAACTGAAATACTCAAAAAACTGGAAGAGAATTCTGACCCTATATCATTTGATTTAATTGAGAACGCAATTGATGCCTATCTTGATGGTGCTACAATTGGTGAAATTTCAAAAATAATTCGTGCATCTGCAAGTAAAGGACTTTCTATTGAGCCTTTAAATCAATTTAGATTGAGTGAAGCATTTGAAGAATTACGAATTGCTTCAGATGATTATAAAAGAAAAACAGGACATAAACCAAAAGTATTCCTGGCAAATATGGGTCCGCTAAAACAATTTAAAGGCCGTGCAGATTTTTCCCGTGCTTTTTTTGAGGTTGGTGGATTCGATATCGTTTATCCAAAGGGATTTACAACTCCCGATGATGCTGTAATGGTGGCACTAGATTCTAAAGCTCATGCCATTGTAATTTGCTCAACCGATGATACTTATCCTGAACTTGTTCCTCCAATCGTGAAAGGAATAAAAGAAAAATCAAAAGATGTTGTTGTGATACTTGCTGGTTATCCAAAAGATCAGATTGAAGAACATAAAAAATCCGGAATTGATGATTTTATTTATCTTGGTGCTGATGCATATTTAATTTTAAGTAGTTTATTAAAAAGAATAACACAATAGAACGCAGATTAAAGGGATGTAACAGATTTTTATGAATCAGATCAGTTCAAATCAGTTTGATCAGTGTGCCATTGTTCTAAAAATTATGAGAAAGTTATGAAACCAAATTTTAAAGACATAAAACTTGATCTAAATTCTAAAACAATCTCAAAAAAAGATTGGGAAGAAAAGTTTAAGAAAGAAACTGGAAAATCTGTTGAGGATTTTATATGGGAAACAATGGAAAAAATTCCTGTAAAGCCTCTTTACACAAAAGAGGATATACAAAATCTTGATCACGTTGATTACTTATCAGGTATTCCACCATTTCTGCGTGGGCCATATTCAACAATGTATGTTCAACGCCCCTGGACAGTGAGACAATACGCGGGATTTTCTACGGCTGAAGAAAGTAACGCTTTTTATAGAAGAAATCTTGCTGCTGGACAAATGGGCCTTTCTGTAGCATTCGATCTTGCAACTCATCGCGGTTACGATTCTGATCATGCACGTGTAGTTGGTGATGTTGGAAAAGCGGGAGTTGCAATTGATTCAATTGCAGATATGAAAATTCTTTTCGATCAGATTCCGCTTGATAAAATGTCAGTCTCAATGACAATGAACGGCGCGGTACTTCCTGTGCTTGCATTTTATATTGTTGCCGCTGAGGAACAAGGTGTAAAACACGAACAGCTTACAGGAACAATTCAAAATGATATTCTAAAAGAATATATGGTTCGTAATACATACATATATCCGCCAGAAGTTTCTATGCGAATCATTGCAGATATTTTCAAATTTACAGCTAAGAACATGCCTAAGTTTAACAGCATTTCAATTTCAGGATATCATATGCAGGAAGCTGGTGCGACAGCTGATCTTGAAATGGCTTACACTCTTGCTGATGGATTGGAATATGTCCGCACCGGAATTAAAGCAGGAATGGATATCGATGAATTTGCACCACGACTTTCATTCTTCTGGGCACAGGGAATGAATTATTTTATGGAAGTTGCAAAGATGCGTGCTGCAAGATTAATCTGGGCAAAGATGATCAAACAGTTTAATCCAAAAAATCCTAAATCAATGTCGCTAAGAACTCACTCGCAAACTTCTGGTTGGAGTTTATCTGAGCAGGATCCGTTTAACAATGTTGTAAGAACCTGTGTTGAAGCAATGGCTGCTGCACTTGGTCATACACAATCACTTCACACAAATTCACTTGATGAAGCAATCGCACTTCCCACAGATTTTTCTGCACGTATTGCGAGAAACACTCAGCTTTATCTGCAGGATGAAACCTACATCACCAAAGTTATTGATCCCTGGGGCGGATCGTATTATGTTGAATCATTAACAGATGCGCTGCTTAAAAAAGGCTGGGAACATATTCTTGAAGTTGAATCGTATGGCGGAATGACAAAAGCAATTGAAGCTGGAATTCCAAAAATGCGAATTGAAGAAGCATCAGCAAGAAGACAGGCAAGAATTGATTCCGGAAGAGAAACTATAGTTGGAGTTAATAAACATCGATTGGATAAAGAAGATCCGATTGAAATTTTGGAAGTTGATAATACTGCGGTTAGATTATCACAAATAAAAAGATTGCAGTCAGTAAAACAAAACAGAAATGATGAAGATGTTAAGAACGCACTTGAAGCTTTAACCAAATGTGCGGAAATAGGTGAAGGTAATTTACTTGAACTTTCCATCATTGCAGCAAGAGCGCGGGCAACACTTGGAGAAATTTCATCAGCAATTGAAAAAGTAAGCGGAAGGTATAAAGCCGTGACAAGAACAATATCAGGAGTTTACAGTAGCGAATATGCAAAAGATGACGAACTGTTTGAACAGGTTCGCAAAATGACTGATGATTTTGCAAAACACGAAGGCCGCCGTCCAAGAATAATGATTGCAAAAATGGGACAGGATGGTCACGATCGTGGAGCAAAGGTTGTAGCAACAGCTTATGCTGATATGGGATTTGATGTTGATGTTGGTCCACTATTTCAAACTCCTGAAGAAACAGCACAGCAGGCAGTTGAAAACGATGTTCACGTTGTTGGAATGAGTTCTCTTGCAGCAGGACATAAAACCTTATTGCCTCAGCTTATTGAAGAACTTAAGAAACTTGGAAGAGAAGATATTATTGTAATCTGCGGTGGAGTTATTCCTGCACAGGATTATGATTTTCTTTATGAGCACGGTGCTTCTGCTATCTTTGGTCCCGGAACAAAAATTCCTGTTGCTGGAATTAAGATCATGGAGTTGGTTAAGGAGAGGTTTTAAAGTTATTCATCCAATTTTCCTATGGGCGAGATCAGCCATTGTTTGACAGCATGTACAGATGTAAAAGATGTCTTGTTGACATTGCCATGTTTTTTATCTGATCGGTATAAAAATAAGCTATATCCTTTTTAATGGGAATTTCTATGACCTCAAAAGTTGAGTTCTTGGAAGTGAATTCTTTTAAGTCTATGAGGATTGAAAGAACGTTTTCTGTTTCATCTTCAACTACTTGATAACCATGTTTTAACTTATTTAGCATTTTAAAGAAAGGGATTTTTATTCCTTCTTTCATTCCAAATCTGTTTGATACAATCGATTCGAGCGAATTTTTCAGATTGTAAATTTCACTAAAACCTTGAGCTATTGCTTTATCAACACTTTCAAATGTCATTTCTAATTCTTTAATTTTTTCACCTGGGAGATTTTTAATCAATTCTACTGGGTCTTTCAGCCCAATATAATCTATAAATTCTTGATTATTCCAACCTTGAATTTTGTGAAGCAATTCTTCTGAATAATTTCCATTCTCACCTTCCTTAATAAACACTTTATGATAAATTGCAACAAGAGCTTTCTTAGTATTAAGCTTTTTCTGATGAAATGCTTCTATAAGCATAAGAACAATTTCAGTTTGAAAATAATAGTTTTCTAATGATTGCAATAAAATTGCTTTAACATCATCTGCTTTAATACTTATATCATCTCTTAACTTTTCAGAAAGTAAATAGCTGATCGCCGGACGAGCAGCAAATCCAAATGCTTGAAAGGAATTTAAAAATTCTTCATCTGTGATTTTTCTTTGAAACATTTATTACCACTTCAATTCTTTACTTTATTAAATTAGTTTTTCAAACTTATAGTAAATCTAATAACTTAAAAAATATACAATATTGCCTTGGTTAGATTTAAAGTCGATTTGCTTTAGTTACTTTGATTTGGATTTGCCTTTTTGAGAAAACATTTGGTTCTAAACTACTGCCAATCCAACTAATTGGCAGTAAAAAATAATTAATACTAGATGAATCGATTCTTAGGCAGATTTGTTATATTTGCCTAAGAAATGATTCAAATTATTATGGAAAAACTACTTAAAATATTTAATAATCATAACGGTTATGCAAAAATGCAAGAACTCCGAAAAAACGGAGTTCAGACGAGGACAATTGCAGAAGCAATAAAAAATGGTGTGATTGAAAAAATTAAACCAGGTCTGTATAAACTTGTAAATTATGAGCATGACGAACATGAAAGTTTTGTTGAAGTTTGTCATGCAAATAAACGGGCTGTTATTTGCATGCAATCAGCAGCAAGTTATTTTGAACTGACCACCTTTAATTCTTCATATATTACTGTTGCTGTTACACACAATACTCCAAAGTTTAAACCTAGATTATCCACCAATAAAAGTGTATTACTTTGCAGATAGTTACTACTCGCCTGGAATTGAAACCCTAAAAACAAAAAGCGGAATTGTCAGAATCTATAACAAAGAAAAAACAATTGGTGATATTTTCAGGTATATAAAAAAGATCGGCGAAGATATTGCTGTTGAATCGCTCAAAACATATCTGCAAAATCGTAAAGAAAGAAATATTCCAAAGCTTATTGAGTATGCAGAAATTTGTGGAGTAAAAAAGAAAATTGAACCGATGGTAAAGGCAATGCTCTCGTGAAAGAGAAAAAAGAAATTAAAAATATTGCAGCATCGGTTAAAGAAAGATTGAGAAATATTTCGGTTCAAAACAGAAAAGAATTTCAAAATGTTGTTAGTCAATATGTACAGGAAAGATTTCTATATCGCCTTTCAGAATCAATTTATTCAAACAATTTAATTTTAAAAGGTGCTTTATTATTTATTGCACACGATATAAGTAGAAACCGCCCCACAAGAGATATTGATTTTCTGGGGTCAAAGATTCCAAATGAGATAGATGATTTGATTGAAGTAATTAAGGAAATTCTTACTATTAAAATTGATGATGGACTAAGATTTGATTCCGATTCAGTTGAAGGTGAGAACATAACTGAGGATGGCGATTATAAAGGTGTAAGGATCAAGTTCTATGTATTCCTTGAGAATTCCAGAGAAAGAATGCAGCTTGATATTGGGTTTGGCGATAAAATTACTGCTGGTCCTGTAGATATTGAATTTCCAACGCTACTTGATTTTCCTGCACCAAAGCTAAAAGTTTATTCCATCGAAACTGCAATTGCAGAAAAGTTTGAGGCAATTGTGTCTATTCAATTGCAAACAAGTAGGATGAAAGATTTTTATGATATTCTATTTTTTGCTGAAAATTATAATTTCAAAAAAGAAACGTTAGCTCAGGCAATTACAACAACATTCAACCACCGATCAACAGATTTGGTGTTGAGTAAAAAAATCTTTGAAGATCGATTTAAAAACAACGAGAGGTTTCAAGCTCTTTGGAAAGCATTTCTTGATCGAAATAAATTAGAAAACCAAAAAACATTTTCTGAAATAGTTACCCAGATCCAGTCCTTCATCCAACCTATTTTTGATTCTAAAACAAAGAATAATTGGAATCCAACTAAATGGAAATGGGAATAATTTTATTAACAAATAGTTTAGAATACTAATGTAACTTTCCATTATCATTCTTAATTTTACACCGCAATTATTTAAGCCCACGTAGCTCAGGGGATAGAGCGACGGTTTCCTAAACCGCAGGTCGCAGGTTCGATTCCTGCCGTGGGTACTACTTCTTTAAAATATCAGCGACGGAATTAAAATAGTATGTTGGCTTAATTTCCGAATTACCATTCATGTAGTGCCTCACTCCCGTAGAAACTAAAGCTGTATCAATTCCAAGATTTATACCCATAAGGATGTCTGTCTCAAGTCTATCTCCAATTAGTAAAGCATTTGAAAGATTCCCATCTAATCGGGATATAATTTCGTTCATCATAAAGTCAGATGGTTTACCAAAATGAAGTTCTAATTTTTTATGAGTTCTTTTTTCCAAAGCAGAAATTGTTGATCCAGCATCAAGAACTTCTCCCCCATCTACTGGACAAGTATCATCAATATTAGCAGCAAAAAATCTGGCACCATTTTCTAACGCTTTAGCAGCAATTTCCAGCTTATCATAATTCAAAGTTCTATCTAATGAAATTAACAATACCGCAATTTCTTTTGGATCATTTGAAAACAACAATCCGCAACTTTTCAACTCATCAATAAAAACCTGTTCACTAATTGCAAAAAATTTATCTTTAGCATGATTCTCAAGTAAATAATTCTTTACAACTATTGTTGAGTTTAGTATTTCATCTTCCTTAATGTTTAATCCAAAACTTTTTAAGAAATAATAATAATCTTTTACCGTACCAGTTGTTTTATTAGATATAAATAAAACTCTTTTACCTATTTGTTTAAGCTCATTTATGGTTTTATCAGCATCCGGAATGATATTTTCGCCACGGTAAACAGTCCCATCAAGATCGAAAATAAATGAGTCGTACTTGTTTATCATAAAACTATTTCTTTACTCTATATACTTTAAATGATTTGGAAGTGATGGATTTTATATTGGAATTTATTTCAGTATTACTCGAAAACAATTCTACAACTTCATAATCCAACGGAATTGAAACCTCAGATAAGCCTAAATTAAATGCACAAACTGTTTTTTGATCTTCAATAACGCTTTCAAATGCAAATGTTTTTTTCTCATTATCAGAATAAATAAACTTAATTGTTCCTGTTTTTAAAGGTTCATTACCGTTTCTGATTTTGATAATAGTTTTATAAAATTCCAGTAAATTTTTATTTTGTTCAACAGTGTAATTCCCAAAACCTGTTTTAAATCCTGATTGCTCATTAATAATTTCATTTTCATAAACTAAATCATCCCATACCATAGGTTTTCTATCATGAGGGTCATCAGCTCCCCACATTCCAACTTCATCACCATAATAAATCATTGGCGCACCGCGATAAAGCAACTGAAATGCTGCAACTAATTTTTGTTTTTCAATATCATCACCAGTTGGTTTACCAGGTTTATAATTTTTATTTCCTTCATTTGCATCATGCTCATATTTGCGGTCAGGATTTTGAATTAATGAGGACAACCGCTCTGTATCGTGACTTGATAATAAATTTTGCAGCACATATAAATTCTGGAAAGGATATGTATCATCAATTTGATGCAATCTTTCAATAAACTCATCAACAGAAATTTTATTTTTTTCCGCAACGAAAAAGTCGTTTACTGCAAAGGCAAAATTGTAATTCATCAATGCATCAAAAGCTCCATCATCCGAAATAAAATCTGGAGAAAGTTCCCACAATTCGCCAACAATCAAAGACTGTTTGTTTATTGTTTTTACGATATTGCGCCACTGCTTCCAAAATCCAATCGGTACTTCTCTTGCAACATCTAACCGCCAGCCATCAATACCATCAGAAGGATCACCATCACCATTTGGGTCCATCCATTTTTTTGTTGAGTGAAAGATATATTGTTTTGGCCCATCTGCTAAATCATCTTTTGTTCGATTAAATTCAGGCAATGATTTTATATTCCACCAACCTTTATAGTCAAATTCGTTTGTTAAGGTTACAGGATCGTCAAATTTATTGATTAAGTACCAGTCTTTATATTTAGATTGTTCCTGATGGTTAACGATATCTTGAAATGCCCAGAACTGAACTCCCGTATGATTAAATACACCATCAATTATAATTTTCATTCCACGTTTGTGGATTTCATCAATCAATTTTAAAAATAATTTATCTGCCTCCGTCCATTTCCAGGTATCGGGATTATCAGGTATTTCTGAATCCATTATTTTTTTATCACCAGCGGGATCCGGTCCAAAGTTAATATCAATGTGATGAAAGCTTGAACCATCGTATTTGTGTAATGAGACTGCTTCAAATACAGGATTCAGGTATATAGCACCAATGCCAAGACCTTTTATATAATCAAGTCTGTCTATTATTCCTTGAATATCGCCACCATATCTTCTTTCATAAAGATGGTTACGAACATCACCTCCAAGATTTTTCTCCCATTCGGATTGTGCGAACCAATTGCTTGTCCATTTTGAAATTTTCCAACCTTCAGGAATTTTTCGGCTGTTAATAAATACTTTTTCCGCTTCAGGATCATTAGTAAAATCTCCATTTGCAAATCGCTCTGGAAAGATTTGATACCATACGACTCCTTTTGCCCACATAGGAACTTTTTCTTGTTGTGGAAAGATTGAAATAGAAATTACAATCAGCAATAAAAATAATTTTGATTTCATAATCCAAGCTCTTTTTTCATTAGTTCTAAAGTTTGAATAATTGGATGTGGTCTGTAACCAAGCTCACTTTGAGCCTTAATTGTTATTAGACCTGATTTCAGAGGTCTGCGCGCTGGTTGATTAAGTTCTTCGGTTTTTATTCTTTTTATTAAACTCGTATCTAGATTAAAATAATCAGCAATCGTAATTGTAAAATCATATCTGGAAAGAAATTCATTTCCGCCGATATTATAAATTCCTTCTTTCCGCAGCTCTATCGTTTTATTAATACCCTGTACAAGGTCATCGATAAAAGTTGGATTGTTGATTTGATCATCTACAATCCTAATCTGTTTATTTGCCCGTAAAGAATCTACAACCCACTTAACAAAATCTGGGCGACTAAACTTAGCCGTTCCGTATAAAACATTTGTTCTTAGTATTGTGTATTTAATTCCACTTATCTTTAAGGAATTTTCGCTGGCTAATTTTGTACGCCCATAATAACCAAGCGGATTAGGGATATCATTTTCTAAATATGGTCCATTCTTCCCATCAAAAATATAATCAGTGGATATGTGAATTAAATGAGAGTCTAATATTCGTGCAGCCTCGGTAATATACTCAACGCCCTTAACATTTATTTTCCATGCAAGCTCACGTTCAGATTCACTTAAATCTACATTAGTAAAAGCAGCAGCATTAACTATAAAGTCAGGATAAAAATCTTTAATTATTTTTTTTATTTCAGTACGATTCGAAATGTCGCTTTGTATATATTCTAGATCATTAAATACAAAATTCTCTTCAACTGATGTTGAGAGTAATTCAACATCACTAAGTGATGAATAAAATTCAACAACTCTTTGCCCAAGCATTCCGTTTGCACCAATTACCAGTATTCTTCTTTTTATAATATCAATTGAATTCATTCTATATCAATAATTTATTTTCAACAAATTGTTCTGCCGCTAAAACAGCTTTGGTTAATGAAAGAACAGCATCATTGTTTCTAATATAACTATAAAAAAAAGATGCCCCAAAGACATCTCCACAGCCAACACTTATTGGACTGCTAATTTTTTTTGCCGATATAAAACACGATATTATTTCATCTTGCTGCGGATAAAATACTTTCGCTCCAAGTTCACCCATTGTAATACAGAGCACCTTAATTCCAAGGGAAAATATTTCTTCAACAATTTCAGATTCTCTTTTTTTACTTGATAAAGAAAACAACTCATTTTGGTTAACCTGAATTATATCTAAACACTTTGCCCAATCTTTAAAGTCAGGAATAACTCTGAACTCTCTTTTGTAATCATCACTAATTCCACGTGAGAGCGTATGAACGTCCATATAGATAGGTCCAGAAAATTTTTTTCTAATCTGGATTAATTGTTCAATTTTAATATCAAAACCTGTAATCATATTTATCAAAATTCCTTTAAAATCGTCCTGATCTGAAATGTCAATTGAGAGATTATTATTAATATTTTCGTAGGACTCATGTCTTTCCGAATCTCTTTGGAGGGTTAGATGAACTCTTGGAATTTTATCAACTACTTGAAAGTATTTTTTATTAATTTTTTCAAATTCAATACTAAAATAATTGTAAGTATCATTATCAAACTGTGAACATAGAAAAATTTCATCATCTTTTTGCCGGATCTTGTTTAATGCGGAAATGGAATAGAATATTCCACCAGCACTAATTATTTGCTCAGTACCAGATATAATTAAATCTAAAACTGAATGACCAATAACAAGAAATTTCATCATGTTAAACTTTGTTTTGCCAAAATTACTATTGAAATTATTACAATCTAAATTTAACTATTAAATTAAGCACAAAAGAAAGTTCATTATTCGATCAAAATGCTATATATTTGAACTCAAATCTGATAAAAGAATTAAATATGAAAATCGGAATTACTTGTTATCCTACATACGGCGGAAGTGGAGTTATCGCAACAGAATTAGGTAAGGAATTAGCTCTTCGTGGCCACGAGGTTCACTTTATAAGTTACGCTCTTCCATTTAGACTTTCAAAATATATTGAGAATGTTTTTTTTCACGAAGTTGAAACAAGTACATATCCGTTGTTTGAATTTCCTTTATACAGCCTGGCTCTTGCTAGCAAGATGATTGAGGTTGCTGAGTTTGAAAATCTGGACTTGCTTCATGTTCATTATGCTATTCCGCATGCAACATCAGCATTTCTTGCAAAACAAATTGTAAAAAATAAAAAACTTAAAATAACTACTACACTTCACGGAACTGACATAACATTAGTAGGATTAGAACCATCGTTTCTACCACTTGTAAAATTTAGTATAGAACAAAGTGACGGTATAACCGCTGTTTCAAGATTTTTAAAAGAAAAAACACTTACAAATTATTCTATTGAAAAAGAAATTAGTGTAATTCCAAACTTTGTTGATACAGATGTATTTAAAAAAGTATCAGTAAATAACTGTGCTTTTAGAAGACACATTGCCCCAAATGGAGAAAAAATTTTAGTTCACACTTCAAATTTTCGCCCAGTAAAGCGGGTTACGGATGCAATTCGTGTTTTTGATATTGTACAAAAAGAAGTTCCATCAAAACTTTTATTGGTAGGCGATGGACCTGATAGAAGCGAATGTGAAAGATTAACCAGAGAGTTAAATCTGACAGATACAGTTAAATTTTTAGGTAAACAAGATGCGTTGGTTGAGATATTAAGTTCTTCTGACATATTTTTAATACCTTCACAATCTGAGAGTTTTGGTTTAGCCGCTTTAGAGGCGATGGCTTGCGGGTTACCTGTCGTAAGTTCCAGCGTTGGAGGATTACCAGAATTAGTAAAACATAATGAATGCGGTTTTATTGCTGAAATAGGTGATATTGAAAGAATGGCTAAATACACGTTAGATCTCTTAACTAATGAAAAAAAATATGAGCTTTTTTCACAAAATGCCCGCAATCGGACATTAAACCATTTTGATAAATCTATAGTAGTTCCCATGTATGAACAACATTATAAAAACATTTTAGAGCAATGAAATGATAATTTATTGCGCAGGACCAATAAGAGGTAACACAACTTTTCAAGAAAATTATTCTGAGATTGTTAGAATAGTTGAGTCTTTGGGGCATACCGCTCTCTCTGAAGTTAGTACAAAATTCAGTTCATCAATTCCTTTAAATGCTAAACAAATTTATACACGCGATATAAAATGGATTGATGGAAGCAAGATTTTAATTGCAGAAGTTTCCGGACCTAGTTTGGGTGTGGGATTTGAAATATCTTATGCACTGTTTGTGAAAAAAATCCCTGTTCTAGCAGTTTACCATGAACAAGTAAGACAAATTTCTTCAATGATAGCAGGCTGTGTAGATCCAAAACTTCAAGTAAATAAATATTCAAATGTTGATGACTTAACTCAGACAATTAAAAATTTTATCGTTACTCACGGCGGCAATTGAGCGAAAAATTATTTATTGAAAATTGGCTAAGTTCAATCCTTTCTAAAGGGGTTAAGCAATTCCCACTTCATTTTATTGACGAATCAGACCTCGATGTAATTTCTGTCCCAATAAAAACATTAATTATCGGCCAGGAATTTTTTGGTAATTATGAAATCATAACAACAGATGGCGCATCTGTTTATCAGGCATCTAGTTATGATGAAGCTAAATTTATTGTTTATAGCTCAAAAGAAAGAAACGGCAAAGCGTACATTCCAAAAGATAAATTATTAATTAAGTCACTTGTAGATTCTTACAACAATTATTTAGATGATCTTCTTAATCAGATATATAAAGATTATAAAAAGAATTTTCCTGATGGGAAAAATGTGAATGCTGTTTCTAATGAAATTTTTCAAAAGCTGAATCTTATTAGGTATTAATATTGGCCACCGAAGTATCACAAAAAATTTACGATTACTTTTCATCATTGTACGGTAAAGAATCAGCTGATAAATATTTACAATTCATAGAACAGGATAGTGCACAGTACATTCGGGTAAATACTGCAAAAATTTCAAGAGATGATTTAGCTGAACTGCTTTTTCAGAAGTATCAAATAAAATCTTTACCGGTTAATCATTTTGAAAAAGTGTTAAAAATTATTGATGGTAATGAACGAATAGGTAAAACTTTTGAACATGTAATGGGGTTTTATTACATTCAATCACTTTCATCAATGATGCCGCCGTTAATCTTGAATCCAACAAGCGATGATATTGTACTTGATCTTTGCGGTGCGCCGGGTTCTAAATCCACACAGATCGCTGAGATGATGAACAATCGTGGTGCATTATTAATCAATGAAGTTGATAATGAAAGAATTAAATCTTTAGTATTTAATCTTGAGCGAATGTGTGTAATCAACTCATCTGTCATTCATTCCAAAGGCGAAGTGCTTAGCAAAGTTTATGATGACCACTTTACAAAAGTACTTGTGGATGCTCCTTGCAGCGGACTTGGAATAATTCAGAAAAAAGGTGAAGTGAGTAATTGGTGGTCGTTAGATCACGTTGACAGGTTGCAGCATCTCCAAACACGTTTACTTATTGCTGCAATTAAAATGGCAAAAGTTGGTGCGGAAATTGTGTATTCAACTTGCACTCTCTCGATAGAAGAAAATGAATTAGTTCTTGACAAAATATTAGAAAAATATCCAGTTGAATTGTTAGAAATAAATCTACCGATTCCTTTTCGACAAGCCTTCACCGAGTATCAAGGAAAACAACTAAATCCTGAATTGAAAAAAGCTATTCGCATTTTGCCCTGGGAAATTGATTCAGATGGTTTCTTTTTAGTTAAGATGAAAAAGATTGATCTTACTGAATCTCCTGAGAAAGAAAGCATAAGAGAAACTGAGAACAGGATTGTAAAAAGTAATCATAAAGAGATTCAAGAATATATTAATTATATTTCTGACCATTTTGGTGTTGATAGAAAAGTATTGGATGATTACAAATATATTTTTAGAGGTAAAGATATTTTCTTCGTTGTTGATGATTGGGATGAAGAACATATTGGTTTATTTAATCGAGTTGGGTTAAAACTTGGAACACTTGATAAAAAAGATAGGATAACATTTAACTCCCAGGCTGCGCAGGTTTTAGAAAAACATATCACAAAATTTATTTATCATCTAAAAAATGATGATGAGTTATTAAATTATTTAACCGGTTGGAAGATTAGGGATATTGAAATTCCTCTTGGACAATATGCAGTTAAGTATAATAACTGGATACTTGGAACTGCAGTAATGACTGTTGAAGGATTAAAGAGCAGATTTCCCCGGACGAAGCGAACACAAAAATTTGAATTTTAAAATCTACTTTAACAGCATCATTTTTTTCGATTCTGTAAAATTACCTGCCCTTAATTGATAGTAATAAAAGCCTGAACTCATTCGATAATTATTAATTGAAAATTGTGCATTGTATTCACCAGGAGATTTATACTCATCAACAAGAGTTGCAACTTCATTACCCAATAAATCAAATACTTTTAGAGATACAAATTGCCTGCTGTTTAATGAATACTTTATAATTGTATTCGGATTGAACGGGTTAGGATAATTTTGGAATAATTCAAATTTTTCAACACCTAAATTCTCATTTTCAATATTTGTTGGAATTACGGGAGTTAAACTTATTAATCCTTTATCAGGCCTAACCTTTGCAAGTACAACCCAGTCTAGACCTTTTTCAATAACTTCAAGAGTATCAACAAAATTACCCTGCTGCAATCTCACATAATTCCATTCACCTGGAACTTTGATATAAGCACTTAATGGATAATTATAAATTTCATCGATCAAATTATCAGTTAAAGTAATTTCAATTAATTGATTTGATGCCCAAATTATCTGATATTGAGCCGCATCCCTCTCTTTTATATATCTAGTAATATTTCCAACTGTTTCAACCCACACTTCTTTGTTTGATGATCTTGCCCAAAGAAAATTGCATAATTCTGTTAACCATTCATTTGTAACTGGTTCATATATTCCCTGATTTGATGAATCCTGTAATTGATTGAATGGAAGTACATCGTGAATGATTATCATTCCCCATTTATGATTATTTATAGAGTTTTGAGTCCATTCTAGAAAAGTTAAAAGCTCATCAAGATCATCATCAACAGAATTTCTTGGTTGATTAAATAAAACTACTTTGGCCTTTAATCCATACCATTTTTCCCAGGTCAATGAAGAATCATTTGGGATCTGACCTAACGTTCTGCCATTTTCATAAAACAAACTTGCAGCAGAATCAACATGAGAATTATGAAGAGTATAAGGATAGTTTAAAGAAATACATTTCTCAGCTGGGATTTTTTGCTCTATAAATATTTTTGATTGAAACAACTCATATAATAATGTGCTGTCATCATTCACATCTCCCCAAGGCAGTGATGTTAGATCGAAATGCCTCATTGTGTGTGAGCCAATTTCGTGTCCTTCAAAAGCCATAGTCTGAAAACCCGGCCAAGTTCCATATCTCCAAATTCCAGGTAAAGACTCAGTTAAATAGGGAGGTAACACATAAAAGGTACCTTTAAATCCATACTGATTTAATATAGGCCTAACATTTTCAAAATGGGTTAATAATCCATCATCAAAGGTTAAGCTGAATGCACTTTGCCTATCATCAGCATAATTAGTAAAACGCATCATTCCATAGTCTTGTGAGAATGAAAATTGTGCTGAAACAAATAATATAAAAAGTAATTGTTTGATCATCATTAATATTTTTTTATTGCCTAAAGATATTCTTTTTTGTGTAAATAACTTGCTCAAAAATGATGCCTCCAATCACAAAAGAAATATTGTATTAAAGCAATAAAATGGTCTGATAAATAATAGCTTGATAAATTTTGATAATCATTATCTTGTGCCGTCTTTTTTTGATAAATATATTTTGCAAGATGTTAAAACCTAAATTATTCACAACCTTAAAAGATTACACAACAAAACAATTTTTTGCTGATTTATCTGCCGGAACAATTGTAGGAATTGTCGCGCTTCCCCTCGCAATAGCGTTTGGTATTGCATCTGGCGTAACACCGGAAAAAGGATTAATCACAGCAATTATAGCCGGATTCATAATTTCATTCCTTGGCGGCAGTCGTGTTCAAATTGGCGGACCAACAGGTGCATTTATCGTTATTGTTTATGGAATTGTTCAGCAATATGGAGTTAACGGACTTATCATCGCCACAATTATGGCGGGGGTAATTCTTGTAATAATGGGTCTTGCAAGATTTGGATCTGTAATAAAATTCATTCCACACCCGGTTGTTGTTGGATTTACAAGCGGTATTGCTCTGTTAATTTTTTCTACTCAAATAAAAGATTTTTTTGGATTAGCGATTGAAAAGGTTCCATCTGAGTTCGTCGATAAATGGATTGAATATTCTCTTAATTTATCGTCAGTTAATTTTTATGCATTTGGAACCGCTGCTCTTGCGTTATTTATTATTATAATTTTTCCAAAAATTACTCATAAAATTCCAGGTTCAATCGTTGCTCTTTTAGTTACAACCGCAATTGTTCAAATTTTTCATCTTCCGGTAGAAACTATCGGATCAAAATTTGGAGAACTTCCATCAGCGCTTCCCTCCCCTGTTTTTCCGGAAATAGACTTTGCTACAATAAAAAATTTAATTGGACCGGCAACTACAATTGCGATTCTTGCAGCAATAGAATCATTACTATCTGCTGTTGTTGCAGATGGGATGATTGGAGGAAGACATCGTTCAAATATGGAATTGGTGGCTCAAGGTGTAGCAAATATTATAACTCCTTTGTTTGGTGGTATTCCTGCAACCGGTGCAATTGCGCGTACTGCAACAAATATTAAGAATGGGGGAAGAACACCAATCGCAGGAATAACTCACGCAATCGTTCTTCTCGTAATCACTCTATTCTTTGGGCAATTTGCTAAGTTAATTCCTATGGCAACACTTGCTGCAATTCTTATAATAGTTGCATATAATATGAGTGAATGGCGATCATTTATAGAAATATTTAAAAGTCCTAAAAGTGATGTTGCTGTTCTTCTAACAACTTTTGGATTAACTGTAATATTTGATTTAACTATTGCCATACAAGTTGGAATGGTTTTAGCCGTTTTTCTTTTTATGCGATCCATGGCAACGGTTACAAATGTTGGTATAATTACCCGTGAATTAACTGATGATAATGAGGATGCTATTGATGCTAATGCAATTCAATTTAAGAAGGTACCGGATAAGGTTGAAGTATTTGAAATAAATGGTCCATTCTTTTTTGGAGCAGTTTCAAAATTCAGAGATGCAATGAGATACTTAGAAAGCCCTCCGAAAGTATTAATTATTAGAATGAGAAATGTCCCTGCGATTGATGGAACTGGTATTCACGCACTTGAAGAAGTATATCATGATACAATTAAAAATGGCACTCAATTAGTTCTCTCTGGTGTTCACACTCAGCCTCTTATTGCTTTAGAGCAATCTGGTTTTTTAAAGGTGATTGGAGAACAAAATGTTTTAGGCAATATTGATGATTCCCTGGATCGGGCTAGAAAAATCCTGGAATTACAAACGTAGAATCTGTTTACAGCTAATGAGATAAATGTTCTTGAATAAAAAATAAGATGTTTGGTCTTTGTTCATTGCTGAATAGGAGGCAGAATTATTTGACTTAATGAATCTATAACCAATTGTTTTTAACAGCTAATTCAAATACTGTTTTAAATATTTTCCTGTCCAGGAATTCTTATTCTCTGCAATTTCTTCAGGTGTTCCGGTTGCAACTATTTCTCCCCCATTATCTCCTGCTTCAGGTCCAAGATCAACTATATAATCAGCGCATTTAATTACATCCAGATTATGTTCAATAATCACTACAGAGTTATTTCGTTCAAGAAGCAGTTGAAAACACTTTAACAATTTTGAGATATCATGAAAATGCAGACCAGTTGTCGGCTCATCAAAAATAAATAGTATGTGTCGTCTGTCTCGCTGCGAGGTTAGATATGAAGCAAGCTTTATCCTTTGTGCTTCACCCCCTGATAATGTATTTGAAGGCTGACCAAGTTTAATATATCCCAAGCCAACATCAGCAAGTACTTGTAACAACCTTATTATTCTATCATTGCCTTCAAAAAATACTAATGATTCATCAACAGTCATCTCCAATACATCTACTAAATTTTTTCCTCGATAAGTAATCTCTCTAATTTCTTTTTTGTATCGTGTACCGTTACAATCATCACACTCAAGATACAGATCTGCAAGAAATTGCATTTCAACTTTTATATATCCATCACCCTGGCAGGTTTCGCATCTTCCGCCCGGAACATTAAATGAAAAGAAGCCAGGTTTATAACCGCGTGCTCTGGCCTGATGTGTTGATGCAAATAAATCACGAATTAACTCAAATGCCTTGATGTAACTAATGGGATTTGATCTTGGAGATTTACCAATTGGTGATTGGTCTACTATAACAACATCATCAATATATTCTCCACCTTTTATATCATCATATTTTCCAATAAACGAGGGTGCATTGCCGAGATACTTTGCAAGCCCTGCATAAAACACATCATGAATTAGAGAACTTTTACCAGATCCGCTAACACCCGTTACAACAACAAATCTATTTAAAGGAATTTCCAAAGTTAGATTTTTTAAATTATTTTCTTTTGCACCAATAATTTTTATTGATTTAGTTTTTCGCTCATTTCGTTTATCAGGAATTGGAATAGACAATTCACCTGAAAGATATTTACCAGTTAAAGAATTTTTGTTCTTTATTATTTCATTATATGTTCCAATCGCAACTATTTCACCACCATCAATTCCTGCTTTGGGTCCCATATCAAAAATAAGATCAGCTTCTTTCATCATATCAGCATCGTGCTCAACAACTAAAACAGAATTACCGATATCTCGTAGGTTTTTTAAAATGTTTATTAACTTTGCATTATCTCGTGGATGTAAACCAATGCTTGGTTCATCCAAAACATATAAAGTTCCAACAAGAGCAGATCCTAAAGAAGTAGCGAGATTGATCCTTTGAGTTTCTCCTCCTGAGAGTGTGTTACTGTATCTGTCTAATGTTAAATACCCAATTCCGACATTGTAAAGAAATGTTAACCGTTTTATAATCTCTTTTAAGATTCTTTCAGCAACTGTAAAATCGTAGTCAGTAAGTTTTAATTTTTCAAAAAACTTTAGTGAATTATCTATTGGCATTTGTACAATTTCATGAATTGATTTGTCATCAATCTTAACCTGCATTGCTTCTCTTCGTAATCGTGATCCCTTACAAGCAGGGCAAATTGTGTAACCCCGATAACGACTTAGCATAACTCTAGCATGAATTTTATATGTTTTTCTTTCTAATTCAGAAAAGAAATGATCAAGGCCTTTGTACTTGCCGAAACCTTTTTTAATCAATGATATTTGTTCATCACTTAACTGTTTGTATGGAACGTGTATTGGGAATTTAAAATCACGAGCACTCTGAATGAGGTCACGGAGATATGCGCTGTATTTAGCACCGTGGTATGGAGCAATAGCTCCATCTGCTATGGTAAGATTGGGATTGGGAATGACAAGATTCATATCAACGCCAATTACTTTACTGAATCCCTGACAAACGGGGCATGCACCAAAAGGATTGTTGAATGAAAAGAATCGAGGTTCTGGCTCCTCGTATCTTACTCCACAGCACTCATAAAACTTATTAAACTCCTGCTGCTCGTTAGTTTCAGCATTTATTAAAACAATTCTATTCTCACCTTCTTTAAATGTTACCTCAATTGAGTCAGATAATTTTTCACGAATCTCACCGATACTTAATTTAAATCTATCAACAACAACTTTTATGTCATTTTTATTTTTTGGTAATTTTACCTCATCTGTATTTAAATCATAAAATACTTTTTTAAAATAAATTCTAAAAAAACCACGCTTCTTCAATAATTCAACTTCTTCTTTAACTGAATGTCCTTCATGATCATGCAGCGGAAAAGCGAGATAAAATCTTGCGCCATCTTTTTGATGTTCCAGCCAATCGGCAACTGTTCCGGTAGTGGCTTTTGTAACAACTTTACCGCATTGAAAGCAAATTGTTTTACCGATACGTGCAAAAAGTAAACGCAAATAATCATAAACTTCCGTTGTTGTACCCACCGTTGAACGTGAATTCCGAGAGCCTGTTTTTTGTTCGATTGCAACTGCGGGTGAAATACCCTGAATAACATCAACGTCTGGCTTATTCATTCTCTCAAGAAATTGGCGTGCATAGGAGGATAGGCTTTCTACATATCTCCTCTGACCTTCAGCATAAATCGTATCAAAGACCAAAGATGATTTGCCGCTTCCACTCACACCTGTAAAAACGACTAACTTATTACGCGGAATCTCAAAGCTTAAATTTTTAAGATTATGCTCGCGTGCACCTTTAACGGTTATTTTTTTTTCTTTAGCCATACTTGGAATTGAACTAAGGGAATGTAATTTCAATTAAATACATTTTGGTGAATACAAAAGCTGTACTCACCAAACTTTATATTTTAATTAGTTTTATTTTCTATTGATTTTAATTCTAAAATCTTTGCGTCCAGCAATTTAATTTTGTTATTCAACTCTATAATTTTTGAATCAAGTTGTTTTTCATATTCTTCCGTATCCCAATAACCACGTTCTTCAAAATAACTTTTAAATAGCCAATTGTGCTTTAAAGCTTCCATGTTCTCTGAAAGCCTGGATGCAGATGTTTTGGCTTCCTCAGTAACAACAACAATGTTATCCAAAATTTGATTTAATGATTTGCCTTCTTTGCCATTATCTGAAACCAAAGAGCCGAGCAATCCTTTACCCTCAGAAACACCAATTAATACTGTATCAATACGACTGACTATCTGATTTATATTACCCACAACATCTTTAACACCTTTTCCAAGATTGTCAAATAATGTTATAACACCCTTCATATCGTCAGATATTGAATTTAAATTTTTATCTGCAGTATTTGTAAGATTTGTGGCTGCTGTATAAAGTTTATCATCGTTCAAGATTTTTCCGATAGTACCTTCACCTTTATTTACTTTATAAACAATCTCAGAAAGATTTTTTGTCATATCTTTTGTGTATGCCATAATACCTTGAGTTTCCTCAATAATATCAGCAAAGCTTAAAGGTTCTTTAGAAAGTATTCTACCTCCATCCAAAATTATTTCCGAATTAGGCGAACCCATAGTTAACATTACAACTTTATTACCTACTAAGCCTTCTGTTTCTATACTTGCTCTTGAATCTTTTTTTATGAAATTTTTTATTTCTTCTTTTACCCGCATGGTAACTTCAACAGATACACTTGTATCACTAACAATTTGAATGCTTTTTACAGCACCTACATCAATACCTCCAAATCTCACTGAAGCACCGTTTCTTAATCCTTCAGTGTTCTTAAAATTGGCTTTGATAGTATACGTTGAAGAAAATAATTGATCTTTATTCCCAAGAAGAAAAATTATAACTACCAAAATAACGCTTCCCAAAAAAATAAAAATACCAAGTTTAGCATTTGCAAGTGTGTTATTCATTAGTGCTCCTGTTCTGCTCTTCAATAATTTCATGACTAAAGAAATTTCTTAAAAAAGGATCTAGCGAAGATGTTAGTTCTGGAATTGTACCCTCGTACTGCACAATCCCTTCATTCAATACTATTGCTCTATCTGCAATTATTTCTGCGCAAAGTAAATCGTGTGTAACAACTATAGATGTCATCTTTAAAGATTTTTGTAATTCTAATATTAAAGAACTTATTTCTTTTGATGTAATTGGGTCCAAACCTGTTGTTGGTTCATCATACAACATAAGTTTTGGTTCTGCTATTATAGAACGTGCAAGCCCAATTCTCTTCTTCATGCCTCCGGAAAGCTCGGATGGCATTTTATCTATTGCTTCTTCAAGAGAAACATTTTCCAATACTGTTTTTACTTTTTCTTCACGTTCCTTAGGCGTAAAGTTAAAATTTCTTATTAAGGGAAATTCTAAATTTTCTCTCACGCTCATAGAATCATACAAAGCTGCACCTTGAAACAAAAATCCAATATTCTTTCTAGCCTGATTTAATTCTTTTTGACTTAAGTTAAGAACGTTAGTACCCTTTATATAAATTTCGCCTGCATCAGGCTGTAATAAACCAACAATACATTTTAATAAAACACTTTTCCCTGTTCCACTTTGACCGAATACTACAAAGTTTTCACTTTCTTCTACTTGCAGTGATACATCCTTAAGAACAACATGCGATCCAAAAGATTTTGAAAGATTTATTATATCAATCAGATTT
Source organism: uncultured Ignavibacteriales bacterium (assembly GCA_963706055.1). Taxonomy (GTDB): domain Bacteria; phylum Bacteroidota; class Ignavibacteria; order Ignavibacteriales; family Ignavibacteriaceae; genus IGN3. The sequence goes on along the minus strand of CAVPND010000046.1, from coordinate 16,336 downwards.
TTCATATTGTCGGCCACAACCAAAGAGTTATTTTTACAAGCACCATATCAAAAATTAAAATCATAAGAGATGAAACAACAACAGCAGTAGTGGCTGCTTTTCCAACACCTTCAGTACCATTGGTAGCTGTGTAGCCTTTATAAGTTCCAACAATGCCAACAATAAATCCAAATACAAATGTTTTTAATATACCAGGGATTGCATCTCCAAATTCAACAGACGCTACAACTGAATCAATAAAGTAAGCGTAATTCATATTCTGGACAAGTACAACTGCAATATATGACCCTATAAATGCTATAAATATAACATATACAGTAAGTATCGGAAGTATAAATGTACATGCAAATATTCTTGTAATTACAAGATACTTGAATGGATTTACGCCGGATACTTCCATCGCGTCAATCTGTTCGGTAACTCGCATCGAACCAAGCTCCGCCCCAATACCTGAACTAACTCTTCCGGCAAATATCAGCGCAGTAATTACGGGGCCAAGTTCTCTGACAATTGAGATACCGACTGAGCCCGGTAAAAAAGCTTCTGCACCAAAACGCACCATTACAGGATGCATTTGCATTGTAATAACGAGTCCGATAATAAATCCGGTTACGCTAACTATTGGAAGAGTTTTAATTCCAAGCTCATCCATGTGTTTACGTATTTGGTCAATTTCGTAAGGTGGAATAAATATTTGTTTAAAGAATTGAATTTGAAACTGCCAGAGTCCTGCCAGCATTATGAAAAATTCTGTTAAACGCAGCTCTAATTTGCCGGGTTTAACTGGTAAGTTTTTAGAATTTTTCATTTTTGGAAAGATATTTTTAATAATTATTTAATTCCTTAATTCAAACTAAGAAATTTTTCTCAAAGATTCTGAGAGTATTTAGTAGTTGTGAATTAAATCAAGATTATTTTCACATAAACGCATTTTCGTAATGATTTATAGAGGGTTTTGTACCATCACCAAGTAAGATTGCCACTACATCAAATCTGCAATCGGCCTCTTCGATTTCTTTATCAAAGAGATAAAGTTCAGCCATCTTCTTTAGTTGCTTGATCTTTTTTGGATTAATTGCAAACTCAGGTTCTCCAAACTCCAAATTTATTCTGGATTTAACTTCTATAAAAACCAATTGATTTTTATCATCTGCCACGATATCAATTTCACCTTTATTACTATAATGATAATTTCGTTCAATAATTTTAAATCCCTTTTGTGTAAGATATGTAACAGCAATATCCTCTCCTTCTTTACCAATATCTCTCTTGTTTTTATCGATCATCAATTTCATCCTTTTAAAAATAAATCTGTTTGATTTGATCTTTCAAATATTTTTTTTAGAAATGTTATCCTATGAAAAGGACAAGCACCAAATTCTAAGATTGCCTTGATGTGTTCTTTCGTCGGATAACCTTTGTTTTTATCCCATCCGTATTGTGGATATTTTTTGGACAATCTAATCATGATTCTATCACGTACAACTTTTGCAATAATAGAAGCCGAGGCAATTGATAGTGACTTTGAATCACCTTTTATAATAGAGATGACATCCGCTTCATAACTAAAAGATTTATTTCCATCAACTAGAATAATACCTGGTTTTATTTTTAATTTTTTTATAGATCTTTTCATTGCGAGTAATGATGCTTGCAAAATATTAATCTCATCAATCTTTTTATGTGATATTTCTGTGTAAGCATAAGCCAGTGCATTTTTACGTATTACATAAAAAAGTTCTTCTCTAAGATTTGATGAAAGTTTTTTTGAATCATTAATTCTTTCATCATAAAATTTATTTGGTAAAATAACTGCTGCTGCAACAACTGGTCCCGCTAAAGGTCCCCTACCTGCCTCATCTGTTCCTGCAAGAGGCGCATTATTGAAGGATAAAAAGCTATTATCAAAATTTCTCATTTGCCAAACCATATTGCAATTAAACCTAAAACCATATTTAGTTTTAGTATTCTACTAACTATCAAGTATCGATTTTCTTTTTTATCAAATAATATTTTAATAGAAAGTACGAGCAGTGGATTAACCAATGTCATTATAATCAAGAAATATTCTATATTATACAATTGGGTTAGAAAAGGATAAAAAGTAAATCCTGTTAATAAAACAGATATCAAAACAATAAGCTGTTGGGAGCGCTTAATTCCGAATAAGATTGGGAATGTTTTGAAGTTTAATTTTGCGTCACCTTCAATATCCTGAATATCTTTAACAATTTCTCTAATTAGATTTATTAAAAACGCAAATAATGCTGGAACAATTGCGGCTGTCGGATTATTAACTGCAAACCCACCATATATAAAAGTCAAACCGGTTATAATGGCTATAGTAAAATTTCCAATTAAGGGTAATCGTTTCAAATAAACTGAGTACAGAAAAAGTAATAATATAACCGAAATAACAATTATCAGAAGAAAAGAGTTTAAGCTGGCAGCAATAATAATAGAAGCACAATTAAGTATGAGATAATAAAACCAAGCTTCTTTTTTAGAGAGCTTATCTACAACTAAAACTCTATCTGGATGTGATATTTTATCCGTTTCTAAATCAAGTATATCATTAATTATATTACCGGCTGCTGCAGTTAATGAAGCTGATATTGATGCGAGAATAATAAATATTGTATTTGTTACTTCTTTTTGAGAAATGAAAATGGCGACTACAACAACAATAAAAGTTATGATTACATTTACTGGTCTTGTAATTTTTATATAATTACTTATTTTTTGTGAAATGGTCATCTATAAATAAAAAATGCTGCCTCAAAATAATTGAAGCAGCATTTAAATAGAAACTTTTTAACTCTATTTATCAAACTCAACTGCTTTATGTGTACCATCACAATATGGTTTATTCTTTGATCCACCACAACGACAAAGAAATATTTTGCCTTCTTTTATAGTTTCAATCCCTTCTTTATCAATAATTGAACAGCTTCCTTCTACCATAATTGGTCCACCGTCTATTATTTTAATATTTGTTTTAGTCTTCTGAGCTGAATTTACTGTTGTCGTTGTTTCTGTCATATTATTATTCCTTTTATATGTAAGTGCCCCTGAAGGGCATGTATTAACTGTTTTAATTATTTCGTAAGTATTTGATTTGCTCATTTTAATCCAGGGTCTTTCTTTTGGATTAAAAACCTTACCCAACCCCCTAACACAATTACCAGAGTGTATGCAAATATTGGGATTCCAAATTATTGTAATTTCACCGTTTGTATATTCTTTATGATCTGACATAATATTATAACATCAATTAATTTATAAAAGTTCACATTTTCAAAATTCATTAATTATCCCAAAATGTATTTTACCATCACTAAAAGTATCTCCTTCACCTAGAGCATAACTAACACTTAAAACACCTAAAGCCGTTTCAATATTTAGTCCTAACCCAAAACCATAGAGAAATTCTTCAGACTTTGGTATATTTTTATCAGCCTCTTCTGGACGAAGATAGTACCCTGTGTCTAAAAATACAAAGCCGTAAGATCTTTGTGTTAACAATGCCCGATATTCTAAATTCGACCAAAAGATTCTTGATCCCAAAAATTGTTCTTCTCGATATCCTCGCAGAGTATTAGTCCCACCAAGTCTGTATAAATCACTATTTTCAAAAGAGGATCCTCGCAATTCTCTTGCATTTAATCCAACAGCAACTATCTGCCTGGAAAATAATTCGTAAAAAATGTAAAAACTGGATGAGAATCTTTGAAGATCGATGGAGGTTTGGAGAGTTGGAGTAATGTATTCAATAGGACCATTAATAGTTTTTCGACTAAATGAATATGTGTTCATAAACCAGAATCCTTTGGTTGGAGCATAGGGATCATCTCTGGTATCAATCCTTAAGTTAGCTCCGGTTGTAATATATGATGAATTAAATACTGTAAATATTGGATTAGTCCTGACAGTGGGTACAACTGTTTCGGCAGCAATTATTAAAGAAGCAGAAATATCTTCGGTGGCTAAATACTCAAGTGAGCCTTCAAACTTCCTTTGTACAAAAGTTGAATCCTGAACTCGTTGATAAAGTTCAAGATTAATATTTACTGGAAATCCTAACAACCATGGTTCTAGATATTTAAGATTTAATTCCTGTGATTCTCGATTATACTTATTCCACTTAATTGATGCGGCTCTTCCTGTTCCAAATAAATTTCTTAAAGATATATTAACAAGGCCGGTTATATAACCTGAGTTTTCATTTTTACCTGGCGGGATATAACCAATTATACCATCAAAATTATTTGTATTTTTTTCTTTTACTTCTACTAATAGTATGCCTTCCTTTTTGGAATTTATATAAAATTGTGGGACCGAAACTGGTTCAAAAAAACGCAGCCGATTTAATCTATTTGGAAATTCTTCTATCTTATCCTGCATATACGATTCCCCGGCATCCAGTCGTAGTTCGCGAATGATTACATAATCACTGGTTGAAGTATTACCTCGAACATCAACCTTATCTATTTTATTTGCATCGCCACTAATGATATTAAGATAAATATCCGCACCATTTTCTTCGGTTACAGAATCCATATACACATCAACAGAACTGATTAGGATTTTAGCGAATGGATAACCAGAATTTTCAAATCGGGATAATAATTGTTCAATGCTTAATTCTATTTCCCGTTTATTAAATACCTGGCCATTTAAATAGTCAAATTGACTAATTATATTTTTATCAACAGAAGTATCAATTCCATCCAAATAAACATTATTTACAACAACAGGGTTACCTTCTTTAACATCCAATGATATTTTGAAAGTTGTAGAATCTTCTTCAATAATTAGTTCATCATTATGAAACTTAAAAAAATAGTAACCTTCTAATAAAAAATTCTTTGCAATTTTTGATTTTACAGAATCGATGATTCCTTGATAAAGAGGTTGGTTAATTCTAAGTTCTGACCATTTTAAATATTGAGCATCATCAAAAATAAAATTCCCATTAACTTCAAATGAAGAAAGCTTTTGACCTAATATTATTGAGGGGACGAGAAATAGAATTATTAAGCTAAATTTCGTGAGGCGAATCATCGATTGTCTTTGTTTTTTTTCCAACCGGTAAAATTTCCACTTTTTCTTTAAAGGATTTAACATCTTTCACATTTACGGAGGACACATCAAACGTTGCAGCGTTTAACCCTGCAGCCGCTGTTGCAAATTTTAAAGAGTCCTCGAATAAATCAGAATTAATCCAACCAAAAACAATTCCGGCAACAAAACTATCCCCGCTTCCGGTTGAATCCATTTCCTGAATTTCTAACGGTTTAATTTTATAAATGTAATTGAAATTAGAAGCATAAAAATTATTACTCCCATTTGTTAAATAAACTCGTTTAATGTCTTTCTGATAAAGCGAATTTAGGAATTCCAAAACTGATTTTTCATCTGAAAGATTAATTGATAATGAGCTTTTTATTTCGCAAAAATTATTATGGATAATTGTTGGTGCTGCATCAAGACAGCTTTGCAGATGAATACCATAAGTATCACAAATAGAAACTTTATCATACTTGTTAGCTAATTCAATCCCATAAGGTATTATTGAATCAGTTTCAGTTGTTGGGGAACTACCTGAAAAAATCACAATCTCACAATTCTGAATCATTTTATCCAGTTTAGATTTGAACTCATCTACTTCAGTTTGAGATACTTTTTGATTTTCAGAAAAGAATGATGAAACAATTCTATCGTTTTTTGACAAAACTACAGCTGCATGCCTTGTTTCCGATTTTGTAGGAAGGGATGTGAATTCGATCCCATCATTTTTTAATAGTTCTCGATACAATTTTCCATTAGAACCTCCTGAAAAAAAATAATTGTAAGATTTTACATCAAAAATTTTTAATTGACGACTTACATTTAATCCTTTTCCACCAGCGAGCAACCTTGTAACAGAATTTCTATTTACTGTTCCATTTTTAACTTGCTCGTATTCAAATCTTCGTTCTAAAAGAGGATTAAGTGTTATTATTAGAATCATGATTTATGATAAAATATAAAATAATTAATATCGATAACGATATAAATCACCTGTTAACGGAGTCATTAACCTATAATCTCCAAACCCAGTTTGATCAAGAAAAAGAAAACTTCGATTAAGGTCATAATATTCCCAAACTTCGTATGGTTTAGAATCATATTCAAATGGATGCCTGTCTATATTATTAGGTGGCCCTAGTATTGTGAAGACCATTCCTCTATCAGACCGCCATCCTTCTGTATAATTAGAAAAGTTTTCATTCGCATAAGATATTCTTCTAAAGTATTCATCAAATATTTCATTTTCGTCATTATTAGGGGATGGATCTTTTTTCTTCCAATAATCTAAAAATCTTTTCGTTTTTTCAGTTGGGGTTTCTGCATCTTTCATAAAGTCCAGTTCTTCAGGTGTAGCGATATAAACTGTTTGAGAAATCGCCTTATCAATATCAGTAATTATGGCAGGTAATCCCTTCCAATGGGAATAAAACCCTTTACTCACAGTTTCGATTGGTTTCAAATTTTCATCAAGTACTGAAACATTTATTAAATAAACTCCAAGATCAAATGGAAACTCCGCAAGTGTATAAACTACTTTATTAGTTCCTATTTTTAATTCTCTATCTTCAACTTCTTTATGAATTACATTTTTATCTGAATTAAGCACGAGATATTCAAAGGATCTTCTAGTATCAGCGGAATCTTTTACATAAACTTCAAAATAAAACTGAACTCTGTTTTTAGAGTTGGGAATATTACGGCTTATGTTAGGAATAATTTCGTTTCTACCTTGAGTATTATCAGATTTGGAAATAATTAAAATATCACTGAGAGAAATATTACTGTTATATGATTTAACAGTAAATAAATTTTCACTTATTGCTTCCATTCTTGAGTCTTTATCCTGAAGCATTGTTCTGATAGAATAATTTCCGGGTTCCAATTCAAAAGTTCTTTTACTTAACTTATAATTTTCTTTTGTTGTCGTCATTCCAAAATCTATTACATTAATTGTTTCGTTCCAGGTTTTTTCAACAATTAATTTTTTCTTACTGCTATCAAATACCGAGGCAGTTACCGAATATTTTGCAGTAAAACCCTGATTGGACTTAATGAATTGCACATTTTTATATGGCACTTGTATATAAATATCAACCGAAGAAAAACCCGGTTTTTCTGATATTACATTTACTAGGTCCTGATAATAGACCGCATCGCTTAGCTTTTTTTTAGTCTCTTTGTTATTGTTTTCTTGAGCAAAACCATTTAGAGCTAAGGAGAAACAAACAAGAGTGAATAAAAATACCTTCATTTATCATTCCTTTCTTTTAACAAAACATCACCAAATAAATCATACTCATCGTAATCATTTATCTCAACATCATAAAAATTGCCAATTTTAATCTTGTTATTTTTTTTGTCAATTAAAATTTCGCCATCAACTTCGGGTGCATCTCTGTAGGATCTGCCAACATAAAAATCACCTTCAATAGATTCAACTAATACTTTTAGTTTTTTTCCTACAAATGATTCATTTATTTCAAGCGAAATATCTTTCTGAATTTCCATCAAAATATTTTTTCTTCTTTCTTTTTCCTCATCAGAAACAGGATCGCCAAGAATAAAACTTGATGTGTTTTCTTCAACACTAAAAGTAAAAGTTCCAACTCTATCAAATTTTATTTCTTTTATAAAATCACATAGTTCTTCAAAATCTTTTTCTGTTTCTTTTGGATATCCCACAATAAATGTGGTTCTAATTGTTATATCAGGAATTTCTTTGCGAAGTTTGTGCAGCAATTTTCTAGTACGTTCTGCAGTTACGCCTCTTCTCATTGATTTTAAAACATCATCAGAAATATGCTGTAACGGAATATCTACATACTTGCAGACTTTGGGATTAGTTTTAATCTCATCAATTAAGTCATCGGGGAATTTTGATGGATAAGCATACATTAATCTTATCCATTCTATACCTTTTATCTCACTTAACTTTCTTAAAAGTTCTGCGATATTATTCTTACCATAAATATCTTTACCGTAATCTGTAGTATCCTGTGCAATTAACACTAATTCCTTTGTGTTGTTTGCCGCAAGAAATTCTGCTTCTTTGATCAAGTCATCCATCGGTTTAGATTTATGCAAGCCACGCATAAGCGGAATTGCACAAAATGAACATGGATGATCGCAGCCTTCAGAAATTTTTAAATATGCTGTGTGAGATGGAGTAGTTAATAAACGCTCCCCCAGCAATTCTTTTTTTAGATTACCGCCAAGCTCCTTAATTATACCTTCGTAATTTTCAGTTCCAAAATAAATATCAACTTCGGGAATGTCTTTTATTAAATCATCTTTATATCTTTCAGATAAACAACCTGCAACTATAACTTTTTTAATCTTGCCATTATTCTTCATCGCAACCGCTTCAAGAATTGTATTCACAGATTCTTCTTTTGCTGCTTCAATAAATCCACAAGTATTAATAATTACAGTTTCAGCTTTGTTTGGGTCATCGGTTAAATCAATCCTATTAAGCTGAATTTGTTTCATCAGCCTTTCAGAATCAACTGTATTTTTTGAGCAACCAAGAGTAATTACAGAAACTTTTCCACTCATAAAACCATTTTCCCAATCATCCGGCTAAGTACATTAAGTATAAATAAATTATTGGTGATGAAAACAATAAGGAATCAAAACGATCAAATATTCCTCCGTGTCCAGGAATTAAATTTGAGGAATCTTTTACACCTGCATCACGTTTTAGTAATGATTCAGCAAGATCGCCGATTTGCCCGAATGTTCCAATGACAAAGCCAATTATCATTGCATCTTTAAGTGAGAGAAAATCAAGCATGGTATTCTTTGCTAATACCATTGCAAGAATTGCAAATACAAATCCAAAAATTGCGCCTTCCCAACTTTTCTTAGGACTAACACGCGGAAATAATTTATGTCTACCAAGTGCAGTTCCACCAAAAAATGCAGCTGAATCACAAATCCAAATTGATGCCAGAACTGAGATAATTAAATACCCGCCTTGCTGATAGAGTCCATTAATGTTTGGATAAAATTCACGTATCCCAATAAGTGCAGTCCCAAAAATTCCCATATAAAAAACGCCAATCAGCGTAGCACCAATATTAAGAGTTGCTGATCCGTTGTTTCTAAAAAGTTCAAAAATCAAAAGCACAATAAAAAACACAATTAAAAAATTATACTGACTAAATAAAAATCTATATTGATTTATCACCAAAAATATAACAGCAAACAAACCAAGATTTACATTTACATTTGCACTTTTTTGTTTTGCCATCACCGCAAATTCATAAAAAGAAATTCCTGCAATTATTAAGACAAAACTTAAGAAATAAACACCCCCAAAATAAGAAAGCAGCACAAGCGCTGGTATTGCAAACACCGAGACTAAAATTCTGATAGAAGTATTTCCAAGTGCCATTACTCTTCGTCTTCCGTGTCAGTATTTTTTATTTCGTCAATAAATTTTTGTGCCGAAGAAACGTCTTCGCTTTTTACCAAAAGTTTTATAACAGCTAAATCACCTGTTAAGGGGAAATTGCTATCCTTTTGTGATAACACATTAGTCTCAATATCTGCACTTTCTAATGCATCTTTCATCATTTGTATCTCATACTCCTTGTCAGAAGTAAATACAATAACCCAATTATGATCTATTAGTTCTTCAACTAATGTGGTTCCGCAATCAGGACATTTTTCTATGCCCTCTAAATATTCATAAGTACAATTTGGACAGAACGGCATATCATTCCTCCTTTAATATTCTTTTTGAAGTATAATATTTATTTATCAATATAATCAAACCAACAAACAATACTGATAATCCTAAAAACATCATAACATAAGATGATAGTTCATTTGGATTTATTGATGGATCTGACTTTATAAGTTCATCATCACCTATTATATGATAAAGAATTACAGCAGAAAAATTATTTAAAAAATGTAAAAATACTGGTATTAAAAGTGTTTTACTCTTATATGCGGCAAATCCAAAGTAAGCTCCTAAAATAAACAGGGGAATAAATCCATAAGGATTAAAATGATATGCACTAAAAAATAAAGCTGTTATTATTACTGCAATATATTTTTTATACTTTAACTCAAAACTTCTCTGGATAAATCCGCGGAATAATGCTTCTTCCGATAAAGCCGGAACCACAGCAACAACTATTATAACAAGTAGTAACTCAAAAACATTAGACGCCGTAAGAAGATTTCCGTAAGTTTTTTCAACCATTTCATTCATCTGATCAAAAAAACTTTTTACAGTATTTATAAACGAATAATTTTTTGCCCAGATTTCCAGATAATAATTTTGGATGTATAATAAGCTTTGTAATAACGGAGTAAGAATCACAATCCCAAAAGTAAAAAATCCTAACTCTCTAAAATCAGGTTTACGGATTCGGATAATTTTTCCAACATCCGAGTAAATCCATTTAGAAAAAAGTAAAGCAGGTAATAAAATAAAAAGTATCTGTCCTGCCATCGTCATCAACCGTAAACTATTTACTGGTATTGATTCTAGATCGATGCCAAAAATTAATAACGTAAGTAACGAACCAACTATTTGATAAAGAAAAAATCCGCCTGCTAACCCAATGAATGCAGCAGCAACGGGAGATATTTGAAATTGAAGATCATCATCTGAATCGTAATTCGGATCGTTTTCTTTAGTGATATTTACAAGTTCAGGGTCTTGTTCTTCTTTTTGAGTATCGTCTTTAAATTCATCCATTAGAATTAAATATGAGTTGATTAATTGATGCTAAAATTACTGATATAAGAAGTGACACTCAAATTTAAAGTATTTTACAAAAAACGGATAAAGAAATTTTCTTTATCCGTTTAAAATGAAAATAATGTTAATAATTTGAAGTAATAACTACATCTCATCAACTATTTTATTAAAGGTTAAGCTTGGACGCATAGCTGAGGAGGCTTTCTTATCGTCAGGGAAATAATATCCGCCAACATCCATAGGTTTTCCCTGCACTGTAATTAATTCTTTTACGATTGATTCTTCATTGGATTTTAATGCTTCATACAATGTTACAAACCGAGCTTTTAATTCAGGATCTTTTTTCTGTTCTGCTAACGCTTCCGCCCAATAAAGAGCTAGATAGAATGAACTTCCTCTGTTATCAATCTCTCCTGCTTTTCTGGAGGGATAACGAGAGTTTTCCAAATATTTTCCAATAGCAGAATCAAGTGTTTCTGCTAAAAGGGCAGCTTTTGTATTTCCTGTTTTTTCAGCAATCATTTCAAAAGAAGGAACAAGAGCGCAGTATTCACCAAGAGAATCCCATCTTAAGTGATTTTCTTTTAAAAACTGCTCAACATGTTTTGGTGCAGAACCACCGGCTCCAGTCTCAAATAATCCGCCGCCATTTAATAACGGAACAATTGAAAGCATTCTTGCACTTGTGCCTAATTCCAGAATTGGAAATAGATCTGTTAAATAATCACGAAGTACATTTCCGGTTACTGAAATTGTGTTTAATCCTTTTCTAACTCGTTCTAAAGTATATTTCATTGCATCAACAGGTTTAAGAATTTTTATCTCTAGCCCTTTCGTATCGTATTCGGGCAGATATTTATTAATCTTTGCAATAATTTCTCGGTCGTGCGCTCTGTTCTCATCAAGCCAAAATATTGCAGGTGATGAAGTAGCTTTTGCTCTGTTTACAGCTAGTTTTATCCAGTCTTTAATTGGTTCATCTTTAGTTTGGCACATTCTAAAAATATCTCCGGTTTCAACTTGCTGCTCAAGTATGGTTTTTCCTTCAGAATTTACTACACGAATAAATCCATCTCCTTTTGCTTCAAAAGTTTTATCGTGTGAGCCGTATTCTTCTGCTTTTTGTGCCATCAATCCAACATTAGAAACCGCACCCATCGTAGCCGGATTAAACTGACCTTTTGACTTAGCGTCTTCCATAATTTCATTATACATTGTTGCATATGAACGATCCGGTATCATTGCAATACAATCCTGAAGCTCATCTTTTCGATTCCACATTTTGCCTCCATCGCGTACAACATTCGGCATAGATGCATCAACAATAACATCATTTGGAACATGAAGATTAGTTTTACCAATCCTTGAATCCACCATTGCAAGCTCAGGTTGGTATTCATAAATCTTGTTTATATCGGCTTCTATTTCCGCTCTCTTTGAATCAGGAAGTTTTTTTATTTTTTCAAGTACATCCATCAACCCATTATTTACATTTGCACCTATTTCTTTTAATGTGTCAGAATGTTTTTCTAGGGCATCTTTAAAATAAACAGATACAGCATGTCCAAACATAATAGGATCAGAAATTTTCATCATAGTAGCTTTAAGATGCAACGAAAGAAGCACACCATCTTTTTTTGCTGCTTCAATTTGTTCAGCATAAAACTTTCTTAACTCTTTTACATTCATTACAGATGAGTCAATCACTTCACCCTTTTGCAGATTCAGTTTTTCTTTTAGAATAGTTGAATTACCTTTTGAATCAACGTACTCAATTTTTACTGCGTCCTCTTTGGCTAGTGTTACTGATTTCTCATTCCCATAAAAATCCTTTTGAGTCATGTGTGCAACACGTGATTTTGAACCGGATTCAGGCCAAGGCTTCATCATTTTATGTGGATGCTTTTGAGCGAATTTTTTAACCGAAGCAGCGGCGCGTCTATCTGCATTGCCCTCTCTTAGTACTGGATTTACTGCCGATCCAAGCACTTTAGCATATCTGTTTTTAATTTCCTTATCCGTATCAGTTTTAGGTTCTTCCGGATAATCCGGAATCTTATAACCTTTTCCCTGAAGTTCCTTAATCGCAGCTTGAAGTTGAGGGATTGATGCACTGATGTTTGGTAATTTTATAATGTTTGCTTCGGGAGTTTTAGCAACTTCACCCAATTCATTTAAATAATCTGAGATTTTTTGATCATCAGTTAGATTATCAGGAAAGTTTGCAATTATTCTTCCCGCTAGTGAAATATCTTTTAATTCAATATCGATTCCAGTTCCTTTTGAAAAGGATTTTACAATTGGAAGTAAACAGTATGTTGCTAAAGCCGGTGCTTCATCAATTTTTGTCCAGATTATTTTGGATCCCATTATTTCTCACTCTCTTAATTTTAAAAATTTAATTTTGAATTTATTTAACGCTAAAATACTCAATCCTTAATAATAATTGAAGGTTTGATTTAGAATTCTGATGTATTAGGTGATTTGAAAACAGAAAAGGCTCAGTTTCCTGAGCCTTAATTTTATGTTGCTATTTAATTAATCAGCGTCATTTTTCTTGACTGTGTATACTAGATGTTTCAGGAAATCAGAAAAATCTAAGTATTTCTTCCATTGCTTCTACTCTTGCAATTTTATTAGAATCAGCATTTCCACCTAGTTCAGTATAATATTCACTAAATACGTGTCCGGCCCCATCAAAACAAATATCTTTATATTTAAACTTAAAGTTTTTTGTTTTAAGTCTGTTTACAATCATTTCAGACATTTCTTTTGAAGGCCACATTCTATCATCGCTACCGGATAACAGTAATATTGGTCCGTTAATATTTTCAACTTCAATCATTGCATTTTCAACAAAGCTGGTTTGAGTTATTGATTGCTTGTAAATTGCGTAGTAGTCATTTAAATCTTTAACTCCTGTTGTATCAAAAGGTACAAATTTTATTTGCTTACTGTTTATAGTCCAGCTTGGATTATGTTTAGTTTGATCATTCCCAAAACCTTCAAACACAACTGCGCTTGGTGAATAGGCAATTACTCCGCATATATTATTATTAATTGAAGCCAGCAGTAAAGCAAGTTCTGCTCCTTTTGAGATTCCTACAATAATTATTTTGTCAAAATTATGATTACTCTGAAGCCAGAAAATTGGCGCATCAAAATATTCTAAGGGAATTAACTCCAGATTATCTGGAAGAGTAGTTTCCTTAAAATAAGCCAAGGACAACACTGAAAATCCTTTTTCTACAAATTGTTCGGCTAAGTAATTTGGTTTTCCACCTTCTGAACCTCCTACTACTACTAGCACAATTTTATTTTTAGAATCTGGAGTATGATAAAAATCTGCAACGAAAGGTTGGTTCTTGATTTTTAACTTCATATATCTCTCTTGATTATATTATTATGTTATAACAATAAAAGACTACTTAACCAATGACATCTTTCTAGTTTGAACGAAAGAGCCAGTTTCTATTTTATAAATGTACATTCCGCTGTTAAGATCACTTGCATTAAAGTTTATTGTGTATGTGCCATATTCTTTAAACTCATTTACTAATGTTCTTATTTCCTGACCTAGTATGTTGTACAGTGTTAGTTTTACCATACCAGATTCCGGAAGATTGAAGCGTATTGATGTACGCGGGTTAAACGGATTGGGAAAGTTTTGTTCAAGCAAAAATTCATTTGGAACTAATGATTGACTTGATTCAATATCTGTTAGTGTGAAATTGAAATTAACATTAGTCTGTCCTGGGTGCGCAGTGATGGAATAACCATTGTAATTGGGAGGTAGATATCCAGGAGATATGTTATAATTATATAGTTTGTTACTTACATGTAAAGTATAATTTCCATTAAAATCAGTAAATGTTCTAACATAACCAGAATCTGTAACAGTAGCGTACATTTCTAACTCCATATTAGGTGAGTTCCCGTCTAATGTAACATTACCTGTAATTGTTGAATTGGTTCGATAGATCACAAGATTTTTTGTTAAGATATCACCTGAATTTATGCTGGGAAACGTATAAACTGCGGAAACGATACTTATATCTTCATTGTTTCCTGCACCAAGCCAGACATTTGATGCTGGTAATTCACTTGGAAGAAATCCGATTCGGTAGTTACCAGTGAAATCAGTTCGAACATATCTGTTGAAATTTCCATTATTCCAGTACAAATGGACATCTGAATTGATTAATGAATTTCCGTCATCGTCTTTAACACTACCGTTTATTTCTGCTGCTGCTGCGGTAAATACAAAATTATTGCCAGTGTATGTTGTAGCAACACCCGCGTCTAAAACTATCGATATTCTGTCAGGACTAACAATAGCTGGATTTAATCCATCACTATTTTCTATTTTTAATCTCCAAGGGTTTCCCGATGTATCAGCATCCATTTGAACAGAAAAGTTACCACTTGCATCTGTTATTGCATTCCAAAATTTATCACCATTTTGACTATAATTTTCAAGTGCAATTGGAATGTATTGAGCACTTTGACCAAGAGGTACAACCACATTGCCTGAAATAGTAAATACAGGAGAGGTTATCGGAGAAACTGTTCCAGAAATTGTCACCATTGAACTATTATTAGTGAATGACATAATATAGTCAACGGGTGCTAAACCTACTTCTTGTGCAAATATAATCTGACCATTAGCGAGGCTATCCATATCGGGCGGTCCATTAAGATCATATCGGCCATCTATCTGATAAAAGGATTGCCACAAAACATCTGTTCCAGGTTCAAGTGTACTGTTACCATTAGCATCTATCCAAATTGCTAATGTTGCTGTATCACCTACAGGCAAGTTATAACTCCAGCTTATCTGATCGCCGGATGCCATTGAAAAATGTGTTGAAGACCCATTAACTAAAAGATTACTAACTTGTCCAAACAGTGTTGAAGAAAAAATAAAAATACTAATCACGAAAAAGGAACGTACAGAAGTTTTCATTTAACCACCTTTTACTTTAATTGCGAACGTTGATATAGTTATTAAATATTCCAGAAAAGCCCAAATAATAAAAGGAGCGTACTTTGGACTGATTATTAAAAATTTTAGAATTACAAAACATAATTTGATGATATAATTAAATTGCGATTTATATTAGAAACAATAAAAAATTACTTAGCTTTCTCGAAGTAGGTTTCTGAAAATTTTTATGCAAAGTTTTAAATTTTAAGGTCGTCATTTTGATTGATTGCAAATGTTTTTATTTCGATAAAATTTATAGAAACCATTAAAGGGATAATAAAGAATTAACAAAGCTCTCCTTTTTATAAGTTGTCAGCATCAAATCATAAGCCACGCAATAAATTCGTTATTCTTGATTACTAGCACTGTACCAGTTATAATATAGGCCAAATGCGCACATATGTACATTCTGTTGGTAATTACCACTGATGTCTTTGATTAATAAATTATTCATAGATGAGATTTCATTGCTTACTATTCAATTAGTTCGCAGGTTATTCTTTATTTTTTTCTTCCATCAAGGTAAGTGCTTTACTTAATGAAAACAGATTTATAGA
>CAVPND010000045.1:0-163926 GCA_963706055.1 uncultured Ignavibacteriales bacterium | reverse complement strand
CATTCAAGCGCTCTCCCAACTGAGCTATAGCCCCGAAATACTTGTTCAAAAATATAAATGTTTTATGCAACAATCAATTTTAACTTTTATTTAAAAGGTAAAGAGTTATGACTTTTATTTTCATCCTGCTGACAATATTTTTGTTATGAAAATGAATACAATGATTAAACAAATAATTATAGCAGCAGTTAGTTTATTTATATTCACGAGTTGCGATGATACATTAACAGTTGAAAATGTTGATGATAAACCGATGCCCGATAAAAATATTAGTTTCTCACAGAATATTTATCCAATATTTCAGGTTAAGTGTGCATTTTCTGGCTGTCACGCTAGTCCAAATCCAGCAGATGGTATTGATCTTTCTACCTGGGCAAATGTAACTGCAAATCCAAATATTGTTTTTCCGGGTGAGGCGGATCTAAGCAGATTAGTTTGGGCGATTGAAGGTCGTGCAGGAATTTCACCAATGCCAGTGGTCGGATACAGCAGACCCGTGACCACTAAACAATTACAAGGAATTAAAACCTGGATAAATGAAGGAGCACTGGATAACTAGTTAATCCACTTCATTTGTTTATACCAATCACAAGTTCTTTTAACGCCTTCCTCAAGTGAAATATTTTGTTTGAAGCCTAGTTCACTAACTGCTTTTGCAGAATCAAATATCCAATATTGCTGAGTTATATCTTTTGCTTTTTCAATATTTAAGGTTGCAGGTTTTTTACTGAACATCGCAAAGAATTGAGCAAAAGCTGAAATTGTATAAACCAAAAAATGCGGGATCTTTAATATGATCGGTTTTTTGTTTAAAACTTTTGAAGTGACAGAATTTATTTCCTGCCAAGTATAATACTTTTCAGAACTGATATAGTATATCTCACCAATGGCTTTTTCAGATGCTGCAGCTAGATAAAACCCTTCAACAAGATCCACAGCATGAATTAGACTCAGTTCTTTTTTATTAAAGCCTATTGTTGTGGTAAGGCCTTTACTAAAGGACTGAAAGTAAATAAAAATCTCAGTATCTCGCTCACCATAAACAGCAGGCGCTCTACAAATTGTTATAGGTAATCTATCCTTATACGAAAGAGCGATTTTCTCCCCTTCCAATTTACTTTTTCCATAAGTTGTGATTGGGAAACAATTACTAGCTTCTGTAAGAGGTGTTCCATCTTTAGAAGGTCCTGTAACTGTACCGCTGCTAACTAATAAAAATCTTTTTAATGTTGATTTGTTTTCAAGTGCAACCTCTAGTAAAATTTTGGTTGTTTCAACGTTTCCTTTAAAATATCCTTCAGGAGTTTTTGATTTTACAACTCCAGCCACGTGAAAAATATAATTTGCATCTTTAAAGGATTTTCTCAAACCCTCTTTATCAAACAGTCCTGAATCATAAATTTCTACATTCTTATCTGCCAACCATTGTAAATTACTGGACTTTCTTACAATACATCTAACCTTAAATCCCTTTGCTAAAAGATTATCAACAAGATGACTTCCAACAAAACCATTTGCGCCTGTAACTACTGCTATTTCTTGAGTTTGCATATTTACGTTTATTTGTTTTTGAGGTGAAATTGCTATAAATTTTGCCCGCAATTTAATAAAAAGTCGAATCAGTTTTGTTTATTTATATCAGTTCAGGAGGATTTTTTGGATATTTTTAAAAAGTGTCATGAGTTTACGCGCGCCGATGAAATTAAAGCATTGGGTGTATATCCGTACTTTAGACCTATCGAAGAAAATGAAGGACCTGTTGTTCAAATTGAGGGAAAAAGAGTAATTATGGCGGGTTCCAACAATTATCTTGGATTAACCGGACATCCGCACGTAAAAGAAGCCGCAATCAAAGCGATTGAAAAATATGGAACTGGTTGTTCCGGTTCGAGATACTTAACTGGAACATTAGATTTACATATTGAATTGGAGAAAAGATTAGCCAAATTCTTCAATACAGAATCCGTTCTTTTATTTAGCACAGGATACCAATCCGCTCAAGGTGTAATTCCCACTTTAGTGCAAAGAAATGATTTTGTTATTTCAGATAAAGACAATCACGCCTGTATTGTTGCCGGAACGATGATGACAAAAGGTGCTCTTGGTGGTTTGGCAAGATATAAACACAATGATATGGACGATCTTGAAAGAACTATCTCAAAACTTCCTGCTGATTCCGGAAAATTAATTGTTTCGGATGGAGTTTTTAGCACCGGAGGAGAAATTGTTCATCTACCTAGACTAATTGAAATAGCAAAAAAATATGGTGCTAGAGTCATGATTGATGATGCACATTCCGTAGGAGTAATCGGAAAAGGTGGAAGAGGAACAGCGAGTGAATTCAATCTTGAAAAAGAAGTTGATCTTACAATGGGAACATTTAGTAAAACATTTGCATCCTTAGGCGGATTTGTTGCCGGGTCTGAAAGAATTATAAATTACATAAAGCATTTTTCACCCGCTTTAATCTTTAGTGCTTCTCCGACTCCTGCTTCTGTAGCTTCTGCACTTGCTGCGCTTGATATTTTGGAGGCTGAACCACAGCTTGTTACGCAGCTTATTGAAAATGCAAACTATATGAGGAAAAATCTTAAAGAAAAAGGTTTTAATATTATTGAAGGCAGAACTGCAATCGTCCCTGTAATTGTCGGTGACGATACATTGGCATTTCAAATGTGGAAATATCTTTATGATCATGGTGTATTTGTTAATGTATTTATTTCACCCGGCGTACCTGCAGGAAGACAAATGATGAGAACAAGTTATATGGCAACGCATAAAAAAGAACATCTAGATGAAATAATAGATATTTTTGAAAAAGCTGGTAAGCAAATAGGACTTATATAGATTCCAAAAACATTTTCAAAAAGCATACTCAAACGAGTATGCTTTTTTTATATAGGATAAACCATGTCAGAAATAAAGATCAAAAAAGTTGAAACAAAATCGGATTTAAATACATTTATAAAATGCCAATGGAATTTTTATAAAAACGATCCGCATTGGGTTCCTCCGCTTATTATGGAAAGGAAAACTTTATTAAATAAAGATAAAAATCCTTTCTTTATAAATGCTGAAGCTGATTATTTTATTGCTGAAAGAGATGGGATAATTGTTGGTAGAATTGCAGCAATCAAAAACGATATGCACTTAAAACATCATAATGACAATTCAGGATTCTTTGGTTTTTTTGAATCTGTAAATGATCAAGATGTTGCTAATGCTTTATTTGATACAGTAAAAAAATGGTTAAAGGAAAAAGGACTGACCCGAATGTTAGGACCAGCTAATCCATCAAGTAATGATGAATGGGCAATGCTTCTTGAAGGTTTTGATGATCCACCGCGACTTTTGATGACTTACAATCCTAAATATTATTTAGATTTATGTGCAAATTATGGAATGACAAAAGCAAAAGATCTACTAGCTTACAAACTTGAAAATCATAAAGTAATGGGTTCAGAAAAGCTGAAACGTGTACAGCAGATTGCACGTGATAGGTATAAACTTAAGATATCTTCACTCGACATGAAAAATTTTGCTAAGGAATTGGAAAAAGTTAAAGTTGTTTATAATAAAGCCTGGGCCCCTAATTGGGGATTTATACCAATGACTGATCCTCAGATTGATGCAATGGCTAAGGAATTAAAACAATTAGTTGAACCTTCGCTTGTTTTATTTGGTGAAATCGATAACCAAGTAATTGGATTTGCATTAGTGATGTTAGATTACAATTACATCTTCAAACAAATGAACGGACGATTACTACCATTTAACTTCATCAAATTATTTACAAAGAAAAAAGAAATTAAATGGGCAAGAATTATAACTTTAGGCTTGGTTCCTGAACAACAGAAGAAAGGATTGGACGCGGTGTTTTATTGGGAGATTGTAAATCGTGCTCACGCGGTTGGAATAGATTTAGGAGAAGCAAGCTGGATACTTGAAGACAATGAAATGATGAATCGTGGTGCAGTTGTAATGGGCGGCGATCCATACAAAAAATATAGAGTCTGGCAAGCTGATTTATAGTTTTTAATTGAACTACTTTTATGTGAGGAGTAAATGCGAGTCCTCATCTTTTTTATAATATTTTGCAAAATTGTTTTTGCTCAATACGATTCCACAATGTTTGATCTTATCAAAACTACTTACGAAAGAAGTTTTGATAAACATATCGTTTACAAATATTTACATTCCAATTCAGAGAATAAAACTAATGCAGCAATATTAACTATTGCTCAAAGTGAGGACACTTTATTTGTTCCAGAATTATTAAAATTAAATTTAATAAAATATGGGTCAGAAATTTGTTTCGCTCTTGCACAAATTGGAAACTGTGAGCAATCCATAAACTTCTTATGGAAATGTTTAAACTCTTCTCCACGACAGAATCAATTACCAAAAATATTTTTTGCTATTGGTAAGATTGGAAATGAAAATGATCTTAAAAAACTAAATGAGTTTTACAATTCATTAGATAGCCCAATTTTTCCATATGAAGGAATTTCAGAAGCAATTCTGCAATTTCAAATTCGCGGAATAAAAAGTGATGATGCCAAAGCAATTTTGGAAACCGAGATCATACATCAGCTTTCTAATAAAGTAAGAATTGAGCAAGCCTTGTTTGCTTTGGCAAGATATGGGAAAAATGATTTGAGCTCCGATCAATTGATAAAATTATTTGAATCAGGTTATGCTGAAAATAATGAAGCATTTAAACAATTTATTTTAATGAATGTAAATAAAAAAATCAGTCTAAACTTACTTGAATTAGAAAAAATATTCTCTGCAGAGTCAGCCCTTACAAAAATTCAATTAGTCAAGGTTTTACATTTTTTTGAAATTAATTCAACAACTTCAAAAAAGAAAATTATTGATTATTATTCAAAATTATTAAATGATGATAATAAAAATGTTGCAATACAAACAGCCATTTCAATTAAGAGTATAAAAGATTATCTAAATGATTTTGAAAAGGTTGAAATTAAAAACATAATTGATTCTCTTTTATTTGACAAAACAAAATCACCAAAATTTCGTGGTGAACTTTTCTTAAGCAGATTTGAATTGTTTGGTGACTACTCAGAACACCAGTCCATTTTAAATAAAATAAATATCCCAACTACAAACCAATTTCAATTCTATGTTAAAAATCCAGATCTCGAAAAAGCGGTTGTACAGTTATTTGAAGCTTACGGAAATTTATCACCTTTAAAAGATAAGATAGATGTTTTGCAAGCAATATTGCAGATCAATAAAAATATTTCAGACAAATCAGTTCTTGCTCAAATATATCTGGGTGCACTGTCATCAAATATTCCGCCTTTGATCTCAATCGTAGCAGATGGAATTGATTCTAGTTTTATTTTAGAAAATCTGAATGAATTAAAAGAAATTACTAATGATCAACTAAAAGTTATTAAGGATAATCCAGATTTCCTTGAAGCAACAATTTCACTAATCAATCTGGCAAAAAAGTTTGATATTGATTTTTATAAAGCGGTAATTGAAAATGTTAAATCATCAAAACTTTATTCTATAAGAAAATTTGTTTCCTCAATAACTGGGAGTAAACAAATTGGAGTTAAAGAACTTGATGAGTTTTATGTCATTTGGAATTATGCTTTTAAGTACAAGCAAGTTAATATTAAAACAACAAAAGGCGATATAACTATTAAGTTCAATTCTGAGTTAGCACCAATTTCTGTGGCTAATTTTTGCATGCTCGCTGCCAAGAATTTTTATAACGATATTGTGTTCCATCGTGTGGTTCCAGGATTTGTAATTCAAGTTGGCGATCCAACAGCAACCGGCTGGGGTGGACCTGGTTACGATATTATTTCAGAATTTTCAGATTCAGATTTTGGAATTGGATATGTTGGAATGGCAAGTGCAGGAAAAGATACCGAGGGATCACAATTTTTCATTATGCAGGGCAGTCATCCTCATTTGGATAGCAGATATACTTTGTTTGCAAAAGTATTGTGCGGAATGGATGTTGTTTATAATATCACCGAAGAAGATAAAATTATTTCAATTGAAATAAATTAAAATCTATCTTAATAATTCATCATACTTTGCAGAGTGTGGTGGATCAACTTTTTTTAATCGTTCAAATATTTTAGAATCAGGAGAATCTCTTAACAGATCAATTATTTCACCATTCTTCGTATCAAAAAAATGTTTTATAAGAACACTATTATTAATACCTGTTTTCTTCTGCATATCTTCTAAAACAGTAACTAAGCTTATAATCTTATCCTGTGCATCTTTTTTTCTAATTTGATACTCATCAACTCCATAGTGGTAAACATAAAATGCCTCCCTGAAAGCTCTATATTTATCGTTTAACAAATCCTGGCACAAGCCCCATTTGCTGTAGGACGCACTGCTTTGTTCCCAACCCTTTTTGTACTGGCTGTTTCCACTTAAATTCAGAATGTCAAAAGCTTTTTTAAAGTAACGGGTTCCACCCAATTCAGCCCAAGTTTCCCAATCAAATCCGATAATAATATTTGCATAAAAGTCCAAAAAACTTGTTAAAGGGTCAAAAGTTGCTTGATTGGCATACAAAGCCTGGTTTGGAACGTATCTAAAAGACCAGTTACCATCATTTATTGTAACCATCGGTGTTTGTCTTGTTGATTTAAATACCGGACGAGTGGAAACCATAACTACCTGTGCAGAATAATCTGTTTCACTGGATGCACCAGTAAAAAATATTGTAAATGAACAATCAATCTTTTCACCATCCCATGCTTCACTGGTAAATTGCGTGGTGTTCATATAAGATTCAACAACACCAGCAAAATCAACTAAAAGCTCTCTGTTTTCAACTGATAAACCTTCATAATTGACTGTTACATTACAATTAAGTTCTTGGGAGAATGAAGTTACAAATGGAATTAAAAGAAAAATAAAAAAACTACGCATAATAATTTCAGCCTAAATTTTTATTGATTTAATATAGAAAATTAGATATAATCGAGCAATCAACTTTAAACTTTATGACATTTTGCTATACAATTATAATAATTTGCTCATTAACATTTAGTGCATATTCTCAGTACAATCCAGGGGCAAAGCAAATCTCTCTTTCTAACTCCGATGTAGCTTTAAGTGACGATGTTTTCAGTCTTTTTAATAATCCTGCAGGAATAGCTCAAATGAACTGGAGAGAGGTTGGTGTTTACTACTCACCTGCCCCATTTGGACTAAGTGAATTAGCAAATGGATATGTAGCATATCATGAACCATCTTCAATCGGTTCCTTCGCAATCGGTGGAATGACATATGGTTTTGACCTTTATCGTGAATCAAAATTTTCTTTGGGATATTCATATAATTATCAAAACAGGTTTTTTACTGGCTTTGCAATAAATTATCAAACAGTTTCAATAAAAAATTATGGCAATGATGGTGCATTCTTTTTTAACATTGGCGGATTGGTTTACGTTACAGAAATTTTCAGGTTTGGATTTTCTCTCCAGAATATTAATCGTGCTACTTTTGGAAATGCTGATGATCAAATTCCTGTAGTTTTTAATACAGGATTGTCTTACGATGTTGCAGATGAATTATATGTAAACTTTTCTGTTGAAAAAGATATTAAGTACAATGCTTCATTTAAGTTTGGAATCAATTATGATATAATTGAATACTTATCCTTGCGAACAGGATTTTCTAATGAGCCTTCAAAATACAGTGTGGGTATTGGGATAAACTATGCTTTGTTTTCTTTGGATTATGCAATATTCACACACAATGATTTAGGGCTTACACATCAAGCCGGAGTAATAATTAGTTTTGGGCGAGAGCATGATCGTAAAAAATCTATAAGAAAATTTTTGGGGCTGGATTAAATTGAAGGGTATTTTAAGATGGTATATGTTTTTTATTTGTGCAATTCCCTCAACTTATGCACAGTTAGACAGCATTTCAAGATTTACCGAGGAAATTCTTGAAGATATTTTAGTTGAACCTGGTGAAGAATCAGATTCCGAGAACCTTGTTGAAACTTTTGAAGATCTGATGCGTAATCCTATAGATTTAAATCAGGCAGATCTATTTGAACTAACAAAAATACCGAATCTGGATCCTCGTTCAGCAAACCTAATCATTGAACATCGTAAAATTTATGGTTACTTCTTCACACCAAAAGAACTTTATACAATCCGGGAATTAGACAAAAAAATTATAGAAAGCATATTACCTTTTGTAATAACAATTAGACCAGAAACTGGGCCTGAAGAATCTCAAGAAATTAGAATTAGTTCCCAATCCATCTTTGAAAAATCACGAGTCAAATTACGCAGTAGAGTTACAAACGATTTACAAAATCGCAAAGGATTTGAAAGTGGAAAATTTGTCGGATCAAAATTAAAGTCTTACAACAGGTTTTTATATAATTATGAAAAGAATTTTCAAGCAGGATTTCTAATTGAAAAAGATGCCGGCGAATCTTCCTTCTCAGATTTTAGTTCATTTCATTTTCAACTTAAAGATGCTGGTTTTATTAAAAACTTTGTTGCGGGCGATTTTGTTTTAGAATTTGGACAAGGCCTTGCACTTTGGAGTCCGTTTGGTTTTTCGAAAGGTGCCGACGCAGTTTTCCCTGTTAAGAAAAACGCCCGTTATCTTCGTCCGTATACAAGTTCTGCTGAATACAGGTTTTATAGAGGTGCCGCCACTACATTAAATCTAAATAATATTAATTTAACTGTATTTTACTCGAATAATACTTTTGATGCTTCCATTGATTCAATTACTGGCGAAATCACTTCAGTAGGGCAAACAGGTTTTCATAGATTTGAAAGTGAATTAAATAAAAAAAATGCTGCAAAGCAAAAGCTAATTGGAGGTATTCTAGATTATAAAAATAAAGGAAAAATAAATTTAGGTTTTATTTATTATAAATCATCATTTGATAAAAACTTTGCATATAATTCCTTATATGCTTTAAGCGGTGATAATTTTAATTATACATCAGCTTATTATGAATTTTATATTGGAAATATAAATTTCTATGGTGAAGCAAGTTTTGATGGCCGCTCTGTAGCATCAATAAATGGAATTCAGTTTTCAGCAAATCGAAATTTTATTTTTGCAACATCTATAAGAAATTATCCGCGCAATTATAATAATCTTTTAGGATTTGGATTCAGCGAGCGATCTGGTAAAATTAATAATGAGCTTGGAATCTATTCAGGGTTTAAATGGAAGATGCCTTTTGGCATTTTAAATCTGTATTATGATATTTTCAAATTTCCTTATCGAACGGCTGAAAATTCCCTTTCCAGCGAAGGTAATGAACTGCTCCTCGATTTTGTTTCTGTTCCCATCCCGAAGCTTGAACTCAGATTACGTTACAAATATGAAAACAAAGAAGTTACTGAACTAGTTAATATTGATGAGCAAATTGTAAGAAGATTAAAACAAATTGCGCGAACTGAGTTCATCTATAATTTATCAAATGATTTAAGATTAAAAACAAGAATTGAGTACAATCACTTTTTTATTAAAGATGCAAGCATTAAAGAAAATGGATTTTTGATATTTCAGGATGTTAGAATTATACCAGCAAATAATCTTAATCTTCATGGAAGGATTATTTTCTTTCAATCAGATTCTTTTAATTCCGCTGTGTATGAATATGAAAACGATTTACTCGGCGTAATGCCAAACCTTGCAATGTATGGAAAAGGAATTCGTTGGTATTTGATAGTAAAATATAAACCTCTAAACTTATTATCCATATCAGCAAAATATTCAGAAACCTATAAGCCTGATGTAAATACCCTTAGCTCTGGCGATAATCAAATTAATGGAAATGTGGATAATAGATTTAGTCTACAAATTGACATTAGTTTATAATTCACACGAAGGATCATTCGGATAGCGAGGAAATAATTAATCCTTAATTACTTGAGATTTTCTACCTCTGTGTACATTGATCAAGCACAAAATATATTATTCGTATCTCAATGCTTCGATTGGATCAAGATTTGCAGCCTTATAAGCTGGATATGTTCCAAAAACAACACCCACTAAAACACAAATTAACAGACCTAAAAAAACCCAGTTCCAAGGAACGGCCGCTTGTGCATTTATTAGACTACCGGCTATATTACCAATACCTACCCCGATTACAATTCCTATCAATCCGCCAAGCATACATAATATAATTGCTTCATAAAGAAATTGTGATAATATCCAGGTTTTTCTTGCACCTAAAGCTTTACGGATTCCAATTTCTCTTGTTCTTTCCGTTACAGATACTAACATAATATTCATTATTCCAACACCTGCAGCAATTAAAGCGATTAGTGAAATTGCCAGAGCTATAATTTTTATTGGATCTGTAATTTTATTTATTTCGGTAATCATAGATTCGTTACTGAAAATAAAAAAATCATTTGGATCACCGGCAGCAACTTTTCTAATACTTCGCATATGACCTGTAGCTGCTTCTATAACATCCTCATAATCATCAGCATCTTGAGACATTACTGTAATGTTAACTGATCTTCCATATCTCCCATACATTGATTGCCAGGTTGTGATTGGGACTAAAATATAATTATCTCTGCTCTGTCCAAATAGTGCTGATTGTTTTTCAATTATGCCAACTACTCTTAATGGTTTACCATCAACCCTCAATGATTGTCCGATGGGATTTACATTAGGAAACAGTTTATCAACAACGGGCTGAAATATTAAACATACATCAGCCGAATAATTAATATCATCTTCACGAAAATCCCTACCCTCTTCAACATTCCAGTCATTTGTTTTCATCGCATCAGTGCTGACACCAGCAATGGAAAGATTGGGATTTGTTTCTTTGTTCCCAAATTTTGCAACTCTACCGAACTGCCATTGCTCGACACCAACGTATTTAGCTTGTTTTAACATTTCTTTTAATCGTTTAGCATCTTCAATTGTTAAATCTTTTCTATTACGATCATCTCTTCTTGGACCACCCCCAAACACATTATCATGTTTCTGAATTTGAAAAGTATTTTTTCCTAAACTTGATAAACCATCGTTAATACTGTTCTGAAGCATTGTAAGAATTGTCATAATAACTATGATAGAAAATATTCCAACAACTACTCCGAGTATAGTTAGAGCAGTTCTTAATCTGTTACTTTTTAATGACTGCAAAGAAATTGCTAGTACCTGGTTAACTTTCATTTATTCATACCTCAATGCATCAACCGGATCCATTTTAGCTGCTGTGTAAGCCGGGGCTAAACCAGAAACAATTCCGGTTAATAATGAAATTACTATTGCTATAATTACAACATCATATTGAATTGCTGTTGGAAAAAATTGATTTAGCATTAAACTTAACAGAATTGCAGCAATCAAACCAATCATTCCGCCAAGTAAACAAATCACAGATGATTCTAAAAGAAACTGAGCTAAAATTGTTCTACGCTTAGCACCGATTGCTTTTCGCAAACCAATTTCCTTAGTTCTTTCTTTAACTGAAACAAACATAATATTCATAATTCCAATAGCTCCAACAAAGAGGGATAATCCAGTAATAAAAAGTCCGGCAATTTGTATAATCCCCACAAATGAATCATATTGTTCTTGAAGCCCTTCCTGCTGATTAATTGAAAAATCATTAGGTTCATCATAAGCGAGTCCTCGGATTTTTCGCATTACACCTTCTGCTTCTGCTTTTGTTTCTTCAACCATATTTGGATTTGGAGCTCGAACATTTATCGTAACTGATTGAGAGTGTCTGGAAATAAAATTTTTAAATATTGTTCCGATCGGAATGAAAACCTGATTATCAGGATTCCAAGGACCAAGTACGACGCTTCCCTGCTCAGCTAATACTCCAACAATTTTAAAATTTGTGCCTCCAATTTTAATAGTTTTGTCTAAAGCATCACCTCTAGGAAACAGCTTTTCACTAATTTCACTTCCGATAACTGCAACATTTCTGGAAGCATTGCCTTCAATTTCTGAATAGAATCTTCCTTGATCAAAAGAAAAATTAGTTGTTTTAACATAATCGGCGTTCGATCCATTTAAAAAAACATTTTCAACTTTTCTCTCACCAAACTTTATTGTCTGCATGCTATTGGTAACAGGAGCAACCGCAATTGGAAGTTTTGCAAGTTCTTTAAATTTATGAAAATCATCCATTTCAATGTTCCTGCGATTTCGCATCTTCCACCATTCTTCATTAGAAAACCATGCCCATTTATCAACATATAAAACATCTGAACCAAGAGCGCTGATACCATTTTTAAACGAGTTATCTATACCCTTTATAGCCGTAGACATAAGAACCACAGCTGTTATTCCAATAAAAATACCTAGCATTGTTAAGGCTGCCCGAATTTTATTCGCTCTAATTGCTCGCCAGGCAATTGAAAGGCCTTCGTTCAATTCAAATATTATTGGAGACATTTTAAACTCTCTAGATATTTATTTAACATTAAATCGATACTTTTACTTTTGGAACAAATCTTCTTTCAACATTTTCATCTTTCTCAATCAAACCATCTTTTAATCTAACAATCCTTAAGGCGTGTTCAGCAATATACTCTTCGTGAGTAACGAGAATAATAGTATTCCCTTTTTCATGTATTTCATGAAACAATCCCATTATCTCCTCGCCGGTTTTAGAATCTAGATTTCCTGTTGGTTCATCAGCAAGAATAATTGCCGGGTTTGATACCAATGCCCTCGCAATGGCAACTCTTTGTCGCTGACCACCTGAAAGTTCGTTTGGTTTATGATGCATACGATCACCGAGACCTACATCCACCAAGGCTTGCTTAGCTCTTTCTTTTCTTTCCGAGCCTGAAACTCCTGCGTATATCAGTGGAAGTTCGACATTATGAATTGCATCTGATCTTGCAAGAAGATTAAAAGTCTGGAAAACAAATCCAATTTCTTTATTTCTTATTCTTGCTAACTCATTATCAGTCATTTCGCTAACACTAAACCCCTTAAAATCATAAATTCCTGATGTCGGAGTATCCAGACAGCCAAGCATATTCATTAAAGTTGATTTGCCTGAGCCCGATGGGCCCATAATTGCCACGTATTCATTTTTATTTATCTTCAATGACACATCACGCAAGGCATGTACTTCTTCAGAACCAACCTGATAAACTTTAGCGATATGATCTATGTTAATTATATTCATTATTGTTTACCACGTTTATTTTTTTGTAATATTAGAACGCTTCTCTTCGACTCTAACTTGTAATCCATCATTAAGCTCACGAGAAATTGCTTTGTAACTGCCTGAGACAACTTCTTCGCCGCCTTCGAGTCCTTTTAGCACAGCAATATAGTTATCATCACTCAGTCCGGTTTCAACCTCAACCATTTTTGCTTTTCCATTTTTAATTAGAAAGACAACTTCTTTTGGTTTAATATTATTTTTTTTATCTGTCTTTACTTTGATTATCTCATCTTCATCACCTGAAGGTTCTTCCGTTTTCGGCATATCAGTTCTTGTAGTTACACTTTGAATTGGTACTGTCAAAATATTTCCTACCGTTTCCGTTTCAATATCTGCAGTGCAAGACATTCCTGGTCTTAGCTCGTTTTTTGGATCAACCAATTTTATTTTTACTTCAAAATTCACAACTTCTTGCTGTGTACCCAATCCGCTTGTATTTGCACTATTACCTATCTCTGAAACGATACCAATAAATTCCTGATCTTTAAAAGCATCAACCTTGATTGTAGCTGTATCACCCACAGAAACTAAAACAACATCATTTTCATCTACTTCAACAACAGCCTCAATGTTTCTCAGATCAGAAATCGTCATAATATCAGAACCCATACTAAAACCTGCACCAAAAACTCGTTCTCCAAGTTCAACATTCAATTTTGTCACAATTCCGTCCATAGGAGATCGAATTGCAGTTTTAGATATTTGATCCAAAATCTCTTTTAATGAAGCCTGACTTTGATCAACGTTTGCTTCGGCTGCTTGATAAGAAGCTTTAATAGATAAGTAATTAGATTTAGATGTTTCTAATTCAGAATCACTCGCTAATCCTTTTCCATGAAGTTCCTTGACCCGATTATAATCCAGCTCAACTTTAGTCAATTCTGCTTCACGCATTTTTAAACTTGCCTTTGCAGATTGTAAATTAGCTTCCATTCGTTCCTTTTGAGCAACATATTGATCGCCTTTGATTCTTATAAGTAAATCACCTTTTTTAACACGATCACCTTCTTTAACCGGAAGTTGAATAATTTCACCTGTTACTTCAGGATTGATTGCGACTTTAAACTCAGGGTTAATTTTTCCTGTTGCTGCAACAGTCTGGGTTACAGTTCGCTTTTCAACTTTTTCAGTTTGAACCGAGACTATTTCTTCCTTATTACCACCTATGAAAGCCACAATTAAAAGTGCAACAAGCACTAATCCTATTCCACCAAAGATGAATAATTTCTTTTTTGATTTTTTCTTATTTCCGTTAGCCATTTGGGATATTCTCCTATAAATAAAATTTATTCGTACTGGTTATATTCTAAAACACCAAGATTATACTTTAGTTCTTCACTCAACCTTATATAATAAAACTGAGAATTGATGTAATTTGTTTTTGCGTTTTGATATGAAGTGTTGGCAATTAAAACATCTAATAATTTCCCGGCACCAAGACTGTATTTTTCTTGTTCGATCTTTAAGTTTTCTTCAGCCGCTTTTACATTTTTTTCGGTAACCAGCAATCCTTTTTTTGCCGCTTCAAGATCGAGAAAAGTTTTTTGCAGATTTTGTTTGATAAGTCTTTCGGCATCGCTTACTTGCAATTCATAATTCATTGCGTCAACTTCTGCACCTTGAATAGCATTATAAGTTGCGAATCCAGAAAATATTGGAATACTAAGCGTTAATCCTGCTGTATAATTATGCGAATCAAAAATATCACCCAAAGTATTTGCATAGGAACCATAACCAAGATTTCCTGATAATCTTGGCAAATGTCCTGCTCTTGCAATTGTTACATTGTCATAATATGAATCTAAATTTAATTTTTGGGCAAGATAATCTTTTCTATTTGATAATGCTGTGCTTACTAATTCATTTAGCTGATTGAAGTCAGTATTTACATCAGTATCTAAAATTTTTAATTCTTTGTTAGTAAGTGTATTAGCAAATGAATAATTTGTTAAAACATCCAATCCTAAATAAAAAAGTAAATTGCTTTTAGCATTTTCAAGAATATTATTCTGCTGTATAACCTGTAATTCAGCATTACCTGTTTGAACCTGTTGTTGATAAACATCAGCTTTGGTCAAAGAACCTAGCCTGTTACGTTCTTCAATAGTTTCAAGATTTTTTTGCTGCTGTTTTACGTCTTCCTCTCTAACTTTTAAAAGTTGATCTGCTTCAACAACTGAGTAGTAAAGGTTGATTGTTTGAAAAACTACTTCCTGCTTTTTTCCTTCAATGGATAATTTAAGTGCTTCAAGGGTATTTTTACTTCTGGAAAGATTTGCATAGTTAGACAGCCCATCAAATAAAACAATGTTAGAATTGGCTCCCACTCCATAAGTACGCGATTCACTTGTACTTTTAGGAACATTAAAATTAAGTCCATTAATGTTTGTTGTATAAGCGGCATTTTCTGATCTATTCCAGTCCCAGCTTCCAAATGCATTTAGAGTAGGTAAAAAGTTACCATAAGCAGCATTAACGCCTGATTCACCTCTGGATAGTTCATTTTCCTGAGAAATCAGACTAGTGTTTTTTTGTAAAGCTATTTTTATAGCCTCATCCAGCGTTAATTCTTTTTGGGCTAATAAAATATTAGTAGATATAAAAAATAAAATAGATACTAAGAATAATTTCATTTGTTTCTCCGGCTGTTGGATTTAATATTCATGCTTTCTGTAAAAATACAACAATATTTTTAATCTATCTTTGATTTTGACCACTCAAAAATAGCTTAATAAGACTTTCTAAACGGACTTTAAGTACGAATGGTAAAATAATTACACTTACGGTATGTAAAATATATAACAAATTTAATCCAACTTAAGTTCAGGATTGGATAATTATATTATTATATGTTGACTATGAAAGCCAAATGATTAATATTCCGGAGGATAATTTTATAATAGAGGAAATGATGAAAAATCGAATATTAAATATTTTTTCATTTAGCTTAATATTAGGATATATATTTACACTTAGCTTAAGTGATCTTTCATTCGCACAGCAGTTCAATAAAATTAATAATGTTCCGGGCGGCGGTTCTGGTAATGCAAATCAAACAATTGAATCTAACGATAATACTTTGCTTTACGTTGCTGGTATGGCTGTTGTTGCAGGAATAGTTGTATATGCATTGCTAAAGGAGAAAAAAGCGGATACTAAGCGAGACACAACAGCAACAATATCATCAAATTATAATTATTTAAAACAGAATCTTACCTTAACTGAAAAGATTCTTGAAGTTCAATCTGAAATCCCTATTAATATTTCATTAGGAATACAGTTGGAAAAACCATTTATTGATGGAAGAAGATATTTTATTGGACTGAATTATAGTTTTTAAATAATAAATCAATTATCTAAATATTGGTCTTTAATTGCCAAAAGATATCCATAAGCTTCTTCATAATTGTTACCAATTTTTCCATCAAGAATTGCTTCTTCTATAGCAGTTTTAATTTCACCAACTTTTCTTGATGGTTTTAGATTACAGATTTGCATTATCTCTTCACCTCTTACAGGCGACTGAAACTCTCTAAGTTTATCTCTCTCTTTTACATCACGAACTTTTTGCATTACTCGCTCGTAATTACCAAGATACTTTTCAACTTTAACAGGATTTTTACTTGTAATATCAGCACGGCAAAGTATTATTAAATCCTCTAAATCCTCACCTGCTTGTACAACCAGTCTCCGGATAGCTGAATCGGTTACTTCTTCTTTGGCTAATGCAATCGGTCTTAAATGCAAACGAATAAGTTTTTGGATATACTCAAGTTTATGCAGCGGTAATTTCATTCTATGAAATATTTTTTTCATCATCTTTGCACCAAGATCTTCGTGACCATGAAAGGTCCAGCCTGTTCCTTCAACAAATTTCTTTGTCGGTGGTTTTGCAATATCATGAACAAGTGCTGCAAATCTTAACCAAACATTTTCAGTCTCTCTGCAGATATTATCCACAACCTGCAGCGTATGCAAAAAAACATCTTTATGATGATAATCTTTTCGCTGATCTACCCCTGCCATTATAAATATTTCAGGAAATATTACGTCAAGTACAGAAGAATCAAATAACAATTTTAATCCAACAGATGGTTTTGGGGAAGCAAGAATTTTTAAAAACTCTTCAGTTATTCTTTCTTGCGAAACAATTATTAATCTTTCCCGCATTTTATTGGCTGCAATCATAATGTTCTCATCCACTTTAAAGTTAAGCTGCGAAGCAAAACGAAAGGCACGCATTATTCTAAGTGGATCATCGTCAAAAGTCTTTAAAGGATCGAGCGGAGTTTTGACTAGTTGGTTTTGTATATCTTCTAGTCCGGCATAAGTATCTATTATTTTTCCATTATCTTTTTCAGTGAGAGAAATTGCAAGAGTGTTAATTGTAAAATCGCGTCTTGCAATGTCATCCTCAAATGTCCCGTCTTCAACCATAGGTTTGCGGGTATTACGATCATAGGATTCTTTTCTTGCACCAACAAATTCAATATTCATTCCTTTGAATTCAAAATGAGCCGTACCAAAATTTTTAAAGTAGGCTACATTTGTAATGCTCAGCTCTTCTGCAACTTTTTTTGCAAAATCGGTACCGCTTCCAATTACAAGAATATCAAGATCACTTCTTTCACGATTTAAAAAAATATCACGTACAAATCCCCCAACCGCATAAGCTGTAATATTATCTCTTTTGGAAATTCTACTAATTGCTCGAACTATTTCCAAATCAGTTACTTTTTTTTTAATTAATATTTCTAATTCTTTATTCATTAATATTAACAGTAATGATACTTACACTAATTATGGGATGTGTAAACAAATCCTTCTGAAATCTGATTTGCATTTTTATAAAACCAATTTGCTTTTTTAAACTGCTGATACATTGCAGTGTAAAATATATTGCCTTCGTTAACTCTTAGACTCAAAGCGCTGTATTTTCTTGCATTAATATAATCATAATTCTCAAGCATATATTCGGAAAGACAAAAGGCAGCATAACTATTTCTAATATTATCGACTATAAATGTTTTGTTAAATATTTTTAATGTTTGCCTATAGTCAACTTTTTGATTTCTAAATAGATTAGTAATTATTGGAATTGAATTGTAATTGTATTTTTTCTCATTCAAATCAATCAGTATTTTAAGTTTCAATGAATCACTTCCATTTAAATATTCATTTAATTTTTTTATTTGAATCAAACTTAATCTTGTTTCACTAAGATAATTTAATTGATAATTTGGATTATCATTAATGATTTTACCAAAATAATTTGCGGCTTGAGAATTATTTCCATTTAATGAATACATATCACCTAATCTAAAGTACAGATTAGAATAGTAAGGTGTGTTGCTGAATTTTTTGACATTCTCCTGAAGCAAATTAATAGCGTTATCAATTTTATTTTGTTTATAATATATTTCTGATAATCCAATCAAGGCTGAATAGTTTAAGGTTTTCTCATTTATTTCAGTAAATATTTTTTCAGCTTCAACTAATTTATTTTCTGAAAGTTTTATGTAACCTTTTTGTAATCTATCACCAATATATCTTGGACAAACCTTTTGAATTATAGATAATCTACCAAAATAATAGTCAGCCATTGATTTTGTAAGCATAGAATCGGAGGAAGAAAGACTTTGATAAAATTCTGCTTGCACATTTTCAATCTTACTCATAAAAGCACTCTCAAAGTCACCACTACTATAAAACTCTTTAACTTTCTTAATACCATATCTTTCAATCAGAAATTCAACAAAGGCTCCACTGTAAGTGTAAGCTAATGAAGAATTTCCTTTGAAGAAGCTAAATCCTGTAAACAAGGATTTAACATCTACAACATATCCATTATTGTAGGCTAGCTTAGTTAAATAATGAGTAGTAATATTATTGGATAATTTATCTTGAGATTCTGCCATCCCTTCTATAAGAGCAGGGTTAAATCCGGCGGCAATCTTAAATATACTGCTTCCAAATTCGGCAGCAAAAATATGAGCAAGTTCATGTTTCAATGTGTTTTGCCAGGAATCCTGACTGATATAAATTGAATACTGCCATGGTTTAGCAACATCAGCATTGCCGGCACCGAATATTTCTTTTTTTTGTTCACGATTGTTAAATAAATAAACATTTATTTTTTTTGATGGTTTAGTTTTTAAATCTTCTTTTAACTCTAAAAAGTAGTATTCCTGATTAAGTGCAATCAATTGAGCTTGCGTGGAGTCAATATCATCATAGTGCAAGATAAAATCTTCAGATTCAATCTGATTAGGTAGCGTAGATTTTAATTTTGTAAAAGTAGTGCTAAACGCAAAAGTAGAAGAAAATAACTGAAACAAAACAATTAAAATCAATATAGAGGAAATAAAATATTTTTTGTATTTGATAATCCAACTAGCATTTTTAAGATTAATAAAAATTATTGAAAATGAAAACATTGTAACAATAAACTGATGAAAAAATAATTTCCAATCCGCGCTTAACCCTTCATCATATATATTTCCGGGGAAAAAACCGATTAAAGGAGAATAAAAGTAAACCTGTGGATTGAAATAAATTTCTAAAATTGGAACTATTGCAGTACAGATTATAATGATGAAAAATAAAACTCTTCTATATTTTTTAACAATAATATTGGATATGAAAGCTGCTGCAGTTCCATAGAATATTGAAGTACCGACAATTAAAACATAAAAAACCAACCCATCAATAAAAGAACAAAACATTGTAAGTAAAGAATGTAAAAAAATAATTAAGAATGGTATTAGAAAAAGCAGGAATAAACTTTTAATTAAATTAACAAATGCAAAAACTGGTTTCTGTATTAAATTCAGTGTGTGTACGCCGGTAATTATAGAAATCAGTAATCCATTTATTGCTGCATATTCATATCCAAATATATTTGTTAGGGGGATTTGGGTTAGAAATATATTGATTATAACTAAAATGATGGCCGAAATTAAAGTACTGAGATTCTCTTTGATGAACTGTTTGAAATACATTTTTAATTAATCGTTTTTATAGTTGTGCGGAAGATACAATAGAAAATTTTTTTATTTGGAATTACTGATTTTGCTTTTATAAATATTTCCATTGTTACAGGCTATTAAAAAATTACCTGAATTTAGCTGTTTAATGTCATTTAAATTTAATTGCTGTCCAACAGATTTTTTTTTCCAGGATTTTCCGGCATCGCTTGAAAAGAATATCTCTCCTCTGTTTGAAAGAATTATACCTTCCCCGCTATTTTCAAAATAAATCTTATATAAACCAGAATTTGTTTCAATATCAATTTTATCCCAATCTTCGCCACCATTTTCTGTACGTAATACTATTCCTTCTCCCCCAACTATAAATCCTAAAAATTCATTTACAAATAAAACATCTTTAAAATAAGTTTTAATCGTTTGGGATTGTTTTTTCCAAGTTAAACCAGTGTCAGAAGTTTTAAGAATAGTACCGTTCCATCCAACAGCAATTCCATTTTTCGCATCAGAAAAGTCGATACTAAATAAATTTTCTTTTACATTACTTTCTATAGAATTCCAAGTCAATCCAGCATCGTAAGTTCTTTGGATTGTACCATTACTACCGACAATAAATCCATTATTATGATCAACAAAATAAATTTTAAAAATAGTCTCGAAGCTACTGGAAGCAATCTTAATAACTTGATCGGAATTATTATTAATAGTCCCAATAAAACCAGATGAACCGACTACAAATAGTTTATTATCTGTAAAGCTCATTGAGAAAAAATTATTAGAATAATTGGATTTAATTTTTTTCCAGCTGGTACCACCATCTAGAGATTTTAATATTAATCCAGAATCTCCGGCAATATACCCTCTATAATCATCAAGAAAAGAAATGCTATTCAGGTTATTTGTAGTTCCTGTCTTAATCAATTCCCAGGTGCTTTCTTCAACATAATTTGGATTATCAGAATAATCCTGAGAATAGTTTAACAATTCGGAAGCTGTTTTATCATTTTCTTCTATAATAACCGATTTAACAACATTAAATACTATTACCATCAATCCAATAAAAATAATAAAGAGTAATAAGTTGCTAACAGTCTGAAATCCTTTTGAATTTTTTGGTTTGGGTTCAAGAATTTCAGATTTTTCTATAATTGAATTTGTTGTTTCATTTACATTAAGAGATGAAAAATTTTTAGACAATTCTAAAATGGCATTTTTGAACTCACTTGCAGATGTAAAATTATTTTCAATTGATTTATTCATTGATCTTAAAATTATTTCATCAATTTGAATTGGAATCGATTGAATCTGAGAAGAAATTTTTAAGGGAATCTTATTTACATGTGAGTCAATTATCTCATAAATTGTTTGCGCATTATATGGATGATCACCCAAAAGCATTTCATATAACGTAATACCTAGTGCGTACAAATCACTTTTTACTGTAATTAAATTTCCGCCAAGTTGTTCAGGACTCATGTATAGTAAAGTACCTGGCTTAGAATTATGCTGAGTAATTGATTTTAATTCATCTATTGATTTTGAAATACCAAAATCCATGATCTTTGGATTTCCATTCAAATCAAGAATAATATTAGATGGTTTTAAATCTCTATGAATAAAACCTTGCTGATGTGCATAATCGATTCCGTTTAAGATCTGGACGATTAATTCCATCGCGTAGGTAAAATCAATTCTACCTCTATTTAGGATAAGAGATTCAAGCGTATCTCCTTCAATGAATTCCATAGCAATGCCCAGTATGTCCTGCTCTTCAACAAAGCCATATACTGAGACAATATTAGGATGTGTTAACTTAGCCTGATTTCTAGCTTCCCTTTTAAATCTTTCAATAAACGTAGAATTATATGAAGTGTTTAGATTAACTATTTTAATTGCAGCATATCTTTCTAACTTAACATCGAA
The DNA here is from genome assembly GCA_963706055.1 of uncultured Ignavibacteriales bacterium. Classification (GTDB taxonomy): domain Bacteria; phylum Bacteroidota; class Ignavibacteria; order Ignavibacteriales; family Ignavibacteriaceae; genus IGN3. The sequence goes on along the minus strand of CAVPND010000045.1, from coordinate 141,795 downwards.
CACTTTGTAGACTGTACCCATTCCCCCCTGCCCTAAAAGGGAAATTACCTTATAATTTTGTATCCTTCTCCCGATCATTTTACAATTTCAATAAAAATAAACGAGTAATCATCAACTGCACCGCGAATCTTTACTAGTTTAATTAATTTTTCTTTTATCTCTTCAAGATTCCTGATAACTAAAATTTCCTCAAGTTCGGCATTAGTAATTAAATTTGAGATTCCATCAGAGCAAAGAAAAAATCTATTTTCCTCAGATTCATTTAGTTTAATTTTGCTGATATCAGGAAAAATAGTTTCGCTTTCACCCAGTGCTTTCGTAATTACATTTTTTTGTGGATGATTTGCAGCCTGTTTGTGTGTAATAAATCCTTCATCCAGCAGCTTTTGTACGAGAGAATGATCTTTTGTAATCTGTGATAATCTTTTAGATTTTAAATGATAAATTCTAGAATCTCCGATATGTCCCCAAAAACAAAGATGATCTTTAATGAATATTAATTCTAATGTTGTAGCCATGTTTTTTAGGGGAAGATTAGAGGAAGAATGATCGATTACAAAACTATTTGATTCCTCAATCGCAAGTTTAACCCTTTCCAGATAATTGTTATTTTGGGAGTCTAGGAAAAAATGTACTGCGGCTTTTAATGCTATTCTCGCTGCTAATTCACCTCCGTTATCTCCTCCGATGCCGTCACACAAAACAGCCAATAATCCACCATTAAACTCCACTAAGTCAATTGCATCTTCATTATATTTTTTTTCTGAACCTGCACTAGTAAATTGTATGTAATTGAACCCCATCTGGGGACCTCTTTTCGCTGTTTTATTCAAATAATTTGATTACTAAATCAAAAATAAGAAATTATCACCTTATCTGCCTTAAATTTTTGATTTCAGATAAACGGTGAATATCAACAAAGTGCTAATTTGTATAACAAACGCTATACGATTATATTTGCAAGCGATTTTTTGATTCTTAAATCATTTTAGAATATAACTTTATGATGATTTTATTGATTCAAATTAAAAATATTGTGAACTTTTTTATTGCGAGAATGGCGGAATTGGTAGACGCGCTAGACTTAGGATCTAGTACCGAGAGGTGTCGGGGTTCGAGTCCCCGTTCTCGCACTTTCATATCATCCCTATTAAAATATTTGAGGTTACGGTTAAAATGGAATATAATGTTATCGAATTGAATTCATCGGAAAAAGAAGTTGAAATAAAACTTCAATTTGAAGAAATTAAAAACGAGCTGGAAAAAGAAGTAAAGAAGCAATCAAGTAAAATTCAAGTACCCGGGTTTAGAAAAGGTAAAGTTCCTGTTTCTATGTTGAAAAAAATGTATGGCGATGCACTTGAGTATGAAGCATCAGAAAAAATTGCAAACTCTTTCTTTTGGAAGGTTGCTGAAGAAAACCAATTCAAACCAATTGGTCAGCCGACAATGACTGATCTAAAATTTGAACCAGAAAAAGAATTAACATTTAAGGTAAAGTACGAAACTATACCAATTCTGAATGTAAAAGATTACAAAGGTATATCGCTTGAAATTCCTGAATTTATCGTTAGTGATGTTGAAGTAGAAAAAGAAATTGATTACATCCGTAAATCAAATAAGAGTTTAGAAGACGCAGATAAGATTTTAGACAATAATTTTATCATTGATGCTGAGGTTATTCTTGCTGAAAAAAATGGTGAAGCTATTCCTGAATCGAAACCAGAAAAAATGCAAATAGATTTGACTGCTGATGGTGTTGCAAAAGAAATTGTTGATAGTTCTAAAAACAAAAAAGTTGGTGATAATTTTAGATTTTCCTATAAAGATGAACACAAACATAAGTTAGAAGATGGGACTGAAGAAATACACAAGGAAGAATTTACATACCAGGTAAATGTATTAGGTATAAAAAAAATAGTTCTTCCAGAGTTAAACGAAGAACTAATAAAAAAAGCCACCAAAGATAAAGTATCAACTGAAACTGAGCTGAGAGAAGAAATTAAAAAAGATATCCAAAACTATTACGATCAGCGAACTGAAGAAATGGTGAGAGGTAAACTTATCGGAGAAATTGTTAAGACAAATGATTTTGATCCTCCGAAAAGTCTTGTAAATAACATTTTGGAAGAATATGTAAAGAGCGAAGAAGAGCAAGCAAAAAAATCTAAATACCATTTTAACAAGGATGAAACCAGAAAGAGATTAATTAAATCTGCTGAAAATGAAGTTAAATGGTATTTAATTAGATCTGAAATTCAAAAGAATGAAAAAATTGAAGTTACTGATACAGAAATAAAAGAGTTAGCTGAAAAAGAAGCTGAAAAGATAGGTATACCTGTTGATAAAATTATTAATTACTACAAGACTTCTAATCAGACAGAAAGAATTCTTGATCAGAAATTATTTGATTTTTTAAAATCGAACAATACAATTAGCAAAGTTCATCCTGATAAATTAAAAGCAAAGCAAGAGGCAATAAATGAGTAAGAATTTTGAAGTTTATAATCAGTTAGTCCCCTATGTTATTGAACAAACCGGTCGCGGTGAAAGAGGGATGGATATTTACTCCCGATTACTTAGAGAACGTATTATCTTTTTAGGTACTGGTGTTGATGATCACGTTGCAAGTTTGACAATAGCACAATTAATATTTTTGGAAGCGGAAGATTCCGAAAAAGATATAAATATGTATATCAATTCTCCCGGTGGAAGCGTTACAGCTGGTTTGGCAATTTATGACACGATGAAATTTATTAAACCTGATGTTGCAACCATTTGTGTAGGAATGGCTGCAAGTATGGGTGCTGTTTTATTAGCTGGAGGTGCTGCCGGTAAAAGATCTTCACTGCCAAATTCAAAAATTATGATTCACCAACCTTGGACTCAAGGAATTGGCGGACAGGTTACTGATGTTGAAATTCATGCAAAAGAATTGATTAAAACACGTGACTCTTTATACAGAATTTTAGCTCATCACACAGGAAAATCAGTTGAGCAAATTACTAAAGACTGCGACCGGGATTATTTCTTAACTGCCGAAGAAGCAAAAGAATATAAGCTCGTTGATAATATAATCGAAAAGCGTATCCCAATTAAATAATTTAAAGGGCTGATTTTTTCAGCCTTTTTTTTTAACTAAATATTTTAAAAATATACGATTTATAATCTAAATTGATGAAAAACCTGATCACTAAAGCCATTCTAATAATTTTACTTTTTACTCTGAATAATAGTTTTTTATTCTCCCAAGAAAACAAAATTAAGTTATTTGATGAATATTTAAATCAATATCTTTTGGTGAAAAATGTACCATCAATTTCCGCCGGACTATTGGAACAAGGCAAAATAATTTGGCTAAATGGTTTAGGAAAAGCTGATATTGAAAATAATGTGCCTGTTAATCAAAATTCAATTTACCGTATTGCATCAATAAGTAAACCTATTACAGCAGTAGCGATATTACAATTGTGGGAGCGTGGGCTTATTAGTCTCGATACTGATGCCAGGACTTATATACCATCATTTCCGGTAAAAAAATATCAATTTACAATTAGGCAATTATTAAATCACACTTCTGGAATAAGAAATTACAAAGAAGGCGAATTCGACAGTAAAAAGTATTATGCAACAACTGATGAAGCTTTAAAGTTATTTGCTTATGATTCACTAAATTTTGAACCCGGGACACAATATGAATACACAACTTTGGGCTATTCATTATTGGCAGCCATAGTAGAAAGCGTAACCAAAACAACATTTGAAAAATATTTGAAGAATAATGTTCTAGTACAAGCAGGAATGAATTTTACGCTGACGGACAAGCAGAGCGAAATAATATTGAATCGTGTAAGAGGGTATGAAAAAAATGCTGAGAGTAAGATTGTTAATGCTCCATTAGCAGATTTAAGTGTTAAAGTAGCCGGAGGCGGTTTGCTTTCTACAACAAAAGATTTACTTCAATTTGCAAAAGCTATTATGGAAAATAAATTGATTAAACAATCAACTTTTGATATGATGATAAGGAAATCAAGACTGAAAAGCGGCAGAGAATTAGATTACGGGTTAGGTTTTTCTTTAACATTCGAAAATGATACACTAAGGTACATTTCACACAATGGTGCTGGTACCGGTTTTAGTTCTATGTTATTGATAGATTTAAAATTGAAGAATGCTAGTGTACACTTAATTAATATAAGAGATAGAAATCTTGGGGCGCCGGCAAAAGATATATTAGAAATGCTTACTTCAGGAGTACAAATAAAACCGACCAAAACGCTTTCTGAAGAATTAATGAAAACATATTTAACCGCTGGAATTGATAGCACCATTTATAGATTAAATAAGATATATAATCTGGAAAAAGATTTATATACATTAAATGAGGATGAGGCAATATTTTTTTCGAAAGATTTGATCTACTTAAACAAGATACCAGATGCAGTTACATACTTAAAAGAGATATTAAAAATTTATACAAAGTCCTTTAAAGTATTAGTAGCAATAGGAGATTCTTATTTAAAGGACAATAACAACGGACTTGCTTTAAGATATTATAGGTTGGCTTTTCAAATCGATAGTTCAAACAACAGAATAAATAACCTTATAAAAAAATTAAGCAGCAAGTAATAAATATTTCGTACTACGAATTGGTTATAAAAAAAGCTGGACCCGTTTTTCAAGTCCAGCTTTTTTAATTTAGAGATTATATTATTTCAATAAAATCATTTTTCTTACTTGTTTAAACTCACTGCCATCAATACCATTTGCTTTTAGTTTATAGAAATAAATTCCGCTGCTAGCTTTATTTCCATAAAGATCGGATGAATTCCATTGCACAGTATGGACACCAGAATTCATGTTAGAATTTACAATCTCACTCACTGTTTCACCAAGAAGATTATAAATTATTAAACTTACGTTCGAATTTACAGGAAGAGTAAATTTAATCTGAGTACTTGGGTTAAATGGATTAGGGTAGTTTTGTTCCAGAGAATAAACACTTGGGATAATTTGATCATCGTCTTGAATAGAAGTTATTCCACCGCTATAATCCACACCTGTGAGGTCTTTTAGTCCAATTGAACCGACCAAAATACCGGAACCAGTTGTTTGATTTATCCTGAATAGATCACTTACAAGCGTTCCCGACCCTTTAATTCCATAAAGTTGATTAGACTCATCAAATACTAAATCGAGTGTGTTCACGCCATATCCAGTTCTACCGATTCTAGTAGTATCTCCAGTGCTAAGATTAATTTTTACAATTTGATCTTTTGGATTCCCTAGAAAGTTCTTTACTGTTCCCCACAAATCATTTGTTTGTGGATTAAATCTAATCGAAATACGTTGGCAAGGTATTGTTGTAATCTGATTGTAAGATCCATCTTCAAGATCTAATGTGTATACCTGTCCGGCCGTTAAAACACCATATAAAGTTCCGCTGCTATCAAAAGCAATCGAATATAGACTCGGTAATGGATAAGAATACAGTGGATATGCATCACCACTATTCGCATTCAAACGCAGAAGAGTAGATCCCGCGGCTGATGATCTGATAGAATAAATTTGCTTTGTTACCGGATGAATGGCAATTCCTATTAGATCTGTGTAATTGGATGGGCCAATATTTGTTCCAGCACCAGTAGTTTTATTAATAGTAAGTGATTGACCACTATTTTGCAAGCCTGAAATAGCATATAATTTAAGACCATCGGCGGGTACCATCTCATATCCTCTACCATTAATATCTATTCCAGTAAATGTTGTAGAATTGTTCGTAAAAGGATATTCAATATTTTGGATACCAATACTTGTGGGATTAAATACAATTTTAACAATCAGAGTATCATAAGTTTGTAGAGTTATTGGGAAAGTATGTGATGACACTCTTGTAAAGTCACCTACTGATGCGGGAATATCAGAAATAATTAAATCATCAGTTCCATAATTGGCAATAAAAGTACTTATAGTATCACTACTTTCACCAACTTCAACTTCACCGAAATCATAATTTTGAGTTTCAGGAAAAACATAAATACCTGAAAATGGTTGCAACCTAACTTGTCCGACAACGCATGAATATGCATTAGTACCAGATGCAAATTCTGAAACCATCCAGAAGCTATATTCATCTGAAGGATCCAAAAATGCTCCAAGATAATCACCCCAACGATTTCGAGTACCACCGAATGTAATGATATAATTACCCAGGCCTTCTTGAAGTGTAGTTGAGCTACCAAGCCCAGGAGGATCATTTGCTCTTCTGGTTGTGAAATAAGAGCCAATGTATTCAAAATCACTTGAACGTGAACAGGTTATTGCAACATTGCCATCTTTATCAACAGCAATGGCCGGGTAAAGATAAAAATATCTATCAGCTCCTAATTCGCCACTTTCAACAACGGTGTTTGATGCAACATCAATTTTAACATACTTAATACTTGAATAATTAGGATATACACTATTTCTAATTGAGTGAGTAGCATATAAATAGCCATCCCTAAAAACTGGAGCAGTCTTCATATGACTTCCGTTGGCTTCAATTAAAGGAGTACCGCCACCTAATTGATTTGCATTAGGAGTATTTCCGTAGAAAGGTACAGATATATTAACACCAGTTAATACTGGTGATGTTATTGGATTTGTTATCTTATAAAAACTGTAAGTATTACCACCAGATCTGTTAGCGAAAAGTAAATAATGCTCACCAGAAGGTGTATATTGAAAAGAAGGGTGTATTACATCTGGTCTAGTAGATGAATTAGGAATTGTTATATCCCAGATATCTTTATATGTCAGAGGGCCTGCATTACTGGAATAAAATTCAGCTTTAGAAATTATTCTTATTTTTGTATAATTAAATCCGCCACCAAAACTAAAACATCTGGTCATTACGTATATTGCCTGTTCGTCAAACCCCATCTGAGGATAATCACCCCAAGTATTAGACGCTACAGTACCATGTAACTTTGTATCTAATCTGTACATATACCAGGTTCCGAAAGGATCATCATCATCTGAATAAGCTATTAGATTTCCACCTGTTAAAGCAACATCATCAACCTGCATAAATAGCATAACCCATCTGCTGGAAAAATGATCATAAAATATTTGAGGGTCTCCGCTTTGTGATGGCCAAACCGCAGACCACCATGAAGAAGAACTTATAGATTTGAGTAATACTCCTTTTTTATCATAAATTCTTATACCGACCCCATTATTTGTTAGTACCATAACATGATTTGGTCCTACTGCTATTGTGGGATCAGGAGGGATAACACTATTATCAAGCGCAACTCCAAATTTTTCTAATAACATTGTATTATCACCAATACCTGTTGGACTATCGCCGACATTTAAATCTTCTGTGTATTGGACAGGTAAAATCTGATTACCATCAGATTCAATCATCAAAGGTTCATTACTCAAACCTTCTAAATTAAATTCTCCGCGAATTATAGGATCTGTGTCATTGCCGATTGGGAAATCAGCAAACGTACTCATATTAACTACCGCACCAGTATCAACACTTCCGGTTGAAGGTCCTTGATAAGATTGGGAAAATGAGATTGTGGTTAAGAGCAGAGTAACTGCCAAGATAATAGTAGATTTTCTTCTTAGCATCATTTCCTCGTATTTTAATGAAACAAATTATTTAAGTACTTTTTAAAACATATTCGCATTTAACTTAAGCATAAACTTAAGTTAAGAAATAAGATTGATATTTGTCTAAATAAAATTCTTATTTTCTCTTGGCAAACTCATCCAACAAATATTTTGCAACAGCGTCTGCTTCCTGTGGTTTCAAACCAGGATTTGGCATCGGTGGATATGCTGGATCAATTTTTATCGGATTTCTTATAAATGCAACAAGTTGTGCCTCTTTACCAACATATTTAGGCAAAACGTCAGCGTGGGCAGGTCCAACTAGTTTTTGATCGAATTTGTGACAACTTGCACACCTAACATCATAAATTTCTTTTCCACTTAAAGCCGCAACAGTGCCTTCGCCTTTAAGTTCAGCAAGCAACCGATCATATTCAGTGCTTAATACTAAAGAATGCTTTTCTGTGGCATTCGACATAGCTTTTTGATCTTTAATAATAAATGCAATTGATGCAAAAATCAATACAAAGAATATCAATGACCCGAATCGATAATCATTTTTAAACTGGATCATGTAGAAGAGATGATATGCAAAAAATATTAATAATACTGTTATGACACTGTATATAAATATCGAACCAGAAAGAACTGAATCTGAAAAAGTAAAAAGGTTAATCAACATTAGAATTGGCAATGGAATAGATGCTCTTAATCCAGCCTTTGAAGCTGTGTCTTTTACAAATTTTGTGTATAGAGGATCTTCATCCTTTTTTGATTCATTCCAGTAGAGGTGGATAAATAGTATTACTGCATTGGTAAGTGTAAATGCAAATGCAATGAATATAAACAGATTTAAAATAACTTTGGGTGCAGCCAATGCTGTTATTAATCCCGGAAAATTCCAAGTTGTAAATGTTGTTGCAGAAGTTATAGCAGCAACATAAAACCATATTCCAATAAACAAAAATATAAGGCCAGCTTTGCCATAATTTAGACTTAGGTAGGATGAGGCTGATTTGATTTTTTGATAGTCTGCTTCTAAATCTTTATCATTAATATTATCTGAATTTACAGAATCAAAAATATAGCTTAAAACCATTGAATGGCGATAAGTATAAATCATAGTTAATGCTACAATTATAAATACTAATGACAAAGCAAGAAAACTAACCGTTTGAATTCCGGATGTATGCATAAGTTGTGCAAACAATAGAATTGCAGCAATAAGAGGGATAATTCCAAAAATAACTCCAACACCATTATTTACTGTTACATATTCTATTACATCTTTTGAAAATTTTTTATAATAAAGAGTTTTTGTTTTTCTAAATTTTTTGCCGTAATGAATTGAAGCAAAGGTTCCGCCGAAAACTATACTTATGAACGGGACAAAAAGTGCTAGAACAAGGATAAGCATATAGTGTAGCAGCACAATATGTTCAGCAGATTGAGGTAAAACTAAATTATCTAAAAATTCCATATAAGTTCACTTCGTTATGATTTATGAAACAAAAAGTTTATCAATTGATACAATAATTACAACAAACAGTGCAAAGTAGTTTATACTCCTAAAAGCAAACCTAAAAGTGGAAACTTCTTGAGTTTGTTGTAATAAATTTATTGACTTAAAGGCTAACCATAGGGCAGCGAAGAAAAGGCTATAATTAATAAATCCATTTTGCGAGATTTGAAATAAAGGGATTAACAATCCTGTTACACCAGTTGCTATAATCCAAATAAAAGTAATTCTGCCTAACTGCTGCTGACTAAATAATTGAGTTAAAGTAGGAAATCCAGCTTTTTGATAATCTTTATCCAGTACCATAAGAAGTAGCCAAAAATGTGGTATCTGCCAGATGAAAAAGAAAAACGAAATTAAAACAATCTGAGGATCAAATAAATAACCGCCACCAGCCAGCCAGCCTACGATCGGAGGAATTGCGCCAACGAGTGAACCCGGAATTATTGCAAGTGGTGAAATCTTTTTTAGGGGTGTGTAAACACCATTGTACCAAATAAGATTCAGTAAACCAAAGGACAATGCCAAAAGTCCGCTTCCTATAAATAATAATAGGGAGCCTGATATAATTAGAAACAACGATATTTTAAGCACTGATGATGCAGATATTTTGCCTGATGGAATAGGACGATTTCGTGTTCTATCCATCATCGCATCAGTTTTTCTTTCCTGAAAATGATTTAATGCTGCTGATCCACAGGCTAATAAAAGAATGCCAAGAGTTGGTAATATGAAATCAATATTAATAGAATTTGTTGCCGCTATAAAACCAAAAATTGTAGTTATCGTTACAAATATTGTAATTCTAAGTTTTGTAATTTCTGCAAATATTTGAAAATGATTTTTCAAACTATTATTCCCCTGCCACTTGAATTGTTGAATCAGTTACGGTGATTGAATCAGAGCTAGTATTTAACCATTTATTAAAATCTTCTTCGGGAACAACTTTAACTTTATTGTACATATAAGAGTGGTTTAAACCACAATACTCAGCACAAGCAATATCAAAATAGCCTAATTCTTCTGCTTTAAACCAAACGGTTCTTGTTTGATTTGGATAGACATCTTTTTTTATTCTAAACTTTGGTATGTAAAAAGCGTGATTAACATCGATTGAAGTCAGATTAAGTTTAATTGCTGTATTTAAGGGAACATATAATGAATCAAATGTTTTTCCATTTTCATATTTGAAACCCCATTTCCACATTTGTGCTGTTACTTCAACTGTAAGAGCATCATCAGGTGCTTCACTCATATCTGAATAACCTACCCATCCGTACCAAAACATTATTAAAACTAGAATAGTAGGAATTACTGTCCACGCAATTTCCAATCCAACATTGCCGTGTACATTCGTTGCTTTTGGATTTCTTTTCCGACTGTATTTAAATACAAAAAATATCATCAACCCGGTTATTAAAACCAAAAAAAAGATTGATACAATCAGTGTAAAAAGAAAAACAGCATCAACATCATGCGAAAAATTGGATGCACCGTTAAACATATTTAATTCCTTACGATAAAAGAATAATCGGAGAATAATAAAATAAATGAAATTATAAGAAACAAGAGTGCAACGCCAACAAACACCTTAAATGTTTTGGTCTCACTTCTTAGGTGCATAAAAATTGTGAGCACTAAGTATGTTTTAATCGACGCTATAATAAGTGCAGTTGCAATCGTCAAACCACCAAAGTTAATTCCAGCTACTGCAACGGTAACGCCTGTAAGAGCCATTAGAGCAAGCCAAACCAGGATATAAACCCCGTAACCGTGGCTGTGTTCTGTGTGTGCTTCTTGATTATGTTCCATTTAAAAATCCTTAAGTTATCAGATAGAATAGTGGGAATAAGAAAATCCAGATAATATCAACCAAGTGCCAATATAGTCCGGCAGATTCTAGTTTTACGTAACTATCATTATTAATAATTCCTTTTGAGGTAAAACGCATCATAAAAGCTATTAAAACTACACCAATAATTACGTGTAATCCATGTAAGCCCGTCATAACATAATACAATCCAAAGAATACAATTTCGCCAGATGGTTTAGATAACAATATATCTGAACCCGGATAGATACCGTGATGAAATTTTGCGGACCATTCAAAATATTTATTTACCATAAAACCGAGCGCAAGAACAATTGTGATGAATTGAAAGAACAAAGAAAGTGATTTTTGTTTTCTTTGTATGGCGGTAATTGAAAGCGCCATTGTTAAAGAACTAGTTAGCAGGATAGCTGTATTAAAAGTACCAACAATTGTGTTTAATTCCTTTGCGGCAAGATGGAATGCTTCAGGATATTGATATCGATAAATTGAATAAAGTATAAACATACCTCCAAACAAAACTAATTCTGTAAAAAGAAAAAGCCACATACCCATTCTGGCGCCAATATCATCACGATGAACGTGTGCGACTACATGTTCTTGAGAACTCACTTAACCTCCTGAGTTTTTAGAGTGTCAACTTCGTTTTGCTTGTATTGATATGGTGCTTCTTTAATCACCGGAATATCTATAAAATTTTCGTGTATTGGCGGTGTTTCAATCTGCCATTCTAAAGTTTCTCCACCCCAAATATTCTTTTCCGTTGTCTTCGTTCCATTTAACCATGCTTTAACAAGATTACCAATCATTAAGAGAATACCAGAAACAAGAATCCAGGAACCAATGGTAGATATTAAATGATAGATATGAAATTCCGGAAGATAATCGTAATATCTTCTCGGCATTCCAAGCCATCCCATTATAAACATTGGAAAGTACAATGTATTAAATCCAACAAATAACATCCAGAAAGATGTTTTACCAATTTTTTCATTATACATTCTTCCAAACATTTTTGGAAACCAGTAATGGAGAGCAGCAAATAATCCAAATCCTGTTCCACCAAACATTACGTAATGAAAGTGAGCAACAATAAAAGAAGTATCGTGAATCATTATATCAATAGAAAGAACCCCTTGCATCACTCCAGTTAATCCACCAATTGAGAATTGGAAAATAAAAGCTAGAACAAAAAGCAGAGGAGTAGCAAGCTCAATTGATCCTTTATATAAAGTCGCGGTCCAGTTAAAAACTTTAATAGCACTAGGTATAGCAACTATCATTGTTAATAATGAAAAAATAAATTGTCCGGTATTGCTCATTCCTGCAGTAAACATATGGTGCGCCCACACAAGCGAACCAAATAGCGCTATTGCAATACTTGACATTGCAATAAAATTGTAGCCAAATATAGTTCTTCTTGCAAAAACAGGAATTATTTCAGAAACAACCCCCATTGCAGGAAGAATCATTATATAAACAGCGGGATGTGAATAGATCCAAAATAAATGCTGAAATAATACCGGGTCACCGCCAAGAGCGGGATCAAAAAGACCTACACCAAAAGCTCTTTCAATTATTACAAGAAGTAATGTAATTCCAATAATTGGTGTTGCTAATACTTGAACCCATGCAGTTGCATAAAAAGACCACACTGATAACGGCATCTTGAACCAGGTCATACCTGGTGCCTTTAATCGGTGAACGGTCGTTACAAAGTTCAATCCAGTTAGGATTGATGAGAACCCTAAAACAAATGCTGCAAACAGGGCTAGACTAACGTTTGTACCAGTTCTAACACTATACGGAATGTAGAATGTCCATCCAGTATCGATTGGACCACCTGGTAAGAGAATAGAGATTACAGCTAGCAATCCACCTATGATATATAAGTACCAGGATAATAAATTTAGTCTCGGAAAGGATACGTCTTTAGCTCCGATTAGAATTGGTAGAAAAAAGTTTCCAAATACCGCAGGAATACCAGGAATAACAAACAAAAAAATCATTATTACACCGTGCAGAGTAAAAAACGAATTATATGTTTGTGCATCCATTATCGTTTTGCCTGGTGCAATTAATTCTAATCGCATTAAAAATCCGAAAGTAACGCCTACCATAAAAAATGAAATGATAGCAATAAGGTATAATATTCCTATTCGCTTATGATCAGTTGAAAGTAACCAACCAAGCAAACCTTTATGTTTTCCTTGGTAATCCAAATAACTTGGCTCTATTCCGTTTGCAGAAGCCGCGATTTTTTCACTCATTTATAAAATTACCTCGCTTTAATAAAATCTTTTTTAGGTTTAACACGTAAATACACAACAAATATTCCTACTAAGATCAAGATTCCGAATCCAAATATTCTTGTAAAGTTAAGAACATAAGTCTGTCCTTCAGGATCATAACTGAAACAGAACTGTAAAACTTTTGCAATTGTCGGGGTCACTTTACCTTCTGATGTTTCTATAATCGACATCTTAAAATCAAAAGGTAATATTCCAAATCCGCTTCTTTCTGAAAAACTTGGGAATAGATATCTACAGATTTTCCCTTTATTATCCACAAAAATAAAAGCACCGGAATGTAAAAAATCATTCCCATTTCTTTTAAAATAAAATCCGGCAGCATCAGCAACTTTTTTAATCGTGGCACTATCTCCAGTCAAAAATTTCCAGCTTTCGGGTGGAATATTTTTATCTATAACTTTTAAGAAAGTCTGCTTACGTAAAGTTGCATCTTCAGGATTTTCTAACTGATCCATACTGATTACTACAATATTATAATCAACTCCTAAAACTAAATCAGTTTTATTAATTATATCAGACAACTCCATAAGCAGCGGGCTGCATATACCGGGACAATTATAATAGACAAAGGAAAGAACTGTTGGTTTTGTAAATAAATCTTTCAGTAAAACTGTATTTCCATTTTCATCTAAAAAATTTTCCTGCAGTGGAATAGTCTTTCCAAGTTGTTCATCTATTCCCACTTCTATTTGTTTTGCATCCGCATAAACAAAGGAAGAAAAGAACATCAAAAAAATATATCCAAAAACTATTTTCATAATTACCGATATCAAATCAATTTTAACATAAAACTATAAAGCGACGACCATTCTTCTTTTTTAAGATTATATACAGAGCCGTTAAATCCATTTTGGTTAACATTGTTAATAACAATATTCAAAAAACTTTGTTCACTTTGCTTCCAATTTTTATTATTAGTTAGAAAAGAAAGTGCAGTTTTGTGATTCTTAACAACCTTATTAAAAGTTTTATAACCATTTTCTGATTGATAATTATTTAAATCATTAATTGTAGATTCGATTTTATCAAAAGAAGTTTGATTTTCATTTATTAATAATAGACTAGCTTCCTTAACAGGAATCTGAGCAGGTAATTGTAAACCAGCTGATAAATTATAAGTTGCATCTAATGCCTGTAGGTCTGCATCCGAGTCTGAATCCGGGTTTGGGATAAAATTAGTTCTTATAAAATGGGACAGTGCAAATTTCTGCTGAGGTAACAAAAAATCATAGGCAATCATCGAACTTGGAGGCAAACCTTCCTGTAAAGTTGTATAAATATTTGAAAGCTTTGTACCGTTTTTCCAATTATCTTTTGATGTAAAATTTCTTGGTGCAGGATTTAATCCCATAGAAGCAGGTCCACCACCCGCTCCATTTTCACCGTGGCAAGAAGCACAGTTTGTTAAATATAATTTTTCACCTTCAGCTAATAGTTCAGGAGTAGAATTTTTTACATCCATAATTTTTATTGGCGCAACAACTACAGAATTTTTAAATACAAGATCGGAAACAACTGTTGTATCGATTATAACTGGTGGAACTTGTTGTCTTGAAATGTTTTCAAGATTATTCACATAATAAACACCAATCCCTATACCCACAATAATTACGTATGGATATAACATCCCGAAAACTGCACCAGGATTTTGAGTAGCAGCGTCAATCTTATTTTTTATACCGCTTAAGTAGTCTTTCATATTTTAAACCTTTATCTCATTCTTTAGAGATGAAAATCAATTCCTCTTTTTAATTTTGGATCACCTATCGGAATTAAATTTTCTTTTTTAGACTTTAAAGTAAAAACTAAAATAACAATTCCAGCACCGGCAATCGGGAATACTAAATCAATCCAGCTGAAATAATAACCATGTTTCATAGATTTCATATTGGGCATTATTAACCAGAATAGATCAAACAAGTGTGCAAATAAAAGCCATATTGAAATAAACTTAAGTCTTTTAGGGTTCATTTTTGATGGCTGACTGAGTAATGCAAAGTAAGGAACGAGAAAATGTATAACTACTAATCCTAGCGAGAAATACAACCAGCCGCCATTCCATCTAGTAATAAACCAAAACGTTTCTTCAGGTAGATCTGCATACCAAATTAACATAAATTGAGAAAACGCTATGTATGCCCAGAAATTTATAAAAGCAAAAAGCAGAGCACCTAAACTGAATAGATGATCATCATTCATCCACGGACTGAAATAACCTTTTTCTTTTAATTTTACCACAACAAAAGTAATTGCAGCTAAAGCAGCAACTACTGTTCCTCCAAAAAAGTAAACTCCAAAAATTGTTGAGAACCAGTGTGGTTCTAGACTCATCATAAAATCAATTGCAGTAAAAGTTAAGCTTAATGCAAACACGGGAATAAATATTGCAGCAAGACGAATATTCTTTTTTGTAAGTTTTTGATCTTTGGATTGATCCTGCTTTCGGGAATTTTTAGTCATCACCCAATAAAACAAACTCCATAATCCGATAAACACGAAAGTTCTGATTACAAAAAAAGTAATGTTAAGATAAGGTGCTTTACCTTTAAGTATTTTATCATCAGCAACAGCTTCTTCATGTGCCCAATGAAAGAGATCATGATTAAACACTAACAGTGGAATTACAAGAATAAGTAGGACAGGTAAAAGTGCAGCAAAGAATTCTGGAATTCTTCTAATCGGAGTACTCCAATCTGCACCGGCAATATATTCTAGTGCAATAAGAAACAAAGAGCCAAGCCCAATACTTACAATCATTAAATAGGTCACAAGATAATTAAAAATTGCTCTCTCTTGATCGGCAAAAAAAGCAAGTAATGATAACATTGTGCCAACAACAAAAAGTATAATGCCTATCTTGGATAAACCGGGTGGTAAATCTTTTTTCTGGTAATTAAAATCAGTTTGTGACATTGTTACCGGTCTCCTTTTTCATCTCAATTAAATCAGAGTCGCTTGCATTTTTAGCCCTCTGTAGAACTCTAACATAATTTACAATCGCCCATCTTTCATCTCTTGTAATTTGAGAAGCATAAGAAGGCATCACATTTTGTCCGTTGGTTATGATGTGGTAAATCATACCATCACTAAAATCTCTTGCTCTTTTAGAGTGCAATGTTGGAGGATTTGGAAATTGTCCTCTTAATCTGCTATCCCCATCAGCAAAATAACCATGACACGGCGAGCAATAAGTGAAATATTTATCTTTACCAAGCTGAATATTTTCTTTTGATGGCAAAAATGGATTTGATAAAACTTCAGTTGGATTTGCCTGCCCCATATATGGATAAGGAATAAATCCCTGAGCAACAGTCCCTTCAACAGGAGTTCTCATTCCAAATCCATCAGTAAAAAGTTCACTGGGTTTTTGAGGATTAAGCTTGTCCTGATCCATCATCCAGTTGAATGGAGTGATATTAAGTAATTTGTTTAATGAAAAATAAGTTCCTCCAGAAACAATAATAGCTGTTCCAATTAGAAACATTATAAACTTTGGTTGAAATATTGGATAGTTTTCTTCCGGAGGATAATATATCAATTCAATCTTTATTGGATTTAAACTCTGGAGAAATTCTGTTACAGCTTTTTCATCAAATTTTGCATCATTAGATTCTATCACAACCCCATACTTATCAGCAGAAACACTTTTCATATAATCTGTGTCATGCAAAGGATGTTTATTATCAGGGAGTCTAAAGAATAGTGCAATCATTGCAACCACAGTTGAAACTGTTGCGAGTAAAACTGTAAGTTCAAATGTAACCGGAATAAATGCGGGCAATGCAAAAAATGGTTTTCCGCCAATCACGAGTGGATAATCAACCGACATTGTCCAATACATAAGGAGTAAAGCAATCACCGCACCTGATAATCCCATAATAAGTGTAACAAAACCCAACTTTGATGGTTTTATTTTCATTGCACTATCCATTCCGTGTACGGGATACGGAGTGTTTATATCAAATTGTGTATAACCTGATTTTGTAACTTTTTTTGCAGCGTTAATAATCTCATCAGGAGTTTTAAAAGTTGCGGCAACTCCAAATAATTTTTTATCATTACTCATGATCAGAACCTCCGTGATGAGTTGGTTGTGCACCATCTGCAACTGCTTTAACTTCCGATATCGAAACAACCGGTAATGATTTTGTAAAGAGAATAACTAGAGTAAAAAATAATCCAAAACTTCCGAGCAATATTCCCAAATCAAAAATAGTTGGAGTGTAATATGCCCAGCTTGATGGTAAAAAGTCACGGCTTAATGATGTGATAGTAATGACAAATCTTTCAAACCACATTCCAACATTAACAAAAATCACAATTACCATCATTGCAGGAATTGATCTTCTAATTTTCTTAAACCAGAAAAATTGTGGAAAAATTACATTGCAGCTAACCATAATCCAATATGCCCAGGCATATGGACCAACTGCTCTGTTAATGAATACAAATTGTTCGGCTTGCACACCGCTATACCAGGCAATAAAAAACTCCATAGCATAAGCATAACCAACCATCATTCCTGTTGCTAAAATTACTTTATTCATTTTTTCAAGATGATCTAAAGTAATAATATGCTGTAAATCAAAAATCTTTCTAACAAATACGAGAACTGTAACAACCATAGCAAATCCCGAAAAAATAGCACCCGCTACAAAGTATGGCGGAAAGATTGTTGTATGCCAGCCAGGTAAAATGGAAACCGCAAAATCAAAACTAACTATAGTGTGAACTGAAAGTACCAGAGGAGTAGCAAAACCTGCAAGTAAAATGTAAGATTTTTCGTAATGAGTCCAATGTCTGTTAGAGTGTCTCCATCCGAGTGAAAAGATTGAGTAAATGGTCTTTTTGATTTTTGATGCTGTTCTATCCCTCATCGTTGCAAAATCAGGGATCAAACCCACGTACCAAAAAACAAACGATACAGTAAAATAAGTTGAGACAGCAAAAACATCCCACACTAAGGGCGAAGTGAAATTAACCCAGAGAGCGTGCTGGTTTGGATAAGGTAATAAATATCCAGCTAACCAAGGGCGGCCGGTATGGATAACCGGAAATATTCCCGCACACATCACAGCAAAAATTGTCATTGCTTCAGCAAATCTTGCAATGCCGGTACGCCACTTTTGTCTTAATAAAAAGAGAATAGCCGAAATGAGTGTTCCAGCATGCCCAATACCAACCCAAAACACAAAATTTACAATAGGAAAAGCCCAACCTACAGGTTGATTATTTCCCCAGAGGCCGGTTCCATAATAAAGACTGAACGCTAAAAAGATCGCACCTGTAAGCAGTAGAGAAACGGAAATGGATAAAGCTATAAAATATTTTTTATTCGGCTTCGTGTCCATTGGTCTAGCCACCAACTCTTCAATTTGAGCAAGTGTTAACCTTCCGGCTACAGTGGGAGCTTCCTGGGAGTAATCGATATTCACTATGCTTCCTCCGAGTGGATGTTTCTAAGTTTAGCTATATAAGTTACATTTGGTTTAATGTTTAGTTCTTCAAGAACATAATAGCCAAGCTCGTGATTTCTATATTTATAAAATTCTGATTTGTTATCATTTATATCGCCAAAATGTATTGCGTTTGATCCGCAAGAATCCTGGCAGGCAGTTGTAACATCACTTCCTTTAAGCTTACGAGTTTCGTGTGTTGCATCGGCTCTTGCTTCAGAGATTCTTTGAACACAGAAAGTACATTTTTCCATAACCCCGCGTGATCGAACAGTAACCTCCGGGTTGTGCATCAATGCAAGAATCGGACTTTCCTGATAACTATCTTTAAAATGATCTCTGAAATTAAAGAAGTTAAATCTTCTAACTTTGTAAGGACAATTATTAGAACAATATCTTGTACCTACACAACGATTGTAAACCATTTGATTTAAACCATCGGGACTATGGGTTGTTGCAACCACCGGACAAACATTTTCGCATGGAGCTTGATCGCAATGCTGACAAAGCATAGGCTGGATACTTACACTAGGTTCATCAGCTGAGCCAGAGTAATATCTATCAATTCGCAGCCACTGCATTTCTCTGCTTTTAAGAACCTGATCTTTTCCTACAACAGGAATATTATTTTCCACATTACAAGCAACAACACAATCTCCACAGCCGGTGCATTTATTAAGATCGATTGCCATTCCCCATTTTAAATCATTATAAGGATGGGGATCATAAACACTAACTAATTCGCCATGGTGCTTTTCTTTAATCACCTCTGGATTTTTAATATATCCGGCAACTGTAGCTTCTTGTATAATATTTCTTGATTTATGCAATTCCTGCGTAGTAGCATCATCAAACGCATGGTGTTCCTGAGATGAAGCCAATTCGTAAGTATCTCCCGTTTTTCTAATCGAAGCCTCAGTCAATATCCAATTTGATAATTTGGGAGTTTTTGAAAATAATTTATTAACATTAAATCCAACATTACTTGCAACTGTACCTGAATAATTTTTTCCATAACCAGATTCAATTGTTATTACTCCATCAGCCGAACCTGCTTGCATAAAAACAGGAAGTGAAATTTTCCGATTATCAACTGTAATCTCAACTACATCATTGTTTCTCAATCCTAAATCTTTACAGGTTTTTTCTGAAACGGCAGCATAATTATCCCACGTAATTTTTGAAACGGGATGAGGTAATTCCTGAAGCCAACCGTTATGCGCAAATCTTCCATCCGCTATAGAATAATTCTCTTTTATTACAACCGCATAGCCACTTACTTTTGCTGCACTACCGCTTACCAAATTCGCAGCACTAGCTGATAATGGTGTGACTGAAATAGACTCACTAGTTAAAACAATTCCATCATGCAGTGCGCCATACCAGAAGCGTTTAAAGTCTAATTTTGAATTTAACTTTGGATATATTGAATTTTCCCAATTATTCATCAGAAAATCGTGATATAGTTTTTCAGAATAGGAATCCGAAGTTCCGCTTAACCAAGTTAATAGTATCGCTTCTTTTTCTCTTGTGTCATTAATTGGAGCTATAACAGGCTGTTGTAAGGAAATAACGTCCGAACGTACTTTTGCGTCACCCCAACTTTCAAAGTTGTGATTAATTGGTAACACAAAATTACTAAGATGAGTTGTATCGTTTTCCCTTTCTGATAAACTTACTACCAATCCAACTTTACCAAGTGCATCTTTATAATCAAGATCATTTGCAAAGTGATATACAGGATCACAATCAATATGCAATATAACGGCTACATTTCCGGATTTCATTTTCTGTGTTAGCAACTCTAAATCTTTAACAGATGAATAATCAACTAAAGTTTTTGGAATAGAATCACTTCTAAACATTGCTGCATTTCCGAGTGCATCATTCAATAGATTTACTGCTATGTGAACATTTTCAGGCAACGAATTTCCGGCATCAATTATTGCGTTGCCTCTGTTAGCTGCTAAATCGGATACTAAATGATTTAAAACTTCTTTATTTAGATTATATTTTGAAACAAATGAACTTAAGGAAAATCCAGAGGTGCTAACATTAATCTTCAAAACTCCTTTATTACCTAATTCATTCATCAAACTCATTACAAATTCATATTGTGCTTCAGGTCTCAATCGCAATCTGTAATCAGCATTAATACCGGTAATTGTTAAGCTGCTATCCACACAATATAGTCTGTTAAAAGATTTTGTTTCTACATCTCTACCTTCAGCAAATAATCTTGCAGATTCAACTTTATTGCCTTCTGTTCCAAGAAAATCTGATTCCAGGGATAAAATTATTTTGGCCTCATTCCACTTTACTAAAGGATACTTTGCAGACCCGTTTGTTTTACTCCAGGCAGAATTTTTTACTGAATTATTAAATAACTCATATGAATAAATTTTTGTTGTTGGATATTTTGTTTTAAAATCCTCAATCGTTTTCAACGTTGTTGGTGAGGTAACAGTGTGTGTTATAAGTGCAATTTCTTTATTACCAACAAAAGATAATGC
Organism: uncultured Ignavibacteriales bacterium; assembly: GCA_963706055.1. Classification (GTDB taxonomy): domain Bacteria; phylum Bacteroidota; class Ignavibacteria; order Ignavibacteriales; family Ignavibacteriaceae; genus IGN3. The sequence goes on along the minus strand of CAVPND010000045.1, from coordinate 120,556 downwards.
AGCAATAATATCAGTATCTGCAGATTTCCAGCTGACAGAATTGAAAATACCATCTCTTTGCTTTAAAGGATTTTTTAATCTTTCAGGATCATAGAGATTTAAAATACTTGCCTGCCCTTTTGCGCAAATTTTTCCTTTGTTCACAGGATGATCAGGATTACCATCAACTTTTATTGGTCTACCTTCACGGGTCCTAATTAAAATTCCACAGGAGTTAGCACAAGAGGTACAAGTAGAAGCATAATAATTTGGTTTGCCGATAGTGATTTCTTCAGGCTTATTATTATAAGGAACAATCTCTCCCTTATCTCTATAATCTGTACAAGCTGTTCCGGCTAAGGCTGCTGAGGCACCCAGTAATGCGAGAAATTTTCTTCTTGATAAACCTGAGAGTCCCGATGGAGAAAAATCATCAGTAACGCCTTCTTTAAATTCGTGATTCTTTGCTTCCAGAACATCCGGATCATTGTGGAGAGCTTCAAAGCTTCTCCAGTAATTAGGATCAGGTGATTGATTTTGTGATGAATTAGTTTGTTCAGCTTTAAACTCAGACATTCTTTTCACCTAATTTTTTTCTACTTACTGCAAACGGATTAGCTTTAACTTCAATTTTATTTTTAAAAAAACCAGATGGTTTAGTGAAGTATTTGATGGGGAATGAATTATAAATTGTAAATCCAATAGCACCCAAAGAGATTGAAGTAAAAAATTTTTTTCGATTCATACCAATTTTACTTTATTGATTTTGAAATAATCATTATCTATGACAAGCCGAACAATATTCTGGCCCGGGTTTAATCTTATCTTTTAATTCAGGTAGTTTATCATGTGCATTCCGGTGACAGTTTAAACAACTTCCCATTGTAAAGGAATTCATCTGTCCAACTTTTTCCATTTGAGTAATTTCTCCATGGCAGGATGTACAATCTATCCCTTTGTTAACGTGCACTGAATGATTAAAGTAAGCATAATCTGGTACTTTATGAATTCTTTTCCAGCGCAATGGTTTGCCATCTCTATAATATTCAGCGAGTTTAATAATCTCCGGTTTATCTTTACGTGCAACTGTATGACAATTCATACACGTTGCAACGGCAGGCACCATAGCATGCCGTGATTTTTCAACGCCAACGTGGCAGTACTTACAATCAATTTTCATATCACCCGCATGAAGCTTATGTGAATATGCTATTGGTTGATCCGGTGTATAACCAATGCCGTCTCTTTCGGCTCTAGATACAAAGTACGTAAGTGCAAACGACGCTACAACAACAAATAAAGTAACAGGCAATCTGTTTCTAAAAAGATAATCCAGAAAAGATTTTTTCATCAATATCCCTTTTATGATTTAGGGCAAAAAATTAAAAAAATGCTAATTACAGGAATAAATCCTGAATTATTGTAAACAATTATTTCGATTAAAATGCGCGGATTACTATGGGAAAAAGTAGGTTTTCCCTATTTGATAGTTACCAATTATTTCTCTTTTGAATGTTCAAAATTATAAATTAATGCTTTTAAAACAAATGAAATTCATAAATATCAAAAATAAGTTTCTTGATCGTTTACATACTAAATAATTTACTAAAAAAGTGGATTAAAAATCTATTGTTGGTTAAAACCTGAGTTGCTCTAAACTCAATTGCATAATTTTACTTGTTTTTAAAATATTTGAAGCCCTGCTCTATATACACCTTTATACATTTTCGATTCCTTGCCGAATAAGATTTGGATCAACTTTGAACTTATTTATTCATCAATTTCTTCAATAGTAGCTTATTTATAATTTCCATTACTTAATAATTTAACATAGTTATCTTGGTCTTTAAAGAGTGCGATTGCGGTATTAAACTGCTTATCAAATTTTAATCTCTCCTTAATTCCGCCAATATTACCTAAAAATCTTTGAGCAAGTTCGCCTTTTATTTCAGATAAAATCTCACTTTTGCTAACAGAAAACTCATCTTCAAATAACTCTTTAATTTCAGAATTTAACTTAGCTAATGTCTGATTCAAATTTTTTGAATTATGATTTTCCTTTAAATGTTTTATAACTTCATTTATCTTTTTTTCAACATCAGATTCATAAACATAATTTACCTCTGACAGAAATTTTTTAAATTCAGTCAGAATTTTCTCATCATTAAGTTTCAAATAATCTAGATTAACATTTTGATAGTAATATTTATCAGCAAAATTAAACAAGAGACCCTTGGCTAAAAGATCTTTTAATAAATCACCTTCAACACTATTATTTACAGTAGTATCAGGTGTAATTCCACCCGCACTATAAACAATTCTCTTGTTATCGGTCGAAAATTCATCTTTTTTTAATGAATCCGGATCAGGTATTACTTGATTATCTTTTGAGTAATCAATTTTCTGGATACACCTTCCACTTGGAGTATAGTATTTAGCGGTTGTTATTTTTAGTGATGTATTAAAACTTAAAGGTGTTATCGTCTGAACCAATCCTTTTCCAAAAGACTGTGTACCAAGAATTATTCCTCTATCGTGATCTTGAATAGCTCCTGCAACAATTTCAGATGCCGAGGCACTGTTACCGTTAACCAGTACTATAAGTTTTTCAGATCCTACTAGTGGCTCTTCTAATGCGAAATATTTTTTTTCACTGTTAGGATCTTTTCCTCTTGTTGAAACAATAAGCAAATCTTTTTTTAAAAATTTATCACAAATATCAACGGCAACATCTAACAAGCCTCCCGGATTTCCTCTCAAATCTAGCACTATTGATTTAATTTCTTTTTTGTTTTTTAATAACCTTAACGCACTTCTCACCTCGTCACCAGCAGATCGGCTGAAGTTTGATAGTTTTAAATATACGTTGTTCGAATTTTCCGGAAAGAAATCTGCAAAGACCAGATTTTTAACAATCACCTCTTCTCTAATTAGATTAAATGTAAGAGTATCTTTTTCTCCTGGTCTCAAAATTTTGATTTGAACCGCAGTACCTGGTTCTCCTTTAACAAGTGAAGAGATATCATCAATTTTTTCCGGAGTAACTTTTGTATCGCCTACTACTTTTACAACATCTCCAATTCTTATTCCTTGTTTTTGTGCAGAATATCCATCAATAACTTCAAGTATTGTTATATTGTCATTTCGCACCCCGATTGAAATTCCTACTCCGCCATATTTTCCATTTGTAAGCAAATCGATATCGTCCTGATTTTTTTCATCAATAAAAACAGTATAAGGATCAAGTTTACTTAACATACCTTTTATTCCGGCACGCATAAACTCCTGCGGATCAATCTCATCTACATAATTAAACGAAATTTCTTTATAGACTTTTCCAAACAATTCAAGATTCTTACTTATTTCAAAATAGATATCACTTTTACTTACGACAAATCCAAAAGTAAAAGTTACAACAATGAGTACAGTTGAGAAAAATAATATTCTTCGTGACTTCATTTAATTATTACCTTCAAGTGATTTAATTTCATTTATAATCTTTTCATTTATCTTTTTAATGTCTTGTGTGCCGTCGATAATTCTAAATCGTTTTTCTTTTTTAGCTAAGTAAAGATAACCTTCCCTGACCTTTTCATAAAAAGAATTGTCTGACACTTCAATTCTATCCAAATCCGAATGAGCTACTTTTTGTTTTCTTTCTATTGCAATATCAATTGGAATATCTATAAAAAAAGTAATTTCAGGAATAGTTTTTCCTATTGCAAGATTATGAATATTAAGAATAGCATCAACAGATAAACCGCGCCCAAATCCTTGATAGGCAGTCGATGAATCATGAAATCGATCTGAAATTACATAGAATCCCCTTTGTAAATACGGCCGAATTTCTTCTCTAACCAGCTGCGCTCTACTTGCAGAAAACAAAAATATTTCTGTTTCCATAACCATTGCGTTATTCTTTTTATCAAGAAGAATTTCTCTTATCTTTTCGGAAATCTCAGTTCCTCCGGGTTCACGAATCAGATATACATTTTTATTTTGTTCAACGAGATAATCACGTAATAATTTTACCTGAGTGGATTTACCGCAGAAGTCTATTCCTTCAAAAGTTATAAACATAAATCTGATATACCTCGTATTTAATAAAGCAAAGCTAAAAATTATTAAATGTTTTAATTATATAATTTAGCCGCACAGGTTTGATATAAACTAACTGAGTGTTTTGGGGAAGTGAAATTTTTGGTTGTACACTCCCAAGTGAATCATAAACAATTTCTCTGTAATCTATTGATGCGCTAATTTCATCTGGGTTCAATTTACCAATAATATTTATTCCGCCTCTCAAACTACAAATAATAGTATTTGGAATTAGAACAACATCTCTGTCCTTGGGTAAGCCAACAATATTAACTTTAATATTCTCAAATGTATTTTCAACTATTCTCTGAACATCAAATGTTAATTCAGCTTTGTTTTGGTCAAACTTAAAACCAATTGGCTCCTCCAAATCAGTAATAATTTTAATTTTACTATCTAATGAAGAAAGTGTAACTAATCTGGTTTTAAGAGTAGAAGTGTTTTGTAGAACACTTGATGGACCAGAAACAAGAACAGAATCAGGATAAATTCTTATGGGAGTTGCTAATCCGTACTCATCACTGAACTTGAGATCAGTTACTGCTTCAATCTTTAATTTTTTATAAACCAGCTTCTCAACATTAAAAGATATTTGTCTGGGAATAATTTCGGTAATTGATAACCCCGTATTTAGCCATGTGTTCTCATCCATTTCATTAAACGGATCAACTTTAATGATTCCACTATCATTGTCAGCCGAAACCAAATATTCAGACTGAGAGCCAAGTTTTAATGTCAAAAGCTGCCAACCCTTAGCTTTAAGTTTTACTGAGATTTTTTCAGGATTTATAATACCGCAAGTATAACCATCCGGTTGATTAACAACCCTAATACTAAAATCTGCTGTAGAAAAAAAATCATCAGACAATGTAACGGATCCCCAGATAAGGATTGAAAACAATATAGATAGTATTATTATGTTTATTTTACTTTTCACGGTAGTAGTTAATTATTTTTAATAATTTTAAACAATTCGATGAGCTCATTTCTATTAGCCCGAGAAATTTCTCTGCCTTTAATAGGAAAACTTGGAAACCCGCGAGCATAATGTCTAAGTTTATGAACATTCATCTCTTTGATAGCCTCAAAATCAATTTCAACTTTTTCGGCACCCTGGTCTATAGTCTTTACTTTTGTAATTTTCTTCTTTTTTGGTAAGCCGTTATCCGTTAATTTTTTATTATTTGAATCGGCCCCAAGAGCTTCTAATCTTAAACGTTCTATTGTACTTATATTTTTTGTTGATTCTTTTTCTTCAATCGACTGATCAAATTCAATTTTATTCTCATCTTCTTTATCATTTACCAAATCCTCTGCTATATCTAAATCTTTTATACTGGATGGATCTCTAAATTTCTTAATTTTATGTATTGGAGTAATCTTTGTAACCTGTAATGGTTTTGATTTCTCTCGTTTAGATTCAGCTTTAGTTTTTATAATTGAAGTTAAACTTTGTTTTGAAGTATTTATTTTTTCGGTGTCAACAGTAGTCTTATCCATACCCGATTTTTCATCAAAATTAATTGATGTATTGATATCTGTTGGAAATAAATCACTAAATATTTCTAACAACGTCTTGTCTGGATTGTCTACAACAGAAAATGCATATATTTCCCCAACCCGCCTTCCGGCTTCTACACCACTTTCAATGGCAGCATTTACATAATCAGAATTTCCGCTAACAGCTAATGTTAATAATCCATTTTGAAGTTTATGCACTCCTAAAATTTTTACAGGCGAATTTTTTAGGATAACATCAGCGGCTTCTATTAGAGCGACAAGGCCTTTAGACTCAATTAATCCAATTGAAATTGACATAATCTTAAATTTTTGCTCCTATTATAGAAAGTAATTTTGAATGAGGAAGCGGAATTATATGTGATCCTCGGAAATCATTTGTTGATCCGATTACCTCTGCTCCATAAGAAAATGCACGCTTTATTGCTCCCAATTCTCCCTTGATAAGAATTGTAACTATCCCATCACCTAGCAGTTGTTTTCCTACAATATTGATGTGTTTTTCTTTACTTATAGCATCTAAAGCTTTAACTGATGAAGACAAACTGTTTGATTCAAAAATTCCTAAAGACTCAAAAACCATTTATTTGCTCCCAATACTCATTTTGATAGTAAAAAATAGTTTGTATGTAAAGCAAAGTCAAACTTAATACTCACTTATTTATATTACCGGAATCAAGATATTCTTGTAAAATTATTGCAGCAGAATACATATCAAGTAAATCTTTATTCTGTCTTTTTACTTTTTTATTTACAGATTCTAAAATTCTCTGTTGAGCAATAACGGATGTATAGGTTTCATCCCATAATTCTACTTCAAGAGAAAATTTTTTTTCTAAGCTTTCTTTAAACTTTTTAACATTATTAATTACAGAAGTTTTAGATTCTTTTCTTTGCCTTTCTTCATTTGGAATGCCGAGAATAAACTTAATCACGCTTTTTTCTATAACAATTTTTTCTAATTCAGTAAAAATGGTTGAATCATTCAGCAATGTTTTGTGAGCATAAGCAAACATTTTAAGTGAATCAGAAAGCGCAATACCAATTCTCTTTAATCCAAAATCTATACCCATAACTCTGGTTTCATTAGCAGTGTTCATTAATTACTTTCAAATCGTTCAACAGAGTAAATTCCGGACAATCTTTTAAGTCTTTCCATCATCCTGTTTAGATGATCAAGATTATTTACATATAATGTTACACTTCCCTCAAAAACAGAATCACTTGTATTTATGTTTATAGATTTGATATTAGTATTCTGAAACGATACTATCGAATGAGAAATATCATTCAAAATCCCAGGCCTATCTTTACCTCGAATTGTAATACCAGCAACAAATAAAGAGCCTTCCGCTTCAGGCCATTGAACATCAACAAGTTTACTAGTATCAGTTGTAGATAAAGAAATCAGATTTGTGCATGATTTCCTATGAATCTTTATTCCTTCTCCTACCGTGATGAATCCAATTACTGGATCACCAGGGATCGGATTACAACACTTTGCGTAGGTGTACATTATTCCAGATTTTTTTCCATCAACTAAAATTCCACCAATTTCATTTCTAGAAACTTTGGCGAATTTTTGGAATTCAATTTCTTTCTCAAAATTTTTATCTTCTTTTTGTGTTGTTGCAGTTAATACATCATCAACATTTATTGTGCTTTGAGAAATCGCTTTAAAGAATTGTCTCGAATTATCAAATTTATTTGCGTGCGCAATTTTTATAACATCATCAGAAGTAAAAGCAAGTTTTAATTTCTTGATTTTTTTCTCCCAAATTTCCATTCCTTTTTCAACAACCGCCTGCTCTTCTTTATTCAGCCATTTTCTTATTTCATTTTTTGCTTTGTGTGTCTGAACAAATTTTATCCAATTTTTATTAGGGTGCTGATTTTTTGAGCTAATTATTTCAACCTGATCACCACTGTGAAGTTTTGTATCTAGCGGAACAATCTTTCCGTCTATCTTTGCACCGATACAGTGGAATCCAACTTTACTGTGAATATCAAACGCAAAATCAACCGGTGTTGAACCAACAGGTAATCGCCTCAAATCACCTTTTGGAGTAAACACATAAATCTCATCCTGATATAGATTTAATTTGAAGCTTTCCATCACATCTTTTTTCTGATCATCGCGCGATGCATTTTCAAATACATCTCTAATCCAATTAACCCAAGCTTCAAGTTCTCCATCGGTTGCGGTTTTATTTTCTTTGTAACGCCAGTGAGCTGCAACTCCTTTTTCTGCAACTTCGTGCATCTGTCTGGTTCTAATCTGAACTTCAACCAATCTGCCTGATGGTCCCACTACAGTTGTATGAATAGATTGATAATTATTTGTTTTAGGAATTGATATATAATCTTTGAATCTGTCAGGAACTGGCAGGTAAATTTGGTTTACTATACCAAGTGTAGTATAACAATCATTTCTGTTTTGAGAATCAAGAATAATTCTAATCGCGAACAAATCATAAATTTCTTCAAATGGTTTGTTTCGTCTAACCATTTTACGATAAATACTGTAAAGGTGTTTTGCTCTTCCACTTAGTTCAAATTTAATTTTAGCTTCGTCAAGTTTTTCTGTAATCGGATCAGCAAATTTTTTAATGTAAGATTCCCTGTCCTTACGCTTTGCCTTAAGCTTTCGTGCAAGCTCTTCGTAAGCCTCTTTATTTAAATATTTAAATGATAAATCTTCAAGCTCCCATTTCACTTTTCCCAAACCAAATCTATGTGCAAATGGCGCATAAATTTCTAACGTTTCCTGTGCTATTCTTCTCTGCTTATCGGGACTCACAAACTCTAAAGTTCTCATATTATGCAGACGATCAGCAAACTTTACCAGAATAACTCTCACATCCTTAACCATAGAAAGCAATAGTTTACGATAATTTTCAGCCTTAGTGATTTCGTGCCCGCGGAATATGCCGCTGATTTTTGTAACTCCATCTATAATCTCAGAAACTTCCTTGCCAAATTCACGCGTCATAAATTCAACAGTAAATTCGGTATCTTCAACAACATCGTGAAGAAGAGCACTCACAACCGTAACATCATCAAGTGGGAATTCTTCAACAACAACCATTGCAACTTCGTAGGGATGGGTAAAATATGGCTCTCCGGATGCACGCAAATCATTCTTATGCGCATCCAGGCTAAGCTCAAAAGCTTTGGAGATCAATCCTTCATTAACAACCGGCAGATTATTCTTACAAATCTTAATCAGGTTATCAAGCATTTTTTGATATTTTGGATTTTCGACAGCCATTATATTGTTCTAAATGAATAGTTTTTTAGCTGATTCAATTTAGGTTTTTTTAATGATTAGTTAAAGAGCCACAAATTAGCATATTGAATAATATTTAGTTCTGAACTAATTCCTTTTTTAGAATTTTGACTCTCTCAATCCTGTCACTGACTTTATCAGACTCATATTTTGAGTAGTTACTGATGGATAAAATTTCATCACAGATTTTTAAGGCCTCACTTACTCTATTAATTTTAATTAATTGCTGAGCAATTATATGTTTAAGCGTAACTTCATTTATCCTGTTTGATCGAAGATTTTTTGGATAGGATTTTAAAATCTCGTTGTATAATGATATTGCTTTTGGTGAATCGATATCTTCTAGGGCTCGGGCTAGTCCCCATTTAAATATTCTTGATTGCGGATAATTTTTGAGAGCTAATTCTGCTACCTTAATTGCACTTTCAAAATCTTTCTGCTCAATATATATCCAGATAAGTGAGTGAATAGCCAGATGCGAATTATAACCTGAATACTTTATGGCATTTTGCAGATAATAAATTCCAAGTTCCTTTTCATCATCAATGAAAGGGAGCCAATTAATAAATTCTGTTTTTTTGCTTTTCCAAAACTTGTAACTACCTATTGCAATTAACGACTCATAAAAATTTTTATCCAAATCAAGGCAATCTTCAAATCCTGAAACGGAACTTAATCCATTAGAAAATGCCTTAAGCCAGCTCTCCCGAAGAGCATCATAATAGGCTATATAACCGTATGTTAAGGAAAGAAAATAATTATTCCAGATATTTTCAGGATCATTTTTAACCAATCTCTCTGATATTTTTTTTGCACCATCAAGATATTTTGTAATTTTTTCATCGTTGAATGGTTCTTCATAATCATATGATTTAGCAATTTGGATTGCTGCAAGGTATATTTTACCAAGCGGAATATCTCTTCTGGTTTTATCCAATTGATTAAAAAGATTTTCGGCTTCATCATATTTCTGATTAATAATTAGGTCGATCCCGGCTTTAATGATTTTATGAACAGCTATATCTGGATAAACTTGTGCGCTGTTCTGTTGCGAGAGAATAGAAACAAATAATAGAAGTAGGATTTTTTTATTAAAGAGTGCCGAAAGTTCTATCACCAGCATCACCTAATCCAGGAAGAATATAGCCTTTAGAGTTGAGCTCACGATCTAAAGCTGCAGCAAATATTTTAACATCAGGATGCTCAATTTCCATTTTTTTAATTCCTTCTGGTGAGGCAACCAGACATGCAAAAGCTAATTTTGAAGCACCTCTGTTTTTTAAATATTTTAATGCTTCCACTGCACTGCCTCCTGTAGCAAGCATAGGATCAAGCATCACTACTTCTGAGGTTTCTAAATGCTTTGGAACTTTATAATAATATTCGACAGGTTTTAATGTTTCTTCATCTCTTTGCAGTCCAATATGGCCGACTTTCGCCTCCGGAATTATTTGAAGAAAACCGTTAACCATTCCTAAACCTGCTCTAAGGACCGGAACAAGAATAACATTATGTTTTAGTTTTGCTCCTTCTGTCATTTCAAGCGGTGTTTCAATTTCAGTTTTAGTCAATTCGAATACCTTTGACAGCTCCACAGCAAGAATGTTGGAAACCCTTTGTAGGGCAGCACGAAATGTTTCTGAATCAGTTTTTTTATCTCTTAAAATTGTAACATCACGTTTTACTATAGGATGATCGATTAAATAAAAGTTTTTTTCCATATACTATATAATAAATTACTTTTGTCTGAAACTTACAGTTAGCGGCACACCTTCGAATCCATAAACTCTTCTAATAGTTCTTTCTAAAAATCGTCTGTAATGATCCGGAATATGATTTGGATAATTACAAAAGAAAAGAAATATGGGATAATAATCACCAACCTGATTAATGAATTTTATTCTAACTTCCTTACCTGTTGGTGAAGCTGGTGGCGGATTTTTTTCAATCTCTTGTAAGATGGCATCATTTAACTCAGAAGTCGGAATTTTCTTTGTTCTTTCACCTTGAACTTTTTTGCATAGATCAATCAGTTTATAAATTCTTTGTTTTGTTAATGCAGATGTAAAAATCAGAGGGGCAAAATCAACTGTACCCAATTTCTCCTTTATTGCATTTTCGTAATCACGTGCTGTATTGGTTTCCTTTTCCATCAAATCCCATTTATTGATTGCGATAACCAAACCTTTTCTCCATCTAACAACTTCATCAATAATTTTCTGATCTTGTTTTTCAAATCCCGTCTGCACATCAAGCATAAGAACAGTTACATCACTTTCGCTTATTGCTTTGAAGGTTCTTATGTTTGAAAAAAATTCAATACTCTCTTCAACTTTCTTTTTCTTTCTAAGTCCAGCTGTATCTATTAAAATAATTTCTTCGCCGTAATATTTTAAAACAGAGTCGAGACTATCGCGTGTTGTTCCTGGAATATCAGTTACTATGCTTCTCTCTTCACCGAGCAAAGAATTTGTTAAGGATGATTTGCCTACATTAGGTCTTCCAACAATTGCAATTTTTAGTCTTTTATCATCTTCAATTAAATCTTCTGAAGGAAAATCTTTTGTAATATCATCTAGCAGATCGCCGGTAAGCCTGCCACTAAGTGCCGAAATATCGTAAACCATATCCACACCAAGGGAATAAAACTCACTTGCGCCTACTGCATGAGCTTGAGCATCAACTTTATTTACGACTAGAAAATATTTTTTATTTGATTGTCGGAGCATATCTATAATAACTTTATCGATCGGGTTAACTCCATTTTTAACATCAACTAAAAAAATAATTGAATCAGCTTCTTGAATTGCTACTTCAACTTGTTCGCGAATTGCTGTTTCAAATAAATCAGATGATTCCGGTACATATCCGCCAGTATCAATTAGACGAAATCTTTTACCGCACCAATCACCCTCACCATAATTTCTATCACGTGTAACACCACTTTGATCATCAACGATTGCTTCCCGTTTGCCAATCAGTCTGTTAAAAAGCGTAGATTTACCTACGTTTGGTCTGCCTACAATTGCTATTAATGGTAATTTCATATAGGAAAAATACGGAAATATGATATGGGAATGAAAAGATGTTTCTGTTGATGAATTAAAATTTATTACCTAAAAACCATTAATCCTTTATGAAAATTATAATTGTAATTCCTTCTGAATTGTGATTCAATATCCTCCGAAAAGATGAATTCCACCTTAATGGAGCAGATAACAATAGAATATTAGTGTTTTGAAAAGTTGATATTAAAAGTTCAAAAACTATAAGTTAAATAGAGTTTTGGGTAAAACTCTGCATGGTCGGTGAGTTGGATATTCTCCATCCTAACTTTAACCGCTAGGTTTTTATTAAATTGTGCAGTAGACCAAACGGCATCCAACGCACTTAAAAAGTGATTGATATAAATCCCAATTACGGCAGTTGATGCAACCGAATAGAGATCATTTGCGTCACCTCTTAGGCTTGAATAGTAAAGAAAGTTGGAAGACACATCATGATAATCACTTGAGTTAAAATCATTCCAGCCGGGACTGTATTGAGGATATTTACCAATCAACTCATAATACTGCTGTTCTCCGTGCATTGGCAACTTATGAGAACCAGATTCCACAGCGTTTAGTTCAGTCCAATCAACTCTATCCCAAGGTGCTTTGCTATTATCAGGATCGATTGTAATGTTACCATTTTGATATTGGTTTATCCACTCAGCATATTTAACTACACTCCAATTATGATTAGGGTTAGTATAATCGTCTGCATAATTCTGAAATTCTGTAGTTTTATCATCACCTTTCTTGTCATAAATAACTGCAGTTGTAATAACCGCGGCCTCTATTGCAAGAAAAATACCTGCCTTAAGATATTCTTCTGAATAAATTTCACCTGCTCCAGGAATTAGTAAAGATAAAACGCCCGCAAGTATAGGAGATTTTTTATTCTGAGCAGAAAAAGAAAACTGGGGAGTATTATGATCAATAAAATTGCTCAAAACAATTTTAGAATCTAATGAAAGATTGCCGGATAAAAGTATTTTTTCATTAGATTGCGAAAAACTAATTGAAGAGTAAAAAATTAATAGTAATAAAGCCAGAAAAGTTTTCATATTAATTTCCTTTATCTCAGTCTGGAAGATTTATTAAAATTAAGTATTTCAAAACCAAATAGAATACCCCCATAGAAGTTCCATTCTTTTCCATAGGTTACAATTTCATTATTAACTTTTCTTTCGAACTGATCAAATCCATAAGAAGCATTAAAGAAAAGGCTTGTTGGAAAAAGATAATATGAATTTAATTGGATCCTTAACTCGGCCCCGATACCTTTTTTAAAATCATCAAATTTTGTTGCGTCTCCATTCCAGGCATTGCCAATATCACCATTAACAGAGAAAAAGATTTTATCTATGTACAAGTGACCAACTTTAGTATCAATATTTCTAAATAAAGGAAACCGATAAGTAAAGTTTAACCATGCAAGTTCATTTCCGCTTACGGCATAAAATGGATATGCTTTCATCCCTATTAAACCGCCTAAATAGAAATCAAAAAAGTCCGGTTGCTGCGGGCCAAGAATTGAGCCTACTCTAATTGTAGTATTAAAAGTATGCGATTCAAAAACAGGCATATATAGACCAGCTTTAAGCTCCAACCTGTGAAAATTAAAATTAGAATATTGTGGTTTTAGAATTCCATCTTCAACTGTGTATTCCCCATTTTCATTAAAATCACTAAATTCATAATTGTAAATAAGATTAACATCAAGCCCAATCGGATTTATTTCATTATCTCTGGATGGAATTATTGAATGCCAGGTATACTTTGCTTCAATATTATTACCATTAAAATAGTTATCCTTAGTAGTAGGATATAAAGTTCGATCTTCATCCGGAAGAATAAAACTGCCAAGAGTTGCAACGTAACTACTGTATGCATACTTTAGTTGTAGATTTTGATCTCGTGAAAAAAGTCTGTGCCTGATTATAAAATCAAACTCAAATAGATTATATGAAACATCTGTTGGAATAATGAAATCATAATTGACAACACCACCTACTGTATCCGCTCCAAAAGACACATCAACATCCGCTTTACGGCTAATGCTGTAAAGTTCTAATGATATTTCAGGTTTAAGACCTAATGAACTTAATAAAGGAAGCTTATTTCTGTAATCAAATACGAGAAATAAATCTCTTTCCATTCTTGAGTTTAAAGAACCACCCGCAAATATAGAATAACGATCGAGCATATCATTTGATGTTACAAAAACACCGGGTTTGAACTTTTCAATGAACGAATTGCCGGTATTATAATTATCAAACCTTAAGAAAGGGAAAAAAGTCAATCGGGAAAATACTCCTGTGTATTTTTCTTTCTCAACTCCCTTGATATTTTTATCCTCGTAGTTTGTGAGTGAGGAGATATTAAAATTATTAATATTGCCTAAAGGCTTATCACTATTTAATGGCGGATTAACTAATTGTACATAATCATTGCCTTCAATAACTTTTTGCTGCTCTGAATTATCAAGTTTAAATATTTTATATCCTGAGGAAGTATAACCGGCATAAAGAATATCCACTATTATCAGACACATTGGCCATAAACGCACCGCCAAGAACGTTTGTTAATTTAGTTTTAACTTTTGTTTCGGAATTGAGAGAATATAGATTATATATTCCTGTCTCATCAGATGAGAATATAATATTTCCACTTTTATCGAAAGCAGGGTTGCGTTCATCATTTTCTGTAGCTATTACAAACTCAATGTTACCGCCATCAGATTTTACTTTTGCTATATCACGGGTATTGGCATAAGAGTAATCAAAAATAATATAATCGTCTTCAGGAGAAAATTTTGGATTGTAGACTTGTTCGCCGTTTTCAAAAAATGTTAATCTCTTAAAATTTTTACCATCGATATCAACCATCCCGAGATTAGTTGTTCCATCTTTCTGATAAATAAATACAATACTCTTTCCATCATTTGAAACCGAAGGGTTGTTTGCTCTTAAATTAAATGTTAAACGTGTATCATCTTCTTTATCCAAATCATATACAAAAAGATCATGAACATTATACCAGTTTTCGTTGTCCTCGGAAATTTTTGCATAAATAATTTTATTTTGTCCTGGAATAAATGAGAAAGTTGAACGAACTCCTGCAACAATATTTCTTTCTTTTTTAGTTTCTAATTCATACTCGTAGATTCCTGATAAGCCGAAGTAATCAGAAGTTTTATTAGATATGTAATAGATTTTTTTTCCATCTTTAGAAAATATTGGGTAAAAGTTTCCAAATCCCTCTTTAGCAATCAATTCCCCGCTAACTAAATTTGATAAAACTTTTTCACTTCTATTTTTATAATCTTTTTTAAGAAAATTGCTCCACTCGTTATAAATTTCATTGCCGTCTAAACCAAGAACATCCTTAAAGGCAGCATCAATTGTAAAGTTGCCGAATTTGCCTAAAGCTTTTGTTACATCACGGAGCTTATCTTCTCCGTATTTTTGCGCAATATATCTGGTTAAGGCAAAACCTGAGTTATAAACAGATTCATTACCCAAACTTGTTTTGCCAAATACGCCCATTTCGTTCCAAGTCAACATAACATCATCAAGAGCATAAGAACGCAAAATCATATCACGATGCGAATCCCAATAATCATAATTAAATTCTTTTCGCATATATTGTGCGGTACCTTCAGCAAACCAGGCAGGAACATTAATTGTGGCTAATGGATATGATGCAACTACATTTGGAAAACCGTACAATATATCGGGCCTTCTTTCATCCTCATAGGCTAATACCTGCAAAAATATAGCCGGTACGCTACGGTTTAACTTCATTGCAGCTTGAATTTGAACCATGTGAGTAAACTCATGAGAGATAACATTTCTTAACCAGTTGTGCGCCCCACGCAAATCAAAGTCTAATGCACTTGTCCAGATTTCAATTTTGTTATCAAAGAAATATGTTGCTCCGTTTGAATAATCATCAATATCTTTTATCACATAATGTACTTTATCAGGTTGATAATCGTATAGTGAACAGATTGGTTCCCAAACCTCATCAGCAATTTTTAGAACTACCTGTGCCGTGCGTTCAGCACCTTCATGAAAATGAACTTCAACATGTTTACCCTTTATAGTAAACCAATCAAGTTCAGGATGAAATTCTGTGAATTGCGCGAAAATATTTGAACTAAAAACTACGACAATAAAAGAGATTAATAATTTCATAAATAGATTAAATGAGATTGAAAAGGAAATTATTTAACAACAGCAATTTTAATTATAACAGATTCAGATTTACCGCTTAATCCATTGGCTTCTATCCTTGCAAGGTAAACGCCGCTCTGAATTTCACTAACATTCCAAATCGTTTCATTATCCATTCCACCCTGTGCCATGTCAACAAGCTCAGCAACAAAATCACCTGCAAGATCAAATATCTTAATATTAATTTTAGAATCTTCATTCACAAAATATCTAATTGCCGTCTGTCCGTTGTAAACAGGATTTGGATAATTGTAAGCACGATTTGTTGGAAAGAATGAGTTAATTTTTTGAGTTTCTGAAGCTTTACCAAGATTTGATGAGTTTGCATTGTTTCCATATGTTTCAGCCCAATCAATCCTAGATGGAATAGATGAAATACTCCACCCTTTAAATGAATTGCTCAGATCAATACCAGCTAATCCAATTTTATTATTACTAATAAAAATAACAGGATCAGCTTTAAGCATACTTCCAAAGGAAATTGGAAATCCGTCAACAACTTTACCTGTTCCACCATCTATGGCATAAACCAATCCATTTTTTGTAAAGCCTATTATTTCGGATTTTGAATCGCCTTCGATATCAGCTGCAAGCGGCAACCCGATAAACTCATCACCATCATTTAAGATGAAAGGGAAATTATCTGCTAATGCTCCATTTAGATTATACGCAAATAGTTTATCAAGATGACAAGTAATTAAATAATTGTTGCCATCATTCTTAATATCTGCCAGTGAAAAATTTGTTGCAGATTCATAAGATGGGGCTTCAAATATTTCCATAAAAACATTCGACATTAAAACATTGTAATAATATTTTCCATCCTTTAAGGAAGAAACAACCTGCAAACCAATTCCATCTTTATCTTCAGTTGTTACTAGATTTAATAACTCTTCATTATTAAATGTTAAGGTGTTTCCATTATAGTAAAGAAAGTTGCTCTTGGAACTTAAACTATCTTTTTGTGCGATCGCAAAAGTCTGTGATTGAAAAGCTGACACTTTTGTGATAACTGCATTTGGTTCTACTGCCAATTCTGATTTAATAGTAGAATTACCACCTACTAAAGATTCTAAATCAAATACTATGATTGAACCTTCAATCGTGCCAAACAGGATTTCATACTTTTCAGTTAGCGTTTTACGAATAACTGGGGAAGTGACGATTGATTTATCTAATAATATTGTTCCAGAATTCGAGTTAAGACCATCAGTATACCAATAATTAATTCTTGTTGGATATTGTGCCAGATTAGCCAGAGTTGCACCGAACAGGTATGAATTGTTACTATATTTTACAGAAGCAACTTTGTAATCAGAAAAATTTGGTATTGATTCATAAATTGAATCACCATCAGTTATTACTAACATAGAATCAGAATTGATTGCAAAAAGTTTGGGATCACTTTCAATTGATGTTATACTTAATCCTGTTAACGACGAAAGACCGATAGCTGAAAAAAGTGGTTTAATAACAGAATCGCCATACTCAACTTTAAAAGACATTTTGTTTGAGATAGTGGAAAAATCTTTAATCGTTATCAGACTGTTTGCACCTGAATTTGTTTTTGTATTTGGACGCGTGTCTTTTGAAAATTTATTTTGAAATAAATCAGATTTGTTATTTCCGTACCAAAAATCTTCGTCCGTTCCCTCGCCAATAACTTCATCACCAAAAATTGTTATAAACCGTTCACCAATATCCTGAACTCCATCAGCCTCTTCAACATCAACACCTCTTCTGGTTTTATCCGTGTTGATTTTATTATCAGCTAACTTTTCATTTATGATATTTTCATCGATGTGCCATATTACAAGTCCATTGCCCGGCAGAGCCCAATCGAATTCATCTACATCGATTACAACTCCGGAAAGCGAATCTGTATTAAAGCTATAAAATCCTGTTGTATCTTTTAAAAATGTTTTAGTAAGAATATTTCCATTTGATTTATAAGTCACTTGTGCACCGTCAAACAGAACATCTCTTTGTCTGTTTTCAATCAAATAATATTCCGTGGAGTTTATAGGAACTTTTAGAATCACTGTATCCGAAAGAATTGAAGCTAAATTTGCAGTGAGATTTATTTCATAATTTCCTGGAGATATTTCAATCGGTTCTGCCCAGCCAAGATAGATTTTTTCCCATGCAGAAGGTTCAGGTGGAAAGCAACCATTGTATGCAAAAATTGATTGTCCATCCATTAATCCAAATCTACCGATTGCACTAAATCCTGTTTCTGTGTCGAACAAATCCGGTAATCCTAAATGGCTTGCAACACTGGCAACCAATAATCCATTAATTGTTATTTCAAATAAAAATTTTCCAGTTATGGTCTCTAATTCCCGGCTCTCAGTCTCGGGAATTATCATACTATTTTTAATTTTGAATACACCATTTGAAACGGGGAACCCATCAAAGTTAGAACCGAAAATATTTTTGAGAGAATTTTCACCAAGATATACTGATGGCAAATCTCGTTCATTGCCAATGCTTCCGGGTAATGAAATATCTCTGCCAACACCAGCATGAAAAATCACAAAAAGATTGTAATCAGAAAAAGGTAATCCCGGGTACATTTGATCCGCAGTAGCCCATACCTCCTGGGCAAATTCTCCCATTGGAGTAAAATTGTCTGATCCCGGTGTCGGAGAATAATTTCTCATCGCTTTGGAAACAGAAAACGTATCAGGCAAAATTGTAAATTGAATATTAACTTTTCCGTTAGAAACTTTTTGGTAATAATTTTTTAAAAAGGTAAGATGCGATTCAAAATAATCTCTATTATGAGGCAGTGGATCTAAGATACTGCTTCCGTAATCCTGTGAATAAATGGATCCAAATTTACCGTTTCCAAAAGTGGCACCATCTTTATCTTCCTGAAAATTGACCATCACTGCCAAAATTTTAACAGTATCTTCAGCAAGAATCAAGTTACCTGAACGAGAGTATGGATTTAACTTTCCGATAAAACTTTGGGCAGATAAACTGCCCAATGTTATTATACAAATTGCAAGAGTGAGAAGATTTCTATTCATAAAAGATTAAATTCCCCTTGGTAATCCTCTTGTTGATTCAGGAACGGCTCCCCATCCGATAAGAATTGTAAATCTGAGTGTATCGGTAAGTGGGTGGTTTTCACCGCCCTTAAAAACTGAAGTGGTTATGTAACTAAAATCAAAACCATATATATCATATCTGATACCGGCACCAAATGTTACAAATTTTCTATTTCCGTATGAAGGATCTTCATAAAAGAACCCTGTTCTGAGGGCAAACAAAAAGTCACCAGCGGTTCCATACCAGTACTCAAGACCCATAGAAGTAACAATATCTCTCAATTCATTGCTAAAAGGTTCATCGCCCCATGCAGTAAATATTGCTTTATAAAATTCATCAGAACTAGAAGTATCTCTGCTGACTAAAAGCTTGCTAAAGTCCAGAGTATAAAGCAGACTGTTAAACTCATCATCGATTATTTTATAAGCAAATCCTAGTCTAAAATTTGTTGGAATCGGATCGGCCTGTGCTTTGTCTATATAATAAATTTTTGGACCGAGATTACTTAAGTTTAATCCAATACTAATTTTTCCGCCAATGTCTTCATCAATTAAAGGTAAGACAAAGGTTTCTGGTCTCCACATTGTAGCGATATCAAAGCTTACAGATGTAGCGACGCCACTGCCTTCTTCATTGGCAGTTGGAGCATCGGATAATCGGCTATGGATAACTCTGAAATTAAATCCTAAACCCCAATCATTGGAAAGTTTTGTTGCATACCCTACCGTAAGAGCAGCATCAAAAGATCTAAATGTTCCGATTGGTGTTGGATCGTCTGGACCTGTTCTAACAAATTCACCGAAGTTCATGTAAGTGATACTACCTGTAACACTACCACCAAGTTCTTCAAAATACTGTCTGTAAGTCAGATAATCATAAAATAAATCTAAGTTAAACTGTGGCAGCCAATTACTGTGAGTAATACTAATTTCGGTCCCAGATAAAAATGCGATTCCTGCAGGATTCCAGAAAATTGCAGCAGAGTTATCCGCCAGACCGGAACCTGATTCACCGATACCACCAGCACGTGAATCCGGGGCTAATAATAGGAATGGAACAGCAGCTTCACCTTGTGCATACGAAACGCTACCCAAGACCCCAAACAACATGCTGATCATCATAAGCTTAAGAACTATTTTCATTTTTTATCCTCCGAGATAAATAAGATTATTAAAAATTTCTTATCAAGTTTGAACATTAAATATAACTAATATCAAGTATATAAAACATATTTTTTTAATGTGGATTATTTAACCACAGCAAGTTTACCTAATACACTTTTGCTAAATTCACCATCAACGGATTTAATTATAACTTTGTAAAGATATGTGCCATTAGCGATTTGACTTCCATCCCCATCTCTTCCATCCCAATCGATTACAACAAATCTATCGTTTAGATTAAATTGTTCAATCTCTTTAATTAATCTGCCGGCAATTGTATAAACTTTTATCTTAACATCAATAGGTTTTGATAAATTCTGCTGGAATGTAAATTGTGTTTTATCACTAAATGGATTTGGATAGTTATAAATATCTCGCACAACCAAATCATTACCATCTACAACAGTAAAGAAAGTATTTTGTTCCGAAAAATTATTAAATACATCCCATGCTTTTATAAGCAATTCGTGATCACCGTTTTCAATTGAAGAAAATTTATAATTTATTGATCCCGATTTACCGCCCGCATCCAGATCACCAGTAAAATAATTTGTAAAATCTATTGGGCTGGTTAGTTTCTGATTTAGAATTCCTTCGAGTTTATGACCAACGCCTGTACCAGTTGTGTTTAATCCGGTCTCATCAGAAAGGTTAACAATTAAATTTGGATTTTGATTAACAAGATATCCACTGTTGTAAGAGACATCATCAAAAAAGATTTCTATTTCAGGTCCTTTGCCGTCGTTTACTATTGAACTATCTGTGCCGCCTACAATAATTTTATTTGTATAACCGAGGCCATCTACCGTACTGTTTAAGAAGTAAAAAATAACTTTTCCATTACGATTTTCATAAGAAATATCTTTTGGAACAATAAAAGTTTCTGAAAACTTACCGTTTGATATTGAGACTCTACCATTAAAAATTAATCCACCAGGAATATTTACGGTATAATTTATAGAACTAATAAGAACTCTTCTTTCAGAATCATAAATAGAAAGTATTCCCTCACCATTAAAATCTGTCCAGGGAGTGTTATCGGCTTTTAGTACTGTTCCATCAATTTTAGTTTTACTCAATGCTTTTACTTGGATATCTATGGCTAAATTTTGACCATTTATTGAATCTACGGCAGCAGCATATTGCGGTACTTTAAGTCTTAATGTAGGATCGCCAAAAATGTTATATTTTTGATCGTTTATCGATGTTGTCTTCGATTGAAATGCTGCTTTACCAATTGGAATAGAAAGATTTAAGGAATCCCTTCCGGCATTAAACAAATTGGTTATAAACCTGTACATCAAGGCTTCATTAGAACCGGCAAACACCAATCTTGAGGCCGTAAAGCTGGCTATTGCGCCACTGTTAGGCAAAAACATAATTGCCTCAGCAGCACTTTGATAATTTGGAATATCAAAATATCCAAAATCGCATGTTGCCGCTCCCAAGAAAAAATACTTATCGTTTTGTAACTGTGGTAGAATTACACTTTTTTCAAAAATGTGTTCGTCTGCCCAAAGTTCCGGACTACCATGTCCAAAATAATTAACTAATAATGTGCCTTCATTAATTGCATCTATAATTGCCTTATTAACTTCGGGCTTTCTTCTGCCCTGTCCAGTTATTACATCAGGATAAGCAGCACTGTAAATTTTGTTATAGTTAAATGATTTAGGAAAATTGAAAATTGAGAGATTTTCTGATGGCATAGTATGCATTGCACCTTCATTACAGTCGCCGGATTTACAACCATCATCAGAAACAAGTGTAATTAAATTTCTCCACTCACCTTTTTCTTGATACAGCTCGTAGTCTTCAATCTTTTTTACCATGGCTTCTGCATTTGTTGGATTTGTACAAGTTATTCTTCCGATTATTAAATCAGGGTCAAAATCAATTCCTGATACACGAGTAAAATAATCATCGGTTGTATAAGAATCTGACGCATAAACAAAGATCAAGGATTCTTCAGTTTGCCATGTTGGAATAAAATTGTCTCCGAACCCTTCAATGTTTTTGTAATCGTATGTTCCTTTACCAAAAAGCAGTACGTACTCAGGTTTTATCTGCCAGTTTTCATAAGAATATTTTAAATAATCTCTTACCGCTGTAGGATCAACAATGCCTCCTGAAAATTCATTATATATCTGATCAATATCAGCAACGTATGTAGAGATTGTTATAGGTGCTCGGTTTTCTTTATAATTTTTAAGTTTGTTTGCGGCTTCAAGAAAATTTTTATGTGTGATGATCACATATTTTGCACCAGTAACCTCACCGTGCAAATTGGAATTAGATATTTCAATAGGATTGGTTGGGGATTTATAACCATTATTTTCCACTGCTAAATATTTTGATCTCTGTTCAGCACTCTCATTAATTTGGAATTTACATTCTCCGCCGCTTATTAGAAGATGATTTGTAACTAATTTGACATTAGAATAATCTGTTACATCAAACACTTTAATGTTAGAAGAAGAAAATCCAATCAAACTATACTCTATAAGTCCTCCGAGAGGATTAGAAAAGAGCAAAAGATTATCTGAAAAAGCTCTTAATTCCTTTTCATATTTAATTGTAAAATAATCCAGATAACCCACCGTAGAAATTGTTGAAGGGGTTACGCTTAAGTTTAATACACTTCTATTACTAGCTAATGGATCGCTGAAAGTTGCATTGATTACATGTGATTTCCCAACAATATACTTCCCTGAATAACCAGCAAGATTCTGCTGAAATATTTGAGTTCCGTTTTCTGACATTCTAAAAGTCATTGAAGATGGCGCACCAACTATAAATCTTAAACTATAATTAATTGGTACTGAGTTTACTCTGCCATTTAAAGTATTCGTATAGGTTCTGGAAGTCACTGAATTAGAAAAGTCATCTCCAAAAAATTGTCGACCGGTCTTTCCTAAATTAATTTTATCTTGTTCCCAACTTTCAAAAGCTTCTGTTGTTGATTGATTAAATGCTGGTGTGGTATTTTCGCCTGGTTTGTTAGTAATCCTTTTTCCATTAGAACCATTTGCAGTAATCCAATAATAATTTTTATTAGAATAAGGATGATAAAATCTTGAAATTGTTTTTCCATCAGAACCATAATCCCAAAAACTATTGCCCCTGCCATAAAACAGGATATAGTCAGCATCGTCAAATTTTCCATCGTCTTCACCAACAACTATAATTGCATTTTCTTCCAAATCTAATGGTCTTGGTAATGAATTATTTTCAGGTAGAACTTTACCACCGTTATTAAAAATCTTTATTGTCCTGGGATCAACATTATTTGCATCGATTCCGTATAAGGATAATTGCGATTTGCTAATTTTATAAATTCCTTCTTCCGAGGCTTCAAATCTAATCCACTTTCCGGATGAAAGAACGCTGTTAGAAACTGTTATTTTATTTAACTTTTTATTTGCACTTTCTTGATTCCAATATTTAGCAACATCATAATTAACTAAGATGCCGTCAAGAAAATTATCTGATGGTCTGGAGGCAATTACACCATTTGGGCTGAAATTTATTTTAAATATAATTTTTGTATAAATGCGAATTCTATTTTGAGCAGGATAAAATTTAATTGGACTGAGATTAATAGATTGCGAAAATACTTCACGAATCAAACCGAATTCTCCAAAGGAGACTAAATCTTCTTTTGGTTCATAAAAATCATATCCTGAATTTTTTCTAAAATCAAAAGATGAAGATAAACTATCAGTATCCCGAAAAGGTACTGGAATTAATTGTCCGAACATTTCTTTATAAACTGTAGAAAGTACTTCGATGGTATTTCCAAATTCCGATGGCACACCAATGTTTAAAACCCTCTCAAATAATTGGGGAGCACCCAATTCATTATAGTTTTTTAGAGTCCCAAAAAATAAATCTGCTTTTCTGAAATCAATTCCGTTATATGTAACTATAGAGGTATCAATGTATATTGGTGAATACTCTATAGTGACAGAATTAAAATCTGAAGAGAGTACTTTAACATCACGTTGGGAGTATACTAGAGTTGTAGTGATGAGAAACAGTATGATTAGGATCTTGCTTTTCATGTTAATCAAACTATTTAATTGATTATTACTTAATTTTGATTTACTAAAGTAGCAACGATCTCTAAAGTTTCTCCTAATTTTTAGGTAAAAATGGTATCTATTTATCAAAAAAACAAGTCTTTTATATTTGTTGTGTTTTTTTTAAGTCTGAAAGTAGTTGCCGAGTATCAACAAAAAACAAAGGTATTGTAGAACGTTCAAACTTAATTTTTTTGTTTTTTCCTATAAGTACAAGTTTTCGCTTATTTTGACCCATTAAATTTAAGGCATTGAAAGAACGGCTAACCTTTTTATCAATATCACTTAAGATCGGAAAATCAATCTTATTATTAGCACAGAAGGTATTATGTGAATCTACTTCATCTATATTTATTCCGATAATTCTTATTCCAAACTTTTCAAGTTCTGCTTTATTTAAGGAATAATCCACTAATTGTTTTGTACATACGGGTGTGTTGTCCTTTGGATAGAAAGCAAGAAGAACATCATTATCCAAATTTTCATACAAATCAAATATTTCTCCATTCTGATCCATTAACTGAAAATTTTCAACAGTTTCATCAGTCATCATAATCCAAGTAACTCTTTATTATTTCTCATTGCATCAATGCAAAACTGTATATGTTCATCAAGCGGAATCTGTAATTCTTCTGCCCCTTTTTTGATATCATCTCTGCTGACTGCTTTTGCAAAGGCTTTATCCTTCATTTTCTTTTTTACAGAATTTACTTCAACTTCATCAACAGATTTTGATGGACGCACATACGTAACGGCAGTAATAAATCCTGCTAAGTTCATCGCAAGCAAATAAAACTTTTTTAAGTAGATGTATTTCTTGGTTCACCGCTGTAATCTGCATGAGATAGAATCGATTTAATAAACTCCTCATCAAAACCTTTTTCCTTTAAAATCTCTGCACCTTTAAATGGATGTTCTTCAGCAGATGGATA
The DNA here is from genome assembly GCA_963706055.1 of uncultured Ignavibacteriales bacterium. Classification (GTDB taxonomy): domain Bacteria; phylum Bacteroidota; class Ignavibacteria; order Ignavibacteriales; family Ignavibacteriaceae; genus IGN3. The sequence continues at coordinate 95,156 of CAVPND010000045.1, read as the reverse complement.
TTTTTCATAATCAAAATCATGAAGCAATGCCACATTACTCCAATAGTCAACATCTTCATTAAATTTTTCCGCATACGCCTTTATACAAGATTCTACTGCAAATGCGTGTTTAAGCAGGCTTTCACTTTTTGTGTATTCTTGCAAAAGTTGAAGACAAAATTTCCTATCTCTATTTATATCAATCATTATTTTACTTTTTCGTTAGATGATAATTATAACTAGGACACAAATCAGCTATTACACATTCGCCACATTTAGGTCTATTTGCAATGCAAATTTTTCTGCCGTGTGTTGCAAGCCAATGCGATGATTTAATCCAATAAGATTCTGGCAATAAATCTTTTAATCGCATTTCTATTTTATCTGGATTTTGAGAAACAATAAATCCCAGCAGATTCGATAATCTTTTAACGTGAGTATCAACAGCTATCGCTGGAATTCCAAATGCGTTACCTGCAATAACCGAAGCGGTTTTTCTTCCAACTCCTGAAAGTTTTACAAGCTCATCAAAATCTGCGGGCACTTTTCCTTTGTGATTTTCTAATAATTCATTACAACAAGCTTTTATACTTTTTGCTTTCTGTTTGTAAAACCCGGTTGAAAATATTTCTTTTTCTAATTCCTCGCTTGTAAGATCAACAAAATCCTGCGGTGTTTTATATTTTTTAAATAATGGCTTTGTAACAATGTTTACTCGTTCATCCGTGCATTGAGCAGAAAGAATTGTTGAGATTAAAAGTTCAAATGGATTTGAATAAATAAGCGCAGGCTTAACTTTTGGATATTGTTTTTTTAGGATATCAAAAATCTTAACTGCAAATTCTTTGCTGATCTTTTTAGACATCTTTGTTATATCGTATATGCGAGATTTTTAGTCTATCAACTGGTTTATTATTTATTATATGGGATTGAATAATCTCTTCAACATCATTTTGTGAAACATAGCCATACCAAATTTGTTCAGGATAAATAACAATAGAAGCTCCAAATTCACAAGCATCTAAACAACCTGCAGAATTAGCTCTTACCTCTGTATTTAGCCCAAGTTCTTTTAATCTTGATTTGAACTTCTCCTTTATTTCTGCACTTCCCTTTTCAGCGCAGCAGCCCCGCGGATGGCCTTCGGGTCTTTTGTTTTCACAAATAAAAATATGTTTATCAAATCTTTTCATAGGATTAAAATAAGAAAAGCGAACCGTAAGTCCGCTTAAAGTTAGTAGCGCGTACGGGATTCGAACCCGTGATCCCCGCCTTGAGAGGGCGGTGTCCTAAGCCACTAGACGAACGCGCCAGTGTAAATAAAAAAAAGCCCCTTTAAATCTCCCCTAAGGGGAGACTTTCATATTCTAATAAGTCGTTTAATGAAAAATTTTGGTGTGTTTAATTTGATTACATAATCCATATTACATCTTCCATCAACCGTATTCTGTTGTCCTATTAGGACTCGAACCTAAAACCCAGCATCCAGAGTGCTGTGTGTTGCCAATTACACTATAGGACAATGTATTTTTGTTACATTTTTCGTATCGAAATATATCGAAGCCATAATATAAATGCAATTTGTAAGTGCACCATTATTTGCTTGAGATTGGATTTATCTTAAGCTAATTTGTTAAAGAAAATAAGAAGAATTAAGAATGAAAAACTTACTATTACTATTTACACTCTCCTGTTCTACTTTATTTGGGCAAAATTTTGAATACAATAAATCATTTGGTGATTTTAAAAATGCATCATCATTTTACATAACTGTAAATGGATTAATATACGTTTCGGATGCTGATGCAGATGAAATTATTCAATTGGACACTTTAGGAAATGAATTAAAATCGTTCGGTGGATATGGCTGGGATGAAAATTCATTTGATAATCCTACTGATGTTTTCGCCGATCCATTAACTATCTATGTAGCTGATAAAAACAATCACGCTATTAAACGCTTTGATAAAAACTTAAATTATCTATCATCATTAAATAAAAGAGAAAGTAATAATTTGGAGGAGCAATTTGGATATCCTTTAAGTTGTGCCACTTCCAATCAGGGTGATTTATATTTTATTGATTCTGAAAATTCAAGAGTAATGAAGTTCGATATTTTTGGTAATTATAAGATAAATTTCGGTGGATTTGACGCTGGTGGATATGTATTATCAAATCCAAAAAAACTTGCTGTTTCTTCTTCTAATAAAATATTTGTGATAGATGGTGAAAACGTAATAATATTTGATGACTTTGGGACTGGTATAAATAACTTCAACATTGGTAAAAAACTAAACAGCATTAGAATACTTTTTGATCAATTAGTTATTACAACTTGTGATGAAATTTATCATACTTATTTAAAATCCCCAGAATTAATAGTTAATAAAGTTTATTTAAATGGAACTAATGAATTACCGTGTGTTGTTTCGGCAATATTGTTGAATAATAATCTGTATGTCTTAACTTCAAACCAGATTTTGCTCTTTAATAAAATTGACTGAGAAATTTTTGTTTAAGTATGTTTCAACAAAAAAAAGATTTTTTAGGTTTGCATTATTCTTTGGCCTTATTATTTGGATATTTGGAATTCTATCACTGTGTTTAGATTTAAATTTTCTTCTTCGGTATTATCCATTTCAAAAATTATTTTATTCCAATGTCTGCCATCAAAATGCAGAAAAATCCCTTTTTTGTAGAAATGCACCTTTATTAGTTTGCGCACGATGTTTAGGTATTTATTTGGGTGCTTTGTTCAGTGCATCAATATTGATTTTGTGGAATCATCCTTACATTCTTAAGACTAGGTTTCTAATTCTATTTTCAATCCCTATGCTTTTGGATGTAACGCTTCTAACATTGAACATTTACAATTACAATAAAATAATTTCTAGTATTACGGGTTTTCTTTTCGGTTCAGCTGTATTTGTATATATTTTGGGCGGAATTGAAAATTTACTTTTTACAGAAAAAAAGAAAACAAATGATAAATAAGAAATATCTTCCGACTTTAGTTTGCGGATTTGCTGCTGCTGTTCTTTCAACTGTACCAGGAATTAAAAATTTTAGCTGCTGTCTTTTAGTACCGGGCGCAGCTGCTATTTCTATTCTATTGGATAAAAAAATTAATCCATCTAATGAAAAAGTACTTATTGGAAAATCTTTGGGCTTCGGGTTTTTAACCGGAATATTTGCAACAATTTTTATTACAACCTTTGAAATGCTTATTACTTATTTTACCAAATCAAATGATTTTGTTCAAAACATGCCTGAAATCGAATTAACAATTCGCCAATGGAATCTTGGCTCAATGATGAATGATTCTATCAAACTTATTAAATCCACTGCAAAAGAAATAGAGAAAAACGGTTTCTCATTAATATATTTCCTCATGATTCTTTCCAGTAACTTTATTACAAATACCATATTTGGAATGATTGGCGGTGCTCTTGGAATGAGTTTAGCTAACAGAAAATTACGGGAGGATGAATCTAAGAAATGATTACCGCATTTATTTTTTTCGTCCACTTGATCTTCGCTTTAGTAGTGTTCACAAAAAAATGGCAGGATGAAAATCTATCTTCAGGTTTTCAAAATATTGCGTTGATTGGAATTCTGTTTGCCGTTGGGTGGACCATAACTGGCATAGTGGCAAAACTTGTTATGGAACCAAAAGGATTGGGAATGCAGTTTGACCGTGATACGTTTTCATTAGCAATGCTAACAATAATAGAATTTTTCTTTTATAAATTCTATTACAACGATGAACCTACTGAAGTCGATAAGGAAATACAATAACCGCTGTTTGATCATTTTGAACTTGATTGGAATTTAAGGGTTCAAAACGCCATTGCCATAAAGAATTTATTGCAGCATTTTCTAATCTTGTATCGGCCTTGGTTAATAAAAATATTGATCCCACAGTTCCATCAGGTTTGATTGTAAACTTTAATCTAATGTCTATTTCCTTATTTACACCATCCGGATAATCTGGAAGCGGATAACCGGGTAAAATTTTTCTTGTGCCCAATCCACCGCCTTCAAAATAAAAACCAAAATCACCCGTGCCCTTATTAATATTTCCTTTTTTATCCCCTGTTTGATCATTACTTTCTCGCTGCTCTGTTTGTTTTACAGTTTCCTTTTTTACTTCTTTATCTTTTTGAGCCGGACTGACTTCACTAACATCTGTATTCTTAGCTTTTGGTAATTCAACTTCTTTTACTTCAAGATTTTTATCTTTTGTGATATCCTGCTCCTTCAACTCAGATTTCTCAAGCACTTCATCGAAAGCAGTTCCGTCTGACCCGGAAGAACCTGTACCACCAGAAATACCAAAAGACAATTCCACCGCATTATCCTTAGTGTATTTTAATGGAATAAAAATCACTAGAAAAAGTATGAGCAATATTAAATGAAATATTACTGAAGCTGAGTATGAAATACGCGTTACGTTTTGATTAGACAAATACATAATTATAGCTTTTCTTTTTCAGTTTCTATTGTAAATTTTTCTATGTTTGAAATTTTTGCCGCATCAATAACTTTAATTACAAGATCAATAGCCACAGTTTTATCAGCTCTGATGATAAGATTATCTTCACTTGTGGCTGCTTTCATTTCTCCAAGTTTTATAGGAAGTTGATCAATAGTTATAACATCTTTTCCGGCAAAAACTTCACCGGCTGTGGTTAATGTAACTACCATCAATGATTGTTCAGATTTCTCATTCATTTTTGAACCAGGTAATTTTACTTTTACTCCGGTTTGAATCACAAATTGTGATGTCAGTAAGAAGAAAATTAATAACAACATCACGATGTCTGTTAAAGAAGAATAAGCGAACATACTTAATGGTTCTTTGGATAATTTAAATTTCATAGTGTAACCTATAATTCCATTTCAATTTCGTCATCAATTTCAACTTCATCTTTTCCACCATCCTGAATAACGTCAATAACATCGTTTGCAACAGTTTCCATTTCACCAACTAATTTTTTTACAGCACTTAAAAAATAATTATATAATGCTAATGCTGGTATTCCGATGATCAATCCAAAAGCAGTTGTAATTAATGCTTCCCATATTCCTCCTGCAAGATCACTTGGATTTGCCGCTCCAGCTAAATCTTGTATTGTCATAAATGCTTGTATCATTCCTGTTACAGTACCAAGAAACCCTAATAAAGGGGCTATTCCTGCAACTGAGGCAAGAACAGATAAACCTTTTTCTAACTTGCTAATTTCCTGACTACCGGCATTTTCGATAGCTTCCTTTACCCTATCATGACCATATTTATATTTTTTTAATCCTTTACGCACAATGTTTGCAACCGGAGATTTTTCTTGCATACAGTAACTTATCGCACCGGAAATATCTTTCTTTTTTATAAATCCTCTGATCCTAACCATAAAAGCGGGCACATTAATTTTTGCTTTTCGCAACATTATAAAGCGGTCTATAGAAACAGCTAGTCCAACAACTGAACTGGCAAGAATCAACCACATTATAAATCCGCCTTTTAAGAAAATATCTAATAAGTTCATATCTATCCTTTAATGAATTATTTATCTAATGTTTTTATCTACAAAACTTTGAGCTTCGTCTTTACTAGAAAAATTTCCAACACGCACTCTATACCATTTGCCACGATTAGGAATTTCAGCTTCTTCTACAAACGCATTGAACCCTTTGTTCCTATATTTGCCAGCTTCATTTTCAGAAATGGAACTTGCCCGAAATGATGCAACTTGAACAGCATAAAAATTACCATACTTAAAAATATTATTTCCAACATTTAATGCATTGCCTGTTGGTGGCAAATTTTTGTCAATATTTTTGGTTTCGGTTATTGGCGGTTTTACATTTTCTTTATTTACTGATTTTACTTCTGTATTTGTCTCATTTAATTTTTTATTTGCAGTCTCTTCCGATATGACAACAGGATCATTGTTTTTGGCAGGTAAAGTTTCTGAAAGTGTTGTTGCATTTACTCTTGGCAGATATGGATAAGTGACTGGGATACCAAAATCCCTCTCTACAAATTTTGCATTATCAGATTTTAATACAATTTGTTTTGGTTTAAAAGTAATTTCACCCTTTTTATAAAATTCCAAATACCAATAAAGAGCTAATGATAATGTAATTACCAAAAGAGGGAATAAAATAAACGGAACTAGATTTTTCTTCTTAACCGGTTCAAAATATTCAGCTTTTTTTTCATCAGCTACCTCTAATTCAATATGTTTCTCACTATGATTTTCATCCATTACCATTTCTTGATTTTTGTTTACAGGCTCTGAGTTGAATGAAGCTAAATTTGAATCCTCAAATAATACTTCATCATTTTCTTCTTCTGAAACTAAGTCCATATTTATAGAATCATGTAAGCTTAAATTATCAATAGCAGGTACTTCTTCAATGTTTTCTTCTTCCTCATCTTCTTTTAATCCTGGTTTGTACGGCTCAAAATATTTTGAAGTGCTTTTCCAAAACTCCTCATCAGAAAGCTCATCTTGTAATGATAAGTTAATCTCCTCGGCGGGTTTTTCTTCTTCAATATTTTCGTTTATCTCATCTTCAATTTCATCTTCAACTTCTTCTACTGAGGTATCAAATTTTTCTAAAATATTATCTTCAATTAATTCTGCGTCAATATTTTCAGTAGTTTGAGTCTCACTTTCTAACAATTCTTTTAATTTTTCTGAAGATTCATCTTTAATCTCATCTTCAATAAATTCTTCTAATTCAACTTCATCATTATCGGTTATTATATTTTCTTGAGTTACTTTTAATTCATCAGTTTTTTTATCCAGATCTTGGTCAGAAATAGCTTCAGAACTTTTCAATGGTTTTTGGTTTAGTTGCTTATTTATACTCTCACCGGCGATATCAAGAATTGATTCAGCTTCTATATGTTTAGAAAGACCTTCACCAAAATCCCATGCAATATTTTTTAGTTCATTTGTCTGCTTTTCATACTCAGTTAATTCCGGTTTGGATTCAGAGGCAACTTCACCAGCGGAAGTAGTTTCGTCAATATCTATTTCAGACTTTTTTTCCCACAGGAGCTGAACTGAATTTGAATTATACGAACGAGCATCAATTACAAGAACGGGAAAGTTTTCAACAGATTCTGCTACTAAAGATTCTGCAATAATTTTTTCAACTTTTGATTCAAGTAACCGCCGATATTCATATCCCGAAGTTGGAATATATATATTATCAAATGGAACACCGCGCAATGGGATTAATGGTTTACCGATACTTAAACTAAATGAAGAATCAATCGGATGATAATCTTCTTCATCAAAATATGGAATATTAAAAACGAGGCCCTTGGTATCTGATTTTCTTAAGTCCTTGTCTTCAGAAAAAAGAACTAGTTCAACTGCTTCTTCTGTTACTTCATTATCTTTAAAACTAAAAACCGGTTTTTTGATACTCCCTTTAATTAAATGGAAGTATCCGAAATCCTGTACAAATATGGATTGACCAATTTCAACAACAGCTGAAATTCTTTTTAAGAAAAGCTCAAAAAATATTTTTGCATCTGTATCCGGTACGCCAACATTTTTTGCAATTCTTTTTATTAATTCTGCTTTGGTCATTTAAATAATCATAATTAAGTTTTTATAAACGATAATTAACACCAATTATTAAATTTAAAGGAACTTCTCTATAACCATTCCACAAATAATTTTTTTGATTTAATAAATTATTTATGTCTAATGTTAGATCGAGATTTGGCTGAAATGAATATATAAAGGATAATCCTAAATCAAAATAATTACCAATTGAAATTTCATTTTCAATATCTGCATATCTTTTGGATTGATAATCCATTCTTGCGATTGAAGTCAACCCGTTTAAAAATTTATAGCTGTAAGATGCTTTAAGATTAAAAGCTGGTAAATATGGTATTTGATTTCCATCAGTGTCCCTAATGTCAGAAAGTTCTAAAGAACCGTAGAACTCACCATAAGGTCCTAGATAAAACAAAAAGTTTGCATAAGGACTTATGTTTTTCATATCAGCATAATGTAAATCAAATTTTCCAGAATCACTTGATGAACCAAAATATGGAAACGCATCGGAAGTGAAATATTTTAATCCGCCATCAATCTGAAAATATTTATCAAACTCATATTTAACTGAAGCAGTTAAAGCATTACTCTTTTCCCAATAGATACTGCCGATACTATCAACATTAAAATAGTTATTCTTCACTACAAAGTTTCCAGGACTCATAAATTCCGCTGTTGGCGCAATCTCACCAAACAATGTAATATTTTTATCTAACTTTATGGCTACCGAAGCATAAAGTGCATTATATGTTTCACCGGAACCGCGAGAAAACGTCCATCCAAAACTACCTTTAATCAACTTAGTAAAAAATAATCCGGCAGTAGGTCTAATAAGAAGAAAATCTTTACCTGAATTATCACCTAACAAATTTTTTATTGAATGATTTCGATAATCTATTGCAGTACCAACATTTACTACGGCAAGTTTTAAGAGAGCCTCACCTTTTAACCTTAAATTATTCTCTTTATAAACTTCTTGGGTAATGTTTAGAGCTTTGTTTGAGAGATTTACTTTAAATAGAAAATTTCTAGTAAAATCATTTTTTAAATCAACTTCAAATTTTCCGTAATTCAGACTTCTTCTTTCTTCTGGATTATTAGAAGAATAAAATTTAAAGCTGTTGGTTCCATAATCTCCGTTAATATTAAATTGTGTTCCTGGAAATACTTCGCCATCAATGTCTGACCAGTACGTGAAATTAAATCCAATCCTTGTTCTATAACGATCACTATTTTCTTCATAAGCCCTGGTAAAATCACCGTTAAACATTCCTTCTAATATTCCATTTGTAAACGGCTGAGCATAATTGGCGCTTAAATTCGGGATAGTATATAATCCAATACCTGCTGCAATGTTGCCTTTATAGAAGCTAACATCGTTTAGAAAACCCATATCGCTTTTTAATGGATTTGAGAAGTCTCCAATCTCCAGTTCTTCCGGAGAATATCTCGGTTTAATAAAGTCTTCACTTACAGAAGAAACAAAATCCGGCTTAACTTTATCAACCTTTTTAATGTTCAGCTTACTCTTACCTGTAATTACAAAATCCGGTAGTTCTACATTGGGATTTTTAGACTTATCATCTTGTGCAAATAAAATAAATGATGAAATAATAAAAATTAAAAATATATTTAATCTCATTGTACCTTCCTTAATTTTAGAAGAGCTTCATCACCGATAGGAGTACCGCTGTATTTTGAAATAACGGCTCTGTACATCTCTGCGGCATTGCGATTATCATTTAGCTTAACATAACAATCACCCAGTAACAAATAAGACCGCATCAACCACTCTTCATAACGGGAGAAAACAGTTCTAACCCTAACTAACGATGTTATAGCATCTTTATATTTCCCCTGATCATACAATGATTGGCCCAGATAGTATTGAGATTTTGCGCCTAATTCATCAGATCGATTTTCTGAGAGAGCAGTTAAATACTCATCTGCGTTTAAAAATCTTTTTGCGGCAATATCAATTAATGCTAACTCAAATTTTGATTTATCACCAAACAAGGTTCCGGGAAAAAAAATGACCACATCTTCAAAAACTGAATATGCTTCCTGAAAATTATTTTTTTCCAAGAAAGCCATTCCTTTGTTATACTGAAACTCAGGAATTTTAGCCGATTTTTTCAGATCTTTGATCCCACGATTATAAGTATTGATTGCTGCATCATAATTTTTCGCTAAACGATAAATTGTTCCCATTTCAAGTATTGCTGCAGATGCTAATTCAGATTCTTTGTAGTTATCAAACACGATATCAAAATTAAAAACTGCTTCATCATCCTGTTTAAGATTTTGTGCACACTTTCCAATCCAGTAATAAGAATCAGCAACAAGCCTGCTGTTTGGATAAGCAGAAGTAAAACTTTTGTATTCCGTTTTAGCTTTATCGTACTCCCTCAGACTGTAATAAATCTCTCCTTTTTTAAACAAAAGCTGGTCAGCATAACTAAGTTTTGGATTTTTTGAAACAAACTCTCCAAGAAATGCAACTGCCCTCTCAGGGTTTCCCATTGCAACGTAGCTGTATTGGATTCCTGTTACAGCATCAAAAACATATTGAGAAGATGGGAATTGGGATAAAACTTTTTCATAATTTATTATCGCCGAATCATATTTTTCCATATTAAATTGGGCGTCGCCAATTGAATAATAAATTATTGGTTCCAATTTAGTTTTGGGATATTTTGAGATTACCAGATTATACTTGGCAATTGATTGTGTATACTCTTTTTTCTGAAAATATATCCACCCAATAGTATAAAGCGAGACTTCTGCATATTCAGAGGCAGGAAATTGTTCTTGAATTAAAATAAATTCTGTAATGGCTTCGCTAGTTTTACCTGATTTATACAGGGCTTGCGCATACTGATATCTGGCATAGGGATCTTTGCTAAGTTTAACATCCGAAGTAAAAAGCTCTTGATATACTTTACTTGCAGCAGTAAAGTTTTTACTTCCAAAATAACTATCCGCCAATCTTAATTTTGCGTCACTTAGTCTTTTATTCTGTTGATACTTTTTAATGTAGTCAGCAAATTGATAAGCTGCATTTTCATAATCACCTGAATTAAAATAACTATAAGCTTTTCCATAAAGTGCCTGCGAGCTTATTTCTTTATCATTACCTTCTGAACTTTGATATTTTGTCAAAGCATTCTTGAAATCACCAACTGCAAAATAATTCTCGGCTAAGAAAAAATTTAATTTTTGAGACTCAAATCCAGGATCAATATTTTCTAATTGAACTAAATATTTAAGCGCTGATTTATTATCATTTAAATGAAACAACGCTATTCCAATTCCTAATAATGCCCTGTTATGTACTTCTGTTTCTGCACCTTTATTATCTAAAACAATATTAAAGTAATTTTTAGCTGCATTATAATTACCTTTATTCAGTTCTATTTCTCCCAACATCGCGAAGGATTTTCCTTTTATAATCTCATCGTCCGATGCATTTGCAGAAATTAAATATCTTGTTGCAAGATCTGAATTGTTTGTATTGAAATATACTACTCCAAGTTGGTACTTAACTTCTTGAACTAATGGATCGTCCGGATATTTTTCCAGGAATTCTTTGTAGATTGTGTTAGCTTCATCATTTTTTCCAAGATATCGTTTACATTCACCTTTCCAGTACAAGGATTTTATCCCCAGCGAGTCCGATTCATTTGATAGCTCATCAAAACTAATGAATGCATTATTGTATTTCTTTTGCTGAAAGTATGTCCAGGCCAGGCCATACCTTGCATCACGAGAATAATTGGCATCTGGAAATTTTTGAAGCACTTCTAAAAAACTATTCTCAGCATTGTCATATTCCCCAACCCGATAATATGAAGTGGCAAGCAAATAGATACTTTCTGAATACATATCATCAGAAAGATTAGTAAGTCTTGGGCTTTTTAGTTCAACTATTGAAGATTGATAGTCTTTCAATTTAAAGTAACAAATTCCAATCCTGATTTGTGAAGAAGTGGCCAAGGTTGAGTTTTTGTGATAAGTTAAGAGTTGATCGTAATATTTTACTGCATTATTATAATCACCAATTTTTTCATAAGCATTTGCTAAAGTGTATAAAGAGTAATCAGCATATTTTTTATTTCTTTTATCAGCAACAGCCTCTTCTAAAAATTGAATTGCTTGTTTAGGTTTATTTTCCGCTGAGAATGATTCTCCTATCCAATAAAGACTATTTCCATAAAAATCACTTTCCGGATAATCTTCTAAAAGTAGTTTTAATCTATTTCGGGCTTGCTCGTATCTTTTTGAATTATAATAAATCAAGCCAAGGTTGTAAAGTGCTTTATCACGGTAATTTGACCAGTTATAAGTTTTAACAAGATATTCAAAACCAATTGCAGCTTCATCTTTTCTGCCAAGCTTTAATAATGATTCCGCAGAATAATATTTTGCAGTTGCGTAGACTTCATCAACAATTTTATATTCAGTGAAAAATTCTTCAAATAATCTATTGGATTGTGCATACTGTTGATTATGATATGCACTCATTGCAACATCAAACTTTTGCGAAGATGATTGAGGATATATTTGGGGAATAACCGTAATTAATAATAATAAAGAAAAGAATTTTAGCATACTAAATCCTTCACTAAGATTTCGGGAGAAACTTGATCCCATGGTATCAAAATTGAAAAAGTATAAAATTTGTTGAAAATCATCCGATTTTAATAAACTTCTAAAATCTAAACCAAATATATACTTCAAATTTTCATAAAGTCAAGCCACTTAACAAAATATAGGGATCTCCTAAAGAAAAGTATTAAAAAAATTGTTCAAATTTAGCCCGAATTTAGAGTGGTTTAAAGAATGCCTAAATTAAATTTATCACACTGACGACTGTATCTCACCCGATCATTTTCTTTGTCCGGAGATATTCATTTAATAGGCGTAACCCAAATTTTTTAGCTGGCTTTGCAGATATTATTTCAAGATTACTTATTGTTCTTCTTAGCAGTTCAACTCCTGCATTCAATCTAACCGCCCCGTTTAGATGTGAATATAATTGATCTTTGTATTTTAACGCGGTTAAAATTGACACAATGCATACTTCCCTTTCCCTAAATGTTAATCCTTTTCTGCCTAACACTTTTCCATAACCTTCAACAATTAGCCAATCAGCTAATTCAGGAGAAAAAGCTTGAACGTTAGAAATTAGTTTATCATATTTTTTGCCGTAAATCGCACGGCAATTTGCAACACCAGTTTTGGAGTACTTTTTTATATCATAGCCACTATATTTTACTTTTCTAGATTTTATCTCCCCGAATTTTTTTAAAGCTATAAGAGCAGATGGGAAACCTGCAAACAAATAAGTCTGAAGAAGGGCTTCGTATATTTTTTTGAATGAGTGTTCTTTTTCTATCATAGTTTTGAGAATTAATTCAAACTGTCTTTTTTTTCTTAGCACAGATGATGCACTAAGAAGGGCTAATAATTCTATTTCAGATAAATTTTCTAAATTCACAATAAATCCTAAATGATAAAAAAAAACCCTCGCGTTCACGAGGGTTTGTAAAAACTTATAAATTTTATTTTAATAAACTAAGTTCGTAATCAGCTGTTTTTTTATATGTTGGATCACCGGAAGCTAATTTAAAATTTTCCTTGGCTTTTACAGTATCGCCTTTTAATTTATACGCAATTCCGATGTAATAGTAAGGACCGCCTTTAGTAATTTTTGAACGATACTTTAATGCATTCTGTGCCGCAGTAATCGCTTCATCATACCTGCCGGTTTCAGAATAAACTTTAGCTAGTGATAAATAAGCAGCATCATAATTATCGTTTTCGACAGATTTTTTTAGATATTCAATACCTTTATTTGCATCACCACTTGATAAAGATTCATTTCCTAGTTTTGCATAAGCAAGGGAAATATTTTTTTTCACTTTAGTCTTTATCGAATTACTTGCATTAGAATTAAGAATTTTTTCAAAATTGCTGATTGCAGAAGAATAGTTTCCCATAGAGAAATAAACTCCACCCAAAGCATTTAGTGCGCCTTCAAAACCACTATTAAGTTTTAAACAATCTTCAAAAGCTTGTTTAGATTCTTCCAATTTATCAGCTTTTTTTAGAGCAACTCCCTTTTGATAAAAGATTCGATAATCTTTTTCAATTTGCAATGCTGCATTATATTTTTCTATAGCACCGTTAATATTTCCACTCTTTAAAAACGCATTGCCTTCATTGTATAGCTTTCCTGCCTCGGGTTTCATTTCTTGAGCAATCCCGAATATCGATAAGCTAAACAAAATCAAAGCTGTTAAAAATAAGCTGTTTCTCGTCATAGTATTCTTCCTATTTTGATTAAAAAAATTAGGTTCTTTGTGCGGGAGGCGGGACTTGAACCCGCACGCCAATTAAGGCACTACCCCCTCAAGATAGCGTGTCTACCAATTTCACCACTTCCGCAAATTTGAGGTGACAAATTATGGCTAACAGCTTAGAAAATCAACACTTTCTTAGGGTGTTAAAAATTTAATTTTTAGTTATTATTGGCGTCTTTTGTTCAGAAGAACATTTCTTATTTCATCTCTAAATTTCCTTTCAAAAACTATCAGCTTAGAAATTTGGGATATAGTTAGGATATCAGTTAATGAGTTGATAAAATTATTTCTACTAGCTTCTATGGATTCTCTGGTCTTAAATAAATCTGAAATGATTTGTTTTTGCTTTGTTTCCATCTTTTTATCATCTAGACTTAGAGTATTTTCCAGTTCTAATAATAAATCGTCTGATTTTTTCTCAAGGTTTTCGATTTCTTTTCTGGATTCATTCCGTCTTGCAAAAAACTTAATTGCAATCTCTTCGTTTAAATCTAAAGTTTCTAGCAGTTTAACTTTTTCTAACTGTTCAAGCTTGCTTTGCTTCTGTAAACGCTTCTGTCGCATTTTTTGCGGATAAGCCATTGATGCCAGAAGAACCAAAATGACGGAGGTTATAATAAATTTGTTCATAATTTCCTTTTATAATATTTTCTTTTCAATTAGCTCTGAATAAATTAATTCCATTTCATCATCAGTTAAATATTTGTCAACATCGGTAATCTTATATGTACTTAAAACTCTGCTTGAGTTTATTTCACTAAAAGATTCATCAAAACTAGCTTTCAGATTTTCAGTATAAATGGAATATATTTTACTAGATGATTCATCATCAATATTTTTTGTCAAATCATCTGAAACATAAAAATCATCCGTAATAAAGTCTATTTCATCATTGGAAAGTTCAGTTAATGCTTGGTTAAGTTCTTGATTATTCTCCGTGTTAAACTGTGACACCACAACATAACCGGCAATGATAATCACTACTGTTGCAAACATATATTTTAAATTTTTACTTGATTTTTTTGCTTGCTTTTGTTCTAGTTTGCGGCGAAATTCAGGAACTATTGATTCTAAATAGTCTTTATTTATTTTGATATTTTTGGATTCAGTAATTAAGTGAGTAATATTTTTATATTCTTCAAAATCATTTTTTAACAATTCGGATTTATTCAAATCATCCTCAAAAATTATTCGCTCTTTATCACTCATTTTATTCTTTAAATATAAGTAAAACTTTTCATCATAATTTTTCATTCTTAAACAACTCCTTAATCTTATTAAGTGCGTGAAAATGATTTGCTTTCAATGCACCAACGGTTTTGCCCGTTATCTTAGAAATTTCCTCATAACTAAGTTCATCATAATTTCTCATAACAAACACTTCCCTTTGTTTTATCGGAAGTTTTTGTAAAGCATTTTCAATTTTTTCTAATTTCTGTTTTGATTCCAGATCATCTATAATATCCGTCTCATCATTTTTTTTATTAATCAGTTCATCAAGACTAAAAAAACTTTTTATGCTTCTTTTCTTTAGATAGTTTAAACTTCTTGTATTAGTGATGGTATAAATCCAAGTGTACAAAGATGATTTAAACTCAAATGTTTTTAATTTATTATAAAGAACAATTAAAACTTCCTGAACAATTTCATCAGCATCCAGATGATTTCCTGTCATACGTCTTGCATGCCAGTAAATTTTTTCCTGATACTTAGCCGCTAACCTATTAAATGAGGAATCATTACCATTAATAAAACCTTTAACTAATTCTAAATCGTTATCAACTTCGTGCATATAGTCTTTTCTTATTAATTCCTTAGACAATTCCGGATTAAAAATAGTTTAATAGTTTTACTTTAAACCAAAGGTAATTCTAAGTTGTCAAAAGAGCAAAATCAAACAAAACTTAGAAAGGAACAAATTATGAAAAATTTAATTGTTGTTATGATGGCACTTTTCCTAATTACTGTTGTTAATCAGGAAATGTTTTCACAAAAAAGAGGTAATTGGAATAGAGATAATTGCCGAATGAATGTAAAAGAAAAACTCAATCTAACGGACGAACAACAAGACAAAATTGAGGTACTAAGATTATCTCACCAGGAAAAAATGATAAAATATAGAGCTGATCTTGATTTGAAACAGTTGGAAATTAAAAAACTTAAATCAAGTGATAATATTTCCCGAAGTGAAATGATACGAATTGAAAAAGAGATAAACGTGATAAAAAATGAAATGTCTCTGGAAAGAGTAAACCATCAAATGAATGTTTATGAAAATCTTGATGCAAACCAAAGAAAAATCTGGTCAGAAAGACCGGAAAAATTTGGGCGCAAAATGAAAAATAGAGTTTGCAATAGATGATTGTGAGTAAAAAAAGCCGGTTAACTCCGGCTTTTTTTACAAATCACCTTCGATAGGCCTTAAAACTATTTCTTCGGTAACAAGATTTTCCTTTTGCAGATAAGCCCACACTAAAACTCTTGCAATATCTTCACTACTCATCATTCTGTTTTCAAACTGGTTACGCATTTCTTTTGACCATATCGGCGTTGCAGTTGCACCTGGAATAACATTAATAACTTTTATGTTGTACTTTCTTACTTCTTCTCTTAAAGCATTTGAATAACCAAGCAATCCCCATTTAGAAGCGGAGTATAAACTACTTTTTGTAAATGTTTTTTTTGTTACAACAGAAAGGATGTTAATTATTGTCCCGCTGTTGTTGGCAATCATTTGAGGAAGAACAGCTTTGATAGAGTAGATTGAACCTAAAAGATTCGTGTTAATAATATCATTTATTTCATTAATAGAATTTTCTTCAGCTAGCTTGAAAGATGTAATGCCTGCGTTATTAATTAAACAATCAATTTTATTATTTATTAAAATCTTCTTAACTGTTTGATCAACATTTGTCTGAGATGCAACATTACAAGGAAAAACTTGAACATTTAATTTATCATTATCTAATTCTGTATTAATTCTTTCAAGCTCTGCTGATCTTCTTGCTGAAGCAAAAACTTTAGCACCTGTCTTTGCAAATTCAATTGCAGCTGCTCTGCCAATGCCAGAACTTGCGCCAGTTATCCATATTCCGGATTTTTCTTTGCTCATAAATTCTTTGTGGAAATTAGATTTAGAAACTCTGATCTTGTTCGAGCATCATCTTTAAATATTCCGTGCATAGCGCTGGAAGTTGCAGATGAATTTTGTTTTTCAACCCCACGCATCATCATACACATATGATAAGACTCTGAAACGACGGCAACACCAATCGGTTGAAGGTATTTATCTAAAGTATCGGCTATTTGCTGCGTCATTCTTTCCTGAACTTGCAATCTCCGAGCAAACACTTCAATGATTCTAGGAATTTTGCTTAATCCTACAATCTTACCATCCGGGATATAGGCAACGTGTACTTTTCCAAAAAACGGAAGCATATGATGTTCACACATACTATAAAAATCAATATTTTTAACTAACACCATCTCATCATATTTTTCTGTAAAGATGGCATCATTTATAACTTCTTCTATATCCTGATCATATCCTTTTGTTAGAAATTCATAAGCTTCTGCAACACGTTTTGGAGTGCTTAATAATCCTTCACGCTTTGGATCTTCGCCAATTTCAACTAACAATTCACTAATTAAGTTTTGAGTTTTAGTTTTGTTCACGTTATTCTCCGCGATATTCGAAGTAATTATTTTCTGTTTCATAAAGTTTGACAGAATAAAGTTTACCTGCTGGAATTTTATCCTTCAATTGATTCCAAATTGCAATTACAATGTTTTCAGAAGTTGGATTTAATCCTATCATAAATTCTGTATCAATATTTAAATTTTTGTGATCAACTTTGCTTATTACGTGAAGATGAATTATTTCTTTTAGTTTTTTTAAATCGATAACAAATCCAGTTGCCGGATCTATATTTCCGGCAACAACAACTTCTAGAGTATAATTATGTCCATGCCAATTAGGATTGCTGCACTTCCCGAACAAGTTAAAATTTTCCTGATCACTTAATCCTTCTCGGAACAATCTATGGGCAGCGGCAAAAGTTTCTCGTCTTGTTAGATAAATCATATCAGTCTTTCAGAGCCTGTAATACTTCTTTGTCGTGTCCATCTACTTTTACTTTATTAAAAATGGTTTTGATTTTTCCTTTTTTATCGATAATAAAAGTGGTGCGTTCTACACCCATATATTTTCTACCGTACATACTTTTTTCTTTCCAAACTCCATACTTTTCAACTACTTTTTTATCCTCATCAGCTAATAAATCAAATTTAAGTTTATACTTTTCAGAAAACTTTTTGTGTGATTTAATAGAATCAGGACTAACTCCAATTATTACTGCATCAATCTTAGAAAATTTTGGCAGATTATCACTAAAGCTGCAGGCTTCTTTTGTACATCCGCTTGTATCATCCTTTGGATAGAAGTAAAGCACGATATTTTTTCCTAAATATCCCTTTAAAGATACTTTATCACCCTCCTGATTTTGCAAAGAAAAATCAGGTGCTTTTTTACCAATTTCTAACATAAATATTTCTCCATAAAATAAATTAAGCAAGCGCTTTTTTAACAGCCTCAAAATCCGGTTGATCACCAGGATTTGCAAGCACTTCAATATGCTTAATGCTTCCTTTATCGTCTATAACAAATGCTGCTCGCTTTGAAGTATTCAAGTAATCAAATTTACCCGGAACAAAAACATCCAAGACTACATCATAGGCTTCAATAGTTTTTTTGTTGAAATCACTTAATAAAGGAAAATTATAATTATTTTTATCGTGAAACATCTTCAAAGAAAAGTGTGTATCAACACTAATTCCTAAAACTTGTGCATTAAGGTTTTCATAGACTTTTAATTCGTCTCTAAACGTACACATCTCTTTTGTACAAGCCCCTGTGTTAGCAGCAGGGAAAAACAGAAGTACAACATTTTTACCTTTAAATGAACTTAGTGAAACTGATTCACCATCCTGGTTAAACAATGTAAAATCAGGTGCTTTGTCTCCAATTTTAAGAGCCATTTTATTCTCCTTCTTTAATTTTTATGATTAATGGAATGAATTTAGTTTTTCTATTTCAAGTTAGCTAAAAGGGTAAGTACTTTCAAGAATCTATTACTTATCTTGATATAGATAACAAGTATTAAAGAGAAAAGTTCAAATATGCTAGAGAAGACCACATTTTTTTGTCCATTCTTTGAACCCTTTTTCAAGCTGCTCAAAAGATTCAATTGCGAAAAGTATCGGTTGTAAGTGCCATACATCGTATTCCTGCTTTACAATGTTTTCAGGAATAAACTCTTTCACCTCAACATTATTTGATAATGCATTTTGAACCTCACCAAGCGATGATACAATTCCAGCTCCGTATATTCTCATTCCACCAGGGTTTTTTATCAATCCAAACTCAACTGTAAACCAATGAAAGGTCTCTAAATATTTTCTGTTAATTCCATCAGCTTTTAAGGCAGCTTCTCCAAACATTTGATAAAACGATGCAAAGTTTTTATTTGTTAAGAGTGGCATATGTCCAAATATATCATGGAATAAATCCGGGGCAGGGGTATAATCCAATTCATTTTTTTTTCGGATATAATCAGTTGAAGGAAAAACTTTATTACGAAGTAATTCGAAAAAATTCTGTTCGTGAATTAATCCAGGAACACGGGCAACTTTCCAACCAGTTGAGTTATAAAATATGTGGCTCAAATCCTTTAAATATGGAATTTTATTTTCCGAAAGATTTAGCTTATCTGCGCCTTCAATATATTCCTCACAAGCTCTGCCTTTCAATAATTGCATTTGTCTGTTGTAGAGTAACTTCCAATTAGCTTGTTCTTCTAAAGTATAATTAGGATATGTTATTTCATCGTGAACAGGTACAGGATTTTCCAATCTTTGAGGTATACATCTTGGATCAATACCCTCTTGAGCTGCTTTTTCATATGCAGAAACAACTTTATCATTATCCTGTTTATTATTCATTTCAGATTCCTGTTATTATGTTAGTAAAAGTTAAAGATTGGTTTGTACAATTTCAATTAAAATTATTCCTGGAATAATAACAACGCTATGGTAAATAATGATAAAAGAATATTTTTATATCGGCAAGCAATATTTTATATTGTTCTAAGATTTTTACTTTATTCAGTAAAAATTATTTGCACAAAACAGAAAAAGGTATATTGGAAGAATTAGATCAGACAGAATCCGAATTTAAACAATCCTGCGTTATTCCTTACAGAATATTAAACGGAAGTATAGAACTACTATTAATTACTTCTATAAAAAAACAAAAATGGATTTTTCCCAAAGGATTTATCGAGTTTAATCTGACAGCATTTGAATCTGCCAAAAAAGAAGCGTATGAAGAAGCAGGAGTAATAGGAGAGAATGAAACTGTTGAACTTGGTTCTTTTGAACTTAAAAAGAAAACTCAAACATCCTATGTAAGAATTTTTTCAATGGAAGTAACAAAAGAATTAAAAGATTATCCTGAAAAAAATCTGCGAAAGCGTAAATGGTTTTCTTTAAAGGATGCATTAGATAATATCGAAAACGAGGACATTAAAAATTTTGTTCATAACCTTGAAACAAAAATAAAACCAACTAATCAAAATTCTGAGTAATTATATTATTCACCGCTCCAGATGCATCATCATAATCAAAACCCCTGCTTAATAAAAATGATACGATTTTTTGTTTAAGTTTTCGTGGATCAGTTTCACGAGATTTAAGATTTTCATATTTTTTCTTTGCCAATCCAAGTGCGACCTCATTTTGATCTAACTCAGAATCAAACGATTTAAATACTTCATCAATTATCGTTGCTGTAATGCCCCGGTTAAAAAGTGCTGCACGAATTTTATTTTTACCCCACTTTTTCTTTTTAAGTTTTTCATCTACAAAATATGTCGCATATACCTTATCATCAATAAAAGAATTTTCTATCAATTCGCGAAGAACAATTTTGATTAATCTTTCTTCATAAGATTTTGTTTTGAGTTTTATAAGTAATTCTCTTTCAGAATGAAATCGTCTTGCAATAAATGAAAGTGCTCTTTGTTTAATATGATATAAGATATTCTGTTCAAGAAAAAAAGAATAGCGGTCTTCGGAAATTTCATCACCTTTCCTAAGACCGCTGCTGTAAAAAGTATCTTCAGATAAAATTAATCGCTGTCCGTCTTCAAAATAAACTGAAACATTTTTTTCATCTTTTCTAACTACTCTGTCGATAATCATCTAAATTTAACTTAATTCGTTAACTATTTCTTTTTCCCTTTTGGCTTTTCGTCAGACTTCTCTTCAGCGGGAGCATCAGATTTAAATCCGGGTAAACCAAGTTTTGTTTTTATTTCGATTTCAATTTTTTTATACATATCGGGGAACTCCACAAGTTTTTGTCTAAACTGTTCCCTTCCTTGAATTCTATCTTCACCGTATGTAAACCATGCACCGCCTTTTTTAACAATTCCCAGTTCAGTTGCCATATCAATCACATCACCTGTTTTGCTGATTCCTTCATTGTATAAAATATCAAACTCAGTCTGCTTAAACGGCGGAGCAACTTTACTTTTTACAATCTTAACTTTAGTTCTGTTACCAATTACATTTTCACCATCTTTAATTGCGGCAATTCTTCTAATATCTATCCTAACAGATGCATAAAATTTAAGTGCGTTGCCACCTGTTGTAGTTTCAGGATTTCCAAACATCACTCCAATTTTACTTCTAAGTTGATTGATAAATACTACTGAAGTTTTAGATTTTGAAATTGCACCGGTTAATTTTCTTAATGCCTGAGACATCAATCTTGCCTGAACAGCCATAGTTGCATCGCCCATCTCGCCCTCAATTTCAGAACGCGGAACAAGTGCTGCTACTGAATCTATTACAATAATATCCAGGGCATTACTGCGAACTAAAGTATCTGTTATCTCTAATGCTTGCTCGCCAAAATCAGGCTGCGAAATAAGAAGATTTGCAGTATCAACACCAAGACGTTTTGCGTAGTTAACATCCAATGCATGTTCTGCATCAATAAATGCTGCTAGTCCACCCATCTTTTGAGCTTCGGCAATTATGTGAAGACACAAAGTTGTTTTTCCACTTGATTCTGGGCCATAAATTTCTATAACTCTTCCACGAGGTATACCGCCAATACCGAGTGCAATATCTAATGACAAAGCACCGGTTGGAATTGCCTCAATGTCATTCACTATTCCATCCCCAAGTTTCATTATTGAACCTTTGCCATAGGTTTTTTCGATACCGGCAATTGCGTCATCAATAATTTTTATTTTTTGTTCTCTCTCAGTAGCCATCATTACTCCAATTCTTTAAGTTTATAATTTTTGATTTTAATATACTCAGATTCCTCCGGATGCAGAATACTTTTATAAAGCGTTATAGAATTTGCATTAAAAAGTATTGGTTTAAAAGTATAATTTTTGAAATTGTTAACAAAGTTAATTTCCGGCTTATTTTTGATTCTTAATAAAGTTATATGAGGATTAAATATTCTTTGCTCAATTGGAATAGATAAATCATTAAGATTTAAATTTATCTGAGTGATAATTTTATTTAAATGATCACAAACAATTAACCCAGCCCAAAGAATAATCGGTCTACTATCACGATAAAAGAAACCAAATTTGCTAACTGAACATTTAATGGAAGTATAATTTGTAATAAAAGATAGCTCATCAGCTATTTGATTCATCATCTCATTTGAAACATCACCAATAAATTTTATTGTTAGATGAAGTTTTTTATTTGGTTCCCATTTTATATTAAGACTTTTAGAAATTTTATTGCGTAAACTTATTATTTGCTCAATTACTTCTTCCGGTAAGTTTAGAGCAACAAAAAGTCTATTCTTCAAGAGCAATCCCTAATAAATTTCTTCTAACCATCTCAAGTGCCGCCTGTGTAGCTCTGTTCTTATTTAATAAACGGTCTTCACCGAATTGAAATCTTTTGGCTGTACAAACTTTATTATCACAATATCCAATAAAAACTGTACCAACAGGTTTCTCTGCAACACCACCTGTTGGACCCAATATACCCGTTAGTGAAACACCAATATCGGTACCGCTAATAGATTTTATTCCTTCGGCCATCTGCATTGCAACCTCTGCCGATACGGCACCTTTTTCCAACATAACATCTTCATCAACTTTAAGCAATTCAACTTTTGCAGCATTGCTGTAAGTAACAACGCCTCGCTCAAAATAAGAGCTGCTGCCATTAATATTTGTTAATCTATTAGCTAATCCTCCCCCGGTGCATGATTCTGAAACCGAAATTCTTAATTCTCTTTCCTTAAGCAGTCTTGCAACAACTTCTTCTAGATTATCATTATCTCTTCCAAAAATAAATCTGCCTATTTTAGTTCTAATTTTTTGCTCTATCCCTAATAGCTTATTAGTTGCCTGTTCTTCATTATCAGATTTGACTGTTATTCTTAATCTCACTCCATATTGATTTGGCAGATAAGCCAATTGTGAACCAGAAAGCAGTTCTTCAATATCACCTAATCGCTCAGCTAAAACGGATTCCGGTAATCCAGTAGTTTGAAGGGTAATTTTCTTGATATATTCTTCTGGTTTTCCAATGGTTTCAATTAATTTTGGCATAACATGATTGCTCATCATCGCTTGCATTTCATATGGAACGCCAGGCAAAACAATAAATATCTTATTATCCTTCTCCATCCAGTAACCCGGTGCGGTACCGTTTTCATTTCTTAATATCTTAGCAACTGATGGAACCATAGCCTGATCTTCATGAGTCTTTTTTAATTCTCTGCCTCTTCGTTTTAATAAGCTCTTAATATCTTCAATAACTTCAAGATTTTGAACCAATTCTGTTTTAAAATATTGAAGAAATGCATTTCTTGTAACATCATCATGAGTTGGGCCTAGCCCCCCGGTGCAAATAATTAAATCGGCTCTAGCGGATGCTAATTCAAGCTCATCCAAAATAACTTTAATATCATCGCCAATAATTGTTGCTTTAACAATTGTGATATTTATATCTGAAATTAGACTACCGATAAATGCAACGTTTGTATTTATGGTTTGACCAATTAATAATTCATCCCCAATGGAAATTAGATATGCTTTCATTTTTAATAAACTCCGAATGTATATACGATGAGATGAACAATTATGAGAGAATAAAAGCCTGAGATTACATCATCAACCATTATTCCCAGTCCGCCATTTAGATTTTCTGATTTTCCGGCTGGAAATGGTTTGATAATATCCAATAGGCGCCAGATTAGAAATGATGTTAATATAATTAATAAAGTTTTAGGTAATGCAATCAACGCTATCCATGTTCCTACAAATTCATCTACAGTACATTGTGAAGGATCTTTACCATAAATTTTTTCAAATTTTGAAGAAACAAATAATCCATACACAAAAAAAACAATGATTGCAGGAATAATTACATAAAGTTTTTCAAAACCCGGAATAATGTAAATTATTATTGCCGCAATACTTCCAAATGTTCCGGAAGCAATTGGAATATAACCTGTATAAAATCCTGAACCAATTATTTTTTCAAACCAGTTTATTTGTTTCATTAAATAATTTTTTTATTAAGTGCTTATTTTTTAACAGATAAGTTGCACCGGAGTGAACAGTGATTATAGTTATAACTAACATTATTACATATATAAGATTCTTGTTTGCTAACTGGCCAAATAAACTTTCATTGCCAGAATAAATTTCAAATGTATTCAAACCTCCGTAAAGTAGCAGTAAATAATATAAAAATACCATTTGAAGGACTGTTTTCCATTTAGCATAATAGCTAGTAACAAAATTATATCCCCTATTCTCAGCATAAATCCTTAATAGAGTGACGAATAGATCACGAAAAATTATTAACAATACCATCCATAATTCTATTAAGCCAACAAAAACAAACCCAAGAAACGCGGTAGAAGTTAAAATCTTATCAGCAAGGGGATCCCAAAATTTACCCCATTCGGTAATGTAGTTAAATTTTCTAGCCAGCCAGCCATCATACCAATCGGTAAGAGCTGCAACAAAAAATACAATTAATGAAATTTGGATTAACAGTGGGTTCTTGGATAAAAAAAGAGATAGGAATATTGGTGTTAAAATTATTCTGAGAATTGTCAATTGATTAGGAAGTGTCATTTTATATTCTTTATTGACTCAGAAAAATTTTTTAGAAATTGATATTCATAAATACCCGTGTTATGTCCATCATTCCAAGTAATTTGAATGGCATAATTACCAACTTGATTTATTGATTTAACTTTTACTTGATTTTCTGCAAACAACGGAATATAATTTTTGCCTTGCTTATCCCGTTCCGCCATACAAGTTGCACACGGACATTGCTTTCTTAAAACCTTTAGATCAAGCTTATTTTCTTTCCCATCATCCCAATCAACTTTAAGATATTTATTCTCAATAAGTTTAATCTTACGTGGATACATCTATTAAATTCTCTTGCCAGTCAATTTTTCTAATGCCTCTAAGTACTTTTCACTTGTTTTGTGGATAATGTCTTCCGGCAAAGGAGGCGGTGGCGGTTGTTTATTAAACTTTATTGATATGAGGTAATCTCTTACAAATTGCTTATCAAAACTTTCCTGGGATTTACCTGCTTCATATTTCTCAAATGGCCAAAATCTAGATGAGTCAGGAGTCAGTAATTCATCTACCAGAATTATTTCATCACCAATTTTACCAAATTCCATTTTGGTATCAGCTATGATAATTCCTTTTTTTAGAGCAAACTCAACAGCATTTTTGTAAATCTCAATGGTCTTGTTCTTCATAAAATCTATTGTTTCTTCTCCTGCAATCTCTTTTGCACTACTCTCAGAAATATTTTCATCATGCAACCCAATTTCCGCTTTAGTAGCAGGTGTAAAAAGTGGTTCAGGAAATTTTTCTGATTCAACTAATCCATTTGGAAGTTTAATTCCACAAACTTCACCGGTTTTTTTATAATCCACCCAGCCCGAACCAGTTATGTAACCTCTAACAACGCTTTCAATTTGAACAACATCAGCCTTTTGAACTAGCATACTTCTTCCCTCAAGATCCTCTGCATATTCTAAACATTCTTTAGGAAATTTATTAACATCGGTGGTTATTAGATGATTTTTTATAATATTTTTTGTGTAGTTAAACCAGAACTCAGATATTTTTGTTAATACCTTACCTTTAAATGGAATACCCTGAGCCATGATTACGTCAAAAGCAGATAATCTATCAGTCGAAATGATTAAGAAATACTCCCCTAGATCATATATATCTCTTACTTTACCGCTTTTTACAAAATTTAGTTTGGGAAAGTTCGTTTTAAGTAATACTTTTTCTTTCATCTTAAACCTCTATTATTATAGTTCAAATATATGCAGGGTTATAGCAGAATTCAATAAATGTGAATTAATAATAATCGCGGTTTTTAGTAATTTATTTACAATTTACTATAACTTTCAAAATAGGTGTTTTAATTAAAGAAACTGTTATACTTGCAGAGTGCATAATTGCGCTGTATTAATTATCTTAATATTAATAATATATTTTAATCATAATTATTGTAAAGAATGAAACAAAATTCAATTTTTGATTCTGAACATTTTTTGGTTGATTTTAAAGATGGAATATCAATAATAACAATCAAAATTCAGAAAGTAACATCTCAAGAGGCAGAGGAATTTGAACAACTTCTTCAATCAATTATCTTAACAAAGCATTACAAAATATTAGTTGATTTTAATGATTGTGTTTATGCCGATTCCATATTTATTGGAGTAATGGTGAAAGCTGTAAAATCAATTAGACAAAAGAATGGGGATATTTTTGTTATAACACCAAATAGTGGTATAAAATTTATGTTTGCTCGAACAGGACTATACAAAATATTTAAACAATTTTGGGAGAAAGAGGAAGCAATTACAGGTTTTTCTAATCAGTAGTTAAGTTATAATCACTGGGTTTTGATATAGATTCTTTAAACAATGATATGATGTAAATAATTTTTTCATTAATCAATTTAAATTCCCCATGCACAGCTTTTAATATCAATTAAGAATCATAAAGTTTAAAATAAAAAACCCGTTTCGGTAAACGGGTTAAGGGATGTGGGCAGGGACGGAATTGAACCGCCGACACAAGGATTTTCAGTCCTTTGCTCTACCGACTGAGCTACCTGCCCTTCAAAATTTGGAATGTAAAAATATGGAATTTCTTGAAAATCACAAATAAAATGTAAAATTAAATTTTTCTACTCAACCGTTACACTTTTTGCCAGGTTCCTAGGTTGATCAACATTTAATCCCTTCTTTACTGCAATGTGATAGGCAAGTAATTGAAGAGGAATAACTGTAAGAATAGGCATTAACATTCTAATAGTATGTGGTATTTTGATAGAATAATCAACTAGCTGGTCAATCTCCGTATCATCTTCACTTGCTATGGCAATTGTTCTGCCACCTCTAGCTTTTACTTCCTGTATATTACTAACTATCTTTTCATAAGTGGAATCTTTGGGAGCTATAAAAACAACTGGCATATCTTCATCAATCAATGCAATCGGTCCGTGTTTCATCTCAGCAGCCGGATAACCTTCTGCATGTATATATGAAATTTCTTTTAGCTTTAATGCCCCTTCCAGGGCAACTGGAAAATTATATCCTCGACCCAAGTATAAAAAGTTAGTTGAGTCCTTAAACTCCTCTGCTATAACTTCAATTTGCTTGTTTAATTTTAATATTCTTTCCACTTTTTCAGGTAATGTCCTTAATTCATCGGATATTTGTTTTCCATCAACGCGACTTAAATTTTTTCTTCTTGCTATCAGAAGTGTAATTAATGCCATTACAGTTAGCTGAGAAGTGAAAGCTTTTGTTGAAGCTACACCAATTTCGGGTCCCGCATGAGTATAAACTCCGGCATTAGTTTCACGAGCTATTGAGCTTCCAACAGCATTACAAATACCAAGTACAAGTGCACCCTTCAATTTAGCCTCACGCATTGCAGCTAATGTGTCCGCAGTTTCACCACTTTGTGATATAAAAAATATTGCATCATCCTTTTCAATTATTGGGTTTCTATATCTAAATTCAGAAGCATACTCAACTTCTGTTGGAATTCTGCAAAACTGTTCAAACATATACTCGCCAACCAACCCTGCATGCCATGATGTTCCACAGGCAGTGATTATAATTCTTTTTGAATTAACTAATTTATTAACCACGTCAGTTAATCCGCCAAGCACAGAACTACCTTCTTCATCTATAATTCTTCCCCGGATAGAATTTCTTAAAGATTCCGGCTGTTCCATAATTTCTTTTAGCATAAAGTGTGCATATCCACCACGATCTATTTCTTCAAGAGTCATAGTTATTTCGTGAATTTCTTTTTCAATTTCATCATCATGAATTGTTTTTGCACTAAAACTATCTTTCTTGATAACAGCAATCTCACCATCCTCAAGATAGATTACTTGCTTTGTGTGTGATAAAATAGCAGATACATCAGAAGCAATAAAATTTTCACCTTCACCGATTCCAACAACTAAAGGAGACCCTCTTCGAGCGGCTATAATTTTGTCGGGTTCTTTGGTATAAACAATGGCCAATCCGTAAGTGCCTTCAACTTCGTGAAGCGCAAGTTGTACTGATTTGGTTAGATCATATCCCTTTTTGATGAAATTATCAATTAGATGAACAAGAACTTCTGAGTCTGTATCACTTTTAAAAGTATAGCCGAAATTTATTAATCCTTTTTTTAAAACCTGAAAATTTTCAATAATACCGTTATGGATAAGAAATATTGTATTGTCTGTGTTTGAATGAGGATGAGCATTTAATTCATTTGGGATTCCGTGTGTGGCCCAGCGAGTGTGTCCAATTCCTAATGAAGCCGATAGATTTAGTTCTTCAATCTTATCTTCTAAAAGCGAGACCTTCCCTTTATTTTTTACAACAATTGAATTATTATGGTTTATAATTCCAATACCAGCCGAATCATAACCTCTGTACTCTAATCGCTTTAAACCATTAATGAGTATTGGCACACAATTTTTTTCCCCTATATAACCAACAATTCCACACATTAAACAAACTCCAATTTTTTAAAGAGTAATTTTTTAATAAACTTCACAGTTACTTAACTTTAGCCAATTTTTGAGTAACTGTTTTAACCTCACCGTTATGTTTGGATATAATTTTATAAAAATATAATCCATTTGCTATCTCATCTCCATCTTCATCTTTGCCATCCCAATAAATTTTGTTAAATCCAATTTGTAAAGGCGATGATGGAACTATTTCTCTAATCAATCTTCCTGCCACAGTAAATATCTTTATTTTGAATTCTTCTGGCGGAATAATTCCTCTTAATTCGAACGTAAAGTTAGTATTGTCTGAAAATGGATTTGGATAATTAAACACCTGTAACAAATCGGGATTGTTATATACATTAAAAACCGACCGAGAAGAAGTTGAATCAAAAAAGTTACCGGAGGCATCTTTAGCTAAAACTTCTAAAACATGCCTGCCATCTTCAAGTTTAGGTTTCCAGGTAATCACAGCTCGTGAATTTGGATACGGAGTGTAGTAATATGTTATATCCGGTCCAGGTACAGTTAAAACTTTAGGAATGTTTTTATGTGTATGTACTAATGTAAAATAAGTGCTGTCTAATGGTAGTGGACTATTGTCTTCAAGTGTGATGACTACCTCTGGTTCAGAAGAAATTATATCTCCATTAATAATTTCTCTTCCATCAAAGGTAATGTTAAAAAGTGGGTTCGCGGAATCTCTAACTACATTAAAATTTCCGCTGCTAGAATTATTAAAAGTGTAGTACTCTTTTATTGGAGACGTTGCAACTACACTTACATTTATTGGTGAAACTGGTGCAGAGTAAAGCAAATCATTGGTGCTGATTGTTTTACTTACAATTGTAAAGGAGTCGGCTGGAACATTAACGAACGTAGTAAAAAATGCCGTGTCAGCCAAATTATGATAAAAATCCAATTTAAGGCTGTCCGCTTGAGTGTACCCAATATTATCAACCTTATAACTCATGTCTACAGGAAAACCCTGCAATAAAGAATCAGAAGAAAAGACAATTCTGTCTGGATAAAGATTTAGTTCCGGGAAATAGTCATAATTTACTTGAACTGATTTTAATTTTAGGGTTCCGAATGTGCTAAAGGTTGAATCAACAAGATCAAATTTAATTTTCAAAAATGGGTAATCGATTGGATTAATATCTTCTATATTATAATTGGATAAGACATTTGTCGCTAAAGTATCCCATAATTGACTTGCGCTATTTTTGCCGAACAAGTTACACTAAAAACTGCCTGTGGATCCGGTATTGTCCATATTATACTTGATACTCGACCAATTTCGTGCTGGACCAATTTCTTTCGACGTAATAGATCCGTAGGCTTGTTTATAATTTCCAGCAAATCTATAAAAACCAAACCTATAATTTATTACACTTGGTCTATAGAGTCCTGCGTAAAGATAATTGTTAAGATAATCGAAAGTCTATGTGTAAATTTCCAGTGAATAAACAAAAGGAAGGTACTCCTCCTCAAAGAATCCATCAGATAATCTATATCTTCCTAATGTAACCGCTATTCCAGCTTTCATAAGTTTGTATAAAACCATTTGTAATAAAAAATCCTGTAAATCCATATTGAGATATTCCGAATAGAAACCAAATCAGCTTTTGCAAGCTGCCAATTATTAGATGGATCAAATGTTCTTAAAACGTACTTATTTCTATAATTACCGTGGCCTGGAGAAATATTATAAACGTATTGTCCATCTGAATGTAAGATAGAATCCACCATTTCTTAATAAGTCCATCTTCAGTTGGCAATAATTTTGCTGGTAAATAAATCCTCATTGTATCACCTGTATCAATATTAACTCTTAGTAAGGTAGAATCATCTCCAGTGGCAACATACAAAAATCCATCGTTATGATAGAATATTTGATTTTTAATTGTCACCTCTAAATTTGGAATTGCTGCCATAATTAAACCCTTCATTAGAACCATTTAACCCAGTTCCAACTTTATATATTTTTGATGGTCTGCCATCATCGATAATAGGTAACATTTCCGTAATAAAGATATGTTCCATCCGTAGTACAACGTTGTAATTTTAGTTGTATCAGAAGTAATAGAGATAATAATTGAATCAATAATCGATTTTGGAGATGGTCGTAGGAGGAAGTAATTCAGTATTTAGAACTAAACCATTTATTCGATTCAGAATAATAACATTACTAATTGATCAAAAGTCTGAAGCTGTTTTGATTCAGCTAAGAAACCTGTACCACTGATTGGTGTGAATTGAAAAAGATTCTAATTCTTCTTCAATTTGTATCTTGACTTGAGATTATTAAAAGCTCGCCAAAAATATTCTCCATTCCTAATAGTCCGGTGATCTCCATTTAACAACCCCATCATTTGGATGTTAGTGCTGGTGATACTCAATTAAAAAATTTGAATCAAAATTTCAAGAGTGTATCTATTTGAATTTTATAATTAAAATTTTGCTCGACATAATGGCCAGCATCTAATATAACAAAATCTAACATTATTTTTATTGGTAAAATAGTATTGTACTGGTTTAACAATTTTAGGCTTATCAAAACTAAAAACTGAAAAAGTTGTGAAGCAGTATTATCTGAATAATCATCTTCATCAATTACTCTGACTTCATTAACTACACTGATATAGATTTAATTAATCCATCCTCTGAGGAATCCAACTAAATATCACTGAATCACTTTCACCAAAACTTGGTAATTGCTAGATCCAATTAAAGTTGTATCAGAAATTATAGTTTCAAATAATTGAACAGTTACAGAATCATTAGGCAAAAGTTCTTCCTAAATTTTTTATTAGTTAATTTGAACCGTCAACAGTATCATCTAACAATAGGATTATTCGGATTTATTGAAATGTTTGTAGATTTAATAACAAAATCAGGGTAATAAGGAATTGCAAATTCAATTGCCGGATCGCCTAATAAGGTTAATAAGGCAAGCATAGTTCCATAATGTTGGTTAGATTTTGCCACTATTAATGGCATCTGCCAATCACATAATTTTTATTGTTAAAAACTGCTCTAAATAAATCCTGATTAAAAAATGCAGTTGTTGGCCAAAAAGTAACTCCGGAACTTCCGAAAAAAGCAATACTTCCCTTACCGGGAATTGAATTAAAAATTTCACCAAATATTTCCTGATTATCATAATGAGCTGTGTAGCAGGTAACACTAATAACAAACGGTAATCTATTTCCATTGTTCAAAGCTAAAATATCATCATTCGTAAAAACTAAATCCCATTGTAACCCACCACCGTGACCATAATAATTTACAATTACTGCACCATTATCAATTTCTCGTCTTATATCAGGTCCTTCTCCTTGAAAAGGGATATATTCAGGTTTATTTGGATATCTAAAAACTTTAGTTGATTTAATTCCAGCTAGGATCAAGTAAGAATTTTCCAGTATAATATTTCTGTCATTAAATTTATAATTATTTTCATCCTCTGCTGAAAGACCAGAAGATACCAACAAAACATTTTGTTTCCATTCTTTAGACTAGATCAGCCGGATAAGTTAATAATTTTATCAACAAGAAGATTTGCTTCTTCCATAGTTTCACAAGATATTCTGCCAATTGCAATATCTGGAGATAAATCATTTCCAGAAACAGTAACAATAGTTATTATCACTAGGAGCCTGACCATAAAGAGTTGCATTGATATGGAATTGATGGAATAAAATTTGGTCTGACTGTTTGGGTAAATTTTTCTGATAATCATAGCTCATATCACCCATCAGAACAATATAATGTGGTGCTGGTGATTGCCAATTTTCAAATGCATATTTAGTAAATTCTTTTAAGTGCAAATGGATCCATAAGACCGATATGAAAACTCATGTATATATTTCATTAACATCAACAACTTTTACTCTTGGAGTTTCAATACCATGAGATATTTGAACTCTGATAGTTAGCTAATCTTTCTGCATGCCGTTGTAAAAATCTGGATGAGTAATGATTATATAATCTGCTCCATTTTGAATATTTCTAAAATCTGAAGGATTTGACATTTTGATAATGAATCCGGAAATAGAAATAATCATCTGCAACCAAATAATATTCTGTCTGTTGAGAAATGTATCAACAAAATAAACACCTTTATCGAATCATTTGTTATATAAGGATTATTATCATATTCACCTCTCTGGGAATATATACTTTCATATTATCTGCATGCCATTTCCACAAGATAATAGTTGTTGTCTTCCAAGTTGCTTGGGGGACTTTTAAAATATGTAATACTTTGCCGTTCATTCTATTCCATCTGCCAATAATCAAATTCAAACCAATTAATTCTTAATAATATCATCATCTCATGTCAAGACAAAGGACTATTTACACTCCAACTTCGATAAAATTATTCCCCCAGGATATTTAATACTATCATGTGAAAGGTATGAACTGAACCCAAAAAAAAATCTTTTCAAATGTATGCTATCTGTCGTGATCCTGAGAATGTAAAAATTTCCAATTTTTTGATCATTCATCTTCACTATAACACGCTATGACCAGGAGAACATGTATTAAATTTAATCCATGAATATTAACCTTATTTTTGCTTGAGGTAATCTACATTTAAATTGCTAATCGAAATGATTTATTTGATGATTAAAATCTATGATTGCGGCCCACTCTTGATTCAGCATTTGTCCCAAAACCAATAATCTCTCTCCAGATTTGCTGCAGCATAACCAAGTCTTTCAAATATTAAATCTTTTTCGTATGAATTGTATTCTGATTACTTGATAATTTTAGGCCAAGTATTGGTTGGATATCCATTAATTTGATTTGTATAATTTACTGAATCTGCCTGATAATGAGAACCAATAAACATTAGTAAGATTATAAATATTTTGTCCTGCAAACGGGGTATGGAGGCAATGGAATTCCAACAAATTGAAAATAATCACCTGAATTAAAGAGACCATCACTCTGGGTATCCTAATTTCAATGGTAAAGAAATACCATTGCCAATAATCTCTAATTTTCCATCTTGAATACCACTGGTGGGAGAAATTCCTGAATTTATTAATTGCTCATAAGTTATTCGATAAACCCCTTTTTGATTAAAATAAAGCTTATAATAATCTTTGTTTGGACTATACCAATAATCTTCCTGAGGTGCATCGCTAATGTGTTGAATTTTACCTTTAAATGTTAAAGCACTTTCGGAGATTAATTAAATTTGTCCTTATTAAATCATCAGTCATCCGATCAGTTATTGGAACAATAATATCTGTAAAAGATAAATCAGGTTTGAACTCGATTCTTAAAACAATTCTTTTATTAAATATGAGCGTTCTTTCAACCGGATTAAATTGATATGGAGATACTGATAACGCTGCTGTTTTGATATATCTAAAAATAGCTTCCGAATTTATTTCGGCAGCATCAAGAGGGAATTTTGCATTTGTACCATAAATTTCTTGGTTATAGTTTAATTTCTCAAGCGGTTGATTACCCGAATCCGGTGTAGATATAATAAATTTATCAGTTAAAATATCGCGCTCTACTTCTTGAATACTTACAATTGCATTTTTATTTAATGGAATCCCAACAGAATAAAATCTATTTGGTAAATATGGTTCACCTGGATTTCGTAAAGAGTACTGATTATCAATAATATTAGAAAATTTTATCCCATCAAGAATAAAATCCTCTACCCCAAATTTATCCTTAAAATTAAATTCAAGAATTAAGCTGGGTCTCATCAGATTTAATAATTTTATAGTCTTGCGAATAGGAAGTTGTAAGAAATGAAAATGAAATTAAAATTAATGAAGAAACATTAATGATATAATTTTTCATGCGGTAATGTCCAGTAT
The DNA here is from genome assembly GCA_963706055.1 of uncultured Ignavibacteriales bacterium. GTDB lineage: Bacteria > Bacteroidota > Ignavibacteria > Ignavibacteriales > Ignavibacteriaceae > IGN3. Next base: position 60,236 of record CAVPND010000045.1, on the reverse strand, counting down.
TTTTCAGTTAAATTTGTAATTGAAGTTAATTTTTTATGGTATGCAGTGCAAGGGTAAAAAAAAAAGGCATTATTCAGACAATCATACAACAGGTGTAAATTATAGATTCCCTTCATTACTTAGTACCACAGAAAAAGTTCCTAATAATATTTTTAAGTCACTCCAGAAGGTTTCATTTTTATAATAATTGATTTCCATTTCCGCTCTTTGTTCTGGTGTAAGCATTTGCCTACCATTTATTTGCGAATATCCCGTTATACCTGGTATAAACTTAAATACTTCTTTATGTTCAGCAGAGTATTTTTGTGTAATACTTAAAATTTCCGGTCTTGGCCCCACAATACTCATTTCCCCTTTTAGTACATTAATCAATTGCGGAAGTTCATCGATACTTGTTCTTCTTAAAAATTTTCCAACTTTCGTAATTCTTGGATCATCTTTTTGGGTTAACTCAGGCCCATACTGTAAAGCATTGTCTATCATACCCCTAAACTTGATCATATTAAATGCTTTACCATTCAGACCGGTTCTTGGATGAATGAAGAATACGGGACCTTTTGATTCAATCTTAATTGCTATGCTTACTAAAATAAAAATCGGAAGTGTAAATATTAAGAAAATGATACTCAGAATAATATCAGAAAAGCGTTTTATAAAACTACCCTGTTTGCCCATACAAAGAAAAATTATTTGCGATATTTATTCAGAACATCAATTAAAACAGTAATTACTTTTTCAATACTCGCATCAGTCATACCAGGATATATAGGAAGCGACATTAATCTTGGAAAAGTATGCAGATGCAACAGGATAATTCTTATCATTAAGTTTAAAAGTTTCACTATAATATAGATGCTGATGAACTGGCATAAAATGAACTCCAACACCTATATTGTGCATTTTGAATTCATCAATAATCTGAGCACGATTTTTAGTAATCATTTCAAGATTTAATCTAATTGGAAATAAGTGCCAAGAAGATTCTCTATCAGTTTTTATTAGTGTGCAATGTTATTAGATCAAAATCTTTTAATGCTTCAGTATATCTGGAGGCAATTTTTTTTCTCCATTCCCACATTATATCTACTTTCTTTAACTGCGGAAGACCAAGAGATGCTTGCAAATCAGTAAAGTTGTATTTATACCCAGGAGCAACAACTTCGTAATACCAGGAACCAGCTTCACTATATCTTTTCCAAGCATCTCTATTAATACCGTGTAAACGCATAATTGCACATCGTTCAGCAATTTCCTGATCATTTGTACATATCATCCCACCTTCACCTGTAGATAATGTTTTAGTAGCATAAAAACTAAAACAAGTAACATCCGAGATTGTTCCAATTTTTTTCCCTTTATATGTAGCGGGTAATGAATGAGCTGCATCTTCCAGAACTTTTAATTTATGTATTTTAGCAATCTCCTGAATTTCATCAAGATCACAAGGTTGACCACCATAGTGTACAGGAATAATAGCTTTAGTTTTGGGTGTTATTGCTTTTTCAATTTCTTCAAGAGAAATATTTAGTGTATCCTTATCAACATCAACAATTACTGGTTTTGCACCAAAGTAACAAACAATTTCTGCTGTAGCGGGAAAAGTCATTGTAGGAACAATAACCTCATCGCCTTTTTCTATACCAAAAGCTTCTAAAGTTAGATGTCCTGCAGCCGTCCAGGAATTGACAGCAACAGATCTTTTTGAGCCAATATACTTATTAAACTTCTTCCTCAAATTTGATTGTCTTTGGGCCCATGCTAAGCCAGCCGGATCGCAAAGTATCAACCATTTCATCTATTTCTTCTTCAGAAATAAATGGTTTGTGAAAGAGTAAGTAGTCTTTATTCATGTAAAGTATTAGTTTACTTCTTTTAGAGATAATAAAAGATTTACAAATAAGAACGATTACAGTAAAAATTTAATAGCATAAATATAGCAAAGAAAATGATAAAATAAAATTAAAATAATCTCATATTTAATTCTAATTATTACATTTTGTAATAAATTTTAAAGACGTTATATTAGGATCCTTATTCAATAAATTCAATTTGAATCGATAAATCTTAAACACATCTTTATTGTTCAATATCCGTTGGTAAATTTAGAATTTTTTCAGAGAATGTATAAGCAACAGGATAATTTCTTTCGATAAGATACCACTTTCAAACTCATATTCGACAGGATGTAATGGAGATAAAAACCAATCTCCGATGATGATGTTGGCTTTTCGGGCAACTCAAAGAATTTACTTCCTATTCCTGACTAAAATTGGATATTTGAGAAAAATATGATTTTCAAATAAATCCTCGCTTATATGATTTTTATTTTTAGACTTAAGAAAAGATGTATAATCTTGAGCATTTCTTTTTCTAATCTCATTTACGCATCAAGATTATTCAAAACTTTTAATCCCTTTTTGATCTGTACATTAGAAATATCTTTGAAATACTCCTTTGGCATAATAGTAGAATTCAATTCCTCACCTCTGTTTGAACCTAAAATGAGATTAAACCTACTAAGAAATCTATAAATATTTACAATACTTGATTGAGTATATTTATTAACAAATAGATTTCTAAGTTTAAGCAAAATTAAAAGATTTAATTTTTCAATTAAGGTAGGCTTAACTTTATTTTCTTCTTGATCATAAACTTTGGTTAAAATTTTCTCATTATTCACGAGTAAAAATCCACCAATCCCAGTTGAAAACGGTTTATTCCACTGGCTGGAGAAAAATGCAGCATCACAGAACGATCCGTTTGGTTTTCCTTTATATGTGCCTCCAAAACCATGAGTACAATCTTCAATAGTAATTAAATTAAACTTTTTAGCAATTAAAATTATCTCTTCAATATTTGAGGAAAGCCCGAAAGTGTTCTGACATAAAATTACCTTGGTTTTATCAGTAATGGCATCCTTAACTAATGATATGTCCATATTTAGAGTCTTTGGCGAGATATCAACATAAACTGGTTTTAAACCAGCATATATTATAGCATTTGGTACAACCACACATGTAAAAGCAGGCAAAATAACCTCGTCACCCTCACTTAGATCGAGAGATTTTAAGATAGCGTATAGAGCCACTCTACCTTTCCAATAAAGGAAAATATTGTGTTCAGAACATTTTAAGATAGAAGCCAGCACTTTTTTATATTTTGGCTCAAGAATCACTTCTTTTAATCCAAAGATAATTAATGTTGAATAAGCCTATTATTGAACCAAAAGCATAAGAAAAATGTAAAGTAAAAAAAGCGCCTAAGATATAAAATATTGAAGAAGATTTATCATTTATATTGTTGCTTATTATAGATATAACAATTAGATAACAAAACAAACTAAATGTAGAAATCACGACAAGAAAAGGAAACCAGATTGAGAGTAACATTGGCAAAGTTAATGAAGACAGAAATAGAAGAGGAATAAAATGACGAATAATAGGACCTCATTATATAATCCTACATCATTAAATAGGCTTTTCTTATATATTCCAAAAGGAACAATATCAACTTTTGTGGGTTTATTTATTCCAATTCTAAATTTTGAATTCCCAACACCAAATTTATTCGAAAGTACTTTAATAATCGATAATGATTTTTTTGTTTTATTCTGAACGTCTGTTTTAAGTATTCCACCAATTCCATCGCATTCCAATAATTTGAAGTAGTGCATCAGTTCAGAAATATAGTTTTTGCTAAACCTTGAATGTGCGCTTGCAATCATTATATACTGATATGACGCTCTCTGGATACCAAGATTTAGTGCGTGGGGTGTATATAATTTTGTGTTGACAATGTATTTGATATTTGAATAGTTAGTCATTAACTCATGTACTAAATCCTTAGTCTTATCATTACTCATGCCATCAACAACAACTATCTCTAAAAGATTACTGGGATAATCCATCTCTAATAAGGATACGATACATTGTCTTATATATTTTTCTTCATTCCGGCAAGGAATTACTATCGATATTTTTTCCAATAAATTTTATTTCTTTTAATAGAAAAGTTCACGAATGCAAAACGATAAATGGCTTTATTTTTTTTTAAAATCGGATATACTTTCATAAATGGAAATCATTTGAGAAACACAATCAGACCAATTAAATTTGTTCTTAACCATTTCCCGACCTTTTTCCCCAAACGACAATCTTAATTTTTGATTTAAAATCAATTTTTCTAAAGCATCAACTAACAATATAATATTCTTTTTCTCGATTATAAATCCTGTTCTCCCATTTTGGACCACTTCTGGTAATCCGCCAACATTTGATACAACAACGGGTTTCATACAAGCACTAGCTTCTAAAACCGAGACACCAAAACTTTCCTCTAAAGAAACGGCTACATAAATATCAAGAATATTATGATAATTTTGAATTTCAGAATGTGGAACATAACCAGCAAAAACTGTCTCTTCCTGTATTCCAAGTGAATGAACTAGTGATTTTAAATGTTTTTCTTCACTGCCTTGTCCAACTAATAACAACTTCAAATTTGCCAGAGGATATTTATCTTTTAGAATTTTAAAGGACTTAACTAAATATTCAATTCCATAATTTTTTTCTAAACTTTTTATGGTTCCAATTACTAGATCATCCTCTCGAAAATGAAGTAAATTTTTAATTGGTCTAAATAGATTAGTATCGATGCCGAAAGGTGTAACCTGAATATTTTTTTTAGTGTATTGCTGAGTTTCTAGCTTCATATTTTCACTTGTCGATAAAATCGCATCACAAGAAATAAAAATATACTTCAACATTAATTTGTGCAAAAGGAACGCTTAGGGAAACTGAAGACATCAGAACCCCACACAGATATTATAAACGGATGAAATCTTACTAAAGCACCTAAGAGTCCGTAACTAGAAGCGTAGTGACTATGCAAGATATCTGGTTTAAAATCATTAATAATAAGCCGTATAACTTTTATCGCTTTCAGATAAGACAGCTTGGAATGATCAGCCTCTCCTTTAAATTGAACTTCCCTATCAATATTTAAACTGTGAAGTTGGATATTTTGATATTCTGTATATAAGTTTTGATCAGGTCTATGAATGGAAAAAACACAAACTGAAATATTTTGCTCACTAATGCTTTTTGCCCACTTAATTGTATGAGGTGAATTTGAATCCGCAAGAATTAGAATACGCATATTTTATTAGGCTGAATCTTAACTAAATAAAAAAATAACTATTTTAATACCATTAAGTATACAAAATTTAAATAAAATATAAATTAATGATTGGACAGAGTAAAATTAACTGTATAGATTCAAAAAAAATAATTAGTTTTTTTTTCATTCTAATTTTTTGTAATAGTTTAACTATTTCTGTTTCACCACAAGTTGTATACGAACCTTTGTACAAAGATGTATACAATTACCTGACCAAAATGAGCCAAAAAGGATTCATTGAATATGATGATATAGTTAGACCATTATCAAAAAAATATATAGCAAGTAAATTAGCAGATCTAAATTCTTTGAAGACCAATCTTTCAAAATTGGATAGAGAAGAATTAGAGTTTTTTACAAAAGATTATTATCAAGAATTTAATTTAGATAATATAGATACTCTAACCAGCCATTCAATTTTTTTTGGATATGATTTAGCTGATAGATGGAGATTTTTTTCCTATGGTAATCAGGCTTTTAAAATTAATGCCCAGCTAATTCTTGGTATTGAATATGGATCATTTGATAATTCAAAGTTATCACATTTTTGGAACGGAATTAGTACTGACGGTTATATAGATGATAAATTAGGTTTTAGTTTTAGTTTTCGTGACAATCTAGAAAAAGGAATAAAAATTGATAAAAGAAAAAACTTCACTCCAATAACTGGAGTTAATGCAAGAAATGACTTGACTGAAACTCCCTATCCTCAAGATAAAATGGAATATAGTGAATCTAGAATGTCTTTAGGTTTTGGCTGGAACTGGGGAAGTTTTTCAATCGGAAAAGAATTTATAGAATGGGGATATGGTGAAAATGGACTAATAGTTTTATCACAAAAAGCACCTTCATTTCCTCTCATTAGAATTGATCTTAATCCCATTGAGTGGTTAAGTTTTAATTATTTTCATTCTTGGCTAGCTTCAGACGTAATTGATACATCAGATATTTATTTCACTGAAACCAATAGACCACGTTTTACATTCAGGGAAAAATACTTAGCGTCTCATACACTAAATTTAAAATTTACCAAAGGCTTGATTCTTTCCTTAGGAGAATCTATTGTTTATTCGGATAAACTAGAAATTCTTTACCTAATTCCTATCACGTTCTTTAAAGTTGCTGATCATTATTTAAGTCGATTAGATAATGGAGCTGGTGGTAATTCCCAATTTTTCTTAGCATTAAGTTCAAGAGGTCAAATTAAGAATACACACTTGTATGGAACATTATTTATTGATGAAATAACATTAAATGGTTTATTTAATTCTTTTAAGGAAAGAAATCAAATAGCATTTACTTTAGGAGGATCAATAGTAGATTTACCATTTGAAAACCTGACAGCAAAAATTGAATACACAAAAATATACCCTTATGTGTATCAGCATTTTGTAAGCACCACAACCTATCAGAGTTCTTCCTATAATTTAGGTCATTGGATGGGAAATAATTCTGATCAAATTTTTGCATCATTCAAATACAAGATTTTTCGAGGATTTGAATCATTTTTTTGGGTTAGATATATAAGACAAGGTGAAAGAGTAGATATCAATGGACAATTTCAACAACCCCAACCAGTATTTCTTTCTGGCTTAAGAACAAATCATACTTTTTTAGGACTTCAATTAAAATATGAGTTTTTGCATGATTTATTTTTGAGGGCTCATTTTGAATTTGTAAGAACTTCCGAACAAAAAAATGATCTAAGTTTTAAACAAAAATATTTAAGTGAGTTTCAGTTTGCTTTATATTACGGGTTGTAGAAAGGAATTTTATTCTAATGCAAGTAGTATATAATTCTATCTATATTCTTCATAAAAATTAAACGATTAACTATTGTTTTTTACATACGAAATAAATATGCCCATCAAAGTCGGAATCATTTAGTTCATTATAATCAGATTTCATTGTACCTTCTAATATGTTTCTTGGAAAACCAATTGAAACTATTGAAAAACCAACATTTATCAATATCTTTTGTACTTCTTCTGCTTTAAACCAATAGTTGTATGGTTCTCTATCAAAAAATGCATTCCAATTCGGTTTTCCGGCATGTTTTAACCAGGGCAAACTTTGAATATTTAATTTATTTCTGGTAATCGTCCTTAATATTTTTAAATAAGTTATAAAAATCCTTGAAATAAATTCTTTTTTCTTACTATCAAAATTGCAAAACGAAATTAGCAATACTCCATTTTTATTTAATATTCGATAAGCTTCTTTTATTCCTTTTAATCGTTTATCGGGATCTTCAATGTTACAAATTATTTGTTGTAGGTAGATGGCTTGATCAAACATGTTATCATCATAGTTTAAATCTGATGCATCTTGTACGGAGAAAGAAATTGATTTATCAATATTTCTTTTTTCAGCTTCATCAATAAATCCTTTTACAAAATCATATCCAAAAAGTGAATTATAACCTTTTTTTTTTAATTCAAATAAAATCCGCCCACCAGCTGTACCTGCTTCAACGGTTTTTTTTTCCTAATAAAATACTTTTCTAAAAGTAATTCTTCTTCTTGTAATAGATCCGTTCGGTTGGCAAAATTACTAAACTCAACTGAATCATATATTTTTTGATTGTTTGTCATAATATTTTAAAGAGTTCCATGTATTTTAATCATTTTTGATATTGCTTCTTCTGATTTCTTCAAGAATAAATAAGGCATTTAGTTTAGGAAATAATTTACTTAGATAGTTTCTTAATGGTAAAATAGGAAAAATCGTAGATATCGCCAATGAAAGACTTTTCTTATAGTGAATAATTAGATTAGTACTTTCCTTTTAAAGTGAAGGTTCTTAATTAGAAATTCCTGAATATTTGTATTGTGTAGAATACTCCTAAAACCGTCGTTTACATACTCTATATTGTTATCATTCAAATAGAAATTGTCCATTGTATAAATAAGAGCATATGATGGGTAATATTTTAAATATTCTGGACAAAATTTCATTGTTGAATAATTAGCCTCAATATTACCATATATCAGATTTTCTGCAAAACCTATCAATTTTGAATTATAGAAAACACCCCAGTAATGAAAGAGGTCATCAAATGATTTTCTTTCAAAGTATTTCATCCTAAATTCCTCAGCAGTAACTGTTGGTTTACTTTTATTTTTGTATCTATCAAAAGCTGAGATAAATACTTCATAACCATACTTACCAATAAAATCAGAATTAACTTTTTCTACTTTGCAATTCTGCAATCCTTTCCGAACTTTTTTCCTTCCTTCATAGGATTTGATGGAATCAATATCAACAAATTGATCTTTTATAATAGCATACCAAGTTGGGTTCTCTAAATTATTTGAGTAATTAAAACCTGTAGTTGAACGTAATAACAGAGAATTTGAAAAATTTTTTAATAATAATTGTATTTCATAATTATTGAGAGAATAATCATTTTTTGCAGGCCCTAAAGGAATAACAGATTTTTGATAATCAAACCATAGTGTATCTTTAAGTATAACGTGTTTAATGTTAGCCAAATTATAGTATTCAGAAAACCGTTGAATAAAATTATTCCTCAAGTTATTGTTATTATTATAATTGATTGCCGTCAATCAGTACCTTCTTATACTCAATTTGATAAATATATGTCGTTACTATTAATATTATCCATAATGGTAAATCCCTAGTAAGGAAACCATATGTTATTATACCCGTTATTTCAAAAAATGACCTTGCTAGTGCCCCAATAAGGATACCGAGAACGGAGATCAAGAATGGAAAGTTTGAGGATTCTTTAATCTTAATTTTTTGTTTTAAAACTCTGATCATGATTAACCCAAAAACATAAAAAAACATTAAAACATTAATTAGACCGAGTATTCCATTTTCAGCCCAAAGATACAAGGATAAATTATGCGGATGGGGAGTACCCCCAGTTGATGAATTTGTATTGATCAAATCAATGATGGTTGAAGAAGCATTTAAATAAAAAACCTTTTCAAATGTTCCTGCACCTGTTCCGAATATTAAGTTGTTTTTAATAACTTCAATTCCAGATTGCCAAAACAGATCTCGAGTTCCAACTCTTTCAGGTCTCAAAAATATATCAATTAAAAATGAAACATCTATAAATAATATTATGATTAAAAATATAGAAATGATTAAAGTACCATACCATATTTTTGATTTAAGTGGGCTAAATAAAAAGATAACAATAGAACTTAGGGCAACAGCTAAAAAGCTTGCCCTAGAATCTGCCAGTAGTAACAAACTGATCTGAAATATCGAGAATAGTACAAGTAATACTTTAAAGTGAATCTTTACGAAATGATAATTCATTAAATACGAAATAGATATTGGGATAGTTATTGCAAGCAGCAAACCTACGTAGTTAGGATTTTCATAAATTCCAGCTAATCTAAGTAACTCACCATCACCAATAAAAAAATACGCTCCTTTTTCATAAAACTCATAAAACATTGAAATTCCAACAATAATGATGGAAATGAATAATGGGGTTACAATTAGAAGAATATTATCTGTTGATTTAATCATTGAAAAAATTAAATAGCAGAAAATAAAAAACAGTATAAACCTTAATAATGAATACAAACTCGTCATAATATCAATGGAGAATATTGAGGATATTAAAACTGTGAATAGAGTAAATGCTATAAAAATTAATACAATCTTGGGTACTTTAGGAAATCTATTGTATTCTAATCCATAATCCTTGATAAAAAAGTATAATAATATTATAAATGAGATCGCAGTTAAATAAGGTCTTATTGATACTAAATTTTCACCAGTTAATGAAATCTGCAATACGATAATACTAAACAACAAAAATTTCCGACCAAAAAAATAAATTAGAATCATCCCGGCAATAACGGCAGAAAAAAGTACAACATGATCATTGAGTACTGCGATAAATAAAGTTAAGCAAGATGCAAACCAAATTATTTTCATTTCGGTAAGTTTAATCATTTCTGATTCCTCTAGACTCGAAAAGGTGATCTTCTAGTATCTTTACAAATTTTACTGTTTCTTTAAATACTTCATCTACGGATAATAATTCTAAACAATCGAGGTGTGGACAGGAATCTCCCCCATTTTCGGCACAATACTTCTCTGAGGTAGGCGAACACTTAAGTCGTTTTTGGATGAACTGATGAAATTTGCCATAAGGTAAATGAAATTCTGGATTTGTTGGTCCATAGATTGTGAAAGTAGGAACGCCTACAAGTGCGGCAATTTGTAATGGACCAGAATCGTTTGAAATAAAAAGATTACATTTTGAAATTTCAGTAATTAAATGATTAATAGTATCACAACTAATGTAATTAATATTTTCTGCATCAAATTGTTTTATCACATCTAACTTCAAAGAATTACTAGGGAATATAAATGAGCATTCATTAATTTGTGAAAGCTTGTGGTAAAGCCGAACAAATTTAAATATGCCCCATTCTTTTGCACTCCATCCCGCTAATGGCTGAATTAATATTTTCCCATTTTTTTTAAAATCAATAGGATATTCATATGAATTACAAACTATGTTAGGATACATTGTTTTGACTGAGTCTATGTATATATCTATTTGGTGTGGTGTAGTTCTAATTTTCTTAAATCTATCATAAATTTTATTAAAATAAATCTCATTGATACCATAAATATTGTGACATTTGATATTAAATATTAAGCTTGCAGATAAAATTGAACCCTTTATATCTAAGATGGTATCCGGTAAAATAGCTTGCAATAATTTTCTAGCCTTTTTCGTTGCTATTCGTCCACCAAAATAAAAATCCTCCTCACCAAGAATTAAATAGTTAATATTATTAAATGTATAACGATATATTTTTTCAGAATCCTTAAAGCAAATTATAGTTATACAGTCATTACTGTTTTTTATGAGTTCTTTAATAGCGGGAATAGTAAAAACTGTGTCACCAAGTTTATGCAATGAGATGACAGCAATATTTCTTTGCAAATCTTTTGTATTCCGCTTGAAAAATCTAATACTAAAAAAAATAATATTTGAAAGATAAATCATTGATGTACGTAATAACCAGGAATTATCAATACTATGTTTCAATCTCATTTTTTAGATAAATCCTGTTTTTGAAATTCTTTCCATGCGACACAATATAATTCCCGTGTCCATAATTTCTGTGTTTGCCCTGATTCAATCAGTTTAACAAAATTTAATAAGACACGAACAACTTTCCACAAGACATTTCTAATAACACCCATCATGGTTTTATTAATGGGATGATTTTCAAAAAATAAATGATAATTAAATCCTGAAAAATTTAGAAGCTGTGACAATGAATTTTTATTGAAAATAGTTTGGTGGGTTAAATCCCCATAAATTATTCCATTGGGAAATAGGCCTTCTGCATTCGGTGTTCTGAAAAAAATCATCCCGTCATCTGCCGTTTTCAAATGTATCATTTTAAATAATTCAATAACTTCTATTTTATTAAAATGCTCAATGAAATCGAATGCAAATATTATATCCCAAGTCTGAGTTTGATCCTGTAAAAATTTCATAACATCAACTTCATCAACATCATAACCCTTTGATCTAGCTAAATTTACCTGTTCGGATGAAATATCAATTCCCTTCAAGTTTTTAAAACCACTTTTGGAAAGAAAATCTAGTAGATAACCAGGTCCACAGCCTAATTCAAGAATCTTAGAATCTCTGCTAAAATAATTTAGATAGGGTAATAATTTTACTTTATAATGATTTTCTTGACTTTTTAAGTCACCATCTGTCACAACATTTATTTTCTTATTAAATTTTGTATCGTATTCACTATATAATTGATTTCTATAATCGCTCATTCTGAAACCTTTTTAATAACAAAAATTTTATTTTACTAATTATTCTTGGACCTAGAAAATGATTAAAAATTAATTCACTTTGATTGTGTCTAACCAAAAGTAAATTTAATAAATAAATAATCATAAAGATTAATAGTTTTAAAGTAATGGAATAAATGGAAGAAAAATTGGGTATGGAAAACAAAATTTCAGTTAATAATAATGCAAATAGACCATTAGTTAGCAACAAAATAAAATCATGACTACTTTTTAGAACCCATTTAAAATTGAAATACTTGTACAGGATAAACCCACTAGTAATAAAAAAATATAAATAGCTGAGAGCAGTACTTAAAGTAAGTCCACGATAATCCATATATTTCACTAAGATTAGGTTTAATAGAATTTTGAGAGAGATGCCGGATAGAGTTATAAAAAGAAGCTGCTTAATTAATTTAGCGCTGTACATTACCTTGTTAAAAATTGCATAAACTGCATAAAAAATTAGACCATAATTAAGATATTTTAATGCATCTGCGGTTGTATACGAATCTGTTTCAATAAACTTGCCTCTCTGAAGTAAAACAGCAACAACACCTTCTCCCCAAAAATTGAAAATAAAAATAATAGGAATAAAAATTATTAGAGTTATTGAAATTGAATCTACAATACTATTCGCAACATCAGAATGATTTACATTTATGTCATTAGATATCTTTGTAAAAATTGCTGTGCCCAAAGAAACTGTAATAATTGTTATAGGCAAGCTTGATAAAGTTTGGGCATAATTGATTGCTGAGATACCACCTTGGCTTACAGAATTAAAAAATAACCTGTCAGCAATTGCATATACCTGACCAACGGATTCAATGATAATAATCATCAAAAAAGTATAATTAAAATATTCTTTTAAGTGAATATTTGAGGTCATTTTTTGAAAAAACTTTTTTTGCGCTACTTCAGAAGTATAAAAAAGAAATATTAACTGTATAATGGACCCAATTAAATAGCCAAATGCTATAGAGAGTATACCTATTGCTGAGTTGAAAATTATGACTGAAACTATAATTATGATGTTTAAAAAAAGTGCGGATAGTGCTGGATGTACGAATTTTTTTTTATAGTTAAAATATGCTGACAAAATAGAAATAAAACCAGCAACAGGAATCGAAATCGAATAAATCCTAAAAACCGAAATGGAAAGATTATCCGAAGCAGAATTTGTACCAAATAAAATATATAATAATTTATCAGCAAATATGAACGAAATTAATCCAGCAATAAATGAAAATAAGCCAAAAAATAAAAAACTGAATTTTAAAAACTGTTCAGATTTATACTCATCATTTAAAATTAAGCGTGAGTAATTTGGGATAAAGAAATTTTGTCCTATAAAATAGATTACTGTATTTAGTGTCAACGGGATAACAGATGCTACGAGGTATAAATCAAATTCTTTTGATAATCCGAATTCTCTTGCATATACTATCTCACGTACAAATCCAATTCCACGAACCATAATTGAAAAAACGACTAAAATAATCGAAGCACCAGCTATCGTTGAAATATATTCGTTAAATTTAATCTTCAACTTGTTCGAGTTTTAATTTAGTATATACCTAAGAAATATATTAATTATTTATAATCTACTGGAATGAAATGGAATTATCTAGTACTCGGTATCTTAATTCTTTTTTGCCAAAAACAATGATGCAGTTAAAACAAATATCATAATCATTCCCAACAAAGTAGTAATTAGTATTCTTGGAGATTCTTTTTTTGTCGGTGGTATTGCAAAATCTAAAACTTGCACTGTTGGAAGATCTCGATTTTCCTGAATTTTCTCTTTATAATATTGTTGTTGTAAAAGAAATAAACCTCATTCTGTATTCTTATTTCTCTTAGAATTGATGTTAAATCACGACCGATTTCTGGAATATCTTTAATTGCAAGCATATAATCTTTAGAGCCAATTTCAAATTTAGAATACTGTTCATTTAATGCTTCAAGTTTTCTTTGCAGCGATTGAACTATCCGATTTTTCTCATTCAAATCTGATTCCAACAATTCAATTCATTTCTGTTTTAACAATCTCAAATTTTAGCTCGTGCAGTACTTTTAAAACAGCTTCAACTTGATTTGGTAATGAAACTGTCTTATTTTTTTTCTGAAAATCAAGAAGAGAAGTTTCAGCTGAATCCATTTTCGATTTTGTTAAAAGGAGTTGGCTTTCAATATATATTCTAGCACTTCTGGCTTTACTTATATTTTTTTCCCTATTAATGTGATCCAATGCTTCTATGAAGGAATTGGAAATTTGTGCTGAAAGATCTTTAAGAGTATCATGAGTTGCAATGAACATTGGAAAAAAGGATGACTTAATATCCACACTTAATTCTAATATGCCTTCCTTATTAATGCTTACATTCAGAGCTTTACTAAGGTTTTCAGCAGCTTCATATTTATTTTTTGCATTTAGAAAACTAATTAAATTAAGTTTTGATACTACATATAGAGAAGCAGTTCTACTTTTTAAAATCTCTCCATATAACTGGGAGTTTGCTGAAGAAACTCCTCCAGAAACAAGATTGCTAATTTCCGAACCACCTAATAATGATCCTAATCCCGATAATTGACTGGATTTTTTTCAGGAGGTAACACTGATACAGTAGATTTGATAAGTTCTTGGACAAACAAATATAAAATTAAAAGTATAAATAGCGTTGAAAGAACAGTAATCTTTAAAATTGATTTAATATTAAACAATACAATATTTAAAATTTCATGCCAAGTCATTTTCTACCTTGTTGCTATTACTACTGCTATTGAAGCCGCTACAATTGCTGCGACTTGTCCAAGTATGGTTAAAGATGTAGTAAAAACATCCCAGAATTTTGGTCCTGGTGGATCTTCTAGGACCCAGATAGTATCTCCAGGTTCTAATATTTCAACATCATCTTCTTCTACCCATTCACCTGTATTTGTTTTAATAACCCTAACGTCGCCTTCTAATGCGCGCCAGCTAAAACCACCTGCTAATTGGATATAATCTTGAACCTTCAAATCTTTATCAAAAATTATATTGCCCGGACTAACTACCTGCCCAATAATTGTAATATAATTTTTTTTCTCAGGAATTGAAATTTTATCAAATCGTTTTAGAATTACATCTTCGCTAAGTTGGTTATTTGAAAATAGTGCTTCAAAATCTACTACAACTCTGCCAACGCGTTGTCTGGATTTTGCTTTAAAGTAATCATACTCATCGTCTGTCATATCAGCGCGTGGAATAAGTTTTATTCGTTCAAATTCTGAGTCATAGCTAGTATCAGCAATACTTCGATAAAGTGTAGCATCAACTAGAGAAGCATCTTCTAAAAATCCGCCAGCTTCATTAATTATTTCTGTTAATGTAGTCTTATCTTTAACTATTCGATAAATGCCTGGAAACTTAATTTCACCATTTATTGTAATCCACTGTTCATCGTAATATGTTGTTAGCTCACGAACGACTATAAGATCACTAAATTTTAATTCTATCTGATTTTTCTGAATATAATCGTAAGAAAAATATTTACTGTACTGATTTATTCCGTCTTCGGAAAATCGAATCAATTCGATCGTATCTTTTCTTGCTTTATAAGCTAATCCGCCAGCCAGATTAATTAAATCATTAAGTGATTCCCCTTCTTTAAATTCATAAGTTGCTGGGTATCTTACTTGCCCCATAATTGAAACTATCTTATCAACCTTCTGGATCACAACAATATCGCCATCTCTCAAATAGGGATTTTGTTTTAAATTCCCTTCTCTAAAAAACGTAAGTAAGTCATAAATAGTTGAAGATCCATCTTTAGATATAATTTTAATGTTCCTGATATCAGAATTAGATTGAAGACCTGATGAACTTTTTAATATATCCTGTAATCTGGAGTTTGAGTTTAGTATAATCGAAGACTGATTTATTACATTGCCAACCAGTGATACTTTTATTTTTCTTACCTCACCAAGTGCAATGTACAAATCTACATTCTTAAAGTTTTTTTCTAATTTTGATATAATAAGTAATTTACTTTCTTGAAGTGATTTGTTCCTTAAATCGACGGCGCCAATTCTGGGAATGTATAAGAAGCCCTCGTGATTGATTAATAAATTAAAATTTCTTTCTTCAATTCCACTAACCGAAATAAAAATATTATCGCCTGGGCCGACTTTGTATTCTTCTGGATCAATCACTCCTTCGGAAGCCTGCATATTTTTTGAAAATGAACTGTCGGAAAATGAATTGAAAGATCTTTCTGAATAGGTTGGTAATATTTGTGCAACACTTATTGACTGAATCAATATTACGAACGAAATTAAAATTATTTTACTGTAAACCAAGCTTTAACCAATATTGATGAAAAAATTATTTAATATTTAATCAGATAAAAATTTTTGTACTGAAATATATATGAATTCAAATCTTAAGTGAAATTTTTCTTAAAGAAAGTATTGTTACCAAAATTCCAATTACCGGTCCAAGTGCAAGAAGTAAAACTATGAATTCAATTTTATTCGGAATAACTTTATCCACTTCACCTAAAAAACCATTTAGATAAAAATAAATAAACCAAATTATTCCAAGAGCAATTAGACCAGAAAATAATCCTGTTAGGGCACTATTAATTATAATCGGCATTTTTATGGTTGATAATTTTGCGCCAACAAATTTCATGGTTTCCATTTCCGAATATTTCGAATTTAAGATCAATCTTACTGTACTGTAAACCAGATAAAGCGACACCAAAAAAATTAATCCCGTTAATGCAAAGACATAAATTTTTGCTTGATCTATATATGATAATATTTTCTGGTAAAAATCCTGCCTAAAAATAACTTCATCAGACCAGCTAAATAATGAAAGAGTTTTTATAGCTTTTTTAATTGAATCTTTATTTGCATAATCATTTTTTAATTTGATATTAAATGATGCTGGTAACGGGTTATAATCCAATATTTTTCTAAAGTCTTCACCGGTTTCTTTTATAAAAATTTCAGCGGCTTTTTCTTTATCTATAAATTCCGATGAGCCTAAGAATTCAAGTTGAGATAAATCATTTTTAATCTTATCAATCTGGTCTTTAGTTGGATTATCCTTTACAAAAACGCTAATAATTATATTACTTTTTAATTTATCTTCAAATTGATTTGAAAACAAGATTATAAAAACTGAAGCTGTTATTAGTATTACAGATAGTGTTATAGAGGTAAGTGCAAGCAAAAAAGAAAACTTTGATCGGGCAATTAGTTTTAAAGCCTCTTTAAACCAAAAATAAATCATACAAAATTATTCTTATTAAATTATTTAAAAATTAGATTCATCAATCCATTGATTGATATGCCATACTTCGGTTTCATCATCTTTTTTCAGAGATAGATTAACCCTACCATCAACACGAACGACATCTGTTGGATTAAAAGTAATTGTAAGGTTAAAACTTCTAATAATGTTAGCCGATAGTGAGTCTTCGGTTATCAAAACAATGTTATTCCAAATTAAATCTAATCGTTGCGTGTTCTCAAACAATCCGTGAGTGGTTCTTATCTCTTCGTCCCTTCCCCAAGTAACATCAAATCCCTGGTCATAATCACGGTATGTAAAAGTAAAATCGTTAGTGATTAATCCTCCGTAAATAGTAGTGTCCTTAAAAGTATAAGCGTATTTAAAATTTTGAAAAACTCCCGCAATATCTTTTTGATCTGATATTGAGGGTTTACCACTATCTGGATTATCATCCAGCTTAGGAGCAAAAGGATTTGTACAACCAAGAATGCTTGTTAAAAATAATATTAGGATTATACTTTTAATATGAACTCCCTTTTAGCTCACTCCAACTTGGTGAGATACCATTTTTAATATCTTTCCAAAAGTAAATTACATATTCTCCTCGGGAGTCACGAAGCATATTAAATTGCAAACTACCTTCATAAGTCTGTGGGAATGGATCACCGAATGGAACAGGAACATTAATAATGTAAGTTGCAGAGTAGATTGATGAATCACCGCTAAAATTGCTCAGGTTTTCGTCCGATAAACCTAATGAGATTGGGAAATCAGCAGAAACTTTATTTATTACACTACTGAAATATCTTTTTTCTTCATTTAATCCCCACCCCTGCAGAAAGATCTGATATAAGGAAATTGCTTCACTAGAAGCTGAAAAACTGAAACTCTTCTCAGCAAAAAGAGTATCAACAAAACAAGCTATGTAATTTTGAACATTTTTATCTGAAAGTGAACTTTTCAAATTTTCAATTACAATCGCAGGTTCAACCGGGGGTAAAAAGTTAGATCTGGTTTGATCTGGAAGTTCAGCATCACGTGTTGTAAATAAATCGCATGAAATAAAAGAAGATGCAATAAATATAATTAAAATTATTTTATTCATTTTTTACAAATCAATATCAATCTTGGTGAAGTAAACTTCTCAAATTTATTACCAAGAAAATCACCAAATGTTTTGTAAATATCAAATCCAATTTTTTGGATAGCATCAACAAGTTCATCTTTAGTAAACATTCTCACAGATTCTTCAAACTGGGTTAGATTACCATTTTTTGTAATAACAATCTTCTTTGTAACCCGATTATTCTTAATTTTTCTGAATTGATGGATTTCTGCTTCATTTAATATTTCTTCAGAAAATTCTATAAGATTTTTCTGAATATATTCTGAATTAAAAAAATCAAGAACAAAGTAACCGCCAATTTCTAAATTATCGTAAGCTTTTTGAAGAACGGAGAAGTTTTCTTCATCAGTTTCAAAATATCCAAAACTTGTAAATAGGTTTAAAACAAGATTAAACTTTTGTTCCGTTTCAAATTTTCTAATATCTGATTGGATAAAATTTATAACAAGATTTTCCTTTTGGGCAGATTCTTTTGCCATTGATAATAAATTTTCACTAAGATCAACAGCAGTTACATCAAAATTTTTTCTTGAAAGAATTATAGCGTGTCTTCCTGCTCCGCAAGCCATATCAAGTATCTTAGCGCCTTTGGGTATTTCAATATTGTCAAAAATAAGTTTTAAATGTTCTTCTGCATCACTTTCATTTCTGTGCTGATAAACATTTAAATATTCTTCTGTATTAAACCAGTCTTTAAACCATTCTGATTTCATAAATCAATTCGATTTAACATTGCACGTCCAATTGTGGCTTCGTCAGCAAATTCTAAATCACCGCCAATTGGAATGCCGCGCGCAATACGAGTAACCTTTATATTTAATGGTTTTATGAGTCTTGCCAGATAGAGTGATGTAGTTTCACCTTCGGTATCGGGATTTATAGCAAGAATAATTTCTGAAATATTTTCGTTTTCAAATCTTGCAAGTAGTTCTTTAACTTTTAGATCGTGGGCAGAAATTCCTGTGAGTGGAGAAAGAACTCCACCTAAAACATGGTAAAGACCATTATATTCATTTGTCTTTTCAATGGCGATAACATCACTTGCTTCCTCAACAACACAGATTTTTGTCGTATCTCGTTTAACACTTTTACAAATCTCGCAAAGATCCTCTTCAGTTATATTAAAACATCTTTTACAGAAAAATAATTTAATTTTTAAATCAGCAATCGCTTTAACAAATCTATCAACAGCTTCCTGATCATTCTTAAGAATATTAAGTGCTAATCTTTGAGCAGTTTTTTTACCTATTCCAGGTAAGTTTGCTAAACTCTTCAATTGCAATTAAAAGTGGTTCTGCAATTTGCAATTTAAAATCCTGGAATATTTAGTCCTGGAGGGATCATACCTTTAGTAACCTTTGCCATTTCTTCCTCAGCCATTTTATTTGCTGATTGTAAAGCTTTGTTAACCGCAGCCACTACCAAATCCTCTAAAATCTCTTTTTCCTCAGAAATAATCACTTGAGGATCAATTTCGATAGAAATCAACTCCTTCATACCATTGGCTTTAGCTTTTATCATTCCGCCTCCGGCTTCCTCTGTTACGGTCATATTTCCTAATTCTCCTTGTACCCGCTGCATCTCAACCTGCATTTTTTGCACTTGTTTCAACATTCCTTGCATTCCACCCTTCATAATAAACTCCTATAAAATTGATTTTTTTTGTTTTTTGAAAGCCAAATATAATATAAACGATTGACTTTATATATTTAATATGCCTAATTTCTGCCCTGAATTTTAGTAACTAAAAACTGAAAATAGAGGCTTAATGATTGAGACAATAAAACACAATGATATTCCTTTTGACGCAGGTAATTATCAGTTGATAGAATATCTTGACAACTATCAAGTTGCGACCGGGAAAAAAGTAAAAGTAAAAGATATCGGGAAAAAAGTAGCAACAACTAATGCGTTCTTTTTTGATTATTTAAAAGAATATCATATTCCTACAGCTTTCTTAAGAAAAGATGGTGAAAATTCACTAAAATTTTCGACCTCTGAAGAATATCCATTCAGAGTAAAAATTCTAAATTCTGCCGATAAGAGAAATTCAAAAATATTTGGGATGAAAGAGGGAGACGAACTAAATCTTCCAATATTTGAGTTTCATTATGGCTGCGGAAAAGAAAGCATTATTAGTGAAAGTCATTTAATTGCATTTGATTTGTGTAATCCTGATGATATGAAATTGATTACTAGAATTTGTTCAAAGATAAATGCAGTTTTAAAATCATTCTTTGAAAGAAGAAACGAAACTCTTGCAGAAGTTTGCTGTCACTTCGGAAAATATGAGGACAAGGTTTTTCTTGTTGGTGATTTTACCCCAGCAAGTCTAAAGATTTTTCCAAAAGATGAATCAGTAAAATGGACAAGTCCTTATAAACTATCATCAGCTTCAGAAGTTAGAAAATATACAGAACACCTTTTTAATATTTCGAGCGTAAAGTAATGTTTACAAAATATGGTTATGGTACAATGGGCATTGTTTTTATCGTAGTTTTCTTGTTTATTGTACTTAGTATTTATTTAGATAATAATTTTTTACGAATTCCGCTCTTAGTGCTTTCAGCGTTTTTAATAGTCTTTACATTAAACTTTTTTCGAGATCCTGACCGCACAATACCCATTAAAGAGAATATTGTCGTATCTCCAGCTGATGGAAGAATATTATTTGTTAAAGAAGTGCTAGATGAAAAGTTTATTAATGGAAAAGCAAAGTTGGTATCTATATTTATGTCTCCGTTAAATGTACACGTAAACAGAATTCCAATTTCTGGTAAAGTTGAATATGTAAAATATATTCAAGGCGATTACATTGCAGCATTTGAAGATAAAGCATCTGAACGTAATGAACGAAATGAAATTGGAATAACAAGTCCTGCCGGAAAAGTGTTCTTCACTCAGATTGCCGGATTTGTTGCAAGAAGAATTGTAAGTGATCTTAAAGTTGGAGATTCTGTAAACATTGGAAATCGATTCGGTATGATTAAATTTGGAAGTCGTGTCGATATAATTGTTCCCGAGCAGTGGCAAGTTAAAGTAAAAAAAGACGACAAAGTAACTGCAGGCGAAACAATACTATTTGAATATTAATGGATGAATCGATTTAGAATTACACCTTCCGTGATACCGAATTTGTTTACCGCTATGAACATGTTCAGCGGTTTTTTTTCGATAGTCAGCGCCAGCCAGGGAAATTTTACATACGCGGCATGGTTAATAATTATTGCCGCCATTTTTGATACTTTAGACGGTTTTATGGCACGTCTTACAAAATCAAGCAGTGAGCTTGGAGTTGAACTTGATTCACTTTCCGATGTTGTTAGTTTTGGTGCGGCACCTTCTTTTCTGCTCTACTCAACTTATTTTTTTCAGTTTGAAACTTTCGGAATAATAATAAGCTCATTACCGTTAATTGCTGGCGGATTTCGTCTTGCAAGGTTTAATGTTCAGTTAGTGGGATTTAATAAATCTTATTTTACTGGTTTGCCAATTCCATCATCAGCGCTTACCATTGTTTGTTTCATCCTATCATTTTATAACAATGGATTTGGTGAAACTGAAAAACAATTTATCATCCCAATGGTTTTACTTTTATCATTCTTAATGGTTAGTAATGTTAAGTATGATACTATTCCAAAATTTTCAATCAGTGCCATCAAGAAAAAACCTTTGATTTATATTGCATATCTGATAGCCCTTGTGGTTTTGATAATTTATAAGATTAAAGGATTATTTTTCATTTTTGTTTTCATGATTGCATTTGGTATTTTTCGTCAGATTTTTAAGTATTTCTCAAATAAAAAACCTGAGTAAAAAGTGTTTAAAGCTACAGTTCTAATAAAACGCAGACCATCCATTTTAGATCCGCAAGGTGTTGCAGTTGAAAAAGGTGCAAAACATCTTGGCATTACCAACATTAAAAGTACACGCATTGGAAAACTAATTGAGTTTGATGTTGATCTTTCAGATCGAAATGAAGCAGAAAAAGAAGTTAATCTTTACTGCTCAAAACTTCTCTCAAATCCGATTATGGAAGATTTTGAATTTAAGTTGGAAGAATTAAAATGAGTTTAAAGTTTGGTGTAGTAGTTTTTCCTGGTTCAAATTGCGATCACGATGCATATTATTCTTTACGCAAAGTTCTTAACTATGATGTTGAATTTCTATGGCATAAAGACACAGACTTAAAACAAAGCAGTGTTATTCTTCTTACCAGGCGGATTTTCCTACGGTGATTATCTTCGCACAGGTGCTATTGCAAGATTTTCTCCGATTATGAATTCAGTTATTAGCTTTGCAAATAAAGGCGGAATTGTAATTGGAATCTGCAATGGATTTCAAATCCTGCTGGAAGCTGGTTTGTTGCCCGGAGTTATGATACGCAATAATTCCCTTAAGTTTGCTTGTAAAGATGTTTATCTTAAAACTGAAAATAGAGAAACAATATTTTCTGCTGAGATTAGTGAAGCTACAAAAGCATTAAAAATTCCTATCGCACACGGTGAAGGAAATTATTTTGCTGATATTGAATTGTTAAAAGAACTTGAAACTAACAGGCAAATTCTTTTTAGATATTCTGATGAAGATGGAAATGTAAGTGATGAAAATAATCCAAATGGTTCTCAGCTAAACATTGCGGGAATCGTAAACAAAAACGGCAATGTAATGGGAATGATGCCTCATCCTGAAAGAGCTTGCGATCCAACTCTGGGAAGAACTGATGGGCAGCAAATTTTTAAATCGATAGCTAATTATATATTAAACTAAAGGTGATGTTATGTTTGGAAATTTAGGAGCAGGCGAAATAATACTAATTGTACTTGTAATACTATTGTTATTCGGTGCAAAGAAAATCCCGGAACTTGCTCAAGGCTTGGGCAAAGGTATGAAGGAATTCAAAAAATCCTTAAAAGATGTTGAAGAAGAAATCAAAAAAACTGATGACGATGTAAAAAAATCTGATAAGTCTTAATTCAATAGTTCTGTCATTTCGATCCCGATTTATCGGGAGAGAAATCTAAAAATTATTCAGTCATTCCCGTCCCATTGGGACGGGAATCTATTTTTAAACCCATCCAATCTGTCTTTTATCTTTTTCCTTTAATCTTTTATCTTGAAAAAACCTCTCGCATCTCACCTCAAATATTTTTAAGTTTCAATAAACAAAAATGTCTTTTGGGATAAAACCAAAATGAAACCAAAATATTTTCTTTTCCTCTGTCTTTCATTCTTAATTTTTAATTCTTCATTGTTAATTGGTACAGTACGTTACGTTAGCAAAACCGGCACCAGCACACCACCCTACACAAGCTGGGAAACTGCAGCAGACAGCATACAAAAGTGCATTAACATTTGCAGCTTTGGTGATACTGTTTACGTTGCGAATGGTGTTTACAAAGAACAGGTGATTATGATATCCGGTCTATCTCTTATTGGTGCTGGAATGGATAGTTGTGTCGTAGATACCCGCACGTTTGCTCACTTGACCAGTTTTAAATCTGTACAAATTAAAGACACTTGTTTATTAAAAGGATTTAAAATTATTGTTGCAAATAATAGCGAATTAGGCGGAGGGATTTCTGGATCCGCTATAAACAGTATAATTACATTAAATAAAATAACCCATGCAAAATATGGAATTGAAAATGGTTCAAATACTACTATATATAATAACATAGTTGAATATATTTCAAGTGGTATATATCTTTTTAACTCGAATGCTCTGGTAAAAAATAACTTAGTATATACGGATCCTAATTCTCAATCGGCAGTTATAGCTGCTATTCGTATCGAAGCTTTTAACAATGATTATCGTCCTATTATTGAAGCCAATTATATTGAAACATCTTATGATGGTATAAGAAAATCTTTCGGTAGCCGTCCAATTATAAGAAATAATACAATATTTACTAAAAATGCACAGAATGGTATTTTTTTAGGTTATGCTTCAGACTCAGCGGAAGTTTATAATAATCTTATCTACTCCGATGGAAGTTTAGATGGGATAATAAATACGGGGGTACAATATTTACAATTATTTAATAACTATATAATTGGGGGTTTAGGCAGTGGTATTAAAGCAGGGCCAGATAATCGGGTTAAAAACAATGTAGTTACTTTTACTAATGTTGGAATGGAAAAATGGTTTAATCAACCCACACCGCCTGTGCAGTATAACAATGTTTGGAATACTAATATTAAGTATGATGGTTTTACACCTGATACAACAAATCTTTCAGTTGACCCGATGGTAGTAAATGATGATACAACTCAAGGAGAAATAGATTTTCATCTCCAAAAATATTCACCTCTTATTGATGCGGGTGATCCAAATATTTTAGATAGGGATGGAAGCAGAAGCGATATTGGTCTTTATGGCGGACCTTACGGTTGGACTTACACTTACAATGATCAGGCTCCACGTCCGCCGCATAATGTTACGGCAGTAAATGAAGATGGTCTGATAAAACTAACCTGGAGTAAAAACACAGAAGCAGATTTTTCTCATTACAGAATCTACAGGGATACAGTTAGCATCCTGATATATGATTCAACAAGAATAGTAGGCACCACAACTGATACTGTGTTCTATGATAATCTTCCTCCAAGCAATACAGAAAAAAACTACTATTATCTCATCACTGCATTTGATAACCAGGGAAATCAATCAGCACCGAGTGAAGAAATAATTGTAACAATAACAGGAATGTCTGAACATCCACCAATTGGTTTTGATAATTATGCGCTATTGAGTAATTACCCAAATCCATTTAATCCAAGTACAATAATTCCGTACAGATTAAAAGAAGGCGGATATGTAAAACTTTACATTTATGATATGAAGGGTGAGTTAGTTAAAACTCTGGTAAATCAATGGCAGGCAAGCGGATATTATGAAGTATTGTTTCAACCCAATGCGGATGAAAGAAAAAAAGCAAGCAGTTATGAAATACCAATGGGAAAAACATATAGTGATATAGCCACCGGCGTATATTTTTATCAGATAATGGTAAAAAGTGAAAACAATATTCCGGTGTTCAGTGATACTGGCAAGATGATTCTTCTTAAGTAATTTTTGCTATCTCCTCCCTTTAACCAAAGAGTTTTTCCCGATAAATCGGGAGGAGTCTGGGAGGAGTTAAAATTCAATTCAATCAAATTTTTCTTAAAATTCAAACACAAAAAACCATCAATTAGACAATGAATAGAACTTATCCGTATAAAACCTTATTTTTAGCAACAAAATCTTTAATAATAAATACAAAATGACTTTCTACAAAAACCACAAAGAAAAATTAGAACTTTAAAATCTGGTAAGCTTAGTCTTGTTGAAAATGTAAAACATTTTCTAAAGAATATTGAAGATCAAAAAGATCTTAACGCTTTTAACTTTGTGTTTAGTGATGAAGCTATTGAATCAGCAAAAACTGTTGAACAGAAAATAAAAAATAATACTGCCGGTAAACTTAGCAGGAATGGTAATTGCGATTAAAGATGTACTTGCTTACAAAGATCATCCACTCACCTGCTCTTCAAACATCTTAAAAAATTTTACTTCACTTTACACAGCAACAGCAGTTCAAAAACTTATTGATGAAGATGCAATCATTATCGGAAAAACAAACTGCGATGAATTTGCAATGGGCTCATCAAACGAGAATTCTGCTTTTGGTAATGTTTTAAATCCTGTGGATAAAACCAGAGTTCCCGGCGGCTCGAGCGGAGGCTCTGCGGTTGCAGTTGCAGCAAACCTTTGTGATGTTTCTCTCGGAACAGATACCGGCGGCTCAATTCGCCAGCCTGCGGCATTTTGCGGAGTTTATGGATTAAAGCCAACGTACGGAAGAGTTTCACGATTCGGTTTAACAGCTTTCGCTTCATCTTTCGATTCAATCGGACCATTCTCAAAAAATGTTGAAGATTCAGCTTTAGTAATGGAAGTTATTTCCGGAAAAGATTCAAATGATTCAACATCGATTGAAAAAGAAATTCCGGATTTTTCTTCTTCATTATCAAAAGACAAAAAACTTAAAATTGGAATACCCAAAGAATATTTTGCCGATGGACTGGATGAAGAAATCAAGACAGCTATTCTAAATATTGTTGATGAACTAAAACTTGAAGGTTATGAAGTAAAAGAAGTTTCACTGCCAAAAACTGAATACACGATTGCAACGTATTATATCTTAACAACTGCGGAAGCTTCATCAAACCTTGCACGATTTGATGGTGCACGTTATGGTTTTAGAGCTAGTGATTATAAAAATCTTAAAGAGATGTATTTAAACTCCCGCACGCAAGGTTTCGGCACAGAAGTAAAACGAAGAATTATGCTCGGCACTTACGTTCTCTCCTCCGGTTATTATGATGCTTACTACCGTAAAGCACAAAAAGTTAGAAGACTAATTAAAGAAGATTTTGATAATGCATTTAAGAAAGTTGATTTGTTGATCACTCCAACAACTCCAACAGTTGCATTTAAGATTGGTGAAAAGTCTGATGATCCTTTACAAATGTATTTGAGCGACATCTACACAACATCTGCAAACCTTGCCGGAATTCCGGGAATGAATATCCCAATCGGGAAAAATTCTGAAAATCTTCCCATTGGTTTGCAAATTCTTTCACAACAATTTGATGAAGACAAAATATTTCAATTAGCAAAACATATTCAAGATGAAATCTCAGGCTGAATTAAATATCCGCAATTGGACTAAAGAAGATTTTTCAATCGTAAAAAATATTTTACTTACAACCTGGAGAGATGCATACTCTTTTATTCCTGAAGAAGATATTTTGATTCATTTTGATAATTTTTACAATCACGACAGATTAATTGAAATGATAAATGATCCTTTCACCAAAGGAATTTTGGCTGAAATAAATTCAGTTCCCGCTGGATGGATGAAATTATTTGAAGACCATTTAAATAAAAAGTATTACGTTTCATCTTTATATGTTCTTCCTGAATATCAGGGCTTTGGTATAGGTAAAAAATTATTGATTGAATCTTATAGAATTGCAAAAGAAAGACATTTTAATAAAGTTTGGCTTGGTGTGATGAAACAAAACGTAAAATCACTTGAGTGGTATAAAAATCTTGGGTTTATTTTCGCTGAAGAAGAACCTTTCAAAATGGGCCAAACAGAAGTTATGCACTTGATTGGTTACAAGATTTTTTAGAATCAAAGACTTTAAAAAACATTTTTCTGATTTTAAATATTTTTTTAATAGTCTAACTGGCATAGGCCAATCGTAACTTTTCTTTATCAATTCCTTCAAGCATCATAAAATCTTCTTCGCTTATCTTCTCAACATCGCCAAAGTATTTGTTATCAACACTATCCTTTTGGTCCGCAACTTTTACAGAGGAAACTGACAAAACGCTTAATTTATTTACAACAACATTTGTTGCATCATTTTCATCAACTTTTCCATCAATAATATATGGACCCATAGACATTGTAAGTTCTGCAAACTGCTCGTACGCTCTGGGAAAAATAACAGCTTCAAAAGTTCCCGTTCTATCTTCAAGCGAAAGAAATTTCATTATATCCCCTTTGCGTGTTTTTATCCGTTTTGATGTCATATACCATCCAATTAATCTTACATTTTTACCGCGGTATTTATATAAATTTTTTGCTTTTACGATTGAGTGATGTTCTGTAAAGCTGCGGTAAAAATATAGCGGATGTCGTGTAACCATATATCCAAATGATTCATATTCTGATTTACAAATTTCTTCAACACTAAAATTAATGTTTGTTTTTACTTCATCTTCCATAACAAAAGTTTCGTGTAAAAATAAATCGTTATAACTTTCGTTAAGAATTTTTCTTTTGTGGATGTAAATATCCAGCAGACGCAAGAGTTCCGGTCTTGTTTTTCTAAAACATCCCATCGCTCCGCATTTTATAAGGATTGATGTTTCTTCAAATGCAAGCTTTGCGCGGACAAGAAAATCCGCCAACGAATGATATTCACCATTTTTTTTTCTTTCATCCAAAATTTTTTGGCAGCTATTGTAAGAAAGATTTTTAATTGCCATCAATCCAATTTGAATCTCACCTTGCTTTCCTGTGTACTCATAACCACTCTTATTTATGGATGGAAGAAGCGTTTTTAATCCAAGCCGTTTACATTCCCACACATAAACGGCAGCGGAATAAAACCCGCCGCTATTGCTTAAAACGCTTGCCATAAACTCCGCCGGATAATGCGATTTAAGAAACGCAACCTGATAAGAAAGTAACGCAAACGAAGCGCTGTGAGCTTTGCAGAAGGAATATCCCGCAAACGATTCTATCTGCCGCCACAGTTCTTTGGCTTGTGTATCCGTAAGCCCCTTATCCCTGCATGATAAAAAATATTTATCAACTATCTTTTGCATTGCAGAGTGCGAACGCATTTTGCCGCTCATTGCACGGCGCAGAAGATCAGCTTCTTCCAAAGTTAAACCCGCAACGTGATGCGCAACTTTGATTACATCTTCCTGATAAATCATTACACCGTAAGTTTCACCAAGAACATCTTCCATTTCTGGAACAAGATATTTTCTCCTTGTTGGATCTTTGTGGCGCGCAATAAACTCCTGCATCATTCCGCTTTCTGCAACACCGGGACGAATTATTGAACTTGCCGCAGTAAGCATTTCAAAATCGTGAACATCAAGTTTGCGAAGAAGCGAGCGCATCCCCGGGGATTCAATATAAAAACAGCCTATCGTTTGCCCTGTACGGATAAGGCTATTTGTAGGCTCATCATTAAAGAGCATTTCAAAATCATAAATATCGAAATTAACAGCGGCTGTGTTTTTAGGTATAGGCGGATAAAGCGAAAACATTTTTGTATTGTCTCGCCACTCTTTGGGGATTTTATATATTAGTTCTTCAGTTTCCATTACCATACATAAAAATAGTGAACATTTGCACACTATATAAAATATTTAAAATTCAAAAGCAATACCACAAAAGGATTGATTTTAAACAATTTAAATGCCTTATTACAGATGTAAATTTTCTAAGCGAGGATAAAATGCAAACAGATGATACTTTAAACTGGGTTTGTCAGTACTGCGGCGTAGAAAATTCTGTGTGGGTTGATTTAACTGTTGAGGGCAAGCAGGATTTTATAGAAGATTGCCGGATTTGCTGCCGACCAAACCGTATTATTGTTGTACAGGATTATGATGAAAATGTTATGATTGAATCGAGGTTAATTGATGAGTGATAAAAAACATTAACTTATAAAAACAAAGATCAGTCCTGCTAAAATTATAACCCCATAAAAGATGGAAAGGTAAACAACAAGTTTACCTTTAGATTTAACAATTTGTTCCAACTGTTCGGTGTGTTCATTATTGTTGTGCAATTTTTTTTCAATCCCATCCGAAGAGAGAATATTCTCAAACTCAGAATTTGAATGACGATCACTCATAAATCCTCTCTAAAATGAACAGATTGAAAAAATATTTAATTACTCTTTAATGACTTAGTCCATAATCATTCTTAAGAATGATGAACTATCATCATCGTTAGAATCATCCTTTTTCTCGTTTCTTTCTTTTGCCCAGGAGTATCTGGAATTTTCAACAGCAAAACCGCTTGGCGTATTTTTTTCTTCATCATCTTCGATCGAAGCTTTTGGACTGTTTACTCTTAAAATTGTTGGAACATCAAGATCGTTTGAATCAACACTGTCATTACTAAACAAGCTAAACCCTCCGCGGATATTATCGGAAAGAGTGGTTACAGGTTTTTTAGCTGCTATGGTTTTGCTACCATAGTTATTACCGCGAGCACTGTCAAACCCGGTAGCAATTACTGTGTAAGAAATGTAATCATTCATCTCATCTTTTTTTACAACACCAAAAATTACGTTAGCTTCTTCACCTGCAGCTTCAAAGATAACATTGTTGCCTTCATTTATTTCCTGCATTGTCATACTGCTTGATCCTGTAACATTAACAAGTACACTTTTTGCACCTTTAATATTTACACCTTCAAGTAACGGACTTGATATTGCTTTTTGAGCTGCTTCAATTGCGCGATTTTCACCGCTGGAAATTCCACATCCCATCAAAGCCTCACCGCTGGAATTCATTACTGCACGTACATCAGCAAAATCAACGTTAATCAACCCTTCAATAGTAATTATATCAGCTATACCGCGAGTTGCTTCGTAAAGAACTTCATTCGGCTTATCAAAAGCTGCAAAAGCGTTAGTAGCTTTGTCTAAAATGTTAAGTAATCTTTCATTTGGAATTACAATCAAGCTATCAACATGCTGGCGCAATTCCTGAATACCTTTTTCAGCATTCATCATTCTTGTTTTGCCTTCCCATCGGAAAGGTTTGGTAACGATACCAACTACCAAAGCGCCAATACTTTTTGCAATTGATGCAATAACGGGCGCAGCGCCAGTTCCGGTTCCACCACCCATACCGGCAGTAATAAAAACCATATCACTTCCAGAAAGAACTTCAGCGATCTGATCACGATCTTCTTCAGCAGATTTCCTGCCGATGTTAGGATCAGCGCCTGCACCCAAACCTCGAGTAATCGCGCTTCCACACTGAACTTTATGAGTTGCAGTACTGCTCCTAAGAACTTGTGAATCGGTATTTACTGCAATGTACTCAACACCGCTTAACCCGCGAGCAATCATACTTTCAATGGCATTACAGCCTCCACCGCCAACACCAACAACTTTTAAAACTGCTGACATCGGTTTTTCTTTATCAATGGTTGCAAAACGCGACATAGGTCCTCCTATAGTGATTTATAATTCGTTAAAAAAATCTTGCACTTTTTTAATAAGCTTGCCAATTTGATTTTCAGATTTAACTTTTTGTTTTTTAATTAAAACCTGATACTCACTTGACTTTCCTCCTGGTATTCCTTTAATCAATCCGGCAACAGTTGCAAATTCAGGACTTTCAATCTCATTTGATAATCCTGCACCCAATTCTTGTGGAACACCGATTCTGGTTGGTAAACCAAAAACTTCTTCTGCTAATTCTGTAACACCATTTAGTAATGATCCACCGCCTGTGAGCACAATTCCTGCTTTTATTTTAGATTTAAATCCGGCGGTTCGTAATTCATTATCAACTAGAGTAAACAGTTCCTTCATTCTTAAACTTATAATTTGTGTAAGCAGACTAACAGGAATTTTAGTATTACCTCTAGCACCTACACCTTTTATTAAAATATCTTCGTCTTTGATAATTGCACTCTCACTTGCGTAACCATATTCCTTTTTTAGTCTCTCAGCTTCATCAGTCATCACACCAAGTGATTCACGTATATCGTTTGTAACTTGATTTCCGGCAACACCTATAACTCTTGTATGCTTAATGGCTTTTTTATGATAGATCGCGATATCTGTAGTACCACCGCCTATATCAATTAGCGCCACACCCAGATCCTTTTCACTCTCCTCCAGCACCGATGCACTTGAAGCTATGGGTTGTAAGATATAATCTTGAACCTGATAACCTGCACGTTCAACAGATTTTCTAATATTTTCCATTGCAGGTATTGATGCAAGAACTACGTGATTGCTTGCCTCTAATCTTGAGCCTGACATCCCGATTGGGTTTTCTATTCCTGATTGATGATCAATTGAAAATTCTTCTGGAATTATGTGAAGTATTTGTCTGTCACTTGGAATTCTTATCGTACGGACATCGGCTTCTAATCTATCAAGATCATCTTTCGTAATTTCTTTTTCATCACGATTTATCGTTACATAATTCCTATGACGAATACTTGTAATATGTTCACCCGCAACACCAACATTAACTACAGATACCTCAATACCAGCGCGGTTTGCTGCTATAGACATTGCTGATTTAATAGCTTCAGCCGTTTTGCCAATATTGGCCACTAATCCTTTATGCAGTCCTTCAGACGGAGCAACACCAAAACCAAGTATATCAATTTTATTTGGTTCTTCAACCTTTTCTGCAATAACTGCACAAACTTTTGTTGTTCCTAAATCCAATCCGACTAAAATTTCTTTTTTCATTAAATCAAGCCTGTGTTTTCTTTGCTGCCGATGTAAGCTTCATCAGTAAATCTTAAATCAATATATTCTGTGTGTTGATAGCTAGCTTTTAAGTTATTTATTCTATCCCAAATTAAGCTTAAATAAATCATTTTTTTTGATTCACTGCCTCTACCAAATAAAACCGGATAGTTTACGCCTGAAAATGTTAACACAACATCACCGCCATTTTTAAGATTTATCTCAGAAAGTTTTTCAGCAAGTTGAATATCAGCAATCTTAGCTGCATCAATAATCCTGAATGCCTCTATAACATCTTCAGTTTTATAGATCATAGACGGTAGAAGTTTATCCGAAATTCTAAAATTACTTACAACAGGAATATCTGCATAGGTTGTATACTCCTGAATTTTTAATAACTCAAAGTCATTTGTTAAAAAATAAGGTTCACTGCGACCAAGCAGAACAGCATAAATATCTTTTTCTCTAATCTTAATATCAACATCACCGCGTCCATTTGATTTTACTTCTGCTTTGGAAATATATGGATGCTCTTCTATCCTTCTTTTGATAATATTAAGAGTTAAATCATCATAAACAGATGACTGATCTAAATCTGCAAATCTTAAATAGATTTCTTTACTTAACAAATTGTTTCCACTTATATTTATCATATTAATATCCTCTTTTCCCTTTTTGTTATACGTAAAAAGAGACAAATACAAAATTGAAAGTACAATTCCAGATAAAAGAATAACGCCAAATATTTTCCCAAAATCTTTTTTCATCAATTTTTATTCAACATCTCAACAAACTGTTCACCATATTTCCAGATATCGCCGGCCCCCATGGTAACAACAATATCTCCATCTTTCTTTAATTCATTCAATAAAGTCGGTACATCATTTTTATTAGCTACATAATGAACATTTTTATGTCCAAACTTTTTTGTAGTTGACGTAATTAATTCTCCGGTTACACCTTCAATCGGTAATTCTCTTGCAGGATAAACATCCGTACAAATAAAAACATCAGAATTAAGAAATGCCCGACCAAACTCCTGGTAAAAATCTCGAGTACGCGAATAAAGATGTGGTTGAAAAACAACAATCAATCTTCTGTCCCAACCATCTCTAATACCCTTTAAAGTAGCAGCAGATTCAGTTGGATGATGTGCATAATCATCTACCACTAAAATTTCTTTGTTGTATTTAACTTCAAACCTTCTATATACACCAGAGAAAGCTTCCAAAGCAGATTTGATAATCTTAAAATCTATCCCGAGTTCCCTTCCAATTACAACAGCAACAAGTGAATTATTAATATTGTGGTTACCAGGAATTTTTAAAGTAATCTCGCCAAGCTCTTCACCAAAATATTTGACATTAAAAGTACTTGAAAAACCTTTATGGGTTATATCCATTGCTCTAACATCAGCCTGAGCATTCAATCCGTAAGTAATAATTTTTTTGTTGATGTGCGGCATTATATCCTGCAATGCCGGTTCATCCAAACAAAGAGTTACAAATCCATAAAAAGGAACTTTATTAGCAAACTCAATAAAAGCTGTTTTTATATCATCCAAATCTTTATAAGTATCTAAATGTTCACTCTCTAATGTTGTGATAGCTGCAATAGTTGGAGTAAGTTTTAAAAACGTTCTGTCAAATTCATCAGCTTCAACAACTATAAATTCTCCATCACCAAGTCTTGCGTTAGTTCCGCCAAGTCCGCTAAGTTTTCCACCAACTATAATTGTAGGATCAATCCCGCCTTCAGTTAAAGTTAATCCAACCATAGATGTTGTGGTTGTTTTACCGTGCGTTCCTGAAATACCAATTCCATATTTCATTCGCATTGTTTCAGCTAGCATTTCAGATCGTTTAATAATAGGAATCTTTCTATCAATTGCTGCTTGAACTTCTGGATTATCCGTATGTACAGCCGAAGAATAAACTAGAACATCAGCATCTTTTAAATTTTCAGATGAATGACCTTCATAAACTTTTATTCCAAGACTTTCTAATCTATCCGTTACTTCGCTTTTGGATTTATCAGAACCAGAAATGATAAATCCCTGACTCAAAAGAATCTCAGCAATACCGCTCATTCCAATTCCGCCGATGCCAACAAAGTGAACTTTTTTAATATTCTTAAACATCTATGCTTTTTCTACTTCAAGTTTAAGTTGATGAAACTTTTTAAGTAACTCATTTTCATTTTCATAATCATTTGGTCTAACTACAAATGGTCTTATTCTGTTATTAATTTTTATTCTTACCAACTTTAACGGATTCGATTTTCCAAATCTTCTATCTTTGCCAAGCTTAATTGTTTTTATTTCATTTTTATGTATAAGCTTTGAACCAAATCTATCACTAAATATTAATCCTTCATTGTTGAACTCGATATATCTGTTTCGATAGAGATTAAACAATAATGCAATTACAGAAACAACAACAATAAAAGCCAGCAAGTAAATTATCGGATAATGTGTAATAAGAGTATAAGAGCTTTCAATAAACTGTCCCCTGATCAACAAATAAATAGTAAATGCAACGAAGTAAATAATAGTTGATTGATAATAAAACGACATATTATACTTGAATTTCGATTTATGTTTTAATTGTTCGTCTGTCATGATACTAACGCAAAGTTAATTGCGCTCATTGCTATTGTATTTGCTGCATCAGGTTTTGAAATTCTTTTAGCATTTTCGCTTAAGCTGTTCTGTAATTCCTTATTTTCAACCACTTCTAATATTTTATTCTTTAAAACTGAATTAAGTTCATAGTCATTAATCAATATTGCAGCTTTTTCATCTGCAAGTGATTTAGCATTAAAATATTGATGGTTCTCCGCGACGTGTGGTGACGGAATTAATATTGAAGGTATTCCCAGAACACTTAACTCAGCAATTGTTGTGGCTCCAGCCCTCGCAACCAGCAAATCACAAGCTGAGTATGCTTTGTTCATGTCTTCAACAAAATCCAGAATTTTTACGGAATCTAAATTAATGTTTTTATAGCTATGATAATAATTTTTTCCTGTTTGCCAGATAAATTGTATAGATTTTTTTTCTAACTCTTCAACGCAGCTTGCAACCGATCTATTAATTGATGCTGCTCCTAAACTTCCGCCAATAACAAGAACGGTAAATTTAGTTTCATCAAGACCAAAAAATTTCTTTGCTTCTTCTTTATTTAATGACCCAAGTTCTGTTCTAACCGGGTTTCCTGTTAATTTTATTTTATCTGGTTTTCTTAAAAATCTTTTTGAATCTTCAAATGAAATATTAATTTCATCAGCAAATCGCTCTAATAAACGAGTTGTTACACCCGGATAACTGTTTGATTCCATTAATATAATTTTTGCTCCAAGAACAGATGCTCCCCATATTGCCGGACCTGCCACATAACCACCTGAACCGATCGCTACTCGAGGTTTGAAATTAAATGAAATAAATAACGACTGCATCAATGAAACAAATAGTTTTACCGGAAACAATAAGTTTTCAAAATTAAATTTTCTAGCAAATCCTTTTATCCAGATTGATTTAAATCCATAACCAAGCTTTGGAATTACTCTGCCCTCAATTTTAGATTTAGTACCGACAAATAGTATTTCAGATTCTGGTTTAAGTCGTTTGATCTCTTCAGCAACAGCAATTGCCGGATAAAGATGACCTCCGGTTCCGCCTCCAGCAAAAAGAAAACGATATGGGGTTCTTTGTTTGCTCATCTTTTAATATCCTGAAAGATTAACCCTGTTTTCTTTAAAGTGTCAATTTCCTTCTGTTTTTGTTTTTCAATATCATTTTCTGATAGATTATTGTATATGGCTATGTTCATTAGAATACCAATTGAAGCGCAAAGAAATATTATTGAAGTTCCCCCATAACTAATAAATGGCAATGCAAGGCCTGTTGTTGGAAATAATCCGGTAGCAACAGCAGCATTGATAAATGCATAGACGATAATTGAAAATGAAATTCCAAATGCAAGCATCTGTCCAAATTTATCTTTAGCTTTTTTAGCAATTAGTATTCCGGCAACAAATAGAACCATATAAAAAAGTAATACAACAACAACTCCAATAAATCCGGTTTCTTCACCAAGAATTGCAAAAATAAAATCTCCGTATGCCTCGGGTAAAAACAAATTGCTTTGTCTGCTATTTCCTATGCCGACACCAAAAATTCCCCCGCTTCCAAGACTTAAAATCCCTTGTTTCAGTTGGTGATTTATTGTTCCGCCATCGCTAAATGAACTTATAAATCCAAAAATTCTTTTCCTTGAGTGTTGTAAAATCATAGCAAAAGATCCAGCAACAATCATTAAACTTATTGAAGAAAGAAAAATATGTTTTAGCCTTGCCCCGCCAACATATAGCATAGTTAATGATATAATTATTATTAAAATAGCTGTACTTACATTTGGTTGGATAAATATTAATCCAGCAACCATAATTACCCAAATAAACAAGTACATAAATCCATTTTTAAAATCGAGAATGTTTTCTTTTTTCTTTTCCAATAAATATGCTAGATGAACTATTAGAACTAATTTAGCTATATCAGCTGGCTGAATAGTTATAATTCCGAGATTTAACCATCTACCAGCACCCTTAACTTGTGCGGCAAAAATCAAGGTAACTATTAATAATAAGACAACACCGAGTATAGTAAGCTTACTGTATTTTTTATACCACTCGTAAGGAATAAAGCTGAATACTGCCATCATCAGCAAACCAATCACAACTCTAGTAAGATGTGAGTTAAATAAATGAAATGAGCTTTCAAATTTTGAAGCGCTATAAGTATTACTTGCGCTCATCACTATAATCAATCCTATTAAGATTAGACTAAATGATGCAAAGAAAACTGTAACTGCTAGTTTTTTCATTTATTGTTTATAATTTCTTTAAATACTTTACCGCGATGTTCGTAATTATCAAACATATCAAAACTTGCACAAGCCGGTGAAAGTAAAACAGTATTACCTTTTTGCGCTTCACTAATTGCTGAGTTTATCACTTCATCAAAATCTTTTTTAATCTCTGTTTTTACTTTATTATGAAAGTAATTAAAAATTTTTTCGGCTGAAGAACCGATCGCATAGATTTTTTTTACTTTTTCTACAACTAAATCTTCTATCATAGAATAGTCGTTGCCTTTATCCAGTCCTCCAAGTATTAAATATATTGGACCGTCAAAACTTTTTAAGGCAACAACAACAGAGTCCACATTTGTTGCCTTTGAGTCGTTAATGAATTTTATCCCTTCAATTACTCTTACAAGCTCTAGCCTATGCTCAACCCCTTTAAATGATTTTAGGGCCTCGATAATTTTTATATTATCAAGATTGAAAATCTTTGCAGCGATAATCACAGCCATAGCATTTTGTATGTTGTGTTCGCCTTTTATAAATACATCAGATATCTGGCA
Source organism: uncultured Ignavibacteriales bacterium (assembly GCA_963706055.1). Taxonomy (GTDB): domain Bacteria; phylum Bacteroidota; class Ignavibacteria; order Ignavibacteriales; family Ignavibacteriaceae; genus IGN3. The sequence goes on along the minus strand of CAVPND010000045.1, from coordinate 22,358 downwards.
TGAAAATTCAACAATATCATTTTTAACAAATTTTACTTCATCATTTTCCAAAAAACATCCGTTGGTAACTTTTTCTGTTGTTGAGAAAAAGAAAATTTTACTTTTAGAATTTTTGAAATACTGATTTAATAGATCGCTATCCTTGCTTAATATTAAAAAATCATTCTCGTCCTGATTTTCAAATATTCTCAATTTTGATTGTGCATATTTTTCAACACTATTTTCGTATCTATTCAAATGATCTGGAGTAATATTTAATATCATCGCAACTTTAGGTTTGAATTTGTCGATCAAATCCAATTGAAAACTGGAAATTTCAAGTGATACAAATTCATTTTCCTTTACAAGTGTTGTGATCTCTGAAAACGCTAATCCAATATTTCCTGCTTTGTAAGTTTTAATACCGCATTGATTAAATACAAAATCACACAATGCTGTAGTTGTTGTTTTGCCATTAGTTCCAGTTATCCCTATTACACTGCCTTTGCAAAATGATGACGCAAACTCCAATTCGCTAATAGTTTTTATGCTTTTGCTTTTTGATTTAATAATAACATCAGCATCAGATGGAACACCAGGACTTACAACCATTAAATTGCAATCAAAAACTTTATCTGTGTGTTTGCCAGTTTCAAATTCAATTTTTTCTTTTTGCAATATTTCAATTGATGACTTTAATTTATCTTCTGATCCTGCATCACTAACAAATGGAATAGCGCCAAGACTTTTTGCAAGTTTAGCTGCACCAAGTCCGCTTCTAACAGCACCTATTATTGTTATATTTTTATTCTTAATCTCTAACATCTTATCTAATCTTAAATGAAACTAAAGTAACAATTGCAAGAATAATTGCAATGATATATGCACGCACTACAATTTTTGGTTCCGGCCATCCAACCATTTCAAAATGATGATGAATAGGCGCCATTTTAAATACTCTTTTACCTTCTCCAAATTTTTTCTTAGTGTATTTGAAATAAACTCTTTGGATTATCACTGATAATGTTTCCATAAAAAATATTCCGCCAAGAATTGGAATAAATAATTCTTTCTTTATCAACACAGCTATAATTCCAAATGCACCACCAAGCGCAAGCGAACCTGTATCACCCATAAAAACTTGAGCCGGATATGAATTGAACCATAAAAATCCTAATCCTGCGCCAATTAATGCCGCAATAAAAACTGTCAGCTCACCTGATCCTGGCAGGTGAATGATATTTAAATAATTAGCGAATATTGTATTACCGCTGAAGTATGAAAGCAAAGCCAACGCAATCATCACAATTACTATTACGCCTGTTGCTAGTCCATCTAACCCATCAGTTAGGTTTACTGCATTTGAAGTTGCGGTAATTATAAATACAACTAAAGGTATGTAAAAAATCGAGAAATCAAGATTTACATTTTTCAAAAACGGTACTGTTGTTAATGTGCTAACTCCGCTAAACTCTGGTGAAAAATAAATTACAGATCCAACGAGTAATCCAATAAGCACCTGTCCTAATAATTTGTAACGTGCAATCAATCCGTTCGGATATTTTTTAATCACCTTTAAATAATCATCCAAAAATCCAACAAGGCTTAACCAAATTGTTCCTGCAAGAATTAAAATTATATATGTGCTTTTTAAATCTCCCCAAAGTAAAACGGGAATTACAACTGAGAGAACGATTATCATTCCACCCATTGTTGGGGTACCAGCTTTAGACCAATGAAATTTAGGACCATCAGCTTTTTTTGCTTCACCAATTTGATGTGCTTGTAATCGCTTGATAATTTTTGGACCAAGATAGAATGCCAGAAACAATCCTGTAATTGCCGCAAGCGCAGAACGGAATGTTAAGAATCTAAAAATATCAAATCCCGGTGGATTAAAAGTTTTATTTATGTATTCAAATAAATAGTAAAGCATTAATTTTTTCTTGTTTCAAGTATCGAAACTAAGTCTTCCATTTTCATTCCGCGTGAACCTTTAACAAGCACCGCTGAATTATTAATATCTAATGTTTTTAAAAATTTTATTAATGACCTTTTTTCCAAAAAATGCTGATGAACTTTTATTCTACTATTAAGTTTTTGATCCATTAATTTCATCATTTTACCAACAGTGTAAACCTCATCAACTTTAATTTTATTGATGAAACGTGCTAAGCCTAAATGTTTTGATTTTGATTCAGCACCGAGTTCAAACATATCGCCAAGTACTGCAATTTTCTTTTTTCTTGATTCAATCTTATTTAGAATATCTAAAGATGATTTCATCGAATCTGGATTTGCATTGTAAGTATCGTTTATCAAAGTAAACTTTTTATAATTTTTAATTTCTAATCTTTTGTTATAAGATTTTATTTTCTTTAAAGCTTTTTGAATTTGTAAGTTTGTTAATCCCTGTGTAGATGCGATCGCAAATGCAGCAGTAAAGTTTAAAACATTTTTCTCACCGCTTATTGGTAAAGTTGTAACAAAAACACTTTTCTTACTTTTAATTTCAATCTGTGGTCTTGCTAACTTATCATAACCTTTTACACTGGTTTTAAAATCAGCTTTTTCGTTTAATGCAAAAGTGATTTTATTTTTTATTGTCTTTCCAAATTCTTTTAAAATCTTATCATCATTATTTATAAAAACTATTCCGCCTCGATTTATTGTTTCATTTAATAATGCAGATTTTTCTTTAAAGACACCTTTACGATTCTTTAAATATTCCAGATGCGAATCACCAATATTTGTTATCAATGCAAAATCCGGACTTGCAATTGCTGCTGTGTAAGCTATCTCGCCAAAATGGTTTGTACCGAGTTCTGCAACTAAAACTTGATGCTTCTCATTTGTACTTAAAATAGTTAACGGTACGCCAATATGATTATTATTGTTTGCAACAGTTTTGTTCACTTTTAATTTTTCAGAAAGCAATGCTGTTAGAATCTCTTTAGTTGTAGTCTTGCCTGCGCTGCCTGTTATTCCAATTACTTTAGCGTTGAGTTTTGCTCTCCACAGCTTCGCAACATCACCAAGCGCAGTTACGGTATCCTTAACTGTTATAACCGGGATTTCTAAATCACTAATCTTTTTAAATTTCTTTTCATTTATAATGACTGCTGCTGCGCCTCTTTTTACAACCTCATCAATAAAATCATGTGCGTCAAATCTTTCCCCTTTTATAGCGATAAATAAAGTATTCTTCTTAATATCTCTTGAGTTGATTGAAATATTATAAATAGATTTAAACCTATCTGGGTTATAAATAACCGCACTTGGGATATTAAAAATATCTTCGATATTTAAATATATTTTCTTCATTCAGCTAAATACTTTAGTGCAATTTCACGATCCGAAAAATGATTTCTTACACCATTTATTTCTTGATAGTTTTCATGTCCTTTTCCGGCAATCAAAATCACAGCATTATCATTCGAATCTTTAATCGCTTTTGCGATTGCATTTTCCCTGTTCTCTTCAACTTCAAAATTATTTTTAGCAATTCCCTTTTTTATATCTTCAATTATCTCTAAAGGCTTTTCCGTTCTTGGATTATCCGAAGTAATAAAAACTTTATCACTCAATCCACTTGCGACTTTACCCATGATAGGACGTTTAGTTTTGTCTCTATCGCCACCGCATCCAAATACTGTTACTACTTGATTCTTTCCATTAACTATATCGCGAACTGCTTGTAAAGCTTTTTCTAAACTGTCAGCTGTGTGGGAATAATCAATAATTACTTTTTTTATTCCACTACCAAGTACTTCAAATCTTCCAGGAACTTGTGGCGATGAATTTATTCCATTAACAATTTTTTCTGTTGATATTCCTAAACTATGTGATACTGCAAAAGCTGAAGTCGCATTATAAGCGTTAAAAGTTCCTATTAAAGATGTATGAATTTCATAATCAATTTTATTATGTGTAATTGTAAAATCAGTTCCATTTAAATCGTAATTAATATTTTTAATTTGATAATCTGAGATTTCCGCAATACCATAAGTAACAATTTTTGCTTTACAATCTTTAACAATGGCCTTGGAGCTTGAATCATCAGAATTAATTATTGCGAAAGAATTTGAGCTTAGTCCATCAAACAATATCTTTTTTGCTTTTAAATACTCATCAAAAGACTGATGAAAATCCAGATGATCAGAAGTTATGTTTGAAAATATCGCAGCTGAAAAATTCAACCCGTAAACCCTGTTTAAAATTAATGAGTGTGATGAAACTTCCATTATTGAATATGAACATCCGGACCGTATCATATCATATAACATGCTATTTAAATCATTTGATTCCGGCGTTGTTAATTTTGAATCAACTTTAATATCACCAACATAATTCGCAATAGTTCCTATCAAACCGGAATAATAACCTGCGTTTTGCAAAATATTTTTTAATATAAAAGTTGAAGTTGTTTTTCCATTTGTTCCTGTAATTCCGATAAGACTCAATTTACTTGTTGGGTCTTTATAAAATCCTTTTGATAATTCTGCCAAAGCTTTTCTACTATCTTTCACAACAATTTTTGCAATCTGAGTATGAGTAATTAATTCATCAGGAATAGAATTCGGATCTTCAACAATAACTGCAACCGCACCTTTATTAATAGCATCCTGCAAGAATTTATGTCCATCCGTTTTATAACCTTTTATAGCCACAAACACGGAATTTTTTTTCGCTTTTCTAGAATCATACACAATATCAGCAACATCTTTTCTTTGAACTTCTCCCGTTACTTGAATAACGTGTAAACTGTTTAAGAGCTCAGTCATTTCCATTATAGCGAAGCTCCACTCACTTTATATTCAGTACATTCAATTAGGCAAACTTCATCTCCGTTTAACTTTTTACCAGGGGCTATACTTTGCGATGTTATAATTCCGGTACCCTTAATTTTGTATCTAACACCAAGTTTTGTTAAAGCATAAATGGCATCTTTAATCTGACAGTTAACAAGATCGGGCATTTTATTATTAGAAGATAATTTTACTTCTTTTAGGCTAATTGGTTTGATTTGAGTCCTGATTTGAGAATTATCTTCAGCAAATTTTAAATTTTGCATTAAATCAGGATTTAAATATTGTTGAAATTTTTCAATATCGTTCTGAACGATTCTTTCAGTAACTTTTTTAAAGATCGGTGCAGCTACTAAACCACCGTATTTACCTTGGTCCGGTGAGTTTAAAAGAATCAAACAGACCACTTGAGGATTTTCAACGGGGAAAAATCCGATGAATGAAGAATTATAGTACTGCTTTGAATAAGCGCCATTAACTAATTTTTGTGAAGTCCCTGTTTTACCTCCAACAGAAATTAATTCTGAAAAAGCTTTTATACCTGTTCCATTTTTTACAACACCACCTAAAAGATCTCTCATTGTGTCTGATGTTTGAGATGAAATAACTCTTCTTATCTCAATAGGTGCAAACTCATAAACTAAGTTTCCGTTTTTTGCTATCTGACGATGCACCAATTGAGGCTCATATAATATTCCACCATTAATCAGTGCGCAATACCCTGCTATCATTTGTATCGGAGTAACGGAGATTTCATATCCAAAAGACAGGTAAGCTTTAGAAAGTTTAGACCATTCATTTGGTTTTCTAAGTTTGCCTGCAGTTTCGCCGGGTAGAGTTAAAGATGTTGAATTACCAAATCCAAATCCACGTAAGTATTTAAAATATTTCTCATCATCAATTCTTTGAACAAGTTTTGCAACGCCGATATTACTGGATTGCTCCAATATCTCACTAACATTTAGACTTTTGAATGGATGTGTATCTCTGATGTTTACATTTCGGAATTTATACTTACCGTTTTCAAGATTTAATTTTTCATTAAGTCTACATAATTTCTGATCAATCAAAGAAGCAAAAGTAAAAGATTTAAATGTTGAACCCGGCTCATAGGTGTCGGTTATTGCACGATTTCTTCTCTGAAAATCATTGTACTTCCAATACTCATTTGGATCATAATCATCAACATTTGCAAGCGCTAGAACTTCACCGGTATTCGGGTCCATTATTATCCCGATTCCTGAAACAGCTCCAAAATCTGAAACACCTTTTCTTAATTCCTCTTCCAAAACAAGCTGATAGCTTTTGTCAATTGTTAGGTAAAAATCATCCCCTGAAACAGCAGGATTGATCTCTTCGTCATCTACGGTAACAACTTCACCAACTGCGTTTTTTTGAATAACTCTTGATCCCGCTTCACCATTAAGCGCATCTTCATAATATTCTGAAATTCCCATCACACCTTTATTTTCGTTATTTAAATAACCAAGTATGTGGGCGGCAAAATTATTATAATGAAAAACTCTGGTTGGTTCTTCTTTATAAAAAAATCCTGATCGCTTAATATTTTTTAATGAGGATGCAATCTCTGTTTTTGCCTTCTTTTCAAGGCAGATGGTCTTTTTTGAACCCTTCATAAGGTTCATATAATAGTTTTTACTTTTATTAAATTTTTTGGCAAATAATTGTGCAATTTCATTTTTATGTTTTTGTTTAATCATCCTTAAGTCAACATAAAATGAAATATCACCACGATTGTAGACTAACAACACATTATTGCGATCATAAATTAATCCACGCTCAGCTTCTATTTTTTCTACGCCAGTCTGTTGTCTCTGCGCATAATAAGAAAATTCCTCAGCACGCATAATCTGTATATCAACAAGCTTAATCACCAATGCTATGAAAAAGATGATAATAGATATAATTACAAATAATGCGCGGGAGTTATTCATATTTTTCTTTTAAAATCTCGTTAATTTCTTCAAGTTTGCCGTCATCATATTTAATAATGAAAGCTGGTTCAACATTTCTGATTAACCCAAGTTGCGATGCAACTGAAACAATTCTTTCCTCAGCAGTTACGGTTTGATATTCTGCTGTTAATTTAATTTTTCTCTGACTTTCTGATTTATATTTTTTTTCTGCTTTATCTTTCTGTAAAACGTATTGTTCGTATTTTAATTTTAATCCAACACTTACGAGGGCAAATACTGTTGCAATAAGCAAAAGTGTTATGAGCAAAAAGATTGTGGGCTTTGCACTTTTTTTCATAATCTTTCAGCAGCCCTAAGTTTAGCGCTTCTCGCACGATAGTTATTTCTGATTTCTTCTTCTGTCGGTAAAAGTGGTTTTCTATTAATCAGTTTTAACCTTGCATCTTTTTTAATTAATCCAAGTGGATCTTCTTTTGGACTAAGGCTAACAATACTTTCAGCTTTAAAGAAATCTTTTACAATTCTGTCTTCAAGCGAATGATAAGAGATAACAACAATTCTACCACCCCTTTTTAAAACTTTTAAAGAGTTTTCCAAAAAAAGCTTGAGATTTTCTAATTCATCATTAACATAAATACGAAGAGCTTGAAAAATTCTGGATAAAGTTTTTCGTTGAAAGTTTTGTGGAACCAGATCATTAATAATTGAAACTAATTGTGCGGTAGTTTCAATTTTCTTTTCAGATCGCCTTTCAACAATTGTTCTGGATATTTTTCTGGAGTTTTTTTCTTCACCATATTCATAAAATACATTTGCCAGGTCTTCTTCGGTAAAAGTATTAATGATATCTGCTGCAGTAAATTTTTTAGTTTTATCCATTCGTAAATCAAGAAACGCATCACTACGATATGTAAATCCGGAACCCGGATTATCTAATTGAAAAGATGATACTCCCAAATCTGCGAGCACACCATTGTAGTTTTGTATTGATTCTATTTTTGCAATCACATCTATAAAAGAGTAATTAAAATTGTATAAACTAACTCCAGATTCTTCAGCAAATTTTTTTCTAGAAAATTCAAAAGCATCAGTATCAACATCGGCAGCTACAAGACGTCCATCATCATTAAGTCTTTTAATAATTTCACTGGAATGTCCGCCAAACCCTAAGGTTGCATCAAAGTAAATTCCAGAACGATCAGTAATCAATAGATCCAAACTTTCCTTAAGCATCACAGGAACATGATGCTCACTCATTTAGAGGCCATTACTTTAGCCGCTATCTCTTCATAAGTTTGCGGTGATTGTAATAAATATTCTTCGTAAACTTTTGGATTCCAGACTTCTATTTTTTTTAACGCACCAAGTATCAGTACTTCTTTTTCAATTTTTGCATAAGTAATAAGAGTAGATGGAATCATAATTCTTGATTGACCATCCATTACATCCTCAGCGGCAAATTGAACAAACATTCTTATAAATCTTGCATCATCGGGTTGAAAAGAATTTAAATTTAAAAGTGATTCTTCAATCTTTTGCCATTCATCCAATGGATAGAAGTCGATGCAATTGGATAGACCTCTAGTCATCACAAACGTTTCGTTTGCATCAGCAGAAATATGCTTTCTAAGCTTAGCCGGAATAGCAATCCGACCTTTAGAATCCATTGAATATGTAAATTGACCTCTAAACATTCTCTCTCTTATTTGGGATAATTCCACATTTTTCCCCACTACAACCCAAAATAATAGAAAAATTTGACGAAAGTCAAGGAAAAGAGTAAAAATATTTCACAAAAAAAAACATTGCCGGAAGTAAAGCTTAAAGGTTAAATTCTGTTTTTCTTAAACTTGATATAATGACAGGATAAAGTGTGGAGATTTTTTTTACTGGTCATCAAATATTTTCTTATTATTAAGTAAGAAAATGTTCTGTTTTTTTTATACTACATTATTAATCTAGTTATGGATAAATAGTTTGCAACTTCTTTTTCAGAAAACTGATGAGATAAATGATTATTTAAAATCTTTACCAAGTTTTTATAACCCCGTCTATATTTCTATTCTGATTTTTATTTTGGTTACTGCAATTATTTATATCTCTTACCGTTATATCTATAATCCGATGTTAAGAAAGCATAGACGTGATCAGAAACAGTTTGAAATTACTACTGCTAAAATTCTTGAAATGTTTTCAGAACTTGATCCTAATCCTATTATGCGAATTAATTCCTCAGGAATTATTACCAGTTTAAACAAAACTGCCAAAGAACGGTTTCCATTCCTTGAAATAAATAAAAGTAAATTAAGTTCACTTATTTCTAAAATTGATATTGATATCAGTGGAATAATTGGTAATGATAAATCAATTATTCTTCCAATAGAATTAAATGAAAGATATTATGATATAAATTTTAAAGGAATATCTTTTTTAGAATTGGCACAGCTTTACTTTTGGGATACAACAGCTCAAAAAGAATATGACAGGCAAATGACTAATTATCAGAACCTGTTAAGGAATTCATCTAATCATCTGCAAAAAGTTATTGAAGAGGAAAGAAATAGATTATCAAGAATTCTGCACGATTCAATTGCTCAAAATATGTTGTTGATCAAACTGAATGTTAGCAACTATAAGCAGTTTATGAAATATGGCCTGAAAGAAGAGGACTATTTAAGAACAATTAATATTCTTGATTCAACTTTAAAGGATGTAAGAGAACTCGCACATAATTTAAAACCTCTAAATATAGATGAACTTGGGCTTGAGACTGTAGTAAAATCTATGTGTAATAATGTCGCCAGAGAAGGTTCCTACAAATACCAGCTGCAATTTCCGGAGGTACCACTAAATATTTCTAAAGATATTGAGGTCTGTATTTTCAGGGTGATTCAAGAATCTCTTAATAACATGATCAGGCATGCAAAAGCATCATCTTTTACAATAAATCTTTTTTATGAAGAAACGGCTCTTGTTTTATTCATTTCTGATGATGGCATTGGGTTTAAACCTAAAAAATTATTGAATGATAAATATATATCCGACGGACTTGGCATGATGAACATGCAGGATAGTGTTGAAAAGCTTAGTGGCTCATTCCAGATTGATTCATCTAATAATAAAGGTACAGTTATAATAGTAGCATTTCCAATCGAATTATTATCGAGTTATGAAAAATCAAGCTATAAAAATATTGGTGGCTGACGATCACACTTTGTTTAGACAGGGTGTTATTAGGCTGCTGGAAGATCATAAGGACTACCAGGTAATTGCTGAAGCCGAGAATGGAGCAGACTTGATTGACAAATATTTTATCAGCTTTCCTGATATAATACTTGCTGATATTGCAATGCCAAACCTAACGGGAATTCAAGCTGTTGAAGAAATTCTTAAACGTGATCGTAATGCTAAAGCATTATTCCTATCAATGTATGATACTGAGGAGTATGTCTATCAGGTAATCAAATCCGGTGGAAAGGGTTTAATTAATAAAAATATTCTGGATGAGGAATTATTATTAGCTATAAATAAAGTAAACTCAGGTATTCGTTACTTCGGACAAAAGTGGAATGATAAGGATCTTAATAATTTAGTTTTAGAATTTGAAAAGAAATCCAGTCAGAAAAATAATTTTATAATTGATCTGAATTTTAGAGAAGAACAAATATTGCAGTTAATTATTGAAGGTGTTACCAGTAAAGATATCGCAGAAAAAATGCAGCTTAGTAAAAAAACGATTGATTATTACAGATCAAATCTTTTAAGAAAATTTGAAATTAAAACACAGGTTGAACTGGCTATGTGCGGATTAGAGTATTTTGAGAATAAAAAAACATCAAAATAAAATGATAGAGGGTGAAAATATAAATTACTTGTACTTAATATTATTTGCTTTTCTTTTTTTAATTTAAACCCAGATTATTTTAATTATTAGACTAGAGATATTGTATGAATAGGATATATAAGTTAATTATCCTTAATGTTTTGGTGGGATTGCTATTTGCCTGCAGCTCTACAAAACAAATCGGGAAATTTTATGAACCGGAAGAAGCAAACAAATTATTTGGTAATGTTATTTATTCTGTAGATCTCAATACAAATGTTCTTTCAGGTTTATTAAAGAAAACCAACAATATTATTATGTTTGGTATAATCAATCGCGAACTAATAATTCTGGATAATAATCGCGGTATTATTTTTCCTGAAAAAGCTGAAATTAAGGATACAGATGTTTTTACTGTTTATAGTACCGATCTCTTGATTGAACTAATTTCAAATAATAAATCTAATAGTCAATCAAATAATGTAACAGTAGAACAGCGGAGTGAAGTTTTATCCATATCTACCGATAAAGCTACTTTAGAAACCGGTGGTAAATGCCCTCCCTTCTGTGCTGAGTAAATATGAATTTAACGGCAATAATTTATGGCATTTCTACTATCGTGTGGGTTTTACCTATATTCAGACAATTTAGAAGTAATCTGTTTTACTTTTTTTTATTTCTTGGTATTTGTGACCCCTTAACGCTTCTGACAATAAAAACAGTTAGTGTTAAAATTGAATTGGTTTCGGTAATTATTGCACCAATATTATTTTATTCAATCGGTATTGATAGAAAAAAATCTTTTAAAATAAATACAACTGAAATACTTGTTTTTGTATTAGCATATTCACTTTTAGCTATAATTGATAACTATAACATCATCCTTTTAATTATACATACTTTAATAACCATAAGAGTTATATATAAAATCATTATTGATTTACATCATCAACAAATAATTAACTTGCTACATTTAGTTCTTGCTTTTTATATGATCTCATCTGTTGCCAGTTTAATTATTTATCTTAACGGTGATATGAAGGGAATAATACTATTCTATATAAATCTTGCCTTCCAAATAGTAATTGCAATTTTCTTCTCAATCTTCAAAGAAGATGACAAAAAACTAATTCGCAAAATTCTACCTGTAAATCAGGATTAAAATTCGCTCAAATCGAACTTTTGCACTTAAAATCGTTAGTACATGTACTAATGTTTTTTTGTTTTAACCGCAGTAAAATTAACACGTACTTTTTAATACTTTTTAACTGATGCAACAGATTCAGTTAATAAATATTTAAGAATCGATGAAAAAAATTAGTGTTATTGTCTTTATAAATTTTTAACGTTTAATAACAGATTGGAAATTCAAAACAGATGTACATAACTGAAAACAAGTTAAAAGGGCACATCGTGGGTAAATGGGCTGATTTTCTTATATCTGCAATAAGATATGAAAACGAATATAGCAATAACTTATTTGCTTACCTTAAAGTACATCAGGATAACGGCGATGAAATTGGGGCTGGCTATACGTGGAGCAGAGAGGAAGTTATCAATGCTATGTATGATGGTAAAACTTTTTATACCATCCACAAAAGCAATTCAGGTGAATGGAAAAAAGGTTCTATCGTTTCTTTGATTACGAAAAACGGTAAAACTCTTCTTACTGATAATGAGTTTACAGAACTTGATTACCTTGCTGATTTACAAGAGCTATAGAGTAATACCACACCCTACTGGGGGAAGGGTCTGGTATTAAGAATAACTAATCCATAATCCGGCAGCTACTCTTCCCCGTTTATCTGCCGGAAAAGTTTTTAGGTTATGCTGTCTTTGGGAATGCATAACCCTCCGGTTTGTCTGAGGCTGGCAAACCGGAACTTTTTTATAAATAGTAGTTCTTACATTATTAAAGACATATTTAATTTATTGTTATAAACTTTTTCAAAAAAAATATAACGGTTATGAAACTTAAAGATAGATGTAAATTACTTTGCACAGCATCTGCAATGATTTTTTTATTAGGCGTAATGCGTGGCGTTGGCGGTTTAATTGATCTTATAAACAACACGGATGTATTAATTGCTTTAAATATGGACTCACTTACACTGGTGTTTTTAATTATAATTCTTATTTTTTTAAGCGCCGCTGTAATTATCACTGCAATTGGCGTGTACGAACAGAATGAAAAATTTATTGTAACCGGCATTGCGCTGTCTGGATTGTTTATTGTATACAGTGTTGTAAAAGAATTTATTTTTTACAGCAATTCTGTAAACAAAGGAACAATTATAAACATTGCCGCAGCAATAGCAATTATATCCTTACTTATGCTCGGTAAAAGGGTTATCAGCAAAACTAAAACTATCTAAATTTTTTTTACAACATATTGAGCTGATACTTTCAACACATTAACGCTTGCTATTTGTTGATTGATAAAAACCTTTTAAAAAACTAAGTTGCAATAAGTATTTTATTTGGATGCAATGATTAGAAAATTCTGCTACACTACTCTTATTTTCCTTAATATATTTTTAGCCTTTACAGCAATTCCAGGCGGATTTTGTTTACTTACTGGTATTGCCACCCCCCCGATTGATGAACTTAAAAGTTCTATCTTTACCGATTACACATTGCCGGGATTAGCACTTATGATAATTGTTGGCGGCAGTGCACTGCTTACAACAATTTTGCTGTTAAGAAAAAACAAATATGCTTTACTTTTTTCGGCAATAACTGGATTGTTGATTATAACCTTTGAGTTTGTTGAAGTACTTGCCATTGGCTCCCCTACTGGTGCAGGACTTGTTATGCAGATTATTTACTTTTGTCTTGGTGCTGCAATAATAAAATTGTCTTTTATTTCTTTGTTTTTTAAACAGGCGGTGATAAGTTGAAACAACTTGTAATTGTAATATGCATTATTATTCCTGCATTAATACTCTCCGGCTGTTATACCCACGTGGAAATGCCTAACTACAGAAAACTTAATAAACAAAGCAGCACAACAACCAGTCCTGTTAATTTTACTTACACTGTTATTGATACTTTTTATAACGAGTGGTTTCCTGAAGAAGGTTATTACTACGAGTACCGACCACAAGGCAGCAAAACAATTAAAGAAGATAGAATAGATTTATTCCTTAATATGCTTTATGCAAAGGGTTATAATATTGTTGGTGCGTGGTACAGACCTACTACAATTAATTGCTACAACAATGGTAGACCTGTTTCCCGGGCTGAAAGTGCAACATTTGGACCAACGTTTTTAATCCTTTTGTCTGATGTTAATGACTCCATAATTGAATACAATTTTTATCCATTGCTGCGTAAACCTGAAATTATTTGCCCTTATAATGTTGAGGAGTATTGGATTGAGTAAATCCTCAAATAAAAGACAAAGTAATGAGTATAAGGATTCGACAAAATATTAGGCACGGCTCCCACAAGTCTGAGAATATTATTTAAGTCGAGTTTAGTTTGTCATTCCCGTGTAAACGGGAATCCAAAACACCAAATTACAAAATGGATTCCCACTTACGTGGGAATGACAATTCACTCTTTTAATTTTTGAAAAAGCTTCACGAAGGTGAGGTTTGGTTTTTAGTTATTATTTTTCTCCATCACCCTTTTACCACGCAAGCAACACCATTGTTAAATGCTTAAAAAAATCTGATTAACCTACATTTTCAAAGCTAAAATTATTTTTCAATTCAAAAATTTAGTGCTTGGCAATTTCCTTATTCTTATTTAGATTAGATATAAATAAGTAAATTATTTAATCTAAAAAGAGAGACTTATGAAAAAAACATTAACTACAATTGCAGCTTTAGTGCTTACTGTACTTTTATTAAATAACAACACTTTTGCAGATAGAAAATACTTTGCCCGTTCTTATATGGCAAATACACTGCCCCAGAGAGCTCTAGAGCTTGAAATATGGAATACAATGCGCATCGGTAAAACAGATGGTTTTTATTACAGAATGCAGCCCCGCTTTGAAATTGAATATGGCGCAACCGATAGACTTACAACATCATTTTATATGAACTTTGATCAGAGAACTGCTTCAGAAAACAGCTACAGTTCTAAACCTCTGGAATATAATTCTTCATCTCTTGAATTAAGATACAGATTAACAAATCCGGGTGATTTATTTGTTGATCCCGCGCTGTACTTTGAATTTTCTTACGGCGGTGCTGAACTTGAATATGAACCAAAACTAATTTTTTCAAAAAGAATTGGTGATGTAGTTACTGCAATTAATTTTAATGCAGAGATTGAAAGAAAAATAATTGATTCTGAACACGAATCTAAATTTGAACTAACGGCAGGCATTGCTTATGATCTATCAAATAATATTGCTGTTGGATTGGAATTTAGAAATCATAGAAACTACAAAGACATTTATGAAAAAGAAGAAAATCAGGCTACTTTTCTCGGTCCAACATTCAACATTCAGACAGAGGAACTTTACTTTACAATAAACTTCTTAAAGCAAGTCGGCGGCAGCCCTTCCACTAAAAACAGTCTTGATCTTGATGGGCATGAGGATTTTGAAATAAGAACAATATTAGGAATTAATCTATAATGAAATTTGTGTTACAATTTTCCTTAACAGTACTTTTTGCCTATTTAGTTAGTGCTTGTGGAGTTTCTAATGATACAAACACAAGCAGTACAACAAAATTTCCTGAAGGCAGAAGTTTATATGTTTCCAAATGCACAGCCTGTCATAGAGCATACGAGCCTGAGCTTCATACTACTTCAGAGTGGAAAACGATTCTGGATGAAATGGGCGGCAAAGCAAAGCTAACAAATAAAGAAAAAGAAACTATTCTAAATTACCTTTCAGAAAGAAACTAAAATCCAACCTGTTTCCTCCCCTTTACTATAGGGGAGGATTAAGAAGGGGTTAATTTTTTTTAAAAACAAATTTACCTTTATCAAACTCAATAACTTGTTTCATAAAATCATAAAATTCTGGGTAAGCAGATAATGGAATTTGGTTTTGCTTTAGTTCATAATTTCGGACATAAAAAAGTTTACCATCCAATAAATCATATTCTGTACTATATCTGCCAAAACTACTTTCTATCGATTTATTTTTTGGTTTTGATTCCATACTATATCCAGGTGGAATTTTGATAAAAACAGAATCTATATCTTGATAGGGATATGAAAAATATACCGGGTATTTTCTTTTTGCTATTTCTTCTTTTGGTAAATCATTGCTTGTTTTTCTATTAAATATACCTGGATTGATAAATACTCTATCATTTAATTGAGACAAAAACCGATGATAGACTCCATCTAATAATATGTTGAGATCATTTTTCTTTTCATCAATAGCTTCATCTGAATTTAATTGTGCAATAGCCAGGTTAGAATAGTTTCTGCTTAACATTTTTGTAACAAACAATTTATCATCCTTGCTATTTAACTTTGCCAGGTTGTTCTTAGCATAATTTTTTTGATTCCCGGTCATAATTATTTTAGCATCAAATTTTAAATCGCCGGTAATCTCAATAGCTCCATTAAATACCGAAACCATTTTGTTTTGATCAGATTTTTTTTGAGGAGTCCTAACCAAACTTCCTTTTTGATAAGTGACTACCAATGCATTTATGTCTTCAATTGTGTATGGAACTTCTCCCATTTCATTATATGTAGAGGTACATTCCAGCCAAACAGTATCAAGATCTAAAGGCACGCAAACAATACAGTGATTAAATTGATTAGACGGTTGATCAGGATTAACAACACCATGATCCCTGGTTAGTGCAAGTGCAGGAAACGATTTAATGTCAACCTCTTTAAGCATAGCAATCATATAGGTAGATAGATCCTTACAGTCACCATACCTGTTCCTGAAAACTTGGTCAGCAAACTGCGGCTGCCAGCCAGCAAGCCCCATTTCAATGGCAACATATCTGTTTTTCTTCTGAAGATGCTTATACAATATTCTGATTTTCTCTTTTATATCGGTAACATTTTGTACTAACCCCAAAATTTCTTTTTTGGCTTCATCAGATAATTGATATCTATCCTTACTCAGCCTTTTGTACCAGTCAGAAAAATCTGCCCAGCTATTTGCATTTCCTTCATATGAATCCGTTTTAAAGTTTTGTGCTACAAAGTATACTGCTTTCTGAATACGATCTTCAGGAGATAAATAATCCTCATCAAGTATTGTTGGAATGTTTCTCAATTTCCACATGTATTCTTTAAAAGAATCACCACTTTTTTCAACCGGATCTATTTCAATCCCCTTTCCATAAAATCTAAATTTAACTTCAGGATCGATCTTTAGTTTATATACAGAGGAGTAACTAGGGATAGTTGATTGCGGCAACCAACTAGGCCATAATAATAAAGTTTTGATTTTAATGGTATAATGATATTCAAAAATAAAGGGGTAAGTATGATGCCGCATTTCAAAATACTTATAGTTGTGGCCCGAGTAAAATGCATCACCGGAATATTCTTGCTCTTTAATTTCGTCTGAATCTAGTTCTTTAATAACATCGCCATTTAAGTCAGTTAACGAAGCCTCAAGTTCTTTGATAACACTAAAATGTGATTCGTTTATGAACAACTGGCAAAATTCATCTGCCTTACTATTTTTTATAAGAATCTTTTTACTCACAGTATATTCAGCACTATAATTATCATCGATTTCAACCTCTGTAATATCTTCCAAAATAACTGCTTCTGCTTTTAGAACAAGTGAATCAAAATTTACTTCCTCGGTGGCTTGTGCAAGACACAACTCACTTAGGAAAACAATTATCAAAAATTTTGTTAGAACTATAAATTTACTATTCATAACGTTTTTCTTTTGTGATACTAATTAGGAGTAACCGTCTTGCTAATAACTATTTGATCACGGGATGCACTAACTACTTCATCGTAAAATGATTTTATTTTGCTATAATTTTTTACCAGTAATCTCTTACTCCCTACACCAATCGTTCTTGAACATTCAAAATAATTATCTCCTTTTGCATACGATTGATTAAACCCTAAATCGGTAATTAAATTTTTTCTTCTATTAGGTATTTGAGATATTGAATAAGTTTTTGGTAATTCAATTTTTACATTTTCAGTTTTGCTAGAAGCGTATTCAAAATCAATTGGATTAGATCTCTTAGGTTTGATAAATGGATTATCTTTAAGTGCAGAAAAGAATGGAACTGGAAAGTATCCCAAGTCTTCATTTTCCTCTATATAATTAGGAATACTAAATGATATATTTAAAGTTAAAGGTCGCACAATGGAATCTACATCCACATAAAAAAATGTATCCAATTTTGCTTCAGGAAAATGCTTGGTGAGATAATCTTTAACGTAATCGGAAGGATCTTTTTCAACCAAAACATCATATTCATCTAAAGCTGCGTAACCGGAATATTGAATAACCGTATTTGCTTTTAAAGTTTTATCCTCACTAATACTTGCATTTGTATTAATTATAATTGAGCTAACAACCTGTTGAGGCGTAATAGTTATAATTGTTCCTTTTTCTTCCTCAATTAAAAACCCGATCGGTACGTCAGTACTTGGTGTTAAACAACCAAATGGACTGCGAAAAGATACAGGATATAAAAAATAATTTTTTGAGTTATCCTTTAACAAACATATTAATCTATTAAACTGGCTACCATCACAAAAATCGGTTGATACCACGCCATTCTTTTTTGTGCTAATCCATACTGGTTTTGCATCAAGCCCTGCTGTCCTTAGCATATTAATTAGCAGCATACTTTTTTCTGATGAACTTCCAGATTTATCATTTAAAACATCTGAAGGCTCTTTAAAGGAATCACCAATCAGTGACTTATGATCCGTCGTTTTAATCTTTTGAGAAACATAATTATAAATCAATTTAGCTTTATTAAGGCTATTATTTTCAGATTGAATAATTTCTTTTACAATACCTTCACATTCATCATCGTCCATTAGATTATCATAAATCTTATAAATTCGTTTTGCCACATCATCCCAGGTTTGTGCAAACTTTATGTCTACGTAATCATTTTTATATGCAACCAGCACAAATCGCATTTTAGCGTAACTGTCTTCAACATTATCAGTATATGGTTCGTCTTTTATTCCAGGTAAATCTTTACAGAACCAAGTAAATATGGCTAACTTTTGTCTTGTATTGTCGGGGTCGAATGCTTCTTCTACACGTTCTTCAAAATTATAAAGTTCTAAGTGCGAACTAAGTCTTTTATAGGCAAATCCTTTTGGAAGATAAACTTTTACTTCACTATACTTTGTGTAGATGTCAGTTTGAAAAGACCACGGTTCTAAATGCGAGATGTACTCGGATCTTATCGAATAGATATAGTCAAAAACAGAGCCTGCTTCCACACCAGGGATTGGGAATGAAACTTTATTAATCAATTCACCCTTCTCAGTAAATATATTGTCATCATCCAATTCGTACTCTGTCCCATCAGGTGAAATTGAAATTGCCTCAACATCATCTAATACATCTTTATGCCACATTTTCAATTCAATATTGGCTTGCTTTTTCCCTTCTTCTGTAAAGACTTTAATTCTTACATGCCTTTTAGTAATTAAATAAAAGTCATTTGTTATTTTGATTGTAATCTTGTCAAATATAACTGCGGCATCTTCTTCAGGATCTTCAGGTAAACTCGTCATTTTAAGAAGTTCATCAGATACTTCTCCAAAGTCTTGAGAGTAGTTATTAAAAAATATTAGTAAAAAGAAAGGGATGATCAAATAACACTTTTTCATATCTCCACCTGAAAATATTATTGATGTATGTAGATTCTTATTTTAACCCGTCAACAAATAACGATTATAATTGCATTCATTTACATTTTTAATAATGATTTACAATTGCTAACAAAATCATTCGAACACTTGTAGAATGATTGAATTTTTAAATTGCATAGTTGTAAGAATAACGGAATAGATAAGTCTGAATCCTGGTAAGTAATTATTGAAGCATGATTATTAAATCTTATTTTTCCCATATCACCCGCACAAATATTACAAAACATTTTAACATTTTCCATAGGATGGAATTATTTTTTTAAAATAGATCAAGCGTGGTAACTTGGGTAAATAATTATTAGTGAATTGCTTTTGAGAAATAATATCCTATGTACAAGACAATACTTATTTAAGTTTTATTCCGCTCATAAAATCAAATCAACCGCTTACACAAATCTGCTTCATAGGATCTTATTAATAAAATATTTTCACAAGTAGAAATTATTATCTTTATAAAAGGAATGAATATGAGGCACTATATACTAATACTTGTTGCTATGCTAAGCTTTACTGGTTATGCAAATAACAACATAGCTCCTATCGATAAAATAATTACAGGAATTGTTATTGATTCTTCTACAACTTCAGCACTTCCATTTGCAAATATAACTTTACACAACAACTCTGATTCAACTTTTATAACCGGAGTTTCAACAAATGCAGAAGGCGCTTTTACAATCAGCAATGTAAATGATGGAGATTATTATTTAAAGATCAGTTTTGTGGGATACAATACAAAGTATCAAAACGGCATTAGACTAAATAATAATAAGCCGCAACTTGATCTTGGAAAGATAATGTTAACAAAAACTGCTTATGAGTTAAGCGGCGCCGAAGTTATTGGGGAAAAAGTTAGTGAGGAACTGCATCTGGATAAAAAAGTAATAAACGTTGCACAGAATTTAAATGCACAGGGCGGTACCGCGCTTGATGTTTTACAAAATCAACCTTCAGTAAGAGTTGATCCTGATGGAACTGTTTACTTACGCGGTAGTTCAAACTTTACTGTTCAGGTCAACGGTAAACCATATCCTTTGCAGGGTTCTGATGCTCTAAAACAGATTTCCTCAAACAGTATCGAAAACATTGAGTTGATAACTAATCCTTCTTCTAAATATGATGCAGAAGGTTCAGCAGGTATTATCAACATAAATCTAAAAGTTCAAAAAGATATGTCTATGAGCGGCATATTAAATCTTAACAGCGGAACCGGCGATAAATACAATGGTGATTTTTCTTTTAGTTACAATGTTGACAGCTGGAATTTGACCACAGGTTTTGATTACCGTGATAATATGTTTACAAACGAACAGGATATTAGACGTAACTCTCTAATTAATAATCAAAATTTGTTCAATCGCTCTGATGTTAATATTCGCAACAAGCGAAGACAATATTCATTTAGAGCAGGCGCAGATTATACACCGGACAAACAAAACTCATTAGGTTTATCTTTCGGTATCGGAATAGTTGATGTGCTAAGTTCACTCAACACTTTAGTGACAAATGAGCAGATAAATAATTCAAGATATACAAGAATACAAAGCAATCAGGATATTCCTGTTAGTTACGTTAATTCAACCGTAACGTATCAATATAAGTTTACGCCGAACGTAAATGATTTATACTTAGAGCTATACCACAATTATGTCTCGGTAGTAAATGAACAAAAGACAATTGAAAACCTTTCGAATGAGAGTTTTTCTTCTTTTGCTGATTTACTTAACAATACAATATTTAAAAATGATTCTAAACGAAATGATGGCAGAGCAAAGTTAAACTATAAACATAAAGTAGGCGAAAATACCTCATTTGAAACTGGTGTTCAATCAAATCTTGCCTACAGAGATTTTGATATAATAAATAAAATATTTGATGGAACAGCAAACGATTACACCATTGATCAAAATCTTACAAATATTTTTAATCTCAGAAATAATGTTTATGCAGGATTTGTTTCTTTCACTTCTGATATTGAAGGATTTAGTTACATGCTTGGTTTACGCGGAGAGTATATGGATCGATTTCTTGATCAAAAAACTTTAACTGAAACTTATAAATTCAACCAGATGGATTACTTCCCTTCTGTCAATATTTCAAGAAAGATTGACGATCATCAACTTCAGCTAAGCTATAGCAAAAGGATTAATAGACCGAACGAGAATTTATTAAATCCATTTGCATTCTATTCAGATCCAAATATAACAATCTCAGGTAATCCCAAATTATTACCCGAGTATATCGATGCATTCGAGTTGAACTATCAAAAAATGTACGGTAGTGTCTTTGTATCGGCTCAAACTTATTATAGAAAATCCAAGGATTCATTTACACAATCGTTTTCTGTGGATACAACAGGTAAGCTGAACATTATATTTAATAATTATGGAAACTCAGATGTTTACGGGGCAGAGATATCTTCAAGTTTTTCAATTGCAGATATATTTAAATTTGATCCATCAATTAATCTATTCCAGAATCATATAGATGGAAAAGTCAATGGTCAAAGTGTGGTAAAGGATTTCTTTAATTGGTCAGCAAGATTAAATACTACAGTGACCTTTTCTGCAAGTACAAAACTTCAGATGTCAGTAAATACAATGAAGTTTGTTGATGCACAATCAGAATCTGATCTGTTTGCATTTATTAGTGCTTCATTACGTCAGGATTTCTTTGATAAAACCATGTCACTAACATTACAGGCAAGAAATTTATTTAACACATCAGACTTTAACATTAAAACTGCAGGATCAAATTTTAACGCAAATGCGATGATAATGCCGGAAGCACCTGTATTCACCTTAATGTTCAGTTACAATTTTAATAACTTTAAACGGACACAAAGATCAAATGATAATGTAGATATTCCAACCGGGTTTTAGTAGAAAAATGAATGAAGTTATTAATTCTAAAAGTGGGATTATTTATAAACACGATTAAGTATACTGTTTGAGCCAACTGCCGGAATCGAACCGGCGACCTACTCATTACGAA
>CAVPND010000044.1:0-3735 GCA_963706055.1 uncultured Ignavibacteriales bacterium | reverse complement strand
AAGGGGTTTGGATAGGCATTGTTCAATTCATACTTATCTACATTAGTTGTCGAATTACCTTTCTTCTTAATAACCGCATTTTCAATAATTACAACATTGCTGGGAAGTGAAATATGATTTGTTTTATCAACTGCCCGTACACGATATGATACTTCATCTAAAAATATTGGATTAAGAAACACTTCAAGATCACTATAACTATTACTTGTAGTTCTTGCAATATCATTTGTCCAAACACCCCACTCTGCTCTGTCTATTATATATTCATGCAAATCAGCTTCATTGTTTTTGGTCCAAATAAGTATTGGGTGATCCGTTGTACTTTCTACAACTGTAAGATTATTAGGTGCAAGTGGTGCTGCATCGTATTGGCGGTATTTAATAACTGAACTACCAGTACTATAAAACACAGTAAATAAATCATTTGAAGTTGAAGAAAGACTAAAAAAACTCTCAAAATTACTCGAGATCGATTCCTCGCTAGACCAACCAGTCGAAACATCATAATATCGATGAATTAGATTCGATGTAGGATAAATAATATGCGTTTTATTATCATATGTATTCGCGGCTGATATAACTAGCTTATAATCCATAGGACCATAAACTGAATAGTTTAGCATAAAAGCCTTTGACCAGGTGGTTGAGCCAACATTTCTTTCTTTCACATAAAGACTTAAAGGAAGACCTTGATATATCCAGCTAAATGAAAATAATTTATCACCACCAGAATGAACGTTTTGAAAACCATTATCATAAACTGATTGAATACTTTCCCAGGTATTTGTAATAAAATTTTTATCTCTTGTTTTTGTCGTACCATAATCGTTAAATCCAACGTGCACTTTATTTGCACTTACGGTAATTGTTGGATATTCTGCTTCATAAGTTTGTTCACTAACATCCTTGTAATCTGTGTAATTATACCATCCAATTGGATAACGATAGTATTTAGTTTTTATATCCTGATGATCATAAGGACCACTTGCAAATACTAAATGAAGACCTCTTGAATCATAAACATTGTCAATCCCTCTAAAATTATCCTGGGAATTAAAAGTAATAGTTTGAAGTTGGTCCCAGGCACTTGTTGAATAATTGTATTTTTTAGTTATAATATTATTTCCTCTTCGATAACTAATATATAATGCATCATTTGCACCAGCTATATTTGGAAATTCAGCATAGCCTTGTGTTTCAATTACAGTAGTTGCCTGTACTACCCCGGAACTATTTAGCCTGTAATACATAATAGAATTTGTTGATGAGTATCTTTTTTTACCAAGTGAATGCCATCTTTGTTTGCAAAATTTTCAAGTTTATAAAGGTTAGGTTCATTTATTGTTGTACTAACGATAGTATTCCATTGAGGATAAGAGATATGCCGTTAAAAGTAAAAGGAATAAAAATATTTTTTTCATTTTAAACTCCAATTTTTAATTCGTTATTTCAATAAAACAGCTTTAATTGTTTTTTTAAAATCACCTGCATTTAATTCTATAAAATAAATTCCTGAGGGGATAGAACTACTTCTATCCTTAGCTTCCCAATTAACCGTATATTTTCCTGATGGGAGATAGTTATCTAACAGTGCTGCTATTTCTTTCCCTAAAATATTATATACCTTTAAAGTTGTGTTTGAACCTGTCCGCAGCTCAAATTTTACTTGCGTAGTAGAATTGAATGGGTTAGGATAATTCTGAAATAATTCGAATGACAAATTATGATCTTCTTCTTCATCAATATTATCTGGCTTAACTGGTTTTAATATTATGGTAAAAAACCTGATCGCAGAATTATCTATTACATTGTCCGCGGTTATTAGAATATCTACTTGCCCATCACTATTAATATCATACATTGAAGCGTTCCAATAAACACTATTCTCGCCATTTAATGCTCTTTCATTCTGCTTTATATAATATAATTCATAAGAATGTTGTCCTGGACTTCCTTTGAACTTCAAAATAATAAATGTTTGGTCAAGGCAAAGTACAAGTTCATCAACTCCATCATTATCAACATCCAGAGCCAGCATATTAAACCCATAGAAAGAGAAAAATCCAAGGATATCAATTCGCGTAACCGCTTCGTAAGAATTATTTCCATTAGCTTCAAAGCAAGTTAGTTTAGTTGTAGGAACTCCATTAAAAAAAGAGTCCCCGCCAATCCAAAACTCCTTTTTACCATTACCGTCAATATCATTTGACTCTGCATAAAGAAAAGCGTTGTGTGTTTCAACCTGCCCTATCCAGGTATTTTGATAAGAACCATTATTGCTCTCGAAACCATATACTTGTCCTGAAGCTCCGCCTATAAAAAACTCTGGCTTTCCATCGCCATCAAAGTCGCCTATTGGAAATCCTTCAAACCATTCATCGATATTTGAGTAATCGAAACTATAAACAGAATCAAAGTTATTAATTAAAGGATTATATTCATAAATGCGCATTTGTCGTTTTGCAACATTTATATACAAATTATCAGTGAGTTCATCATCATCTAAGTCATAATACCTATTAAAAAACTGTGGTTCACTTTCACCCAGAACCTGAAAGATGAATGATAAATTATAAGCTAGAGAAGTATCTGTTTCTTTATTAAAGTACAATTGCTTATCAAGAGGATAATTATTGATTGTATCTTGTTCTTCTCTTCTTAATTGAAGTTCCAGATTGCCATCCTTATTTACATCATAGATTGTTGTAGCACGATTAGTGTTTTCATAAGAATGCAACAAGCTAAAAGTTCCACTTTCATTTAATTCTTTAATTACAACATCACTATAGTCACCTGGATAATCTTTAACAAATCCATAAAGCTCTGCTCTGCCGTTATTATTAATATCACCTGCAACAATGCCACCTGGCTCGATATTAGCAATTAAGACCGCCTGCCAAAATTTATACTTTTGATAATAAAGAGTTGTATCTATTGTTGTAAGGTCTATTATTGTGCTGTCATAAGTAGGTGAGTATGCTGGTTTCTGGATGCTTGATTCTGGATGTTTAATCAGTTATGTTTTTGTATCGCACTTTACCACCAGGATATTCAAGTTTTAGAATATTTGGTTCTATTTCAGTTACTTTTATATCACTTCTGGTTTTTAACTGCTGTAGTTTTTCTTCTTTGCTTTGTGCTAAAACAAAACTACTTACAACAAATAACAGACAACAAACAAAAAATATTTTCATCTTTTTATTACCTTGTAAAAAAATGTTTAGGGAAAGAAATATCAACACTATTGCAAATATTATTACCAACATTAATATCTGCAAGATTAGTCCAACTTTGGCCGGCATTTATAGATTTTCTTGTTTTTAATAGATTGCCGATCTTATAGACAACATAAATCTTATCATTATCGCCATCAATACTTGCAAATTGAACGTCTTGATTTTCAAGCTGAAACTCACGAATAATTGAACCTGAGCTATTTAAAAGATAATATTTTAAATATTTAATCTCATTGTTGGGCCAGTTTCGTTCGTAATAATCAAGCAGAATATTTATTCCATCCTTGTTGGAAAATTGATCAACTTTTGACTGAAAATTAAATGGAATTAATGTTGGAACTACGGGATTCCAGCTCTGAGCAAATATTGAGGATGCTGAAATCAAAAAAAGAATTATTAATTTTTCATTTTTATTCCCTCTTATATTATAAAAAATCATTTTATTAAAATTGCTTTAATTGTTGAGGTGTATTTTCGTTTTGTGCCTTCTGCATTAAAT
>CAVPND010000043.1:0-8819 GCA_963706055.1 uncultured Ignavibacteriales bacterium | reverse complement strand
AATTTTTGTGTCTGATCTTTATAAAGAGCAATCTCGATGCTTGTATGAAGTTCGCGCTCTTCAAAGGGTTTAATTATGTAACCGAATGGATCAGTAATTTTGGCTCGCTGTATGGTTTTTTCATCTGCAAAAGCCGTTAAAAATATTACAGGTACCTCTAATTGTTTTCTGATCTCTGCGGCCGTTTCGATACCATCCAAATCACCCTTAATTTTTATATCCATTAAAATAAGATCAGGTCTAAGATCAATCACTTTTCTAATTGCCTCCGCACCGGAAGCCGCCGAACCGGCAACTTCATAACCTAAAGCTTTTAACCTGGTTTGTATTTCTAACGAAACAATACTTTCGTCTTCAACAACAAATATTTTTTTCTTATTCATAAATTTTAAACCTCTTAAAGAGTATTAACTTTTTTATAGGATATTTCCGTTAAATGTTATTTTAAACTCCGTATCGTTCTTAGGATGTATCTCAAGTTTCCCTTCAATTTGCTGGACTAAACTAGTAACAAGTTTTAGTCCTAAGGATTCCGATTCATCAATGTCAAAATTATCTTTTAATCCTGCGCCGTTATCCGATATCGAGATAATATATTCCGACCCATTTAATTTTTTTAACCTTAATAATATTCTTGGATAGGATGAAATATCTATTTGATGTCCGCGGAATGCATATTTTAAAGCATTGGATAATAATTCGTTTATTATCAATCCAAGAGGAACCGAAACCTCGACCGACAGAAATACTTCATCTAAATCATAGTCGATGTGTAAGTTTGGAACGTTTGTTTTATAGGTTGTAAATATAAAATTACTAAGATTTTTTAAATAATCTGAAAAATCAATCCTAGCAAGGTCTTTAGATTGATAAAGCTTTTCGTGTACAAGCGCCAAAGATTTTACACGGTTCTGGCTGTCTTTAAATATTTCCTTAGTCTCTTCATCCTCAATTTTTAATGATTGAAGGTATAGCAAGCTTGTAATTATTTGCAGATTATTTTTTACCCTGTGATGAATTTCTTTTAGTAATACTTCTTTTTCTTTTAGTGAGTCTTGTAATTCCTCAGAGTGATGTTTTAATTTTTCTTCTAAGCTAAGCTGAACTATTGCAACAGCTATCTGATTACTGATTTCTAAAATGGTATCGAGTGTTAATTGATCGAATTTGATTGCATCAGAAAATGCAAAATTAAGTTCACCTATTAAATGTCCCTGAAATTTTAATCCAATACAGATATACGATTTTACTCCATTACTATAAACCAACTGTTCCATCTGCGATTTATCTTCTTTTGTAGATAAATTCTCTTCCAAAAAATATGGATGGTCTTTTAATTTATTTATTGAAGAAAAATGGCTTAATGGAAAAGTATTTTCTACTTCGTTTAACTCTTTTCCGTCAAATGAAAAAGCGTGTAATACAGCATTGTTATTTGTAAAATCAAATATTGCTGCACTCGAACGTGAAAAATTAATTAGGTTATTATGAATTTTTTGAGATGAGTTTTTAAATATTTCAACCGCTGATTTTGAGGATATAATGCCTTTATAAACTTCTTCAAGTGTTTGCAGCTTAGTTGTGTACTGATTTAAAATAACTTCCGTTTTCTTTTTCTCTTCAATCTCAGACGTTAATTGAATATTGGATTTAGCAAGTTCATTTGTTCGCTCTAAAACTTTTGACTCAAGCTCGTCATTGCTCTTACTTACAGCTTCCGTCATTTTATTAAATGATACTGCCAGATCACCTATTTCATCGTAACCTGCCATAGCAACTCTAGCAGAAAAATCTCCATCCTCAATCTTTTTAGCTGTTTCAGCCAGTATGATTATTGGTCTTGTAATTTTTTTTGAAAATAATATTGAGGCAAATAAACTCAGCAAAATTACTATCATGGATAAAACTAAAGTTCGTTCATTAAAATCTGATACTGCTTTATTATAATTTTTTAACGATAAACCTATATGAACCCAACCCCAATCTACTCCGGAATATAAAAACTGTTTTGCAATGTGATAAGTTTCTTCATTTGAAAATTCTGTTTTTATTTTTTTACCAAGTGTAAGATCCCCCGGATTAACCCAATAATCTTTAAGTACTTTTGTATTCCAACCCTCCTTTTCGAAAACAAGCGAAAGAGATCCGTCCTTTTTCACGACTACGATATAATCAATTGAGTTACTGGTTTTTAACATACTTACAGAATAGTCCACAACTAATTGATAATCATCTGTAATTATTGCAGAAGCATTTGCATGTATAAATGATGAAGCAACATCCTGTGCTTCTATATTCATTCTCTCAATTAAAAGTGATTTCTGAAACGGAATGCTGAATAGCACATAAGCACCGACAGTCATTAAAATTAAGAACCACATAAGTAACGATATTTTTACTGCAAGCCGTTTCTGCCAGCTTTTAATGAATATGTTGTACAGAATGTCGGATATTTTATTTTTCATTTTTGTTTAATCATCAATTGATTTAAAAATTGAATTATGTCTTTTAATTAATTTTTCAGTTGCTTTAAGTTCCAACTCCGAGAAATGCTCTACCTTTGCAGTTTTAAATAAAGTTAGTATTTGTTTTCCCTCCGACTCATTATGAAGATTTTCAGATATCGTTCTGTAAGTATACACCAAATCAGGATCAGCATTTTTGGAGTATGCAAACAATGAGTTTATAAGATTAGGCGATGTTGCAAGTATATTTGTACTATTCTTAACCTGCGGGTTTAATTCACAAACTAATTGATATGAGGAGTAGGATATTACCGCACAATTGTACTTTCCGAAAAAAACGCCGAGCAATAAATTGGACTCACTTATAGAGACACTTTTAATTTTTGAGTTTTTTGAGTTGGATTTTTTTGAATCATAAAGTAATAGCTTAACCCACATCTTTGATAAGTCAGTGAAGAAAGAATTTGCAACCTGAATTTCATTCCCTTTAATATCACTCAAGTTATTTATCCCTGACTTTTTACTTGTTACTAATAAAAACTGGTCAAACTTAGTTGCTGAACTTCTTGATCCGGTAAGAAACGGCACCAGCTTTGATGGTTCTTTTAATTTGAAGTAATCCACTGTTTTAATTGTAATAAATTCGGTGTTTCCTTTTTTTAGGCTTTCTTCTAATTCATCCAGAGTCGAGAATAGATCATATTTAACAATAACATCGGTTACTTTTCTTTTATATAAACTGTTTTTAAATGCATTAATCCAGAGACTAAATGCCGCAGACCCATCTTTAATATTTAAATCACCAAATGCATAATTCATCATACCTATTCTAGTATCAACCTTTTTTAGCAATTTAGGTTGTGATATTCCTGTTCCGGTAATCAACAGCATAAAGATTATTATGGAAGCTATGTTTGATATTGAATATTTTCTATTTACTGTTTTGATCATTTGTGTTTCATTTCTTTAATCTCAAATATTCTTTTAGATATTCTTCTTTGAATGGAATTATTTTTTCTGTTGCAAATAAATCTAAAAGTTGCTTTCCATAATTATTACTATGCAACTTGAACAACACATCCAATATTCTTTTTTTACGCGACTGATCAGAATTAGCAGAGTTTGTGCAGCCTAAACCAATTGTAATGTAATTTGATTCAGCCAAGATTGTCAAATCTTTACCTATTTGAGGGTTTAACTCACTTACCAACTTAAATCCAACCTCAGTAACCACTGCAACTTTTGTCTTTTTAAAAAACACAGGCAGAACGACATTACTAACACGACTATCAAATTTTATATCTTTAAAAAACTCTTCTTTTTTAGGAAGATTTTTATCTTTCAGAAGTTTATCCAACCAAATCTGTGGTGCATCCTGTCCCTCACGTGACTGAATGTATAACGTTTCGCCCCTTAACTGTTTAATATCTGTTATTCCGTCAGCTTTATTTACCAACAGGTAAAATTTATATCCGTAATGTCCCTGTGTTTGATTAACCAGAACCGGCTCAAGCTTTAGTTTGTTTTTTAACTCGAAATATTCATTAGTTGTTAGAACCACAATATCAAAACCATTGATGGTTTTATTTAATATATCATCTTTGTCTTTAGCTATAATAATTTCAACACCCTGAGAAAAATTTTCAGATTCTTTAAGATGAGAAGCTAATATCTGGGTAACAGCTTCTGCTTCGTTAGGTTTTGTATTTTGAAAAACATTTGTAGAAAAAATTATTCTAAATACACCTTCCTGAACTGAATTTTTTACCTGACCCGTTTGGCTTAACGCCAATGGAGAAAAAAACAATACAAGTAACAGGAATTTTAGAAATTTTCTGTAAATAATTTGTATTGAAATATTAACGCTCATATCAAATATCATCTTTATTTTATTTATATAGTTTTAAGAAATTCTGCCAGTACTCCTCTTTGTAAGGGACAACCTTTTCTATACTGAGCAAATCTAAAAATTGCTTTCCATACGTGTCTGTATCCAAAGTGCTCAATGTATTGAACACAAATTTTTCTCTTTCTTTGTCTTTGTTTTTTGTATCAAATAATACGAGACCAAATAAAAGTGGTTCCGATATTTCTAATATATTAATCTGTTCTTTAAGCTGAGGATTCAATTCACACATTAGCTCAAAAGTACCTATGGATACTACTGCAGCATCTGCTTTTCCAAAAAATACGGGTAGAACAACATTTGTGGGTTTATGGTCATATTCGACTGAGCTAAAGAATTTTTCCTTCACCGGTAATTTCTTGTCTCTTAGAATTTTATCCAACCATAATGAGGGAACTTGCCCGGGTGATCTTTCTAATATTTTAAGACTACCATTCTTTAGGTCTACAACGCTACGAAAATGTTGATTTTTGTTTGATATCAAATAATAAACATAACCATACGACCCTTGTGTTAGGTTTACTAAAACGGGTTTTACATTACCGCTCTTTCTTAATGCAGATGTTTCAACAGAAGCAGCGATAATACAGTCAAATTCTTTTTTTGATTCTGCGAGTAATTCTTCAACTGTTTCACAAATAATTATTTCTACATCCTCTTTTATGTTTTTATCTTTTTTTATTTTATTGATTAGTATTTTTGTTGACGCTAGGGCATCCTCTGTTTTTATATTATGGAATAAATTTATTGAAAAGATGAACCTGTAGCGTCTTAACTTATTGTTTGTACTGCTATGGTTGTCCTGCGCAAATCCAAAAGGGTAGAAGAGGGAAATCAGCAAAATTATTTGTATTGATTTACTAATGCTTGTATATAATGTCATCATCATATTATTTATATAGCTATAGATAAGAATCATTTGGCGCCAAAAAATAATTTGTGTTTATTAATCAGATCTTTGGTCTCTTTAATATCGCTGAATGATATTTTTTCAATTCTATCAACTTTAAATAGGTTAAGAACCTGCTGCCCCTCTATATCGCCCTTTAGATCAGTCGCAAATAATTCCAGTACCTCAACAGTGCCTTGATCAATATCTTTTTTACGAGCAAATAAACTATTTATTATATTGGGCGATGCTGCCAAAATTACTGTGCTGTTTTTGACTTGGGGATTTAACTCGCATACTAACTCAAATGCAGAAAGTGATACCACAGCACATTTATACTTTCCGAAAAAAACACCCAAAAGCAGTTTGGATTCTGAAATAGCTAAGCTGTTAAATCTGACTCTTTTTTTAAGTTTACTCACAAAAAATTCTTTAATTGCTACTTCAGCCCACATTACAGATAATTCTTCAAATACCGATTTTGCAGAAGCAATTTCTTCATTAAATATATCTGATATGCTTTTGAAACCGGTTTGTTTGTTGGTTATCAAAATAAACTTTTCATATTTTGAGTTAGCGCTCCGTGTTCCGGCAAATAGCGGCGCGTAGTTGTTTGAATATTTCAGTTTCAAGTAGTCAACAGTCTTTATACTAAAGACATCAATCTTGTTGGAGATAATATCATCTTCAAGTTTTATTAAATTATTGTAACTCTTATACACTATATCAACCTTTTTCACACCTTTTCTTAAAAGACGTTTCTTTGTCGATTGCATCCACAATTCTAACGCTGCATTTCCATCAGATATATTTATTTCATCAAACGCATACGCCATTATGCCCATCTTATAATTTATTTCCTCGGGAAGTTTATTCTGACCTGTAGATTCATTTTTAATAGTAATGAAAATGAGGAGAAGTAAAATATATTTGAGTTGAAAGACTTTCATTTTTTAGGAAAAATCATTTCTTCTTATATAAAGCATTGTATTTATTTATTAAGGATTCTGTCGGCTTCATTTCTTCCAATGAAAGTTCCTCCATTCTATCAATCTTAAATAAATTAAGAATTTGCTTTCCCACCGGATCATCTTTTATTTCTTGTCCAACAGAAGTCACAGTATAAATCATATCCATATCCACGTCATCTCCCTTTTTATAACCAATAAATGTGTTCACTAGATCCTGAGATTCGGATAAAACTCTCAGCTTTTCTTTCACCTGTGGATTTAATTCACATACAAGATCAAAAGCAGCTTTTGTTACAACAGCATGCTTGGTTTTACCAAAAAACACAGATAATATTAAATTGCCTTCCGATAGTTGGGATTCAACTATGTTAAACTTATTAGGTTTATTCTTTCCGGACAGAACTAGTTTTACCCACATTATTTTTAATTGATGCGGGAAAATTGTTGAAACTTGTATTTGTTCAGAAACGATTTGAGATAAGTTAATAGTTGAAGAATTAGTTATTAAAATATAATTATCAAATTTTGATTTAAGAGAAGTTACTCCTGATAAAATCGATTCATAGGATTTTACGTTATTAAACTTATAAAAATCAGTAGTGCTGATAGTAAACACATTTACTTTACCTTTAATTATGTCTTGTTCCAGTTCCGATGAACTATTGTATGATTTATAATTAATAATAATTTTTTTAACGCCGCGTTTAATAAACCTTTTGCGAAATTCTTCCATATAAATTTTCAAAGTCGCTTCTACTTCCGTATAAGACATATTAGCATTAGCGTATGACATTGTTCCTAATCTAAAATCAATTTCTTCAGGCAACTTATTCTGTGCTTCAGAACTATTACTAAATAAAAAAATGATACCTGCACTAAATAAATAAATTTTTATGCTCTTGATTAGATTTCTATAAAACCAATTATTTTTCATTTATTTAAATAACTCCAAATATGCACTAAGGTAATCTGATTTAAATGGAACCGATTTATCTGCCTGTCCAGATACTAAGAATTGTATAAAGCAAATGCCGAATACAACAAGCTCAATATTGATATATTTTTTCATACTTAATTATTATCTCTGGAAAATTATTTCTCCATCAGTCTTAAAAATTCTTTCATATATTCAGGTTTAAAGGGAACAATTTGATCGGTCGCAAAAAAATCCAAAATTTGTTTTCCGTAATTAGTTTTATGAAGATTAAAAACTAAACGTGTTACAAAATTTATTCTATCAGGATCTTTCTCCAAAGCATTTATGCAACCCAAACCAATTGCTATTGGAGCCGATTCTGCAATTATATTTAGATCTTCATTTATTTGTGGATTTAATTCGCTTATGAGTTTAAATCCATGATCAGTTATAAGAGCAGCTTTAACCTTTTTAAAAAACAGAGGCAGTAAAACGTTAGTTAGCTTAAAATCATATTTAATCTCTTGAAAGAATTTTTCTTTTTTTGATAATTTTTTTTCTTTAAGCAAATCATCCATCCAAAGTATTGGCCCGTTTTGTCCATCACGTGCTAAAATATTAATTGTCTCACCTTTTAATTGAGCAACCGTATTAATCCCTTCATTTTTATGTACCAGAAATAAATATTTATACCCTACTTTTCCGTCTGTCTGATTAATAATTGCCGGCTCTAACGGAAGCAATTTTTTCAGATCATAATATTCCTGGCTTGTCAATACAATTAGATCAAATCCGATTTTAGCTTGTTCTAATATTTCTTTTTCACCATCTGCTACAATTATTAGCAAATCTTCAGTTCTTTTTTCGGCCTCTTTAAGATGGTTTATTAATATTTGGCTCACAGCTTTTGCATCGTGGGATTTAGCTGTATGAAAGGAGCCTAGAGAAAAGATAATTCGGAAACTTCTTCCAGTCTTAAAATCAGTCTGGCTAAGCAGTTGTCCTGCGCTCAGCACAATAGCTATAGAAATTAATATTAACTTTTTTATTGTCAACATCATTTGGTACTAATCTGTTGATCCAAGAAGAAAATCTAATTTTGCTTTAAGTTCAGCACGTTCATATAGTGCTAATTGATATTGTCCCATCATTAATGATTCAAAAATTTGTGCTTCAATAAAATCTTTTACAGGTCCAATGTCGTTCTGATAAGCTCTTTGATTTAGATCTCTGTTTTCTATCCCGGCAATCATAGCTTCTTTTGAACTTTTAATGGTTTCTTCAGATTTATTAATTTCCGTTATCAACTGGTTTAATTTCATTTTTAAGCTTTCTTCAACAAAGACCTTTTGTAACTTTAAACCATTAAGTTCAGCTTCATTTTCATCAACCTTTCCTGCTGTTCTGAACCCATTAAATATTGAAAGTTTTAATCCAAGACCAACAGTAAAAATATTTTTGTTTTCTTTTGTAGCATATCCGGCATCATAATTATTATCTAATCTTTGATAATTACCGAAAAATGCTAACGATGGGTAATAATCACTTTTAGCCTCATCAATTTTTGCTTCATAAATATTTGATGCTATATCAAGATTTTTTAAATACGTGTTAGATGATAAAAGATTGTTTAATACATCATTTTCATTTGGGGAGGAGAATTCAAACTCAA
>CAVPND010000042.1:0-8511 GCA_963706055.1 uncultured Ignavibacteriales bacterium | reverse complement strand
AATTTTTGAGTTTGATCTTTGTATAAAGCAATCTCAATATTTATGCTTAGTTCACGTTCCTCAAAAGGTTTTATTATATAACCAAATGGATCAGTAATTTTAGCACGCTGTAATGTGGTTTCATCAGCATAAGCGGTTAAAAATATTACAGGTGTCTCTAAATGTTTGCGAACTTCCGCAGCGGTTTCAATACCATCAATATTGCCTTTGATCCTTATATCCATAAGAATTAAATCTGGTTTTGATGCTATGATTTTACGTATTGCCTCTTCACCAGAAGCTGCAGAGCCAGCTATTTCATAACCCAATGTTTTTAATCGTGTTTGAATTTCCAGTGAAACGATGCTCTCATCTTCCACCACAAATATTCTTTTTTTATTCATATATATGATCCATTAAAATGGTTAACATTTCTAAAAAATATTTCCATTAAAAGTTATTTTAAATTCTGTATTGTTTTTTGGATGAATTTCAAGTTTTCCTTCAACCTGTTGTACTAAACTTGTAACAAGTTTTAACCCAAGTGATTCAGTTCCCTCTATATCAAAATTATCAGGTAATCCGGCACCATTATCTGAAACTGATAAAATATGTTTATCTGCTGCTATTCGTTTAAGTTTGATTAGAATTGTATGTTCAGATTGATGATCCGAATTATTTACAAAAGCGTACTTTAAGGAATTGGATAGTAGTTCATTCATAATTAAACCTAGCGGAACTGATACCTCAACTGATAAATAAACCTCATCTAAATCATAATCAATTCTTAAGTTTGGAATATTTGTTTTATAAGTTGTAAAAATAAAGTTAGATAGATTTTTTAAATAATCAGAAAAATCAATTCTTGCAAGATCCTTTGATTGATAAAGTTTTTCGTGAACTAGAGCTAATGATTTTACTCGGTT
Organism: uncultured Ignavibacteriales bacterium; assembly: GCA_963706055.1. Taxonomy (GTDB): domain Bacteria; phylum Bacteroidota; class Ignavibacteria; order Ignavibacteriales; family Ignavibacteriaceae; genus IGN3. The sequence goes on along the minus strand of CAVPND010000042.1, from coordinate 7,606 downwards.
CTGGCTATCCTTAAATATTGCCTGCGTCGCTTCATCTTCAATTTTTAGTGATTGTAAATAAAGTAAACTTGTAATTATTTGTAAATTATTTTTTACTCTGTGATGTATCTCTTTTAATAAAACTTCTTTTTCTTTAAGTGAATTTTGTAACTCATCAGCATGATGTTTTAATTTTTCTTCCAAGGATAGCTGCACAATTGCAACAGCAATCTGATTGCTGATTTCCAAAATGGTATCAAGTGTCACTTGATCAAATTTGTTTGTCTCAGAAAAAGCAAAATTAAGTTCCCCAATTAAGTAACCTTGGAATTTTAATCCAATACAGATATAGGATTTTACTCCTTTACTATAAACTAACTGTTCCATCTCCGATTTAACTTCTTTTGAAGATAAATTTTCTTCCAAAAAATAAGAATGATCTTTCAATTTTTCTATCGAAGAAAAATGTTCGATGGGAAATTCATTTTCAACCTCTGAAATTTCACCTTCATTAAAAGAAAATGCATGTAATACTGCGGTGTTCTTTGTAAAATCAAAAATGGCTGCACTTGAACGCGAAAAATTAATAATATTATTATTAATCTTTTGTGCTGAGTTTTTAAAAATTTCAACTGCCGATTTTGATGAAATAATTCCTTTATAAATCTCTTCCAAGGTTTGCAGTTTAGTTGTGTACTGATTTAAAATTACTTCGGTCTTTTTTCTCTCTTCAATTTCAGATGTTAGTTTTATATTTGTTTTTGCAAGTTCATTGGTACGTTCCAACACCTTGTTCTCAAGAGTTTCCTGGCTTTTACTTACCGCATCCGTCATTTTATTAAAAGATTCTGATAGCATCCCAAGCTCATCATTAGATCTTATATTTACTCTTGCAGATAGATCACCCGATTCGATCCTTTTTGCCATCAAAGCCATATCAGAAATTGGTTTCGTTAGTCTGCGTGTAAATAAAAATGTTACAAAAAAGGATAAAAGAATTGTGGCTAATGACAGATATATAGCTCTTAATCTCATTTCAGCACTTGCATTATTATAACTTTCGGTTGAAAGCCCAACATGAATCCAACCCCAATCGATACCGGTATAAATAAACTTTTTGGCAAGGTGGTAAACTTCACCATTTACAATTTTTGAATTTATTATTTCCCCATTAAGTAACTGATCAGGATCAGTCCAAAAGCCTTCTAAATTTTCATTACTCCAGTTACTTTTTTGAAACAAAAATGATTGACTAATATCGTTTTTTATAACGGCTATATATAGAATTGAATTACTATTTTTTACTGTGTTCATACTGTAATCTACAATAAGCTGATAGTCATCTGTAATTAAAGCTGATTGATTAGCTTGTACGTATGATGAAGCAACATCCTGAGCTTCAAACTGCATACGCTCTAAAAGACTTTGCTGTTGATATGGTATGCTAAAAAAAACATAAAATGTGATAGTGAAAATTATCATTATCCAAATAAGCAAAGTTATTTTAAAACTTATACTTTTCTGTTTAAATCTTGAAAAGAAACTCATTTCAATAATCCTCTAAATCCTTATAATCATTTAAAATATTTATTGTATTTATTTATAATTGCTTCAGACTCTATAATATCTTTTTCAGAAACTCGTATTATTTTTTGGATTTTGAACAAATTTAATATTTGTTTCCCTTCAACATCTTTATGAATATCAATCGCAACATCTGCAATAGATTTAACTGTAGTAGGATCAGTACCAACTCTATATGCAAAAACTCCATTCAATAAATTTCCGGATCTTTTTAGAATTTTAATTTTTGATTTTAATGTAGGGTTTAATTCACAGCCTAAATCAAATGAACTTTCGGTGATTAAAACATAATCGGTTTTGCCGAAAAAGACTGAGAGCATAGCTTCAGAATCTTTTTGTTTAGAAGTTAAAAAACTTAATGATTTAAATTTATCTTTTCCCAAATCTTCTCGAAGAACTGTTCTAAGCCAATAGTCACCTATGGAATGCTCAATTGATTTAGGAACAGATATAGTAATATTTTTTAAATCCTTTAATTCCTTAATATTGTTATTATTGTTTGTAATTAATAAATAAACATCAAAATTTTCTGATGAGTGATTGGTACCTGATAAAAAAGGAATGAATTTAGCTCGATCAATCAAACTAAAATATTCTACAGTAGAAACGTTAAAAAAATTAATACTTCTGTTATCAATATCTGCTTTAAGTGTTTTTAGATCAGAATAAATCTTTCCTTCAAAGTCGAAATCATATATTTTTTTATTTCTAAGCCGTTTAAGAAAAGAATCTGTCCAGATTTTAAAAGCAGCTTCAGCATCTTTAATGTCAACTCCATCTATAATGTTACTTAGTGCTCCAAGCCGTACAACTTGTTTTTTAAGGGTATTGTTTGATTGACAAAAACTTTCATTAAAACTAAAAGCAAAGGCAATAACTATGATTAATAAAATACAATTTTTCATAATGCTCAATATATTTTTACTTAGTAAGATTATAGTAACCCCTTAAATATTCTTCCTTGAATAAGATCAATTTCTCCGCTCTAAACAAATCAAGAAATTGTTTGCCATACTGGTTTTCTTGTAAAGTTGGCAATACGTCTTTTAGTACTTCATAGCCTATTTCATTTTTTCTATCTGAGTTTAGACATGTTAGACCCACAATTATTGGCTCTGAAGTATAGAGGATTTTTATTTGATTTTTTATGGCAGGATTTAGTTCCATTAATAAATTTAGTGAAGCATCAGTTATTACACATGCTTTTGCTTTGTTAAAAAAAACAGGCATCAAAACATTTGTTGCTTTGTTATCTATAATTATATCTTTAAAAAATTCTTTCTTGCTTTTGATATTTGCATGTTTTAGTAGCTTATCCACCCACATAGTTGCTGCTTGCTCTTTTGTATGTGCCTGAGTGTAAATGGATTCTCCTTTTAACTGATCAATATTATTGATGTTATCTTTTCTATTAACTATTAAATGATAGATAAAACCATAATGCCCGTTTGCATAATTAACACAAAAAGGCTCCAGAGGCATTTTGTTTTTTAGTTTTAGATATTGTTCAGTTGTAAGTACCAGTAGATCAAAATCATTGCGCCGGTCAAGTATTTCATTTTCTTTGCTGACAAGCTCAACTATAAATTCATTTTTTATATTTTTAATCTTTTTAATATGATTTGCTAATATTTGAGTAGTAGCTTTTGCATCTTCAATTTTTATATTATGAAAAGAATTTTTAGTGAAAACTAATTTAATATCCTTTAAGTTTTGACTATTCGTAACATTTGTAATTAAGAAAATTAGATATATAATAGAAAACACTTTTTTCATTTGTTTACTTTGTAAGATTATAATATCCTTTTAAATACTCTTCTTTAAATAAAACTAACTTTTCTGCTCCAAACAGATTAATAAATTGCCTGCCATATTCGTTTTCGTGAATAGTTGGTAGCACATCCTTAAATATTTTGTAAGCTTCATCATCTTTTTTATTTGAATTAAGACAGGTGAGTCCTAATATTATTGGTTTTGTGGAATGCAAAATTTTTACCTGGTTTTTAAGGCCTGGATTTAATTCCATTAGAAGTTTTAATGAGGAATTAGTAATCATACAAGCTTTTGCTTTTTTAAAGAACACTGGTAACAATACGTTTGTAGCTTTACTATCAATAATAATTTCTTTAAAGAATTTGTCTGCAGATTTTAATGATGCTTCTTTTAATAATTTATTTAAAAATAATGTTGCAGCCTGATCGTTGGTATGCGCTTGAATAAATATAGTTTCTCCCTTTAGCTGACTAATATCATTTATGCTGTCATTTTTATTTACGATTAGATGATATACGTACCCATAGTTACCATCAGCATAATTGGTAGTAAACGGTTCTAGTGGAAGTAAATTTTTCAATCTTAAGTATTGTTCCGTTGTAAGTAAAACAAGATCAAAATCATCTTTACACATTTCTAATATTTGCTTTTCATCTTTAGCAAGCTTAACGATAAAGTTATTTTTAAGATTTTTCAAATTTTTAATATGATTTGCCAAAATCTGAGCTGTAGCTTTAGCATCTTCAATTTTAATATTGTGAAATGAATTTTCAGCAAAAATAAGATTAATGTTTTTTGAAGTTTCTTGTTTTTTATCTCCTAAATTTTGGCTTAACGCCAAATTACAATACAAACAAAAAATTATTAATATATAGAGTGGTTTTTGCATTTTATTACTTTAACAGATTAAGATAACCATTTAAATACTCGTCTTTGTACAGAACTAATTTATCAGCGTAAAATAATTTTAGTAACTGACGACCATACTCATTGGTGTGTAGTGTGGGAATAATATCTTTTAAAACATTGTATGCTTTTGTGTTTTTATTTTTAATATTCAAACAACCAACTCCTAATAAAATATAATCAGAGGAATATAAAATTTTAGTGTTGTTTCTTATTCCAGGGTTTAATTCCGAAAGCAGATTTAACGATACCTCAGTTACTACACAGGCTTTTGCTTTTTTAAAAAATACAGGAAGCAGTACATTCGTGGCTTTGTAATCAGTAACTATCTCTTTAAGATAAATTGTCTGAATTGGTAATCCTTGGTTCTTTAATAATTTATCTAACCAAAAAAAGGTGCTTTTTGGTTTTGTCTGGATAAAACATTTATTGTTTCATTTTTTAGCTGAGCGATATCATCAATGCTGCTGCTTTTATGAACAACAAAGTGATATTTATATCCAATGTGACCCTCTGAATAATTTGTAACAAATGGTTCAAGTGGAAGTTTTTCATTTAGAATTAAATATTCTTCAGTACTCAGTATTATAAAATCAAAACCTTTTGCTGCAGCATTTTCAATATCCAGAATGCTCTCCGGTGTTTCTACAATAAAATCAAATTCCAGACTATGTGTCTTTATCATATGATTTGCAAGTATTTGTGCTAAAGCCTGTGCATCTTTTGTCTTAACATTATGAAATGAGTTTAAAGATATAATTAATCTAATTTTCTTTGGATTATTTTCTTTACTTGTCTGTCCAAACCCAGAGACTGAAAACAAAATAATTAGTATGTTAATCAAAATCAGTCTCATTATTTACTTATACAATTGTAAAAAACTTTGCCAGTATTCATCTTTAAATGGAACTATTCTATCCACATTGAACATATCTAGTAATTGTCTTCCATATGGGTCTTCGTTTAAGGTAGACAGAGTTTCATAAATAAAATTTTCTCGTTCTTTGTCTTTGTTCTTTGTATCAAAAAATATAACTCCAAACAACATAGGTTCAGAAGTTTCTATAATTCTAATTTGTTTCAATATCTGTGGATTCAATTCACAAAGAAGGTCATAGCTTGCTTTTGAAACTATAGATGCCTTTATTTTTTTAAAAAATACTGAAAGAACAATGTTTGTGGCTTTATAATCATATGTGATGTCATTAAAAAAAGATTCCTTTTTTGGTAATTTATTATCTCTTAATATTTTATCTAGCCAAAGTGACGGCACTTGATTTGGTGATCGAGCGAGAATTGAAAGATCACTTTTCTTCAAATCTTTTATGTTGTTAATAGCATGCTCTTTATGGGTAATTAAATAATAAATAAACCCGTAAGAGTTTTGGGTTTCGTTAATAAGAACGGGTTTTGCTCGGCCGCTCTTTTTTATAGCTGCCATTTCTACTGCTGTAACAAGTAAAAAATCGAACTCGGTTTTTATTTCATCTAAAATTTCTTTTTCAGTATTGCAGACAATAATCTCAAAATCTTCTTTAATATTTTTATCCCTTTTTATTTTATTCATCAAAATCGTAGTTGATGCTTTGGCATCTTCTATTTTTTGGTTGTGGAATAAATTGACTGAAAAAATAAATCTGTATGGTCTTGATTTCTCTTCACTTTTATTTTTATTTGTCTGAGCGATTCCAATACTTGCGATGATAAATAACAGTAAAATTATTTCTAGAGTATTTTCTTTCTTTTTGAATAAAGATGCAAAAAGTTGAATAGATATTTTAACAGCTCTCGAAATCATATGTTAAGAAATTAGATTTTGTTATTATTATTTTGATTTGAATAACGATTTATATTTTTGAATAAGGTTTTTTGTCTCTTCAATATCATTTTTATCTATTTTTTCTACTCTATCAACTTTAAATAAATTAAGAATTTGCCGACCATCATCATTTTCATTTAAATCCGTTGCATATACTTCCAGTATTTCAGACGTAGAGTTAGAAATATTTTTTTTTCTTGCAAAAAAATTATTTATCAAATTGCCTGAAGTTGCTAAGATTTGAGTCTCTGATTTTACTTTCGGGTTTAATTCACACACAACATCATAAACTGATTGTGACACAACAGCACATTTATATTTGCCAAAAAAAACACCTAACAGCAAATTAGATTCTGAAATTAGCGTACTTTCAATATCTATAGCTTTCTTTAATTTTTGTCCGGAATTTTCTTGAATTGCTATTTTTACCCACATAGTTGATAGATCTTCATAAACTGATTTTGCAGTGGTAATAACCTCTTTAATAATATCAGTAATATTTTTGAAACCGGATTTTTTATTGGTGATCAAAATAAAATTTTCAAACTTTGACTTTGCGCTTCTCGTTCCAGCAAAAAACGGAACATAGTCGTTTACGTTTTTTAACCTGAAGAAGTCAGTGGATTTTATACTAAATACATCTATTTGATTATTTCTAACATCATCTTCCAGCTTAATTAGATCTTCATAACTTTTATAAACTATATCAATTTTTTTAACACCTTTTTTTAATAAACTTTTTTTGGTTGATTCCATCCACATTTCTAAAGCTGCATTACCATCAGAAAAATTTACTTCATCAAAATCATAAACCATCAAACCCATTTTAAAATTTATTTCGTTGGGATACTTTTTTTGTGCAACTAACATGCAAGTATTAGATATCAAAAATAAAAGTACAATTAATGAGTATTTATGAAAGTGTATCATTAATTTTTAATTAATTCTTCATACCAAGTAAAAAATCAAGATTAGCCTTCAGTTCAACTTGTTCATAAAGCGATAATTGATATTGCGCCATCATAAAAGCTTCCATTATTTGTGCTTCAATAAAATCTGCAACTTCGCCAATTTCATTTTGATAAGCGCGTAAATTTAAATCCCTGTTTTCAGATGCTGCAATCATTGCTTCTTTAGAACTTTTAATTTTTTCTTCAGATTTTTTTAATTCGGTTAATATCTGATTTAATTTCATACTTAAACTTTGTTCAACAAATGATTTTTGAAACTTAATTCCTTTTAGTTCTGCTTCATTTTCTTCCACTTTACCACTAGTTCTAAACCCATTAAAGATTGAAAGTTTTAAACCAAGTCCTACACTGAATACGTGTTTGTTTTCTGGAGTTGCCCAGCCCGCATCATATTGATTTATTAGATTTTGATAATTACCGAAGAGAGCAACAGATGGATAATAGTCACTTTGTGCTTCATCAATCTTGGCTTCGTAAATGTTAGAGGCAATATCAAGACTATTGAGATAGAGGTTTGTTGATAAAATTTTTCCTAAAGTTTCATTTTCATCGGGAATTGAATATGCAAATTCGA
>CAVPND010000041.1:0-10271 GCA_963706055.1 uncultured Ignavibacteriales bacterium | reverse complement strand
ATGATTTTATTAAAATAGATCATCGAATAAGATTTTTCATAATACCCCTGTTGTTCTTAATGGCAGGGGTTTTTATTTGCTAAAGAATAATATTTTCAGACCAAATAAAATTAATTAAAGCAAATGGTTGACATTAAGCAATTATATTTTAAACTTGTCAAAAGAATAACTAATATCATATAAAACAAGTAATTACAGCTACTAAATTAGATGTAATGGCGTATTGTTTTCTTTCATCTTACCTGTTTTAAGCCTTGCCTATTTTGTAACTGTTAATCTATAGCATAAATAGAAAACTTTTAATTAAAGCTCAATAAAACTAAACAACATTTCATTAAACATTTGGAGGCAAGTGCTATGAAGAAACATTTATTAATAATTCCGCTCTTTTTGATATTAATATCATCTATTTACTCACAAGAAATTCCAAACCCCGGTTTTGAAAATTGGGATGGTGCTACTGGTGATCCCATTGATTGGTTAAGAAATAGCCCACCTTCTGGTCAACCCACCGTATTTCAATCCCTCAATTCAAACAGCGGAATGTGGTCCGCGTCTCTTAGAGTGCAATCTGTAGGCGGTTTACCTTTTTTCCCAATACTTTCAGCTGGTGCGGATGGAAATGGATTCCCCGTATCGCAAAGGTATGAAGCGTTGAATGGATTTTACGATTTCACTCCTGATACGGGAGATGTTTTCAGTGTGTCTGTCTTGATGGGAACTGGTGGTGTTAATGGAACACCAATCGGTGCTGGCTTTTTTAATTCTATTGTAGATCCGGGAGGCATGACTCAATTTTCTGCACCCATAACCTATACACAAGCCGGGACACCAGACTGGTGCATTATCACAATAACCATTATTACAAAAGGAAATATTTTAACAAGCGCCGCCGTGGATGATTTATCATTCGGTAGTGCAAGCAGCGTTGAACCAATTGATGGAAACCCAAGTAGTTACACTTTATCACAAAACTACCCAAACCCCTTTAACCCTTCGACAAAAATCGAATACAGCATCCCAGAAGAGTCATTTGTTCAGTTGAAAATTTATGATATACTTGGGAATAAAGTTGCAACCTTAGTTAACGAGGAACAAACTGCTGGTGTTTATAGAGCAGACTTTAATGGAAATGATTTGGCAAGTGGTTTTTACATTGCACAAATAATTGCAGGTGAATATGTACAAACAATTAAAATGAGTTTAATGAAATAAATAAGGAAATTAAAATGAAGGTAATTTTATTACTTACTCTATTAGTTTTGTCTATAAGTGTTTACTCACAGGTTTGGCAAGAAACTGCAACTACTCCTGAGGGTGCGGGTGTAACAGATATGGTTGTTAGGCAAAGCAACCAGCACATTTTTGTTGCTACAAGTTCTTTTAATTTTCCAAATGGTGATCTGGGTGGAATTAGAAGATCTACAGATGATGGTAATACTTGGGCTAATTTAAATGATGTATATATATCCAGAACAATAATTGATGCACCTGATGGTAATTTATATGCCAGCATATGGCCTTTTCCCCAACCAGAAGGGTTATACCTCTCAACAGATAATGGTGATAATTGGGGAGCACCATTAGTAACAGTTCCAACAGGGGATAATATATTTTCTATTGCAATTAACCCTTCAACAAATCCTAACACAATCTTTGTTGGTACTAGGAATGGACCGCTACGCTCAATAGATAATGGTTTTAATTGGTCTCCTGCTATAAATGGCATTCCACCAAATTCTTGGGTAAGAGACATTGAAGTAGACACAAGTGGTATTGTAGTTGCAGCTACAACTAAAGGATTATTCACATCTACAAACAATGGAGATATTTGGCAGCAAGCAACAGGTATTGCGGCAGGCGACACAATTGTTAAACTCATTTTTGATTATCCACCAGAAACCGACGAACTTGCTGCACAAACTAGGTTATTGGCTGGTTCAGATGATGGAAATTTATATCAGTCATTTGCAGAATCTAAATACTTATCGACGGTATTATTAGTTGTTTTTGGAAGTACATATGATATCGAGATTTCAGGTTATTTTATTGGATTTTTAAAGAGCTTAAACAAGGAGAAATGGGGTATTTCGACATTTCCCAGAGATGTAAATGGTGGTGGATTTAGGACTTCAGATGATAATGGCGTTACTTGGGAAGAAAATAACCAAGGGCTTCCGCCTGATCCAAAAACATCAGCACTATCTGGTTATTCAGATAAAGCAGGAACTTCAGGAGATGTTAGCTTTTATTTAGGAACGTTCAACAATACTAATGTCGGAGCAAAAATTTATAAAATAAATTATAAAGTCTCAGATGTTGAGCAAATTTCTACTTTCACACCCAAAGTGTATAGTCTTAAACAAAACTATCCAAACCCATTTAACCCAAACACTAAGATAGAATACAGTATTCCTGAAGCTTCATTTGTACAATTGAAAATTTATGATATACTCGGGAATGAAGTTGCCGAACTTGTTAACAATGAACTTTCTGCAGGTGTTTATCGTAGTGATTTTACAGGTATTGAACTATCAAGTGGAATTTATTTTTATAGAATTCAAGCTGGCAGTTTTGTTGAAACTAAGAAGATGATTTTGTTAAAGTAATATTATTATAAACTACAGATGACATCTTTTAAAAGATGTCATCTATTATTCCCTATTTACTTTTTATAATACTGCATTGCTTCCGGCAGCAACTTTTTTATATCAGCAATTCTTGTTTCATTTGATGGATGAGTACTTAACCATTCAGGGGGCGCACCCCCACCACTATTGGCCGCCATTCTCGTCCAAAAATCAACAGCAACATTTGGATTATATCCTGCCATAGACATAAAAATCAATCCTAAATGATCAGCTTCACTTTCGTGAGTTCTGCTAAATGGAAGCATTACACCAACGGTTGTTCCAACCCCATAAGCCGTCATAAAAATACTTTGAGTTGTCTCGGGTTCATTTTGCAGGGCAACAGAAAGCGCCACTCCGCCAAGTTGCTGTAATAAACCTTGACTCATTCTTTCTCCACCATGCTGAGCAATTGCGTGTGCAATCTCGTGTCCCATCACAACAGCTAATCCAGTTTCATCTTTTGTTATTGGAAGAATGCCCGTATAAACAACAACTTTACCACCGGGCATACACCAGGCATTTACTTCAGGGCTTTCTACAACATTAAATTCCCACTGATACCCTTCAAGTTCTTTAGACAAATTTTTCTGTGCAAAATATGTTTCAACAGCATGTTGGATGTTTACACCAACACGTTTTACCATATCCACATCAGATTTATTTGAGCTAAGTTTATTTTGCTGCAAAAATTCTCCGTACTGTGCAAAACTCATTGCATTAATTTCACTTGCTGGAATTAGGCTTAATTGTGATCTGCCTGTAATTGGAACTGTGCTGCAATAATAAACTGTAAAGGCAAGCAGAATAATAGGTGCAAATATTTTTAATAGTTTCATTTTTTACCTTTTCGTTGATTCTCAAATTTGTAGTGGTTAAATATATAAAAGTTTTGGGATGAAATTCGAGAAAACATTCACGGGATGTTGATTTAGAATTGTCATTCCTGCGGAGGCAGGAATGACAATAGATACAGATTACTTATCTAAAATTTTGGTTATTTATAACTTAAACTGCAATTGGTGTATCAAGTTCTCTAAGTGCAGAATAAAGTTCCTTGTCTGTTAATTCGTGATCCTGCAGCTCACCATTAAAGTAAGCTTGGTAAGCACTCATATCAAAATAACCGTGCCCGCAAAGATTAAATAAAATTGTTTTTTGTTTTCCTTCAGCTTTTGCTTTTTGTGCTTCACGAATTACCTGAGCAATTCCGTGTGTTGCCTCCGGTGCGGGAATAATTCCTTCGGTTTGTGCGAACTTTACTCCAGCTTCAAAACATTCAAGCTGCGCAATTGCTGATGCTTCAATTAACTTATCTTTTAAAAGTTGGCTGATGATCGCACCGGCACCGTGATAACGTAATCCACCAGCATGAATAGGCTCCGGAACGAATGTATGACCAAGCGTGTACATTGGAATAAGCGGAGTTAAACCAACAGTATCACCAAAATCATATCTAAATTCTCCTTTTGTAAGTTTAGGACAGGATGCGGGTTCAACAGCAATGCAGCGAACTTTTTTCCCTTCCTGAAAATTGTATCGCAAAAACGGAAATGCAATTCCAGCAAAGTTTGAACCGCCTCCAAATGGTGCAACAACTATATCAGGAAAATCGCCAGCCATTTCTAATTGTTTTACCGCTTCTTGCCCAATTACTGTTTGATGAAGAAGAACATGATTTAAAACACTTCCGAGAGCATAGTTAATTCCTTCAGTTGTTGCGGCTCTTTCAACCGCTTCTGAAATTGCAATGCCTAAACTGCCGGGCGAATTGGGATCCTGTTCTAAAATTGTTCTGCCGGAATTTGTATTTCTACTTGGTGATGCAATTACAGTTGCACCCCAGGTATTCATCATAACTTTTCTGTAAGGTTTTTGATCATAACTAATCTTTACCATATAAACTTCGCAGCTTAATCCGAACTTTTGACATGCAAAACTTAAAGCACTGCCCCATTGACCTGCGCCGGTTTCAGTTACTAATCCTTTTGCACCTTCCATCTTGTTATAATATGCTTGTGCTATGGCGGTATTTGGTTTATGAGATCCGGCCGGACTTACGCCTTCATATTTATAATAAATTTTTGCAGGAGTATCGAGTAACTTTTCCAATTCAAAAGCGCGGTAAAGTGGAGTTGGACGATAGAGTTTATAAATTTTTCTTACTTCATCGGGAATTTCAATATATCTTTCTTTTGAAACTTCCTGCTTAATTAATTCCATTGGAAACAATGCAGCTAAATCTTCGGGTCCAATTGGCTGCTTGGTTCCCGGATGAAGCGGCGGAAGCATTGGATTTGGCATATCTGCCTGGATGTTATAATAGTTTTGCGGCATTTCTGATTCATTTAACAGAATTTTTTTTGATGCACTCATTGAGTACTCCTTTATGATTAATACATTAATGAATAAATAGTTAGTGATTAACTAAGATTTAAAAAGATCGTACGGATTTTTAGAAAATGTAAATGTTTAGAGGCGCCAACGCCATGTTTGGCTTGCTGAAAAAGATGAGAAGTTATATGTAAGTTTTTTGTTCAAGGTTTTTTATTTGAATTTCTGATGCAAGATAATTTGTGATCATAGTAATGTCAAGTGAGTTTTAAAGTATATAGCAAACTAAAGATGTCATTCCCGCGAAGGCGGGAATCTATTTATGAGCAAGAATTGGATTCTCGTTCACGTGATTGTGTTATAATTAAGACTGTCACTTCGACCCTGCCTTTGCCGGCAGGCAGGCGGAGGGAGAAGTCTGTAAATAAAAACAGATTTCTCAGTCGAATCCGCCGCGGCGGACTTCGAAATGACAAAATATAAGGACGGAATGAACTTCCGACAAAGAAAATTTCACTAAAATAATCTTTGTATATTTACACATAATCATTAAGAATTTTAAACAAGAGGAATAAATGCAAATAGGAATAGTTGGACTGCCATTTACAGGAAAATCAACTCTTTTTCAAACAATAACAAAAACCTTACTTGATCCAAACGAACTGACCAAATCAGAAGCTCATCTGGCAATGATAAAAGTACCGGACATACGTTTGGATAAATTAACGGAAATGTTTAATCCAAAGAAAAAAGTTAACGCTTCGATAGATGTTGTTGACGTAGTTGGATTGCAAAAAGGTGATTCAGGTTCAACACAGTTTACAGGAAATTTTTTGGGTAAAGTAAAAACAAACGATGCACTCGTTCAGGTTGTAAGATTATTTGAAAATGAAACTGTTCCCCACCCTGATGGTTCTATAAATATGATGCGTGATATAAATTCTTTTGAAACAGAATTTATTTTATCCGATATGGCGATACTCGAAAAAAGGCTGGAAACAATTAAAAAACAAATATTAAAAACTCAGGATGAAAATCTTAAACGTGAGTTACCTGTACTTGAAAAATGTTACGAAATTCTTCAAACTGAAAAACCTTTACGTGATGCAGAACTTACAAAAGATGAGTTACACATTTTAAAAACATATCAGCTTCTTTCAGTTAAGCCAATGCTTATAGCTTTAAACTTTGATGAATCACAAATAAATGATACTGAAAAGTACTTAGCGGAACTTGTTAAGAATAAACTTGGTCACAATACAAAAGCATTATCATTCTTTGGTCAGATAGAAAAAGAAATGGCTGATCTTCCTGAAGAAGATGCCAAAGTTTTTATGAATGATTATGGAATTTCTGAATCAGCTTTGGATAAGTTGATTAGAGAGGCTTATGATTTACTAGGACTTCAATCCTTCTTAACTGCCGGCGAAGATGAATGCCGTGCCTGGACAATTAAGAAAGGAATGACGGCGCAGGAAGCTGCCGGAGAAATACATACAGACTTTTTCAAAAAGTTTATCCGTGCAGAAGTTGTTCATTACGATGATTTTATTGAAACAGGCTCATTTGCAAAAGCTAAAGAAGTTGGTAAATGGCGACTTGAAGGAAAAGAATATATTGTTAAAGATGGTGATATAATTTCTGTTAGACATAGTTAGGATTTTAACAAAGTGAAAAATATACCAATAAGAAATATTAATGTAATTCCAGATAGTATAAATTTATCAGAGAAATTTAGAATTAGAACTGTACAAGAATTACAATTGGAACAGAAACTAATACAAGATACTCACAGACACGATTATTATTTTATTTTAGCACTAATCAAAGGGAAGGGAAAACATACAATAGATTTTATAACATACGAGATAACCGACTATTCTATTTTTTTTATGCGGCCAGGACAAGTACATCAGCTCTCATTAAATAAAGGATGCACCGGGTACTTAGTGCAATTCAGTAAGGATTTCTATCGACCCGGAAACAAAACTGATCAACAGTTATTGCGTAGTGCGAGTAATAGGAATTATTGTAAGCTGGATTTAGAAAAATCTAAGAATATCTTTGACGTACTAATCTACATTTACAAAGAATTCAATGAAAAAGAAGAAAAATATTTTGACATTATTAAAGCTAATCTCAGCATTTTCTTTATAGAACTAACCAGGTATCGAGAAAGCCAAATTAAACCAGAGAATAAGAACACGTTATTTCCACAAGAGCGAATAGATGAATTATTGGAACTGTTGGAAAATAATATTTATAAGTATAAGCAGGTATCAGAATATGCCGATATGCTAAATCTTTCTACATTTCAGCTTAACTCGATGACAAAATCAAATCTAGGTAAAACCTGTTCAACACTAATTGACGAACAAATTATTTTAGAAGCCAAAAGATATTTGCTTGCAACAACAGAACAGGTTAAAGAAATCGCATATAATCTGGGCTACGAAGATGTTTCTTATTTTATAAGATTTTTCAAAAAACACACCGGGCAAACGCCAGAGACCTATAGAACCAATTTTACATAAATCCTATTAAACTACATTCCTGTCCTATCATACTGATTATCATCAATAATAAATTTGATATAGAAATTGAATTATTTAAGAAAGGTAATGTGTATGAAATCAAAACTAAAATTAATCGCCTCACTAAAAATATGGGTCGTAATATATCCTGCTCTCACTTTGTTTCTTTATTTATTTAAAGAGCCATTATCAATTATGCCTATTTATTTAAGGACACTACTGATGACAATTTCCCTGGTTCCCTTAATAGTATTCGTTGGTGTTCCTTTTGTTGATTCAGTCATCCGTCTATTTACCAGAACATTTAACAAATAATGGATGGAATATGTATCACATATTAAAAATTATAGTCATTGGCGTAGGAGCTACGCTTACAGTTGATATCTGGACCTACTTTTTAGGTCTATTTAATATTAAAAGTCTCGATTATCGTTTTGTTGGACGCTGGATAAGCAATTTCCCCAAAGGTAAGTTTTTTCATAAAAACATAATGCAGACTGAGCCGGTAAAGGGAGAATTATTTATTGGGTGGCTTGCACATTATCTAATCGGTATTAATTTTGCAATTCTTCTTTTCCTTTTTTACGGAAAAGAGTGGATTGATAATCCGGACATTTATTCTGCAGTAGTATTTGGAATAATTACTGTAGTAGCACCTCTATTTATAATGCAGCCAGCATTTGGATTTGGAATTGCATCTTCAAATCTACCCAAACCAAATATTAGGAGACTAAAAAGTTTGTTTACCCATTTAATATATGGGATTGGACTATATATAACAGCAATACTGATAAAGCAGTTCTAAAAATCAATAATAAAATAAAAAAGGAGACATATGAAATCGATACTTCATTCGGAGCATAAAAGAGCAAGAAAGCCAATCAATTTACACCTCGTTATAATTTTTATTTTCAGTTTAATTATGATTGGATGTTCAACGGCACCCACATTTATTAAATCAGATTATGATCAAAAACAGATTAAGTCAATCGCGATAATGCCGGTAACTGATAAAAGAAATATTGATGAAGATACAATTCAAGTAAAAGAAAGTATTTCAAATATTGAAGAATTATTATCAAAAAAAATCATAGATAAACACTACGATGTCATAACACCCAGTACAGTGAAAAATCTAATAAAAGAAAAAGAAATTCAAGATCTGTCACCAAAAAACTTATGTTCAATATTAAATGTTGATGCTATTCTTATTAGTGAGCTTTACGATTATTCAGATAAATTTTTTGTAAACCACTCAATAAAAATGCGTTTTAATATTTATGATGCACAAGGTGATAGTTTATGGATAAATGAATTGGACGACAGCGATAAACCATTCCTTTCTGCAATCGGAGCATCTTTGGGCTGGGCAATCGGAGTAGCTGTTGACAATAAGATTTCGTCTAAAAACAAATTACCAACAATACTCGCAGGTGTGGCTGCGGCACAACTTATATATGTTATAGTAGATGGAGTTAGTGATGAAACTTCAGAAAGTATTGACAGAGTATTAAAATCTTTGCCAGATGCAAAAAGCACTATGAGATGAAATTATTGATCACTTACAAACAAAAAAATATACCGAGCAACAATTAATTTATTAAATAAAACTATAAAAAGGAGAAAGTACAATGACTACTAACCAACGATTTGCAAACTCACCTAGAAAAATTGCGATGACTGCGGGCATTTTCTACCTACTCACGTTTGTTTCAATTCCAACCCTATCGCTTTACAGTTCAATACACGATCCGAACTACATTCTTGGTTCCGGTCCGGATACGAATGTCTTCATCGGCGTATTATTGGAACTCATTGTAGCTCTAACCGGCATTGGCTCTGCCGTTGCACTTTATCCAATGCTCAAAAAGCAGAATGGAAGTGTTGCATTGGGACTGGTCGGTGCAAGAGTTTTGGAGGCTGGGACAATCTTTACTGGGGTTGCATTTCTTTTGTCGGCTGTAACTTTGCGGCAATCCGGAGCCGGCGCGGATGCTTTAGTTACCGGTCAGGCGCTGGTCACTTTGTACGACCGAATATTTAGTGTTGGGCAAGCCTTAATACCTGCCGTAGATGATTTGTTACTGGGCTACCTGTTATACAAATCTCGTTTGGTACCTCGCGCACTTTCAGTAATTGGATTAGTCGGAGCACCAATACTTGTTATTGGTTTCATCTCCGTGTTATTAGGTCTTATCGGGCGACTTGACCCCCTAGCTGTTCTGACAGCAGTACCTGTTGCAGTATTTGAGTTTTCGCTGGGTATTTACCTCGTCGTTAAAGGGTTCAAACCATCGTCCATAACATTGGGAAGTAATGCAATTGAATAGTCTTTAAATTTTAAGAAGCAATGAAAAATATTTTTATAAATATAGACAAAAAAGTCCGGAGCATTTGGTGGGTTCCTATTTTTTTTGTTTTACTGTTTTTATTTCTATTCCCCACAATTTTATTAGCTAAAAAACAATGTGTTAATATCTCAATGCCCATACAGGCAACACTTATTATTATTGTAACAGGTATATGCCAGCTATTAAGAAAGGAACAAATAACAGTTATCACAGGCAAATTTAATTTTAACTGGTTAAGACAATTTTTGGTAGGAATAATGATCGGTGCAGCATTAATGATTTTCCCTGCTATCATCCTAACAGTTTTAGGTCTAGTACATTGGCAAGTAAACGACATTTCTTTTTCAACCATCATATCTGGATTTACAGTTTTTATTTATGTCGCCTTAGTTGAGGAATTGCTATTTCGTGGATTTATTTTT
>CAVPND010000040.1:0-26260 GCA_963706055.1 uncultured Ignavibacteriales bacterium | reverse complement strand
ATTCATAAAAACCTTTGGCATCTTCTTCAGGAAGATCCGCCATTTCTTTTTCTATCTGCCCAAAGAATGATAATGCTTTTGTATTCGGTCCGAGTTTATTTTTAACGAGTTCCTCTAAATACTTTTCAGTATCATTTATTTGTGATTCATCAAAATTTAAAGCTATCAACATCGGCTTAACTGAAAGAAGCTGATATGTTTTTAAAATGTGTAATTCATCTTTTGTAAGTTCTGCATCGCGTAAAGGTTTTTCAGTTTGAAGAATTTCGTAACACTTTTCAAGTACAGGTAACTCACGTTTAAGATTTTCATCCTGAGTTTTTAATATTTGTTTTTTAATTGTCTCTAGCCTTTTTTCGAGTATCGCCAGATCAGATAAAATAAATTCTGTTTCAAAAGAATTTATATCACGCATCATATTTATAGAACCATCGGGGTGGGGAACAGTTTCATTTTCAAATAATCTTACAACCTGAACGAGTGCATCGTTTGTTTTTACTTTACCCAAAAAATTTCCTGTAAACTGTGTTGAGCCTGAATCACCTTTTTGCAATCCAACTACGTCAACAACATCTATCGAAGCATTAACTTTTTTCTTTGGATTAAACATTTCCGTTAATTTATCCAAACGTATGTCCGGTACTTTTATCATAGCCAGATGAGCTTCTGATTTGGTCAGTTCATTTGGATCAAGTAAGGTTTTTGTTATTGTTTGAAAAAGAGTTGATTTTCCTGTAAATGGCAATCCAACTATTCCTATTTGCATTTATTCCTCTTGTTTAAAATTCTTAATGATTATGTGCAAATATACAAAGATTATTTGTGATTTTCTTTCAGAATTCATTGTCCTAATAATGTTGTCATTCCGAAGTCCGCCGCGGCGGATTCGACTGAGAAATCTGTTTTTATTTACAGACTTCTCCCTCGCCTGCCTGCCGGCAAAGGCAGGGTCGAAGTGACGTCTTAATTATAACACAATCACGTGAAACGAGAATCCAACTCTTACTCATAAATAGATTCCCGCTTTCGCGGGAATGACATATTCTATTTATAAACTTTCTACAACTCTCTTGACATTCAAAACATCAAATTCTATCTTGCAACAGAAATCAAAACAAAAATGCTTAACAAAAAACTTACATATAACTTCTCAAATTCTTCAGCAAGCCAAACCTGGCGTTGGCGCCTTTAAACATTTACATACTTCTAAAAATCCGTACGATCTTTTTAAATCTTAGTTAATCACTAATTATTAATTCATTAATTTATTATTAAAGGAGTGCTCTATGAGTGCATCAAAAAAAATTCTGTTAAATGAATCAGAAATGCCGCAAAATTATTACAACATTCAGGCTGATATGCCAAATCCAATGCTTCCGCCGCTTCATCCGGGAACAAAACAGCCAATTGGTCCGCGAGGATTTAGCTGCATTATTTCCAATGGAATTAATCAAACAGGAAGTTTCAAAAGAAAGATATATTGAAATTCCCGATGAAGTAAGAAAAATTTATAAACTCTATCGTCCAACTCCACTTTACCGCGCTTTTGAATTAGAAAAGTTACTCGATACTCCTGCAAAAATTTATTACAAGTACGAAGGTGTAAGTCCTGCAGGATCGCATAAACCAAACACAGCAATTGCACAAGCATTTTATAACAAGATGGAAGGTGCAAAAGGATTAGTAACTGAAACCGGTGCAGGTCAATGGGGCAGCGCTTTAAGTTTTGCATGTCAAAAGTTTGGATTAAGCTGCGAAGTTTATATGGTAAAGATTAGTTATGATCAAAAACCTTACAGAAAAGTTATGATGAATACATGGGGCGCAACTGTAATTGCTTCACCAAGTAGAAATACAAATTCCGGCAGAACAATTTTAGAACAGGATCCCAATTCGCCCGGTAGTTTAGGCATTGCAATTTCGGAAGCTGTTGAAAGAGCCGCAACAACTGAAGGAATTAACTATGCTCTCGGAAGTGTTCTAAATCATGTTCTTCTTCATCAAACAGTTATTGGGCAAGAAGCAGTAAAACAATTAGAAATGGCTGGCGATTTTCCTGATATTGTTGTTGCACCATTTGGTGGCGGTTCAAACTTTGCTGGAATTGCATTTCCGTTTTTGCGATACAATTTTCAGGAAGGAAAAAATGTTCGCTGCATTGCTGTTGAACCTGCATCATGTCCTAAACTTACAAAAGGAGAATTCAGATATGATTTTGGTGATACTGTTGGTTTAACTCCGCTTATTCCAATGTACACACTTGGTCATACATTCGTTCCGGAGCCTATTCATGCTGGTGGATTGCGTTATCACGGTGCCGGTGCGATCATTAGCCAATTATTAAAAGATAAATTAATTGAAGCATCAGCAATTGCAGCAGCTTGAATGTTTTGAAGCTGGAGTAAAGTTTGCACAAACCGAAGGAATAATTCCCGCACCAGAGGCAACACACGGAATTGCTCAGGTAATTCGTGAAGCACAAAAAGCAAAAGTTGAAGGAAAACAAAAAACAATTTTATTTAATCTTTGCGGACATGGTTATTTTGATATGAGCGCTTATCAAGCTTACTTTAATGGTGAGCTGCAGGATCACGAATTAACAGATAAGGAACTTTATTCTGCACTTAGAGAACTTGATACACCAATTGCAGTTTAAGTTATAAATAACCAAAATTTTAGATAAGTAATCTGTATCTATTGTCATTCCTGCCTCTGCAGGAATGACAATTCTAAATCAACATCACTGAATGTTTTCTCGAATTTCATCCCAAAACTTTTATATATTTAACCACTACAAATTTGAGAATCAACCAAAAGGTAAAAAATGAAACTATTAAAAATATTTGCACCTATTATTCTGCTTGCCTTTACAGTTTATTATTGCAGCACAGTTCCAATTACAGGCAGATCACAATTAAGCCTAATTCCAGCAAGTGAAATTAATGCAATGAGTTTTGCACAGTACGGAGAATTTTTGCAGCAAAATAAACTTAGCTCAAATAAATCTGATGTGGATATGGTTAAACGTGTTGGTGTAAACATCCAACATGCTGTTGAAACATATTTTGCACAGAAAAATTTATCAAAAGAACTTGAAGGATATGCATGGGAATTTAATGTTGTAGAAAGCCCTGAAGTAAATGCCTGGTGTATGCCCGGTGGTAAAGTTGTTGTTTATACGGGCATTCTTCCAATAACAAAAGATGAAACTGGATTAGCTGTTGTGATGGGACACGAGATTGCACACGCAATTGCTCAGCATGGTGGAGAAAGAATGAGTCAAGGTTTATTACAGCAACTTGGCGGAGTGGCGCTTTCTGTTGCCCTGCAAAATGAACCCGAGACAACTCAAAGTATTTTTATGACGGCTTATGGGGTTGGAACAACCGTTGGTGTAATGCTTCCATTTAGCAGAACTCACGAAAGTGAAGCTGATCATTTAGGATTGATTTTTATGTCTATGGCAGGATATAATCCAAATGTTGCTGTTGATTTTTGGACGAGAATGGCGGCCAATAGTGGTGGGGGTGCGCCCCCTGAATGGTTAAGTACTCATCCATCAAATGAAACAAGAATTGCTGATATAAAAAAGTTGCTGCCGGAAGCAATGCAGTATTATAAAAAGTAAATAGGGAATAATAGATGACATCTTTTAAAAGATGTCATCTATAGTTTATAATAATATTACTTTAATAAAATCATCTTCTTAGTTTCAACAAAACTGCCAGCTTGAATTCTATAAAAATAAATTCCACTTGATAGTTCAATACCTGTAAAATCACTACGATAAACACCTGCAGAAAGTTCATTGTTAACAAGTTTGGCAACTTCATTCCCGAGTATATCATAAATTTTCAATTGTACAAATGAAGCTTCAGGAATACTGTATTCTATCTTAGTGTTTGGGTTAAATGGGTTAGGATAATTTTGACTTAATTCAAAATCAACAGGAATATTTTTATCTTCTACAACACTAACCGGATCTCCACCACCATCAATAGTTTTTATAATAATTCCGTTATTACCCACTGCAAAGTGTATGCTGTTTGAAGCGGCTAACGCACTGTATAGTGCTTCATTAGTTGGTGTTGATTGTAAAATCCAATCCGTCCCTGCATTTGTAGATTTAATAATTGTACCGTTGCTACCACATGCGATCAACCAATTGGAATTTTGCCCGCTGCTGCTTATTGAATATAAATCTTCTGAAGTTGGGACTATCACGGGCAACCAGCTATCGCCAGCATCATTTGATACGAGCAGAGTTCCATTTGAACCCACTGCAAAATTTATCCCGGTGGGTCCAAAACCAAATCCCAAAATATTTTCAGCCGTACCGCTTATTGAAGAAGTCCAATTTACTCCGGCATCAGTGGTCTTATAGATTACTCCGTTATTACCACCTACGAGAGCGTGCAATGATGTGCCCGAAGTAGGTCCAATTCCCGCATTTAAATCTTCACTTGTTGGTACCGGGCGGGCTGCCCAATTCATTCCCAAATCAGTACTGAAATAGCAAATTCCTGTTTCTCCAATAACATAAGCCGTTCCGCTTCCTCTTGCGAATATATCATTGAAGTTTGCTGTAGTGGGTGGGCTCCGCAAAATCCAGCTATTGCCAGCATCTGAAGTTAATATTACAGTTCCAGCATTACCCGCTGCCCAGAATTGGTTGCTTGTTGGCTGGTAGAGTCCTTTTAAATTTACTGAAACCCCGCTATTTAAGCTTACCCAGTTCACTCCATTGTCGGTGGTTTTTAAGATTGTACCATTGTTTCCAACTACCCATTGAACTCCAAAGGCAGATGTTATTTCATTTAATGTTTCTGATGATACTCCCGGAACGATGTACCAGCCAGTTTGTGCAAATGAATTTATAAATGGAAGTAGAAACAGAATAGTAATAATTGGTAAAAGAGTTTTCAAAAACAGCCTCCTTTTGATATTCTAAATTTGATAATAAAGAATAATTGCTAATTGTGCAACAATTATAAGCATGATTTTGATCCAGGATTAATTAAAAATCCCTGCTGAATATTTCCAACAGGGATACTTGAAAATACTAAACGGAATAGACTACTTACTATTACGACATTTATCGCTATTTTAACAGCAACATTTTCTTTGTCTGCACAAAATCACCTGCTTGTATTTTATAAATATATGTACCACTGGATAGGTTTAGTCCGTCAAAGTTAACTTCATAAACTCCAGAAGATTTTTGTTGATTTAACAAAGTAGCTACTTCCTGTCCTAGTATTGAATAAACTTTTAATGTTGTGTATGCAGATTCTGGAATTGAAAATCGTATTCTTGTACTTGGGTTGAATGGATTAGGATAATTTTGCATTAGTTCATAACTAGTTGCAATAAGATCATCAAGCCCATCTTCAATTGATGATATGACGCCTACACTATCCACAACTATTGTAACATTATTTGCTTTATACTTAACGCTAAGATATAACCCAGATTGTGCATTAACATTCATAAAACTATCGCTAACAGTTCCAGTGGATGTTAAAACAACGAAGCTGTCTCCTGCTGCAGGTATAAATCCACCGAATAAAGAAATATTTAAGGTGCCATTTAAATTAGCGTTACCTGTTACAGCCAATTGATCATATTCGCTGCCTGCATTTAATCCGCCTAATTCAATTTCAAGAACTCCAGTAGACGAAGGAATGTAGTTGCCAATAAATGTTAACATTCCGGCGGAGTTGCCCGGCGAATTGATGCCATCATTAGTAAAAGTGGTATGAACATTAACCGAGGCGACACCTTTAATGATTGCATCTTGTGCATTTTCAAAATCAGCAATATCTATAACACCGTTTGCTGCGTCAATTATACCACCTGCGAGATTTTGAAAACTCCAATTTGCATTTATCGTACAAGTACCTGCACCCATATTGCGAAAGGTTCCTGTATTTATAAAAACACCTCCATTAGGATTGCCACTAAAAAGGGCATTATCAGCAACAATCTCATACAAAGATTGATTATCTACAATTGACAAATCTTGTGCTCTAATACCCAGGTTTTCATCCTGTCTTATAGTTCCAAGGTTTAGCAGAGTAGACCCGCCACTTAACACACTTGAGAACGAAACCTCATCTAAAACAAGTAAACCATTGCTTGGGATTGTTATCATACTGCCCGTAAAAGTTCCACCACTCCAGGCCAAACCAGTTCCCTGAAAATCGAATGTTACTCCCGAAACACCGGTATTAGCAGTGACTCCTGCAGAAATTTCTATTCTTCCGGCGGGTGAGCCTGATAGGGTTCCTTCAAATGTGTGGTTTTGGGAATCAAAATGTAACTTAGCACCGGATGCAACACTGTATGAACCGTTACTAAAAATACCATCGCAGTTAAAAGCAACTGTACCGGTTTGCACTTCAATTGTCCCAGCGAGATTTCGAAATTCCCAATTTGAATCGAAGTTACAAGTACCTGCACCCATATTGCGAAGGGTTCCCGTATTTATAAAAATACCTCCATTTGGATTGCCGCCAAAAGTTGCATCATCAGTAACAATTTCATATAAGGATTGATTGTCTACAATTGACAAATCTAGTGCTCTAATACCCAGGTTTTCATCCTGTCTTATTGTGCCCAGGTTTAGCAGAGTAGACCCGCCACTTAACACACTTGGGAACGAAAACTCATCCAAAACAAGTAGACCATTGCTTGGGATTGTTATCATACTGCCTGTAAAAGTTCCACCGCTCCAGGCCAAACCAGTTCCCTGAAAATCAAATGTTACTCCTGAAACACCCGTATTAGCAGTAACTCCTGCTGAAATCTCTATTCTTCCTGCAGGTGCTCCGGAAAGGGTTCCCTCGAATGTGTGGTTTTGGGAATCAAAATGTAACAACGCCCCAGCATCTGCATTATATGAGCCGCCGCTAAAAATGCCATCACAGTTAAAAGAAACTGAGCCGGATTGAACGTCAATAATTCCGCCCAAATTCCGAAACTCCCAACTTGCATTAACATAACAGTCACCTCCTCGTACTTTACGGAAAGTTCCAGTATTCGTATTGATAAAAACGCCACCATTTGGAAAACCGCCAAAAGTTCCAGCGCTATCAATCTCAAATAGTGCCTGGTTCTCAACAACTGAACTATCCTGACCCCTTATACCAAAACTTGTAACCATCCTAATTGTTCCCTGATTGAGCAATCTAGCACCGCCATACAAAGAAGCGCCATATTGACTGCCAACTATCTCCATCACAGCACCGCTCGCGATTTTAACAATTCCATTGTTATTAGATGTAACATCCCTAATTATTCCGCCTCCTATTCCGACTCCCCAATTTCCATTGCCCGTTATTGTGAGTGAGCCGTCAGCACCGGTCAATGCCAATTCGCCACCAACAAGTATACTAAAACCAGCTACCTCACGCTGACCATTTGTTGATACAATTGTTTGTTGGTCAATATAAACGTTATCACCAGGTCCTGGAACGCCAGCTGGAGACCAAACACCAGGGCTGTCCCAATCCCCAGTAAGTACAGAAGTGTATGAAGTTTGAGCATTCAGCAATTGCTGAAACGCTAAACAGCATACAATAACTATTAGTAATCTTAAACCATTCATAATAGCACTCCTTTTTTAAATGATTTCTAAAACTCACTCGGCATTAGATTGAATGCCTTCCTATAAATACATGCGTAAAAAGGAATGAAACTGGTACAAAAAATATTTAAGGAATTTCTAATATTGGACAAGAGATATGATTTTGTTTGAAATAAGGAGCTTTTAGCGTAATGAAGGGGTTTCGCTTTTTAATGTTTCTAGTTCGATTTGATAATAGCTAGCTTTTGATTTATCGCCAATCTCTTTATATAAGATAGCTGAATATTCTGTATACCTGCTGATTTTTTTAAGATCTCTAAATTTATCATTTTTATAAAATTCAAGTGCTTCTTTAAGCTGCTTTTCTGCTTCAGAATATTTTTGTTGTTTCAACAAACAGATTCCCAACTCTCCAATAGAGGACCAGGTTTTTGAATGATTTTTTGAATAGATTTCTTCCCTAATAATTATTGACTTTCTTAAAACCTCTTCAGATTTTTTTAATTGATTTGATTCTAAATAAGTTCTGCCTAGCCAATAATATGCAAGAGAAAGAACAGGGTCTTTAGTCGCCTTAATTTTGTAAAAT
This sequence comes from uncultured Ignavibacteriales bacterium, assembly GCA_963706055.1. Classification (GTDB taxonomy): domain Bacteria; phylum Bacteroidota; class Ignavibacteria; order Ignavibacteriales; family Ignavibacteriaceae; genus IGN3. Next base: position 18,083 of record CAVPND010000040.1, on the reverse strand, counting down.
AAATTTATTGATTCGAGCAGTGGAGTTTCCGCATTTCGAAAATCTTCTTTAACAAAATACATCATTCCCAAATTGCTTAATGCTAATCCAATTGAAGGATGTTCTTTGCCCAATACCACAGTTTTTATTTCATAAGCTTTTTTAAATGCATTTTCCGAAGCATCATAATTTTTATTATCCATATAAATAAATGCTAAGTTATTGTAGATGCTTGCAACCTCAGGTCTGTTTGTTCCATATAAATTTGTTAAAACTTTAAGTGCTTCTAGATAATATTTTTCTGCTTCATCAACTTTATTTTGATGATGCAGATTAACTGCAAGGTTATTAATTGTTATTGCTTCTTTTTGCCCCTTCTCTTCATTATACGTCCCATAAATATCTAACGATCTTTTAAGAAGCACACCCGCGCTATCATATAGCCCAAAGTTTGTAAGCATGACTCCATAATCATTTAAATTATCAGCCAACCCCTTTAATGGTTTTCCTGATAATTTTTCATAAGTATTTATTCCAAGAATATGAAATGAATCTGCAAGTTGAAAATTTCCTATCCAATCATAACACAAACCGAGTTGATGATAGCTTTTTGCAACTTCTTTACTATTTAATCCAAATAATTTTTTGTTTGATTCAAGGCTTTCTAAAAGAAGAGTTTTTGCTTTGTCAAATTCTCCTAAACCAATAAACGTAGAACCTAAAGTTTGTTTAATTGCTGATTTGATTTCAGGCTGGTTTTTCAATTTTACATTTAAATCTTTAGATGCTTTGTCTAACAAATCATATACTTTAACATCTTTACCTTTAGCCCCAGGATCTGCCGAAGAAAACATCTCTAATAAAAAATCATTTACCTCTTCAAACTTTTTTAATTCTATATTTGCTTTATCACGTTCCTTTGCAGCAATATTACCTTGATAAATAATTGCAGCAATACTTATAAATGCAAGCAAATTTCCAACAATAAATAAAACAAAACCAATTTTATGTCTCTGGATAAATTTTGAAAATCTATAGGTAATTGAATCTCTTCTTGCAAGCACAGGCAGATTTTTTAGATATCTACCAATATCAATTGCAAATTCTTGAACGGAAAAGTATCTCTGATTTGAATCTTTGTGCATTGCTTTTAAAACAATATTGTCAAGATCACCCTTAATTTGTTTGCTCTTAATATTTGAGCTATCAAAATCAGATTGTTCGATAGGGTTTTTATCGCTTAAGTTCGCTTCAAATTGTTGAAGTGCTTCGCTTGGTGGAAGGATCTTATCTTCATATAATTTTTTAATGATTGCTACGGGCGAAAGATTATTAATTTTATATGGTGAATCGCCTGAGATAAGCTGGTAAAGTAAAACTCCGAGTGAATAAATATCACTTGATGTTGTAATACCTTCCCCTTTAATTTGTTCGGGACTAGCATAGTCCGGGGTAAGATGCCACATACCTGTTTTTGTCAATCCGTCGTTTATAAAGTCAGATGCTGTATCGAGAAGTTTTGCGACGCCAAAATCTAACAACTTTGGAAGGCCATCTTTATTAACTAAAATATTGCCCGGTTTTATATCCCTATGTACAACTAAATTCTGATGAGCATACTGAACTGCATTACAAACAGTTATAAATAAATTTAATCTCTCTGCTAAGTTCAATTTATGCTGATTGCAATAATCAGTTATCGGAACACCATCAATATATTCCATTATCAAATACGGCAAACCTTCTTCAGTTTTACCACCATCAAAAAGCTTTGCAATGTTTGGATGCTGCAGGTTTGCTAAGGTTTGTCTTTCATTTTGAAAACGTTTAACCAGGTATTCAGATGTTAGTCCTTGTTTTAAAATTTTTATTGCAACTTTTTGTTCAAATTCTTTATCATCTCTTTTGCCGATAAAGACAATGCCCATTCCCCCAATACCAATTTCTCCCTCAATTAAATAAGCTCCGATATGCTGACCAATTAATGGATGTGGTGCGTCAGTCTCGTCAGAAAAAATACTTCTGGAAGGAGCTACTTCTAAAAAGGTTTTATTTTTTTCAAAAGCATCTAAAAGAGATTTTACCTCCCCAATATAATTTTTCTCTTCTTCATTAAGAGTTTTAAAAAACTCTTCTCGGCTTGCCTTATCAAGCTCAAGTGCTCGTTCGAAAATAGATTTTGTTATTTCAGTAAAGCTATTATTCAATTTTAACTTAAGAATTATTTATCTAATTAATTAATTTCTCTGTATAGCCAGGCTCTTGCAAAATTCCAATCCCGTTTCACCGTGCCAACAGAAATATTCAACATCTTAGCAGTTTCTTCAATTGTTAATCCAGAAAAGAATCGCAGTTCTACAATTTTACAGCATCTTTCTTCAATTTTTTCTAGCTTATCTAGTGCATCATTCAGGTTTATCAATTCTTCTTCAGATTCCCAAATAATTTGTTCTGCGCTTTCAAGAGATAGTTTCGTTTCACCTGACCCCCTTTTTTGTGATTTGCGTTTTCTTGCGTAATCAACTAAAATCTGCCTCATAGATCGAGCAGCTATTCCAAAAAAATGAGATCTGTTTTCCCAGGTAAGCTTTTCATCACCAATTAGTTTTATATAGGCTTCGTGAACCAGTTCAGTAGTTTGTAAAGTATGTTTTCTATGTTCATCACGAAGATATTTTGAAGAGATTGTGCGCAATTCTTCATAAACCAAAGGCAATATCTTTTCTAAAGCAAATTTATCGCCCTTGGTTACATTATTTAATAGCTGTGTAAAATGTTTAGTTTGATCCATAATAATTTGAACTTTAACATTTTATTTTTGTACTTAGAAAGGCTGGAATCATTTAACTTCAATATATAAAATAATGCAATGTTTTATTAGTCCCAGTAATTATTTTTTAATAAAATTTGGGTTTAGATAAGAGGAATTATTGGTTAGAAAGTCAAATAAAAAGGGCGATTTATTGAAATCGCCCATAATTATCAGAATAAGTATTATTTATTATTTACTATACCGACATTTGTCGCTATTTTAAAAGTACCATCTTCTTAGTTTGCACGAAAGAACCTGCCTGCAGTTTGTAGAAATAAACTCCCGATGATAATTGAGATGCGTTAAATTTAACCTCATAACTTCCTGCAGATTTTTCTTCGTTAACTAAGGTTGCAACTTCGTTTCCGAGAACATCGTAAATTTTAAGTTGCACTCTAGACCCTTCGACTCCGCTCTGGCTGACATTTGGAATTGTGTATCTAATTTTTGTAGAAGGATTAAATGGATTTGGATAGTTTTGGGTTAGCTGGAATGAAATCGGATTATTTATTTCAGATTTTATATCTGTTGTTGTAATTGGAAGTCTGTAAACAGAATAGGATATAGTGCTATTAGAAAATAACCAGGATCCGGCAAAAAAGTAAGAACTATTTGCGGTTACTGCATAGCGGGAAGTTATATTGTTGCTTAACCCGATTGTATCTATTGTTAATTCGATCCAATTTAACCCAAAATCACTTGATGAATAATATTTCCTGTTCCCCGTAAGAAAATCACCAAATGTTGATATCAATTTTGTGCCGTTTGATCCAATACTAATCGGCAAGCTGAATGTGCTTGGTGAATAGTTATTTTCCCAAACATTTGTTGATATATTATATTTGTAAATACCTGAGAAACCGGATCCAATTGCCCAGATATCACTGCCCATTTTATAAACTTCAATTAATGGAGAAGCAGGGTTCTTCAATGACCAATTTATTCCTGAATCTGTTGAAACAAGACATCCCACTCCTTCTAAGACAGTAAGATAAGTATTGCCTGATGCTGCGAAACTTAAAATTCCTGATGTTCCCGGATAATTTATAAGTAATTCACTCCAAACACTTCCTCCATCAGTTGATTTATAAATCGATCTCTTATTCGATACTGCAAAAAGATTAATTCCATCAGAAGCCATTCTTAAGACCGCACCATTTCCCACACCACGATCAATACTTGATTTTTCAGTCCAGCTTACGCCATTATCAGTTGATTCATAAAAAGAGTATACAGTAGTTCCCAGTGTAGTTGTTACACCAAAAACATTATTCCCAAAACTGAGTACATAGTAAACCGTGTAGGGAAAAGAGGATGAAATATCTGTCCAGTTAATACCATTATCACTTGATCTCAAAATATGATTCATATTTCCGCCATAACCAGTTTGAAATAGTATATTATTGTGAGTATAAAGTGCGGCACCATTTGACCAAGTGTTATTATTATAAACCTTTTCCCATTGTGCATAAACCAAGGATGAAAAAACTAGTGGAACTAATAGACAAATTGTAATTATTCTTCTCATAACTTATACTTTATTTTACCTTATTATTAAAATGAATTGATTTTGTAGCACAAAAATTTAAATTAAAATATTTTCCAAATCATAACTCTTTTCTAAAGAAATATTGTTATTGATAATTAGGGGAGCAATAAGGCATTGGCCCTATTTTAAGGTACTATATGATTAATCACCTTTTATAATTGGTGGAGCATATTAGTGCCCCACCATCGTCATTTAAAAAGCGACTTATAAGAATTTATAGATACTGAATTCAATTAGTCTGCAAGCAAAATATTTATAATTCAATTTGTTGTTGTGAACAACAAAATAAATACCGCAACAGATTAAGATATAATTCGGCTCCCTAAAAAATTATTATTTGATCAGAGTTAATTTCTTCGATGTACTGTAATTTCCGGAAGCTAATCTGTAGACATAAACTCCGCTTGCTAATCCTTCTGCCTTGAATGTAACCTCATAACTTCCTGCAGATTTTTCTTCGTTAACTAAGGTTGCAACTTCGTTTCCGAGAACATCGTAAATTTTAAGTTGCACTCTAGACCCTTCGACTCCGCTCAGGGTGACATTGGGGATTGAGTATTTAATTTTTGTAGAGGGGTTGAAAGGATTAGGATAGTTTTGTGATAAATCATAAGAAGAGGGAACATCAGTTTCACTTTCTACAGATGTAGGAGTTTGTGAGTATTTTATTATTGCAATATCATAACCGGTCGTTGCACCTATACTATTACCAGTTGAAAACACATTGCCATTCTGATCAACTGCAATAGCGATGGGATTATCAGCACTGTTACTTTGGCCATTATAATTTATTGACCACTGAAATTCTCCATTTGTATTATATTTTAGAGTTGTAATATCTGCACCGGATGACTGACCTAAAACATATAGATTTGCCAAATTATCTATAACCATATCAACAGCTCGATACCCGATTGCAGTAATGCTGCTATCAAATTCTCTTACCCACAGCTCATCTCCATTTGGGTTATATTTTATAGTGGTCATATTAAAAGTTCCTGGAAAACCCGATGTGCCTGTTTCTCCGGTTACGTAAATATTTCCCAAATTATCCGTTACTACTGCTTTAGCTTTATCAGTTCCGGTTGATGAATTATAAAGCTTTCCCCATTGTACAAAACCAGCCGGGTCAATCTTTACGGTATTATAATCAATGGTTAGGCCATTAATACCCGTAAGTATAATATTACTATTCATATCTATTGCCATATCGATAACATCCTGATTTCCCACCCCTTTTCCCCAGCGAGATGCCCAAACAAAATCCAGATTCTGTTCATATTTTAGTGCAAGGAATGAGAGTGAGTCGTTATCATTAATATATCCTCCAATAATTATTTTGCCTGCACCATCCAAACCTATTTTTCTGGCACCTTCGCTTGCGTTATGATAAGCTGTTTTATTTACAAGCGCCCCATTGGGATCAAACTTCACAAGAAAAACATTACCGGCATTTGTATCAAATTCACCTGTCACGTAAACATTCCCGGTGGCATCTGTTATTACATCGTACCCGCGATCCACACCAAAAGCATTATATTTAAATCTATAAGACCAGAGCTGTGTACCTGCAGGACTGTATTTTATAACAAGCATTTCATAGGGTGGACCGTAAACTCCGTTGTCTCCTGTTACGTAAACGTTCCCTGCATTATCAACATGTATCGCTCTGCAAACTGCGCCATGATTATTCGGATCCCGGAAGTTTTGTATCCATTCTTGAACTCCCTGAGAATTATATTTAACTGTTACTGCCTCAATATCCAGATTTGCAGATGTTCTCCTTTGCGATCCGGTTACATAAACATTGCCTTGTGCATCTATAAACATATCGTTTACAGCTTCATCTCTGATACTATCTGATGTGAATCTTACTACCCAGTTTTCAGAAACCTGCGCAAATATCAAACTTGTTAAAAGTTGAAAAATAAATAGTGTGAAAAACAATATAGACCTTCTCATAAACTTCTCCTGATTAGTTATAAAACAGACATTGAATTTGAAGCTACATGCGTAAAAGTTCTACGTTTTGGCTCATTCTTTTTAAGGATATTTTATTTGCTACTTTGAAGCAGTACTGAGAATGGTTTTATAGTGTGCTAATTTTGATGGATTATTCGTTTTTTCGTAAAATTTAACAAGATACTCGAGCACTCTAAGAGTGTTAAAATTTTTCTCACCCTTTATTTTTTTTATTCCTTCATATCCGTCAACTAGCAGATTTTCTGCTTCAAGATACTTTTTTTGATAATACTTTATTATTCCAAGATCAGCTAAAGCTGAAATAATATTGGGATGATCTTGAGAATAATTAATATTGTAAATAGTAAGCGCTTTCTTAATATTTGTTTCAGCATCATCATAATTAGAATTTTCAATCAGTATTTTACTTTTCCAATAGTAAGCTAAACCCAACCACACATGATTACCATTTAGCGAAGTATTAAAATTATCAAATGCGGAAAATAAATTATTTTCTGAAGATGTATAATTTTTCATTGTATACTGAATTGCTGCAAGATTCATATAAGCTAATCCAACAAGTGAATGTTCCTTGCCAAGGGTTTGAATCTTTAACTTAAGTGATTTCTTAAAGTACTCTTCAGCTTTAATCAAATCCTCTTTGCCAATATAAATGTAGGCTAAATTGTTAGACTTGTATAAAATTACTTACTATAACGACATTTGTCGCTATTTTAGCAAAACAAGCTTCTTTGTTTCAACAAAAGAACCTGCCTGTAGCTTATATAAATATATGCCGCTTGGCATATTTTCAACTTTCCAATCATAGTTGTGATTGCCCGCATTTAACTCTTTTGAAACAAGCGTTGTGATTTTTTCACCAAGTGCATTGAATATTTCCAGTGTTACAAACGATTGTTCAGGAATTGAAAACTGAATAGTAGTGCTCGGGTTAAACGGGTTTGGATAGTTTTGTTCTAAAATGAAATCTGAAGGAATATTATTTACCTCATCATCAACCCCAACAAATGGTTCAGAGGAAACGGAAAGGAAGAAAGTTGTATCGGTTCCGATTGAGGATTTTTTATTGAAATTGCTAACAAGCAAAGCACTTGCAGTGTTTTCATCAATTATTGAAATTGAAACAATATCTTTTGTTGTTAAACCATTCAGTTCTTGGTCCTCCTGCCAGTTAAAACCGCCGTTTGCTGTGTATCTTACAACACCATTAGCTCCAGCAATAATGCCGTCATTCTGAGTGCTGAAAATAACATCATAAAGATTATCTGTTACGCCACTAATCTGAGGAAACCAGGTTATTCCATAATTTGTAGTTGCATATATTTTCCCGCTATCCGCAACTGCCCACAAATAACCATATGCTTCTATCTCAATTCCGTTAAACAATCTGTTAATGTTTATGCTTGTATCTATGATTGCATATTCCCAGGTTTGTCCGCTATCATAAGTTTTAATTATTGTTCCCTTCTCTCCCGCTGCAATGTAAAGTTCTCCATCAATTGCAACTATTGAATTGAGGTTTTCTGTTATGCCTGTATTTATCTCTGCCCAATCCCAACCGCTACCGGTATTGGTTGATTTATACATTACGCCATCCTCACCGCAAACAACAGCAACTATGTCTCCCCCCTGGTAATCTATAAAAATAAGACTAAATAATTTTTTTGTAACTCCAGGAATGCTTCGATCAGTCCAGTTTTCCCCTTTGTCTGTTGACTGAAGTACAGTTCCAGCATCACCAACGGCAACCGCCAAAGCGATTGTAGAATCATTAAACACTTTTACAAACCTAAGTGTGTTAATTGTTCCGCTTTGTCTTTCAACCCAGTCAGCAGGCGATCTTCCGGCAGCGGTGTAAATTGCTCCCTGATCTCCAACTGCAATGCTGTATATTTCACTCACACCGCTTGCATCAGCTCCAGTGAATAAACGACCGGCATCTTCGCCGTACATTAATACCAAAATAAAATTTGTAAAAGATTGACATTGGCCAAATCCCAAAATACCAAGAATAGAAACGACAAAAACAAACTTGTAATAATACTTTTTCATTAGAACCTCCGTTAATGAGTTTTAGATTATTAATTATTCAGATCTCCCGTGTATAAAATTTATTATTTGAGTAGGGTCATTTTTTTACTTTCGCTGAAAGATGGTGTCTTCAGTTTGTATAAATAAATTCCACTTGGTATATTTTCAACAATCCAATCATATTTATGATTTCCTGCATTTAACTCCTTTGAAACAAGCGTAGTTATTTTTTCTCCAAGAGCGTTGAATATTTCCAGCGTTACAAACGATTGTTCAGGAATAGAAAACTGTATAGTTGTGCTTGGGTTGAATGGGTTAGGAAAGTTTTGCTCCAAAGAATATTCTGAAGGAATAATATTATTATTTTCATCAACTGCGAGCGGTTCAGAAGAAACTGCAAGAAGCGACGAAGAACCACCTGCATCAAATGATAAGTTTCTGATTATCCCCGTTGCTGTGTTAGTATCTATTACTGCAAGTGAAATTATATCGTGAGTAGTAAGTGTGTCGAAAAACAACTCCTTCAACCATGTGGTACCCCCATTGGTTGTGTAATTTATGAGTCCGCCCTGACCAACCAGAATCCCTTCATTCTGATTTTTAAAAGCAATGTCATAAATATGAATCATTGACGTATCAAAAGTTAAAGGGTATTGAACAGTCCAGGAACTACCATAATTTGTGGTAGCCATGATGTAGGCATTAGTTGCTACTGCCCAAGCGTAACCGATTAATGAAATTGACATTCCATTGAAGATCCTGTTAAAATCTCTAACGGCTTGAACGCTTTTATTTTCCCAGTTTTGTCCTCCGTCGCTTGTTCTAATAATTGTTCCGGAATCTCCCACTACAATAAAAAAATCTGTACCTATTGCCATTATTGATTTAAGATTTTCCGTCGTAATTGTGCTTATTTGCGTCCAATTCCATCCACCGCCGGAGTTAGTTGATTTGTACATTACTCCATCATCTCCGCAAACAACCACCTGCACATCCCCCGGACCGTAATCAAGAAAATCAAAACCATGTAAGTTGATCAACGAAGGAATGTTTCTGGATTCCCAGGTTAATCCCCAATCTGTTGAGCAAAGTACAGTTCCTAAATCACCAACCGCCACCGCCATTGTTGAAGTTATTCTTATATAATTTAAATCTTTAGGTGGATTACCTGAACTTTCTATCCAAGGCTCATTAAGCCCACCGGTTTGTGTAAAAACTTTTCCCGCGTCACCAACGGCGATTTGGTGTATTTCACTTCCCGAGACTCTAGCTGCATGATAATTAATAACAACCGGAATAGAATCGATCAGCCATGCACAGCCCCTGAATCCAAAGAAAAAAAATACTGTTACTGATATAAACAGAATGTAGAAAAAACGTTTCATTATTGAACCTCCGTTAATGGGTTTTATTTTTTTAAATCTCCCGCGTATATTAATTATTACTTCAGCAAAACAAGTTTCTTTGTCTGTTGAAAACTGTTTGTGCTTAATTTATAAAAGTAAATACCTGCTGGCTGAATAGTTGAGCTCCATTCAAATTTATGATTTCCCGCATTTAACTCTTTAGAAACAAGCGTTGTTATTTTTTCTCCAAGTGCATTGAATATTTCCAGCGTTACAAATGATGGTTCAGGAATTGAGAACTGTATAGTTGTGCTCGGGTTAAAAGGATTAGGATAGTTCTGCTCTAAAGAATATTCTGAAGGTATAATATTATTGTTGTCATCCACAGCAACAAATGGTTCAGATGAAACGGTAATCATCGTTGTTGTTGCCCTTCCATCGGTTGTAGTGCCTCTGACTAATGCGGTGGCTGTATTTTCATCTTTTATCGCAAGTGAAATGATATCGTCGTTGGTTAATCCGCTGAAATACGGATCTTCAAGCCAGCTTACGCCGCCGTTGGATGTATATCTCACAACACCATTTGCGCCTACTACAATACCTTCAAACTCGTTTCTAAATGCTACATCATAAAGATTATCAGTAACGCCGCTGAACCGTGGGTTCCACGAAATTCCATAATTTGCTGTTACCCAAATTTTTCCATTATCTGCAACTGCCCAGGCTTTACCAGTTGCGAATGATTCATCTCCATTAAAAACTTTGTTAAAGTGGGCGCTGGTATCCGGGACGCTTTTATCTTCCCAGGTTTGTCCTCCATCGCTAGATCTTATAATGGTTCCTTTCTCACCCACTGCAACAAAATATGAATTAGCTATTAATATCACAGAATTTAGATTTTGTGTTGTAATGGTATTAATCTGCTGCCAGTTCCAGCTGCTGTCTGAAATGGTTGACGTGTAAACAGTGCCGCCTTCGCCACAAACAACAACCTGAAACCCACTCGATCCGGAAAAAAAATCTAAATCATAAAGATTTTTGGTGAGTCCCGGAATGCTTCTGTCTTCCCAATTTACTCCACCATCCGGAGAGAAAAAAACTGTTCCAGTGTCTCCAATAATTACCATAGTCGTAAATCCCTGTAAATTTGAATTTAAATTGCTCCCATATAATGAACCTACGGCTCTCAGATCAAAATTTGAAAGGGCGGAAACCCCACAAAAGCAATCTTGGTCATCCTCAACGCATGTAACCACAACGCCATCATCTCCCACTATAGTTCGTTCGTAAAAACTTCCTACCCCACCATAAGCATAGTAATTTAGATCCCAAAGAAAATAGCAAAAGAATTTATCACACCCCCTGAACCCAAAAGAAAAAAATATTGTTGTCGAAATAAACAGAATGTAGAAAAAACGTTTCATTAGAGAATCTCCTTTTTGATATTAAAAATCATTTAAAACTAATTTAGATCTAAGATCATTTATCTTCATTCTCTCCTTAAGATGGTTACAAGTTCAACCTGATAAGCATTCCGCACAAGACACATACCTGTGTTATTACTGAAAAGATGGATGTCTGAAACTCTCTCAAAGTTTAAACTGTTGATATCTTGAGTCCAGTTTAGACCAGCGTCCGTGGTTTGAAATATCCTTCCAACGTACCCGCCAATTGTGGCTGTGGTTGTATTCAACATATACACTTTGTCAATGCGGGTAATAATTGGATTGTTTCTTTGTGTCCAAGATGCGCCGCCATCAGATGTAAATAGAACAGTTCCGCCTTCTCCCACAACCATGCCTGTGCTTGCGTTTGCAAATGAAACACCCCAGAGATCACGTGTTGTCCCACTATTCAACTGCTGCCAATTATCCTGGTAATTTGTTGCCCGGAATATTGTTCCATTAGCCCCCACTACAAATGCAGAGCCGCCTCTGTATGAAACATCAAAAAATTGATATGGATCTCCGACTCCGGTAACAATTGACCACGTGCTTCCTCCATCACTGGTTCGAATAATTATCCCTCCACCTACCGCAATTCCATTTGCTGCATCGCTTAATGATACACCATACAGTATCTTCGATGTGCCATTAAAGGTTACTGTCCATGTCTGCCCACCATCTAAGCTTAGAGCAGCTTTACCATTATATGAAACAGCAACTGCTCTTGCTCCAAGCAAATCAACACTATAATAATACGTGTTGGGCTCGATTTGTGCACCCATCGTCCAGGTTTTGCCAGCATCTGTTGAACGGTAAGTGTTCCCATATCCGACGGCAATACCAGTTTGTGTGATTTCATCCATATCCATCGCATACAAATTTGAAGTCTCTAATACCGGTATCCAACCATCACCTGCTTCAGTGATTGTAATTGAGAGCGTATCACTTGCTGTGCCCCCATTGGAAAATGTGCCGACTACAGGAACTTTATATAAACCCAACTGGGCATTAACACCTGCTGTGATGGTTAAAGTGCTTGTAGAATTAGTTGGGTTTGGCATAAACTGAAATGATACTCCTGCGGGTGGATTAACAACACTTAGAGTTGCAGGGAGGAATGGGCTTGTTACATCTACATTAACTGTTGTAATATTTCCAATGGGGAGACTGACTACTCGTGGAGAAAGCCGTAAAGTGTGTGCCGGTCTAACGTAAACTGTAAATTTGCGTGCGTAATTTAACCCTTCACTTTCTCCATCAAGAAATAGATCGATATACTCCAGCGGAACACTCTCATCAGCAGTTAGCTGCATAATGGATTCATCTCCTGGAACCGGGTTTGGATTAAATGATGCCATAAATCCAGCCTGAGGTCTGAGTGATAATTCTATCGGCTCTAAAAATCCTGGAGCGCGAACAATCTGCACATTGAGTAATTGCGGTACCCCCTGCTTTATTTCTGCAGTGTCCGGAGTGACGTTGATAAGAAATGTATTCTCTTCAAGTATATCCAGGTGAAAGATGGCAAACCCCAAATCGCTTCGCCCCAATTCAATATTATACGAACCAGGAACTAGATTTTTTTCTTCGATGAGCCATATCTTCCAATTTCTGTATATAACACACTGATTTATTATTTCATCAGAGTACCCTATACCTATCCAGTCGTGGCGAATAACCTCGAAGGAATTGTAAAGTGATCCATATTCCTGGCAATAATTAGGGCCTCTAAAACCAACATGGGTGTTAATATTACCATATAGTGTGTCATTTCGTCCAATGACCAGAATACCGCTTTCTGGTGAAGTAAGTGAAGAGAAATTAACATCTTGGAAAAACTGGCAACCACCTGTATTAAGGAGAAAGGCAAGTGTGCTAAAAAATATTATGAGATATTGTCTCTTATAATTTCCCAAAGCAAGGAAATTTTTCAGTCCCCTCATCAAAAATACCCTCCTACTCCAAACCCAATCGTCCAGTAGTCCCAGCAGTAGAAAAACCTTTTCATATTAGAATCTCCTAAGTGGCTTAAAAATTTTACTGAAAGTTCATTTATTAGATTTGCTTTATCAATAACATATATGTGTTATTTTTTAAGAGGTTCTGATAAATAGAGAGTAGATTGAAATGAAGAGCAAATGAAAATTTGCTTATGGAAAGATGTTTACGTCAGAGTAACTTTTCTTTTATTGCTTTTGCCACTGCACTGTTGCCCGAATGAACTTCGAGCTTTTCATAGATCTTTCTGATGTGCGAAACAATAGTATGATAACTAAGAAATAATTTATCGGCAATTTGTTTTTTACTTAGTCCTTCGACTAATAATTTTAAAATTTCTTTTTCTCTCGGGGACAAATTGTACTCATTCTTAACAGGAATAAAATCTCTGAACATCCTGAGAACTTTTGCGGCGATAGAAGAGTTCATAGGTGCGCCACCATTCAGAACTTCTTTAACTGATTCAAGAATACTTTCCGATGTAGAGTCTTTAAGCAAATATCCTGAGGCTCCGTTGCATATAGCATTAAAAACACTTTCGTCATCATCCTGAACTGTAAGGACAATTATTTTTGAGTTTGTCTTTTCTTTAAGATGACTGATACATTCCACCCCGCTCATTCCGGGAAGCCCAATATCAAGTAGAATTACTTCGGTTCCATTTTGTTTGTTAGTGAATTCTTTTAGCGCATCTTCACAGGAACTAAAGCTAAGTCTGCACCTCATTTCGGTGCTCTGGTTGATAAACTTAGTAAGAGTTTTCCTGAAGAGGTTATTGTCTTCAACTACTGCTATTTCAATTTTTTTGGTTTCTGTCATATCAATTGATAATATAATCTGTCCTTATTTAATAATAATCCTTTATTGCATCAATAGCGTATTTAGGTGATAATGAACTTTGCAATAAGATTAATAAGCGACCGGCGTGAATGATTTAAATTTTTATTTTAAGAGTAATCTCCGTTCCTTTTGTTAAAATGGAATTAATTGTTATCTCCGCATTAATTTGTTCTGCACGCATATTCAGGTTTTTCAGTCCATTTCCGTCTTTTATATTTTTTTCCTCAAATCCAATCCCGTCATCCGAAACAGATAAGATAAAATCATTATCCACTTTTTTAATTAATATCTTCGCATTGTTTGCGTTGGAATGCTTCATAATGTTGTTAAGACATTCTTTATAGATGAGATAAATATTTCTTTTTATCTCCGGGTTTATTTTTTCATCGGATGCACATACCTCTGCGATTATCTCATGATTAATATTTCCAAGCATAACATTCGCCGTTTCTTTCATTTTGCTTATAAGGTTCTGCAGTTGATCCGACATTGGATTAATAAGCCATATAATTTCCCTCATTGATTCGGACGAAGTTTTTGCAGCTAATATTATTTCATTCAGATTTTTTAAAACCTCTCCGTCCTCATTTATCTTTTTCTTGGTAAGTGTGCTTAAGAGGGAAATACTACTTAGATTACTCCCGATTTCATCGTGCAGATCAGCGGCTATACGGTTTCTCATTTGTTGTTTTTCAATTTCTTTTTCAGATTCCATTGCTATCGTTTTCAGTTCGGCTGATTCAGCTTTCAACCTTGCTTCGCGCAATTCGGCTTCTTCTTTCTGTATTCTTATTCTTGCTTCTTCTTTCAACTTTCTTTTATTAAGTTCGAACCTGCGGAAAGAATATAACGCTCCTAAAAAAATAAAAGTGTATAGAACATATGCATACCACGTCAACCATACAGGAGGAGCTATGATTAGCTTAACAGACCTGCCTTCGTGATTCCACACGCCATCACTGTTTGACGCCTTAACACGAAAAATATACTCGCCGGGATTTAGATCAGGATAGCTTGCATACCGTCTGCTTTCCGAGTAATGCCAGTCTTCGTCAATTCCTTCGAGCATATACGCATATTGGTTTTTTCGCGGACTTGTATATTCCAACGCTGAAAATTCAAATGAAATAAAATTTTCGTTATAGGAAAGTTCTATTTGATTTAACATATTAATATTATTGCCAAATCTTGCTGCCGGTAGTTCAAGGTCAAATAATCTGAAAGATGTAAACACAATATTGGGGTTGTTTAGATTGACGGTTATTTTATTCGGATAAAAATAATTCAATCCCTTAACACCGCCGAAATAAAATCTTCCGCTCTTTCCTTCATGAAAAGAACCTCTTCTGAATTCAAGTGATTGAAGTCCGTCTTCCTCATCATAAGTCTGGCATTTATTTGTTGAAGTATTAAACTTTGTAAGACCGTTTCCTGTGCTGATCCACAAATTACCTGGGTCGTCTGGTATTATTGCATAAATATTTTCGTGAGGTATTCCATTTAATATTCCATATCCTGAGATTTCGTTTGTTGCTGAATTTAATTTATATAAACCATTTCCCCAGGTACCGAGCCAGATATTAGAAAGATTATCTTCTGTAATTGAAATTACAACATTCAGGATTACAGATTCTTTATTTATCGATTTTGTATTGTATTGAGTAAAGCTCATTTGTGTTGTAGTCATATTTAATTGCGCCAAGTCCCCAGGTACCAATCCAAATATTGCCTTTGCTGTCTTCAAATAAAGCCCAAACGTGTGAACTCGGGAAAACCGGTTTTTGTTCACGCATACTCAGTCTTTGAAATGTTTTATTTTCCGGATTAAATATATTTAGTCCACCGCCATCAGTACCGATCCACAAAGGTTACCTTTACGGTCTTTCAATAAGCTGGTTACTTTATTACCCGAAATACTTGTGGTATCATTTGAATAAAAAAGATAACGGGTGAACTTGTTTTTGTCTGGCTCAAATAAATTTAAACCGTTCTCTGTGCCAATCCACAACCGGTCAGCATCCTTAGCAACTGACAAAACAAAATCATTGCTGAGGCTGTTTAAGTTTTTTGTGGATTTATAATGAGTAACTTTTTTTGATTTGATATTCTGTTTGTATAATCCACTGCCATAAGTCCCTATCCAGACTTCATCATTATCATCTTCCAGTATAGCGCTTACTTCGGAATAATTTAAATTGTTTTTATCCGATGAAATTTTAGTTATCTGTGAAAACTTATTTTTATTATAAACAACTTTATAAAGACCTGCTGCTACCGTACCGATCCAGAGGATTGAAGCATCATCTAAATATAAAAATGGAATAGTGGAAGCGGGTAAATAATTATCACCTCCATTATCAGAAAAGCAGCGGGTAAAGATTCCTGATTCAACATTTAAATAATTCAAACCTCCTCCATCAGTTCCTACCCAGATGTTGCCGAACGGATCTTCACAAATTGAACTAACTGCATTACTGCTTATTGAGGAAGGATCATTATTTTTTTTCGGGTAATTATAAAACTTATCTTCTTTATAATCATACCTGCTTAATCCTCCAAAAGTGCCTATCCATAAATTTCCTGATCTATCCTGTATAATTGTGTTGATATAATCACCCGCAATACTGAACCGGTCGTTTGGATTATTTTTATATGATGTGAACTGTTTTTTTGTTCGATCAAATTTCGATAGACCTCTCGATGTTCCAATCCACAGGAATCCATAATTATCTTCAAATATCCTATGAGCACTGTTGCTTACAAGTGAATTGGGATTCTTCCTATCATGCTTATAATGAATAAAACTGTCGGAAGCACGGTCATATTGATCAAAGCCGCCTTCCCATAATGCCACCCAAATCACACCATCGGAGTCTTCGAACAGCCATGTGACTTCAAGATCGCTGTTTAAACTTGTTGAATCATTTGGATTGTGATTGTAACGAATAAACCTGTCTTCTTCATATAAATATTTATTTAGTCCTTTTCCTGAAGTCCCTATCCATAAATCGCCATACCTATCCTGAATTATACTCCATATCTGATTTCCGGAAATTGAAGTTGAATCAGCGGGATTGTTTTTATATTCTCTGAAGTTATATCCATCGTATCTGAGTAAACCAGCATTTGTACCTATCCAGATAAATCCCAGTTTGTCTTTAAGTATAGACTGGATTGTGCCTGTTGATGGACCCTTTTCAGATGTGACTCTTTCAAATTTCAGATTCTCCTGCTGAGCATTAATTATAACTGACAGATAAAAAACTGCAACTAATATTTTGATTGCTCTTTTTTGCATAAGAAAAGATGAATTTATTAAAGTGAACCTGTAATGAGAGGAGAACGAATAATACTTAGGATAAAATATTAAAATTTAGGCAAAGAACGCATACGGTTTAAAAAAATATAAAATTGTTCTATTTGGGTATCGCTATCGTTTCATTGTCATTTTTATTTACTAAAGTGACATTTGGTCCCTGAGGTTTTTTAGTCGTTTGTCAATTTCTCAGGATTAAAGTTCTTATATAATTTAATGTATTCTCTTACAACTTTCATCGATCTTCCTGTGATTTCTTTTATCGCAACTACATCCATCTTTTTTCTTATCAACTTTTTTATCCGATCATATTGTTTTATGTATCTGTCTACTGCGATCTGACTATGACCTGTATTCAAAACTATATCTGACTGACTTTATACTCCGCTTTGTTCTATGGCTTCTTCGGTTATCCGTTGTATCATTATCTCGCGTAAGCCTATCCGCCCATATTCTTTTAGTGCTTCGATATCTTCGCACCCGTTACCTATGTCAGCCTCACTTTTTTCTTCTGCATCTTCTCAATTAGTTTTGCCGAACGCTCTTCTATTCCTATTACTGTTACTTCTATTTGTCCTTCCTTTAGTTGATACTCTCGCAGCAAACTTTCTTTGGCCGTTAGAAGTATCTGCTCACTCAGCTTCGGGGAAAGTTCGTATGAGTTTTTTAACTCCCAGATGAACTCTCCCTCGCTGCTTTTGATTTGTCTTCTGTTTAGTTCCCTGCGTTTTAGTTCCATTTTTCTCCTCAGTCTTTTGATTAAATTTAATCTCCTGAGGGGACA
>CAVPND010000039.1:0-72406 GCA_963706055.1 uncultured Ignavibacteriales bacterium | reverse complement strand
TAAATCACTAATTGCTATTGTATTACTTGCGGTTTTAATTTTATCCTGCGGCAGAAATGAAACCTCCCCTTCCGATCCGCCCGATGAAGACACAATAAAGAAAAGCAGTAAACGCGGACTTGCGTATAATCTTACAGATGCACCTGATCTTGATACACTAAAGAGTGGTGTTAGCTGGTGGTATAACTGGTATTACACCACAACTGTGCCTGCAAATTATTACGATGATTACCAGATGGAGTTTATCCCGATGCTCTGGGGCGGCAACACAAGCACCAATGATATGACGGCAGTTAAGAATTTTATATTAAATCATCCCGAGGTTAAATACCTGCTTGTGATGAATGAGCCCAACTTAACTGATCAGGCAAACAGAACACCTGTACAGGCGGCGGCGGACTGGATAAAATATGAGCAGGTTGTAAGTGAACTTGCAGCGCAAAACAGAACCGTTTATTTAGTTGGACCCGCTATGACATGGGGAACTATGCCGAACTATTCTGATCCTGTTGTTTGGCTTGATGCCTTTTACGATGCGTACAAAGCCGCAAACGGCGGAAGACTACCTAAAATAGATTATCTTGCTTTTCACTGGTATGATTACGGACTTTCTGCACAATTAGATCGGTTGCAGAAATACGGAAAACAAATATGGGTTACTGAAATGGCTAACTGGAATCCCCAGATAAATTCTTACCAGAAGCAAGCCGCACAGATGGTTGAAATGGTTAACATTTGCGAAATGCGCACTGATGTTTTTAGATATGCATGGTTTATAGGAAGGGGTGCTTTACCGGACAGCAAGTTTACTTATTTATTTAATCCAGCACCTGGACAATTGAATGAGCTTGGTAAGCTTTATCTAAGTCTGCCTTACAACGTGCAATAAACCATTTTTATGTGAAAACGGTGTTGATGCTCTAAATAGGCTTTGTTATTAAATTAAAGAAATACCAATAGTCACATAAAAAAACACAGGCAATCCAATAGAAGTATGAATACCTGTTTCAAGTTCAATTGAAAATTTGTGATTTAACTCGTACAAATAAAAACCATTTAGCCCGATAAAGGGTAACGGTGCAAAATTGCTTTCATATGAAGCTAAAGCTAAACCAGCACAACCAGCTAAAAATAAATTTTTATCTAATCTTATGTCTGGTCCAAATTTTGCGTAAGGAAGAAAGTAAAAATTATAATTTAACCGATTTCCAAAATATTTATCTGCAATTAGTATCCCATTTATCCCTGTTTCGAAAGCAAGCTTTACTTTAAACATAGAAGAAGATCGATCGAAACTACTGGAGCGAAAACTTAAATTAAAAAAAGGATGCTTAAAACTAATATCGTCATCTTCTTCAAAAAGATTTACATAACCCACAGATAAACGAAACCTTGATAATTTTGTAAAACTGCTGCTATCTAAGTCAGAATTTGATTGAGGTAAAGAAAATGTTGAGCTGCTGATAATTAAGAATACAAAGAGAAGATAAGTACTTGTTTTCATAATAAGCCTAATGGCGTTGCGCCTTTAATAAAGATCCTTTAAGAAAAATTCGCCGAACTAAAATGGTGCCTTTCCCTTCGGGTGTCGGCCTTGTCCCAAGGAAACCAAAAGAGAGACACTGATTATACGCTAAACCTATGAATTCGATTTTTAATAATATTTGAAAAATTAAAAATAAGAAGCAGACCAATTTGAGCTAACATTAAAAAAGCATAATGTAATAAGTAAGGTTCTATTGACATAGAAATGATTATAATCTCAACTAGCAGTGTGCCTATAAAAATAATATTAAATAAAAGCCTCGTATGTTGCCATTTTTTATAAATTGCAATAATTAGAATTAAAGCAAAACCAATTCCTACAGCTTCAAATTTTCCTGAATGATGAACAAAAAGAGATTTAAATAGATTTGGAATGATCGAAATAATAATTAAAGCAAAACAGAAAGAATACAAAAAGAATTTTTCATTTAATTTTTCCATTAATTCACCTACAGATTATGCATATAACTTTTACTTTACTTGAATCACCAATAATTAACTATTTAGCTGATCCTGATTTTAATTTCTTAATTTTTTAAAAGTGTTGCGTATCTGTGCTACCCAAACGAGATAAATAGAAAAAGAAAGTTGTGTGTTTATAGGTAAAGCAAATCCTATATATAAAGACATTTGAAAATTATGTTTTTGGTTTTTAATATTCAATTAGCAAATAGCAATCAATATTAAAAAGCTCATCTGATAAAAAAACAATTTAAGTTATAATAAGAAAGGAGATTCATTGAATCGCCTTAAATTAAAAATGGTCTTAGATAATTTAGAACTATTTTATCAACACCATCTTCTTTGTTTCAGTAAAAGATTCAGCCTGAAGTTTGTAAAAGTAAGTTCCGCTTGAAAGATTTTTTGCATCAAACGTAACTTCGTAATTTCCCGCAGGTTTGTTTTCATTTACAAGTGTTGCTACTTCGTTACCAAGAATATCATAAACTTTAAAAATCACCCGAGACCCTTCGACTCCGCTCAGGGTGACATTCGGGATTGTATATTTAATTTTAGTCACTGGATTAAAAGGATTTGGATAATTCTGTTCTAAAGAAAAAGATTGAGGCAAACTTAAATCAACTTCAACTTCATTTGAATATGAAAATGTCCCATCAAAATCGATTTGCTTTAAACGATAAGAATATTTTCCGTTTGAAATATTTTCATCTTTAAATGAATATGAATGCGTTTCTGAAGTTGTTCCGTGTCCGCTAACAAAACCAATTTTTTCCCAATTAAGATTTCTCACTTCGTTCGAAATGACAGCTCGTTCGATTTCAAATCCAGAGTTATTAAGTTCCGTTGCAGTTATCCAATCTAAGGTAACTGTGCTATTTGCAGCACTAGCAGAAAAAGAAACAAGTTCAACAGGAACAATGGAATTACCAAGCTGTCCATCAGGATTTATATCCTGCGCATAAATTCCTCTTGCTCCTAAACGATCATCGCCCCAGGCAAGTTTACAGTTTTTATAAACATCAACCGTAGAAACCATTTGAAGTTTATCGCTGTTAACATTTGAGAGAATTGTAAAATTACCGGTCCATAAAAAATCACCCGCACTATTACAAGCGAAACCTTCAACCTTATCATTTAATCCGCCGGCATTTCCTTCAAGATAGAATAAGTAAGCTCTTCCATTTCCCATTTCAGAGGTTAAAGAACTTATTGAAACGGTACTTGGCGCACTTAAATCTTTAAATATTTTTGCGTTGTCTGTCCATTGTCTTGTTCCATTTAAGGAAAGTTTTTGTCCGCTTATTCCATTTTGATTTTGGTTTGGTTCTGTTTCCATCCAGAACATATAAGTTTCATTTGTAGTGTTATCAAAAGCAACAACCGGATTAAACTTGTGTCTGTTTGCCAGCAGCGAAGCTTCTGCACCGTCTACAGGAAAATAAAGAGAACCATTTGATGATACTCTCTGCACAAATGCACTTTGTAATGAATTGTTATCTCTATCGTCATGCCAGGAAATTAATCCGCCGTTATTATTGTCTGAGTAAACTTTAGGAACAGTAAATGCGGCAATTCTTCCTAAGTTCTGAATGCTTACATCCCAGCTAACTGTTCCGGATGAAGAGACTTTCTTTGCTCGAAGCTTAACCGTTTGAGCGGGAAAACTGCCTGTAGTAGTTGTGTGAAATACAATCACCCCCCCGCTGTCTGAGGTAACAACATCAGGATAATTATATCCTTCCGTTGCTGATTGAAGAACGATAGGATTTGTTCCCCACAGCTTTGCACCAGCCGGAGATATTTTTTGTAAACCAATCTGGTTTCTTGTTCCGGAAATTATCCAGGCAACAACAATACTGCCGTCATCTGTTTGTGCCAGTTTTGGGTTAGCCTGAAAACTTGCTGTTGGATTTAGATCAATGCCATTTGATCCCCAAAGAAAATTACCACTAGGAGAAATCGCATATAGAAAAGGATTAAGATTGCCGCTGTTTCTCGTATCAGTAAAAGCAACGATAGCATTATCATTATCATCAACCATTAAATCCCAGTCCACAAGAGAAGTAGACTGCGGATTATTACTAACAAGCAATCCGTTTGATGCCCACAGTTTATTACCAAGCGGATCTAATCTCTGCAGATAAACAGCATAACTTCCGTTTCTGTTATCAAACCATGCAATATAGGTTCCTCCATCGGAAGTAGAACCAATTTTTGCAAGTGCTTGTTCACCGGTTGTATCACAAACGGTAAGATTAACTGCGGGATTGGTTGGCCACTGAGCCATTAAATCGAATGACAATAAAACAAAGACAACAATCAAAAAAATGTAACCTGATCTCATTTTTAACTCCTTTGTTTATGCTTAAACTTAAGAAAAACCAAAGAACTAAAAAAGACTGGATTTAAATTTTAATCACACCTGCATTAATTGACCGGGGTTAACTATCGCCGAATAACAACCTTACTTGCAAGTTTAATTAAAATGTGCTTCTTTATAATTGTAAACTTTTAGTATTTCTGAATAATTGGTTTTGATCATTGTTTAAAATTATTGTTTAAAGAGCGGTATGCAGTACATAATTAATAAAAATATTTTTTTTGCTTTCTGTTTTATCATTGCGATTTCATTTTCATTCAATTCTAATGCTCAATCAGTTCCATTTAACCGACTTACAACTGATGATGGACTTTCTAATAATTATGTTTATGATATGCTTCAAGACCGTCTTGGCTTTATGTGGTTTGCAACTGATGACGGGTTAAATCGTTTTGATGGCTATGAGTTTAAAGTTTTTAGAAATAATGCGAATGACAAAAATTCTATTTCGGACAATTCTGTTTGGACACTTGCAGAGGACCGCTTTGGAAAAATTTGGATGGGTACAAAAAACGGTTTTGTAAACTGTTACGATCCCGTGCTTGATAAATTTACTCACTGGCAGATAAAATCTGAGATAACAAAAGAAAATCCCATAACCACAATTTATATTGACAGCAAGGATTCAATCTGGATCGGAACTTATAGAAGCGGCGTGTACAAACTTAATCCCACAACAGGAAAATCAGTTCGGTGGTATCACAACCCAAATGATTCTACAACTATAAGCAACAATTATATTTCTTCTATCGCTGAAGATAAAGCTGGAAATCTGTGGATAGGGACGTTCAATGGTCTCAATAAATTCAACAATCAAAAATTTCCCAATATATTCAAGCATTATTTTCATGATGAGAACAATAAAATTGGCATAACCAATAATTTAATCTGGGCGATCACTCCATCTCGATTTAATAAGGATATAATATGGATTGGAACAGCAAATGGAATGACTAAATTAAATACTCGAACGAAAGTGTTCGAACAAATTGAAATTCCGAACCCGGATAAACTACAATTTGGAACGGGAACAGCATTTGTTTTTGAAGAGCTTGTTGATAATGACAAAATTATCTGGATAAATTCATATGCGGGTTTATTAAGATATAATGTAAGCAAAAATATTTTTAACAGATTTTTAAACGATAAAGATAATCCGCTTAGTTTAGTCAGTAATCAATTAAACAATATTATTAAAGATCGATCCGGGGTGTTGTGGGTTGCTACACATAACGGACTTTCTTACTTCTCAGAAAAAAATATAAAGTTTAATAGCCTGCTGCCTTTTGAGGAAAAAAATTTTAGAATTGGTGAATTAGGAAGACTGAATACAAAGGCAATAGCACAAACCTCAGATGGCGAGTTATGGTTTGGAACTGAAACCGGACTTTACAGTTTAAATAAATATTTTAGAATTGATAGTAACCCAAATCTAAGTGCAAAAAATATTTGGTCTCTGGCAGTTTCCGGGTCTTCCGACGATCTCTGGATAGGAACTTATGGACATGGTCTGTTTCGATTAAACTATAAAACCAACAGAGTATCGAAAATTAACTCTATGGATGACCTAATAAGATCCTCTTCCAGGGATTTTATTAAATCAATTTTGATTGATAACAAAAGCAATATTTGGATTGGATACTGGGGTGTTGGCCTTGCAAGATTAAACGAATCTGCAAATAAAATTGATTATTGGAATCATAAAACCAATGATCAATTTTCATTAAGCCACGATGATGTCTGGGTAATTTATCAAGATAGTGAAGACCGAATTTGGATTGGTACTAACGGCGGCGGATTAAATTTATTTGATGAAGAAAACGGCGGTACTTTTTATCGATTAAATTACGATCAAAATAAATCCTCTGGATTAACCAGCAACAGTGTTTATTCTATTGCGGAATCAAAACACGACAATACTGCTGATGAAAACACCACCATACTTTGGGTTGGCACTAATGATGGTTTAAATAAATTAATAATAAATAATTATAACGAGGGGTTTAAGAAATCTTTCTCAGATATTAAAATAACATTCTATACAATTGAAAATGGTCTTGCTGATAATTCTATAAAAAGTATTGTTGAAGATGACAACGGAAATTTATGGCTTGGTACAAGCTCCGGAATTTCATTTTTTGATTTACAAAAAAACACGTTTACAAATTATTCTTCTGCCGATGGTGTTGTTGGAAATGATTTTAATTTTATTGCTGCACTAAGATTTAATAGCAATTTAATTTTAATGGGCAGCACATCCGGGCTTAATTATTTCAGCCCGGATAAAATATCACAATCAAACTTTCAACCGCCAGTTGTTTTAACCGACTTTCAAATATTTAATAAATCTGTTAATGTTGAAACAGATGCAGCACTAACAAAAAATATTTTTTATACCGATGAGATAACGTTATCACACACAGAAAACGTTTTTTCATTTCAATTTTCTGCACTTGATTATAACAGTACTAATTCCATTAGATATTTGTATCAAATGGAGGGGTTTGATAAAGAATGGATAGATGGCGAATCGCGGCGGTTTGTAACTTATACAAATCTTAATCCCGGCAGATATACCTTTAAAGTAAGATCAACCAATAGTGATGGTGTATGGTGCGATAATGTAAAATCAATTGCAATAACAATTACACCTCCATGGTGGCAAACTGGTTGGGCAATTCTTTTATACTTTGTTGTGTTTGTTGCTGGTGTTTGGGGAATTATAAAATTCCAATCAAACAGAGCTAAACTTCAGCACGAATTAAAGTACCGCGAACTTGAGTCTTATCATTTTCGTGAAATAGAAAAAATGAAATCACGTTTTTTTGCAAATCTATCGCACGAGTTTCGCACACCTTTAATGCTCATCAAAGGTCCACTTGAAGAATTAATCAGCGGGAAAATTAAGGAAAACAAATCACAATACTATAATCTGCTTTTACGCAACACTGAAAAACTCCAACAGTTGATCGATCAGTTGCTAGAACTTTCACAACTTGAAGCAGAATCAATTCCGCTTAAAGCTGAAACCCAGGATTTAGTAAAAGTGCTTAAATCATTTACCGCTTCATTTACTTCTTTGGCAGAGCTTAACAATATTAAGTTTAGTTTTAATTCAGCTGTAGATTTTGCCCCGGCGCTGATAGACAAAGACAAGTTTGAAAAAATTATTAACAACTTGCTAAGCAATGCGTTTAAGTTTACACCAGTTGGCGGCATAATTAATGTTGATTTATCGATTGAGAATAAAAACGAATTAGATTTTGCAAAAATTTCAATTGCCGATACAGGCATTGGAATACCAAAAGATCAGCAATCAAAAATATTTGATAGATTTTATCAGGTGGAAGATTCATCAAAAAGAGTTGCCGGAGGTTCGGGAATTGGCTTGGCACTTGTTAAAGAATTAGTGTTGCTGCATAAATGGGAAATTATTGTAAGCAGTAACGAAGGAGAAGGAACGGAATTTTTACTTACAATCCCACTACTTACCGAAAATAAAAGAGCACAATTAGAAAACCAGCAGGATTATTTAAATGAAATTTCTTATGACGACACAATTGTGTTGAATGATAAATTAGACTTAAAAGAAAATGATATTAAAAAACAAAATGAAAAGCCGTCAATTCTTTTTGTTGAAGATACTGCTGATGTGCGCAATTATGTTAATGATATCTTGAAAGAAGATTACAATATTCTGCTTGCAGAAAACGGCGAGGCCGGGCTTGAAATAATTCAACACAGCCTGCCGGACTTAATCATAAGTGATGTTATGATGCCCGGGATGGACGGTTTTGAATTTTGTAAAAAAATAAAAACAGATTGGAAGACAAGCCACATTCCGGTTATTCTTTTAACAGCCAAAGCTACACAGCAAAGCAAGAACGAAGGATTAGAAACAGGTGCAGATGATTACTTAACCAAACCGTTTAACTTTACAGAGCTTTCTATACGTATTAAAAACCTGATTACACAAAGAAAGCAGCTTAAAGAAAAGTTTAGCAAAGAAATAATTGTAACCGCAGAGAATCATTTAACCAACTCCTTAGACAAGGAACTGATAAAAAAAATAAACAGCGCTGTTGAAAAAAATCTATCGAATGAAAAGTTTACAAGCGATACTCTTGCGCAAGAACTTTTTGTTAGCCGCAGCCAGCTAAACAGAAAATTACAGGCAATTACAAATCAAGGACCCGGAGAGTTTATAAGAAACTACAAACTAAAACGTGCCGCCCAAATGATTAAAGAAAATAAATTAAGCATAACACAAATTGCGTATGAAGTTGGTTTTGGCAGTCCCGCACAATTTACGAGAGCATTTCAAAAATATTTTAATTGCTCACCTTCGGAGTTCAAACAAATAAAAATGTAGAACAGACTCAAAGGCTGGTTGCATAACCTTAAGGGTCATTTCGAAGGAGTCTTCGACTGAGAAATCTATTTACTGTACAACATTTAAGATTTCTCCCTTTGGTCGAAATGACGCCGATTAAAATTCTGTAACGGACCTTAAGTCTGTGCGACGATGCCAATTTAAAATATCAACACTTAACACCTCACAACTAATATTCTTCGTTTTGAATTAAAACAGCAAAACATTGAATCAAAAAAGCAATTTGCCACACTTAAAAAAAACTACTTTTGCCCATAAATTAAACTCTCTTATCAAACAACAAATATTTCTACAGAAGGTTTTGCAAATGAAACAACCCCGAAGAAAAGAATTTAGCATTGATGAGAAATCAGATAATCAAATAAAAAAACGGGAAAAACATCTTGAAATAAGCATTTATGCTTTAATAATTATAGTAACTGTGGCGCTTATGTTGATATTTTTTAATCTGTTTTTAAATGGGTAGGCAATATGGAAAAAATAATAAAATATGACTTGAAGAGAGTAAAGAAAGATTTTTTTAAGATCCTTTATATGGCACTATTGCTTTCTTTGTTCTTAGCGCTATAATAAAAATTAATTTCATATAACTTTTACAATTATCAGGAACCAAAATGAAAAAACTTACTTTGTTATTTGCTGTAATTATTTTGATGACTTTTACATCAAGCATCATTGGGCAAGGCATACCGGAAACAATTAACTATCAAGGAATTTTAAAAGATGCCGGTGGTGTTTTGGTACCAAACGGCGACTATAATCTTACGTTTAAATTATACAATGTAGAGTCTGGCGGTACATCAATCTGGTCAGAA
This sequence comes from uncultured Ignavibacteriales bacterium, assembly GCA_963706055.1. GTDB lineage: Bacteria > Bacteroidota > Ignavibacteria > Ignavibacteriales > Ignavibacteriaceae > IGN3. The sequence goes on along the minus strand of CAVPND010000039.1, from coordinate 62,811 downwards.
ACTAAGTTGATAGCAGTTGTAAGTGGTATTGTTAACACGCAGTTGGGAAGCGTAAACCCGATACCACAAGCAACATTTAATGCAGCCGCCTGGCTTGGTATTACCGTTGCAGCAGGATCAGAACTTACACCTCGTATCGCATTAACATCAGTTCCTTATAGTATTTACAGTTTAAATGTTCCTGATGGAAGCATTACATCAACAAAAATTGCTGATGATGAAGTAGTAAAAAGCGTAAATGGGTTAAAAGACAATGTTAATCTGGTTGCCGGAAGTAATGTTACAATAACACCAAGCGGAAATAATTTAACTATTTCCTCAACCGGTGGCGGAGGAGGAACTATTGGTGGAAGTGGAAGTGCGAATTATTTACCGCTTTTTACAAGTAGCACCATATTGGGTAATTCTAACATTTATCAAACGGCTAATGGAAATATAGGAATTGGTACAATCAATCCGCAGCAAAAACTACACATAAACGGACTTGCACAATTTGATTTACCAACCGGACAAATCAACTTAAGTACACCAGGTAATAACCCAGGTATTATTTCGTTTGCACAAAATGGAAACCGTAGAGATTTAATTTTTAATAATTTTGGAATTCAATTATTTACGGGATCATCTCCAGCGGCTCCATCGAGTGGCATCTCAATATTTGATAACGGCAATGTTGGTATAGGCGCTGCGTTTCTTCCTTCCTATCCATTACACGTTGTAACAAACAGAGGAACTGCGGGATATTTTACATCAGATACTCTTAGTGGATCTGCAAAAGTTATAGTTGGAGAATATTTAGGAGCAGGGCAATATGACGCTATTGGTGTTTATGGAAAATCTGTCCCCGCCGACTATTATGGCTATGGTGGATATTTTCAAGGTGGTTTTGTTGGTGTTCGTGGCGTTGTACAACCAACCGGGACATCCTACTATAGCGGGGTTCAGGGAATTATAACTCAGGGGGGTGCTGGTCATAACAATGGTGTGTATGGTGAAGCTACGGGAGGCACAGGCACTAACGTAGGTATCTATGGAATAGGTACTGGGGGTACAACGGCCTGGGCGGGCTATTTTCAAGGGAATGTAAATGTAACGGGCACTATTAGCAAAGGTGGCGGTTCTTTTAAGATAGATCATCCCTTAGATCCAACAAATAAAAATCTTTATCACTCCTTTGTAGAATCACCGGATATGATGAACATATATAACGGCAATGTTATAACAGATGGCTCTGGTTATGCAACCATTACAATGCCCGATTGGTTTCAAGCCCTTAATCAGGATTTCAGATATCAGTTAACCGTAATTGGAGAATTTGCACAGGCTATTGTTTCACAAAAAATCCAGAACAATCAATTTATTATCAGAACAGATAAACCAAACATAGAAGTTTCCTGGCAAGTAACCGGAATAAGACACGATAAGTTTGCCGAAAAGAATAGAATACCCGTTGAAGAGAATAAAAGACCGGAAGATATTGGTAAATATCTTCATCCCGATGCTTACGGTGTAAGTGAAACAATGGGTGTAGATTATGAAAACAACAGGATAGATAAAGAACACAAAAAGTAAAACAATTAAATTAATGAAGCGAACAGCCCATAAAAGAATTTAATAGAGTCAAATTATTCATCAATTTCTTATAGGAAGAAAATAACATGAAAAAACTTAGTTTACTTTTCGCCATAATTATTTTGTTGTCTCTGACATCAAATATATTTGCACAAGGCATACCTGAAACAATAAACTATCAAGGCATTATAAAAGATGCGGGTGGTGTTTTAGTGCCAAACGGTGATTATAATTTAACATTTAAATTATATGATGTTGAATCTGGCGGTACATCAATCTGGTCAGAAACTAAGTTAATAACAGTTGTAAGTGGTATTGTTAACACGCAGTTGGGAAGCGTAAACCCGATACCACAAGCAACATTTAATGCAGCCGCCTGGCTTGGTATTACCGTTGCAGCAGGATCAGAACTTACACCTCGTATCGCGTTAACATCAGTTCCTTATAGTATTTACAGTTTAAATGTTCCAGATGGAAGCATTACATCAACAAAAATAGCTGATAATGAAGTAGTAAAAAGTGTAAATGGATTAAAGGACAATGTAAATTTAGTTGCCGGAAGTAATGTTACAATAACACCAAGTGGAAATAATTTAACAATCTCTTCAACCGGCGGTGGAGGAGGAACCATTGGCGGAACAGGGACGGCAAACTACTTACCATTATTTACAAACAGCACAAATCTTGGTAACTCAATCTTATATCAAAACTCAAATAAGATTGGAATAAATAATAGCTCCCCTAACTATGCGCTTTCAATAAATACCGAGCCTGTAGGTGGACTTGGGCTGCAGTTATCAAGATCTAATGGTGGACTTGGTTTGTCATTTCTCGAAGGGTCAGAACCAGTTGGTCTTAAGGGCTGGTTTTTTGAAGTCTATGGGCAAAAGTTTAGAATAAATACTGCGGGAGATAACGGTTATTCACCTATAAAAAATTTGATGACATTTGATCGGGAAGGAAATATAGGCGTTGGAACAGAATCCCCATCCTCTCCACTTGATGTTCAATCTCCAGATGCAAATCGTGTTTTTCAAGTAAAATACGTTGGCACAACTCCTTTGGATGCTTTTGGAGTCTATAGTGAATCCGCACCAGCAGATGGCTTTGGAATTGGAGGTTCTTTTGTAGGAGGATACGAAGGAGTTCATGGTAGGTCAAATGGAGGAACTTTTACTGGTAGTACTTATGGCGTTTATGGATATTCTTCAGGGGGTGCTGTTGGCACCAGAATAGGCGTATTTGGTTTAGCTTTCGATGGCGCTACAAGATGGGCTGGCTATTTTAGTGGTGATGTTAATGTAACAGGTACGATTAGTAAAGGCGCAGGTTCATTCAAGATAGATCATCCATTAGATCCGACAAATAAAAATCTTTATCATTCGTTTGTAGAATCACCGGATATGATGAACATTTATAACGGAAACGTGGTAACAGATGCATCCGGAAATGCAACTATCACAATGCCCGATTGGTTTCAAGCCCTTAATCAGGATTTCAGATATCAGTTAACCGTAATTGGAGAATTTGCACAGGCGATCGTTTCTCAAGAAATTCAGAACAATCAATTTGCAATTAAAACTGATAAACCAAATGTAAAAGTATCCTGGCAAGTAACCGGAATAAGACACGATAAGTTTGCCGAAAAGAATAGAATACCCGTTGAAGAGAATAAAAGACCAGAAGATATTGGTAAATATCTACATCCTGATGCTTATGGTGTACCTGAAACAATGGGTGTAGATTATGAGCACAATCAAGTTGATCGAAAGAAAAAATAATTGTTCTTCTGTGTGAGAAGAATAACTAAGCGGCGGTGACTGGGAGGCGAGCCACTGCCGCTAATCCTTAAAGAGTTTTGATTTAAACATAAATGAATAAGGAATATAGAATGAAAATTAAAATAAATAGTATTGTGATTTTGTTTGTGCTTTTAATAAGCACTGCATTTTCGCAATATCAAATAAGCAGCAGTGTAATTGGTAGTGGTGGTAATAAAACATCTAATGCCAATTACATTTTAAACAGCACTGTAGGTGAATCATTTATTGGGAAATCTGTCAGTGCAGCAAACCAACATCAGATAGGCTTTTGGTATGTTTATCAACAGCAGACACTTACAGCGTGGAAGACGATCAAACTATAATCCCTACTGTATTTAAATTAGAGCAGAATTATCCAAATCCATTTAATCCGTCAACCAAAATAAAATTTGCTGTGCCGGAAAAAAACAATGTCGTTATAAAAATCTATGATATACTTGGCAGTGAAATAGTTACGCTGGTAAATGAAGAAATGGATGCGGGCTGGTATCAGAGATCATTCAATGCAAATGGATATTCGTCTGGAATTTATTTGTTTAGAATGGAAGCCGGAAACTATGTAAATACTAAGAAAATGATTTTATTAAGATAATTAATTAGTAATAAGCGCAGCCAGTAAACGGTTAGAGGGTTGCGCTTATTAAAATTGCCAACTCGTAAAATCTTGTAACGTGAAATTTATTGGAGATAATTGCATGAAACTACCCGGTTTTTTTTCTATAATACTTTTGCTGTTCATATATATATCACCTATCCAATCACAATGGTCAACCGACCCAACAGTAAACAATCCTGTTTGTACTGCTCCATTGGATCAATTGTATCCCAAAATCGTAAGTGACGGGTTCGGTGGTGCCATAATTACCTGGGATGATTATCGGAATTCCAATACTGATGCAAATATATATGCTCAGAGAAGAATCAATTCATCCGGCATTGTACAATGGACTACAGATGGAGTTACGATATGCGATACCATAAGAAATCAATCTCTTCCGGCTATTGCAAGCGATGGTTCTGGTGGGGCCATAATTGTCTGGGATGATAAACGGGATGTTAGTCTCGTTAGTGACATTTTTGCTCAAAGAATTGATGCATCCGGAGTTGTGCAGTGGACAGCAAATGGTATCCCAATATGCAATACACCTGAATACCAATTTCGGCCAATCATCATAAGTGATGGTTCAGGCGGTGCAATTATTGCCTGGAATGATTGGCGGGGTGGTGGTGCCAGCTTTAATATCTATGTTCAAAAGATTAACTCATCCGGTATTGTTCAATGGGCTGCTAACAGAGTTTGATTAGGAAATCCAACTGGCGCAGAACAGTTCTTGAGCCTTGTAAGTGATGATGCCGGCGGTGCCATCATTGCCTGGGTGGATACACGTATTAACAACAACGATCCTGATATTTATGTGCAAAAAATTAGTCATTAGGTCAAGTGCTATGGACTGAAGACGGAGTTCTGATATGCAATGCATACAGCAGTGGATTACCAACAAGCACAAGCGATGGTGCCGGTGGTGCCATCATTGCCTGGGTGGATAATCGCGATACTGTTTCTAACCATATTTATTGCCAGCAAATTGATGCAAATGGTAATGTACAATGGCCTACAAACGGAGTTTCAATCCGCTCAATACAATTTGGGGGGGGTGTTGCTCCAACCATTGCAAGTGATGATTCCGGTGGTGCCATCATTGCCTGGGAGGATTTGCGAGAAGGTAGTCTAGGCTTTGATATTTATGCACAAAAAATCAATGCATCAGGTACGGTGCAATGGGCACAGAATGGAGTTCCCATTTGCCAGGCAGCAGAGTATCAAGTTGTGCCAAAAATAATAAGTGATGGATCTGGTGGCGCAATAATTACCTGGGGCGATAAGCGGGCCGGGGAGTCTTTGGTGACATCTATGCACAAAAAATTAATGCGTCCCGGGTAGTGCAATGGACAACAGATGGAGTTGCAATATCCACTGCCGTGAAAGATCAAAATACTCCGACTATTGTACCCAATGGTTCCGGTGGTGCAATTATCACCTGGGGCGATAAGCGGAATGATTTTATTTCAGCTTATGATATCTACACACAGATGGTAAATTCAAATGGATTCCTTGGGGAGGTCTCTGATATTGATGAGGAGTCGGATATTGTAATGAGTTTTGATATGTTACAAAACTATCCAAACCCCTTTAACCCAAGCACCAAAATTAAGTACTCAATACCCAGCGTCATTTCGAACGAAGAGAGAAGTCTTAACGTTTTATTAAGGGTATATGATATTCTGGGTAATGAAGTTGCAACACTGGTAAATGAAGAAAAACCTGCTGGCAATTATGAGATAGAATTTAATGCATCAAAACTTTCAAGCGGTGTTTATTTCTATCAAATTAAAGCTGGAGATTTTATTAAAACTAAAAAAATGATATTGCTTCGTTAACAAAAAATGTAATGATTATAAAATAACGTTTATCTATTAAGGAGACTTTTATGAAAACTTCTATACAGACTTTTCTTATCGTTTTCTTTTTCACTTCACTTACCTTTTCACAAACAATTCAATGGGAACAGCTAAGTGGGCCACACGGAGGTGGCATTTACTCTATTGTTCATAACAACGATGAAAATATTTATGCAAACACTATTGGTAGTGCAGGCCCGTTTAAATCTACCGATGGTGGGGAAACCTGGTTTTCAATAATGAATGGATTAACACCGAGTGATAATGGTGGTTTTCATCCTCTTAATATTAATTCCTCTGGCCACCTATTCATAGGCGGGGCTCATAATACTGTTGCTCTTTGCCGTTCTACTGATGGTGGTTCTAGCTGGGAGACTTTAAATAATTTGAACCCTGGATCAAGTGTTATATGTATTGCATTTGACGCTAACGAGAATATTTATGTTGGAACTGGAAATGGAATTTATAAATCAACTGACAATGGAGATACCTGGAGTCAGTATGGAATGATTGGTTCCCAAACTGAAGCCGTGGCATTTAATGACAGCGGGCATGTTTTTGCCGGAACATCTTATGCGGTTTACAGATCAACTGATGATGGTACGAACTGGACACAGCTGCCAACCGGTGGAGGTACACGAACAGTCGCCGTTGCACCAAATGGTTATATCTTTGCAGGGTGTTGGGAGAATGCTGGTATATTACGTTCTACAAATAACGGTGATAGCTGGACATATGTCTACCCCCAAACTGTTTCAATAAGATTTGCTTCAACTATGTACTTTGATACAAACGGAGACATTTATTTTCCAACCTGGGGAAATGGAGTTTTAAAATCCACTGATAATGGCGACAACTGGATAGAAATGAATAACAATCTTGGCAGAAAAATCGTAAGAGTTGTTACTAAAAATAATTCTGGTAATTTTTTTGTAGGATGTGATTATGCTATTTATAAATCAGTCGACAATTGTGCAAGCTGGTATTCGGTTGGACTCAATATCTGCGGTGTAAATCATATAGTCATAAATTCTAACGACGATATTTTTGCAGGTGTTTATGGAGTCAACCGTTCTACTGATGGAGGACAGAACTGGCAGACAATAAATAATGGCTTTGTTAATTTTGATATTAGAGCATTGGTAGTAAAAGATAACAGGTATTTATTTGCCGGAACAAATGACAGCCAGGATGGAACTGTATTTCGATCAACTGATAATGGTGAGAACTGGGTAAGAGTAGATAATTTTCCAACCGGTATAGCAATCAATGGTTTGGCTATAGGTCCCAATGGTGAGATTATTGCCACAGCTTCGGGTTATCATTATATCTGCAGTATGTCGACCGACGATGGGGTTAGCTGGACAGATATTAATTACAATCTACCTATTATTCCGGTGGAAGTTGCCATAAATTCTCTTGGAGATGTTTTTGTATCAGGAGGAAACCAAGGTCTGTGGCGTTTACCTGCTACCGATACAATATGGATACAAGCGGCTACTTTTCCAGTCTATGAATTTTTTATTGCCAAAAATGATTACATTTACACAAAAGATGTCAAGTCAACAGATAACGGACAAACTATGGACCACTATTCCTGTGGTAGGATATATATACTCATTTGCAGAAAACTCACTTGGACATATATTCTTAGGAACAAATAGTTATGGATCAGGGCGTGTATCGATCTATGGATTATGGAGAAACATTGGAGCTTATTAATAGTGGATTACCAACATCGATAAATATCAATGCGCTCGCTGTTGATTCTGAAGATTATCTATACGCGGGTACTGGTGGAAAATCTATGTTTAAAACTACAACATCCACAGTTACAGATGTAGAAGAAATTAAATTTGATCTAAAAAACTTTTCACTGGAACAAAACTATCCAAACCCCTTTAACCCAAGCACAAAAATTAAGTACTCAATACCCAGCGTCATTTCGAACGAAGAGAGAAATCTTAACGTTTTATTAAGGGTATATGATGTTCTGGGTAATGAAGTTGCAACACTGGTTGATGAATAAAAACCTGCTGGCAATTATGAGATGGAATTTAATGCGTAAAACTTTCAAGTGGAGTATATTTCTATCAACTTAAAGCTGGAAACTATATAAATAACAAAAAAATGATTTTACTTAAATAAATAAAACGACTAACGTAGCCCATCTTTAACTGGTGGGCTATTGTGTTTTAAAAATTGTTGTACTGCATTTCTTGTCCCGTAAAATTTACAGGAGATGAGAAAGTGAAAAATATATTTACGCTCTTATCGTTTGTTATTCTTTTTTTAACAAACACATTTCTTCAATCTACTGACTTAATATTCGCACAGCAGCAGCCTGGCTGGATAGAGCAAAGTTTACCGCAATCAATGACTGGATCTTATCTTGCCGACAGAGGAGATGATGTCTTAATATTCACCAAATCCAGCTCCGATATTGTTTACTTTTTTGATATTAGAATAAATAGCTGGACAGAAGCTAATCTTGGCTCACAGCAAAATTTTCAAAAAGTACTTGGTGCAGGTAATACTGTTTTTGCATATAGTAATGAATATTTAGTTGCTTATAGCTCCATTCTCTCTCAGTGGGATACTGTGAAATATCAGGGAACCGTTATTGATCCCAATGGAGTTTCTATCCACAAGGGTTATGGGTGCGGTGAGAAGCTGGCTTACTTTATTACAAACGCCAATATATTTTATGTCTTCGACGCTGAGCTGGCTGAATGGCGAATTTATAATTACGGCATTGTTACTAATGCCGGAACCTATCATAAGTTTTGGGCGGCAGATAATTACGCCGGAGCAATTTTAGGCAGGAATGGTAATGACTTTGCTAAAAATATTGCATATAGTTTAGTTACACATTCCTTTGCGGAATTGGACCAGGGTGGATGGTATCATTATCCGGATGATCCTATGAATGGCGGATATGTTGCCTGGTATAGTAATGGTGTTAATGAACACTGGTATATCGGCTATTCTGCAACTACTAATCAATTTGCATCAGTTACATTTCCAGCCACATTTGAGGTTTTAAATTTTGCTTCCTCCATTAGTCCCCTCAGTTTTGATCTTAAAGATATCTACGTTTATACCTGTGGTTATGCAACCGGCAATCAATTAAACAGGGAATACCGTGTAAAGAGTTACTCAACAAAAACTGGTAATTGGTATTCCCTCTTTTTCAATTGTGACCCGGTTGATTGCTCATGTCCTGCTGAATGGAGAAGAGGCGGTAGTTTTTCAATAGCTCAGTATTATTGCGGAACCGACTATTCTGTCGGGATCTGGAAGTTTTATGGAACAACGGGAACACATATCGGAGAGATACCTGGACTTTTTGCAACTCCCAGCAACGTTGCCTTTATTTGTGGTGGAACAGTTGCTGTTGGCATTGGCAACCATAATTTATGGTTTCATAACTTTGCCACAGGAGAATCTAGAAATAAATATTACCCGCCAAGCAATGATATTTATTTTTCCGGCGCTGCTGCATCAGAAAACTATTGCGTTATCTACAGGATTGATAATACTTCTGACATAATGCAAGCGTTTTTCTTTAATGGAAACACCAACAATCTACAAACTATTGAAGCTCACAAGGGAAACGTTACTCCAATAGCAACTTCAAAAGTTTATGGAACTGTAGTTGGCGGTCCAAATAATGAAGTTATTTTTTATTCTGAAGAAAATGATTCTGTCGTTATCTATTCATCTTCCGAACAGTATGGTACAATACACGCAAAAAATTATTTAATGGTTATTCTTATCGGGTCAACTTCGGTTGTTTTTGATGCAAGCACCGCCAGATCTATGAAAAGAATTTCCAAATTAATCCAAGCGGTATCGGTAACAATATAATATTTACAAAAAGCGGCGATATGCAATTAACGGCCTACAGCGGGATAACAAAGAACTGGACAACTCAAGGAACTGTCCAGCAGATAAACGGTTATCAGGTTGGAGACGAGATTGCTATTGGATTTAGTGTTTCCAACGCAAGGTATTGGGGATACTCTGCTTATGATGATACATATTATGAACTTGTTCCTGAAGGCTCTCTGGTTTCTCCGTCTTCATTGGCAGGTGGTAAAACAGCAATTGTTATACGAAGCAATAAAATTTATGCATTTACACCGGGTGATGTAACCGAGGTAAACGAAAACCCGACCGTAATAGTAAACACTTTTGAACTATATCAAAACTATCCTAACCCCTTTAATCCAAGCACAACCATTAAGTATACCATCCCAAATGTCACCCTGAGGGGAGTCGAAGGGTCTAGGGTAACATTAAAAGTCTATGATGTTCTTGGTCGAGAAGTAACGACGCTGGTTAATGAATATTAACCTACCGGTGAATACGAAATAGAATTTAATGCAAATAATTTATCCAGCGGGGTTTATTTCTATCAATTAAAAGCTGGAGAATTTACTCAGTCCCAAAAGATGATTTTAGTTAAATAAATAGAAGATTATAACCATATTAAGAGGTGTGCTTTATGCTTTAAGAAAACTGTTGTACTGCATTTCTTGTCCCGTAAATCTTACAGGAGATAAGAAAATGAAATATATATTTTCATTTATAGTCACCACATTTCTATTAACATCACAGATATTTGCGCAAAGCGGCTGGCGCTGGCAAAATCCTTATCCGCAACCCAATGAATTGCATGATGTATGCTTCCCGGATTCTATGAATGGCATTGCTGTAGGTAACCAGGGAACCATAATTTATACACTCGATGGAGGTAATTCATGGGATCAGCAATTTTACGGAACTGATCCTCTTTACGCAGTATGCTTTATTAATTGTAATATTGGCTGGATAGCCGGACACAAGGTTTAATTTCCATACCCGCAACGGTGGCTTTTCAAATATATTCACACCAGCAATACAACTGCAACTCTACGATATTATTTTTACGATAACAACATTGGCTGGGCTACAGGAACTGCTGGCACAATTCTTAAAACCACGAATGGTGGTACAAATTGGCAATCTCAAAATTCAGGTGTAGCAGTTCCTATTAATGAAATATGTTTTGTAACTCCGGCTATTGGCTGGGCGGTTGGTTTCAATGCAACAATAGTCCAAACAGCAATCGGGGATTGACTTGGACACCTCAAAAAATGTATGCGAGCTTGGTCTGATTCTCTATCTGAGATCTTGGAAATAATATTCGCTGTAATATTGATGGAACAAATCAGGAAGATGTTATTACCGAGCTTATTGGGACTAATGAGATTGAGCTTCGATGCTTATAAACAGAAAAATTTTCTGGGTGCAAAATACTTATGATGATGACAGAATCTTTAAAGCGGACATGGACTATGGTTTTAATTCTGGTAATAGCTCAGTTTACTCCGCTAACCGGCACAGATTATGGGGAATGGCAATTGATGTAGAACAACGTATTTGGTTTAGAGGGGGAACTTGGTATTCTAGTTAATACAACTAATAATGGATTTCCTTGGAATGTGGAAAACCATGACCAAGAGTATGGATGTTTGCACTTAAGTTTACTGATTTTACCCATGGCTGGGCAGTTGGTGATAGTGGAATTATTCTGCACACACAATACGCAGGAACATATTTGGAAGAACAAGCCCGAGTATCCCGTTTTACTTACATCAGTAGATTGTATTAATCGGAAAACTGCTTGGGCTGTGGATCTGATGGAATTGTAATGCAAACTCTTACTGGTGGTAATTACTGGCATCGTGTTAGACTTGGAACAAATTTTATGCGGTAGACGGTGTAGATGGTCAATTGATGGGCCGCACGAAGATATTCGGAAATTTTTCATACAACCAATGCTGGTTGATTGGACTTTACAAAATCCGGGAACCTATCCTATTTCTTATTATGCAGTTAAATTTGTAACGAACGAGGGTTGGATTGCAGGATTCGGGGTTCAAATGAGACAATGATGGTGGTAATATCTAATCAGCAGACAACAGTACCACGGCAAGATTTTCTGGTATCGATTTTATTGATTCCGAAAATGGCTGGGCTGTGGGCATCGCAACAATTTCCAAAATTGATGCGGTGAGAACTGGTCTTCACAAATACAATCCATCTGCTATTCACTCTGTTGATTTTATAGACCATAACAACGGTTGGGTTACAGGAAGGAACGGCACAATTCTGCGTACAACAGATGGTGGAAATTCCTGGCATCAACAACTTACCCGCACATGGTATGATGTAAGCTCTGTTTGTTTTCTTGATTTAAACAATGGATGGGTTAGCGGTGACTATGGCTTAATAATGGCTACTAGTAATGGTGGTGGAATTGTAAGTGTTGAAATAAATGAAAATAATTCAGAGACTGAAACTTTTTATCTTGGACAAAACTATCCTAATCCATTTAACCCGAGTACAACAATCAGTTGGCAATCGTCAGCAGGTGGTTGGCATACTTTGAAGGTTTATGATGTGCTAGGTAATGAAGTGGCCACACTGATTGATGAATACAAACCTGCTGGAATATACAGTGTGCAATGTACAATGAACATTTTGGCATCAGGAATTTACTTTTATCAATTAAAAGTCTTCGATCCCGAATCGGGTTCGGGACAGAGTTTTATTCAAACTAAGAAAATGATTTATTTGAAATAAACTAATCTTCTTTAATTAAGTAAAGCAGATTATCCTCAACCTTATAATATAATGGAGCAATAGTTATTTTGGGATAACGTTGGCGTAGTCTCTGAGTTTCGCTAAGGATAAAATCTATTTCGTTGTTAATTTCAAACATTGGTGCATAATTGTTAAAGTGTTCCTCAGATTGCTCCTTAGTCCATCCGGCATTTTCAGAAAGTTTTTCTATAAATATACTTTTGTTTGAAGCCAGATTAACCATTCCGCAATTGCTATGTGCAAGAAGTGCGATGTGTTTTACGTTACCCACAGATAAAGCAAAAGAAACCTTAAATTCACTATAACGAAGATTTGCTCCCCCAGATCGGATTATATATGCAAAATTATCGGGCATATGCAGATGTTTACGGTTATCCATACACATTCCGACAAGCAATTGTGCATCTGTGTAATTTTCAAATTCACGATTTAGGTTGTGGTATTCCAGCAGTAACCCGATTGGTGTGTATTTATACTCTGGCGAGATATCGTTCATTGAATTAATAGGAATCAATCTATTCATATTTTCTTTTACTTTCTAACAACTATTTCAGCAGCTTCTTTTAGTTTTACTTTTCTATTATTTAAATAGTAAAAAATTATGGCAGGTACAATAAACCCGACACAACTTAAAACTAGTTTTATCTCATAAATAAAAATTGATGAAACATTCTCTGTAGGGACAAATGCAAATGCAATTCCAAAGATTGTCATTCCACCCCCGATGAACCCAGCAAGTAAAGTTACAATTTTGTTTTTAAAGAAAGCATTATCATTTCCATAGGTTGTTCGTACCTTTATTAATGCTGCAAACATATAAACATATGGTATAAGTTGTAGCACAACAGTTGTTTGAAGCAGAAACAAATACATATCTCCAACAGAGGAACCAATTGCTGCAATAATAATTACAAAGCTTGATGCAACTCCTTGCACTATTAAAGCAACATGAGGTGTATTGTACTTGGGGTGAACAGTGCCCAGTGATGAAGGAAGATATTTGTCTATTCCAATGACATACGGTATTCTTGCTGCACCTGAAAGCCAGGCAGAAGTATTGCCTGCAGCATTCATTATCATAAGCATTGCCATTGGAAAAACAATCCATCCAAAACCAACTGCACTTGCGGCACGCTCAATGCCTTGTAAAATTCCCTCTATAATTCCAATCTCTTTATAAGGTATTGCAATAAGCAGTGATGAAGTAACAACAAGAAACAACAATACTGTAGATGCCCCCGCAATCATAACAGCGCGCGGAATATTTTTTTCTGGTTTCTTAATTTCATCAGAGATAACAGACCCAAGTTCCAATCCAACATAGTTTAAACATACAATACTAAGCAGAGCAAGGAATTGCCAATTGCCTAAAGAAGGAATGATTGCAGAGATTGAAATATCATTTGATGCCCCGCGTGTAAAAGCAGTAATAATTCCAATAACCAGTATTGTAATTGCTGTAATAAAAGTTCCGGATGCTCCAAGGTTTTGAATCCATTTTCCAACTCCAAATCCACGAATGTTTAGATATGTAATAATCCACAACAATGCAAGAGAAACACCCATCATAAAGAATGGGTTTGTTGCAAGGGAGGCCGTTTTACTTCCTCCAATGTAGAGAATAAATCCTATGATATAAAAAAGGAGAGTGGGCACATAAAAAATGTTATTAACCCAATAAGCCCATCCGGAAACAAAACCGTGAAAATCCCCCCATGCTTTTTTATTCCAAACATATATTCCACCTTCTTGCGGTGCTCTTTTTGAAAACTCTAGAACAGCAATTGCTTGGGGAATGAAAAAAAGAAAAAATCCCGCAACCCATAACACTAATGCAACCGGACCAGCATTTGCAACAACCGGAACACTATTTAAATTCACTAAAGCTGCAATTAAAAAGAAGGAGAGATCAGATAAACCAAGTATGCGTTTAAGCTGAGGCGTTTGTTTGTTCAATTCCTGTTTTATTCTCCTGAAGTTTTTTTGTAAATATTATTTATTCAGAGTATAATAACAATAGGCAGAAAAAATATTTTAATAGAAGCTAAGTTTGAAACATATATCCGGCACTTCTAACACTTATAATGTATTTGGGATTTGATGGATCATCTTCAAAATATTTTCTGAGTCGTGCAATAAAATTATCAACGGTTCTTGTTTCAACTTCCGGGTTCATATTCCAAACATTTTCTAACAGTTCTTTACGCGACACAACTTTATCTTTATTATCAATAAGATATTTTATTATCATTGCTTCGTAAGATGTAAGTTGAAAACTATTTTTATTGTTCTTGCACTTGAAGTTTTCAAAATTTATTTCATTGTTCCCAAATCTATAAACAGGATTATCAGAAACAACTTTTTGATACCATTTTTTTCTTTTCAACATTCCCTTTATTCGAAGCAATAATTCTTTTAAATGAAAAGGTTTTGTAAGATAATCATCGGCACCAATTTCAAGACCCTTTACCCGATCTTCCACCTGTGTGCGTGCAGTTAACATAAGTATCGGCATTTGCGGCTGCTTTTCTCTAACGTGTTTCGCAATTTCAAAACCATTAAAGTAAGGAAGCATAATATCTAAGACTATCAAATCATATTCATTTTCATCAAAGAATTTAATTGCTTCTCTGCCGTCTTTTGCTCTTGTAACATTATAGCCCTCTTCTGTTAGATTATATTCAAGGCCGTGTGCAAGATTTTCTTCATCTTCTACTAATAGTATTTCAGATTTTTCTAATTGTTCATCACTCATTTTGTTAACCCTTTATTTTCTTTCAGCGATTTTTTCTTATCGACATAGATTGGTAGCTCTATTTTAAATTTTGAGCCCTTGCCCTTGCCTTCGCTGAAAGCAAAAATTTTACCTTTGTGATTTTTTATTATTTCTCTAACAACGAAAAGACCAAGGCCGGTGCCTTTTACATTGGGAATATCTTTATCATAAATACGATGAAACTTCTGAAAGATTTTCTTTATCTCCTCTCCAGGAATTCCGATACCGTTGTCCGAAAATTCTATCTCTGTCCTTTTAGTGTTGCGTTTAAATTTTATATTTATTTCTAATGGCATAGTACTATATTTTATAGAATTATCAACAAGATTATCAAATACTGTTTTTATTGAGTTTCTATCTAATAAAACATCACAACCTGCATCACCACTAAATTTTATCGAACTTTCGTCTAACTGAAATTGTGCTACTGATTCTAAAATAATTTTTTTAATTATTTCATCAGCTTTATAAACCTCAAAGTCTCTATAATTTTTTTTCTTGTCCATCGATGCAATTTCCAATATGGAGTTAACAAGATTTTTTAATCTTTCAGCATCGCGCATCATTAACCCATAGAATTCTTTTTTCTTTTCTTCAGGAACTTCACGCGAATTTAGTGTTTCTAGGTAAAGCTGAATAGATGACAAAGGAGATTTTAGTTCGTGAGTAACATTCGCAATAAAGTTATCATATAATGCATTTAATTTTATCTGGATATTTAAATGACGAAAGATTAAAACGAGGCTTACTGATAATCCTGTTAACAGAACAATTCCTCCAACAAACGGAAAAACACTTGGCGCATCATAAACAATTTGCGGAGAAATGTTTTCACCAACCTGCTCAAAGATAATGTTGTTCTTTACGTACCAATAAATCCACAACAACAGCACCGCAAGCCAAACCAGTTGTGCAAGAATAAAGATTACAAGATTATATGCAAATGAGTGTCTTCTGCGTAACATAAGTTTTAGATTATTAAGTTATTCCGAACTCGTTTCGGAATCTCTATTATAAACTGGTTGTGGGAAGCTGAAACAAGTTCAGCATGCCCATTTTAAATGAACTATTCAAATATCATTTTAAATACGGTTAACATCAACTTTTTACAATTCTAAATTACAATTCTTTTACCTCTTGTCTTTAAGACTGGGGTTATTCATTGTACAATAGTTGGCCGTTAGATATAAAGGACTAAATAAAAACCAAAAATCTTAAAATTATCCATTTATCCAGAAAGGATTGCTTTATTATACTATAATATTATTTTTATTGTTAGAATTTGAAAGAGGCTGCCTTTATTTACATTTTTTTGAGGAGTAAAAAATGAGAAATTCAACATTTATCATTCTTTATGTAATTATTGCTGCTACACTGATAAATATATTTTTCTTCAGCAATAAAAAACTTTTAGAAAATCCTAAAGTTAAGCGTGGATTAAGAATCAGCGTGATTATTGGGATTGTGTTTTTTTTCGTAGTTCTAATTTTATTTTTATTTCTGAATTAATTTTTTGCTTTAACTCTCCATCTAAATAATTATTACAAACATAGAGCTTTGATTTATGAGGTATAAGTAATGCCTGTAATACTAACCTTAACCCAAATTACAATTCTTTTACAATAGTATATCAAAATTATTTGCACATTTGGATTAACACTTCATAAGGAGAATTGTGATGAAGATATTATTGATTTATCCCGAAACACCATCAACGTTCTGGAGTTTTAAAGAAGCACTTAAGTTCGTTTCAAAAAAATCTGCAGAACCCCCCCTTGGTTTAATAACTGTTGCCGCAATGCTTCCTAAAGATTGGAGCAAAAAACTTATCGATCTTAATGTGTCCAAACTGAACGATAAAGATATTCTTGCCGCTGATTATGTTTTTGTCAGCGCTATGAATGTACATTTAAAATCTTTTAGAGAAATCGTTAGAAGATGTAATAAACTTGGAGTAAAAGTTGTTGCCGGTGGTCCTCTTTGCACAACACAATATAAAGATTTACTAGGCGTTGATCATTTTATTTTAAATGAAGCAGAAATTACTCTACCAGAATTTTTACACGATTTAGAAAATGGAAATCCAAAACAAGTTTATCAAACAGAGGATTTTCCTGATGTTGCATTAACCCCGGTTCCAATGTGGGAATTGCTGGATATGAAAAAGTACGCATCAATGAGCATGCAGTATTCACGTGGATGCCCTTACGATTGTGATTTTTGCAGTATCACAATGCTTAACGGTAGAAAACCTCGCGCAAAATGTACAGAACAATTTATTGCTGAGTTAGATAGATTGTATGAGCTTGGATGGCGCGGCGGTATTTCAGTTGTAGATGATAATTTTATAGGCAACAAACGTAAGCTTAAAGAAGATACTTTGCCCACACTGATAGAATGGTCTAAAGAAAAAAAGTATCCGTTCTTTTTTATCACAGAGGTTTCAATTAATCTTGCTGATGATGATGAGTTGATGCGCCTTATGGTTGAAGCGGGGTTTAACAGCATCTTCGTTGGAATCGAAACGCCAAATAGCGATAGTTTGGTTGAATGCGGCAAGATGCAAAACTTGAAAAGAGATCTTGTAGAATCAGTTATTCGTTTGCAAAGAAGAGGCTTACTTGTTTCCGGTGGTTTTATTGTTGGATTTGATAACGATACTGAAAGTGTGTTTGATGAGCAGATTGATTTTATTCAACGTAGTGGAATTCCAAATGCTATGGTTGGATTATTAAATGCACCTACAGGAACTAAGTTATACAAAAGAATGAAAGATGAAGGGAGACTAATTGAAATGTGGTCGGGAAACAATATGGATGCAAGCATCAACTTTGTTCCTAAAATGGAATTTAAAAATCTTATTCGCGGTTACAGCAGATTGTTGAATAAAATTTACTCCCAAGAAGAATATTATAAACGACTGAAGATATTTTTAAAGGAATACAAAGTGCCGGATTGGACACCAACAATAATTAATTTTGAGCAGTTAAAGGCATTTGCAAGGTTGTTGTGGCTGCTTGGTTTTATTGAGCGTGGCAAAAAATATTTTTGGAAACTTTTATTTGTAAGTCTTTGGAAATATCCGCGCAAGTTTCCTACAGCAATGACACTTGCCGTATATGGCTTTCACTTTAGAAGAGTTATTAGAACCGTTTAGCTTTTTAATTATTGTTTAATGCCGAATATGCCATTTCCATTTTCGTGGGAATGGCATAATAATTTTTCCTTCTTTTAATCATTCCCAAAATCTTTTCCGAGAAAATTCTTATACCAGAATCTAACATACTCTGTTTGTGCGTGAACCCATTTCGGAAATCCAACACCATGTCTTTCATTTGGATAGAGCATTAATTCAAAATGTTTGTTCATACTTGTAAACTTATCCACAAGCTGTAGTGTATTTTGCAAATGAACGTTATCATCCAGAGTGCCGTGAGTTATTCGCAGCAAACCTTTATAATCTTTTGCGTGCGTTATTGCAGAGCCAAACATATATCCCTCTTTATTTTCAGCGGGCAAACCCATATATCTTTCAGTGTAAACATTATCATAAAGCGCCCAATCTGTAACAGAGTATTCTGCAAGACCATGAGTAAAATAATCAGCACCAAGAGTTAGCGCCATACAAGTAACATATCCGCCGTAGCTGCCGCCATTAATTCCAATTTTTGATGAATCAACAAATGGTTTTGTTTTTAACCATTTTACTGCTTCGGAGTAATCGTTAATTTCCCATTTTCCAAGATTGTGATATAAATAATCTTTTCCCTTTTTCCCAAAGTATGCTGAGCCGCGATGATCAACCACGAAATAAATTATTCCACTTTGCGAAATAAAATACCTTTCCAAATATGCTGAGAAAGAGTTTGTTACATCAGTTCCGCCCGGACCACCGTAGACGGAAAACAGAACAGGATATTTTTTATTCTCATCAAAATCTGGTGGAAGAATCCACATCGCAGGCAGATCAAATCCATCTTCTGTTTTGATTGAAAACAATTCTGTTTTACCAAGATTGTACTCATCAAATAAATTTGATTTTCTATCACCAAGATTTTTAATAAGATTTCCTGCACCATCGTATAAATCTAATTTTTGTGGAGTGTTGGCATCAGAATAAGTATCGTAAAAGTATTTTCCTTTAGGCGATACAGAGACATTGTGTGTGCCGGAAATATTCGTTAATTGTTCAAGATTTTTTCCGGTAAAATCAACAACAAATAAGTGTGCTTCTAATCTTTCTGCTTTGTTTGCTTCAAAATAAACTCTTTCATTTTCTTCATCCACTAGAACTATTTCAGAAACATTCCAATCACCGTTTGTTAATTGGTTTTTAAGTTTACCGTTCATATCATAATAATATAAATGTCGCCAGCCATCTAGTTCTGAACGAAGAATAAAGCCCTTGTTGTTTTTTAGTATATGGATATCCTCAAAAAATTCAACCCACGTTATATTTTTTTCTTCATAAACTAATCGATTATTTCCGGTTTCAGGGTTTGCAGATAGAATTTGTAAATGATTTTGTTCGCGATTTAGAACCTGGTAAAACATTTCTTTGCTGTCTGGGGTCCAAAATGGCCATGCAGTATATTGATCTGCATTTTCATCTTCATCAATCCAAACAATTTTATTAGTATTGATGTGCGCAATTCCCATCTTAACAATCGGATTTGCATCACCTGGTTTTGGATAATGTTCCCACTCAAGTTCACCGTGAAGTCCACTATAATTTACCAGGGGAAATTTTGGAACTGGTGAATCATCAAATTTCAAAAAAGTAATCATTTCGCTGTTTGGTGCCCACCAAAAAGCTCGGTATTTAAATGAGCGTCCGATAATTTCTTCCATATAAACCCAGGAAGCATAACCGTTATAAACAATATCGCTGGCATCGTTTGTTAATCGAGTTTCCTTTGTGGATTCAACATCAACAACATAAAGATCCCTGTTTTTTGTGTAGGCAACTTTTTTTCCATCGGGAGAAAGCATTGGATTAACTTCTTCATCTTTATTATTTGTTAATCGCGTTACTTTGTTTTTGGGAATTGAATAAAAAAACAAATCGTTATCATTGTAAAAAAGTAGCCCCGTGTAGTCTTTTGTAATTCCAATATTTTCTTCAGCTGTTAATTCGGCTTCATCAAGATTTGGATTAATTAAATTAAAATCCAGCAAAACTGTCTCTGCCTCAGTTTTAGCATTTACTTTTACTATAGCACTTGTAGTTGCATCGCGTTGTTGCATTAAGTAATTATCATTATCATACCAGCCCTGTAAACGCGGCAGAGGTTTTAAAATTCTTGGTTCACCAAACAGATAAACCTGGTTAAATGTTAGTTGTTTATCCTGTGCATTAGTAAAAAACTGAAGTGGGATTGAGAGAATTCCAATTAAAACAATTAAATAGAGTTTTTTTGATGAGGTAAACATCTTTTCTCCAGTAAACATTGAGAATTATTAAAAAATCTTTACTTAAAAATGAATTGAATAGGAGAATATAGCAAATTAAATATGGTTGCATCTTGTAATTAAAACTCCACATTGTAAAAATTTTTTTATCTTACCTAACCTAATTATTAATATTAACCGGAAATATCTATGACCGAAACCAGACTTGATATCGAACAACTTTCTATAAATACAATCCGAACACTTGCTATTGATGGAGTGCAAAAAGCAAATTCTGGCCATCCAGGAATGCCGCTTGGGATGGCGCCGATTGCTTATGCGCTTTATTACAAAACAATGAAACACAATCCCGCAAACCCTAATTGGACAAACAGAGACCGATTTGTGCTTTCCGCTGGGCACGGAAGTATGCTTCTCTATTCCATTCTTCATCTTAGTGGTTACAAAGTTTCATTAGACGACCTTAAAAATTTTAGACAATGGAATAGTATTACACCAGGGCATCCTGAATTTAGACATACTCCTGGCGTCGAAACTACAACCGGTCCATTAGGACAAGGTTTTGCAACAGCAGTTGGGATGGCAATTGCAAGAGATTATTTAGCCGCGTTATTTAATAAAGAGGATATAAAAATTATTGATCATGGTATTTGGGGAATTTGCAGCGATGGTGATCTGATGGAAGGCATTTCTCATGAAGCAGCTTCGTTAGCGGGTCATCTAAAGCTTGGTAAGCTGGTTTTCTTTTATGATGACAACCAAATAACTATTGATGGAAAAACGGATATATCTTGCTCTGATGATGTTGCAAAAAGATTTGAATCATATGGTTGGCAGGTGCTTACAATTTTGGATGTTAATGATGTGTCCCAGGTAGATCGCTCAATAAAAATGGCGCAATCTAACTGTGAAAAACCAACGCTGATAATTACGAAAACCAACATCGGCTATGGAAGCCCGAATAAACAGGACAAATCATCATCACATGGTGCTCCTCTTGGTGAGGAAGAAGTAAAACTTACTAAAAGAAATCTTGGAATGTCCGAAGACAAAACTTTTTACGTGCCTGATGAAGTTTATTCTCATTTTAAAGGAATTACCGAATGCGGACAGGAAGCAGAAGATTTATGGCAAAAAACATTTGACGAATACAAAAGCAAATATCCAAAAGATTTTGCTTTGTTTGAATCCGTTTTGAAAGGAGAGTTTGACAACAACTGGTTAAATCATTTGCCAAGGTTTGAGAACTACACAGAAAAGATTGCTACTCGTGTTGCATCCGGCAAAGTATTAAATGCTGCGGCTATTGATATTCCAACACTTGTTGGTGGTTCGGCTGATCTTGCTGAATCCAACAATACAAATATTAATTCTTCAAAATCTTTTTCCTCAGAAAATAGAACCGGTAGAAACATACATTTTGGAATTCGCGAGCATGCAATGGGTGCGGTTTTAAACGGAATGTCTATTTATGGTGGAGTCGTTCCTTTCGGTGCTACGTTTTTAATTTTTTCAGATTATATGCGTCCTGCAATTAGATTAGCTGCCTTGATGAGGATAAAGGTTATTTATATTTTTACTCATGATAGTATTGGGTTGGGTGAAGATGGTCCGACTCATCAGCCGATTGAACAAATTGCATCTTTAAGAGCAATACCAAATTTAATGGTTATCCGTCCGGCGGACGCAAACGAAACAGTTGAAGCCTGGAAATATGCATTAAATCATAAAGGCGGACCAGTTGCCCTTATTTTAACAAGACAAAAACTAGATGTGATTGATCAAAATAAATATTCTTTGGCAGCGGGATTGCAAAAAGGTGCCTATGTAATTAAAGAACCAAAGGATAAACCAGAATTGCTTTTAATGGCCAGTGGTTCAGAAGTATCACTTTCAATTAAAGCCGCAGAAAAGCTTGAGGCAGAGGGGAAGAATGTTCGTGTGATTAGTTTTCCCAGTTGGGAAATTTTTGAACAGCAGGACGATGAATATAAAAATTATGTTTTTACAAATGATATTAAAGCAAAACTTTCTGTTGAAATGGGTGTGGCTGCAGGTTGGAATAAATATGTGGGAGAAAACGGAGAGAGCTTAAGTATCGAATCATTTGGCGCCTCCGCTCCAGACAATATTTTATTTGGACAGTATGGATTTACGGTTGAGAATGTTGTTGAAAGAGCAAAGAAACTAATTGATCAGAAATTATTCTAATTTATGAGCAAGGTAAGAAAAAAATTTTCCGATAAAGATTGGAATGATTGCTGTGGAAAATTTTGCAGTGATTGTAAAATAGCTAATACTTATCGAGAAAAGTTTGGAAAGAAAGAAGGGGAAAAAAAATTTAATAAAGATAAGAAAAAACAAAAGTAAACATCTTTAATCAGCTAAGAGGTACTAAATGAAAAAATTTATTGCATTTCTTGTGGTGGTAATTATCGGCATTCAGTTTATTCCGATTGAAAGAACAAATCCTCCGGTTCAGTCTGATATTGATGCTCCGGCAAATGTAAAAGAAATTCTAAAAAAAGCATGCTATGATTGTCATTCTAATGAAACTAATTGGGCTTGGTATACAAAAGTTGCACCCGCCTCCTTTCTTGCCGTAAAAGATGTAAATGATGGAAGAAAACATTTAAATTTTTCCGAATGGGGCAATTACACAAATCAAACAGAAAAGCTTAAAGATGAAATCTGGGAAGAAGTTCGTGAAGAACAAATGCCGCCTTGGCAATATCGTATTTTTCATAGTGAGGCTAAGTTATCCCAACAGGAAAAAGATATTTTAAGAAACTGGGTTACTAGCAAATAGTGACAAATCAAAAACCTAAAATAAAATTTTCAGAGCTCTGGAATCAGGTTGATTTTACAAAGACCTCAACCCTAACATTAATCTTTTCAAACTTGCTTGTAATATTTTTTTCTATTGTTGACGGTCTTTCCGCGACTGAAGTGTTATGGATTTACTGGGCGCAGAGTGTGATTATTGGAATTTTTAATTTTATAAAAATGGTTACGCTTAAAGAATTTTCCACAGATGGATTTAAAAAAGGCGGCAAAACAATGCTGCCAACAAGGGCCACGGCTATATCAAGCGGTATTTTTTTTCTTTTTCATTACGGATTTTTTCATGTAGTCTATGCAGTGTTTCTTGGGGCGTTTTCAACTTTCTCTTACTCAAACTCCGAAAGTTCAGATACAAAGTATCTGCTTATTTCTTCAGGTGTGTTCTTTGTAAGCTATCTTATTGAGTTTATAAATTCAAAAAAAGAAAAGGATGATTTACCGAACATTGGTTTTGTTATGTTTGCTCCTTATGCCAGAATTATTCCAATGCATCTAACAATTATATTGGGCGGTTTTATTGGGGCAGCCGGAGGTTTTTTTTCAACAAATACCAATCTTCTTATTATTATCCTCTTTACATCAATTAAAACAGTAGTTGATCTTATTACTCATTCGGTAGATCTAAAAGCATTAAAAAAACAAACAGCATCAATAACTAATTAAATGGCTAGATAATCCTTCTGTAAATCTATATTTTGTGGAAGTGAATAGTATCATAAAAATATTATCCATACTTTTTTTCATATCTTTCAATACAATCGCTCAACAGACAGATCACAATAATAATCTTAATAATGACTCATTGAAAATTAATTTTAACTTAAATCAATTAACCCAAATGCAAATTATGTTTGATGATTTTGAGTTACTGCGCGAATTCAATTTAATGAAACACAACATTTCCATAGATGCAGATCCACAAACAATTTGGTTAAGAACTTCAATTGCAGTTTCAAATCCGGAGCATGTAAATCAAAATATTACACCGCACTTTTTATCACCGCTTCAAAAAAAATATTATGAGGATTCAAAGTTTGATCCGATCAAGACTATTCTTGGAGCGGCACAAGTTGGTGCGGTAGGATATCTGGCGTATAAGCATATTAAGAAATATGGTTTTCTTAAGTAAAGTCGGCTAAAACTCTTTTAATCCTTTTATCAGTAAAATATTCCTTTCTTAATTCTACTTAAAAATCAGCGAAACATTTTTACATCTTTGCCTGTCTTAACTATCAGAAAGAATAAAAGTAAGAGGTTTAATATGAAGCTTGATTTTACAAACACAGAATTTAGAGCAAGTTTGTTTGGTCTTATATTCGCGTTGCTAGTATTTACGGCTCTGATATCCTTATCTGGCTGCTCCTCGGGAATTGAGCAAAACAACACTTTAAGTCAATCGACCATTGCAAGTGACAAATCTTTCTCATTTAAAGATGAGGGTTCAGATTGGAGAGTGGATTTTAACAATGATGAAATATCTTCAATATATAAAGATGGAACGCGATTACCGGATAATCAAATAGATCAAAACAAAGAAATGATTTATGAAAAACTTGGAGAACTTAGGTCTGACTATAATAAGGTAGATACTAAAGTTCACAAATTTCATTTCGATATGGATAAGTTCAAGGATAAAATTGACAAGTTTAAAAAGGATTTTGATGATGATAAATTTTTGCACTTTAAGTTAGAGTTTGATGAAGATGAGTTTGAAAAGAACATGGAAAAGTTGGAAGAACAATTAAAAAAGTTAAAAGATAAAAAGATAGAGCTGTATTTTGATTCTGATAAATTTAAAGACAATATGAACGAGTTAGAGGAAAACCTTAAAAATTTACCCGTTCCTCCGATTCCACCTGATGTTGATATCGATGTTTATTTGGATATGGACGCATTTAAAGATGGAATGAAAAAATTTAAAGAATCATTTAAGAACTTCGATATTAAGATAGACAGTTCTGATTTTGATATGAATGAGCTTCGGAAGAATATGAAGAATCTTAAAAAGAATTTAAAGGACTTAAAAATAGAACTTCACGATCAGAAGGGGGAGTTGAAAAACTTAAACTTATTCCTCGATGATTTAAAATCAGAATTAATAAAAGATGGATATCTGAGTTCTTCCAATGAAGAATATAATCTGGAGATGAATTCAGACAAAACAATTGTTAACGGTTCAGAAGTTAAACAGAAAGATCATGCAAAATATAAAGAACTATATATGAACCGTTTTGATAAAGAAATTGATGGTACGATAAAGATAAAGAGGGATTAATTTTTATAAAATAATTTCATCTCCACTAGAGCCTGCAGAGAAATTTGTGGGCTTTTTTATTTTGATACTCCATCAAAGTAAATTCATACACTTTCTTTCTAAACGAAAAGATAAAACTTTATACTAATTGCAAGCATTATAGGATAGTATTTAATGAGCCAAATAAAACAATAAATACTCTTTAAAAGATTTTTATTAAAATATATGAGCGATCTTTATAAAACTGCCAGACACTTTTGTTAATTTTAAGCAGTAGCTAAAAATCATTTATAAATAGAATTTTATTCTATGAATGAAAAAATATCTGAAAACACATTAAAATTATTCCGCGAGTTTGTTAATAGATTTATCCCTACAGATGATAAACTTTTTGACACCATAATCAGCAACTTTGAATACAAGAAGGTGGCAAGAAAAGAACTTTTACTGGAGGCAGGAAAAACCGCCGATAAAATATTCTTTTTATCAGAAGGCTTTGTCCGCTTTTTTCATACAAAAAAGGATGGAACCGAAGTAACAGGCGATTTTTATTTTGCTCCCGGCTTCATCACATCATTTACCAGCCTAATTGAACAAAAGCCATCTATCGTTAATATTCAGGCAATGGTTAAAATGGATGTGCTTTTTATTAAGTACAAAGATTTAATGGCATTATATGACAAAGAACATAAAGTAGAAAGATTGGGTAGACTGCTTGCTGAACAGGTTTATATAGCTTCTGAAAAGCATTTGTTAAGTTTTCTAAATGACTCACCACAGGACAGATATTTATGGTTGATGAAAGAATATCCGGAATATGTTAAGAATATCCCGCTGCACTATCTTGCTTCCTACCTTGGAATAACCGCCGAATCACTAAGCCGCATAAGAAATCGTTCTGTAAAATAATTTCTTAACTTAAGTCAAGAATTTTATCCTCAGGTACAACTTAGTTTTGTACTGTAATTAATCACTTAAAATATTATTGAGGATAAAATGAAAACGAAAAGTATTATAACACTTGCCACCTTAGCATCAATTTTTGCTGGCTGCGGATCTGTCTCCAGAGATAATTTTCAGGAAAAAATTAATAGTCCAATTGAACAAATTATTTATTATGCATCTTTGGCAGGCAATTCGCATAACACACAGCCCTGGTTTGTTTATGTAGAAAACGATTCCGTAATTCATATAAAAGCTGACTTTTCAAGAAAGCTTCATATAGTTGATCCTGATGCACGGGGATTGTTTATTTCTCTTGGGTGCTTTTATTGAAAACCTTGAGCTTGCAGCTGGAAGCCTTGGTTATAAAGCAGATATTAAAATCACCGCACAACATAAAAATGATTCTAACATTGCCACAATTCATTTAAACAAATCACAAAAAAGCGGGTATGATTTAAGTCAAATTGAAAATCGCAGAACACTTCGCACCCCATTTCATAAAACTGAGATATCCAAAGAACATTTAAATAAACTTATTAATAATAATGACTCAGAAATTATTTATTTCCCCTCTACTTCACTCGAAGGAAAGTTCATTGCAGAGCAAACACTTGCTGCGTATACCCAACAGGCAAAAGACGATCAGGCAAAACAAGAACTTGCCAGCTGGGTACGTTTTTCAAACAGCGATGTTGAAAAACATCGTGACGGGCTTTCAACTTCAGGAATGGGAATAACCGGGCTTGGTGGGTTTTTCGTAAGAAACTTTTATAAGCCCGAAGATTCTATGAAAGATTCCTTCATCGAAACCGGTATCGAGAAAACTAAAGAACAGACTGAAAATTGCGGCGGATGGATTCTTCTGATTCAAAACGATGATAGTCCAAAAAACTGGATAAAAACAGGAAGACTGTACCAGAGGCTAAACCTGTCGTGTAGAGATATGATGATCGGTTTACACCCAATGAATCAAATGATTGAAGAAGAAAATTTTGAGACAAATGTAAAAGAACATTTATCTCCAACGGGAGCCATTCAATTTGTAGCGCGCATTGGTTATGTAGACGAGTATCCTCGTGCAAACAGCGTTCGCAGATCAGTGAAAGAAATAATCAGATATGTTCAATAAAATCTCAATTATAAAAATTTAAATATTTATCAAAGGAAATTATATCATGAAAAAGTCAATTTTAATATTATTCGTATTGTTTGCATCAACAATGTGGGGACAACAAATTAAAATCGATTCATTAATAACAAAGCAAACTTTAGGTACCGAGCTGGATATGCTTCCATATATTAGCGGGGGATATTATGTTTCTGCGTGGTATGGAATTGAGCAGTTTAGATTCAGAGCAATACTTACTAAAACAACGGTACCCGAATTTGTATTGGCCGAAGGTTATAAAGACAACAAATTAAATGTTTATGCATTTATTACAGATTACTTTTTTAAGAAAAATTTTGAGGGCTTCTGGATTGGAACCGGACTGGAATATTGGGATTCGAAAATTACATATGAAGCAGAGAATCAAACAGCATCATACAACAACACAGTTTTTACTCTGGGCGGAGGATATGTTTGGAAGTTCTTATAATAACTTCTATCTGAATCCGTGGGTAGCTTTTCACTACATTATTGCTGGTGATAAAGAAGTGCAAGTTGGCAGCAGTACCTTTAAACCAAACGTGTTTACACCGGAAGCATCTATAAAGATCGGCTGGTATTTTTAATAAATAAAACAGAAGTTTGATCAACAAATAATTAATTTTTAATAGAAGAGGTTACGATGTTAAAAATATTTCTACTGATTGTACTTTTCATCCACGGGTTGATTCACATATTAGGTTTTCTTAAAGCATTTCAGTTTGCGGAAATCAACCAGCTTACACAAAACATTTCTAAGCCGATGGGAATACTCTGGCTGATTACGCTACTACTTTTTCTTGCAGCTGCAATTGAGTTAATAAGTAATCATAATTTGTGGTGGATAACCGCACTAATTGCTTTAATCTTATCACAGGTTCTTATAATCTTAGTCTGGCAGGATGCTAAGTTTGGAACAATAGCAAACATAATAATCCTATTAGCTGTAGTTGCCGGATATGGTTCATGGAGTTTCGAAAACCTTTTTAACAATGATGTTTCCGTCAATCTCGAGACAAGTTCAAAGACTGAAAAGAATCTGCTTACCGAAAAAGATATAGAACATCTTCCTCTACCGGTACAAAAATATCTTAAATATGCCGGAGTAATCAATAAAGAAAAAGTTAATAGTGTTAAAATAATCTTTGACGTTGAAATGAGGGAGAAAGGAAAAGACTGGTTTAAAGCTACATCTGTTCAGTACAATTTTTTTGATGAGCCAACCCGTCTTTTTTATATGAAAGCAAAGATGTTTGGGCTTACGGTTCCGGGTTATCACAGATATGTTGAAGCAAAAGCAACTATGGATATACGTTTATTTGGATTAATCCCAATAATTAAGCAATCGGGAGAGGTTATGAATAAAACAGAGACAGTTACTTTGTTTAATGATATGTGTCTTATGGTTCCGGCAACATTGATTGATAAACGAATTCAATGGGAGCCGATTGACAGTTTAACCACGAAAGCTACTTTCACGAATCGAGGAATTTCTATTTCAGCAATACTGTACTTTAATGAAGATGGACAGTTGATTAATTTTATTTCTAATGATAGAATTCAAGTCTCGGATATGAAACAGTATCCATTTTCAACTCCAGTATATGGTTATAAAAATATAAATGGAATTAATGTAATGTCTGGAGGCGAAGCAATCTGGCATTATCCTGATGGAGAATTTGCCTATGGAAAATTCAATCTGAAAACAATTGAGTATAATATTTCTAATTAAACCAATGAACCGATACAGCAAAATATTAATATTTTATTTTTCCGGCACAGGCAATTCAAAACAAGTTGCAATGTGGATTTCAGAATTTGCAGCAGCTAAAACTATTGATTGTAAGTTGTTCGATATATCAAAGGTAGATGTTTCGCAGTTAGAATCGATAGATTCAAATGCTTTGATAATCTTTATATCTCCTGTGCATGGATTTAATTACCCTAAAATAACGTTAGACTTTATCAGACGCTTTCCTTCAGGCAAAAATAAAATTGTATTGATGAATACAAGAGCCGGAATGAAGATTGGTTCATTTATTACTCCAGGCCTAACCGGAATAGCATTTCTTTTTTCTTCAGTTTTATTAAAAACCAAAGGTTATAAGATTGTCGGACAAATTCCATTTGATATGCCGTCAAATTGGATTTCAATACATCCGGCGCTAAATGAAAGAACTGTTAAGTTTATCCACCAAAAGAATTTTGATAAGGTTAAAAAACATTCCGATAAAATATTTGCCGGCAAAAAAGATTTTTTAGCCCTAAGAGATTTAATACAAGATATACTTATTTCGCCCGTATCGTTAGGTTACTATTTTTTAGGCAGATATGTTTTTGCAAAAACCTTTTATGCATCTTATAAATGTGATAATTGCGGTAATTGTATAAAACAGTGTCCGGTAAAGGCAATTAGTACTATTAACGATCACCCCTATTGGACATTCAAATGTGAAAGCTGTATGAAATGTATGAACTCCTGTCCTAAAAGAGCAATCGAAACTGCGCACGGACTATTTGCCATTATAATAATTTTAATTTCGATTTTATCATCGGCAGTAATTACTCCAATTTTATCTTTTGGTAGTTCTAACGGTTTAATAAGATTTACTATTGTTAATTTATTGTTGGTTGTCTTTCTATTTGGATTTTATTATCTGCAGCATTTTATTACTTAGAAAGAAATTTACTGGTAGAATAATTGCATTTACATCTTTAACATACTACAAATTCTGGGGGCGATATAAATCCTTACCGGATTATAAATGGAAGAAATAGATACTGAAAAGATTAAATTCGTAACGGATTATTTAATTATCAAAATGTGAGTTATACGGATCTGTACTCTATTAACTTTATTTCTAATTCTTATCAGCCAAATCCGTTCTTAAATTCTTAACATCGTTGATTAAAATTCTATTCGCTTTTTCTGGCTCTTCAAATACAGGGGTATGGGCAGATTGATTGAAAGTATAAAAAGCTTTTACCGGTGCGTTGATCTTATCGAAATATTTTTTTGCTAATTCGTAAGAACAGGTATAATCATATATTCCATGAAAAAAATAAACCGGAATCTTAAAATCATTCTTTATATCTGATAAGTTTGTCTGCATCATTTCATCCCAAATTTGATGCACACCGGATTTTGACTTGCCATACCACAAATAAAATTTCTCTGACAGAGTATATTCACTAAAATACAACGATGGAAGAAAAAGATCGGTTGCTATATTTCTCATGTTTCTCATTGTTCCAATGCCGAGCTCGTGCATAGCCTCATCTCTCATCTTCAAATATTCTTTTGGGATTTTACGTTGATCATTAAAACTAAAGCTCTCAAAAGAATCAACCCATTTCTTGTTCTTTGTTTCCTTGAAATGATTTAGCATATATTCATAAGCCATCTTTTCAGATAAAAACTGATCTGACATTTGAGCAATTCCGATATATGCTTCATATAATTCCGGTGCTTTATCAATCACATTTACACCAATAAATGTTCCACCCGAATGAGCCATAAGATATATTTTTTCTTTTCCGAAGCGCTTTAATAAATACTTCGTTAGCTCAATTGTATCATCAACAAGCTGCTGCAAGGTAGCTGATTTTGTTTTAGAATTAGAGCTATAGGATATGCCAGAATTTCTTTGTTCCAACCAGACCATTGTAAAGTTATCCTCAAGTTGCGTTGGATATTTTTCTGTTAAAAAGTAAACCGGTATTCCGCCATGTAAGAATAAAATAATAGGATTATCCAGATTTTTACCTTTTATAAACATTCCCTGTTTAGATCCATTTATATCAAGGAATATTTTTTCTGAAATGCTATTCTTTAGTTTATTTCCGTTTTTATCTAAAAATTGTTTTGGATTTCCGGGACTCAGAATTATTAGTGTGATAATCAGACTAATAATCATAAATCCCAAAGATACCTAATATGTATAACATGGCTTTCTTCATTTTGCTTGTTAGATATTTCCTTTTATTTATCCATCCACTCCTTAAAAGAGATGATCGTTCAACACTAACGAGTGCTTCAACATCTTTTGGTTCTGGTGGATTTAATTCTATTTTTATTCTTGAGCGTGAAAAAGGAATCATATTTTTTATTGCATCAAACCCGACAATCATTTTTCTGTTGATGCGAAAAAACTTTTCCGGATCAATAACCTCCTGAAGTTTATCGAGCGTGAAATCAATAGGGAAAGTGCTGCCGGTTAATGTTGTAAGAAAAACATTTTTCTCCATTGCATAGAAGTAGGCAACTTCATCAATCTCAACCTTTTTAATCTTTTGTCCATACTGAATTAAAAATCTCTTCTTGTAACTGATCTCTTTACTCTGGATACTTTTAATAATTTCTTCAAAGTCCATTAAGTATGATGTTTTAATGTTTTTATACTTGTTCAGACTTTCCCGCAGTTCATCTTTTTTAATTGGTTTTAAAAGATAATCGATGCTGTTTAGCTTGAAATGCTTTTATTGCATACTGATCATAAGCAGTTGTAAAAATAATCGGGACATCAATCTGAACTTTTTCAAAAATTGAAAAACTTAATCCATCTTCAAGCTGAATATCGAGAAAGATCAAATCGGGCGTATTCTGCTTAAGATATTTAACAGATTGTTCAACAGAAGGCAGCTTTGCAGAAATTTCAATTGAGGAGTCAATCTCGTGGATTAATTCTTCTAATCTTTCTGCTGCAAGTTTTTCGTCTTCGATTATTATTGTTTTCATATTTATTCCGGTTCAATCAATGGAATTTTAGCCACATATTCTTTTTCTGTTACAGAAAAATGAGGGCGCTCTTCACCAAGCAATTCGTATCTCTTTGTTAAGTTGCTTAAACCAACCCCTTTTGAATCTGAACCTTTAATCTTTGGTTGAAGATTATTAATAACAAATAAAATATTTCCCTCATTATAAATTTTTATTTGCAATGGATTCTCTACTGAAGCTCTATTGTGCTTAAATGAATTTTCCAGCAAAGTGCTTGAACCGCAAGTGGTGGAACAAAATAATTTAATTTAGATGCATCAACATTTATTTCCATATCAACAGCATTATCAAATCTAATCTTCTGTAGAAA
The DNA here is from genome assembly GCA_963706055.1 of uncultured Ignavibacteriales bacterium. Lineage (GTDB taxonomy): Bacteria > Bacteroidota > Ignavibacteria > Ignavibacteriales > Ignavibacteriaceae > IGN3. The sequence goes on along the minus strand of CAVPND010000039.1, from coordinate 29,834 downwards.
CAAATATGATTTTGCAAAATCAAGTTCTTCTTTTAACTCAACAACAGGTTTTTCAATAACTTCTAAGGTATAACGATAAACAGATGAAAACTCATCTACAAAATTCTGTGCTTTATCTGAATCCTTTTTTAATAAGGGAAGAAAGAACATTCAGACTGTTAAACAAAAAATGCGGGTTGAGCTGACTCTTTAATGTTTCAAACCTTATCTGTGAATTTTCTTTTTCCAGTTTTTCTGCTTTTACCAAAGATTGCTGATTTCTCTTAAACCAGATAATTGCCTCAATAACGCGTAATTATTATAGATTTAATACGGATGTTATAAGTGAATTATTAATAATATTTTTAATTAACCCGTCTTTATAGGGCATTTAATAATTCCGCAACCACCGTTACCGAGGTTCCGATAACTATGCCCGCAAAAACTGCCAGTAAAAATTCTGTCGGAATTCTGGCAAATAATCTCTCAGGTAAAGGAAAGGATCTTGTCAAGAGCATTAATTATCTGCAGATCAAGAAAAACAAGTAATAGTGCAAAAACAAAACTAAGAGATGTACCAATTGCTAGTCTTATTAAAAAGTTTCCGAAATCAGGAACATTGATAAAACCTGTTATATAATTGTAAGTAATAATTATTAACTGGACGAAAAATGCCAGAAGCAATATTGAGAGGATAGTGTATTTATTTAATTTCATTTTCACACTTCAAAATTCGTTAAAAAGTAGTTAAGATGCTTTCAAATCGTTACAATATTTCAGCTACATTTTTTGGAAGAAATAAATTACGAGCACCTAATCCTCCACGAACAGCAAAAACTAAATACAGTACTATAAAAAAACCATCTATAATACCTGTGAACCAGAATGTTGATGGGAAATCCTGAACAAACATCATAAAAGCATAAAGCTGAATAACGTAAAATGATCGACCAATTATAAGACACCCAACATTAAATGCATATCTCCTGATGTTAAAGGCCGACAAAAATTGTAAGTAAGCAAAACAAACAAAGAATGATCCGAGAAAAATCGAAAAGAAAGGATCAACAGATGGATTATCAATCACACGACCCGAACCAATAAAAAAGAAATACTGAATGGCTGCGATTGTATCCCATATTCCGCTTAGGAAAAAAGTTACAGCCAAAGGTTTTAAATTATTTTTATTCATTTGTTAATAGCTTTCAATTTTATAATTGGTTTTTTCAATGCATCATTAAAACTTTGTCACACATTTATCAATAGAAACCAGGAGCCGTTTACACTCCCGGATTACATTAATTAATGTTTTCAGAAAGACCAGGACAAGCCAACACCAACAGAAACATAATTTAAATCAACTGAAGTGTTAACATTGTTAATATCAATGTCTCTTGATAAAGAACGATATCTGACGCTCGGCAGTAAAGAAAAATTTTCACTCAGATGAATCATAAATCCCGCTTCAGCCTGCCATCCCAAACCATGTCCGGAATCAATAATTATTTCACCTTCTTTGTTTTCAATTTCGATATGATTATAAGTTCCTCCTGCTCTAAAAAGATAACATATGTCCGATTCTCCTATTGGATGGATGAACTGTAAGCCAAAAGTGTAGCCCGTTTCTTCAAAACTAGCATCAATACCTGCAAATGATTGATCTACTTCAAAATGATTCCAGCTCCAACCAACATAAGCAGCTAGATGAGGCATTAAGCGATAAGCTATTGCTCCTTCAAAACCAAAACCTGTTTTAAGATCTGCATCTTCAATATCTTTTGTCGCAAAATCAACACCGGATCTAAATTCAGCACCCCAGCGATTTTGTGCATTTGCTTCGGTTTGATAAAGAGCAAAGAAAGCTAAGAGTGTAATGATTGTTAAAAGTGACTTTTTCATTTTTTATTTCCTTTTAAGTTTGTGATAAATAAAGTTTAATTTCTAATTCAAACTTAAAAGGTCTAACAAGCGTTAAAAAAAATAAGGCGACGAATGAGCAATAATCGGGGATGAGACTGAAAATGAATGGACCAAATTACATTGCCTCGCAAATAAACTATTCCAGAGCTATAATTGTTATAACACTATATTGAATTTTTAGGATATTTATGCTTGAATTAAAAAATGTAAGTAAAAGCTATTTTGAAGGAAACTCAAATCATTTTGTATTAAATGATCTTAAGCTTAATGTTCAAAAAGGGGAAATAATTATTCTGCTTGGTAAAAGCGGATCGGGTAAATCTACTTTGCTTAACATCATCAGCGGAATTGATATTCCTGACAGCGGTTCTGTAATTATTGATGGAAAGGATATTACAAAGCTTTCCGAAAAAGAGAGAACATTAGTTCGTCGTAATAAAATAGGTTTCATTTTTCAGTTCTTCAATTTAATTCCAACACTCACCGTAAAAGAAAATCTTCTGCTTCCTTTGGAACTTACAGGCATAAATCAAAGAGATGAAAAGGTAAATTCTCTTTTAACAGAAGTTGGTCTTGCTGATAGAGCAAATACATATCCGGATAAACTTTCCGGTGGAGAACAGCAGAGGATTTCTATTGCCCGCGCACTTATTCATAATCCGGATATTGTTCTCGCAGACGAACCCACAGGAAATCTTGATTATGAAACAGGACTTCAGATTGTTGATCTGTTAGATCGTGTTGTTAAGAAAAAAGGCAAAACGATGATTATGGTTACTCATAGTAAAGATGTAATCGGACTTGCAGATAAAATATTTTCACTAAAGGACGGCAAGCTTACAGAAACGAAAAAGGAATCTGCGGTTGAATAGTTTAACTAAATCGAGTTTCAGATATTTATTTAAACATCCCTGGCAGTTTGGTTTATCTATACTTGGAATTGCAATGGGTGTTGCAATTGTTGTATCAATAGATATTGCAAACTACAGCTCCGGAAAAGCTTTCAATCTTTCTATGAATGCCGTCGCAGGCAAAGCAACTCACCAGATTATTGGAACTTCCGAAGGCATTCCGGATTCTTTTTACACATACTTACGTGTTAAAAAAGGTATGAGAAATCTTGCCCCTGTTATAGAAACTTATGCTAGTATTCCGGATTCAAATAAAAGAGTCTTTAAATTATTAGGAGTTGATTTTTTTGCTCATTCTAAAAGTCTAAATTATTAGGAGTTGATTTTTTTGCCGAACGTCCTTTCCGAGATTATCTTTCTAATACTGGCGCTTCTATTGATGGCGAGCTGAAAGATTTTCTTACCAAACCGAATTCTATTCTTCTGTCAAAAGAAAGCCTGGGCAAGTTAAATAAAACTGTTGGCGATTCATTAAAAGTTTTAATCAATGGAAAAGAAAAAACGATTTATATTGTTGGAACAATCACAGAAGACGAACAAAATAAATCAGCACTTGAAAATCTTTTTATTACAGACATTGCTTCGGCTCAGGAATTAACCGAGAAAAAGAATACGATAGATTATATTGATGTTATTGTTGACAATCCATCAGAAGAAAAAAATATTCTTAATCTTTTACCGGAAGGATACCAGCTTCAGAAATCCGGCTCACGCTCACAAACTGCAGAACAGATGCTGGAAGCTTTTAATATTAATTTAACTTCGCTAAGTCTGCTTGCTTTGATTGTGGGATTGTTTCTCATCTACAACACAATGACTTTCTCAGTTGTTCAAAGAAAAGTATTAATTGGAACTTTGCGATCAATCGGTGTTACGTCCAATGAAATATCAAAAATTATTATTCGCGAAGCATTTATTATTGGAGTGATTGGAACAATTGTTGGTTTTGCGGCAGCTTATTTTATCTCAAAGTTTTTAATCGTATTTATATCTCAAACTATTAACGACCTTTACTATGTTGTTTCTGTAAGAGAGATTTATATCTCTCCGATGATAATTTTTAAAGGTGCTGCATTAGGTATTATCGCAACTGTTCTTTCAGCAATCAAACCATCTAAAGAAGCTTCCAATGTTCATCCGCGTTCCGCAATGATAAGATCAGAGCAGGAATCATCTCTTATTAAAAAAGTTCCGCTTATGAGCATTGCCGGGATATTATTTATAATAGCAGGCTCAGCCATTCTTCTAATTCCATCTAAAAATATCTGGCTTAGTTACTTTGGGATACTACCGATTATAATCGGATTTGCATTATCAACTCCTCTTATAATTATAATTGTAGAAAAAATATTTTCACCTGTTTACAAAAAACTTTTCGGCATAACAGGAAAAATTGCTTCCCGATCAATCATACAAAACATAAGCAGAACATACATTGCAATCGCTGCCTTAGCGCTGGCAGTTGCCGCAACGGTTGGTGTTGGAACTATGATAAGCAGTTTTAGAAATACGGTTGTTGATTGGCTTGAAGCAAGATTAAATGCAGATGTTTTTATTTCTGCACCAAGTCTTATCTCAAGAAGAAACAACGCTGTTTTATCCGAAGAAATTCTTGATAAAATAAAATCGCTTAAAGAAGTAACAGATATTAATTTTTATCGTGAGCTAGATTTACAGCAGGATGGGCAAAGTTATTTATTAATTGCTTCAGGACTAAGTAAAAGAAGTTATTCGGGATTTAAATTTAAAGAGGGTAATCCTGATGAAGCCTGGAAGAAATTTGAAAACGGTGAATTGTTTCTCTCCGAACCTTTTGCTTATAAACACGATTTAGATGTTGGTTCAACTCTTCGGCTCAAGACTGATTATGGAATGCGTGATTTTAAAATCGCCGGTGTTTATTATGATTATGCTTCCGATCAGGGGTTGGTAACAATAAATTATGATCAATTTAAAAAGTACTGGAACGCTAAGGGTATTTCGGGAATTTCAGTTTTTGTAAAAGACGGTTATTCAATTAGTGCAGTTAAAGATAAAATTCAAGCTCTGCAAACCAACGGACAGGAGCTTGTTGTAAGAACTTATAAGTTTCTTCGCGATTCATCTATCGAAATATTCGACCGCACATTTTTAATTGCTCAGGTTTTACAAATACTTGCAGTAATTGTAGCGTTTATTGGAATTCTGAGTTCGCTTATGTCGCTGCAGTTAGAACGAAAAAGAGAACTAGGAATACTGCGTGCAAATGGATTGCTGCCCGGACAGTTATTTAAAATTGTAAATCTTCAAACTTTGTTGATGGGATTTACTGCCGGTGTGCTGGCTCTTCCCCTTGGAAATATACTTGCGTGGATTCTTGTTTATATAATAAATAAAAGATCTTTTGGTTGGACAATGCAGTTCGAGTTTTTACCGTCCATAATGTTAGAAGCAATGGCTCTGTCAATTGTAGCGGCAATTCTTGCTGGAATTTATCCCGGATATAAAATGTCAAAAACATCTCCGGCTAATGCTTTGAGGGAAGAATGATGAAACACATTTTAATTTTTTTAATGTTTCTTGCTTTGATAGGCTGTGAGAGTAATGAAAAAGTAGATTTAAAAGATAGGGTTGATTTATCAAAAGCAATGGGCGGAACCTCTGATGAAGATTTTAGCAAAGCAATTGAGCTAAGAAAATTTGTTTTCCCGGATGATCACGGACCGCATCCCGATTTTAGAACCGAGTGGTGGTATTTTACCGGAAATCTAACTTCTGCTGATAATAAAAATTTTGGCTATCAGTTTACAATTTTCAGAACAGCATTAAGTAAGAATAAAAACTCGAGAAACTCTGACTGGAATTCTAATCAGATTTATATGGCGCACTTTGCTGTTACCGATATAAGTGAAAACAAATTTTATTTTGATGAAAGATTCAGCAGAGAAGGTAATCGTTTGGCAGGTGCAGAAATAAATCCATTTAAAGTTTGGCTGGAAGATTGGCAAGTTGAACAAATTGGCCAAAGTATTAATTTTGATTTACCCAATATGAATATCAACGCAAAAACAGAACGAGCTGAAATAAATTTTACTTTAGAGGCTATTAAGCCGTTTGTTTTACAGGGTGATAAAGGATTAAGTCAAAAAGGTTCTCAGGTTGGAAATGCTTCATACTATTATTCTTATACAAGATTAAAAACATCAGGCAAAATTATTCTGGATGGAAAAGAATATGAGGTCAGCGGTTTTTCCTGGATGGACCGAGAATGGAGCACAAGTGCACTAAGTAAAGATCAAAAGGGCTGGGATTGGTTTTCATTACAATTGGACGACAATACCGAAATAATGTATTATCAAATGCGCAAGAATGATGGCAGCCCTGATATTTTCAGTAAAGGTGTTTTGGTTGATGAAAATGGATTATCTCAATCGATTAAAAAAGAAGAAGTTGTTCTTAAAGTTACAGACAATTGGAAAGCTCTAGATGGTGCGACCTATCCTTCAGGCTGGACTTTGACAGATCCCAACAAAAAATATTGATCTAAAAATTACTCCGGTAGTTAAAGATCAGTTTTTAGATGTTTCAATCAAATACTGGGAAGGATCTGTAAAAATTGAGGGAACAAAAAATGGCAATCGGGTTAACGGAAGAGGTTATGTTGAGTTAACGGGTTACTAATTATTAAATTGAACTATTAATAAGAAGAAATTGTAGTTATTATCATTATGAACACTAATCTTAAAATATTTTTTCTATTCTGTCTGATTTTTCCGGCATCAGTAATTTTAGCGCAGGATAATTTTTCAGAACAATTACAAAATTTTCATCAGCAACGGAAAGATATTAATGAAACAGCAATGCTTGTTCTTGGAGGATGGGCTGCGGGTAATATTCTTGCCGGAACTTATGGAAATTTTAAAGCAAGCGGTGAGGCAAAATATTTTCATCAGTTTAATGCTATGTGGAATGTGGTTAATCTTGGCATTGCAGCTTTTGGATATTTTAATGCTGTAAATTCTGATCCTACCACAATGACAAACCTAGAAATTATAAAAGATTTCAATTCGCTCCAGAATTTCCTTTTGCTTAATGCTGGGTTGGATGCGGCATACATTGCTACAGGATTTTATTTAAAGGAACGGGCAAGAAGTTCTTCAAGTTCCGAGAGGTTGAAAGGATATGGAAACAGCTTGCTGTTGCAAGGTGGATTCCTTTTACTCTTTGATGTAACTCTTTATTTTATTCATCAGAACAATGCAAATATAAATTTTTATCCGCATCTGGAAAGTTTAATTTCTGGGGGTGTTGGTATTGGGATTAATATTAAAATTGTAAAAAGGATTATTTAATGAAAACATATCTAATTGTTGGAGGAACATCCGGAATCGGATTAGAAACCACAAAACTATTAAGCCAAAATAATCGAGTTATTGTGATCAGTAGAGAGAAAAAAAATATTGATGGTTTGTCAAACGTCGAATTCTTCTCTGCAGATATTACAAAACCGGCCGAAAATTTACCTGAAGTTGATGGCGAGATAAACGGAATTGTTTATTGTCCGGGAACAATAAATCTGAAACCTTTAAAAAGTTTGAAGATTGAAGACTTTCAAAATGATTTTGAAGTTAATGTTCTGGGTGCTGTTAAAGTAATTAACAAATATTTTACAAATCTAAAATCTGCTGAGAATGCAAGTATAGTTTTATTCAGCACAGTAGCAGTGCAAGCGGGAATGCAGTTTCATGCTTCTATTGCCTCTGCAAAAGGCGCAGTTGAGGGATTAACCAGAACACTTGCGGCTGAGTTTGCTCCAGTTATTCGTGTAAATTGTATCGCACCTTCAATTACAGATACTCCACTAGCAGAGAAATTATTAAACAATGAAGCAAAACTAAAAGCATCAGAAGATCGTCATCCTTTAAAAAGAATTGGCAACTCAAAAGAGATTTCTGAATTAGTTTCGTTTTTGCTATCTGAAAATGCAGGATTTATAACTGGACAAATAATTAAAGCCGATGGTGGAATTTCTTCAGTTAAAACTTTGTGATATTAAAATGATTTTAACAAAACAAAATATTTTAGATTTTGAAAAACTCTACCGTGCGGCTTTTATAAACTCACTCTCGGGTTTCAAAAGCGCAAACTTAATCGGCACAATTTCTTCAGAAGGCAAAACCAATCTTGCAATATTTAGTTCTGTAATTCACGTTGGTGCAAATCCACCGCTGATGGGATTATTAATGCGCCCGGTTTCAGTTGAAAGACACACTTACAATAACATTAAAGAAACTAATTACTTTACCATTAATCATATCAGTAAAGAAATATTTAATCAAGCTCATCAAACATCTGCAAGATATGCTAAAGATATATCTGAATTTGATGCGGTTGGACTAACGCCTGAGTATTCGGAAAACATTAAAGCTCCATACGTTAAAGAATCAAAAATAAAAATAGGGCTTAAGTTTGCAGAAGAGCAGGAAATAAAATCTAACGGAACAATTTTTATGGTTGGAGAAATTCAAGAAATGATTCTATTAGACAAAGTTGTTGCAACAGATGGTTTCATAGATATTGAAAAAGCAGGAACAATGGCAATCAGCGGATTGGATAGTTACCACGAAACAAATAGAATAGCACGATTATCCTATGCAAAATCAGGGACCAAACCAAAAGAGATTTAAAAAGTTTTATTTAAAACTCTTCTCAACCCCTTCAATTTTTTTTAGCACATCTACGTTAAGTTTTGCTTTGTAAGAAATCATTTTTTCTCTTAGCTTTTTATCATTTAGAGAAAGAACTTGAACAGCGAGTAATCCTGCATTCTTTGCATTATTAAGTGCAACAGTTGCAACGGGAACTCCACCGGGCATTTGAAGAATTGATAAAATAGAATCCCACCCATCTAACGAATTAGAAGATTTTACAGGTACACCAATAACCGGCAAGGGTGATATCGCAGCAACCATTCCAGGTAAATGTGCAGCACCTCCGGCACCAGCAATAATAACCTGAATTCCTCTTTGATGTGCTTTCTCTGCAAACTCAAATAATCTTTTGGGAGTACGGTGCGCTGATACTATGGTTATCTCAAATGGGATTTTAAATTCCTTTAAAACCTTTCCTGCTTCCTGCATTACATTTAAATCTGAATCCGAGCCCATTATTATGCTGACCAATGGTTTTACCATGATACAACCTTCATTTTTTGTTTTACAAAATCAGCTTTGCTTTTTGCTTCCTCTATTGTTGGGGCAAGAACCGTTATGTGTCCCATTTTTCTAAATGGCTTTGTAATTTTTTTTCCGTACAAATGAATTTTAACTCCCTCAACAGCCATACACTCTGTTAAGCCCTCATATCTAACCTTACCTTCATATCCCGGCTCGCCTAATAAGTTTATCATTACAGCAGGCATTTTTAGTTTAGTGCTGCCAAGTGGCAGGTTAAATATAGCTCTAAGCAATTGTTCAAACTGAGAAGTGATTGCACTTTCAATTGTATGATGACCACTGTTATGCGGACGCGGGGCTATTTCATTAACCCAGATCTTTTTGTTTTTATCAACAAACATTTCTACAGCAAGCAATCCATTAAGGTCTAACTCAGTAATAATTTTAATTGCAATTTTTTCTGCTTCTTCTTCACTCTCCTTCATTAAAGTGGAGGGACAAATTAACTTTTCAACAAGATTGGCATTTGGATTAAATTCCATTTCAACAGTAGGATGACATTTGACTTCTCCTCTTTCGTTCCTTGCAACGATTGCAGAGATTTCCTTGTCTATGTTAATAAGTTCTTCGACTTCGGAAGCACCCTCGAGTAATATTTCTAAATCATCTTTTGAATGAATGATTGAAACTCCTCTTCCATCATAACCACCTTTGCGAAGCTTTTGAACAAAGGGATAATTAAGCTTTCCACTGTTGATTGAATTAATAATTTCCTCTTTACTTTAAATAATTTAAATGAAGAAGAAGGAACTTTTATTTTTTCATAAAACTGTTTTTGTAGACCCTTGTCCTGAATAATCTCAAGTTTATCAGGATCGGGATAAATTCTCTTACCTTCCTGCTTTAGTTTTTTAAGTGCTTCAATGTTTACATTTTCAAGTTCAAGAGTAAGAACATCCACCATCTGGCCAAATCTATAAACATCATCGTAATTAAGCTGATCTCCTTTGAAGAAAAACGTACACGAAGAAGAAGCAGGGCAATGATCATCTTTATCAAGTACGTATGTTTGCACATTCCAATTACTTGCTGCAAGCACAAGCATTTTTCCCAATTGTCCGCCGGCAATAATACCAAGCTTAACTTCTGATGTTACTAATTTTTCCATTACACAAAAAAGTTAACTAATGTAAAATAAAGAGGAATTCCTATCGTGATGTTAACCGGAAAAGTAATTCCCAATGCCATGGGAATATAAAGCCCGGGATCTGCTTCAGGAGCAGCGATTCTCATTGCAGCAGGAACCGCAATGTAAGATGCGCTTGCAGAAAGTATTGCAAGAATAAATCTGTTGCCAATATCCGGAGTTACAAATTGACTTAAGTAGGCAACAATACACCCATTTACAATTGGAATTATTATAGCAAACAACGATACAAACCAACCATATTTTGTAAACGCAGAAAATCGTTTTGCTACTACCATTCCCAGTTCCAATAGAAATATTGCAAGAAATCCTTTAAATATATCATTAGTAAAAGGTTTAATACCCTCGGCTTGTTTTGTGTCTGCAATAATTCCAATAACTAGGCTTCCCAAAATCATAACAACGCTTCCATTGGTAAAAGAATGCTGAATTATTGATTTCCAATTCAACTCCTTTTGCCGATTCTTTTCCGAACTGCATCATCTAACATTACACCGATTACAATTGCCGGAGATTCCATTAAAGCCATTACCGCAACCATATGGCCGCCGTAAGAAATTTGCTGCATCTCCAGAAAAGAAACAGCAGCAACAAAAGTAACAGCACTTACCGATCCATATGCTGCAGCTATCGCCCCCGAGTCACTTGCACTAAGTTTTCTTTTAAGTATGAAAAACGTATAAGCCGGTATAACAGATGCCATAGCAACGCCAAATAATAAAGTGTAGGTTATTTCATTGCTATATTCACTATGAGCTAATTCTTGTCCACCTTTAAAGCCGATTGCGAATAAAAGATAAAGAGAAATAAACTTGCTTGATGATTCTGGAATTTGCAGATCACTTTTTATTGTTACGGCAATAATTCCTAAAAGAAAAAAAAGCAGCGTGGGATTGGTAATGTTTGAAATTAAAATTTGAAAATCCATAATATTTTTTTAAGGGTTAATATATAACTTAAATTATTAATGCAAAATTAGTCTAAATTTTATAGTGTACTAATATAGTTTTCTGCAGACGGTTAATAGTTTTTGCTTTTTCTTTTTCTCCATTTTGTCAAAGGTTTTAATAAGCATTCCGAGTCTTGGATTTGAAAGGAAAAAATCTCTGTGCTTATCCATAAACCTCCAGAACAATCCATCCCAGATTAGCTGCCACTCACCTTTTTTGTAATTGCTCATCTTCATTAAATAATTGCTTCCGCTGATGTATGGTTTTGTTGCCATCAGACCACCATCTGCAAACTGACTCATACCATAAACGTTCGGCACCATTACCCAATCGTAAGAATCAATGAACATTTCCATAAACCATTTATAAACTTCATCGGGGTCAAACTCGCAGAGAAGCATAAAATTTCCCAATACCATTAATCTTTCAATGTGGTGGCAATAACCAGTTTTTAAAAGTTTTCTTGATTGTTATGTCAATTGGTTCAATCCCGGTGGTCTCCTTTCCAGAAACTTTCTGGAATTTTTCTTTTAAACTTCCAGTAATTTTTTGTTCTCTGTTTTGTACCCTCAACTTCATACATTCCTCTTATAAATTCACGCCAGCCGATTATTTGTCGTAAAAATCCTTCTAAAGAATTAATAGGTATCTTGTTACGATCAGCATAATTTTATGATCTTTTTAACAACATACTCAGGAGTTAACAGACCCGCGTTTAACAATGGTGAAAGCAGGCTATGATGAAGAATTAATTCTTCAGATACAATTGAATCTTCATATGGACCGAATTCAGAAAATCTTTTCTCAAGGAATTGATTGAACCACTTCTTGCTTTCATCAAATGTCGTTGGATAGATAAAGTTTTCATTTATTAAACCATAGTTTTGTGAAAATTTTTTATTCACATACTTGATAGCTTCTTTTACGAATTCGTTTTGTTCCGGGAAAGTTATTCTAGGAGGAATTTTCTTAGCCGGGTATTTTTTTCTGTTCTCAGAATCATAAGTCCATTTACCCCCGATAGGCTTTCCGTCATCGTCTATTAATAAATCGAGTTTCTTTCTTTGTTGAATATAGAAGGAAGTTTGCGAATAATTCTTTTTACCATTGAAATACTTTTTTATTTCTTCTTTTGTATTAATAAAGCCAGGAGAGTCGTATACTTTTATCTTAATATCTGTTAAAGATGCTGTTTCTTTTATTCTCTTTTCCAGCCAGTTATCAACAACATCTGCAAAATGTATTTCTGAAAAATTTTCCTTCTTTAAATGCTTTATAAGCTTTCTAATGTCTGAAAGATCGCTTCCGGATTCAACATACTTCACCTTATAATTTTTACTAGTAAGATATTTTTCATAGCACTTCATGGAGGCACGATGAAACACAAGTTTCTGTTTGTGAAATTTATACTGTGTAAAAAAGAGGTTTTCTTCGACTAGGTAAACAAATTTATCTTTATTTAAGGCAGGGTGTTGTTCAAAAAGTTGATGAGGGAAAATTAAAATTGCTTTATTCATCAGTGATATTTGTTGGCGATATGGTTGGCAGATGACAAAGACTAGACCTTTTTTATCAAACCTAAAATTATCCCGGTGTGTGTACCTTCGTGGAAGTGATTAAATGTAATTGCATCCTCAAAAGAATTTAATTCAACACCCGTTGAAGTTTTGTACGGCCTGAATTCTTTAAACAGTCCATTATTATAATCTTCAAGTAATTTGTCGGGAAGTTCTAGTAAAAGTGATTTAATTTTTGCTATGTTGGGAGTTTCTTTCCATATTTCTGGTGAGGTTCCTGTTCTAAACATTGAAGCAGTCTCTTTAGGTATTCTCATTTCAAGTCGAGATAAAGTATAATGAAGCACATGCTCTGTTACAATTATATGACCCAGGTTCCATAAAATATTGTTTTTACTTCCTTCGGGAATTTTAAGCAGTTGTTCATCAGATAAATTTTCTATACCCCTTAAAATTAATTGGCGCTCGGTTTTGAGCATCTTAATTGAATTTGAAAGATCCATAAAATATTTTCTGAATATTTAATGACTATTTATTAAATAATCTTTTTGAAAGCAAATAATCTATCCCGAACTTACCTGAACCAAGGACGAATGAATAAATACTGATCCAAAGAAATCCCATTGCCGGAAGCATTTGCCATGTTCCTTCTCCCCATTTTTGAAATAATATTGCAACCAGCATTGTACAACCAATTAAAAAACCAGCAACACGAGTTTTGAAATCCAAAAACCAATAGCAATCCCCCAATTGTTTCGCTCGCTGCAGCCATCCAGGCAAAGAATACAGGCGCAAGACTAAAGGGTAAGCCAAACTCTGCAACATCTTTTGGGAACCATGGTGCGACCTGAAAAAGCGAAAGGTTTTTATCAGAATCTGACCATGGCATTCCAAATTTACTGGCGCCAAAGTCAATTGTAAGTAGCAAACCGCCAATAATTCTTGGAATTGCAATTAATATGTTTGATACCCAGCCATTAATATCGACGGGGGTTATGATGATCTTAGAAATCTGTTTTAGTCTTTGCCACATAAATTACTTTCTATAATAGTTAACTATTTATTTTTCTTTTCGCCAGTCCAGGGGAGTGTAAATTTTCTTTCGGGAGAATAAGAAATACCAAAAACTTTATCTCCTTCAAAATACCCGGATTGAAAATATGAGTTGTTTCCATCTGAAGTAGTAAATGCAAAATATATTTTACCCCAGTTCAGATTAAATTGACCATTGTCAAATTCCGTATCGTAGAATTTTCCGGAAAAGGATTTACCATCAATGTTTTCTATAGAAAACTCTTTTAAATAACTCTCTGCATTTGGGGTGGGTCTTAGGTCGATTGTCCAAATTCCTTTTATTTTATCTATACCTAAATCATTGATCTCTGTGGATTCTGATTGAGCATATACAATATTAAAAGAAAGAAAAATTAAAATCATAAGAACTGTTTTCAAAATAAATGCCTCTTTGTTTATTAAAAATTAATAGTTTGCTACAACTACAACAAGGTTTACTTTTTTACAAAAGCAGAATACATCCAAACTAGTTTTTCCTGTGCACGAATATAATCACTCATCAGAGCATTAGTTCCTTCATCGCCCGCATCGGCGGATATATTGAGAAGATCACGCTGAATCATTATAATAATTTTAAACGATTCAATTATTTCCTTAACCGCTTTAATTCCGTCCGATACTTCGCTACTCTCAGCTATTTTAGACTCTTTTTTATAATCTGAATAATTATGCCTTGGTGAGTATCCGAGAGTCAAAATTCTTTCAGCAACTTCATCGATTTTTATAAATAAATCATTGTACAATTCTTCAAATTTTAAGTGAAGCTCAAAAAATTTTTCACCTTTAATGTTCCAATGATAGCCACGTGTGTTTTGATAAAATATTGAGTAGTTAGCGAGTAAGATATTTAGCTTTTCTGCTAACTCCTTTGCTTTCTTAGTATCAAGTCCAATTGCATTTAAATTTTCCATAGTATTAAATCCTTGTTTATTTTTAATTATTCTTAAGTTCTTATAACGTTAAAACAATTCTTAAGACACAATAATTCCACTTTTGAATTAAGAACATCTTTTTCAAATTAACTTTAATAAGTCGGGGTTAATTTCTAAGCAAATATTAAAATCAAAGAAAGCACTAAAAAACTAAAAGCTGGAAATGATTTAATAAGCGAATCTTTAACTTTAATGTGCATAGCAATTGCTCCTAACATTAAAACTGCCATACCGATTGCGGCAGGTTTTATTAATACTGGGGCAAATATTCCCGCTATTAAAAGAGAAGCGAGAGTTAGCTTTAGAAAACCGATTAGCTTCATAAACCAAAGAGGTAAACCGTAAGCTTCAAATTCTTCTTTCATACTTTTCGCAGTGCCGCCTCGCCAGCTGGTTGGTTTTCCAAATCGTATTATCCAAACATTAAAAATCGAGACTGCTATAACTATCTGAATAGCAATTTTAATCCATTCCATTTTATTATTCCTATTATTTGTGAAAAAAACCTTTAATTAAAAAAGAAACTTTTCTATTCTACAGAGCAACTATAAAAACGTATAAATTCAATAACATAAAAAACAAAGAAGGGAAAGAAAGCCAAAAACCATCCTTGACTTTTATTCTTACTCCAAAACCTAATAGCATAAGTAAAGCTAATCCTCCCGAGGAAATTAGCATGATAAAACCAACCTTAAGACCAATCAGCAAACCAATGCCGCCCAAAAGCTCTAAAATTCCAGTTAACGTTGTAAACTTTTCTAACTTAAAACGCTTAAACTCATTTTGCATTTCGGTAGACACGAACAAAAGACTTCCGTAAATAATAAACGACACACCAGAGAATAAAACCAGTGAAACATTAAGCATATTCATAATTTTATTTTTCTTGGAAGAACGATCGTTCCCAAACCATCCTCTCCTCCAACTTCACAACCCCTACCATTTACATATTCACAAACTGTAAATGCAGCTACCGATGCATCCAACATATCTTTAACGCCTTTGTTAAATTCATTTAAGCATAATTCGTATTTGATATTTTCATTCTCCAACATTCTATATGATGCTGATGGAAATACTTCGTAAACAAATTGGAAATCTTTTAATTCAGAAAAAATCCTGAAACCGAGTTTCATCCAATCTGGCGATTCTGTAAAAGTTCTTGTCCATTGTGGGTTGGCAATATTGTATGATTTTATTATTACTTCGCATTCACGCCCATTACTTTGTTTAGTTTCTAGTCTCCATACATTTTTATTTTTATCAAAATATCTTGTTCGGAGTTTTTTGATTGGCATTCTCGGTGCATCAATACCTACCGCAATAGTTTGTAATTGATTGTTTGTAAGTTTTAAGAATAAATTTTTAAGTGATTGTGGAATGTTTTCTTTTTCCCACCCGCTTGTGACATGTTTTTTATCCTCATCAAGTATGTAATAACAGCATCCACGATTTATTTGAACATCAATACCTGCAAAGTACTTTATCATTTTGAATGCTCATACTCATCAATTTTCTTTTTGATGATTTCTGCACTTTTCTTTAACAGCTGTTTTTCTTTTACACTTAACTTTATTGGTAAAACACCAAGATCACCATCGCCGCCAATTAAATGTGGAAGAGAAAGCGTAACGTTTTTAATTCCCTCTACATCATCCTTTAGAGCACTTATTGTTAATACAGCTCTGTTATCTCTGTTGATTACTTCAACAAGTTTAGCGATTGCACCTGCAACACCATAATAAGTTGAACCTTTACCTTCAATAATTTTATAAGCTGCATTGCGAACACCATCATCAATTTTATTTTTTATATCTTCGTTAAATTCAATATTTCTGTATGCAATAAAATCTTCTAATGGAACTCCGCCGATATCTATAGTTGACCATGCAAGAACTTCAGAATCTCCATGTTCACCGAGAACATAAGCGTGAACATGCTGAGGATCAACTCCCGCGTGTGTACCAAGAAGAGATCTGAATCTGGCCGTATCTAAAGTTGTTCCGCTTCCGATTATTCTTGAAGCGGGTATTCCAAACTCTTTTGCAATGCTCGTACAAATGTGAGTAATTATATCAACCGGATTTGTCGCGACCAGAAATATTACATTGGGATTGACCGAAGCCGTCTTAGAAATAATGTCCCGCATTATTGAGGCATTCTTTTCCATCAACATCAGTCTTGTTTCTCCAGGTTTCTGACTTGCACCTGCAGCGATTATGACAACCTTAGCATCTTTAAGATCTTCGTAGCTTCCGGCATAAACATCAGTTGCTGCAGCAAAGGGGACTGCGTGCATAATATCCTGTGCTTCGGCAATTGCACGTTTTTCATTTGCATCAATCAAAACAATATCACTGGCGGCTTTACTGCAGCATAATTGCGTATGCTGAGTTGCCCCAACCATTCCGCTTCCTATTATTCCTACCTTCATATCATTACTTCAATATAAATTGTCTTACAAGATCAAGTTCCGAATTTGTTATTTGATTATCAAGCAGCGAATTTTTTACCGTTGTAATAAAATTCTGAAAGTTTTGAAAATCAATTGCCGGATTGCTGCTTAATTGATTAAAATATTGTGTAACAAGATTTTTCATTTCACTCACATTAGCTCCTCCGGTAAGCGGGGTCAGTATCGCTGTTATATCCTCAAGCATAAATGAGCTTGCAAAATCACGCACATAATTGAAGCCTAGCTCAAAAAGTCCGGGCACATTTGCAAACAAGAAACTAATTATCGCCGAAGAGAAGAACGCTATTCCAACAACTCCCAGAACGGCAATAAATAAGATTCCTATTCCGCCAATCAGCACAAGTTTTCTGAGTCTCTTTTTAAATTGATTATCGGTTCTGATGCGATGATGAATTTCATCTAAATTAAATCTCATTTTTTCTTTCCGCTTTATACTGATTGTAAAACAGAATCGTTGATTTTTATTTTGTCCAGGTATTCTTCACACTTATCCCACAACCTTTTTTCATCTGCAGGATTACTGAATTTACATTTTTCTTCTTTTCTTTGATTATAAAATCCGCCGTTGCTTCCATCTATTTTATCTGCCGATGCCAGCCAGACAATTGTATCAGCACCTTCCTGAATTGTTCTACCTTCAATCAGTGCAAAAACTTTCAGCAAAAATTTGCCTACAACATTCTGCTCGCGGAATAGCTCTGTATCCGGAATAAATCCAGGAGTTAAGGAATAAACAGAAATATTATCATCCTTTAATCTTCTCGCCCACTCACGGGTAAGCATTCTGTTTGCCTGTTTGGTTTGTTTGTAGGCAAGAGTTTCGTTGTAATTTCTTTTGTCGAAATTGATGTCATCAATATCAAGTCCGCCGGCAAAATGAGAAGCAGTATTAATAATTCTTGAAGGCGCTGCACTTTTCATTTCATTGATAAGTAATTGTGTTAAAAGCTGGTGCCCAAGAACATTCACTGCAAAAGTCTGCTCAACATTAATGTCTGTAAGTTTTTTAGTTTTTGTCCATAGTCCTGCATTGTTGATAAGAACATCAAGCTTGCTTTCATTTTGCTTGAATGATTCTGCAAATTTTTGAATTGAATCAACACTAGCAAGATCAAGATGCTTCACAAAAACATTTGGATTGCCTGTTTCTTTAACAATTTCATCCTTTGCTCGCTCAGCAGAATCAAGCGACCTGCAAGCCATATAAACTTTAGCTCCAAGCTTTGCAATTTCTTTGGTTGCTTCTTTACCGATCCCTTTATTAGCACCAGTTATTATTACTACTTTATCTTTCATTTTATCCTCTTTTTCAATGTTGTTTGTCAATTTCTAGAACAAAAAAGGGCGGAATTTCGTTCCTTTAAGTTTGAACGATAAAAGCACAGAAAGTGTTTATTTTTTATGAAAAATTTAACACTCGAAGAGTTATCCAGAATAATAGAAATGGCTTGGGAAGACCGCACTCCTTTTGAAGCAATTGAGTTTCAGTTTGGCTTAAAAGAAAATGAATGTAAGACAAATTATGAGAAGTGAATTAAAGTCATCCAGTTTCAAAATGTGGCGTAAAAGAGTAAGCGGAAGAAAGACAAAACATTTATGTCTGCGCTCAAAAGATATTAAAAGATTTAAGAGTAAAAATCAGTAAACCGATTTTACTTGGATAGTTTTTTAATTATAAACGCTGCTACAAATGCTTCAAGTAAACTGAGTGGAATTGCGTAAATAAGAATTCCATACGGCAAAACATTTAGGTTGCCAATTACCACCCACATTAAAACAAAACCAACAAACCAGGATAGCAAAGTTGTTTCTATCAGTGAAAACTTTTTTGAAATTATAAAAATAGAAATTGCAAATAGCAAAGACCATAATCCCCAAACAGCACCATTGATTGGTTCTGATGGAAAAACAAGTCCAAGTTTTTGATAATGATCCACCCAGAAGGATTTTAGCAACAATTCATTTCTCACAAATTCTGATATGCTGATCCATAGCATTGAAAGCATAATGGGCAAAATTGTTTTTCTAATAGATATCATTTCACCGATTTTTAAAATTTTTATTTATATAAGTTCAAAATTAAAAATGCCTATCTTAAACTTGAATTAGCAAAAAGCCGCAATATTTCTATTGCGGCTTAATCATAGATAATTATTAAATAAATTATTTATTGCCGAACAATCCGCCAAGCATGTCCATTCCCTTGCTCATAATATCTCCTTCGGGAACCTTACCTTCGGGAGTTAATTTATCTACTACGCCAGGCAATAAATTTGAAAGCTGACTGGATAAATCGTTCATATTTAACCCAAGCTTGGAAGCTATGCCGCCTAATACATCTGGGCCCAAAACATTTTGCAGCTGATCAGGTGAAATAGATTTGTTCTGCCCCGTTCCAACCCAAGAACCAATTATCTCGCCGAGTCCTTTTGAATCAAACTGGCTGATAAGATTTTGCAAGCCGCCTTGTCCGCCGAGCAAACCCATAACGGAAGACATAAGGTCATCTTTTTTATCGCCGCCGCCAATTGCTGATTTTAATGTGTCCATTATATCCATTGCTTTTTCCTTGTATGATTAATTGTTGAACAGTTCATTATTGCTGAGTTTATTAAGATATAAAAAATTTCAATATAAATTTTATGAAATCTCTACAGTTGGGACGTTCTAAAGTCTCCTTTTTGTTTGTCTCCAATCAATCAATGAGTTTTATATATCAATTTAGTATAAGCCCCTTCTTGTTTAATCATGAGAAATCTCTTTTATGTTGTTTAGCGGAATTTTTATAGAGTTTCTTTTCCATAATAATAAAGTTTAAATTCATCAAATGGAATTTTTATAACCATCCATTCATCATTTTTTGTATCAAATGATGTTGTATAAAAATAACCAGTAAAATAAGATGTTTCTTTCATTGAAATACTATAGCGCTTTCCATCACCTTTCATTCTTAGTTCAATACCAGAAAACTTTTCAAAGTTGTAATTTTTAACAGGACTTCTTAGAGAAGCAAAACCGCCATTATTTTCTAGAGATACATTTCCTTTAAAAACTATTTTGTTGTCGTCATTAACAGTAACATTGGAAGAACTCAATCCACCCATTACTCCGTCATTTACAATTCGCCACTGGTTTTCTGTTTTCATATTGGATGCATTAAGCAGAATTGTATCTTCGGTTTGATGTAAAGGGCTACTCATAATTATCGCTGAAATTATAATTGTTAAGAAATTCATTTGTTGCTCTTTCGGCTATTAAAATAATTATAAACATTTTTCTTATTTACTTAACAAACAATTGATGAAAAGAGTTTCACTTAAGGGAAAAAAGAAATTTTAGTGTAAAAAAAGAATGATTGATTTACCTATTAATTTATTTAAACTTTTTTATATCTCTCTTCAACGTCTTTAACAACACTCTCAAGATATTTTTTTCTTTTGCTATCAGAAACAAATGGAACCGACCAGAACTGACGAGTTTTGGTTTTAAACCATCCAAAAACAAATGAATAAACGCCCATAACAAGTCTAAGTTTAACAGAATTTACATATAAGGTAAGCACAGGAAATGCTGGGGCTCCGTGTGTTAGATAAGTTCTAACTTTTTTATCACTTAAAAATGGTTTTGGGATTCCTAATGACTTTGTAACTGGAATAAATTTATATGCAAATCCCGGGCTTAACACCTGATCAAAAAATGATTCCAGTAATGGTGTACACCTGAACCACCACACCGGTGAAATAATGTATATTCGATCTGATTTGGTGATTAGTCCTTTGTATAAATTCGTTTTCTCTTCATCTCCGAAAACATTAAATTTTTCTTCATATAAATCTATTACATCAATATTTTCTTTATTGGTAGAGAGCGTTTCGTGAATAGTTTTGAAAATACCATTGTGGCAAAAACTTTTCTTATCTGGATGTGCTATTATTATTAAATTGTTCATGTTTTGATCTTGTAGTTAACAATATTCTTCGCCATTCCATCAAACACAAAATAATGAAATGGTAAAACCGTGTACCAATATAATCTTCCAAATAAACCTTTGGGGCGGAATGTTGCTGTTTGTTTCAAAAAATGTTTTTCATCCATATTGATTATACTAAACTCCAACCATGCTTCTCCCGGTAATTTCATCTCTGCGTAAAGGAGTAATCGTTTGTTATTTTTATCAGCAGCAAGCACACGCCAAAAATCCAGCGTATCACCAGTATTGATTTTTTGCAGATTTGTTCTGCCACGACGTAAGCCTACTCCACCAACAAGTTTATCTAAAAAACCCCGTAAGTGCCAAAGCCAATCACCATAGTACCAACCGCGCTCACCACCAATAGACCAGATGTTATCTAACACCTGTTCAACATCTGATTTAATTTCTTTTTCTCTTTTATCAATAAAGCATCCATTGGTAGGAACATTAATGTGCTCTAATAAAGAATTATCAGAAGAACTGGATATAAGCGAATCTTTCCAGCTTGAAATAACATTATTGTGTTCAATTTTTTGAAATGCAAGCTGCACTGCTTCTTTATAAGTGAATGGTTTTATATTCAACTTTTTTTCAAGTTCATTATCTTTTGCCACAACTTCTATCTTCATACTGTTAACCAGATTTATTGCAAGCATATATGAGGTTGATGTTACAAAGTAAAGCCAGTATGAAGAAAGTCGAGGAGTCATCACGGGAACAGTAAAAATAAACCTCTTTAATCCACGCACTTCTGCAAATTGTAAAAGCATTTCTTTGTAAGTTAAAACATCCGGTCCTCCAACATCATAAGATTTATTAAATGTATCGGGCTTAAATAGAACTCCCGAAAGATATTGGAGAATGTTTCTGATTGCTATCGGCTGATGTCTTGTATTAAGCCATTTGGGAGTAATCATCACAGGTAGTTTTTCAACAAGATCACGAATGATTTCAAATGAGGCGCTTCCTGATCCAACAATTATTCCCGCTTTTATTGATGTTAAAGGAATATTGTTTTGTGATAATATTTCTTCAACCTTTTTTCTTGATGCAAGATGTTTAGAAAGTTTTTCTTCATTTGTAATTCCACCAAGATATATTATCTGCTTTGCAGAGGTTTGTTCAATCAGTTTAATAAAATTATTTGCAGATCTTTCTTCAAGCAAACCAAAATCTTTTATATTAGAACTCATTGAATGGATAAGATAATATGCAGCGTCTATATCTTTAATTATTTCTGAAGATGGAATTTCCTTTAAGAAATCAATTTCAAATAAAGAAACATTTGGGTGGTTATAAACTCCTTCAGACGGAAACCTATTTTTATTTCGGACGCAGCAAACAACATTGTGCCCTTGTTCTATAAGAACGGGGAGGAGTCTTTTGCCAATATAACCGGTAGCACCTGTTAAAAGTATTTTCATAAATTCTTATAATATTATATCTATTAAAACATTTATAACTGATAGATAATTCAAAAATTGAATAAAAACTAAGTATTTAATAAATTTTTGTATACAGCTCTTGATTTTAAGCTATCAAGATGATATCATTGTGATAGCAAATATAAAAAGGAGAGTAGAATGGATAAGATTACTGAAAAAACTGCTAGTAAACTCAACGGTTTTATAGCATTGTTCTTACTAATCGCACTTTTTGCGATTGATATTTATCTTTTAGCAACGGGAATTAGATACCAAAATCCTGAGGTTTTTTGGTTTTTCATACCTCTTGTGCTTATAACATTTATAAGTTTTGGCGGATTTATGATTGTTCAACCAAATGAATCTAAAGTGTTGATTTTATTTGGACGATACACGGGTACAGTCCGAGAATCTGGTTTTTGGTGGGTTAATCCGTTTACAATAAAAAAACATGTTTCCCTTAGAATAAGAAACTTTAACAGTGATAAAATTAAAGTAAATGATTTGCACGGAAATCCAATTGAGATTGCTGCAGTAATTGTTTGGCGAGTTGTTGATTCTGCACGAGCAATTTTTGATGTACAAAATTACGAACAGTTTGTCGCAATACAGGCTGAGACTGCAATTCGTACTCTAGCTTCAGAATATCCATATGATACCAACGAAGGAGAGAAAGAATCTTTAAGAAGCAGTCCGACTGAAGTTGCAGAAAATCTACAGAAGGAACTTCAGAAAAGATTAGAAGTTGCAGGAGTTACAATTGTTGAAGCAAGAATCACTCACCTTGCATACGCGCAGGAAATTGCACAGGCAATGCTTCGCAGACAGCAGGCTCAGGCGATTGTTGCGGCACGTTTTAAAATTGTTGAGGGAGCGGTTGGAATGGTTCAACAAGCACTTCAGGATTTAAGCGATAAAAATATTGTTAATCTTGATGAAGAAAGAAAAGCACAAATGGTAAATAACCTAATGGTTGCCTTGGTTG
This sequence comes from uncultured Ignavibacteriales bacterium, assembly GCA_963706055.1. Classification (GTDB taxonomy): domain Bacteria; phylum Bacteroidota; class Ignavibacteria; order Ignavibacteriales; family Ignavibacteriaceae; genus IGN3. The sequence continues at coordinate 6,331 of CAVPND010000039.1, read as the reverse complement.
CGGACCATGAAGCGATTCCTGTTATAAATACTGGGACAATTTATCAATAGTGTTTTACAATAATTTTTAGGATGAAATATGTTTCAACTTTCTGACTTTATTGGTGAAGAACTTGTTCTTATTCAGCCCTCATTGTTTAAGCGTGAGTATGAATTTAAAAGAGCGGATAAGCTGCTGGCAAAAATGTATTTCCCTAAGTTTTTCAGTACAACAGCAATCGTTGAGGGTTTTGGTGAGAAGTACGAAATTATCAGACCAAGCTTATGGAAAATGGAAACAGCTATTAAAAAATTTAGTTATGATTTAACTTTTGCATCAGTGTCCACAAACTTTTTAAGAACAAAAGGATCAATCGATTTACAGAATGGGAAAAAACTGAATCTTAAATTTGGTGCATTTAAAAAATCCTGCCAGATTTTAGATGAAATGAATGAATTGTTGATTCTTTTTCACAATAAAATTTCATTTAAAGAAAAAAATATTGTTACGATTGAAAAGCAATCTGATTTGATAGATAAAAATCCATGGATAGTGATGATTGTTTGGTATTTAATTTTACAAAGCAGAAACCATGGTGCAGTGGCTGGCTAAGGTAATCATTTATAAAAAATTATAATGTAATGGCTGAGAAAAAAAAATTTTTATTAAGAATTGATGAAAAAGTTTATGCCGCTCTTGAAAAATGGGCGGCTGATGATTTGAGAAGTATAAATGCGCAAATTGAATTTCTACTTTCCAACGCAATAAAAAAATCCGGCAGGATCTTATTAAATAAACCTCCAACAGAAAATGATAGCCAGGAAACCGATATAAATCCCCAATAATTATCATTTATTGTAAATAATTGAACAATATTTTACAATTTTGGCCTTTTGTGATGCGATTTGATTTCTTAAGTTTGAACTCACGATTTTTCTATGGAGAGAAAATGAATCATTTAAAAATATTTATAATTCTTTTATCTATAACTTTCATGGTGTCCTGCTCTTCGCTTCAGTTAGAGCCGGCCCAATTCGGCTGGCCAATAGAATCCGTATTAAAGGTTGATAAAGATGGATTTGTAAAAGAGGACAGATACTCGATAAGCTTCAACACAAAAGCCCTATTTTTTGATGAGACTCAAGATACTTTGTCTTACGCCGGAAAATCTATTCGGCTAATAAGAAATAACGAAGGATTTTATTTTATGACATCAACGGACTTTAAAAACGTGTATGTCTTTGGAGTAAATCAAAATTCATTTAGTCTTGAAAACAAAATTTTTGTAAGTGAAACGGGATTAGTTAATCCTGTATTTAACCAACGAAGCCCATTCATTGAACTTATTGATGAAAATATAACATATAAAATTACCTCTAACGGAATTGAGGAAGGTATAAAATGATACGATTTTTTATTAACAGTTTTTTGCTTTTTTTATTGCTGACCAACTTAAACGGATTTGCACAATCTGATTATGAGATGGTGCAGAGTTTTAAGGAGAGATATCAAATTCTATCTGATGGAATAAAATCTGCAAATAGTTTGGAAGAGCTTGATAACTTATCTTCAGAAATAGATAATCTAAAGAGAGATTTTTCGGCTAAACGCGTTGTGCTGGATCAGAGTCTTTACCCAGAAAACTTTAATTCTGTTTTTGAAAACCTAACCTCATCACTCGACTTAAGAAAAAGTGACTTCACATCGATAACTGTTTTGCAAACAGAAGTTACTACTTTAAAATCTGAAGTTGATTTATTAAATAGAAGAAATAGTGATTTGATCAACCAAATTACTGCTTTAGAATCTCAGCGTAAAAAAGATGCTGCATCAATTCAAAAGTTAGAACAACTTGTTTCAGATTTGCGGGTAACAATTCTTAAGAGAGATGAACTTGTTTTCAGTATCGTAGATAGTTTAACACCAAAGCTTGCTGGTGATATTTCAACAATGACGCAAAAAGATAAAGAAGCAGTTTATTCCCAGGTAGAAAAAAACAATATACTTGCCGTTGTAAAAAAATCACTTAGAGATAATAGCAGATTTCTTGAGGTTACCTCTTTAAAGGTTAATGATTTAAACGACATTAAAAAACAGCAGCAAAGCTTTGTTGCTATGTGGAGCAAAGTTGGGCCCAAATTGGTTGATGTTTATGCCGGAAAAGGCGATAAGACGGCTCAGTTAGTAGACATCGATAATCTTTTTAACGTTTGGTCAAACAGAATTCAGCGCGAAGCATGGGAATCTATAAACGAAGACTTTTCGCTGAACAATATTAATCTGCAAAATTTTTCTAATGGAACTGATTTTACAAACGTAGTTACTCAGTTTATTTCTGATGAAATAAAAAACTATGGCATAAAGAGTAAAGAAGATTCTAAGGCAGTATATAATTTATTTGCTGATAGTGTTTGGTTTAATACAGTTTCCGCTGAATGGATGCCATACTTGCTGGATAACAAAATGTTAACTTCTCAGCAAAAAGATATAATAGAAAAAAAGATATCTGAGTGGAAATCCATTGTGTCTCCACAGGATAATACACTTTATTATATACTAGGAGGAGTTGGTGCCATTGTGTTAATTGGATTAATTATTTTTATGTTTAAGAAAAAAGGAAATCCAGAAGACAAAAACTCATCAATAGCTGCAGAAAAAACCAACTAATAATTCTAAAAAAGGCTGTTTAAATTCATGATATTTTAGACAGCCTTTTACATAAAACATTAAACAATGTTCTTATCTTTCCCCTATAGTTCTAAGCCAGAAATAAAAATCGAGAAATATTATGAAAAAACACATTGCATTTTTAAAAGCAATTAATGTTGGCGGGCACACAGTTAAAATGAGCCATCTTAAAAAATTATTTGAGAATATGGGCTTTTCAAATGTTGCAACTTTTATTGCGAGTGGAAATGTTGTGTTTGATACAACTTCCAAATCTGTTGACGTAGATAGAAATAAAATAGAAATAGAACTTGAAAAATCTCTTGGTTATAAGGTTCCAACATTTCTCAGAACAATTACTGAGTTAAAAGAAATATCAGAATATAAACCGTTTAAAGATTCTGATCTAAACAACAAAAACTATTCTTTGTATATAGCTTTTTTAAACAGTTCTGCGTCTAAAGAAAGCATAGTAAAAACAAATACACTGCAGAACAAATTTAATGAGTTCCATTTTAGCAAAGACGTAATGTACTGGATCTGTAAAAAAAAGTTTAGTGATTCTGGAATAACGGGAAACAAATTGGAAAAAACTCTTGGGATGAAAACCACTGTGCGCAATTCAACAACAATAAAAAAAATAGTTTCCAAATTTTCTTAACACTGCATTTAATAATAAATTAACTTATGACAAAAAATCGTTTAGAAGCTTTCAGCGATGGTGTAATAGCAATCATTATTACAATTATGGTTTTAGGTTTACAGGTTCCCAGCGGTGCTGAGCTTTCAACACTGCAGCCGTTATTACCGGTTTTATTAAGTTATATTTTAAGTTTTCTATATCTTGGTATTTATTGGAACAACCATCATCATCTGTTACAAACGGTTAATAATGTAAAAGGCGGAATACTTTGGGCAAATTTACATTTACTTTTTTGGCTTTCTCTTACACCATTTGCAACTGGCTGGATGGGAGAAAATCACTTTGCTCCAATTCCAACAGCAGTCTATGGATTCGTTTTGTTAATGTCGGCCATTTCGTATTTTATACTTCAAACTGCTATTATAAAAAGTCAGGGAAAAAATTCCCTATTAGCAAAGGCTATTGGTCGTGATTTAAAAGGAAAAGCTTCACCTATACTCTATGTAATAGCAATAATTTCAGTCTTTTTTCATCCGAAAATTGCTCAGGGAATTTATCTATTAACCGCAATGATTTGGTTGATACCGGATAAAAGAATTGAAAAAGTTTTTTTTGATAATGATTTAGACAATCATTAAAGATTCTTAATCACATTTTAAGGGAGATTTATTTTGCAAATAGAATTTATCGGCGGCGCAAGAACCGTTACAGGATCACAACATTTACTTCACATCAATGGTAAAAAAATTCTTTTAGAGTGCGGACTTTTTCAAGGCAGGCGAAGTGAAACCTACGAGAAAAATAAAAACTTCAAATTTAATCCTGCCGATATTGATGTGATGATACTTTCACACGCTCATATAGATCACAGCGGAAACATTCCCAACCTTGTTAGCAAAGGTTTTGATGGATTGATTTATGCGACTTCTGCAACAGTAGATTTATGCCAGATTATGCTTCGCGATTCTGCACATCTGCAAGAAAGAGATATTGAGTGGGTTAATAAGAAAAGAAAAAAGAAAAATGAAAGTCCAATTGAACCTCTTTATACATTAGATGATGTAGAAAAAGCAATGAGTCAGTTTGTTGGTGTTCAGTACAACAGAATAATTGAATTATTTCCGGGAATAAAGTTTAGTTTTAGAGATGCCGGACATATTCTCGGTTCCGCAGGTGTGTTATTGGAGATTGAAGAGTCTAACAACAAAAAAATACGTTTAGGTTTTTCAGGTGACATTGGAAGACCAGATGCCCCTGTTATTAATTCTCCCGATATATTGCGCGATCTAGATGTGCTTATAATGGAATCAACATACGGAAACAGGTTTCATTCTACAGCCGCTGATGTTGAAGAAGAGTTTGCATCAACAATTAACAAAGTTATAAATGATGGTGGCAGAGTAATTATTCCGGCTTTTGCCGTTGGGAGAACTCAAACAATTACATATATGCTGCATAAACTTTTTAATGAAAACAGAATTCCAGAAGTTCCAATATATGTCGATTCGCCAATGGCTGTGGATGCAACTGCAGTATTCCGTTCTCATCCGGAATGTTTAGACCGAGAAACTTATAGAATCTTTTTACAAAGTGGTGAAGACCCATTTGGTTTTAGCAGGTTGAAGTACATAAAAAAAACAGAAGAATCAAAAGAACTTAACGAAAAAACCGGACCAATGATTATTATCTCTGCATCCGGAATGGCGGAGGGTGGAAGAATATTACATCACTTAGTTCATAATATTTCTAATCCTAAAAATTTAATTTTGTTTGTTGGATATGCGGCAGAACACACGTTAGCTCGCCGAATAATGGATGGAAATGAGAAAGTTAACATTTTTGGCGAAGAACACGTTGTAAAGGCTAAAATTAAAAAAATGGACTATTTTTCAGGTCATGCAGACCAGAAGGAATTATTGGATTATTTGAGTCTAAACGATATAAATAAGCTAAAAAACATATTTTTGGTTCACGGCGAAGAAGATATGGCACTGCCATTTAGAGAAATATTATTACAAAAAGGCTTTAAAAATGTGCAATTTCCGGCATCTGGTGAAATAATAAATATTTAAACAGGAAACTTTTTTGTCTTACTTTTATCTAATTAAGTGTTATATTTGCCTCCTGCGAATTTGACATTTCGATTCTTCGTTTTGAAGAGTCACTTGGGAAACTCAATAAAATTTAATTCACAATTAAGGAGACTTAACGCTTGAAGATCACAAAGCAATTTACCAACCGAGAAAGTAAATCTTTAGACCAGTATTTACAAGAGATCGGTAAAGTTGATCTTCTGACTCCCGATGATGAGATTGAACTCGCCATCAAAATTAAAAAGGGAGATAGATTAGCCCAGGAAAGATTAATAAAAGCAAACCTCCGATTTGTAGTGAGCGTTGCAAAACAATTTCAAAACCAAGGCTTATCTCTCGGCGATCTTATCAACGAAGGAAATATTGGCTTAATTAAAGCCGCTGAAAGGTTTGATGAAACCCGTGGATTCAAATTCATCTCTTACGCTGTGTGGTGGGTTAGACAATCTATTATGCAGGCAATTGCAGATCAATCTAGAGTTGTAAGATTACCTCTTAACCGAGTTGGAAATCTTACAAAAATAAGTAAAGCTTACAGAGATCTTGAACAGGAATATGAAAGAAAGCCCACAACAGATGAGCTTGCACAAATTCTTGAAATGACCTCTGATGAAGTTGCTTACGCTCTTCAGATTGCAGGAAGACAAGTATCAATGGATGCACCTTTAAAAGAAGGTGATGATGGAAAAAATTCATTAGTTGATATTCTTCCTAACGACGAACAGCCTTTGCCGGATAATACTTTGATGACCGAATCTTTGAAAAAAGAAGTTGCAAATGTTCTCTCAACTCTCTCTGAAAGAGAAGCAGAAGTAATAAAATTATACTTCGGAATTGATGGAGATCATTCAGCTACTTTAGAAGAGATTGGCGAAAGATTTAATCTAACTCGTGAACGCGTGCGACAGATTAAAGAAAAAGCTTTAAGAAATTTAAGGCAATCTAAAAG
>CAVPND010000038.1:0-9649 GCA_963706055.1 uncultured Ignavibacteriales bacterium | reverse complement strand
CCATGATGATAATGAATTATATCAAAGCTATTATTAATAAAAAAATGAATTGCGCTAAAATATTTAAATAGCAATGTTTTATAGCTTATATGTTCGCGATCTAAGAGATGCGCACAAATGATTTTCATCTCATTTATTTCATTGTTCGCATTGCCTTTATAGCAAGCTAAAATGCTATGATCGTATTGAGGAAGAGCATTTATTAATCTTACAGCGTATGATGTGACCCCATCATATCTTGATTTTATTAATATGTGCAGAATTTTTTTTGGCAATTGTATTTATTCTAAGATCCTTTTCTAAACTTAATATTTGATTCTATGCAGATCCAATTTAAATACTTTGTTGATATATAGACTGATCCTTGGCAAAATATTTTTTTCTCTAAGCCTAACAATATTCTTTTGGCCTAAAATACTTACTATCAAATATCTCAATATTTTTAAAATTTTAAGTTTTTTATTCAATGCTGCTTTGAAAAAGTAACGTCGCGAATTTGAAATGCTGCCCCGATAATATTCTAACAAACCCATTCTAAAATAGTAACTATATTTAATTTGTTTAGAAGAGGAATTTATGTCTAGGTTACTCAAATAATCAATTCCAAGCCTATAAGAGATTGCATTAGAATCTTCCATCCTGGATTTATCTGATCTCATAAACCGGGGGCGATATTTTAGAAGCGTTTGCTGAACATTATAAAATTTATATCCGTGATAAACTAAGTTTAGAAACAATTCATGATCTGCCGCATAATCATAATCACTTTTATAAAATCCAATTTTGTCAAAAATTTCTTTGCGAATAATTACAGATGGATGACATACAGAACTTTCTATTGGCATCATAAATTCAATCTCTTTGTGAAATTCAGGATACCTTTTTTCACATATAGGACTGTCATTTTCATCTATGAAGAGCACATTTGATCCAATGACTTGAATTTCAGGATGTTCAAGTAGAGTATTCAGCTGTATCTCAAACCTATTTTCTTCAGCTATATCATCAGCATCCATTCTTGCTATTAGCGGAGAACTTGAATTAACAATTCCAAAATTAAATTGATTTACCATTCCTTTATTTTCCGATTGAAAGAATTTAATTCTCGTATCATTAAATGATTTTATAATTTTACTCGAATCATCAATTGATCCATCATCAATAATTATAAATTCAAAGTCGGTAAAAGTTTGGTTGAGTATACTTTCTATTGCTTTTTCTAAAAATTTTTCCTCATTATAAACCGGCATTACTACTGAAATTTTAGGTGTCATCTAGTTAAAATCCTGTTATAGATTTTACGATATTCCTCGGTAACAGTTGTCCACGAATAATTTTCAGAAAACTCTCTGATCTTATAAGACAGATTAATTTTTGCTTCATTTTTCATTTTTAAAAAATTATCGATGTGATCTAACAAATCATTTTCTTCGTTATACCTGAAGATAAGACTTTTTAAGTCATTCCCGAATCTTTCAGTCAAACCAACTCTCGATGAGGCTAATATAATTATTCCGGTATTCATTGCTTCAAGTAAAGAAATATTAAATGGTTCGTACTCGGAAGGAATAATAAAAAGATCATGCTTCACAATTTCTTGGCGTAAGCTATTTTCATTCAAAGGAGATTTAATAATAATATTTAAACTTTCAGAACTTTTATGTGTGAATTTTTCTTGCTTCTCATAATTGCAAATTGTTAGCTCAACTGATTTATTTATTTGTCCTAGTGCTTTAATAAGTAATTCTATTCCTTTTTCTTTTCTTTCCACAGATCCAACTGTTATTATCTTTACGATTGCAGAGTAATTATTATATTTCTTATTAATATTATAAAGTGCAATTCCATTTTTTACGATCTCAATTCTTTCTTTCGGAACTTTCAAATATATTCTTAAAAATCTTGCTTCTAACTTAGAAAGCACAAATATTCTATTACAATATCTAAATGCCAATTTTTCTATAATTTTAAATCGCATCTTATCGTAATGAGTCTCATTTAAGTATTTCTTATTCATTATAGAAATGATGCTATGATTTAAATAAATAATTTTAAATTTCAAAAAAAACTTTAACAGTAATAGGGTAAAATAATATGTTGCTGGGGTAATAAATTGAATTATATGCGGACGAAATTTTATAACAAAAATAATCATAGCAAATATACCAGTTCGATAAACCTTTTCAGTTATTCTCTGAAACCCAAAGAGTTTCTGAACTCTAGAATAAATCTTTCCATCTTGAAAATAAGAGAGATAATAAATGTGATGACCTGATTCGTTAAATGCTTTAAATATCTCTTTACCCACTTTTATTGGTGCAGGTACTATTTCGGCAGAATCGTATTCGCCAAGAAATAATATTTTCATTAGACCTATCTTATACGTTTTGTTGGGAACAGATAACTATTTTTTATAATTAGTTTAAGCAAAGGATAACTATCTATATAAAACTTAGACCTGATTATTGTCCTTTTTATAAAAGAAATTTCAAAATGTTTTTTTGAAAGGATAAATGATCCAAACAATCTTCCTATATAATCCCTATAGATCTTATAATGAACGCAATATTTACTTTTAATATCCTTTTTTGACCAAAAAGATAAATGCCGTTCATAAGGATTATTATAAAGTTCACCCTGCTGCCAATTATCACCTAAAGGCAAATTTAAAATAATATAATTCGTTCTTATTAGACATAAATCTATAAGTTCATTGGCTTTCTCTCTCTCAAAATGTTCAAGGACATCACCCAATATTATCAAATCATAATCGTCCTGGGTTCTAAACAGATAATCAAATATATCTTCATTAAAAATATTTGAATAAAAATAATTATGATATCCTTCAATGTTTGTTTTAAAAATCTCTACCCCGTCAATTTGTATTTCCCATTCTTTAATATGAGTTCTTCCCTGCCATAACTCAAGAAATTCTCTAGATAATATTCCCCATCTTCCAAATCCAATACCGACATCTAATATTTTCTTCGGCTGAATTCTTCTTATTGCATTAATGCAAAATGGTATGTTTTGCCAGTTTGATGTACCCATTGTTTTAAATAAACATAATTGAATTGACAGAGACTGAAAGATAATTCACATAGTTTATCTTCAATTCAATTCCTATCAACTGTGAATGTTAATAAATGTTTTTTAAATACGAATAGAAAAGTTAAAAGCATAACGACGAACTCCGTTAATAAATATGAAATCGATGTTCCGAATGCAAAATATTTTGGAACTAGAACAAAAAGGAAAATTATGTGGTTAACCGCAGCTAAACTGTATATCTTATTAAAGGCTTTTTCATGACCTAATGGTAGCATTGTTTGTATTCCGAAAATATGACTTAACGAAACAAAAAACGGAATCCACGCAATAATTTTCAAAAATTTCCCCGAAACAACAAATTCTTGTCCAAGTAATAGATCAGTAAGTTGAAATGAAAAAGAAAATAAAATCAAACTTATTATAAAGCCGATTAGTGGTTGTATTTGTAATAATGTTTTTATAAAAAAATTAAATTTATCATAGGATATTTTTAGTAAATTATTTACAAATGGGAATACACTTTGCGTAAACACAGATAGAATCCCTTGAAAAGCTAATCTTATTTTATCTGCAGCAGCAAAGTATCCAACAACAGTTTCACTGGCAAATAAACCAAGTATAAATGTATTGGATGTAGTATAAATGTTTATCGCTATCGTGGATTGGAAAATATTCCATCCGGATTTAATTCGAACCTTAAGAGCATCGAGTGTAGGGATCTTGAGCCTAATTTGAAATTTAAATCGGGCAACAAGTAAACCTGAAATTCCAATCATTACTTGAGTAATTGAATATAATAAAACGAGCAGCAGATAATCATTTTCTTCTTTTATCAAAATGAAAATAAGTACCGTTATAATGCTTCTGATCAAAACTTGAATGATTGTAATATATTTCATTTGCTCTATCCCCTGGTAAAACCAGCTTGGAAAGAGCACGCCACCTATTACAAATCCGTAACTCAAAACGTAAACTTCCCAGTTGTTTTTGAAGAAAGGTATAAAATAAACCATGGCAATGAAGATCAAAAAAGAAACAATAGAAAGAAGGAGTTTGATTGTTATAATTGTCGAAAAGATTTTTGAGAGCTTTTCTTTATTATTCCTTAAGATGGATATTTCCTTTGTCCCGGAGAGACTAAATCCATAATCACTTATCAAATTAAAATAGGCAATGAACGCAACTGCAAAATTTACTAATCCGTACTTACCCGGTCCCAAAACCCTAACTAAATATGGCAAAGTTATTATTGGAAAAATGTAATTGGAAATTTGCAGGATGGATAGCGATGTAAAATTTTTAAATAAAACTTTGTTTGATTGTATTTTTTGAAATATCCGTTTCAAAATATTTGTTCGATTAATTACGAAGCCATTGTTCGGGATTTACATTTTGTCTTCCGCTCCAAACTTCAAAATGTAAAATATTTCCCTCAACACTTTCACCGACTTTTGCAATTACACCGCCTGTGTTTACTTTATCACCTTCTTTAACAAACACTTCGGAAAGATGCCCGTAAACAGTTCTATAATTTCCTTTGTGACTTATAATCAAAACTGTACCGTATCCTGGCAGCCATTCCACTGCGGAAACCACGCCTTCGGCCACACATTTTACACTCATATCGCCGCTGGCTCTTAAATCAATTCCATAATTAACAGTAAGAGTTTTTAGTTTTGGATTTAATGACTCACCAAATTTTCTAACTACCTTAGATTTAGAGATAGGCCAGTTAAGCTTTCCTTTCAATTCTGAAAAAGAAGAAAACTTTGATGTTGATAAATTGATGTCATAATCGCCTTGCTCAACTTCTTTTTTTGTTTTTGTTTCTTTTGATACAACAGTTTCAGTCTTTTTTAATCTAAGTTCTTCTTCTTCCCGTTTACGTTTTGCTTCAGCCTCTTCAACCATTTTAACAATCAGGTCTCTGATTTTTTGTTCTGATTTTCTTTTATCATTAACACTTTTGGCAATTTTCTTTTTGTCTTTTTTTATTTCTGCAAGAATAGATTTTTGTGATTTTAATTTTTGAGAAAGAGATTTCTCTTCAACTTCTTTTTGCTTTGATAATTCCTGCTTTTCTTTTTTTTCAACGATCAGTTTTTCTTTAGCTTTAATAAGTTTTGTTTTATTCTCTTCCAGTTTAACAAGATCTTTTTCACGACTAACCGAAAATCTTTTTAGGTATTCCAATCTAACAACAGCCTGTTGAAATGAATTTGCATCAAGTATCGTTTCCATTTCTGTATGCGTTCCGTTTTTATAAGTTGCAGTTACATACTTTGCATAATTTTTTTGGAGCTGATCGATTTCTTTTTCGATTGAAGCAATGTTTGAAACACTGTTTCTTATTTCAATTTCTTTTTGTGCTTCTTCACGACGCAGATTGGTTAACAGTTTATTTACAAGAAAATTTTGCTTGCTGATGTTATCAAGATCTTCTAAAGTTTTTTTTTCTTTTTTATTTTTTTGTGATAACTCGTTTTCAAGACGAGAAATTTCATCTTTTAGTTTGCTTAACTCTTCTTTGCGAGTATCTATTTGTGCGGTTTGAGCGAACGATTCTAAGGTAAAAGTGAGAAGTGAAAATAATGCGATGTAAAAAACAAATCTTACCATTTTATGATTGTGGCATCATCCGGAATTTTAAAATCTATATAAATATTTTCTTTGTTTACATTTATCTTTTTATAATCAATACCGATTCTCTGTTCATCAGTTTTATTTTCGATTGCAATCTTATAAGGCACCGCAACATTTTCCAGCAATTCAAAATCAGAATATTTTCCTTCAAGCATTAATTCATCATCCAAACCAAATAATTGATACTCTGTAATTCCTAATTGTCTAACATCAACTCTGTAAATTGTTTTGTTTGTGCGTGCTGAATCAAGATAAGTAAGCACATATCTATCATCTTCAACAAAATAATTATCCGGTGCACGGTACAGATTGTTTGTTAAATTTACTGAACCGACAAAAGCATCAAGCAAATCTTCAAAGGAAAGATTGATGCGGAAAATACTTTGCAGAGCATTAGAATTTACAGCGCCAATGTACGCTGTATTTTTAAGCGCATCGTAAAAAGTAAACTTATCTTTTGTTACTAGCGCTTGTGCAAGTTCAATTCCAAAAGGACCCATAATTGTAAGATAGATTGAATCCGGTTTTTGTAAAACAATTCTAAATGTTGCGCTGTTATCCATCTGCGGTGAGTTCACAAAAATGGTTCCATTACCTTCAAAGTTTTTTATTTTCCTTCTGTTCGCTTCAAGTTTATTTGTTAGTCTTTCGGATGGAAGCAGTTCAAACTCCTCAGTTGGCTGTGATGGCACACATCCGTTTAACAAAACTAAAATATTTGAGATAAACAAAATTATCAAACTTATTTTTTTCAAATCGCACCTTTATCAATTTTATTTTGTATTTCAATTTTTGTTGGATCAAGTTCAAGAGATTTTTTCCACAACTTAATTGCTTGTTCTTTATTGCCAAGTTTTGATTCAGTATCTGCAAGATGATCTAACATCACAGAACTTTCTCCGCCAACCTCAATAGCTTTTTCTAAATTTATTTTTGCTTCGCTGTAATTGCCAAGCATAAAATAAACCCAGCCTATGGTATCAAGGTAGGATGAGTTTAGAGAATCTTCCTTAACAGAAATCTTTACCATTTTTAATGCACGCTCAAGCTGGATATTTCTTGTAGCAAAAGAGTATGCATAATTATTACTCAATAAAGGATCATCAGGTTTTAATTCAAGTGCGCGCTCATAAAGACTATCGCTTTTTTCAAAATCCTGCATTCCGTTATAAATCATTGCAAGTGTTCCAATCAACTGCGCATCATCAGGTTCAATTTCCAATGCACGTTTAAGATAAAATATTGCTTTGTCATCTTCTTTAAGTTGATTTAAAGTAAAAGCATAAGCAGAAAGCGCAGTTATATCATTTGGATTTATTATAGTTGATTTCTTTAAATACTTTTCTGCTTCCGAGTGTTTTGATTGCTGTGCTAATGATAACCCTAAAATCAAGTTAACATAAAAGTCTTCCTGAAAAGTTAAAATTGCTTCGCTCATAACAACTTCTGCATCATCATATTTTCTATTATCAAAATACAACCCGCCAAGTCTTACCCAGGCTGCAACATTCCAGTTTGCATTTTTTGTAACAAATTTAAAATTTTCAATTGCAACAGAGTCATTACCCTCACTTAATGCGATTGCACCCAAATACATTTTTATTTGCCAATCTATAGTGTCCTTATCAAGCTTTGTAAAAAAAGATTTTGCGATCGGCAAAACAGTTGAATCCGTGATTGATTTATTAAAATAGTTAGCGCCGATATTAATTTTTGCATCTAAATTAACATCCGGTTGATCCAATAGATAATCAAACTCTTTTGAAGCGCCCGTCCAATCATCTTTACCTAAAAGTAATTTTGCTTTTGCTTCACGAACTTCAAGATCATAAGGCATTAGCTCTATAATTTCATCACAAATCAAAATACCTTCATCATATTTTTTTGCCTTTAAATAAAACTGAACTAACAATTTTTTTAAAGGAATGTTTGCCGGATCCAATGCATGTAATTTTTTAATTGCATTTATTGCTTCATCATTATTGCCGAGTCTTTCTTGAAGCTCTGCAATTCTTGTAAGCACCGACCAATCAGGACCAAGCTGCGATAAAATTCTGCTGTACATTTTAACAGCTTTTAGCGGTTTATCATCTTCATACAATCGTGCAAGTTTATAATTAAGTTCGATATTAGTTGAGTCAAGCATAATCGCTTTCTCAAGTACCTTTGTTGCAGATTCTTTTTGATTGCCGTAATTAAAAATATCAGCAAGTAAATCTAAATATTCAATCTTTGTTGAATCCATTTCTACAGCACTAAGAGCATACGTTAACGCGTTTGATAGTTTATTTAAATACACATAATTTTTTGCAAGCGTGTAGTAAAGTCCGGCAGATGAATCGTACATCAGCGCCTTTTCATACTGCCCTGCCGCAGCTTCAAAATTTCCCTGTGATTCAAAAACTCCGCCGTTAATAAAAAAATCAAGTGCCTTTTGTTTTTTTTGATCGGCAGTTAAAACTGTTTTTTTATCATCAATTTTCTGATCAGTTATTGTTGAACTGCTTGAACAATTAACCAGTAAAGTTGATAACAAGATTATGGGGATAAATATGTAGAGAATATTTCTTTTCACGTGTGTGAATATATTATTGCAGTGTTGTAATAACAAGGCTATTTAGGTTTGTTTGAACTTAAAATTTGAAATCTTAATGAACTATGTAGTAACTTTGTATAAAAAAAATTAAATGGAAACTTTTGATCTTGCAATTGCATACGATTGGGAATTTGATGTTGAATTTGTTTCAGCTATAGAAAAAAAACTTCAGCAATTCGGAATCTCAACCTATGTTATCACGTATAAAAATATTGGTGAAGTAACTGAAAAAGTAAAACACCGAAAGTTAAACTTTAGATGTTTACTGGATCGCGCTTCTGATGTGGATGATAATTTTATTGAATTGAATCGTATTCTTATTAAGCGGCATTCTTACGTTTTTAATCCTCACAAACTTATTGATCACGCAATTGATAAAGCAAATATGCACCTGGAGTTTATTACAGCTGGATTAAATGTTCCGCATTCCATTATTATTACACCGCACAATCAATCAAAAGAAATTTTTATTTCGATTGATGATCTTGAAACTCTCGGCAGACCATTCATTATTAAACCTTGCAACACAACCGGCGGCGGAATGGGCGTTGTTACAGGTGCAGAATCACTTAAAGAAGTTTTACATGCACGGCAAAAACACAGCAACGATAAATATTTAATTCAGGAAAAAGTTTATCCTAAAATTTTAGATGATAAACGCGCGTGGTTTAGATGCTATTGGGCTTTTGGTAAGGTTGTTTGCGTTTGGTGGGATGATGAAACACATATTTATAATGAGCTAACCAAGCCTGAAGTGAAGAAATTTGGATTGAGAAAACTTTTTCAGATAACAAGAACTATTCATCGTCTAACTAAACTTGATTTTTTCTCAACTGAGATTGCATTAACTGACAAAAATAAATTTGTTGTTATTGATTATGTAAACGATCAATGTGATATGAGATTTAAATCATTACACCACGATGGAGTGCCTGATAATATCGTATTACAAATAATAAACAATCTTAGATTATTCGTTGCAAAAGAAAAACGCTTAAACCGATGAGGAAAAAAATTATACTAATTTATTTATCTATAACCGTTTTTATTTTACTTCTTGGCGGATATTTTTTTCTTTACAATATCTATGGAAGTGAAGTTAAGAGAACACCCGAAAACCTATTTGCGCAAACTTCATCTGAAATGAAAATTGAAGTTGTTCCGATTAATGCAATAGGTAAAAAAGCGTGGTTTAGAAAATCATCCGCAGATTTTGATATTGTGGAAGGTATGGATTTGATTGAAATTACGGAGTACAATAAAGAATCCGGATTAATTAAGATAAGATCAAAAGGTAAAGCAGGTTTGGTGGGAATAAAAATTAAATCCCAGCATTCTTTACTGCCGGAATATATTGAA
>CAVPND010000037.1:0-18834 GCA_963706055.1 uncultured Ignavibacteriales bacterium | reverse complement strand
AAATCTTTTTTCATTATCACTTCCGGTCGCTTGATAACTTATATCAAACTTTCTTCTACTATTCGCAGCAAGGGATGTAACCATTTCATTAAAAATAGTTGAAGAAGTATTATTTTGATTTACGACATCAACCTTAACATTAAAACTATCAGCAACAGCTTCGCCAACATTATAAACCCAAAAACTTAAATTAATATTTCCGCCTGCTGGAATTGTGTCGGTATCAATAGTAACAACCTGGTAATTAATTGCTAACTCTGGTGGTGGTATAAAATTAGTTCCAACTGATTTCAATTTTGGAGATTCATTGAACTGATTTGCACTAAACCTTGCATGTAACTTAATCTCTGGATAGTTAACAGGACTAATACTTTCTATAGATGCTGAGCCATTACTAAAATCCAAAACAGCTAAAGTATCCTGTTCACCTGTGAATTTGACTCCAATTGGAAATACTTCAAGACTTGCACCCACTGGGATTGAATCACTCAATACAACATTTTGCCAATGAGAACTATTACCAATAATCGGAAAAGTCAAGGAGCCTTCATCTGCAACTGAAAACTTTGAACTATCAACGGTTGCAAATCCTTCAAATAATTTTTTATATGATTCTGGTACACTGCCGGTTGATGCACCTTTTACACCTAACATACACCATGATTCACGATAACGCACACTATCTATAAAATAGCTTCCCAATGTTTCTATCGCTATTCGTACAGGCGTACCACCACCAAATCCCAAAACGGTTTGAGCGGCATCGTCACAAATAGCTAACGCGAGCATTTTACCTTCAGGCAGTGAATTGATATAGTTTATTAAGGAATCTGCGTTTTGTCCAATAGTGTTTGGGTAAGCATAGTATTTAATGTTATACGGCTCATAGTTAGTTGTGTCAATTTCTGCCGATACCATACCCCAAAAAAATGTATTTGGTAATTTTTCTTGATTGTTAAAGAGTATTGATGCAAATTTACCATCATTAGAACCGGCCGAAGTTATCTTTAATTGATTTAAAACCTTACCCAACTTCCATGCATAATCTGTTGAATCAAACTCAGTTTTATCAAGATTGATATCAGATGATTTATGATCCGCATTGATAAACCAAGTAAATTTATCGCTAAGGTTTTTAAATGAAAAAGCTGGTGACCATTGAGAACTTGGAAGATTAAGTTTAGTGCGGTACCAATATCTATTATTAGATACTAAATTAGTTGAAAAAACTTTGCTAATTACAGTATCAAAATCAACATTGAATTCAACAGCGTTGATAAATTCTTTATTACTGCTTATAGAAAAAATAAAATTAGCTGGTAAAATCAGGTCTGCAAATGAAGGATTTAAAAAAATAATCGAATCTAATTTTGTTGCGTAATAATTTTCAATTTCTATCGGGCGGATTGCACTTGAATATACTGAGTAGTTTAATTCTTGAAAATTATCATCTTCATATATTTCTTCAATTTGACTATGCGGGTCAAGTTGCACCGAAATTTTATGCGATCCAACTAATTCATTAACACCAATATTAATCAGTAATATTTGTTCATATTTAGGACAAAGTATTTTAAGGGTATCAGAAAAAGTAATCTGATTATTGTAATTGTTTGTTATGATACAAATTAAAGAATCCTCTATCACTTTCCCCCAATTATTAATTTTAATTTTAACTGCTATAGAATCATCTTGATCTGTAATTTGTTCCGGAAGCAAAATTGAAGCAGAGTTTACAACAAAATTTGGTTTGCTTGGCAAGGCTATCTGAAGAATGGGATCAGAAAACAAGATATTACAATAGTTAAAGACCCTATTCACATCGTTGTAACCACTAAAATTAAATTGATCTATCTTTGCTAAAAGATGAGCTTTACTTAATGTGGTTATAGAATCAATGAGAATTTTTTTATAAAATAATTCAGGGAATCTTAAAGAAGTTGAAAAATATCCAAGACTTGAATTACCGAGATAGCCGATGGCTTGACCATTTGAAGATTGACAAACAAATAATTCTCCAAACGCATCCACATCTGGTTCTGCAAATTTTCCGGTAGAACATCCAAAATCAGATATTAGAGGATATCTATCTTGAAAAGCATTCTCTATATCCTCAACTTCGGTAACACCATTATCCCACGTTCTTGTTCCACTATGCCCGATATATGAAATGAACAATCCACTACTATCAACAGTATTCTTTATAAAATTTAAATCGTAAGGTCCGAAATTTGTGGATGGATCAATAGTTTTGTAAAAATGAACTGCATTACCGCCAATCGGATTCGATTTTAAATAATTATTAAGCAAAAGATCATTTGCATTTTTAATTTGTAATAACTCTGAAATTTTATTTGGATCACCCCCACTATACAAAGTATATCTTTTGTTCCAATCATCCAGCCTTCTTAACAAATAATTTTGATGTTTTGTTAAGTAGTTTCTAACCTCATTATCATTATTAGCAGGAATTCTTCCTACATACATCTGTGGAATATTTATATTTGTTGCGTCCCAAGTGGTGTACCAATTATCACTAACAGGAAATCCATAGGAAGGAACCAAATTTTTCTTTCTCGGTATAGGTGCTGGGTTCCAAACATTTTTGTAATCGTAATTAGCATCACCAATTAAGTTTAAAAATGAGGGGGCTGGGCTTACCCAATTATCTTTTGCGTAAATTAAAAAATATTTGATTGCATCTGCCCAATTTTGCCCGAAAGAAAATTCGTCATAAATATCTTCTACAAATATTCTTTCAACTCTTTCAGAATAGTTATTAGATAAAAATTGTTGATACTCCAGAGTTGATTGATCTAATGATTTGTGAGTTATAATTACATAGTCAGCTCCTCTCATATTATTCCGCAAATTTTCAAAACCTTTTGAATATATATATGATGGTGATTGCGTATTACTCTGTTTAGTAACAATATATTTATCACCTGTTTTCAGAGAATCATTAAAAATCAGAATATCATTAGTATGTGTAAAATTAATAATTTTTTTTGACTCGCCACCAATCTTGTAAATAACTATAAGGGAATCTGGTGTATTAATATTTTTTATTCGAATATTTCTAAAATCAAAAGAGACAGAATCAGCTATAATGATTATTATTGAATCATTATCAGCTATATTTTCCTGAAGATATTCTATATCAACCCAATCAACCAAAGATCTATGAAATGAGGCTGCAGTTGGTAATCCAAATAATCTATATGTATTACTTCCTTCCAGTAATTGATTTGAATTAAATGATGATATAAAATTTACAGTTTGTCTATAATTATAAATTATTGTATCCTGCACTGATGTAGAATTAAGGCTTGAACCATGTTTGTGTGCATTAAAAGTAACATCGCCAGAATTACTGATAAGTCTAGCATAAGTCTTTACCACAGAATTTGGTATGAAATCATTGGCACTGAATGTGATATCTTGACTTCCTGAATTTCCTAAGATAAGCCAAGTAAAAACTTTGTGTTCTTGCCAAAATGGTAGTTGTGTTCTTGCATCATCAGGACTATGATACCAAAGTCTGAAATCGCTCTCAATATGCTGACGAGACAAATGAGTTTTAATTGTATCTGCCGTTATTGATGCGCCATTGGATGAAATCGGAATTCGATTTCCGTCATCACCACCAAACGATAGCCACACAATTGATGTATCAGAATAGCGATCCATATAATTGATATAATCTTCACCCTGCTGAACAATATTACGATAGTTACTCTCACCATAATTTTTTTCACACCAAAATTCTATAAAATCGCTTTGATCGAATACTAAATCATCTTCTCCTTTGACATATAAAGGAATTTGTTTTCCTTTTCGAAAGATTTTTATTGTTTTGGGATTTATAGTTGAAGGTACAATGCCATAATTACTTAGATTATTGTATGTGATCCTATAAATACCATCTTTTATTACAGCTAATTTGTAGTAAGTTTTTGAATAATCTATCCAACTGCCTAATGAATCTAAGTTCGAACTAACTTTGTGCTTAGTTCTTAAATTTTGTGCAAATTGAAAATTAATAATTACATTCTTTAAATCTTTATCAAATTCACCCAGCGTGCTCGTGTTTTCATTAAAAGGTTTTATGTTGAAAAAGTTAATATCTAATTCCGCAGATTGAATAAGGTGTAAAGATTTATTCTTCCAATTAAAACGCACAGGATTAACTTTTACGGCAGCACAATAAAAATCTCTTAACCAAAAATATTTTATAACTTCAACTTCTTTATCCGGGCAAAAATCGCTGGTTAAATAATCAGAAGAAATATCAACATCTTGATAGTTAAGAGTTGAATCTGGATTCATTGATATTTTTGGATTAACATTAAGTCGTGCTTGATCAAAAACTTTTACTACACTGTTTTTTAATTCAGCTGAAACTTCTGAATTTGGTGGGATTGCAACTATAAATACACGTGATGGTAAGATCGGTTTGCCAGGAGTACTTTCATCCATTGATAAGTCAAAATCAAAATAATTTTTATTATTTATTTTAGATATAAAACTTTCAGCAGTTGATATAAAATTAATACGTACATCATTCTCGTTTTGATTAATATTAATTACCTGTATGGTTTGAGAATATGATTGTGAAAACAAACCAATAACACTTATTAATAATCCTATCATCAAACTTTTATAAAAGTCTGCACTATATTTTAACAACCTATACAAACACATTTTACTCTCCACAAATACTATTTTTCAGTTAATAAACTAAACAGATTAATTAAAAATATAGAATTAAAATAATAAAAATGAAACAAACTCTTGATTATCAAAATTAATCGCGTGAGCAATTCAATTTGAATTTAATAATTAAAAAAAAGAAATATGGGATTCCTATTATATAGCGATTAAAATATCTGATAGGGTGCTGAAGCAATCGGAACAACCATTCAAAACCATTGTTTCTTAAGATTTTTGGACCTCTAAATCTTTTACCTGCCAACTCTGTATATAAATCACCGACACAATTAATTATTGTACAATTTAATCTATCAAGATTTTCTTGAACCCAAAATTCTTGTTTAGGGGTTCCTAAACCAACCCAAAGAATGTCAGCATCCGAATTGTTTATTATTTTAATTGTATTAATGTCCAACTTATCATATCCATTTAGGTAACCCGCAATTATTAAGTTGGGATGCACTTTTCTTAAATTTGATACCGCTGTACTAATAAATATTTGTTCGCCGCCAAGAAAAAAAATACTCCAGCCATTTTCGGCGCAAACTTTTAGAAAAGCAGAGGCATATTCCGTAAGAGTGAATCTATTTAATCCATGTCCATTGATTAATTTCGAGGCGAATGATAAACCAAAACCATCAGCATAATTAATATCAAAATGATTGAGGGTGTTCCGTAAGTTAGGGTCTAATTCGGATAATTTAGCAACATGTGCATTCGTATAACAAATACTTAATTTCTTTTTATCCTCAATACATCTTTCAATAATGACTATATATTTCTGCAAATCTATATCATCAATCTGCAGATTAAATATTTTTATTTTTTCTGTAAACATTTAATTAAAAACTTATACTTAATTAATTACGTCTTGTTAAAATAAATATTTTTAAGTTTTTGAATATATTCCACGCAATCACATTCTTTCCTTACCTTCTGGTAGAGTGCATCGGCTAACACTTCTGCTTGTTCTCGATTATTTATCACAAAAATTATTTTATCAGCAAGTTGATCATAATTGCCCGGTTCGATTAGGATCCCGTTCACACCATCTTCAATAAATTCAGAAATACCTCCTGTATCTCCGCCGATAAAGGGTTTTTTCATTGCACCAGCCTCTAACATAACATACGGAAATGGATCAATCCTTGAAGGTAATACTACAATATGGGAAGTCTGGTAAAAATCAAGTATATCCTTAACCGGTTGAATTACAAAAATGTATTTTTCAAATCCTTTTATGACATCCGAAATATTGATATCCTCAACTTGTCCGAGTAAAATTAATTTAAGATTTTTATTCTGCCTATTAATTTTAACGAATGCATTGATTAAGGTGTCCGCTCCTTTTATTCTGCTTATTCTTCCAGCGAATAAAATAATTTTATCATCCGAGGTTAAACCAAATTTATTTCTTATAATTTTCCCATCTGATTTAGCATCAAAAAAAGAATCCTCCACGCAATTATATAAAACAGTTATCCTTTTCTTAGAGTGTGGGTAATTCTCGATAAGGTTTTTCTTTACTGCGTTGCTGACACAAATGATTTCATCTGATCGAAAACTCAAAACATTTAATCCTGAAACTAAACTATGAACAGTTGTTATAGTTTTAACTCCGGCAATTTTTGAAACTAAAACTGAAATTAATTCCGGGTAACGATGATGTGTATGAATTATATCGATTTTATGCTTTTTGCAATATAACAATAGCTGAAAAAAATCTTTAATCAGTTTGAAAGGGTTATTATGATCCTTCTCAAAATTTAATAATGAAAAATTAAGTCTTAATATAGTCGATAATCTTTCTAGTGAATCGCCTTTATTTGTTATAAAAAACATTTGTAGGTTTGAATTTGTAGATAGATACTTAAGATTAATATAGACGTGTTTACTAACGCCGCAGGAATAATTAAATTCGGGGGAGATATATAATATTCTTTTCAACTTAGCATTCTTCTGCATTAATCTGTTCAAGAAACAAAATTTTCTCTATTGCATTTTGAAAATTATTTTCATCAAAATTTCCAAAATAATAGATCATAGTTTTTTCTATTTCGTGTGATTCCGTTTCGGTTTTTTTTTCTAGACTCTTTTTTATTGTTTTATCAAATTCCCCGGTCATATCTATTCCAGACATTAGACCTTTGCTCACTAAACCAATATTATCATTGACAAATTTATCTAGTACATAAACTATTGGAAAATTATTTGCAAAGAGTTCAACTGCCAGAGTAGTATCTTCAACAAAAATGATACGTGCATTTTTAACTAACTCAAAAACAGAACCTTTGGGCGACTTTGTAATTCCCAATCTATAATTCGCTGACTTATCTGAAGGATGAATTTTGAGTATGAAATGATCTTCAGGATAATTTTTCTTTTGAAAATCTGAAAGCATTTTAACGCTTTTTTCAAAACTAGCATAATCCCGACCACTCATAAACATCGACGGATCCGTATATGATTGAGCAATATAAACCCAAAGGTTACAATTCCCGGTAAACTGCACTGAACTTTTTTCTAGTTTTAATGGCTTACCAATTACTAGTATTTTTGAAGGATCGATTGGATTGTTTTTCAGTATAAAAATTTTATTATACTCCCCCCATACTAAATGATAATCCGAAAAAGTCTTTCTATATAAGTGCTGGTATAATGCGAGAGAACCGTCTATAGTGCATGTTTTTATACCATTCCGGCTTGCTATTTTGTAATATACATATTTATTATACGTGTAGTCATAGTCTTGTACCAATCCAACTATTTGCTTTGGTGATATAAGTTTTTCAATTAAATAAGAAAACCCTGAATAATCCCGCATAAGATCCTTTATTGGGTCTACCAAATACTTAGAATTTAAAGAAAATTGTATATTATTTTTTACAGTTAATGATCTGATAGCTTTGATGATTTCAGAGGCATAGTCGATGATTTTTTCTTTATTAACATTATGACTTTTAACATAAAAAAAACGTGGGTAGTAAAAGAGTTGATGATTCCTAAAATGTTTGTATGATTCAATTATGTTTAATAATACAATTATACAATTATTTTTTTTCGCAGTTATAGCTAATTGCTCTAAGTAAACATCAATATTGTTTAAGTTCGAACCAAGGGCTGCTAATAATACTTTTTTATTTTTATGCGTTTTGAATCCTAAAATCCATTTAAACCACCACAAAAGAAACCAAAATGTTTTTTTTAGTGACCAAATAATTCTACCCGAATTTCTGTAACCTAAAAGGAATTTATTTTTCTTTTTTGATGAATGTTCTTTGGAAATAATTGATAAAATTTCCTTTGTGAGACTCAGCTTCAATATTGATAACATCTCCTGACTATTATCAGAATACCATACGTCAAGAAATTCTGAAATACTTTTGTCAGTATTCGTATTATCCATCGATCACCAAATCTGAGTTATTTTTTAGATAGAGATTAAAAATATTTTCATACTTGCTTATAGTATTTGATATATCATATTGTAGTGCTGTCTCAACCGCATTCCTCATCACTCTATCTTCTGCTGATACTATATAATCAGCAAATACTTGAGGAGCAATATTTTTTACTAAGTACCCGTTGTACCCATCTGAAATAATTTCTTTGTTGCCGCCATCATCTGTTACTATTACACAACAACCGGCAGCAATAGCTTCTAACACGACAATATCAAAAACCACTTTTTCTGAAGCCATAATAAAATATTTTGCCCACTTTAAAAGTGAGATGACTTCATCATTATTTAAGACACCAAGCAGTCTTACATTTTTTTCAAGTCCCTTTTGTTCAATTAGTTTTTGATATTCATCGGTCAGAGGCCCGACACCCACATTTATAAGTAAAGGATTCTTATGGTACTTTTTCATTAATATATCAACAACATTTATCAATACTTCAATATTTTTCGGCTTTATATGATTAGCTAGATTAATCAAATGTAGATCGTACTTTTCAGAATCAAGATGATATTTAGTGTTTATTCCATAAGTGCTCATTTTCTTTATCTTATTAACATCAACACCGTTGTAAATCACCATAGTTTTTTTTGCAGCCAATAATCCTTGATATTGCTGTTGATAATTAATTAAACTCGCTTTACTTGCAAACACGATTAAATCAGCTTTCTTAATTGATTCGATTTCAAGCAAACGCATAAAATTTAAGTAATTTTTAGAATAGGAAAAACCAGATGCGTTATTTTCAAGATCATAAACTAATGATTGCTTGTGATGGATTGATAGAATCTTAGGTATGCTTTCCCCATCCACTAAAGCAAGCATAATTGAATCGTGAGCATTTAATATGCCGACTTCATCTAATTGGGAGAATGTTCTTCTTAATTTTTTTTTCTTAATCTGGATTTTTATTCTTGCGAATAAATACCGATTACTTAACTTCATTAAAAACTTTGAAATAAACTGCTTTGTTTTTTTTATTAAATTTATTTTTACATCATGATTTAAGGAATTATTTATTCCTCCATTTGAATTAATATGCAGCAGATCACAATCATGAATGTTTAATCCATTCATCAACTCATAGATTACTCTGTTGCCTCCCCCGCAGCTCTTTGCCGGAACCCCAGCATAAGTAAGAAAAATTATTTTCTTTCGACTCATCGTAGTTTCTTTGATAAAAGAAGTGATTTCATTACAACCTGATCCATATTATAATATTTGTACTCAGCAAGTCTGTCAAAAAAGATTACATTATCTAGTTTATCTCTATCTTCATTGTATTGTAAATACTTACTCCGATTAACTTATTTCAAAATTCTGCCGAGAAAAATATTCTGAATTTATAATATGGTAAATAAAATTTTTTATTATTATTTTATTTAAACATTGGGCAAATAATCAACAATTATTCCTAGAATTTTAGATTTCATTTCTTCTTATATAAATTATAGTACCAGCCATTAGCCAATTTTATTGGGAAAAATCGATAATTTTTATGAAAATCCTTTGAATTCCAAATTTCGACAATAGACTTATACTGCATTTCATGGTCACCAGGCTCCTGTTGAGGAGTTTTAGTAAAATAATCAATTAGTTGAATATAATCAGGTTTTTTAGTCAGTATATAATTCCCATTTCCTTTGTCGTGTCCAGGTCGCCATGTTTCAATATATTTCGAATCAAATTTTTCACTGGCAATTTTCTTATCTACCAATCCAACCATATCATAAATTTTTGAATTTGAAAAATAACCGATTGCTCCGATAGGTACGCAGGCAATAGAATATTTTTCACCTCCTATTTTCTCTAACGTTTTTCCCATCTCCCTAAAACTAAGCATACCAATTCTATTACCGCTCTTCAATTTATCTTTTATAGTTTCTGGATAATATTTCAAAGAATTTAATTCACTTTTTTTGTGATAAATTATTTCAAATGGTTTTGTATCCACAAATATTTTCCCCGATTTGTAAACTACTGCGGATAAGAGTAAAAAGATGATAATAACTCGGATGTGTCGTATATGGACAGAATTAATAATATCTTCTAATCCTTTACCTATTAAAATTAATATAAAAGGTATTACTGGCATAAAATATCTGCCGAACTCAAAATGATCGCCACCAACAAATATTATAGAAAGTGTGTAAACAATGATAATAAGTAATGAAATTATAATGGTATCATTATTCTTTGCATTTTTAATTGAATAAAGAAATGGAATAATTAATAATATTCCTGTACCTCCAAAGATAAGTTTGTAAGATCTAAGAGTATATTCCACTCCCCCAATAATTTGCTGAATTTCAAAACCGCTTTTTGCTTTAAGAGTATTAGGTATCATACTATCAAAATATATTTGTCGAAAAATTGTCATCAACATCAATAAGATTATTGCGTAAATAAGATAAAAATATAAGTATTTATTGATTTCAGGATTTTTATTGATAAATTTTTCTTTTATTACTGTAAATAAAATTATTGTAGAAATTATGATGAATGATTCTGAACGAGCTAGTATTAACAAGGTAAGAATAACAAATATTTTAAAATTTAATTCCTTATAATATTTGATGAAATAATATATAGTTGCTGTGGTTAAAAAAGTAAATAGAGAAGTATCCATTCCCGTGGTTGAATTAAAAATAAAAATTGGGTTTAGAATTAATATGAATACTATCAGGTAATTTACTTTGCTGTTAGTTTTCGCTTCTTGAAGTAGAAGAAATAAATAGATTATTGTGAATGACGAAAAAAGAATACCTAGATAGGGAATAAATTCGTGATTGTTAATACCAATAGATCTAATAACTATGATAACTAGTAAATACAGGTATGAGGAAAATCCCTCAACTCTTTCACCCAACTGATTAAAAACGAATCCATATCCTTTTATTAAATTGTCTGCATATCGCAAAAAGATATAATAATCATCATGAATGCAGGCATAAAAATTTTGAAGTCGGATAATGTTGATTAAAATAAAAGCAGACAAAATCCCAAATAATAAATAATGTTTTTTTAATTCCACGATTAAATTATTTGACTAAAAAGTTTTTACAAAAATAAATAGATTTTGCAACTACCTGATCCATATTATAATATTGGTATTCTGCGAGCCGACCACAAAAATGTACATTAGATAATTTTTCTGTTTCTGATTTATATAAATGATACTTCCGCTTATTTTCTTCTGTAGGGACCGGATAAAATGGCTCCCCATCCTTTTCTGAAAATTCATAACTGATTGTTGTACTTTTAGATTTTTGAGCAGTCAAATATTTGTATTCTGTTACTCGAGTGTAATCAGTATTCGGTTCAACATGATTATAAACTGCAGTTTCTTGTAACTTCTCACTTTCATAATTCTCAAACTCAAACCTTATTGATCTGTAAGGAAGTTTTCCAAACTTGTAATCAAAAAAATAATCAATCGGTCCTGTGTAAATCATTTTATCAAATTTTACTGAATCTAATATAGTTTTATAATCTTTGTTCAAAATTACTTCAATGTTTTTATGATTCAACATCTTTTCAAACATTTTTGTGTAACCATCTTTTGGCATAAACTGATATTTGTCTGTAAAATATCTGCAATCGTCATTTGTTCTTACTGGAATCCTTCCACAAACCGAAGGGGAAAGTTCTGATGGTTCAAGATTCCATTGTTTTTTTGTATAGTGTTTAAAGAACTTTTCAAATAAGTCGTTGCCAACCTGATTAACAATTATATCTTCAGAATTAAGTATCGGAAATCTTTTTTCTTTAACTCTTTCAAAATATTCTTTTACCTCATCATCTGTTTTAAGATTTAATTCGTAAAGTTTGTTTATTGTGATTCTATTAATTGGAATTGGATAAAGTTCATTTCCAATCTTTGCTAAAACTCTATGCTCGTACAGAATCCATTCGGTAAACAGTGACAGATATTCAAATACTTCTTTGCTGTTTGTGTGAAATATATGCGGTCCGTAACGATGAACTAAAATTCCATGTTCATCATATTCATCGTAGGCATTTCCTGCAATGTGATTCCGCTTTTCCACAACTAAAACTTTTTTATTTAATTGCGATGCTAATCTTTCAGCCATAACAGAACCTGCAAAACCAGCGCCGACTATTAAGTAATCGTATTTCATGTTGAGATTATTTTATTTTTCATTATAAAAAGAAAAAATCCGATTGTTACAAAAGATTCTGTAGCAAGTACTGCAACCGATGTTCCAATCTCAAAATAGATTGGTACGAGAATAAAAGCTAAGGACAAATTTAATATTGCCGCAAAAAATAAAATCAACGAAAAACTTTTGTGTCTATTTAATGGCAGCATTGTTTGAATTCCTAAAACATTACTTAGAAATATTACTAAAGGCAGCCAAGCAATTATCCTTAAAATTAAAATAGAGCTTTGATACTCTTTACCCAGTACAATGTTTACAATTGGTTCAGCTAAAAGGAATAACGATATTGAGATTACAAATCCAATTGTTAAAGCAATTTTAAATAATTTTTTGTTAAAACTTATAAAGCGATCATATGATTCGCTAAGCATTTTGTTAACAAATGGAAAAACACTTTGTGACATTGGTGATAATATACCCTGAAATGCCATTCTGATTTTATCTGCAGCAGAATAATATCCAACAATATTAGCAGGTGCAAATAATCCGAGTATAAAAACATTTGAAGTTGTGTATAAATTAATTGAAACGGTTGAAAGGAATAGATGCCAGCCTTTTTTAAGTTGTTGTTTAATCAACTCCTGAGAAGGAAAAGAGTATTTTATTTTAAATTTATTTAACGCGAATTGTAATCCGACTATTCCAATTACAAATTGCGTAAGTGTATTTAATCCTGCATACTTTATAAAATCACTTTCTGTATTTATGATTATAAAAATTAAAATAGTTGTTATCAACCTAGCTGAAAAAGTAATTATTAAAATGTATTTCATCCGTTCTATGCCTTGATAAAACCAAAGCGGAAACAATGCCGTACCCAAAACGCTGAAAAATGTTACAACAAATAAAATAAAATTTTCCTTAAAGATCGGAACAAGTAAAATGATCACAAAAAATATTACACTCGAAATTAAAAATAATAACATTTTTATTGTAAAGACTGATGAAAATATTTCAGAAATACGATTTGGGTTTTCTCTATTAATAGAAATTTCCTGAGTTGCCGAAAGATTAAATCCGTAATCTGTAATGATTGTGAAGTAAACAGCAAATGCAGCTGCAAAGTTTACCAATCCATATTTTTCCGGTCCCAAAACTCGGACTAAATATGGCAAAGTTATTATTGGAAAAATGTAATTGGAAATTTGCAGGATGGATAGCGATGTAAAATTTTTAAATAAAACTTTGTTTGATTGTATTTTTTGAAATATCCGTTTCAAAATATTTGTTCGATTAATTACGAAGCCATTGTTCGGGATTTACATTTTGTCTTCCACTCCACACTTCAAAATGTAAAATATTTCCCTCAACACTTTCACCTACTTTTGCAATCACTCCGCCTGTGTTTACTTTATCACCTTCTTTAACAAACACTTCGGAAAGATGCCCGTAAACAGTTCTATAATTTCCTTTGTGACTTATAATCAAAACTGTACCGTATCCTGGCAGCCATTCCACTGCGGAAACCACGCCTTCGGCCACACATTTTACACTCATATCGCCGCTGGCTCTTAAATCAATTCCATAATTAACAGTAAGAGTTTTTAGTTTTGGATTTAATGACTCACCAAATTTTCTAACTACCTTAGATTTAGAGATAGGCCAGTTAAGCTTTCCTTTCAATTCTGAAAAAGAAGAAAACTTTGATGTTGATAAATTGATGTCATAATCGCCTTGCTCAACTTCTTTTTTTGTTTTTGTTTCTTTTGATACAACAGTTTCAGTCTTTTTTAATCTAAGTTCTTCTTCTTCCCGTTCACGTTTTGCTTCAGCCTCTTCAACCATTTTAACAATCAGGCCTCTGATTTTTTGTTCTGATTTTCTTTTATCATTAACACTTTTGGCAATTTTCTTTTTGTCTTTTTTTATTTCTGCAAGAATAGATTTTTGTGATTTTAATTTTTGAGAAAGAGATTTCTCTTCAACTTCTTTTTGCTTTGATAATTCCTGCTTTTCTTTTTTTTCAACGATCAGTTTTTCTTTAGCTTTAATAAGTTTTGTTTTATTCTCTTCCAGTTTAACAAGATCTTTTTCACGACTAACCGAAAATCTTTTTAGGTATTCCAATCTAACAACAGCCTGTTGAAATGAATTTGCATCAAGTATCGTTTCCATTTCTGTATGCGTTCCGTTTTTATAAGTTGCAGTTACATACTTTGCATAATTTTTTTGGAGCTGATCGATTTCTTTTTCGATTGAAGCAATGTTTGAAACACTGTTTCTTATTTCAATTTCTTTTTGTGCTTCTTCACGACGCAGATTGGTTAACAGTTTATTTACAAGAAAATTTTGCTTGCTGATGTTATCAAGATCTTCTAAAGTTTTTTTTTCTTTTTTATTTTTTTGTGATAACTCGTTTTCAAGACGAGAAATTTCATCTTTTAGTTTGCTTAACTCTTCTTTGCGAGTATCTATTTGTGCGGTTTGAGCGAACGATTCTAAGGTAAAAGTGAGAAGTGAAAATAATGCGATGTAAAAAACAAATCTTACCATTTTATGATTGTGGCATCATCCGGAATTTTAAAATCTATATAAATATTTTCTTTGTTTACATTTATCTTTTTATAATCAATACCGATTCTCTGTTCATCAGTTTTATTTTCGATTGCAATCTTATAAGGCACCGCAACATTTTCCAGCAATTCAAAATCAGAATATTTTCCTTCAAGCATTAATTCATCATCCAAACCAAATAATTGATACTCTGTAATTCCTAATTGTCTTACATCAACTCTGTAAATTGTTTTGTTTGTGCGTGCTGAATCAAGATAAGTAAGCACGTACCTATTATCTTCAACAAAATAATCATCGGGCGCACGGTACAGATTGTTTGTTAAATTTACTGAACCGACAAAAGCATCAAGCAAATCTTCAAAGGAAAGATTGATGCGGAAAATACTTTGCAGAGCATTAGAATTTACAGCGCCAATGTACGCTGTATTTTTAAGCGCATCGTAAAAAGTAAACTTATCTTTTGTTACTAACGCTTGTGCAAGTTCAATTCCAAAAGGACCCATAATTGTAAGATAGATTGAATCCGGTTTTTGTAAAACAATTCTAAATGTTGCGCTGTTATCCATCTGCGGTGAGTTCACAAAAATGGTCCCATTGCCTTCAAAGTTTTTTATTTTCCTTCTGTTCGCTTCAAGTTTATTTGTTAATCTTTCGGATGGAAGCAGTTCAAACTCTTCTGTTGGCTGGGATGGCACACATCCGTTTAACAAAATTAAAATATTTGAGATAAACAAAATTATCAAACTTATTTTTTTCAAATCGCACCTTTATCAATTTTATTTTGTATTTCAATTTTTGTTGGATCAAGTTCAAGTGATTTTTTCCACAGCTTAATTGCTTGTTCTTTATTGCCAAGTTTTGATTCAGTATCTGCAAGATGATCTAACATCACAGAACTTTCTCCGCCAACCTCAATAGCTTTTTCTAAATTTATTTTTGCTTCGCTGTAATTGCCAAGCATAAAATAAACCCAGCCTATGGTATCAAGGTAGGATGAGTTTAGAGAATCTTCCTTAACAGAAATTTTTACCATTTTTAATGCACGCTCAAGCTGGATATTTCTTGTAGCAAAAGAGTATGCATAATTATTACTCAATAAAGGATCATCAGGTTTTAATTCAAGTGCGCGCTCATAAAGACTATCGCTTTTTTCAAAATCCTGCATTCCGTTATAAATCATTGCAAGTGTTCCAATCAACTGCGCATCATCAGGTTCAATTTCCAATGCACGTTTAAGATAAAATATTGCTTTGTCATCTTCTTTAACCTGATTTAATGTAAATGCATAAGCTGAAAGCGCTGTTATATCGTTTGGATTTAGAATCGTAGCTTTCTTTAAGTACTTTTCTGCTTCCGAGTGTTTTGATTGCTGTGCTAATGATAACCCTAAAATCAAGTTAACATAAAAATCTTCCTGAAAAGTTAAAATTGCTTCGCTCATAACAACTTCTGCATCATCATATTTTCTGTTATCAAAATACAACCCGCCAAGTCTAACCCAGGCCGCAACATTCCAGTTCGCATTTTTTGTAACAAATTTAAAATTTTCTATAGCAACAGAATCATTTCCCTGACTTAATGCGATTGCACCCAAATACATTTTTATCTGCCAATCTATCGTGTCCTTATCAAGCTTTGTAAAAAATGATTTTGCGATCGGCAAAACAGTTGAATCCGTGATTGATTTATTAAAATAGTTAGCGCCGATATTAATTTTTGCAACTAAATTAACATCCGGTTGATCCAATAGATAATCAAACTCCTTTGAAGCGCCCGTCCAATCATCTTTACCTAAAAGTAATTTTGCTTTTGCTTCACGAACTTCAAGATCATAAGGCATTAGTTCTATAATTTCATCACAAAGCATAATACCTTCATCATATTTTTTTGCCTTTAAATAAAACTGAACTAACAATTTTTTTAAAGGAATGTTTGCCGGATCCAATGCCTGTAATTTTTTAATTGCATTAATTGCTTCATCATTA
This sequence comes from uncultured Ignavibacteriales bacterium, assembly GCA_963706055.1. GTDB lineage: Bacteria > Bacteroidota > Ignavibacteria > Ignavibacteriales > Ignavibacteriaceae > IGN3. The sequence continues at coordinate 1,977 of CAVPND010000037.1, read as the reverse complement.
TTGCCCAGTCTTTCTTGAAGCTCTGCAATTCTTGTAAGCACCGACCAATCAGGACCAAGCTGCGATAAAATTCTGCTGTACATTTTAACAGCTTTTAGCGGTTTATCATCTTCATACAATCGTGCAAGTTTATAATTAAGTTCGATATTAGTTGAGTCAAGCATAATCGCTTTCTCAAGTACCTTTATTGCAGATTCTTTTTGATTGCCGTAATTAAAAATATCAGCAAGTAAATCTAAATATTCAATCTTTGTTGAATCCATTTCTACAGCACTAAGAGCATACGTTAACGCGTTTGATAGTTTATTTAAATACACATAATTTTTTGCAAGCGTGTAGTAAAGTCCGGCAGATGAATCGTACATCAGCGCCTTTTCATACTGCCCTGCCGCAGCTTCAAAATTTCCCTGTGATTCAAAAACTCCGCCGTTAATAAAAAAATCAAGTGCCTTTTGTTTTTTTTGATCGGCAGTTAAAACTGTTTTTTTATCATCAATTTTCTGATCAGTTATTGTTGAACTGCTTGAACAATTAACCAGTAAAGTTGATAACAAGATTATGGGGATAAATATGTAGAGAATATTTCTTTTCACGTGTGTGAATATATTATTGCAGTGTTGTAATAACAAGGCTATTTAGGTTTGTTTGAACTTAAAATTTGAAATCTTAATGAACTATGTAGTAACTTTGTATAAAAAAAATTAAATGGAAACTTTTGATCTTGCAATTGCATACGATTGGGAATTTGATGTTGAATTTGTTTCAGCTATAGAAAAAAAACTTCAGCAATTCGGAATCTCAACCTATGTTATCACGTATAAAAATATTGGTGAAGAAACTGAAAAAGTAAAACACCGAAAGTTAAACTTTAGATGTTTACTGGATCGCGCTTCTGATGTGGATGATAATTTTATTGAATTGAATCGTATTCTTATTAAGCGGAATTCTTACGTTTTTAATCCTCACAAACTTATTGATCACGCAATTGATAAAGCAAATATGCACCTGGAGTTTATTACAGCTGGATTAAATGTTCCGCATTCCATTATTATTACACCGCACAATCAAGCAAAAGAAATTTTTATTTCGATTGATGATCTTGAAACTCTCGGAAGACCATTTATTATAAAACCCTGCAACACAACCGGCGGCGGAATGGGCGTTGTTACAGGTGCGGAATCGCTTAAAGAGGTTTTACTCGCACGGCAAAAACACAGCAACGATAAATATTTAATTCAGGAAAAAGTTTATCCTAAAATTTTAGATGATAAACGCGCGTGGTTTAGATGCTATTGGGCTTTTGGTAAGGTTGTTTGCGTTTGGTGGGATGATGAAACACATATTTATAATGAGCTAACCAAGCCTGAAGTGAAGAAATTTGGATTGAGAAAACTTTTTCAGATAACAAGAACTATTCATCGTCTAACTATACTTGATTTTTTCTCCACAGAAATCGCGCTTACAACTAAAAATAAATTTGTTGTTATTGATTATGTAAACGATCAATGTGATATGAGATTTAAATCATTACACCACGATGGGGTGCCTGATAATATCGTATTACAAATAATAAACAATCTTAGATTATTCGTTGCAAAAGAAAAACGCTTAAACCGATGAGGAAAAAAATTATACTAATTTATTTATCTATAACCGTTTTTATTTTACTTCTTGGCGGATATTTTTTTCTTTACAATATCTATGGAAGTGAAGTTAAGAGAACACCCGAAAACCTATTTGCGCAAACTTCATCTGAAATGAAAATTGAAGTTGTTCCGATTAATGCAATAGGTAAAAAAGCGTGGTTTAGAAAATCATCCGCAGATTTTGATATTGTGGAAGGTATGGATTTGATTGAAATTACGGAGTACAATAAAGAATCCGGATTAATTAAGATAAGATCAAAAGGTAAAGCAGGTTTGGTGGGAATTAAAATTAAATCCCAGCATTCTTTACTTCCGGAATATATTGAAATTG
>CAVPND010000036.1:0-9446 GCA_963706055.1 uncultured Ignavibacteriales bacterium | reverse complement strand
AACACTTAATGGCAAATCAAAATAAACTTGTGAAGGTTCATTTCCGTATACTATGTTATTGATAAACAAAGCCAAACCATCATGAACTAATATTGCCCCACCCTGTGCGCATATATTATTTACAATAGTGTTATTTATTATTTTTGCATTTCCGCCATTATTACTGAAATATAATATGCCATCAAAGTAGGAGTAGTTTTGTTCTATTAAGTTATTTATAAATTTTGGAGAAGCTGAAAGATCTATGCTTATTGTAACAGAACTGTTATTATGATGGAAATGGTTATTACGTATAAGAGCATCAGAAGATGAACCAACAATCACAAGGGCGGAACCCCACAAAGCTTCATTCTGCCTAAATTCACAATATTCAATTACCGGTTTGCCCTCCCATATGCAAATTGCTCCACCTCCACCACTAAAAGGATGAGGAGAAGAACATAGATTATTCTGGAACAGACTGTGTGAGATTCTAAGTTTATCTATTTCGGAATAGATGGCTCCTCCGTTGCCGTAATTTTCTTTTCCGAATTGAAAAATGCAATATTCAAAAATCGTACTATCGTTTGAAATGGGATTAGCTACTAGTTTTATTCCGTGCCAGCCACCATCAGGAATATTTACAATGTAAAATCCTGTTGTGTCATTAATTGTAAAAACAATTGTATCGGTTTCAGTTCCTATAGCCAGTAGTCTTCCCTGTACATTGAATTTGTAATGACCTTTAAAAATCACTTCAACACCGGGTTCAATTGTAAGAGTTAAGCCATCGGGTATAGTAATTTCTCCATTAATATTATACGGGGAGTTTGCTTTAGTCCACGTCCCGCTCACATCACCCGGTGGTATATTTGTCTGAGCTAGAGAAGTTATAGTAAATGTAATTGAACTGGAGAGAATAATAAGCAAAGATAGGTTTTTCATAATCCCTCTCCTCTTAAGTTTGAAATAAATGATTATCTATGTTGGAAAACAATAAGTTTCTGCACAGCATATAATGAATCGCTGCGCCTTTATGGGGAGGAATAAGAAAAGAATACCGCAACAACTTTTCCCAAAAGGTCCAGTGGTCAACAGTTAGAATATTTATAATGTAATAAAACCATTTTAGTGTTTAATATCAAGAAAAATAATCTTAAAATTTGGCAAATGTATTTAATTAACAACAAACCCCTACCAACCTGCCAACCGTCAGGCAGGCTTTCATTGATAGGGGATAATAGTAAGTAAATTATAGTAATTATGTTGTCTTCGGTTTATTGATAGATTTATTAACCAAATTATATATCCAGGCAATTAAAAAGCCTGTGATAAAACCATCAACAAAACCCCATAAGAATCCTATTACAGCTCCGCCCCAAGAGTATGAATAACCAAAGTAAAATGTTGAAAGTTTCGAAATAATTTCTCCTGGAGCATTCCTTAATAAGAGAAACCAAGTTGCCAGCATTATAGCAAGTCCCCAAACTAATCCTAATGCAATTCCCAAAGCTCTTTTACGTAGTTCCATAATATCCTCCTTGATGTTATTAATTTTCAGCAATTTTTATTCCTCGCTGAATTTATTTTACAGGGCTACCCCCACCAATTCTTTATTGCACTTAGCTCTTTTTAGATGTGACGGCAGTAAAACCTGAAAATATTCTCTTTACACTTTTACTTTTGCAATGAGGACAAGTAAAAGATTTTTTTCGTTCATAATCTGAGATTGATAACTGAAGGGAAAATTTTTTCTCACATTTATTACATTTGAATTCATAGGTCGGCATATTTAAACCTCTTACAAAATTTAAATGACTTAATGCGTGAGGAGAACATATAAAATAAAAAATCCATTATCAAGAAAATTAAACCTAACAATTAGTAAAAAACCTCGCCTATTTTATTAAGCAGGAGAATGAATTCAAACCCAATCTCGCCTTGGGACTCCGAAGACACTCTATCCTCCAATCAATTCCCAGATCCACCTCAAACTCATCCTTAGGTTTCTCCTGATTTCCTATAGAGAATCGGGTTTTGAAATGGGAGTAGGACCTACAACCGTAGCAAGCAGATTCGCTCTTAAAGTATTACAATACTATAATAAATAAAATGCGCTGCGTACTGATGGATTATTATCTATCAGGAGTTAGCAGTCTGGCCAGAATAGATAAATCTTAAAAACATAATCAGAGGATTAAAAATGAAATAATTATTTATACTAAAAAATAAGACTGAATATCGTTTCATTATTAGCTTTTGAATTGACTCTGATATTTCCTCCATGGACTCTCATTATCTGTCTGGCAAGACTTAACCCGATACCGGACCCATCTTTTTTTGTACTAAAAAAAGGAATAAATATCTTTTCCTGGATTTCTTCAGGAATACCCGGACCATTATCAATTACTTTTAATACAATTCTGCCACGCGCATTTAATTCTGCTAATAGTTTTATGCTCTTATTTTCACTGTTAGCCAATGCATGTATCGAGTTTAATATAAGATTTATTAATATTTGTTCGATGAGCGATTGATCAGCTGTAAGCTCTAATGTATTCTGGATATATACGTTTATAGAAATTAATATTATTCTTTTCTATTTCACTTTTTAACAGTTTTTCCAGCCGGTTAAATAGTTGAGATATTGATATAATTTCAAAATTGGGTTTTGGGATTTTAGTAAGATTTCTATAACTCTCAACAAAATCTATCAGTCCTACGCTTCTTCTCTCAATTGTTTTTACTGCATCCTTTATATCGGTTATTTGCTCCTGATCAAGTTCATTATCATTATCCTGGTTGCATAGAATATCATTAACGGTTGAAGCGAGTGAAGAAATTGGGGTAACGGAATTCATTATTTCGTGAGTAAGAACTTTAATCAGTTTTTGCCAGGATTCAAGTTCTTTTTCTTCAAGCTCCATTTGAATATTTTGAATAGATACCAGTTTGTAAAACTGATCTCTCATTTTAAAATCAGTAGCATAAACAATCAGTTGGACAATATCTGATTCCGTATAAATCTTAATTGGAGCCCGCTCTCCCGGTTTAAGGTTAATCAATTTTTTATGGAATTCATCCGGAAGACTGCTGATAGTTAAAATACTTTTGCTTTGAGTAATCCCCAGTATTTTACGTGCGGCATGGTTAATAAATTCAATTTTGCCCGATTGGTCAAAGGACAATAAACCAATATCAATATGCCTTATAACCGTTTGAAGAAATCTGTATTGTTCTTCTTTTTCGTTACGCGTTTTTCTGAACTCATCCATTACTGAATTAATCGCTGCAGTTAGATCATCAAAACTTTTACCAATTTTTAATGATCCGAAACTTTGTGAAAAATCCGAATATTTAATTGAGGACAAAAAACGGGATAAGTCTCTGTTCGTTATATCGACATAGTGAATAATGTTATAAAAAACGTATGCGGATATAATTAACATTATACCAAGGGATAAATATGAATTGTATAGAAAGAAAAAATAAAATCCTACAGCAAGGACAATTGCCAGTAACAGAATTTTTATAAAGAGTTTAAAACGAAATTTATTCATCGATATTAGAGATTAAATTTATCCATTCTTCTGTAAAGCGAAGTCCTTGTCAATCCAAGTTCGTCTGCCGCTTTTGTTACATTACCCTGGTACTTAGCCAGGACTTTTCGTATAACTATTTTTTCAACACTTTCAAGGTTGTAATTATCAAATTTCAGATCGGATTTATAATTCTCTGAATCCCGTAAAACAAAATCATGAGGTTCAAGAATGTCTGATTCACATAATATTACTGCACGTTCTACCGTATGCTGCAGTTCTCTAACATTACCCGGCCAGTCATAAGTTTTTAGCTTACTTAAAGTTGAAGCTACTAATCTGAGATTGTTTTTATTATATTTTTTCCGGAAGATATTCAAATAATATTCGACAAGTAATTCAATATCTGCTTTGCGTTCTCTTAAAGGTGGAATGTGTATCTCAACAGTATTTATACGGTATAGCAAATCCTGTCTGAATCTGCCTTCGTTAACAAGTTTATTTAAATCACTATTGGTCGCACTGATAAGTCTTATATTAATTTCCTTCACTTTGTTTGAGCCTACCCGTGAAATTTTACGCTCCTGTATGGCTGATAATAATTTCGCTTGAAGTTCAATCGGGATATTTGAAATTTCATCCATGAAAAGAGTTCCATTTGATGCAAGTTCAAATCTGCCTGCTCTATCTTCCTTTGCATCTGTAAATGCTCCTCTAACATGTCCGAATAACTCACTCTCAAATAGAGAGTGTGTAATTGCTCCCATATCAACACTAACAAAAACTTCTGCGGATCTTGATGACTGGTTATGCAATGCCCGCGCAACCAGTTCTTTTCCCGTTCCATTTTCTCCCAGTATTAAAATATTAGCATCAGTATCAGCAACTTTATGAATAGTATTAAATACCTCCTGCATCGGAGCAGAATTTCCGATGAGATTACGAAACTTTTTCCCCATATCCTGATTCATTTGTTTATTTTGTGAACGTAAGTAATCAAGTTCACGCTTTGATTCGCTAAGTTTTAAAGCTGAAGATATTGTGGCTACAAATTTTTCATTTTGCCATGGTTTTAGAACAAAATCGATAGCTCCATATTTTATAGCCTTTACTGCTGTATCTACATCACCAAACGAAGTTATGAGAATTACGACTGAAGATGGATCAATTTTTAAAATTTCATTAAGCCAATAAAACCCTTCCTGTCCGCTGGTCATATCTTGAGTAAAATTCATATCGAGAAGAATTACATCATAGATTTCATTTTTAAGAAGATTGGGTAAAACACCCGGATCTTTTTCAGTATCTATAATGTTGAAATACTGCTTCAATAATAATTTAGCCGCCAGTAAAACGTCTTCATTGTCATCAATGATAAGAATTCTATTATTACTTTTTTTCATAAATGTAACTGGATTATTAGATATTTGTGATAAATCATTTATCCAACTATTAGGCCTAAAAAAACGAAATTAAACTAGTGAAATATAAAACAATTCGTACGAATACGAACACCACTGTACATAATCGAACGTTTCCAATTCTAAAATAGCCATTTTCTATTTGAAAAGACAATTATTTTGAGGCACGGCAATTGGCTAATAGTCAAAAATATTTATGATGGCAATGGACAAGAAAATTGAAAAGAAAATATGGACACCCAAAAAAATAGCTGTTTATTCAATAACAGCAGTGTTCATAATATTTGTTGTATATAATTTCATCTTTGGCGATTCAAGTAAAAAATTGAATATAGAGCTTGAGCGAATTAACATCTCCAATGTTGAAAGAGGTCCCTTTCAGGAGTTTACACCTATTACAGGAATCATCCAGCCGATCGAAACTTTCAAACTCGATGTTTCTGATGGTGGCAGGGTTGTTACAAAGTTTGTGGAAGAAGGTGCATTCCTGAATGAAGGAGATCCAATTATTCTACTGGATAATGCCCAGTTAAGATTGAGCATCATCTATAATGAAGCAAATGTATTCCAGCAAATAAATAATTTGAGGGGTACAAAACTTTCATTCCAGCAAAGCAAATTAGATCTGCAATCCAGACTTCTTCAGAGCGACAGAGACATAAGAGAGCAAAAACGCAAGTATGAAGTGAATAGACAACTATTTGAAAAAGGTATGATCTCCGACAATGAATATTTAGATTCAAAGGATCAGTATGAATATCTCTTGGATCATAAAAGACTAACAATGGAAACATATCAACAGGATTCAATCTTTCGTGTTGAACAAATTAAGCAATTAGAGATCTCTGTTAATACGCTTGCCGGTAACCTTGATATAACAAAACACCAGTTAGAGAATCTTACAGTTAAAGCGCCGATTAGAGGACAATTAACATCACTGAATGCAGAGATCGGACAATCTATTGCAGCTGGTGATAATGTTGGTCAGATAGATAAAGTAGATTCATTCAAAGTAAGAGCTAATATTGATGAATACTGGATCGCACGTGTTAGTCCGGGACAAAATGGCGAGTTCACTTTTTCAGATGAGAATTACAGGCTTCAGGTAAAAACTGTTTTTCCGCAAGTTACTAATGGTTCCTTCCAGGTAGATATGATTTTCGTTGACAAATTTCCACAGGGAATCAGAAGGGGACAAACCGTCCATATCAAACTTGAACTTGGAGAGCTGACTGAAGCACTTTATATAGAAAGAGGCGGTTTTTATCAATCAACAGGCGGGCAGTGGGTATTTGTTGTTGATCCGTCAGGGAATTTTGCGGTTAAAAGAAATATTAAACTTGGACGACAGAACACTCAATACTATGAAGTACTGGAAGGATTAAAGGTAGGCGAAAAAGTAATAACATCATCGTATGAAAATTATGGTGATATCGAAAAATTAATTTTGAAATAAACCAACATCTAAGGGAATAACCAATGATTAGAACAAACAATCTTAAGAAAATTTATCTTACGGAAGAAGTTGAAACTACTGCTCTTAATAATGTTAATATCCAGATTGAGCCGGGTGAATTTGTTTCAATAATGGGTCCTTCCGGATGCGGAAAATCTACTTTGCTAAACGTACTTGGTCTTCTCGATAATCCTTCTGGCGGGGAGTATTATTTTCTCGATCACGAGGTTTCAAAATTTACCGAAAGACAAAGAGCAAATCTCCGGAAAGAAAATATCGGATTCGTCTTCCAGAGTTTTAACCTGATTGACGAACTAACCGTGTTTGAAAATGTAGAACTCCCGCTTCTTTATCTTAAGTATTCATCAGTTGATAGAAAAAAGAGAGTGAACGAAGTACTTGAACGGATGAACATAATGCACAGAGCCAATCATTTTCCGCAGCAGCTTTCAGGAGGGCAGCAGCAAAGAGTTGCTGTATCAAGGGCTATTGTAGGTAATCCAAAAATGATTTTAGCAGATGAACCGACTGGTAACCTGGATTCTACACACGGTGATGAAGTTATGAACATTTTGACAAATTTAAATGAAGCAGGTACAACCATAATCATGGTTACACATTCACCAAATTATGCAGAATACGGCAACAGAATAATTCATCTGTTCGACGGGCATGTTGTTACCGAAAATATGCAGGAAGAGTTTCGCGTGTGAGTATGATAAAGCTTAATAATATTGAAAAATTCTACTCGAATAAATTAATCAAAACTTATGTTCTGAGAAGAATTGACCTTGAAGTAGCAGAAGGGGAATTTATTTCAATTATGGGTCCATCGGGATCCGGCAAAACTACTTTACTAAATATTATCGGAATGCTCGATACTCCTTCAAACGGTGAATACAATTTTTATGATGAACCTGTTCATAAAATGAGCGAAAAAAAATTAACCGAATTACATAAAATGCATATTGGTTTTGTATTCCAGCAATATCATTTAATTGATGAGCTGACTGTTTACGAGAACATAGAAACTCCGTTGTTATATCAAAAAGTAAAAAGTGGTGAACGAAAAGGTCGTGTTGCAGAAATACTTGACAAATTTAATATGGTTGCGAAAAAAGATTTATTTCCTAATCAACTTTCCGGAGGACAGCAGCAGCTTGCAGCAATCGGAAGAGCAATTGTAGGAAATCCTAAATTAATTCTGGCGGATGAGCCTACAGGTAATCTTCATTCGGACCAGGGAAAAGAAATTATGCAATTGCTGAAAAAATTAAATGAAGAAGGAACAACAATCATTCAGGTTACACACTCGGAAGAAAACGCACGCTATGCAAACCGGATCATAAAATTAAATGATGGTTGGATCGAAAATAAGGATAAGGCTTTAGCATTAAGCCTTTAGTTTAGGGTCAAAAGCTATAGGAGAAATTAAATGTTCAAAAACTATTTTAAAATTGCGTTCAGAAATCTTATAAAAAATAAATCTTATGCATTCATAAGTATTTTTGGTATGGTGGTTGGGTTGGCTGTGTGTATTTTATTATTTCTGTACGTTCAGAATGAGTTAAGTTATGACAGCTTCAATGAAAAAGCTGATAGTATTTACAGGCTGTGCCAGGCAGAACATCCATATCACTCCCCGCAGACAGCAAAATTACTGGCAGACAATCTTCCTGAAATTAAAGAATATGCAAGAATATTGCCGACAGGCCAGTCGATTATTACTTTTGATAACAAAAGGTTTAAAGAAGAAGAAATCGTTTTTGCCGATGCAAGTTTATTCAAAATATTTTCGTTCAAATTCAAAAACGGAATTCCGGAAGAAGCTTTACAAAAACCTTTCACAATAGTAATATCCGAAAAGATCGCCCACAAGTATTTTGGATATGAAAATCCTATCGGCAAAGTAGTTGAGTTAGATAATATTAGTTTTACAGTTAGCAGCGTGATGGAAGAAATGCCGCAAAATTCACATTTTCGGTATGATATTATTGCCTCGCTTAACGAAGCAGAAAAAGTATTCGGCGAAGAGTGGATGAATATGTGGGGCTGGGAAAATTTCTTGGTTTATTTTTATATGCCTAATCAGTTTTCTCAATCAAGCTTTGAAATAAAATGCACACAGATTGTTTTAGAACATCGTAATTTTAAATCGGGTGAAATAAAGCCGGATTATTCAATTCAAAAACTTTGTGATATCCATCTTTACTCTTCTCGATTTAGCAATGATATTCAGCCACAGAACAGCATTACCTACGTCCTGATTTTTTCTGCAATCGGGTTTCTGATTCTATTAATTGCCTGTTTCAATTACATTAATATTTTAACGGCAAATGCTACAACACGATTAAAAGAAATTGGTATCAGAAAAGTAGTTGGTGCATCGAGGAAACACTTAAGTATGCAATTTTTAGGTGAATCGGTTTTAATAATAATGATTGCTTTAATTCTCTCGCTTATAGTTGTTGGATTGTTTTTGCCCGTTTTTAATACATTGTCCGGCAAGTTACTTTCATTCACGGATTTGATTCAATTTAAAAGTATACTCGGGATCTTTGGAATTGTAATATTTACAGCACTCCTGGCGGGATTTTATCCTTCATTATTCCTCTCGTAGCATTCAGCCGGTAAAAACATTTAAAGCCTCTGCTAAAATGAACGAGTCAAAATTAAATTTTAGAAAAGTTCTTGTTGTACTGCAATTCGTAATTGTCATTATCCTGATAACCAGCGCTATTTTTATGTTCAACCAGATAAATTTTATTCAAAATAAAAAATTGGGATTCAACAAAGAATATGTTCTGACCGCAGAAGCGCAACAAGATTTCGGCGATATTGAAAAATATAACGCGTTTAAACAGGTGCTTCTTAAAGAGAGCTATGTGAAAAATGTTAGTTGTGCATCCCGAATCCCGTCGAATACTCTTACTAACTTTGGATCGGTAATACCTCCTGGAAAAACCGAATGGATCAGGATTCCGGTTGTGCATGTTGCTAATGATTATTTTGAAACATTAGGAATCAAAACTGTTCAAGGCCGACTTTTTT
>CAVPND010000035.1:0-143031 GCA_963706055.1 uncultured Ignavibacteriales bacterium | reverse complement strand
AAAAGTTTAGCAACATAATTCAAAATGAATCTGAGATTGAAAAATGTTTGACTGAAAGTCGAAATTATCTTCAGTCAACACTTACTGAAAAACTTATTCCGCAAGCTATTGATATACTTTTAAATCAAGAAATTTTAGATAATATTGATCAGCTTGAAGACACAGTTGAAAAAAGTTTGTTCGCAATGTCCGATAAACGAGCTTTGGTAAAAACGGACACGTATGACCATGAGATTAAAGAATCTGAAATAGCATACATATCACTCAGAGATATGCTCTCTTTTTCCAGCCTTCCAAAGTTCAAATCTTCTTTATTAAAGACAAAAGCCGATCAAAATCTTAAGCTTCAGAAAATTCAGAATTATCTTCTGGAAATTGATCAGATTTGTGATTTCAGCATTGACTCTGCCCTAAATATGCTCCAAGAAAAAAAGGGAACAGCGGTAGAAGTTATAAATGTAGCAGTTGAAGGACTTGATAGGGCCATTAAAAAGAATGATGACATTGATAATCAAATAGTAAATCTTAATGATTCGTTTTATCAAAAAACAAAAGAACCCATCGATAAGTTAAGCGAAGATTTAATTAAGCTCACTTTTACTGATTCAGTTTTTGAACTTAAAATTAAAATTGCAAAAGACAGGGCGCTTCAAAAATCGAGAGAATTTAGAAAAAAAGTAATTCATAAAGTAAAAAATTCTATTCCTTATCTAATAGCATTATCCAAAGAGGGTATAAAAAGAACCAGCCAGCTTTATTTTAAAACTAGAAAACTTATTGGGCTAGAAAAATCAAAATCTACAATAAAAGGAGAAGTAGCCGATTTTCTTTCTGAAACAGGCGAAGCTATTAATAAACTGCCTTTTGTTTACCAGCGGCTTTTTGTAGTTGAGCCAATTGAAGACAGAAGATTTTTCTTTGGGCGAGAGAATGAACTAACAAAGTTAAACAAAGCATATTCTAATTGGATGGTCGGTAAATTTTCTCCAACTATCATTTATGGTGAAAAAGGAAGTGGCGCTACATCCCTAACAAATGTCTTCACGAAAAACAATAGTTCCAATCATGAACTGATGAAAATTATTATTAAAGAAAGTGCTATTAGTAAAGAAGATTTTATTAATTTATTCTATCCAGAGTCGGATAAATCAAAGACAAACGAACTTCAAGATTTAATACAGTTTCTGAATAATAAAACATCCGGCAAAAAGATTATTGTCCTTGAAAATCTTCAACATTTATTCCTAAGAAAAATTAGTGGATTTGAAAATTTAAAACTTTTATTTGAATTGATTTCAGCGACCAACCAAAATGTTTTCTGGATAACAACTTGTACAATTTACGGCTATAATTATCTGCAAAAAACAATTTCAATTTCCGATTATTTTGTTAATCATATCGAATTAGGAGATTTAAGCGATCAGCAAATAATTGATATAATTCTCAAGCGTCATCGAGTTAGCGGGTATGATTTAAACTTTATTGCTGATGAGAGTATTACTGCGAATAAGAAATATCAAAAACTTTCTGATGAAGAAAAACAAGGTTTTTTAGAAAAAAACTACTTCTCCTTACTAAATAAATTTGCAGACAGCAATATCAGTCTGGCATTGCTATTCTGGGTAAGATCCACAAGCGCTATCTCTGATGATAAAATAACCATAGGAAATTTACCAAAAATAGATTTTTCTTTTTTATCAAGTTTATCGAACACAAAATTATTTGTACTTAACTATCTTCTTATTCATGATGGATTAACAGTAGAAGATGTATCAATCATTAATGGTGTTCCTATTGAAAGAAATAAAAGATTATTAATTACTATGATAGATGATGGAATATTAATTAAAAACAATAATTTATTTCAAATTAATCCGCTTCTCTACAGACCCATCGTTGAAGTTTTAAAGTCAAAAAACATAATACATTGAAGAATATGAATAAAATATTTTTATTAATTGTTATTTCCCTGATGCTGGCGGCTCCTATAAATTATATAAGCTTCTCTCAGGATTCTACTAGCAACACATTAAAAGTAAATAGTATTAATCCCGATTCTAGTAATATTCAAAAGAAGAATATCAATAAAAGTATCGATTCAACTCATCAGGACCAAAGCTTGACCGAAGAGTTAATGACCCCGCCTTCTGTTTCAGATTTGATATCCTTTCAAAGAATATTCTGGGCTGTAATAATATTTATACTTGGAATATTTTTGATAAAATTCACCACAAAAGTACTCGAACTTTTTGCAGAGAGAAGTACAAAATACAGGATATCAATTAAAGGGATTGTCCCGGTTTTTAGAATATTAGGCTGGTCACTGGTAGTCTATGTTATTATTGCAGGTATTTTCCGCCCGCCTGCAGCCACTTTGCTAGCTGTAGCAGCCTCCCTTGGTATAGCAATTGGTTTTGCAGCACAAGATATATTTAAAAATATTTTTGGTGGGATAATGATTTTATTTGATAGACCATTTCAGGTTGGGGATAAAATTGAAGCTGGACAGCATTACGGTGAAGTTGTTAAAATTGGTCTAAGATCGACAAGAATTGTAACTCCTGATGATTCATTGGTATCAATTCCTAACGGAGATGTTATGACCCAGCCGGTATTAAACTCAAATGCAGGCGAGCCTAATTGTCAGGTTGTAGCGGAAATATATCTACCTATTACAATAGATACTGAAAGAGTAAGGCAAATAGCTACTGAGGCCGCACAAGTTTCTAAATATATATTTTTGGATAAACCAATTGTTGTCCTTTTTTTTAATGAAGTAAAAGAAAGAAGATCTTATTTTAAGATGAGATTAAAAGCATATGTAATGGATATTAGATATGAGTTTGCTTTCAAAAGCGATATGACAGAACTGGTTATGAAAGAACTGATAAAACAAAAGATTATTTCACCATCGGATTTTGCCTAAAATAAAACAATTAAAATAATATGAATGATTCTGTAGAGAAAATTTTATTTGACCCCACAATAGGTCGATTAGTTACAATTATAGTCTTAGCCATTTTGATAATTGTGGTTTCTAGATTTGTAAAATCGAGATCAACTAAAGTTGTTAAAGATATTGATTTACGATACAAAGTAAGAAAGGTAATTACATTTGTAAGCTACATATTAATTATTCTTATTGTGTCTATCGTTTTTAGTGATAAACTTGGTGGGTTGACTGTTGCTCTCGGTGTAGCAGGTGCTGGTATTGCCTTTGCGCTTCAGGAAGTAATTGCAAGCGTTGCGGGCTGGCTGGCAATTTCATTTTCAAAGTTTTATAAAGTTGGTGATCGTGTTCAGCTCGGTGGAAATGTTGGTGATGTTATAGATATTAGCATACTTCGCACGACATTAATGGAGTGCCGGCAATGGGTGGAAGGGGATCAATACACTGGCAGAATAGTAAGAATTGCCAATAGCTTCGTATTTAAAGACTCTGTTGTTAATTATTCGGGTGATTTTCCATTCCTCTGGGATGAAATAAAAATTCCTATACGCTATGGTGGAGATATTGTTTTAGCAAGAGAAATTATTAAAAATGCTGCAATTGAAAATACTAGTGTATTTATACCTGATGCTAAACAGCAGTGGGATGAAATGAAAGACAAATTCAGGATAGAGGATGCAAGTGTTGAACCGCTAACCTTTATGATTGCGAATGATAATTGGATTGAGTTTTCTTTAAGATATGTAGTTGATTTCAGATCAAGAAGAATTACAAAAGATAAACTTTTTACTTACATATTAAATGAAATTAATAAAACGGATGGAAAAGTTCAGTTCGCATCAGCTACTTTTGAACTTGTAGCGGCCCCATCATTAAATGTTAAAATTAAACCGGAGTAATTACATTGAGAAAACAAGTTTATTTAACAATAAACATAATTTTAATTTTTATTCTTGCTTTTTCTACTGAAATATTCTCACAAAATATTTCAGCTAATCCAACAAGACCTTCTGCCTCTGATAATGCTTTTTTAACTGAATATGGATACACTGAAATTGAGTTCGGATATGCAGGTCAGACTAATTATTCATCGTTACCTTTACTTTTAAAATTTTCAGCACTTAAAACTTTAGAAATTGGTTTTGCTATGAGCGGACTTGTAAATTCAACTTACATGGGAAACAAAACTGAGACAAAAGTCGGTGATCCTGGTTTTCAATTAAAATTTCAATTACTAAAAAATGAAAATATTGGATTGGCGGTTTTAGGAAGAGCTGATTTTATATCCGATGGTACAAAGTTTACATTTTATGGTGTTCCAAGTTTTATTACAAGTTTTGGGCAAATCGATGCTACCGCAGGAATTACATCATTAAATAATTCAACCTCATTTATTTATGCATTAGCATTTTCACCAAATGTTAATCTACCTTTTGGGTTCTATCTAGAATTGTTCGGAGAAAGCGTAGAAAATTACTCACCACTATATTTTGATGCGGGAGTTTCTTACCCAATATCTTCGGATTTCGTACTCGATGCTGCAGTAACTCGAGGACTGAATGATGAAGCAACTGACTGGCAATATCAAATAGGTTTTACTAAAACCTTATTTAGATTATTCTAATATATTCTAACTATTCAATCAATAAGTTTGATTAAATACGAAATTATTTAGTATTTAACCAGGTGATTTTCTAGATAACGTGCTTTTCGAATGCCTTTATAAACAATTGAGTTTAAAAAATTAGCGTATTGCGGGTAAAAACTCTTTTCAGGCGATTTCAGAAATCTTTGGAAGATTGGCTAGTTTAGTGTTAAATTTGCTCCAGTTTTTTTTACGAATCAGAACAGGAAGAAAGAATGTTAACAAAACAAAAAAAGCTTGTACGAAAAGAAATTAAAGAAGACAAACTTGTAGAATATTATTACAAATCACTCTCTTTTTTTGACGAAAACAAGAATAAAGTTTTTACTTATCTAGGTGTGGTAGCTCTTATTATTGTTGCTGTAATTCTTTTTATGAATTATAGAAGCGGACAAAATGAGGAAGCCGCCGGTCACTTATCAAAAGTTATGGATATGTATGATGTTGGTGATTATTTGGGTGCTATCGAAGGTAAAAAAGATGTAAAAATGCTTGGGCTTAAAGAAATTGTTGCTCAGTATGGAAGTACAGAAAATGGTGAAATAGCTAAAATTTATCTTGCAAACAGCTACTTAAATCTAGGTAAAGCTGACGAAGCTTTTAAATATTATGAAGATTATGGTGGCGATTTAGATATTTATCAAGCTGCAGCTTTAGCGGGGCAGGCAGGTTATTGGTCTGTTAAAAATGAATATGAAAAAGCTGCTGATCTTTATATGAAGGCATCTAAGATATCAAAGACAGATGTTATGAACTCAGATTATATCTTCCAGGCAGCTGTTAACTACTTTGAAGCTGGTGATAAAGATCAAGCTAAAAACCTTCTTCAAACTATTAAGGATGACTATAAAACATCAGCGGTTTACTCACAAGTTGATAGATATCTCTCTCAGCTAAACTAGGTTATTTTGGTAGATTTTCTATAAAAACCGTGAAGAAATTCACGGTTTTCAGTCAAAAATCGTTAAAAACCTTTTCTTGACATTACAGACTTCTATCTCTATTTTTTTCAAGTCAATTATTAACAATTAAGTTAGAGTGTTATGGCAGATACTTCAGATTTCAGAAATGGTCTCATCATAAGATATAAAAATGATCCTTACGTAATTACAGAATTTCAGCATGTTAAACCTGGTAAAGGCGGAGCTTTTGTTCGGAGTACTTTAAAAAATCTTAAAACAGGAAAAGTTTTAGATAACACTTTTAGAAGTGGTGAGTCAATTGAGATAATACGCGTAGAAAGAAAAAAATACCAATATCTTTATCGCGAAGCAGAATTTCTTGTTCTTATGGATAATGATACATTCGAACAAATAAATGTACCGGTTCCTCTTTTTGGTGACTCAGTTGAATATCTTAAAGGAAGTGAAGAGATTGAAATTTTATTTAATGGCGATGATATAATTACAGTTGAACCACCAATTTTTGTTTACCAAAAAGTTGCAGAAACGGAACCAGGTTTTAGAGGAAATACTGCAACTAATGCTTTTAAACCAGCCAAATTAGAATCGGGTGCTACAGTAAACGTTCCATTATTTATTAATGTAGATGATCTTTTAAAAGTTGATACGCGCACAGGGGAATATGTTGAAAGAGTAAAATCCTAAATAGAGGTAAAGAACATGGACTTAATTCTTATAAAAAAACTCATCAAAATTCTTGAATCAAGCGAAGTTACAGATCTTGAATTTGAAGAGAATGGAACCAGAATCAAACTTGCGAAAAAGGTTAGAGTAGCTCAAGCTGTTTCATATCCTCAAGCTCCATCTTTTCCTGCGAACCAACAGACATCTGTTTCGGTTTCAAAAACAGATGAGAAAAAATCTGCTGATGAGAACACAGGATTGCACGAAATTAAATCTCCTATAGTTGGTACTTTTTACAGAGCTCCCGCTCCGGATGCTGATGCTTATGTGCAGGTTGGTGATGAGGTTTCTATAGGAACAGTTTTGTGTATTGTTGAAGCAATGAAATTAATGAATGAAATAGAATCTGATGTAACCGGAAAGATTGTTAAAATACTGGTGGAGAGCGGAAAACCAGTAGAATACAATCAACCACTGTTTTTGATTCAGCAGAATTAATAAATAAAAATTGAGATATTGTGTTTAATAAAATACTAATTGCAAATCGTGGCGAAATTGCTTTAAGAATTATAAGAACGTGTAAAGAGCTAGGTATTAAAACAGTAGCAGTTTACTCTGAAGCAGATCGCGAATCCCTTCATGTTACATTTGCTGATGAAGCAGTTTGTATTGGACCCGCCTTAGGAAAAGAAAGTTATCTTAAAATTCCATCGATTATCTCTGCTGCTCAAATTACAGGTGCTGAAGCAATCCATCCCGGCTACGGATTTCTAGCAGAGAATGCGGATTTTTCAGAAATCTGTATCGAATCTGGTATAACTTTTATTGGACCTTCTCCAAAAATGATTAGAGCTATGGGCGATAAAGCTTTTGCTAAGGACACTATGAAAAAAAACGGTGTTCCAGTTATCCCAGGCAGTGATGGAATTGTAACTGATGTAAGTGCGGCCGTAAAAATTGCGCATGAAGTTGGGTTTCCAGTAATAGTTAAAGCTTCAGCCGGTGGTGGCGGAAAAGGTATGCGCATTGTTTGGGAAGAAAAAGATTTTGCAAAAGCTTTTCAAACGGCTCAGACAGAAGCGGAGGCGGCTTTTAACAATTCTGATGTTTATATAGAAAAATATTTAGAAAATCCCAGACACGTTGAGTTTCAAGTTATGGGGGATAGTTTTGGAAATGTATTTCACTACGGCGAGCGTGATTGTTCCGTACAGAGAAGACATCAAAAACTTATTGAAGAATCACCTTCACCAGCGCTTGATGAATCCTTAAGATCTAAAATGGGTGATGTTGCGGTCCTTGCAGCAAAATCCGTTAACTATTTAGGTGCGGGTACAATTGAATTCTTGTTAGATAAGCATAAGAATTTTTACTTTATGGAAATGAACACTAGAATTCAGGTTGAGCACCCTGTTACGGAAACTGTATATAGTGTTGATTTGGTAAGACAGCAAATTTTAGTGGCTGCAGGGCAAAAAGCCGACACACCACCTCAAACACCATTTGGGCACAGCATCGAGTTCCGTATTAACGCTGAAGATCCGGACCACAATTTTAGACCATCTCCTGGAAAAATTACCTCACTTAATTTTCCTGGTGGCTTTGGAGTTAGAATTGATTCTCATATTTATCAATCGTACTCTATTCCACCGCATTACGATTCGCTGATTGCTAAATTAATTGTTTGGGGTAGAACGAGAGAGCGTGCTATTGCCAGAGGAAGACGTGCTTTGGGAGAATTTGTGGTGGAAGGAATAAAAACGACAATTCCTTTTCACCTTAAAGTTCTTGACGATCCTCGTTTTATTAGTGGTCACTTTGATACTGGTTTTCTTGATAAGTTTAATGCAGATAATTAATTCTAAAAATGATAAATTTTAAGAGGATAAAATGAGTATTCCAAATAATCTAAAATATACCAAAGAACATGAATGGATTCTGGTAGAAGAAAATATAGGAACAATAGGCGTTACCGAATACGCACAAGGCGAATTAGGTGATGTTGTGTTCGTTGATATTGACCCATCCATTAGTGATATAAAAAAAGGTGAATCAATTGGGACTATAGAGGCTGTTAAAACTGTAAGCGATATTTATGCACCCTTCAGTGGTAAAGTTGTTGAAATAAATGAACAACTAAAGGATAGTCCCGAACTTGTAAACTCAGATCCTTATGGAAAAGGCTGGATGCTTAAAGTTGAAATTAGTGATACATCTGAGCTTAGTGATTTACTTGATTCGTCAGCGTATCAGGCGTTAATCGGTCAATAAAATTTTCTTTGAAAACTTTGAAACAAAATTCGGGCGGCCGAATTTTGTTTTTTTATTTTAAAACATAAGCAATTGTATGCAGCATAAAGAAAAGATTTTAATAATAGATTTTGGTTCTCAGTTTACCCAACTTATTACAAGAAGAGTAAGGGAAGCAAACGTATATTCTGAAATTCATTCCCACAAATTTTCTTTTGATGAGATTAATTACTTCAATCCAACTGGGATAATTTTATCCGGCGGACCGATGAGTGTTTATGATGCAGATGCACCTGATCTGGACGAAAGAATTTTAAAATTAAAAATTCCAATACTTGGTATTTGTTATGGGTTGCAAATAATAAGCAAAAAGCTGGGCGGAAAAGTTGAACCTGCAAAAGACAGGGAATACGGAAGAGCAAGCTTAAATGTTGTTGAATCATCCCGTTTATTAAATGATTTGAATAAAGAATCAAAAGTTTGGATGAGTCATGGCGACTATCTTACCGAACTCCCTACCGGATTTAAAATAATTGCTAGTTCAGATCATTCACCAATAGCCGCGGTTGCAAACGAATCTGAAAAAATTTATGGTGTACAATTTCATCCCGAAGTAGTTCATACTGTTGAGGGGAAAAAAATAATTCATAATTTTTTATTTGATATTTGTAAATGTACTGGAAACTGGACCTCACACAATTTTATCGAAAGTAGCATTTCTGAAATAAAAGAGAAGATAGGGGATGCAAAAGTTATTTGTGCATTAAGCGGCGGTGTTGATTCAACAGTAGCAGCAGTGCTTGTTAAAAAAGCTATTGGTGATAATTTGATTTGTATTCACATAGATACGGGATTGATGCGGAAAAATGAAAGCTCCGAAATAGGAAAAATCTTTAATGAAAAATTAAATCTTAACCATATCCATATTGATGCATCCGAAAAATTTATTAGCAAGCTAAAAGAAATTTCTGATCCGGAACAAAAAAGAAAGATAATAGGTAATACATTTATTGAAGTATTTGACGAAGAAGCAAAAAAAATAAATGGTGCAAAATTTCTTGTGCAGGGCACTTTATATCCGGATGTAATTGAATCAGTATCAGTTAAAGGTGCTTCAGTAACTATAAAAACGCATCACAACGTTGGTGGATTGCCTGAAAAAATGAACCTAAAGTTGATTGAACCTTTCCGCTCATTATTCAAAGATGAAGTTAGAAATGTTGGGAGAGAATTAAATATCCCTGAAGAGTTTATAGAGAGACATCCATTCCCAGGTCCGGGATTGGCTGTAAGAATTCTAGGCCCAGTTGATCAGGAAAAACTTGATATTCTAAAGGAAGCTGATGATATTTTTATCGGTGCAATAAAAGAAGCAAAAATATACAACGAAATATGGCAAGCGTTTGCTGTTCTTTTACCTGTTCAATCAGTTGGTGTGATGGGCGATTCCCGAACTTACGAATTTGTTCTTGCTTTACGCGCAGTTACATCGGTGGATGGAATGACAGCAGATTGGTATAATTTTGAACATCATTTTTTGTCTGATGTTTCAAATAAAATTATTAATAAGGTGAGAGGCATTAACAGAGTTGTTTATGATATTAGTTCTAAACCGCCAGCAACAATTGAATGGGAATAATTGGAAGAAGAGAGAATTAAATTAAAGCTAAAACTAGCCTCTGCTTTTATTTCTGAGGGTAAGTATCTCCACGCTATACAGATATATAAATTTCTAATTGAAGAAACTGAACGAGTAGATATTTATTTTCAACTTGCTGAGATTTATGAAGGTTTAGGATTTATTGATGCGGGTAAAAATATTCTTGATGAATTATCCGCATTAAAAAATACAGATGATGTAAGACTGTATTTTGGTCAATACCTTCTAAGAAACGCAAGGTGGTTTGAATCAATTGAGGTGTTAAACACAATTTCGGAGTCAACACCGGCGGCATTGTTTTTAGTTGCATATTCTTATATGATGCTTAAAGAATTTGATCTAGCCAAAGAATATTTTACAAACTTCATAAATTCTGATGAAAAAAATGATCTGAAGCATGAAGCGAATTTATATTTAGCAAAAATAGAATATGAATTACGTAACTATGATTCTGCATTAAACTATGCAAATAATGTTCAGTATTTGTATGCTGATTTTTGGGAGTTGAATTTAATACTTGCCAAAGTATATTTTAGCCTTGATATGTTTACGCACGCGGTTAGTCCTATACAAAAGGCTCTTAAATCAAATCCTAAGGAAGCAGCTGTGCAGGAGTTTGCCGGTAAAATATATTTTAATTTACAGGATTATAAAAAGGCGGAGAAGTTTTTTTCAGAATTTATTGATTTAAGTTCTGATGTTTCTGCTGAAATATATACATTATTAGCTAAATCTTTTGTGAAGCAAAGAAAAAAAGAGGAAGCAAATCTATTTTTTGAACTGGCATTACAAATTGATCCGGCGTATAAACCAGCTATTAAAGCCAAAGTTGATCTTAATAAATAAAACTTAATCATGAAAAAATTACTCTCCATATTACTTGTTTCATTTTCAGTCTTATTTGCTCAAAATATTTCTGTAGATAATAATAGAGATTTTCAAAGGGCTCTTAATTATTATAATTCTAATAAAAGTAATGATGCATTAAATCTATTTAAAAAGATTGCAGCCAGGACAGATAATCACACAAAGATTACCGCTTCTGTTTTTTTTGTGTCAAAAATTCTAATTGAACAAAAAAGATTTTCAGAAGCTGAAAAATCCTTAAATTCTTTTTTAGAACAATATTCTGATAGTAAATATATTGATGAAGTTAAAAATCTATTAATAACCGTATACATAGAGAAATTGGATTACTCAAAAGCATTTGAGTTATGCTTGAATTTAATTGAAACATCCAAATCATTAGTGGTTAAAAAGGAAACCAAATTCATTGCTGAAAAAATTGCGCTGAACTATTTAAAAAGCTCTGAACTTGAAAAGTATACAGATAAAACTTCTTCACTCAGGTCGTTCATTTTACTTTTAAGGGGTAAGATTCTTCTAAATGAAGGTAATAACTCAGACGCGATTAAAACATTTAATGAGATTACTTCAAAGCATTCTAATTCTGATGAGTATATCGAAGCAAATAATCTTAAGAAATCGAATACTATAACATCATCAAGTAATGAGTCTCCTATCGTTGGTGTTCTGTTATCTTTAACGGATAGCAATGGAAGAGTAATTAGTTCAGCTGAGGAAATATTAGAAGGAATTAAGTTTGCATTCCATGAATACAATTCCAATCACACGGATAAAGTGGGGATAATTGTAAGCGATATTAAAAGAGAGAAATCAGAAATATCGGATGCCACTAACAATTTTATGATTAACAATAAAGTGCGATGCATAATTGGACCTATTTTTAGTGATGATGTTAGGAATGCGGTATCAGAAATTGATCGCTCAGATCTTTGCCTAATCTCCCCAACAGCTACTGATGATGATCTGGTTTCTCTAAGCGAAAATTTTTATCAGGCAAATCCATCATTAACCGCCAGAGGAAAAATATTTGCACAATATTTATATTTTGTAGAGAACAAAAGAAATATTGCAGTTTTAAATTCAATAGATGGATATTCACCTTTACTAGCTGCAAGTTTTGTTATGGAATTTGAAAAATTAGGTGGAAAAATTGCGGCTAAAGAAACATATAAAAGCAAAAGTTTTTCTCTTGCCGAACAGATGAACAGAATTTCGGTAGTAGCCAATTTAATTGAAGGGCTTTATGCTCCAATTTCAGATGGTAGTGATGCAAACGCAATTTTATCACAAATGGTACAAAGTGGCTTAAACATTGAGATTTATGGAAATCAAGATTGGTTCCTTGGAAAGGGATTTGAGTCCTCACCGCAGCTAAGTAACAAGCTAACATTTGATTCTGATTACTTTATAGATTTTAATGATTTAGATTTTAAAGAATTTTCAAAATCATTTAAACAAATAACCGGCATAGAAGTTAACAGAAACATTCTTTACGGGTATGATACAGCAAAATATTTATTAACGGTTATTAGAAACATTGATCCCACTAGAAAAAATATCAAATATAAAATGGAATCCGGAATTAATGTAACGGGTTTTCATAACAATATTTCATTTGATGATGACCGCACTAATAAGTTCATTAACATTGTACGATTTAATGATGGTGTTTTTGAATTAGTTGATAAATTTCGTGCGGGTAAGTAATAGAATATGGAATTATGTCTAAAGTAAAAGATCTTCCATTTGATGACAGGCCCCGGGAAAAGTTATTGTTGCGCGGCCCACAGAGTTTAACTGATGCTGAACTGATTGCAATTCTTTTAAGAACTGGCACCAAAGGAAAATCAGTTATTGCTATGGCCCAGGAAATAATTACCAAAGAAAATAATCTTGCACAGCTTGCATCCAAATCATCTGCAGAGCTTATAAAAATTTCTGGCATTGGAAAAGATAAAGCTGCTACATTATTAGCTGCTTTTGAAATTAGTAGAAGAATCCTATCACAGACAAAGTGGTTTTCTCAGAAAAAAATAACTTCACCTGCAGATGTAGCCGAAATATTTATTCCTCTCTTAAGGGATGAATTAAAGGAGCAGTTTATAGTTGTATGTCTTAGTTCGGCAAATAAAATAATCAGATATGAAAAAATTTCACAGGGTAATCTTAACTCAAGTGTCGTGCATCAAAGAGAAATATTTAGGACAGCAATTGAAAATAACTCTGCAAGCATAATTCTTATTCATAATCATCCGAGCGAAAATCCTGAACCAAGTAATGAGGATATATCAATTACCAGAAAAATAGTCGAGGCAGGAAAGATTATGGATATACCGGTTTTTGATCATATTATAATTGCGGGAAGTTCATACACTAGTTTTGTGGAGAGACGCTTAATTTAATTTTATTTAAAAGGAGTGAGTTTAATTCAACCTAAAGATGTAGTTCTTTTTTCATCCCTTTGCTTGATTGCATTATTCTATGTTGTCTGCATAACTTTAACTAGAAATTAAAACCTAAAACAAATAAAGCGTTATTTTAGTGTTATTTTAGCCTTGTTTTGAGGCGACAATTCTGTCATATAAAATAATATAAATATTGAAACTAGGTTTCTTTAATTCATTTTTTTATATAAATTGTGCTTGTTAATATGTGTTTTTAACGAAAACGAACTATTTTTCTTATATTTAATCATTAACCATAATATTCGGAGGTATCGAATGAACATAACTAAATCATTGAGAACAGCCGTTCTCTTCGGCGGTTTGGCAATTACTACTGCCTTCTTTAGCGGATGCGGCGGATTAAGTGATGCTCAATTAAAAGAATTGAGTGATCTTAAAAGCCTAACAGCATCACTTGAAGCAGAAGCAAATTCACTTAGAGACGAAAGAGCAAAACTAGAAGCTCAGATGGAAGAGACAAACAGAAAACTTGCTGAATGCGAAAAACAAAAAGAAGAAGCAAGGGCTAACTTACAAAAACTACCTAAGTAGTAAATTAATTAAGAATTTTAAAAATATTCAGAGGAAATAAATAAATGAATCTCAAAATAAAATTATTAGGTATAGTTACCCTGCTTTTCTTGTTTACTGCGGTAAATTTTGCGCAGGAGATGACTAAAGAACAATGGGAAGCTGAAATGGCTTCTTATATGAATAAAAAAGCAGCTTTAGAAACAGAAATCAATGCACTTAAGAGTGATATTGATAATCTTAAGGCAATGGAACTTCAGGATCCTGAAGAATGTATTGACGAGTTATACCAAATAGTTGGTGCTACTCGTAATGATGTTAACAACTATAGAAAAGCTGTTAATGAGCTAGATGGTAAGATCAAAAGAAAAGAAGGACCAAAAGCTGACAGACAAACAGATCTTAACACTCTTAAAATGAATAAGATTTCTGCATTGCCAGAATTTTACAATAAAGTTCATAACCAAATGCAAAAAGATCTTGACAACTGGGTTGAAGCTCCAACAGATATAAACTATACTGTTAAAAAAGGTGATCACCTTTGGGGTATTGCTAAAAAGAAAGAACATTACGGCAATCCATTTGCATGGCCAGTAATTTACAAGGCTAACAGAGATCAGATTAAGAATCCAGATTTGATTTACCCAAATCAAACATTCAAAATTCCTAATCTTACTGAAGAAGAAAAATCAAAATATGAAAAACTAAGAGTTAATTATAAACCAGCTCCAGTTCAATAATTGATTTTTGGTATTCTGAAATCTTTTTTAAGCCCTTATCTTTATTGATGAGGGCTTTTTATATTTAAAGTGATATGACAACAGCAGAAAAAAAAATAACGTTAAATGGAATGGATATGCTTGCATTGTTAGGTGTTAATGATGCAAATCTACAGATACTTGAAGATCGTTTTAACTCCACTATTAGTGTACGAGGAGATATAGTAAACATTAAAGGCGTCTTGGAAGAAGTTGAACTTGTTGAAAAAGTTATCAAAGAAATGTCTTACGTACTTAATACAAGTGGTAGATTAAACAGGAATGATGTTGAAACGATTCTAAATCTTACAGTAGAAGGAAAAGAGATTATTAATGATGAAGATTTTGATTCTATAGTACTCTACACTAAAAATGATGTTGTTAAAGCAAAAACTTCGGGACAAAAAAAATATTTTCAAGTGGCAAATGCAAATGATATTTGTTTTGCAATCGGACCTGCAGGAACCGGTAAAACATATCTTGCTGTAGCCTTGGCTGTTTCTGCTCTTAAAAGAGGAATTGTAAAACGAATTGTGCTTGCTCGCCCCGCAGTAGAAGCTGGTGAAAGTCTTGGTTTTTTACCTGGCGATTTTCAAGAAAAGATTGATCCATACTTACGCCCTCTATATGATGCGCTTGATGATATGATGCCTTCTGAAAAGTTAAAAGGTTACATCGAAAAAAGTATTGTTGAAATAGTACCTTTGGCCTACATGCGCGGAAGAACTTTAAATAATGCTTTTGTCATCCTTGATGAAGCACAAAATGCTACCGATGTTCAAATGAAAATGTTTCTTACACGTCTTGGAGCAAATTCTAAGGCAATTATTACGGGTGATATTACTCAGATTGATTTACCATCCAAAACAAAAAGCGGACTGATTCAAGCAAAAGAAATTTTAAACGGAATAACTGGTGTCGGCTTCGTTTATTTTGATAGGGAAGATGTGGTTAGACATAAATTGGTTAAAGATATAATTGATGCCTACGATAAATTTAACGGCGGTGAAAAAAATTAATCAAAGCCTTTTATTTTTTTACTTTCATTCCAGTATTTATCCATTTCTTCCAGGTTAGATTCATTAATTGCTTTGCCAGATTCTTTAACTTTTTGCTGAACATAGTTAAATCTTTTTATGAACTTTGTATTAGTTAAGCGTAAAGCATCTTCGGGATTTATGCCTAGAAATCTTGCATAATTGACCATAGCAAAAAAAACATCGCCTACTTCTTTTTCTAATTTAGTCTGTAAATCATTATGTTTGTTGCCAATGGGATTTTGTAATAAAGATTCTTCTATTTCATGCATTTCTTTTATTTCTTCTATGACTTTTTTCCAAACATCATCTTTCTTTTCCCAATCAAAACCAACTTTTGCTGCTTTCTCCTGTAATCTGTGTGCTTTTTGTAGTGCAGGTAATTGATTCGGAACTCCATCAAGCACCGAATCACGTCCCTCCGAAAGTTTAATTTCTTCCCAATTTTTTTTTACTTCATTGGAATCCGCAACTTTAACTTCACCAAAAACATGCGGGTGTCTTCTAATTAATTTTTCCTGGATTGAGTCAATAACATCATTAATATTAAAATAACCTTGTTCTTCTGCTATTTGCGTATGAAATATAACATGTAATAAAAGATCACCTAGTTCCTTTTTTAGTTCATTAAAGTCTTTATTATCAATGGCTTCAACAACTTCATAAGCTTCTTCGATAGTATTGGCTTTTATTGAATCATTTGTTTGCTCTCTATCCCACGGACATTCTTGTCTTAGTCGTTTAACTATCGATACAAATTCTGTAAATTTACTGTCAGTCATTAAAGTTCCTTTAAAAAAATTATGCAGAACAAATTTAAAGAAAAAATACTTACACATTAGGAGTAATTATGATAGAAGAAAAAATAAAACAACTTGGTTTTGAAGTTCCTGAAATTGCAAAACCATTAGCCGCATACATACCAGCAAAGCAAGTTGGAAATCTTGTGATGACATCAGGACAAGTGCCTTTGGTAAAAGGCGTGATAAATTATTCAGGAAAAGTTGGAAAGGATTTAACTGAGGAAGAAGGACAAAAAGCTGCTGAAATTTGTGCGTTGAATTGTCTTGCTGCAATAAAAGGTATTATTGGTAATCTTGACAGGATTGTTGAAGTAGTAAAATTAACGGTATTTGTTGCAAGTTCAGAAAACTTTACAGCTCAACCAAAAGTTGCAAATGGGGCATCAGAACTTATTGGTAAGATATTTGGTGATTCCGGCAAACATGTACGCAGTGCTGTCGGTGTTACAGCATTACCTCTAAATGCTTCAGTTGAAATTGAAATGATTGTGAGAGTAGATTAATAAATCTGTTCTTTTTTGGTTCGTAACCAATTGGAAATTAATTTTGAACCAAACTGTGTTAATATAGATTCTGGATGAAACTGTATTCCCTCAATCGGAAAAATCTTATGACGGATTCCCATTATTATTCCGTCCTTTGTGTAGGAGCTAATTATAATTTCTTTTGGTAAAGTTTCTTTTTCAACAATTAGAGAATGATATCTCATAACATCAATGTTTTGCGGAATATTTTTGAATAATTTTTCATTATCGTGTAAAATCTTAGAAGTTATTCCATGAACAGGTCGTTCAGCCTTAATAACTTTGCCGCCAAAAACTAACGCTATGGCCTGATGGCCAAGACAAACTCCTAATATTGGAATTCTTTGACCAAGTTCTCTAATTATATCTAAGGAAATTTTCGAATCTTCCGGTTTTTTGGGTCCAGGTGAAATTAATATTTTATCTGGATTTATTTTTATAATTTCCTTTAAATATAATTCATCATTTCTTTTTACGATAACATTGCAATTTAACGTACCAAGTTGTTGTACAAGGTTAAAAGTAAAGGAATCATAATTATCAACAACTAGTATTTTCATAGAATCAAAATAAATAAAAATATTTGATTGAAATAATCAGAATTAATGAGGAAATTAGCAATGTTGATCGTCTAAAGTACTGTGAGATTCATTGACATTAAGCTTATATTTCTATAAAATCGTTTAGAAAAAATTAAGAAACTTATGAAAAAGTATTTATTTGCAGTAATTGTTTTAATATCCATTTCCATCAATGCTCAATTTAAAGATCCGGTTTTCGAAACTGAGAAACCAAAAGATGGAATAATGAACAATTCCAATAATTCATTATTGGGTTTTATTAATCCTGAAAACTTTAGTATGCATCACTCAATTGGTATGTCATATTCCACATTTGGAGGACAAGGATTGAGCTTGGCAACATACACTAACAGTATGATGTATAAATTTTCAGATAAGATGAATATTCAACTCGATGCCAGTTTTGTTACTAGTCCTTACAGTTCATTAGGGAAAGATTTTCAAAATTCCATCCAGGGCATTTATGTAAGTCGTGCAGCATTTAGTTATAGACCCTGGGATGATTTCTCTATTTCAATACAATATAGAAATATACCCAACTACTATTATGATCCCTTCAACAGATTTAATGGGTTTTACGGCAATTCATTTCATGATGGATTTTTTGGTTCAGGGTATAATTCCTTCGGTTACTAATTACGGAAATCATTGTGAAGGAAAAAGGAAATCAGGCGAATAACATTTCATCAAAAAGTAAATCAGAAAAAAATACAAACCTTTTCTTTATTATTGCATCAGTATTATTAGCAGTATTTGCAATATTCTTACTTTATTCAATCTTAGATAAAACAGGATTAGTTAGATTTAAAGACGAACAAAACATTAAACCACAAAATGTTCAGCAGTTAATACAAGTAGAAGTATTAAATGGTTGTGGTGTTACTGGTGTTGGCGATGGTTTAACCGATGTTCTTAGATCAAAGGGTATTGATGTTGTTAAAACTGGTAATTATAGATCATTTGATATTGATCATACATTTATAATCGATCGGCTTGGAAAAATTGAAACAGCTAACCAAGTGGCGGATTCCTTAAATTTAGAGAAAAAATTTATTATTACAGAAAAAAACTTAAGCTACTTTTTAGACCTTACTATTGTGATCGGAAAAGACTATAAAAATTATTTTCAAAAAAGCGGGAGCTAATATTGGATTCAAAATTATTTGCTGAAAAAATTGCTGATCTTATTTTTAATAAAAAAGGTTATGATGTTAAGATTCTTGATTTACGAAACATTGCTACATTTTCTGATTTTTTTGTTATTTGTTCGGCCGATTCAGATACTCAAGTTAAAGCAATAGCTGATGAAGTTGATAAAAGCCTAAGGGACGAAGGAATTAAATGTTGGCATAAAGAAGGTTATACTGCACTTACTTGGATTCTGCTTGATTATGTTGATGTCGTTGTTCATATATTTAAAAAAGAATCGCGTGAATTTTATAATATAGAAAAACTCTGGGGTGATGCATCAACTATCGATGTAATTGATCCGGCATTAAGAAAAAAAACAGCTAAACCAAAAGTAAAGGCAACTACGAAATCAGCAACAAAACCGACTGCAAAAACATCTAAAAAAAAGATTACAAAATAATATATCATTTAACTTAAATTAGTTTCATTTGAAAGAATATCTCTACTCGGCTTTTAACGAGGCCGCTAAAAAAATTCCTCAACTAAAAGAAATTCAAATTTCTCTTGACGTTCCTAAATCCATTGACCATGGTGATCTTTCTTGCAATGCGGCGATGCTGCTTACTAAAATTCTTAAAAAAAATCCTAAGGTAATTGCACAGGAAATAATTGATTCATTATCTGTACAGGATTCAGTAATTTCTAAAATTGAAATAGCAGGACCGGGATTTATTAATTTCTATTTTACAACTACCTACACTCCTAAAATTATCAGAGATATACTTGATAAAAAAGAGAAATTTGGGAGATCAATTAAGTACAAAGGGAAAAAAGCTAATGTTGAGTTTGTTTCTGCCAATCCAACCGGACCTTTAACAGTAGGCCATGGCAGAAACGCAGTTGTCGGTGATACAGTAGCAAATCTTTTGGAATGGATTGGCTATGATGTTGAGCGTGAATATTATTTTAATAATGCCGGCAGGCAAATGAGAGTTTTGGGCGATTCGGTTAAACTACGCTACCTTGAATTATTAGGTGATAAAATCGAATTTCCTAATGATTATTACCAGGGTGAATACATTAAAGATATTGCAATGCAGCTTTTTATAAAACATGGGAGTACATTAAGAGACAAAGATCCTGAATCAATATTTAAAGATACTGCAGAGCAAGAAATATTTTTTGACATAAAAAAATCCTTAATAAACCTTGGTATAAATCATAAGATATTCTTTAACGAAAACACTCTATATGAAGATGGAAAGATCGAAAAAATATTAAGAACTTTTAAAGAAAAGAATCTTTCTTACGAAAAAGACAATGCCATCTGGCTTAAGCTTTCTGAGCTTGGACAGAATGAAGACAAAGTAATTGTTAAGAACACTGGCGAACCTACATATCGTCTTCCTGATATAGCTTATCATGCGGTTAAACTTGATCGAGGCTATGAACTGTTGGTTGACCTTTTTGGATCAGACCATAACGCAACATACCCGGATGTAATGGCCGGATTAAATGCGATTGGTTATGATTCATCCAAAATAAGAGTTTTAATTCATCAGTTTGTTACAATTATGGATGGTGGAGAAGTTGTTAAAATGTCAACCCGAAAAGCTAATTATATTACCCTTGATGAGCTGAATGAAGAGGTTGGTAAGGATGTTGTTAGATATTTTTTTAACATGCGAAATGTTAATTCTCATATGATTTTTGATCTGGCAGTTGCAAAAAAACAATCTGATGAAAATCCGGTATTCTATCTTCAATATGCTCATGCCCGTATTAGTTCCATTCTTAGAAGAGTAAGAGAAGAGCAGCTAGAAGTTTCAACTAATAATTTAAATTTGTTGATTCACGAGGATGAGCAAGTCTTGCTTAAAGTACTCCATAATTTTGAAGAAGAAGTTTATAATAGTGCTGAAAATTTAGAACCACATAAACTTTGTACTTATTTATATGATCTGGCTGGATCATATCACAAATTTAACAGAACTTGCAGAATTTTGGGAACCGAAAGAAATCTAGCTGAGGCTAGATTGGCATTAGCCTATGCGACAATGATAGTAATAAAAAATGGATTAACTATCCTTGGTGTTTCGGCTCCGGAGCAAATGTAATCAATCTGCAATCGCTATTGAAGCTGCATAAATTTTATTTGCACCGGCTTCTAAAAGAATTCTACCACACTCAGAAATAGTTGCTCCTGTAGTTATTACATCATCTACCAATAAAATATTTTTACCGACAACAGTCTTTTTTTTATTTATTATAAATGCATCAGAAATATTTTTTTCACGTTCTGCCAAATTCATAGTTGTTTGTGATTCTGTAAATTTTATTCGTTTTACAATTCCATCGGATGCTTTTATTTCAAAAATTCTACCAACGCCACTAGCAATATAATAAGCTTGGTTATAGCCACGTTCAGCTTTTTTAAGATGATGAAGCGGTATGGGGATTACTAAATCGAATTTCCAATCAGGTTTTTCTTTCTTTATTTCTAATGCAACTTGCTTCCCTAGAAAAACTCCAACAAGAAATCTTTTATCATACTTTAATGCGTGTATAGCATGTTGAAGTTCTCGGTCCTTTTCAAAAACAAATGGTGCGTAAAAGCTCGAAATAATTTTTTTCCCCGCAAATTTTCTTTCAAACTCTTGATTTAATCTTGCCGCAGTCGATCTTTGAATCTTGGAAATACAGCTGTCGCAAATTGTATCTTGATCAATCCTAAGTTTGAGTAGACAGGAGCAGCAAAATCTTGGAAGAAAAATATCAAACAGAATATTTGCAAGATTTTTTGTAGCCCCCATTAATCTCATAACATTCCCGCCCTTTTTCGAATAAACCATTCGATAGCAAAAAGAAGAACAACAAAAATTAACATCCATTCATTCGACCAAAGTCGGATTTCAGAAGTTGTTAAACTTTCTTTGGATGAAGCAATATTTATCTCTTTTAATTTATTTAAAAGCTCATTGTAATCATTTGGCGTAAAGTATTTACCACGGGTTTGAGTTGATAATAAATTCAAAAATTCATAATTCATACGGCTATCAATCATTTCAATATCAATATCACCAACGTTAAAATCACCTTTATCATCACCCAAATATTTCCCATTTATTGCGGCACTTCCGGTAAAAGTATAATCTCCATTTTTATCTGGTGTAAAACTTTCCTCATATAATCCACCACCAATTGATGATAAATTAATAATTTCTTTAAAATTGCCTGAGTTTATTTGCAGTTTAACCTCAGCATCATTTACCGGATTAAATGATTCATCATAAACTTGAGCTGAAAACTCTACAACTTCGGTTGAAGAATAAATTTTCTTTGAAGTTTTTATTTTTACTTTTTTCTGCTCATCAGGTGCATTTAGCCAACGGGCAGTGCCCAAAATAAAATTATCAAATAATGTTAATCCTTTAGCCGCTGTCTGAAGTTTCCATTTCCAGATATCTTTACCAATAATAGTAAAGGATCTTTTTGATCCGAAATTTCTACTTACAATCAAAGGGTTACTTCTTGGCTGATTATTAATCCTAACTTTAGAGAGCAGTTTACTTTCTGGTTTTATTGACAAGGAAATTATAGGTTGTGAAATGGGAGGCAAGTTATTCCATTCTGTAATTAAATTGCTTTGCAACATCGGATTATTCACTTCATCAATCTGTATCTCAGGTTGTACCTGAAGATAGTTCTTGTCTATCATCTGAATGGAAAAAGGTAAAATACTTTCAATTCGTTTTAATTTACTTAGTTCAACTTCTCCTGATAGAAGTAAAAAGAATGGAGTATTTCTATTTTCCAATTTGTTTTTTAATCGATCAACAAAATCATCACTGGTTAGTTTTGTAGGAAATTCAATTAGATAAATTATATCGGCACTATCAAGTTTTTGTTGTGAATTTTGCTCAAGAAAATTACCTGCTGAAATCTGAGTAAGTGTATTTACTTTAAGATTTCCATCTGTCGATAATGAATTTTTGATAAATGTTAAATCAGCAGAAGGATTGCCTGACAGAAGCAAGATATTAATTTTATTACTTATAACATTTATATAAAAAACCTTTTTATTGTTCGTGTAATTAGATTCACCAGTTTTATTGACTATGCTAAAAGTTAGTTTTTTTTCTCCACTTTGTCTGGGAGTATAATCAAATGAAATTGAATTAATTCCGCTTGCCTCTAATATTAATTCCTTTTGCTCAATTAATTGAGAGCCTTCGTACAAAGAGATTTTAGATAATTGGCCTGAAAATCCTTTGTTTAAAATAGTCGCAATGATTACGGTTGGAGTTTCCACGTAAATATATTCATTATTAATTACATTCTTTATCTCAATGTCATTCTTCCTGGAACTATCACCAATTCCAACTGTAAACACAGGTATGTTAAGCTTTTCAGCACTGTAAATTGGAGTTGAGCCTTCAGTTATAACTCCATCGGAAATGATTGTAATAGAAGTAATATTGGTAGAGGATCGATTAATACTTGAGAATATTTTTGAATAATCAGTAGCTGTTTCATAAAAACTAAGTTTTGAAAGACTATCAGATTGCACATGTTTAACCGATGAACCAAATGAGAAAAAGTCTTTATTACTATTTAATGAAGCGGAATTTGTCACTTCAATTAATTGTTTTATAATATCATTTCGATTGGTTCCGTCCTCAATAGTGATTGATTTACTATTATCTATAAAAAAAAGATTTGTAGGAGTTAAGATGTTTTTTTTTGTAAATGTTAATACTGGTTCAAAAAATATGAATAGCAAAAGTATTAATACAATCGTCCTTAGCGAGGTTAATAAATATCTTTTTGATATTGAAACAGGTGGAAGTGTGAATCTATAAACGTAAAAAGAGTAAGCTGCCAAAATTATCAATGCAATAAGGAAGAATATGGAATTAAATGAGTAACTTAAATCTATTTTCTCAAATCCAAACATTAAAAAGTTAACTTTCCTTCCATCAATGTTATTGCAGTACCTGAAATTAGTAATTCACTATTGAATAAATTAAACTGTACAGACACTCTGCCACTTCTATTTAGTAAATCACCCTGTTCGAATATAACTTTAGTGTTCGAATTGTATTCATTCATTAGGCCAAGTTTAATTAATATTAGTAATAAGGGTCCGCAGGCAGATCCGGTAACAGGATCTTCATCAATGCCGTGATAAGGTGCAAAAAATCTTAAGTGTGCTGATGAATCTTTTTCAACGGTTTCGGTCGAAAAAACGGCAACATCAAAAAACTCATTTTTTATTTCACTCAGTTCCTTTAGTTTCTTAAAATCTGGTTTGATTTTCCAAAGTGTTTTTAGAGAATTAACACATATGAAAAGATAACCGTTATCAAGCAAAATAAAAGGTAAATCGGAAACATCAACTCTATCATCAACACAAAGGGCATCTAATATTTCTTCTTTACAGCCTTCAAATTTATTTAGCTGTGGAGTAGGGATCTGCATTAAATAATTTCCGTTTACAACTGAGCAACTTATTATACCGGAGAGAGTTTCAAAAGTAATTTTATGATTATCAGAAATTAATCCTTTTTCAAATAGATAATGAAGTGAAGCAATCGTGGCATGCCCGCATAATTTAACTTCATTGGATGGAGTAAACCATTGTAATTTATAATCAGCCAAATCTGAATCACTAATAAAAGCAGTTTCAGAAAGATTCATTTCTTTAGCAATCATTTGTTTTTCATTTTCAGAAAGATCATTCGAAAAAGTAACACCAGCCGGATTACCCAGAAATGCTTTATCAGTAAAAGCATCTATTTGAAAAATCTCAATCTTTTTTGCCATTAATCAGATTCTCTATTTTCCATTCTTTCATTTTGTCAAAAGTTTGATAATCTGAAAGATCAAAATGAATTGGGGATACAGAAACATAATTGTTTTTTATTGCGGCTTGATCCAAATCTATAGATTTATCAACATCCATTAAATTTCCTGTAAGCCAATAATAATTTCTTCCGTAAGGATCTACACGCTGTTCATAAATATCATCCCATTTAGATTTGCCCTGCTTTGTTAATACCAATCCTTTTATTTCACTTTCCGGCAAGTTTGGAACATTAACATTTAACATTGTGCCAACCGGTAATCCTCTTTTATAAACTTCCTGCACAAGTACTTTTGCAACATTAGAAGCATAAGAAAAATCCAAAACCTGATGGCTTGCAACTGAAATAGCGATTGATGGCACATCCATTATTGCTGCTTCTCGTGCAGCTGAAACAGTTCCTGAATAAATTATATTAATAGCTGTGTTAGAACCGTGATTTATTCCAGAAACTACCAAATCAGGTGGAGAAGTCATTAGATTGCGCATACCAATTTTTACACAATCAGCTGGTGTTCCATCAATAGCGTAACCAAAGAATTTTCCATTTTTCTGAAACTCGAAAACCCGAAGAGGGGTTTGCATTGTTATTGCATGGCCAACTGCGCTTTGTTCTTTGTGCGGAGCTACAACGGTTACTTCAGCAATATCTTTCAATGCAGTAACTAAAGAATCAATTCCCGCAGAATCAATTCCATCATCATTTGAAACTAATATTCTCAATGTAATTCCTAATTTATTAATTTTGTTAAGCAATATAACATTAAGCCTAAATAGTCTCAATTTGCAGTCTTAATTCATAATAAAATGATAGCTAAACTTTGCTTAAATTTGCCTTAAAGAAATGTACATACTTAAACCCTACATATTTAATAAGTATCCTGAGATTACTTTTGGATTTAGTACAAAAATAGCCGCCGATGTAATTCCTCCATATTATTTCAATCTTTCTTACTCAGTGGGCGATAACAGCTCAATTGTTGATAGAAATAGGAAAGATTTTTTTGAATCAATAGGTTTAGATTTAGAAAACGTTGGTTATCAAAGACAAATTCACTCCGACATTATTCAAGTTATTGAATGTGGAGGTGATAATGGTGCAAGTGATGCATTAATTACAGATAAAAAGAATCTTGGACTTGCAATTGCTATTGCAGATTGTACTCCAATTTTTATTTATGATAAAAAGATTAAAGTGATTGCGGCTGTTCATTCTGGATGGAAAGGAACAGAACAAAAAATCTTATTAAAGACTCTAATGAAACTGCAGAAGGATTATAACTCAATCGCCGAAAATATTATTTGCTATATCGGTCCATCCATTTCACAATCCAATTACGAGGTTGGAGCAGAAGTCGCACAACTATTTGATCAATCATTTTTAATTCCAATTGGTGAAAAATATTTATTAGATGTTAGTGGTCTTAATTTTAAAACATTATTGGATTTTGGAATTCCCAAAAATCAAATTCAAAAATCTGAGCTATGTACATACGAATTTGGTAGTTTACTTCACTCATATAGAAGAGATGGAAATCTGTCTGGAAGATCACTTGGAGTAATAGCGATTAAAGAATGAAATCTTCATCTTTAAAAATAATATTTGTTTATATTTTACTCTGCTTGATTTGGGGATCAACATGGCTTGCCATAAAAGCAAGCTTAGAATCTCTAACACCATTTATTTCACTTGGTTCCAGATTTACTTTTGCTTCATTGTTCATATTCGTGTTAATGAAAGTAAAAGGATTATCCTTACAAAAGGATAAAGAATCAATTCGCCTTTATCTGCTTATGGGATTTATGTCCTTCGTAATTCCGTTTGGCTTAGTTTATTGGGCGGAGCAGTTTGTACCATCTGGGCTGGCATCAGTGCTGTTTGGTGTCTATCCATTCTTTGTTGCACTTTTTTCTTTCTATAGAATTCCTGAGGAATCTATTGGCGTGTTCAAAATAATTGGAATGAGCTTAGGTTTCTTTGGAATTGTTGTAATATTTTCAGATTCATTTGATGCAGATTTTTCAAATCTCTTTCTCGGAATGATTGCAGTTGCATTAAGTGGAATTATTCAGGCCTGGATAGCTGTTACTCTTAAAAAATCTGGAAAACATCTTAATCCACTTTCCATGAATTTTATTCCAATGCTTATTGCCGGCTTTTCAGGTTTGATTATTGGGCTAATTGCAGAAGATTTATCTAAAATCAAAATTGATGAAACTGCAATAGTATCTGTCTCGTACCTTGCTTTTTTTGGTAGTGTTATTACATTTACGTCATTTTATTGGTTGATGAAAAAAATAAATGTTATACTGCTTTCGTTAATTGCTTTTATAACTCCGATTGTTGCACTTTTACTTGGTTGGATCGTTTATAAAGAGACGCTTACAACTGAACATATTTTTGGAAGTATATTAGTTTTAGTTGGATTGCTATTTGCAAATTTAGAACCGTTTATAAAACAGAAATCTCTTAAAATTTAGTTTAAACAATTAATTATTTAATGTATAATTTTAGGTGAAAAAATAGGTTACTTTCATGCAAAATATTATTAGAATAAAAGGTGCAACATTTTACGGTTATCACGGAGTTATGAGTGAGGAGCAAAGTGTAGGCGGCAAATTCGAAGCCGATGTTGATATCTATACAAACTTTATTGATGCTGCAAAAAAAGATTCACTTAATCAGACAATAGATTATCATAAAGTCTATAAAGTACTATATCATCTGGCGCTGGAACAAAAATATTATTTGATAGAAGCTGTGGCTAATAAAATTGCTGACGAACTCTTATCAACATTCTCAGCTATTGATAAAATTGCGGTCAGGGTTCGTAAGAATAATCCACCATTGGGAGGTGTTGTGGATTGTGTTGAAGTAGAGGTTGTTAAGGAAAGAAAAGAACTGTAATAGTTGGGAATTAACAATTTAAATATTGCTTTTATTGGGTTAGGATCAAATGTTGGAAACAAAGTAAAAAACTTAAAATCAGCAATTGAATTAATTAACAATTTGCCGAATTCAAAAGTTGAAAAAATTTCCTCAGGCTATGAAACTCTTCCGTTCGGTGATATTAAACAGAATAATTTTGTAAACGCTGTTATAAAATTAGCAACATCATTGGAGATGCCAGAACTTTTTGATCAGTTAAAACTCATTGAAAAGCAACTTGGGAGAATAAAACGCGAAAAATGGGGTCCACGAGAAATTGATCTGGATATTTTATTTTTTAATAATTTAATTATTTCCGATGAAATTATTACTTTACCACATAAAGGTATTATAAATAGGGATTTTGTAATGATTCCGCTGATAGAGATTGAACCGGAATTTAAACATCCTCTACTAATGAAAAAAATTAGTGATTTAGTTATTGAGTTAAAAACAAAAAATATTCTAAATAAATTATCAGAACCATTATTTACGGAAGAAGAATCACTTGGCATCCAATGATGATATAAAGTTTATTGCTGTTGAAGGGGTAATTGGCGCAGGTAAAACTGCTCTTGCTAAAAAATTAAAAGCAAGATTAGAATCAAAATTGATTCTTGAACAATTTGAAGCAAATCCCTTTTTAGAAAACTTTTATAGTGATAGAAAAAGATTTGCATTCCAAACCCAGATGTTTTTTTTGATTAATAGATTTAAACAACAAGAAGAATTAAATCAGGAGGATCTATTCACAAACTATATAGTGTGTGATTATATCTTTGATAAAGATAAGATATTTGCTTATTTAAATCTTTCACCAGAAGAGCTTAAGCTTTATGAAAATGTTTTTCCCTTGCTCTCTAGAAATCTAAGAAAACCAGATTTGGTGATTTATCTTCAGTCTAGTCTTGATAGATTAATGTTCAACATTAAAAAACGTGGCAGAGTGATAGAAAGAAATCTTACAAGAAGCTATATTGAAGAGTTAAGTGATGCATACAATCACTTTTTCTTTAGATATAATTCAACTCCGCTCCTAATAGTAAATTCAACTGATATAGATTTTGTAAATAATGATCAAGATTTTGATGAACTTTTTAGACAGATATTTAGGGATGATCGTGGTGTGACTGAGTACTTTAAGCCCGAGAGTAAAAGTTTAAGTTAATACTATGTTAAGGTTTATTTTATACTTCCTTTTGTTTTTAATTTTATTTCGTTTGCTTCGCAGAGCTTTAACTTATCTCTTCGGAAATAAATCTGATACAGTATTTAATAACCAACCAAGAAAACAAAAGTCAAAGTTTGAAGATGCTGAAGAAGCTAATTATATTGATATAAAACCTGAAGATGAAAAAAAGAATTAATTTGAAATAATGAGCAACTCACTTCAATCCAAGATTATCTATTCAATTCTGCAAAAAATATTTTCAGTAAAACAAACTACGGATAAAAATCTAGGTGAAGTAAAAACAATATTAGTAATCCGACAGCATAATCAGCTTGGTGATATGCTTGCCGGTATTTCGTTATTCAGAGCACTGAAAGAAAAATATCCCGAAGCACATCTTACACTTTTGTCAAGCATTGAAAATTATAATGGCGTTGTAAAAAGCCGGTTTATTGATGAGTTGATAATCTTTGATAAATCAAAACTATTTAATCCAATTAATTTTATTGCATTTATTAAAAAAATTAGAAAGCAATTTGATCTTGCAATTGTACCTGTTACAGTTTCAATTTCGTTTACAAGTAATATAATTGCACGATTATCTAATAGCAGAATACGGATTGGACCAAATTCACTTGATGGAAAATTAAATCCAAGCTCCTTCTGTTTTGATAGAAGGGTGGATGTTGATTGGCGTACATATCCTGATTCCAATGTTTCAGAACATATTTTGGAAATAATTAAACCGTTTGGAATCGAAACTAATAATCTAAGTTCAGAAATTAGTTTTGATGATTCAGATTTAATTGCAGCTCAAAAATTTGTTACTGAGATTAATCTGAAAACAAATTCATTGGTTATTGGATTACATGTTGGTGCAGGTAAACCTGCAAACAGATGGTCCTTAGTTAAGTTTGTAAAACTTATAGAAAATTTAGAAAAGGAATTCAATTGTATATTATATCTTACAGGATCAGATGCTGATAAAGATGAGCTAGAGTATGTTATTAAAAATACTGGTGTAAAATTAAACCTGTTCATAAATAAACCAATCTCACAGGTTGCAGCTCTTGTTTCAATATCAAGTTTGTTCTTAACTAATGATACCGGAATAATGCATGTGGCCGGAACAACTGCAACCCCTCAGATCTCTTTATTTGGTCCTACAAATCCTTTCAATTGGGCTCCATGCGGCAGGAATAAAATATTTTTACGTAAATCAGATTTGATTGATGATATTGAGGTAGATGATGTTCTTAATTTATGTAAGGTCCTGTTAGGAAAATAATTTTGATAATTCAGCGTAAACGATTTGCTGCGATTGATATTGGGACAAACTCATTCCATCTACTCATCGTTGAAGTAAATGAAAATGGAAAGATTAAATTTCTTGATAAAGAAAGAGTATTTTTTAGATTAGGAACGGAGTTTGGAAAGGAATTAAGATTAATTTCTAATAATGAAATAGACAAGACAGTTATTATCTTAAAAAACTTTCTATCGAGAGTAAAACATTACAAAGCAGATTTAAGAGCAGTATCCACAAGTGCAGTTAGAGAAGCTGAAAATAAACTGGAATTTATTAAAACAGTTTTTGAGCAAACTGGAATAAGTATTGACGTGATAATGGGAACTGAAGAAGCCAATCTTATTTTTCTTGGTATGAAAAACGCTCTTCCGATTAATGATAAATCTATTTTAGGCATCGATATAGGTGGTGGAAGTACAGAATTTATTTATGGTGTTAAAGGTGTGCCTATTTTTACTGAAAGCGTCAATATTGGTGCTGTTAGGCTCTCCAAAAAATTCTTTTCTGATTTTATTATTACTAATGAAACAGTTTTGGATTGTTTCAATTATGTTGAACAGCAAATTAAATTAAATACAAATATTAATACCAATTTGGTTATTGATTTCGCTGTGGGTTCATCCGGTACAGTCGATACGATTTGTTTGATTAAAGAGTTAAAAAATTATCCTAAGACAAAACCAAGATTAAATGGATACACCTTTAATAAAACCGAGTTTGAAGAAATATTTTCTTTTGTGATGAATTTAAAAAATCCGGCTGATAGAGCCAGCGTTCCGGGAATTGAAGCTAATAGAGCTGATATAATACCAGCGGGTCTGATTATCCTCAAAAAAATATTTGAACTCTTTAATATTGAAAAAATGGTTTTATCTGAGTATGCTCTTCGAGAAGGAATTGTATTTGATTTAATTAGTAGGAGTAATTAATAATTAATTTCTTCTTTGTACTCTAAAAATCCTATCTTTTTTAATACTTACTACCTGACTATATTTGCACACAAACTATTAAGAGAATATGAATAAAATTCGAAATTTTTGCATTATTGCACACATTGATCACGGTAAATCAACTATTGCAGACTGTCTTTTAGAAACCACCGGAGTTGTATCTGCACGTGAAGCTAAAGATCAAATACTTGATGATCTTGAACTTGAGCGTGAACGGGGTATAACAATTAAGTCCCACGCTATCCAAATGCGATACCGTGCAAAAGATAAACAGGAATATGTTTTAAATTTAATAGATACACCAGGTCACGTTGATTTTACTTATGAAGTTTCACGTTCACTTGCTGCTTGTGAAGGTGCAATTTTAGTTGTAGACGCCGCGCAGGGTGTTGAAGCTCAAACTATCAGTAATCTTTATCTAGCTACAGATGCCGGATTAGAAATTATTCCTGTAATAAATAAAATTGATTTACCAAGCGCTGAAATTGATAAAGTATCAAACCAGATTATAGATCTCATTGGGTGTAATAAAGAGGATATTATTTTAGTTAGTGCTAAATCTAAACTTGGTATTACTGAATTATTAGAGACAGTAATAGAAAAAGTGCCACCACCAAAAGGTGATCCTTCAGCACCCTTACAAGCTTTGATATTTGATTCAGTTTTTGATGCTTACCGCGGAGCAATAGCTTACGTAAGAATTTTTCAGGGTACCTTAAAGACAAATGAAAAAATTAAATTCTTTAAAGTTCATAAAGAAACTGAAGCAGAAGAAATAGGAACTTTAGGATTAAAAAAAATTAAGTCCGATGAACTTTCTGCTGGAGATGTTGGATATCTTATTGCGGGAATAAAAGATGTTCGCGATACTAAGGTTGGGGATACAATTACACATGTAAGAAACGGTTCGAAAGAACCGCTACCGGGTTATAAAGATGTAAAACCAATGGTTTACAGCGGATTGTATCCAACAGATTCTGACGACTTTGAAGATTTACGGGACGCTTTAGAAAAGTTTTGTTTGAATGATTCTGCTCTTATTTACCAGCCTGAAACTTCAGCTGCTCTTGGTTTTGGTTTTAGATGCGGCTTTTTAGGTCTGCTTCACATGGAAATTGTACAAGAAAGATTACTACGTGAATATGGTCAATCAATTATTACAACACTTCCAAATGTGGAGTATATTGTTTATACCAAAAAGGGAGAAAAAATAATTGTAGACAATCCGGCAGAAATGCCTCAGGTCGGTAATATCGATCGTGTTGAAGAACCTTATATGAAGGCACAAATTGTTACTCCTAGTGAATATGTCGGCAATATTATGAAAATTGCAATGGATAAGCGCGGTACATATATCAATACAACTTATTTAGATCCAACGCGC
Source organism: uncultured Ignavibacteriales bacterium (assembly GCA_963706055.1). Lineage (GTDB taxonomy): Bacteria > Bacteroidota > Ignavibacteria > Ignavibacteriales > Ignavibacteriaceae > IGN3. The sequence continues at coordinate 110,655 of CAVPND010000035.1, read as the reverse complement.
GCTGATTTGCAATTTGAATTTCCTTTAGCAGAGATAATTTTTGATTTTTATGATAAATTAAAATCATCTACTAGAGGTTATGCATCATTTGATTATGAATATATTGGTTACCGCGAATCTGATTTGGTTAAGCTTGATATACTTCTTAATAGTGAACCAGTTGACGCTTTATCAATGATCGTACACAGAAGTAAATCATTTGAATGGGGCAGAAAAGTTAGCTCCAAACTTAAAGATTTAATTCCTCGCCAGATGTTTGAAATAAATATTCAAGCTGCAATTGGTACAAAAGTAATTTCAAAATCAGTTGTTAAAGCTCTAAGGAAAAATGTACTTGCAAAATGTTACGGTGGTGACATTTCTCGTAAGAGAAAACTTCTGGAGAAACAAAGAGAAGGCAAGAAAAGGATGAAACAAGTTGGTAACGTTGAAATTCCCCAAGAAGCCTTCTTAGCAGTGCTGCAAATTGATGAATAAATTATTTTAACATTTTAAAATGAAACGTCTTTTAAAGATTCTTATTTCTCTTTTGATCTTAGCACTTATTTTAAAAACATTTGTAATTGATGCTTATAAAATTCCAACCGGTTCAATGAAAAACACCTTGCTCGAAGGGGATTTTTTACTAGTAAATAAGGTTGCCTATTCTTTTGCCACACCAAATCAAATTCCATTTCTAGGGAATCGTTTAGCTAGAATGGAATTAATTTCGACTGGTAAGCCAGCCTTTAACGATGTTGTGGCTTTTGAGATCCCTGCTGATTATTATGATCCAAACTCAAAAGAATATTCTATCCTGATTAAACGCATTATTGGTTTGCCAGGCGACACAATTGAAATAAAGGATCAGATTTTATACATCAACCACAAAATTTATCGGAATCCTTCTTTTATAAAATTAAACCTTAATGAAGCTCCTATTGAAAATATAAATAAAAATCTTTTTCCATATAACGGAAAATGGTCACTGGAAAATTACGGACCGATCGTAATTCCTAAAAAAGGAATGACTGTTGAGCTAAATCCCAAAAGTATTCTTTTCTGGCAAAATGCTATAAATGCCGATTACGGAAAAAAAGTGGTTAGTGTTGAAGGAACCGTAGTAAATATTAATAATCTGCCTTTCCGTGAATATGTTTTTGAAAAAGATTATTACTTTGTGCTGGGAGACAATAGAAAAAACAGTATTGATAGCCGCTATTTTGGTTATGTGCCTGAAGAATGGATTATTGGAAAAGCGTTCATGATATATTGGTCCCAAATGCCAGTTCAGTCTTCCAGCTTCTTTGATTATTTTAACACGATTAGATTTAGCCGATTGATGCAGTCGATAGATTGATAAGTTAGCAGATAAATTTTTAAGCTTGTAATTGTTCCCTCATTTTGTAGTTTTACACAAAAAATACCATGAAATACACACTATTATTAATAATTCTATTTTGCGTTCAGGTTTTTACTCAGGATAAATATTTCATCTATTTTGTTGATAAAGGTATCAAAAATTCAAGTGTTCTGAATAAGAATAGTCACTCATATAATCTGGCAGTAAAAGAACTATCTCCCAAATCCCTTGAACGAAGATTAAAGAATATGGGTAATGATTTTATAACTTTTGAAGATATTCCCCTCAACGAAAAATATATTAGTGATGTAGAAAAATTTGGTGTTACAATTATTAGAAAACTAAAGTGGTTTAATGCGGTTTCAGCTTATTTAGCTGCTGATCAACTTGAAAATATAAAATCACTACCATTTGTAAAATCAATCGAGCCGGTAAAAAAGATCTATTTCAGAGATCTGGGTTTAGATAATACCAGTCAGCAGTTGTATAAAATATTGGATACAAATTATAATTATGGTCTATCGATTAATCAGATGACATTATCTGATGTTCCAAATGTTCATTCTAAAAATATTAATGGTAGTAATGTTTTAATAGGAATACTTGATTCCGGATTTGATTGGAAGAGACATAATTCCTTAAAGGATAGAAATGTTATTGCTGAGTATGATTTTATTTTTGATGACTCTGTGACTGCAAATCAAGGAGGAGATGCCTTAGGCCAGGATAGTCATGGAACTTATGTGTTTTCAGTAATTGCAGGTTTTGCAGATAGTGTTTTAATTGGGCCTGCTTTTAATTCATCCTATATACTTGCAAAAACAGAAGACACACGTAGTGAGACACACATTGAAGAGGATAATTATGCTGCCGCTTTGATTTGGATGGAATCATATGGCGTTGATATAACAACCAGTTCACTTGGTTACAATATATTTGATTCCGGTTATTCATATACATATGGTGATATGAACGGTAGAACAACCATTGTTACCAAGGCAGTTGAGTTGGCTTTTGCAAGGGGTGTTTCTACTTTTACATCAGCTGGAAATGAAGGAAATGTTCCATGGAAGTATATAATTGCACCGGCAGATGGGTTCAATATTATTGCTGTAGGTGCGGTTGATGAGTTTGGTAATCTTGCAAATTTTAGCAGCCGCGGGCCAACATCGGATGGAAGAATTAAACCAGAAGTTGTAGCTCAAGGTCTTAATACATATGGGGCAGTGGCTGGAACAAATAATGGTTATAGATTTGCGAGTGGAACTTCGGCAGCAGCTCCAATTGCAAGCGGAATTGCCGGATTACTTCTTTCTGCTCATCCGCATTTAAAGAATACTCAGATACGAAATATAATTCTGGAAACATCTTCTAATTCAAAAAACCCAAATAATCTAATAGGGTATGGAATAATCTCTGCAAAAAATGCGATTGAATTTCCAAATCTGGAAATCAGAAACAACACATTTTTAATACACAAGATAATTTTGGAAAATAATATTAACCCTGGTTCGGTAAACATAGTTTTTAAAATTGCTGATGATCTACTTGAAAGTTTTTCGATGATTAAATCAGGTGATTATGATTATACCTATTCTTTACCGGTAAGAAGTATTGGGGAGATCATTGAATTTAATTTTACTTATGCTGATAGCCAGAACAATTATTATGTTTTTCCAGAGACAGGCTACTTTAAAATGGTTTATGGTTCAGAACTAATTACTTTAAATCTTGACATCCAATCACCAAAAACAAATTACGAAGTAAGTGATTTTTACCCTAACCCATTTATGCCTGCTGCAAATAAAACAACTAGAATTGATTTTGTATCTCCGGGTAAAGAATTATTTAAAATTCTTTTGATAGATGGAACAGGGCAACAAGTGACACAAGTATCTGGTATAACCAACGGTCAAATGGATTATTTTGAGTGGAACGGTTATTCCGATCGCGGATATCTTTGCGCAAGTGGAGTTTACTACGCTTTAATTCAAGTCGGTAGCAAACAATTTGGTAAGAAACTTATTTTACTAAAGTAGAAACTAAATTATTGAGAGAAAGCAAATGACAAAAATATTATACCCGGCACAAAAAAAATATTTGAATACGTTTAGGAAAAAAGAAGACAAACTGATAAATGAAATCGAAGAGTATGCTGAAGTGCATCATGTGCCAATATTAGATTGGCACTCAATTGAGTTTATAGAAAAATTAATTTTAATGTATAAACCTGAAAGAGTTTTAGAAATTGGCACTGCAATAGCGTATTCTTCTATAAGAATTGCGAGATGTTTAAATAAAAATTCTACGATTCACACAATTGAAAAAAGTGCAGAGAATATTAAGATTGCTTTAAAAAATATTGAAAAATCTAATCTGACAAAAAAAATAAATTTAATTCAGGGTGATGCGTTAGTTATTATGCCTCAAATGAATAAAAAGTTTGACTTTATATTCCTCGATGCAGATAAGGAAGACTATAAAAAACTTTTTGATCTTTCAATGCTTATGCTACGAAAGGGAGGAGTTATTGTAGTTGATAATTTATTATGGCATGGACATGCCGCCTCTGTTAGTGTTCCTGCTAAGTACAAAATCTCTACGAAACACATAAGAGACTTTAACAAATTATTTATACTTCAACAGAACCTTGATTCAATGATTATTCCTATTGGCGATGGATTAGGATTTGGGATTAAAAAATGAGATTAAAAAATTTGAATACTGATTTTCTTGATGAGGTTGAAAAATTCTATAATCAATCATTAAAAAAGAAGGATCATCTTAATATTATTTTTAATGTATGCAATAAAGATAATAAGTTAGAAAAATTTGAGAACCTCTCATTTACAGGAAAATATGTGAGTGGTTTATTCAAGGTTTTACAAAATAGTCCAGAATTACCTGAAGTTGAAAGTGTTGAACATATAAAAAAGGATTTGTCTGAAAATATAGAGAAAGTAACTTCTTTGTTAAAAGAAATTACTTTCGACTATGAATGATAAAGAAAAATTTTTAATTGAGGAAAGTTATTTACAAATAAATCAAACTTCTCTTGTTAACATCAAACAATTAGTAGAAGATTTAGATATAATAAAAAAATATTTAAATCAATTGAAACGTAAATAATCAGATCACTAATCTTAAGTTTTTGCAATCCACTTTTCTAGAGCCGATAATAAATGAGTCATTGCTGTAATTAGTGGCTGATGCTGCTCTACTTCAATATCTTCAAGAATTTCTTTATGAATCTCAATGTAAGCTTTATTTAATTGTTGAACCAACAACTGACCTTTACGAGATAGTGAAACACGCATGTTTCTTCTATCATTCGGATCTATTTCTCTAAGAATATATTCTTTCTGAACAAGCCCGTCAATAATTCTTGTTAATCTGCTTGGGCTAAGATTCATCCGTTCTGCAATCGCTTTATTATTTATACTCTCATCAGAGCCAAATAATCTTAAGCATCTAAATTCTGCCTGAGTTAAACTATGAACTTCTGCAAGCCTAATTTCTTTCTCCTGACAGTTTGCTAATAAACTAAAAGTTAAGTTTGCTAATCTTTCAGCATTATGATTTAATTCCATTGTGGTTCCGGTTTAGTTAAAGATGAATTATTGTCTATGACAAATATCGATAATAAAAATTATTATATCAAGTGCAGAGTAATTTTTTTTTATCATAAATATTTAATATCTGAAAGCAGCTTTATTAAGATTTGCCCATTGGTAAGATTTGATAGCTCAATATTTATATTTTCAAAATCCTTAGGTTTTATTAAACAATTAAATCTTGCAATATTTGTATAATCCGTTTCAGCAATTATTGCAGAATAATTCTTTATAACACGATGAACGTGGTTTATAAAACTAAAATCAGTTTCAATAAGTAATTTTTTGTAAAGAGATTGATTAATGATTTTAGATTCGCTTAAAACACCAATAGAAGCATTATAATAAGCTTTTCCAAGCGGACCTATCCCAAGCTTGGTTCCACCAAAATAACGCACTACAATCAACAAAACATCGTATAAATCAAAATGTTCAATTGCATTTAATATCCTAATACCAGCAGTTCCATTTGGTTCTCCATCGTCAGAGTATTTTACCTCTCCAGTTTTTAATTTGTATGCATAACAATGATGATTTGCGTCATAATACTTCTTTCTAATTGTTTGTAACTGATTTACTGTAGAATCCTCATTATCAACACAATTAACAATTGCTAAAAACTCAGAGCTCTTTTCCTTTATAGAAATTATTTTGAAATCATTTATAGTATTTATTTGTTCAGGAAGCATAATTGTGCGTTTGAATAATCAATGCTAAAATTATTTGTTTATAAAGATCACTATTCCTAAAATAAGCGTTTGAAATTTTATTTCTATTATTTGAGTTTGATTAAATACATTGGAAAAAGAAACAATTATTATTAAGGGTGCAAGAGAGCACAACCTAAAAAACATTGATGTAGAAATTCCGCGTGAGTCTTTTACAGTAATCACAGGGCTCTCGGGCTCCGGAAAATCTTCACTTGCCTTCGATACGATTTATGCGGAAGGGCAGAGAAGATACATTGAATCGCTTTCAGCTTATGCTCGCCAGTTTTTGGATATGCTCGAAAAACCGGAAGTTGATTTGATTGAAGGATTGAGTCCGGCAATTTCAATCGAGCAAAAATCCACATCCGGTAACCCTCGCTCCACAGTTGGAACTGTAACTGAAATTTATGATTACTTGCGATTACTTTATGCGCGAGTTGGAGTTCCACATTGTTATAACTGCGGTAAGCCGGTTACCAAACAAACTTCATCGCAGATAATTGATACAATAATCCAAAATCAATCGGGCAAAAAAGTAAATGTACTTGCACCCATGATTCGCGGAAGGAAAGGACACTATCGGGAACTTTTTGAAGAAATTATTTCAGATGGATTTCTAAAAGTTAGAGTTGATGGAGAATATTTTGAAATCGAAAAGGGTTTTCATGTGGATCGTTACAAAATCCACAACATAGAAATTGCTATCGATAAAGTAAGTGCAAGCGAAAGATCGCGCGGCAGATTAACCGAATCTGTTGACGTTGCACTAAATTATGGAAACGGAATTGTAATTATTGAGGAAGATGGAAATGATAAAATTTACAGTCGTCATCTTGCCTGCTTAGATTGCGGAATTTCTTATCGTGAACTTGCACCAAATTCTTTTTCATTTAATTCTCCTTATGGTTCCTGTAGTGATTGTGAAGGACTTGGAGAAATAAAACAGCTTGATATTAATTTAATAATCCCAGATTGGAATAAATCAATCAAAGAAGAGGGAATACCTGCAATTGGCAAACCGCGATCAATTTGGTTCTTCAACCAATTAGAAGCCGTTGGTCAAAAAATGGGTTTTGATTTTGATACACCGCTTAAAGATTTTACCGAAGAGCAAAAAGATTTATTGCTTAATGGAAGTCCTGAGAAAATTTCTTTTACTTATAATTACGGTAAAGGTAAACCAGTAACTTATCTTCACAGATTTTCTGGTGTGATGAGTTATTTAAAGAATTATTACTCTACAACAAGTTCAAACCAGATACGTGAATGGGTCGAAGCTTATATGAATACCGCAACCTGTCAAACTTGTAACGGCGGCAGATTGAAAAAAGAATCTTTATCGGTTAAGTTTCAGAATAAAAATATAAGCGAAATTACTAAACTTTCAATTTTTCGGTCTGCAGAATTTTTTTCCAGTCTTAAATTAATAGGTAAAGATGCAATAATTGCAAAACCAATTTTAAAAGAAATCAACGAGCGTTTAAGTTTTCTTTTAAATGTAGGGTTAGATTATTTAACTCTTGATAGATCTGCACGCACGCTATCCGGGGGTGAATCACAAAGAATAAGATTAGCAACACAAATTGGTTCCCAGCTTGCAGGGGTGCTATATGTTTTGGATGAGCCCTCAATTGGTTTGCATCAAAGTGATAATATTAAACTTATTAACTCGTTAAAAAATTTGCGAGATCTTGGGAACACTGTTATTGTTGTTGAACACGATAGAGAAACAATTGAAAGTTCTGATTACATCATTGATCTTGGTCCTGCGGCCGGTATACACGGCGGCGAAGTTTGTATTGCAGGAGAATCTTCAGAATTGCTTAACTCAAAAAATGGCTTTGACTCATTAACGCTTTCTTATCTTAATAATAAAAAACAAATTGAAATTCCAAAAAATCGAAGAGAAGGAATTGGTAAATCAATAATCTTGTCAGGGTCCACGGGTAATAACCTTAAAAATATTAATTTAAAAATTCCACTTGGCACTTTTACGCTAGTTACCGGTGTTAGCGGTTCAGGTAAATCTACTCTAATTAATGAAACGCTCGTAAAGATCTTGATGAAAGAGATTTATAAATCAAAAGTTGTTCCCCTGCCGTTCAAATCAGTAGAAGGATTGGAACACATTGATAAGATAATTGAAATTGATCAGTCTCCAATTGGCAGAACACCAAGATCAAATCCTGCAACTTATACTGGATTGTTTACACACATAAGGGATTTATTTGCCCAACTACCTGAATCTAAAATGCGGGGATATGCCACCGGCAGGTTTAGTTTTAATGTTGCCGGCGGAAGATGTGAAGAGTGCAGCGGTGATGGTCTGAAAAAAATTGAAATGAATTTTTTGCCTGATGTTTACGTGCTTTGCGATGTGTGTCAAGGTAAAAGATACAATCGTGAAACTCTACAGGTTTTGTATAAAACAAAATCAATTTCTGATGTACTTGAGATGAGAGTTGATGAAGCTTTAGATTTTTTTAATGACTTACCTAGAATAAAAAGAAAAATAAAAGCAATACATGATGTTGGACTAGGTTATATAAAACTAGGTCAGCAGGCCACTACACTTTCCGGAGGGGAAGCACAACGTGTTAAACTTGCAACTGAGTTAAGTAAAGTTAGCACCGGTAAAACAATGTACATACTTGATGAACCTACAACAGGTCTGCATTTTGAAGATGTAAGAGTTTTATTGGGAGTTTTAAATAAGCTTGTTGATAAGGGAAATACTGTTGTAGTTGTTGAGCATAATTTGGATGTTATTAAGACTGCAGATTGGATTATTGATCTTGGACCCGGCGGTGGTGAACACGGTGGAAAAATTGTTGCAGAAGGGACACCAGAACAAATTATAAAAAACAAAAAAAGTATAACGGGAAAGTATTTATTAAAGAGTTGAAAAAGAAACGGGATCGTCATTACGAGCGAGTCCTCGACTGAAGCAATCCATGGTAAATTGATGATGGTTGATGTTTGATGGAATTCAAAAGTCAAGAATTATCTTGGCAGATATTAGCCCACCGATATTTTTCAAGACTTGTTGATTCTTTAAATTCACAATCCTAATTTTCAATTGAAATTATAATTTACATTTCGATTAAGGTGTTTCACTTGCGGGTAAGCGATGAAAACCACTTGCAAACGATAAGACGTTCCTCAATAAAATTTCTGATGAAGGATTTTAGGATTGAATCTTTGAAGACTTTAATTAAAACAAAATATTATAAAAACAGGCTAATATTTATTAGGATGAGATCAAAGTGTTTTTATTTTGATATGTATTATTTAGTCAAAGTATGACATTCGACGAAACAAACTTAACGACAAAATTATTTTTTCTTCAAATAATATAGATCCTAAAAAGAAATTTGGATTAAAATTATGATCAGGCATATTTTAAGAAATAAAATTGTTCCTTACTTTTTTCTATTAATATTGATTTTTGGCTGTGACTATTCACCAACTGAAACAAATTTCAATGAAATTGCACCACCCCAAAACAATGTTGAAATTACTGTATTAGATACTAATACTGTAAATCAACTAAGAGGCCGAGTAACCATTCCAGTTCAAACAAAATTAAATGGGCATGATGTTAAATATGTTCTTGGTTATATAGATAATCAGGAAGTTTCTATATACATGTCAGATCCTTCACACATTGTATTTAACACAGAATATTATCCGGATGGGAATTATACTTTTACAATTATTCTTATTGCTTCTTCAAATTCAGGTAGTTTAGCTGATTTAGTTGGAGCGGAAGTATTATATTCTGCTGTAGATTATCGCATTACTATATTTAATGCACCGGTAAATACACCGCAGCTTAAAGATATTTCAATTGAAAACGGAACTCTGAAAATTACTTGGGACAAGTATAATCAATATTGCTTTAAACAATATATATTAAAAAGAAATGGAAGCACAGTTGCGACCCTTTCTGATATAAATCAGACTAGTTTTCTAGATACAACTTACTTCTCCGATTATGCATTTTATACCCTCACTACTAAAGTGTTAAATTTTGCCACTGAAAGTACAACAAGATATTATGCTGGTATTAAACCGACATTTGTTTCGGCAACGAAATTGCAAGATGATAAAATGCTTATCACTTGGAATAAATATCCATTTACACATTCTTTTGGAAAATATGTCATTAGTGACCTAGATGATAGCACGACATTTTCCACTGTTAATGATACCATATTGATTGATAATAATCCGCCATTAGGATCTGGTGGACCATATTCACTTAGTGTATATTCAAAAACAGGAGAAAAGGTACCAACAACCGCTTACATACATGGTGAACCCATAGGAACTCCCTTAGGTTCTGATGAACCTCGTCTACTAAAATATATTCCTGAGAAAGATTTATTAATTAATATTTCCTACTCGTATTTAACATATAATTATACGATGTCTTATTATGAAGGAAGTTCGATGAATTTATTGAAATCTAAAGTAATGGATAGTTACTTTTATGCTCCTGCATTAGGTATTAGTGACAACGGAGATTACATATATTGTCCCGCTGGAAGTAAAGTATATAAAATTAATAGTACAACATTACTAAAAGAAGATGAAGTTGATTTATTTAATTTAATGCCCTCAGGTAATTATAATTATATTCAAACTGTAAGAGTTAATAATAACAATCAACTTTTTGCTGTGATAGTCGATGCTAATGGAAAATGGAGACCCTCGTTTTTTAATATGAATACGAAACAACTAATAAAAACTTTTAGATTGAATATGGGGAGTGATTTAAGTACGGTGAGGGTATCTGATGATTTTAACCATCTGTTTTTTTTAAATCGTGTTTTCAAATATGATGGTGTTAATCTTACAGAGATTGGAACTTTACCAACCGAGTATGTTGAGTTTAGTAAGGACTATTCATCACTAATTGTTTGGCTATTTGATAGAGTACAAATTATTAATCCAGATAACATGCAAATAATTAGAGAAATTCCTGGGATATTTTATTTTCCTCCTTGTATTGATTCAAAAACAGGATTGATTGGAGTTGGCGGTAATATCTATGATATAAATTCAGGGATAAAACGGGGTAGTATAAGAGTATGGGGAAGCAAACAATTCTATCTTAACGGGTATTATTTTGTAAATGGCTATTATAAATATGTCCCATTAAGTGAATAATATTCAGAGTAAGTAATGATTTTTAAATTATTCAAAATATTTAGTCTTGCAATATTTTTAAACTTTGTTTCTTTCAGCCAATCTCATGTTAAGCTTTTTACAATAATTAGTTATAATAATTATTCAATGGATGGATTGAAGCAACAACAGAATGAATTATTAAACGGTATTTTACAACAGAATATACCAGCAAAAATTACTGAATCATATCCGGCCTATTATGGTTTTAAAATAGGATTCTTAATTCCCTTAAAGAATGATATAAAAAGTACATTATCAATCGGTTCATTAATACAGCACGGATCAACTGCTGGACGAATTCATTATCAGGATTATTCTGGGGAGTTGAGCATTGATCAATTAGTAAACTATACTGGCATTGGTGCAATTATTCAATATGAATCGCATTACTGTTCAAATTTTAATCTTGGATATAATCTTTCAATAAATTATATGCTTTCAAGTTTATCGAACGAACTTTATTTGCAAGTTGGGAATGAAACTCAAAATGAAATATTAGATTTCAGTTCTTCATCTTTTGGAATGGAGCCTGAAATTATTCCTTCTTATCAACTAGGGTTATTACAAATTGGAGCCTCATTGTCGTACTTAATATATATTTCAAGTGATCTTGAATATGATGATGTTTCAGAGGCATTTTTAGTATATGAAAATGGGGATAGAGTTAAAATAAATTGGAACGGATTTAGAATTGGGGCTTTTGTAAGTATTTCCTTATAGTACAATTTGCACTGATAATAAAATCATGGCACTGTTTTTTAATTTAAGCATGCTTGAATAAAGAAAATAATAATAAGAACTTTTATTCAATAGCTTACACTTAATAATCAATCCGTTGTAGTCGAATCCCACGAAACACGCAAACCTTCATTAAGATTATTTAAACTACAAACCCAGTTCCTCAAAGGAACTGGGTTTGTTAAAATATTCCAAACATATTTGCATTTTCAATTAAAGCACAAACCCAGTTTCTCCAAGAAACCGGGTTTGTCAATGAAAAGAAACTCGGTTTAAATCTAAAACAATAAATCTTTTAAATAATAATTTTGATCTTCCTGAAATTCACTGACAAATCTTGAATATTCTTCAGGCAATTTAAATTGATCAAGTATTATCTCAGGTTTTATGAGTAAAGATTTTATTTTTCCAATATACACTGGATAACTTGAAAATTTCCATTCGTCTAAATTATTTACTAAACCTGCTTTTAACGGGTTACGATGGATATACCTTGAAAGGTGAAGCATATATTCATTATTTGGAATAATTTTATTCTTGAATCGTCCTTGAAATAGATGACCTGTTCGATTATAAGATTTATTTATTGCTCGGGAATATCCTGTTGAAATTTTCTGCATCGCTTCCTCAAGTGCCCCATCTTCCTTAACATAAACGAGTAGATGAAAATGATTTGGCATTAAGCAATAAGCGATTAAATCAATTTTATCCCCGAACGCTTTTTGAACCTTTAATAAAAAATATTTATAATTTTTATCTTCAAAGAAAATTTGTTCTTTATTATTACCTCTATTGTAAACGTGATAATAATTGTCTTTATATGACGGAATCAATCTGTAAGGCATTTATTCTCTCAGATTTGTTATCAATTACAAACCCAGTTCCTTGGAGGAACTGGGTTTGTTACTAAACTAATCAGTAGTTGTCGGGTCCCACGAAACACGAAAGCCTTCATCAAGATTTTTTAGTGTTTTCATATCGGCTGTATCTAATTCAAAATCAAACACATTTGCGTTTTCTATTATTCGTTCTTTACGTGCGGATTTAGGGATAACAACTATTTCGTGCTCAATGGCCCATCTAATTAAAATCTGCGCAACAGTTTTGTGATGTTTTTTAGCAATGGATAAAACCTTTGGATCATCCAACTTTTTCATTCTTGTGAGCGGGGAATAAGCTTCTAGAATAATTTTATTTTTGTTGCAAAAATCAAGTAAATCTTTCTGATAATTATATGGACTAAACTCAACCTGATCAATAACAGGAATTATGTTTGCATAAGAAAACAACTCATTTAGATGATTGATTTGATAGTTACTAACACCAATAGATCTGCAGTAACCGGATTCATAAATTTTTTCTAATGCTTTCCAACTATCTTTTCGTTTCCCTTTAACAGGCCAGTGAATTAAATACAAATCAATGTAATCAACATTTAATGTTTTTAAACTTTTATCAAAAGCTTTTAATGCGGATTCATAACCGTGATCATCATTCCATAATTTTGTTGTAATAAATACTTCTTCTCTATTAATCCCAAAATTTCTAACAGCTTCGCCTACTTCTTTTTCATTACCATAAATTCTTGCTGTATCAATGTGTCGGTAACCAACCTCCAAAGCCCAGGTAACAGCATTGACACATTCGGTACCGGATTTGGTTAAATAAACGCCCAATCCAAATTGTGGAATTTCAATACCGTTATTCATTTTCATTTTATAATTGATATCGCGTTTCATATTTCCTCTTTACTATTTTTTAAATTTCATAAGCACAAAGCCTAAAGGTTTGATGCCTCACTTTAATTTTTGTCATTTCGACCGAAAAGAGAAATCTTTAAACAATAACAAACAGATTTCTCAGTCGAAGACTCCTTCGAAATGACTTTTACAGATTTATCACACAGTCACGAAAGTAGGAATCCACTTTCCGAATAAATTATTGGATTTCCGTTTTCACGGGAATGACAAAGTAAATTAAAACATCTTTTAAAATATATTTAAAAGTTTTAGTGCCATAATCAAAATTGCGACTATCAAGACAAACTTAATTAGTTTTTCACCTTTCTTTACTGAAAGTTTTGCTCCCCACCATCCACCAACAACATTGCCTGCTGCTAATGTTAATCCGTAATACCAATTTATGTTGTCTGTAAGAATAAAAACAATTAACGCTGGAATCGTAAAAACAAAAACTACAAATACCTTGTGCATATTAACACGAATCAAATCAAGTTTCATCAAATATTGAAACGACGCCATCAGTAAAAAACCAACACCAACTTGTATAAAAGCACCATAAAATCCAACAACAATCATTGAAAGTGTAATCTTCCAATCAATTGTAAAATCACTTTTTGTTTTATCGGTCTTTTTTTTAGGTAATAGCATGGTAATAATTATAAATATCATTACCACTGCAAGTATTTTCTCAAACAGATCATCACTTATTTTAACTGCGATAATTGCACCGGCTATTGCACCGGGTAATGTTAATGCGGAAAGTATCAAACTGTTTTTGAGCTCGTAGAATTTTTCCTTTTTAAATGCATAAACCGCTGAAACATTTTGAAAGAGTATTGCAACACGGTTAGTTCCATTAGCAACCGATGGATCCAATCCTAAAAAAATTAAAGCTGGTAAAGTAAGAGAAGATCCGCCTCCCGCATTAACATTTATAAATGCGGCAACTGCACCCACAGCAAACAATATTATAATTCCTATTAGATCCGGCAAACAATTCCTGTAATTTATTTTTTAACTAAATCAAAAATAAAGTATTTTATTTCTGAAAAGAATTTTAAACTTCACAAATTGTTGAATATTGTGACTCCGTGTTTTTGTGGCATATTTATATTTTGCTACAAAGTCCCGAAGACACAAAAAATTAATAAAATAAAATGGTATTAGTTGTCAAGAAAGTATTATTAGGTTGGTTATGAATTCCCAAATGTTAAAAGTTACCTTAATAATTGTTTTATTATTATCATTTACATTCTGTACTCAGTCTCAACAAGATTACATAAAGAATAATTATGATAAAAAAGAATATATGATTGAAATGCGAGACGGTGTAAAACTTTTCACAGCGGTTTACAGCCCAAAAGATAAATCAATAAAATATCCGATACTATTAACCCGAACACCATACTCTTGTTCTCCTTATGGTGAAAACAAATACAGCAGATTTCTTGGAGCCTCAAAAGAGTTTATAAAAGAAGGTTTTATTTTTGTTCTGCAGGATGTTCGCGGCAGATATATGTCTGAAGGCGAGTTTGATAATATGCGCCCGCATAATCCAAATAAGCAAGACAAAAATGATATTGATGAAAGCAGCGATACTTATGATACTATTGAATGGTTAATCAATAATATTGAAAACAATAATAAAAAAGTTGGAATGTGGGGAAACTCCTATCCGGGTTTTTATACAATTATGGGTGCAATCGATGCTCATCCGAATTTGATTTGTGCCTCACCCCAGGCGCCAATTTCAGATTGGTTTGTTGGTGATGATATGCACCACAATGGTGCTTTTTCGCTTTTGATGTCCTTTAATTTTTTTAAGCAATTTGGAAAACCAAGATCGGAGCCACTAACTAAATATCCTCCTGCGACTGATTATAATTCGCCTGATGCGTATAATTTTTTTCTAGATCATACTCCAATTAAAAAATTAAATGAAAAGATTTTAAAAAATGAAATACCTTTTTGGGATTCATTGTCTGCTCACGGAACTTATGATTATTATTGGAAATCAAGAAGCAACTTGCAGCATTTAAAAAATATTAAACCTGCTCTGCTTTTAGTTGGAGGTTTTTACGATGCAGAGGATATGTATGGTCCTCTTAATATTTATAAAACAATTGAGCAAAATGATAAACCAAATAACACAAGATTAGTTATGGGTCCATGGACGCATGGTTCCTGGATTTGGGCAAAAGGGGATTCGCTTGGTGATTTCTATTTTGGTGGTAATACTGCTGAATATTATCGCAAAGAAATTCTATTGCCATTTTTTAATTATTATTTGAAAGATGAAGGAGACTTAAAGTTAAGTGATGCTTATGTTTTTGATACTGGCAAAAATGAATGGAGTGACTATGAAACCTGGCCGCCTAAAAATATTAGTGAGGTAAATTATTATTTTCAACCAAATGAAAAATTAAATACAAGTTTACCAATAGATGAAAGTGCATTTACTGAATATCTTTCTGATCCGTTTAATCCTGTTCCGTATACTGCAAAGTTTCAGGACTCAAAAAACTTTTATAATCCAGTTCATTTGATTGAGGATCAAAGATATGTTTCAACACGCCCTGATGTTTTGACTTTTGAAACAGATCCACTCCCTGAAAATGTAACTATTGCGGGAACAATAATGGCAGATTTATTTGTCTCAACAACCGGAACGGATGCCGATTTTGTAGTTAAAGTGATTGATGTTTTTCCAGATGATGAATTAAATTCGGATCCAAATCCTGCAATGGTAGAGATGGGTGGCTATGAAAGATTAGTTAGAACAGAAATTATGCGTGGCAAATTCAGGAACAGTTATGAAAAACCTGAACCATTTGAACCAAATAAACTAAGCGAAGTAAAAATAAATCTGAACGATGCTTTTCATACATTCAAAGCAGGACACAAAATTATGATTCAGGTTTCGTCATCATATTTCCCATTTTTTGATGTAAATCCAAACACATTTTGTGATATTTACAATGCCGATAAAGATAAGTTTGTAAAAGCGAATATTTGGATTTATCATAGTAAGGATTATCCATCATCAATTAAATTTTATACAATGAAAACCAATATGGAGAAAAAATGAAAAAAGTAGTTTATTTATTTCTCATTGTTATTTCTGCAATGCAATCGTTATCAGCACAAACATTTTTTGGATCAGAGCCACTTGCTCACACCTACTCAATAGTTGCGCGGGATCCGCAAACCGGTGAAATGGGCGTTGCCGTTCAATCACATTGGTTTTCAGTTGGATCGATCGTTGCTTGGGGAGAAGCAGGTGTTGGTGTAGTTGCAACTCAATCATTTGTAAATCCATCGTTTGGGCAGCGCGGGTTGGAACTACTTAAAAATGGGATGACTGCGCAAGAAGTTGTTGATCAGCTTATCGCGACTGATGAGGGAAGAGATGTGAGACAATTAGCAATTGTGGATTCAAAAGGAAACTCAGCTGTTTACACGGGTTCAAAATGTATCTCTGAAGCCGGACACATTTTTGGAGAAAACTATTCGGTCCAAGCTAATATGATGCTGAACAATACAGTTTGGGGCGCGATGTCCAAAGCCTTTGAAAATTCAACAGGACCGTTAGCCGAAAGATTAATTACCTCTTTAGAAGCTGCGCAAAATGAAGGTGGTGATATACGAGGTAAACAATCTGCTTGCTTACTTGTTGTTAAAGGAAAAGCAACAGGAAATCTTTGGGAAGATAGATTAATTGATTTACGAGTTGAAGATCATCAAAATCCTGTGGAAGAAATTAAAAGATTATTAAAAGTTTATCGGGCTTATGAGCATATGAATAGAGGTGATCTTGCTGTAGAAAAGAACGATATGAAACTAGCTATGGACGAATACAATTCAGCTATGAAAATGTTTCCTGAAAATCTTGAAATGAAATACTGGACAGCTGTTACTCTTGCAAACACAGGTGAAGCTGAAAAATCACTTCCAATGTTTAAAGAAATTTTTGATAAAGATAAAAATTGGAAAGAGTTGACAAAGAGATTAACACCTGTTGGTTTATTAAACGTCGAAAAGTCTGTTTTGGATAGAATATTAGAACAATAATAGACAATTAAATTGAACCATCATAAATATTTGCCGTTTATCAATTAAAATTATTTTTGATTGAAACACTGATTATTTTGGTAATCATTTAACTAATAATCGAGGCACGTTATGTATAAATTTCAGAAACAGGTTGTAATATTTATTGTACTTTTTTCATTTCTTGTTCCAATATCTGCACAACAAAATTTAACTTTACCACAGGCGAGTCAACAGGCAATGATATCCCAGCGGGTTGGACTTACTGATATTACAGTAAATTATCATCGCCCGGCGGTTAATGGAAGGGAAATTTTGGGCGGACTTGTGCCTTACGATCAAGTATGGCGGGCAGGTGCAAATGAGAATACAACTATTTCTTTTTCAACAGATGTGACAGTTGAGGGAAACAATGTTGCTGCTGGAACTTATGGTTTGCATATGATTCCGACAAAAACTTCATGGACAATAATCTTTAGCAAAGATAATGCTGCCTGGGGCAGTTTCTTTTACAATCAGGCAAATGATGCTCTAAGATTTACGGTTAATCCAGAGCAAAATGATTTTCAGGAATGGCTGTCTTATTCATTCGATCAGCTTACCGCAAACTCAGCTACTTTAAATTTAAAATGGGAAAAACTTTTGATCCCAATCAAGTTTAAAGTTGATATTAATAAAACTGTAATCGCGAACATGGAAAAGGAACTTACTGGCATTCCAGGATTTTTCTGGCAAGGCTGGAATCAAATTGCAACTTATTATCTTACTAACAATTTTGATATGGATAAAGCTTTACAGCAAGTGGATAAATCAATTGGCCTAAATAAAAATCTTACAAACATGATGACTAAGTCATTGATACTCCAAAATTCAGGTAAAACTGACGAAGCAGAAAAAATAAAAAATGAAGCTTTTAAATTACCGGGAATTGATGAAGCACAAATGAATGCTTTGGGTTATCAGTTAATGGGAATTGGAAAGACTGATGAAGCATTAAAAGTATTTGAAAAGAATACTGTAGATTATCCAAATTCATGGAATGTTTGGGATAGCCTTGCTGAAGGATTGTTGACTACCGGCGATAAAGTAAAATCAAAGAAACTTTATGAAAAAGCTTTAAGCATGGCACCTGATAATCAGAAAGATAGAATAAAAGGAATTATAGTGAATATCAAATAGTCTGTTTGTCAAACTGAACTTGTTTCAGATTTTTTTAAACCTTGTGTTTTGTAACGGAAATCCAGAAACAAGTTCGGAATGACTTATTTCATTGCAAATAATCATTGTTATACTTTCTAAAGACCGTTTATAATTTTATTTTTACACATCAATTGAACTACTAAAATATTTTACTTGCAAAACTTAAAAATTAATTTTCACAGACTTTTAGTTCCGCTAACATTTCCAATTATTATATGGCTGATTCATCTAATTAATTATTACTTTGATATTTATCCATATAAACTTGGTATACTGCCAAGAAACGTAAGCGGATTAATTGGCATGCTTACTTCACCATTAATCCATGGAAGTTTTTCTCATCTTATATCGAACACGGCTCCACTTATTTTAATGGGCATTGGGATATTTTATTTTTATGAAAAAGTTGCGTTTAAGGTTTTTACAATAATTTATCTCGGTACTGGTCTGCTGGTTTGGATTTTTGGAAGAGAAGTCTATCACATTGGTGCAAGCGGTATTATCTATGGATTCGTTTCTTTTCTATTTTTCAGTGGTATTTTTAGAAAGGATAATCGTTCAATTGCTTTAGCACTAGTGGTAATATTTTTATACGGTGGATTGATTTGGGGAGTTCTTCCTGTTGAAAAAGGTGTTTCCTGGGAATCACATTTATTCGGTGCTATTGTCGGAATAATCGTTGCTTTTATTTTTAGAAAAATTGATCCTCCCAAAAGATATGAATGGGAGGATGAAGAATCTGAAATTCCCGCTAACAAGTTAGAAGTATCTTATGATGCAGATAAAAATGATTTTTAGATGAGTTGTAATATTTTTAAAAATTAAGCGTGTAATACACATTGTCATTTCGACCGACGGGAGAAATCTAACTGATATATTTAAGCAGATTTCTCAGTCGAAGACTCCTTCGAAATGACTTTATTGAGAATTGAAACTTAATGTATAACAAGAAGTATTAGTTTTAAAATTAATTTATGCAGGAAATAAAGATGAAAAAAACTACAACTGAAACCCGTGCCTATCGTTCGGAAATGAACGACAAAATATTAAACTCAGGTTTTAGAGATTTTAATAAATTTTTTGCACTGGATAACAAAGCCTATATTGATGGAGCACTTAATGCAAAAACAAAAGAGTTGTTAGGACTTTCTTCTTCCATGGTTTTGAGATGTAATGATTGCATATTTTATCATATTGATCGATCAATCCAAGAAGGTGCAACTCGCGAAGAGTTAATGGAAACATTTAATGTTGCTTTAATTGTTGGGGGCTCAATTGTTATTCCGCATTTGAGATATGCTTTTGAAGTTATGGATGAGATTTTTAATGATATCGAGAAAAGTAAATAATGATAATTGTACCTAAAAATATAGTTACTGTAGATAGAAAAGATAGAATTTTAAAAAATCATTTTGTAGAAATTAAAGATGGAAAAATAATTTCAATCAAAAAAAATGATGAAAAATATTTTACAAAAAATAAAAAGAATGTTTTTAGATTTGAAAACCTGACTCTAATTCCGGGATTTGTACAAACACATGTTCATCTTTGCCAAACATTATTCCGCGGAATGGCTGATGATTTAGAATTACTTGATTGGCTCCAATTAAAAATCTTCCCATTTGAAAATGCGCATAATAAAAATTCACTTCTAAGTTCTGTTAGATTGGGAATAAATGAACTATTATTGAGCGGAACTACAACCTTGCTGGACATGGGAACATTGCGTCATCAAGAAGTGATATTTGATGAGTTGCAAAATTCTGGTATTCGAGCAATTGCTGGCAAGTGTTTGATTGATGAGAATGATTTATTTCCGCAATTTAAATCATCAACAAAATCTGAGCTTGATGAGATTTATCAATTAGCAAAAACATATCACAACACTTCAAACGGAAAAATTAAATACGGATTTGCACCGCGTTTCGTTTTATCCTGCACAGAAAAACTTCTAAAAGGATCTTTTGAAATGAAACAAGACTTTGATGGAAGTTTATATCACACACATTCTTCAGAAAATAAAAATGAAATTGAGGAGGTTAAACGACGACACAAAAAAGAAAACATCGAGTACTTTAATTCAATCGGTGTTATCGATGATCATTCTGTGCTTGCACATTGTATTCACGTTAATGATAAAGAAACTGAGTTGCTTAAAAAGAATGATGTGAGAGTTTCTCATTGTCCTTCTTCAAACTTAAAGCTTGGATCAGGAATTGCCAATATCCCAAAATATTTGAAGAATGGAATTTCAGTTTCACTCGGTGCTGATGGCGCACCATGCAATAATAACTTAAGTGTATTCAATGAGATGAGATTGGCTGCATTAATTCAAAAACCAATACACGGCTCAACGGTTATGGATGCAAAAACTGTTTTTAAACTTGCAACTATCGAAGGAGCAAAGGCATTACATTTAGAAAAGGAAATCGGAAGCATTGAAGTTGGGAAAAAAGCTGATTTGGCTTTGCTGGATTTATCAACAAATGCTCATTCAGTTTTTGAAAGTGATGAATCAATTTTTTCTGATATAGTTTATTCATCTTCTAGTGATGCAGTGCATTCTGTAATGATTGAAGGAGAATGGAAAGTGTTAAATAAAAAATCACTTTTGTATGATCAGATAGAATTAAATCAAAAATCTAAAAAAGAGTTAAAAGAATTATTAAAAAGAGTCAACAATTAACTATTAAGTATTTCAACAAAAAAATAGATCGTCATTTCGATTCCGATTTATTGGGAGAGAAATCTGAATTATTAATCTATCAGATATCTCAGTCGTGCCTGCTTCGAAATGACAGTTGATTATGGCATAAATGGGACAAAAATTATGAAACAAATTCTGCTCGCTTCTACAAATAAAGGCAAATTGCACGATGTTAAAGAAATCCTAAAAGATATTGATGTAGAAATTTTATCCTTTCTGAACTTTAAAGATTATCCTAATGTTGAAGAAACAGGATCAACGTTTTTAGAAAATGCTGAATTAAAAGTAAAAGCTGCGTTTAAAAAATATGGAATCCCAAGTATTGGCGATGACTCAGGCTTAGAATCATTTCAATTAAATGGTGAACCTGGAATCTACTCCGCAAGATACGCAGGCGTAAATAGTGATGATCAAAAAAATAATGTTAAACTTGTTTCTAAACTGTCTGAATATCCTGAACCACATACCGGAAGATTTGTCTGTGCCGCAGTTTATTTTGATGGGAATGACATTAAATCAGCGATTGGAGAGGTGAGAGGAAATATTATAAATATTCCTCGCGGAAATAATGGTTTTGGTTACGATCCATTATTTATACCGGATGGATATGATAAAACTATGGCTGAACTTTCTCACGAAGAGAAAAACAAAATCAGCCACAGATTAAATGCATTTAAAGAAATAAAAAAATATTTATGAAAAAAAGTTTTAGTCTATTTTTATTAATAATCATTCTTGTTTACGGTTGTAAAGAATCAACAATTCAACCACCAGATAATACTGGTAATTCCGATTTTTATCCGGCATCAATTGGTAATTACTATTTTTACAATGTTTCACTTTATGATAGTAGCGGACTAATACAATCTGGTATCAGAAAAACTTATTTTGTAGGGGATACTATTATTGTTCCAACCGCATATCAAATTAAAGTTGACACTTTTCAATTATCTTCCCAACTAATAAATCATTCATATTTTAGAAAAACTTCTACTGGCATTTTTAATTACGTTGATATTGATACAAACGGATTTAGTTCAATTGTTCCTGATACATTACAAGGGGCTATTTCATTTGACCTTGAATACAGGTTACTCTACCAGCCACTTAGTCTTAACCAAATATGGGACGTTTATAAGATTACTGTTAATTTATTATTCACTCAGTTTGAATTATTTAGTCTTGATGCTGCTGTAATTTCAAAGGATTCGCTTACCCTTTCTTTCCAAAATTCAAATGTTACAAAAGAAGTCTATAAAATAGAGTATAAAGCAAAGTTAGTAACAGACACAACATCTTCAACCACCACTTACAAGGTATTTGCTTGGATAGCAGATGGTGTTGGAGTAATAAAATGGGAAGGAGATTCTGAATTGATTAATTTTTTTGCAGGCGGAAATATTTATTTGCCGAATACCTACGTTACAGAAGAATTATTTTCTTACAAAATCCGGTAATTATTTTTGTGCAATTATTACCTGCACAGTTTTAAATGTAAAATTATATTTATCAATTACATTAAATCCGGAATTTCTTAAAAGTTCAACAATGTTTATTTGTTTATCAAACTCTTCAACTGAATCTGGAAGATAAGTGTAAGCGGCTTTATCACCAGAAATTATTCCTCCAAGAAAAGGTAAAATGTTTTTGAAATAAAATTTGTATAATAATCTTATTATTTTATTCGAAGGCATTCTGAATTCAATAACTGTTGCTTTGCCCTTTGGTTTTAATATTCGATAAAAAGAATTAAAACCTTCTTGAATATCATAAAAGTTCCTGACCCCGAATGCTACAGTTATATTTGTAACAGACTCATCTTTAAATGGAATTTTTTCAGCTACCATTTGAACAAGTTTACCATCTATCCATTCAGATTTTTTGTCAAATAGTCTTAGCATGTTATATGAAAAATCAGCTCCATAAATATTTTTAATACCCATTTTTTTTGCTTGAATTGCAACATCGCCGGTTCCGCATGCAATATCGAGTAAAATGGAATCAGAATTTAATCCGCTAAGATTTAACGCTTTTTTTCTCCAATAAAAATCTAATCCAAAGCTCAGCAGATGATTTAGAAAATCGTATCTACCGGCAATGTTATCAAACATTTTTTTTACTTGTGCTTTTTTCTCAATCATACTTACTAATGCTTTTCATACTCAAATATTTCTTTGTCAATTATCTTACGCCACCAGTTAAAAAATATTTTTCCGCTCCACATTGAAAACATCATAAATAATAAACCGCCAATTAAATCAATTACGTAGTGATACCAAAGATAAACAGTTGAAAAAATTAAAAGAGTTCCAATTGGTATAAAGAAATACCTGCTTCTGCTTCTTAATCTTACAGAAAGATACATAACTATTAATGTAATCATTGTATGACCACTGGGAAAAACATCACGCTGCACAACTGTGGCTGGATTTAATGTTCCAAATGGAATTCCTTCACCGGTGTTTGTCATCTCTCTTAAATAATTTGTTAAATATAATCCTGGAAGAGTTTGGTTTATTGTACTAAAATCGTGCAGAGTAAAACGCGGCCCAATACCAGGGAGTGAAAAATATCCCAAATATGATAGAAAAAATCCATATATAACTGAAAAAAGTGCAAAATCTAATGCTACAAATCTATCTTTATTTAGAAGTGATAAACCAAGAATAATAGGAAGTAGATAAAACATACCATACACAATTTGTAATATTTCAGTTAAAACAGGATGTGAAAATTGATATAAAAAGTGTGTTGGGTCTGTGCCAAACATCCATCGATCAATAGCTATAAACCAATCATCATAATCATAAATGCGGATTGGTTTAACCATAAAATATAATTGTCTAAAGGTAAGCAGAATTATAGGTGCTATATACCAGTAATGTATTATACGCCAGAATTTGTGTTCTGTGATTGCTTCTAGATATGAAATAAAAAAAGCAATTGTTATAACAACCAGATTTATTAAAATCCAGTTTAAAGAGTTTTCAATTTTGCTATTAAAGATTATATGAAGTGTTATTAAAAAAAACGAAAAACAGATAACAACAATATCGAATGCTTTTAATTTTAATATTAAGGATTTTATTTTAGACATTAATCAGAGTTTAATGAAAAAATCAGGATAATTTATTTCTTGTAAAGTCAGCGAGCTTTATAAATTCATCGATAGTCAGCTGTTCTGCGCGTAAAGAAAGATCAATTCCACAACCGCTAAAATCTACGTCGGCAAATATACCATGGCTTAGTGAATTTTTTAGGGTTTTTCTGCGATTTCCAAAGGAAGATTTTACTACAGATTTGAATATTGAATTGAATTCAGAATCATTTCTGTTTCCTTTAAAATAAATATGAACTACTGCGGAATGAACATTTGGTTTTGGATAAAAAACATTTGGTGAAACTTTGAAAGCTAATCGTGTATTTCCAAAATATTCTAAAAGAACTGACAGAATACCATAATCTTTTGAACCAATTTTTGCAGTCATTCTTTTGGCAACTTCGTACTGAACCATTAAGACAGCATCAGTTATTATTGCGTTATTTTCAAAAAGCTTAAATAGTATTGGTGAAGTTATGTTGTATGGTATATTTCCCACAATTCTTAATTTCTGGTTATCGGGATGTATGAATTCGTTTAAATTTAATTCTAAAAAATCAGCCTCTAACAATCGTAATTCAGTGAATTGATATTTTAAATCTTCGATTACGCGTTTGTCAATTTCGATGGCTGTAAACTTAGCTTTGCTTTCTATGAGTGGTTTTGTTAAAGCACCTCGTCCAGGACCAATCTCTATAATTAAATCGTTTTCTTTTGGATCAATTTCAGAAATTATCTTTTTGATGATGTTTTGATCTTGCAGATAATTCTGACCAAATCTTTTTAGGGGTAAAATATTATTCATAATTGTTATAAAAATCAGCATCAAGATAGCAATTTTCAGATGTAAAATTTCAATTCAATTTGTTTAAGAAAAAAATATCATATAGTTTTCCACCATAAACTTTCTATTTGAAAAGCTATGGAGAAAACATTGGTCGAAAAATATATTGTAAGCGTAGATATGGGCGGAACTAAAATACTTGCTTCTGTACTTAATTCTAAAAAGGGAATCATAGCCCGCCAGAAAATGCCCACTAATATAAGCGGTGGAACAAAAATATATGTTAGAGACGTTGCAGAGATTATTAAAAAAGTAGTGGCTACATCAAAACTAAAAAAAGAAAATATTGCAGCTGTTTGTTTAGGAGTTCCTGGTTCAGTTAATCCTGAAACAGGCATCATTGGTTTTGCCCCAAATCTTGGAATCAAAAATTATAAAATGAAAGCTGAACTTAAAAAATTAATCCCTTATCCGGTTCTTTTAGAAAATGATGTGAACTTAGGTGCACTAGGAATAAAACGTTTTGGTGTTGGAAAAGAATCAGAAAACATGCTTGCGGTTTTTATTGGAACAGGAATTGGAGGAGGAATAATAATAAACGGAAAAATTTATCGGGGATTTAATTTTGTTGCCGGCGAAATAGGACATATGATGGTCCAAAAGAATGGACCAAAATGCGGCTGCGGAAAGAAGGGCTGTTTTGAAGCACTTGCCAGCAGAACTGCCATTGTCAATAATATAATTTCGGATGTAAAAAAACTAAAAAAGAAAAGTGTGCTAGCAGACTTAATCAAATCCAATCAAAGAATAAAAAGCGGTGCGCTAAAAAATGCATTTATTAAAAAAGACAAAGTTGTTACAAAAAGAATTACAGAAGCCTGTGAAACCATAGGTGATGTACTTGGCAGTATTGCTAACTTAATGAACTTTGATATGATTGTCCTTGGTGGTGGAGTGATCGAAGCAATTGGCGAATACATTATGCCAATAATCAATGATGAGTTTAATAATCATGTTCTTGATGCATCTGCAAAAGGGATCAAAATAGTCTCTTCGAAACTTGGGGATGATGCAGCTATATATGGCGGTTTAGCTTTGGCTGAAGAATTTTTAGGTGTTAAAATATGAGGTTTGGTGGATGATGAAAATAAATAAGTCTTCTAATTATATTGCGATTCAATTTCTAACAATCGATCAGTTAGTGCCTCCCATTTTTTTATTGTCTTCTCAAGCTCAGATTTTGTCTTGTTAAATTTATTCGTAATATCTTTTGTTAAGTCACCATCGCTGTAAATATTTGGATCCGCTAGTTTTTCTTCAAAATGTTTAATTTCATTTTCAAAAGAGGTTATTTTTTCTTCATACTGCGTTATCTCTTTAGATAAATCTTTAGTAGCCTTGTGTTTCTGTTGTCTTTGTTCAGCTTCAATTCTTTTTTGTTCTTTCCGATTTATATTCTCACTTTTCTCCTTTTTTACAGCTATTGAAGTGTCTCTCTCAAGCGAGGATAAATCCCGTTTAGAAAGGAAGTAGTCAATGTCACCCAAATATATTTTTAGAATTCCTTTTCTAATATCAATTACCTTTGATGCCAGCGGTCTTAAAAAATCAACATCATGAGAAACAAGAATAAGTGTTCCTTTAAAATCCATTAAAGCTTTTTGAAGAATAAGTTTTGAATTATAATCCAAGTGGTTTGTTGGCTCATCCAGTATTATTAAATTGGCCTTTGTAAGTAAAATTTTACAAAGTGCCACCCTGCTTTTTTCTCCACCCGAAAGCACCCCAACTTTTTTGAACACATCATCACCCGAAAAGAGAAATGACCCAAGTAATGAACGAAGTTGTCCAACAGTTTTATCTTCAGCAATGCCGTCAATGGTTTCAATAATATCTAATGATGGATTAAGATTATCCGCTACGTCCTGTGCATAGTAAGAAACAATTGTGTTATGCCCCAAGATTCTTTCACCACTATTAGCCTCGATTACCCCGGCAATAATTTTTGCCAGAGTGGATTTACCGGCACCATTTGGTCCCACAAAAGCAATCTTTTCACCTTTTTCTATTTCAAAATCAATTCCACCGAAAACTTTTTTATCACCATACGATTTATTTATTGAAATCAACTTTATTGGTGTTCTACCACTTTGTGGTGGCTCAGGAAATTTTATGTTAATTTCGCTTTTATCCTCAGGAAGTTCAATTAATTCAACTTTATCAAGTTGTTTTATTCGACTCTGTACTTGTCTGGATTTTGTAGCTTTATAACGAAAGCGTTCGATAAACTTTTGGGTTTCTTTAATCTTCTTTTGTTGCTGTTCAAACTGATGCACCGTCAATTCGTCTCGTTCTATTTTATATTTTATATATGAATCATAATCGCCTTTAAAAGTAAAGAACTTACCAAGAAAAATTTCTAATGTACGATTAGTGACCTGGTTTATAAAATTTTTATCGTGAGATACAATTAATAATCCGCCTTTATAGGCTTTAAGAAAATCTATAAGCCATTCAAGTGAATCAATATCTAAGTGATTTGTAGGCTCATCTAAAAGAAGAATGTCATTTTGTGAGATTAGAATTTTAGCAAGGGCAATTCTCATCTGCCATCCGCCGGAAAACTGATCTGTTAATCTGGTAAAATCCTCTTCTTCAAAACCAAGTCCCAGTAAAATTTTTTCAACTTTAGACTCAGCCGAATATGAGTCCAATCCATCCAGCATATGATGAACCTCACCAAGTTGATGCGCCAAATCCATCTGCTCATCCTCGGAAAGGTTTGGATTTGATAATGCTGATGACAGGGAGGTTTCTTTATTCTGAAGTTCAATAATATCTGTCAAAGCTGAAGATGCTTCTTCTAAAAGAGTTTTTCCTATATGAGTAACATGATCCTGGGGAAGATAGCCAATCGAGATCCGTTTTTGTTTTAAAACTTCACCGGATTCTGGTTGCAATAAACCGGAGATTATTTTTAATATTGAAGATTTGCCGGTTCCGTTAGCACCAACTAAGGAAATCTTGTCACCAGAAGAAATTTTGTAATTAACATCTTTAAAAAGATATTTACCACTGAACTGAAGTGAAATATTTGAAAGATCAATCATAAAAAACTATTCCTTTAACACCGCAATTTTTCCGGTTTCAACACTGTTGCCATCCTGATCAAATGCTATTACAATGTAGATACCGCTGCTAACTAAGTTTCCATCATCATCTCTTCCGTCCCAAAACGCTGTACGCCCGCCTGGTGATGAAAACTCTCTAACTAATTTCCCTGATACAGTAATAATTTTGATATCAGTATTTCTTATCAATCCATCAATTGTAACTAGATTATATCCATTTTTAATAACAAGGGGATTTGGATAAATATTTAATCCATTAAAACTTTCAACAGGAAGTATTGAAGGCGTATCAAATGATGTTAAGCCATTTACAGTCCCCACATAAACTCTTCCTGCTTCCTCATCTATTGCAATGCTTTCTATTTGATCTGAAAGCAATGCGCTATTATTTGAATTAAGTGTTGTAAGCAATTGTGTACCATCAGAGTTTACTAAAAACAATCCTTGATTGGTGCCAAGCCATTTTTGATTTAAGGGATCAACTGCCATCGCATTTATAGATTGTTGTCTGACTGAAAATGAAGATGAAATATTAAGCTGTGGATTTGACGAGGTTAGCACCGAATTGAGATTAGAAATGATGTTCACACCCAGGCTTGTTCCAACCCACAAATCTCCTCTACGATCAATATTCAAACTAAAAATTGTATTGCTGGATAATCTTGGGGTTGTTATAAATCCGTATACATCATCTGCTGCATCGGAGTAAGTGCCTTTTTCATTGTAATAAAAAAGCCCATTACTACCTTCGCCGGACATTGAATACCATTTAGTTCCATACTGATCAATCACCAAATTATGTACTTCGCTAAATCCAACATGTTGTTCTAGAGGATTTCTAAATGAATACCAGGTACTATCAACGGTTAATAAATATAATGATCGACTATCTGCAGCGTTTAGATTAATTATCCACAAATTATTTTTTAAGTCCTCAGCAAAACCTGTTATTACAACAAAATTAAGGTCGTTGGTAATACCTACCATTGGAGTATTGCCAGCATGAAATCTGGAAATATTTCCATCCTTTATTTTAGCAAACCCGTTTCCCCAACTTCCACTGTATATTGAATTATCCGAACTATTAAAAATAGAATAATAACTGTTCACCAATAATTCAGGATATTTTTGATTATTATAATTTTCCCATTGTAACTTATCAAATTTATATATTCCGATACCTGTAACGTCTTTGCCACTTGCAGACCATAAGTTTCCTGTTTTATCCACTACCATGTTTGGAAACTGATTTGCAGCAGGACCATTAGGAAATACAAAATTATTATTTATATAAATACCAGAATTGGTTGCCACCGCAAGTCCAACATTTTGCTGATATGCAAGTTTGCTTAATTGATTGCTCGTTGACCATAATTCAGATATTGTATTACCGTCATAAACATAAACTTGATTATTCCCGATAGTTTTAAGAATGTATAAATTATTTCCAACGGTTAAAAGATCAATAATTTTATTGCCAGCTAAATTTAAATACGGCTGCCAGTTTATGCCATCAAAAGAATATAACCCAGAATTTGTACCTGCGATAAGTGTGGAGTTATAAAATTCAACAACATTAACACCTCCCGCAGGAAGACCACTTGTCATATCATAAACGTTCCAGGATTCTGGTGCCGATAGATTAGTTGCTCCGGATTTTTGTATAACTACACCCGACTCAGTAGAAGCATAAATTAAGTCTGAATATAAAATGTTATTTACCATTATGTTAGATGTAAAACTACCGAACTTAAAATAAGTATCGTAAAAGATATAATTTTTTGAATCGATTAATGATATACCAAAATCAGTGGCAACAAAAACTGTGTCTCCTGAAATTGAAATATCATTTATTTTCTTTGAAGTTTTATCAGAATTAAAAATATCGAGTACAGAACGAAATGAATTGGTTAAAGGATCAAATACATCAATGATTCCGTTACTACTTCCGAACCAAACTTTGTTGTAATTGTCTATTCCAATGGCAGTTAATTCAGTTCCATTTAAGCCTGAAGATTTGCTGTAGGTCTTAAAAGTGCTGTCAGAAGTATTAAAAAAATATGCACCTCCCTTTGCAGCTGACCAAATACCGTTAGAAGTTACAGCAATGTCCTTTGCAGATTTCATATCTACATAATTTTGCCAATTGGTTTGTTGCTGCGGATATGAATTGACGCAGAAAATTAATGCAATGATGAGTGATATGATATTTTTCATCTGAAATCCTAAATAATTAAACACTGTAAATATTATATCGATATCTTCTCAATTGTTGGGGTAAAAATAGAATAAATAAATTGTAATAAAAGTAGAAAAAATTTTCTATATAAGTTTAAATAAATCAGCCATTTCAATTGCTGAGAGTGCTGAGTCCCAACCTTTGTTACCCGATTTTGTGCCCGATCTTTCAATTGCCTGTTCAATTGTATCTGTTGTAAGTACTCCAAATATTACAGGAAGAGAATATTTTTGAGAGACATTAGATATCCCACTGCTTGCAGAAGATGCCACAAAATCAAAATGTGGTGTTGCGCCTCTAATAATAACACCTAAACAAATGATTGCATCATATTTCTTTTTTGAGGCCAATCTATCTGCTGTTGCTGGAATTTCAAAAGCCCCGGGTACTTTAACAACTTCAATATTATTTTCATTAACGCCATGTTTAATTAAACAATCTATCGCAGAGTTTAATAAACTTTCACCAACAAATTCATTAAATCTGCTGAATACAATTACAAACTTTTTTCCGGTTCCAACAAGTTTTCCTTCAATTGCTTTTATCATTATGCCGTATTCCTTAAAATTTGCTTTCTCATTGCTTCAATCTTGGAGAATGTGGTTGAGTATTTACCAAGGTTAGAATAGTCATTTCGTTCACCCCCATGAAAATCAGAGCCACCGCTTTCCAACAAGAAGTATTCATTTACAATTCCTCTGTAATGCTTAACTTGATGAGGCAAATGGGAAGGGTGAACTACTTCAATACCATCTAAACCTGCCTCAATCAATTCAACCATAATTACATCGGGTAGATTACCCGGATGAGCTATAAAGGATAAACCTCCCGCATCATTTATGATTTTAAAAGCACTTCTGGGCGAAACATGTACTTTTCTTTCATATGCAGGACATCCGTTTCCAATATACTTGCTGAATGCTTCAAAATAATTTGAAACCAAACCTCTTTTTACTAAAACTTTGGCTATATGTGGTCTTCCAACTGCTGAGTTACGAGCAAGTTCCATAACCTCATCCAACTCAATCACTAATCCTAATTCTTTAAGTTTTCCAATTATAGTTATTGCTCGCTTAATTCTTTCTGCCCTAAAAAACTTAAGATACTGTTCTAATTCTTTATTTAGTGGATTAAAAAAATAAGCTAGTAAATGTACCTCTCGATCTCTAATATCAGAACTTATTTCCAAACCTGGTATTACCTCAACACCATATTTTTTTCCCGCCTCAACAGCTTCAACAATCCCATCAACTGTATCGTGATCGGTAATAGAGATAATTTCTATATCAGCTTCTTTAGCTTTTAAAATCAGTTCTTCAGGTGAATGCTGTCCGTCTGAAAAATATGTGTGTGTGTGCAGATCAATTTTTCCGCCCATAACTTAATTAAACATTTCTTTAAATTTTTCGTAATTAATTATTTTTAGTTTAGAACCATCTAACTCAACGTAACCCTTTTTTGCAAATGAATGTAGGGTTCGTGAAATTGTTTCCCTTGAAGTGCCCGCCATATTTGCTAATTCCTGCTGGAAGGGAAGATGATCAATTTCAACAATCCCTTGGCGGATAGTCCCAACATCGTCTGCAAGTTGAAGAAGAACCGTTGCAACTTTTCCTTCAGCATCTTTTAAAGATAAAGCTTTTATTTTCATCGATGCACTTCTAAGTCGTTTAGTTAATTCAGTAAGTAAGGCAACTGAAACCTCAGGAAATTTTGTAAGCAAATCTAAAAATTCTGCTCTTTGGATTATAAATAGTTTTGAATCTTCAACCGCAGTTACTGTTGCAGATCTGGCCATTCCATCAAGAAGCGACATCTCACCAAAAAAATCAGACTCATTTAATATTGCCAGTATAACTTCTTTTTCATCATTACTAGATCTTGATATTTTTACTTTTCCCTCAGTGATGACAAATAATGCTGATCCGGTATCTTCTTCTGATAATATTATGCTATTCTTTTTATAGGATTGGACTACACCTGATTTTGCAATTTTTTGCAACGTCTCTGAATCCAAATCAGAAAAAATAGGAACGTTGGCTAGAAACTCTGTATTGTTTAACAAAATTTTACCTCTCTTTAAAAATAATTTCATCAAAAAATACCCTTGAAGCATCTCAAAGTCAACTTAATACAATGTTTTACTTTCAAGTTATTTGGCAATTTATCTCCAAAGCGCTGTTAGGTGATTATTATGGAGGTTTTTAATTGTTTTTTATAACTCATGTATCTATTTTAAGCGTCTTAATTTTTCAAAGTTAATTAATACGGAGATATAGAAATTATGGCTATGATGGCCAAAATGAGGAGTTTAGCTCCTGCTTTTATCCTTACAGTCGGCGGTTTATTCGTCTTATTTATGGTAATATCAGATTCTAATGTTTTGGAAGCATTAGGCGGCGGCAGAACAAATAATATCGGATCTGTTAACGGTGAAAATATTACCTATCAGGAATTTCAAACTGCCTTAGATCAGCAATTAGAAAATCAAAAAAATCAAACAGGTAAAGAACTTGAGGAAGCTCAAATTGATCAAATAAGAGAACAGGTTTGGGATGCTGTTGTAACCCAAAAGTTATTTTCACAATTGATCAAACAATACGGAATATCAGTTCCTGATCAGGAAATTAAAGATATTATTCTGGGTGACAACCCACCGGATTTTCTAAAACAAAATTTTATTGATTCCCTTGGTAATTTTAATAAACAGCTTTATGATCAGGCGATATTTGATCCACAGAATAAATCTGCATTGATTCAGGCAGAAGAACTCGTAAGACAATCAAGACTAACACAAAAGCTGCAAAGCATAATTCTTGCTTCCGTAAATGTTGGCGAAGATGAAGTTAAAAGAAGATTTATTGACCAGAATATGAAGATAGAGGCTGATTACACTTTAGTTGATATCAATTTTGTAAAAGATGCAGATGTTAAAGTGACTGATGAAGACTTAAAAGCTTATTACGATAAAAACATTAATAATTACAAAGTTCCTCCACAGAGAAAATTAAAGTTTGTGATGTTTTCAAATGTAGCTTCTGCAGAAGATTCTCAAATGGTTTATAATAATTTGATGAATGTTAAAAAAACACTTTCAAGTGATACTTTGGGATTTGTACAACTTGTAGGTATTTACTCAGAAATGCCTTACTCAAAAGATACCGTCTCAGTTACTTCGTTAACTGGAGAAGTAGTCTCGGCTTTTAATAAAGCTGCTGTTGGAGATGTAGTTGGGCCTTTTGCTACTCAGCAAGGATATGCACTTTTTAGATATAACGGATCAGTATCTTCAAAAGAGGTTTTTGTTAAAGCTTCGCACATATTGATAAATCAATATGGAAGTGATGAAAAGAATTTGGAAGAAGCAAATAAATTATATGATAGATTAGTTGGAGGAGCAAATTTTGCATCCTTAGCTAAGGAGTTCTCTAAAGATCCAGGCAGTGGAAGCAAAGGCGGAGATCTTGGATATTTTGGAAAAGGCATGATGGTTAAGGAATTTGAAGATGCTTGTTTTAGTGGAAAAGTTGGCGAGGTACAAAAACCTGTTAAAACTAATTATGGTTATCACATCATTAAAATAACTGACAAATCAGACAAAAATTTTATTGTTGAAAAAATAGTAAATCAGGTAAAACAATCAGCAACAAGCAAAGACAGAAATTATACTTCCGCAGGAGATTTTTCATTTCTTGCAAAGAAAAATGATTTCGATTCAGAAGCTAAGTTAGCAAATTACAATGTGCAAGAAACCCCTTTATTCGCCGAGCAATCTGGTTCTGTGCCCTCAATTGGTGCAAATAAAAGATTGGTTGCGTTTTCATTTGAGGAAGCTTTAAATACAGTGAGTGATCCGTTTAAAGTACCCTCTGGATATGTAGTAGTTAAGATTACTGAAGTTGTTAACGAAAAATTTAGGCCTTTTGAGGAATTGAAGGAACAATTAAAACCTGCCGTAATTAGAGAAAAGAAATTTGAAAAGATTAAAACAATCGCAGATGATCTTTATAAAAAGATAAATGGCGATTTAAATAAAGCTTATTCAATAGATACGAATTTTACAGTTAAACAAACTGGCAGTTTTACGCCGCAAGGTTCAATTCAAAATGTTGGTAAAGATTATGCATTTATTAATACTGCAATGAAATCAGAATTGAATAAAGTTAGCGAACCTGTAAAGGGCTTGAGAGGATATTATCTAATAAAGATTACTAACCGCTCACCATTTGATCAGAACTTATATTCATCACAGAGTGGTAATCTACGAAATACAATGCTGCAAGAAAAAAGAAGCAGATTCTTAAATCAGTGGATAACTGAAATAAAGGAAAGTGCTGATATTACAGATAATCGACATTTATTTTTCGGACAGTAATTCCAGTTTATTTTTTAATTCCCCCAATAACTCTTTATTGTTGTTGGGGGTTTTCTTTTTTATAGTCATTTTATTTTTTTCCCCTTCAATTTCTTAAATTAACCTAAACATTTTATTTACTCATTTATGTATAAAAATAAAGTATACTTAACTGGATTTATGGCCTCAGGTAAAAGTACAATAGGACCGATTCTGGCTAATACTTTGGGTTGGAATTTTTTTGATCTTGATAGATTAGTTGAAAAGTCTGCAGGGAAATCAATAAGAAATATCTTTGATCAAAATGGAGAAGAGTACTTTAGAAAATTGGAAACAGAAACCCTTAAAAAAACCTCAGAATTGGAAAATTATATTATCGCTTTAGGTGGTGGTACTATTGCAAATGAATTAAATCTTGAAATTATCAAATCATCAGGTTTTCTAATTTATCTGGAGTCCTCTCCGGAAGAAACATACAAAAGGTTAAGATTTAAGCGTGATAGGCCAGCCCTGCTTTTTGATGGAGAAGATGAACCAAATAAAACTGAATTTTTAGAGAAAATTAATTTCCTATTTAAACAAAGAGTTAAATATTATAATCAGGCTGATATTAAAATAAACACCGATAATTGCCATGTCGGAAAAACAGTAGATAAACTATGTTCTATTATTAAAAAAGAATTTTATGTCTAATCAAATAAAAGTAAAGCTGTTAGATAAAAGTTATCCAATTTCAATTGGTGACGATTCCCTTAATAAAGCAGTTGATCTGATAAACAAATTAGCAGTGTCAAAGTGCCTTTTAATAATTGATTCAAAAGTATTAAAGTATCATTCCTTGATCATAAGGAAAACATTTGCCTTCATTAGTTGTAAGACTTACACTTACACGTTTCTAGCCAGTGAAAAAAACAAAAGTTTAAATCAAGTTGAAAATATTTATAAATATTTAATCAAAAATTCTTTTGATAGAAATTCTATAATTGTTGCTTTAGGAGGAGGTATAACGGGTGATATTGCCGGCTTTTCTGCTAGTTCATATATGCGCGGAATTAAATTTATTCAAATTCCTACAACTTTACTTTCAATGGTTGATAGTTCAGTAGGTGGGAAAACTGGGGTTAATTTTAATCAGCAGAAAAATTTGATCGGCTACTTTTTATCAACCTGAATTTGTTGCAATTTATCCGGAGTTTCTAAAAACTCTACCTAAAAGGGAATTGTTCTCAGGTGCAGGTGAAATATTTAAATATGCGTTTTTGGCAGATGACAAAAATTATAATTTATTAAAAAGTAACTTGCAAAAACTGTTTTCTAATAAACCATTCAATGTTGAAAGAAGTATTCTGGCTTGTTTGAAAATTAAAGCAAGTGTCGTTGAAAATGATGAGAAAGAAGAAACCGGATTACGTAAAATTTTAAATTTGGGTCATACATTTGCTCATGCCTTTGAGGCAGGATCAAACTACAAATTAAAGCATGGTGAAGCCGTTATTGGTGGAATTTATTGTGCTTTATTTCTTTCTGAAAGCTATGGATATTTATCAAATGATAAATTAAGAAAATTTATTGATGATTTTAGTTTTATTAAACCAGTTAAAAAATTATCAACTATTAATTCAGAATCAATCATTAAATCAATGAGGAATGATAAGAAAAACTCCTTTAGTCAAAATAGATTTGTATTGATTGAAGATATTGGCAATATTGTCGTGGACGCTATTATAGAAAAATCCTTAATTTTGGATTCGATCGAACGAATGAAAAGTCTAAATGAAAATAAAAAACTGCTTTAAAAGAGGAAAACTGTCAGGTTTTGAGGGCGAAACCTGACAGTTTGTGTGTCATTTTTGGAGGGATGCTATGCTTAAACTATTTCGGAGAATGCTTAACAAGATCAATGCCATTGGCTTTTTTATCAAAAGGACAACAATGACCTCAGTTTTGTCGGTAAAAAGTACGTTTCTGTAATTATTACAATCGGTAATATTTAAGATGAATGGAGAATATTATGCAAAGTACTATTATTAGCAAACAAATAGATTTTAAAACTGAGATATTGTAAAGCTCAAAGAAAAGTTAAACGCTGTAATTCTTGCTCATTATTATCAGGAATCAGAAATTCAGGATATTGCCGATTTTGTTGGCGATAGTTTAGAGCTTGCAAAAAAAGCTAAATCAACTTCTGCAGATGTTATAGTTTTTGCAGGTGTTCACTTTATGGCGGAAACAGCAAAAATATTAAATCCTGAAAAATTAGTTTTATTACCAGATCTGGATGCAGGTTGTTCGCTAGCGGAAGGCTGCCCTGCGGATCAATTTGAAGCCTTTAGAAATACTCACCCCGATCATATCGCAATAACCTATATAAATTGTTCCGCGGATGTTAAAGCATTAAGTGATATTATTTGTACCTCAAGCAGTGCAGAAAAAATCATTAATCAAATTCCAAAAGAGCAAAAAATACTTTTTTCACCTGATAGAAATCTGGGTAAATATCTTATCAAGAAAACTGGGAGGGAAATGCTTTTGTGGGACGGTAGTTGCATAGTTCACGAAACATTTAGTGAAAGAAAGATTTTGGATCTAAAAGTAAAAAATCCATTGGCAAAGCTTATTTCGCATCCCGAATGTGAAGAACCAATATTAATGCATTCAGATTTTATAGGATCAACCAGTAAACTACTAAAATTTGTTCAGGAAGATTCCGCAACTCAATTTATTGTTGCAACTGAAACCGGTATTATACATCAGATGAAAAAAGCTGCACCAGGTAAACAATATATTCCTGCGCCGCCAGAAGATGACACTTGTTCTTGTAATGACTGTCCGCACATGAAGCTTAATACTTTAGAAAAATTATATTTGTGTATGAAAAATAAAAATCCGGAAATTATTATGGATGAAGTAATTAGAAAGAAAGCTTTACTGCCGATAGAAAAAATGCTAGCAATGAGCTAACATTTTTTTAATAAAATTTTAAATGTTGTTCCTTCATTTGGATCTGAATTTTTTACAAATATTTTACCACCGTGGTAACCCTCGATTATTCTTTTAGAAAGACTTAAACCTAAACCCCAGCCACGTTTTTTAGTACTGTAACCGGGTCGAAAAACATCTTTGCGTCTTCGCAAATCAATACCCTTGCCGTTATCAGAAACTTCAATTTCAATATTACTTTTACTTTCTAATATATCAATATTGATTTTCCCTTTTTGGCTTTCAATTGCATCCAGAGCATTTTTAATCAGATTTTCCAGCACCCATTCAAATAATTCACCGTTCATCTGGGCACAGCAGGTTTGATTTCCACTAACAGTAAGATCAACAGTTTTACCGGTTTGCGGCAGTCTTCTGTTGAAGTACTCAGTTACTTTTTTTACTTCTTCAAAAACAATTTGGTCTTTAATTTCTGGTTTTGCACCAATTTTAGAGAAACGATAAGTAATTTTGTTAAGCTTTTCAACATCACTGGAAATTTCTTCAGTTATATCAAGAATCGCGTCAGGTTTTTGATAATTAATTTTCATCATTTCTATCCAGCCCATCAAACTAGAAATAGGAGTTCCAAATTGATGTGCAGTTTCTTTAGCCATTCCAACCCAGATATTGCTTTGCTCACTACGTTTAATCTGACTGAATCCAATGTAACCAATAATTATAAAAAGTGCCGCAATAATAATTTGCAGGTAAGGATAAAATTTTAATTGATTGATAAGCTCTGAGTCTCCGTAGTGAATGCGCTGTAAAATTATAGTATCTGCATAAGTTACATCAATCGGCGAATGAATTTCATCCATTTCCTTAACAAGATTTAGAAGAAATATTTTCTTCTGTTCCGATGTAAATGTAGAATCATATATTACATTTTTAATATCTAAACTGTTTTCTGGATCTATATTATTTGAACTATCAGTTAAAATGATTGGAAAATCGATTGGTTTTATTATGTTATCAAATAGGAATGTTAAATCAACATCTACGGAGGTTGAATTTGCAAGATATTCAATCCCTTTTGCATAAAGTTCAACAATATTTCTTTCACGATCCTGTAATTTATTAACAAGACTTTGAGTGTAGTATAAGGTGCCACCTGCTATTGCAAGAGCAATTATAAGAAGGATAATTTTGAAGTTTACTGAAGCAGGGCCACCGGACATTTTCATATTCTATTCAATCAAAAATTTTTGATGCGGCAAAGATTAAATAATATATAAGTAAAATCCAGCGTAAAATAATTCTCTAAAAATTATTCCACATAAAAAGTTTGTTTACGTTTTGGACCAACGGAAACAATATCAATTTTAATTCCGGATTCTCTGGAAATAAAATCTAAATAATCTTTTGTTTTTCCGGGAAGATCATCATAATTCTCGCAAGAAGTTATATCAACATTCCAACCATCAAGTGTTTCATAAACCGGCTTAACTAGGTTCAACTGATCTACATTTGTTGGAAATGTTTTAAGTTTTTTCCCATTTATTTCATAACCGACACAAACTTTTATTTTTTCAAATCCACTTAAAACATCTAACTTTGTTAATGCAACAGAAGTAATTCCATTAATCATTTTAGAATAGGCCACTAAGAAAGCATCATACCAACCGCAGCGTCTTGGTCTTCCTGTGGTAGCCCCAAACTCAGCGCCAATCTTTCTAAGTTTTTCACCTTCATCATCAAGTAATTCTGTTGGAAAAGGACCATTACCAACGCGTGTGGTATAAGCTTTTACAATTCCAATTACACTATCAATTCTGGTAGGTGGAATTCCGCTTCCTGTGCAAGCACCGCCGGAAGTTGGGCTGCTTGATGTAACGTAAGGATAAGTTCCGTGATCAATATCCAAAAAAGTACCCTGGGCACCTTCAAGTAAAACTGATTTACCTTCATCCATTGCGCGATTTAAATAAGCTGGTGCATCTTTAATGTATTTATCAATCGTAAGATCAAACTCAAGATATTCTTTTACAATTGAATCTACATCTAAACCTGCGTGACTGTGAATTTTTTGGAGTATCTCGTTTTTTTCTTTTAAGTTTTCGCGAATCTTTTTTTCTAGCTCTGTTCTGTTTAATAAATCAACAATTCGAATGCCTTTTCTTGCATATTTATCAATGTAACAAGGACCAATTCCTCTTCCGGTTGTTCCAATTTTATTATTTCCACTTTCGTTAATTGAATCCAAAAGTTTATGATATGGCATTATAAGATGGGCATTGTGACTAATAAATAATCTGCCTTCTACGCTAATATTGTTTTGCTTCAGCAATGCAATTTCTTCAAGTAGAGCAGTGGGATCGATTACAACGCCGTTGCCAATAACACAAATAACTTTTTCTCTTAATATTCCGGATGGAATAAGATGAAGTATGTATTTTTTATCACCTATTTCAACAGTATGCCCTGCATTTGCACCACCCTGGTATCTTACAACTATTTCAAATCCACTACTAATAAGGTCAACAATTTTTCCTTTACCTTCATCACCCCACTGAGAACCGACAAGAACCGTTGCACCCATTTGATCATCCTACTTTTAATTGTTATAGATTAAACAAAATAAAAACTCCGCATTATGGTAATACGGAGTTTAATAAACACTAAAAAAAATCAGCTATTAGCCAAAACTTTTTACAGCTTCATCAACAGTTTCAAAAGATTCAAAAATCGTAATAAGTTTTGTAATAATTAATAAACTTTCAATCTTCTCTGTAACATGAGCAAGTATTAATCTTCCGTTCTCTCTTTTCATAGTGGTTAAGCCGCTTATCAGCATACCGAGACCGGAACTGTTCATAAATTTGACTGAAGAAAGATCTACAATAACATTTTTCTTTCCTTCGTCGATAAGTTTGTGCAAAAGTTCGTTAAATTCTTTTGTATCTTCGCCGCCCATAACATTGCCTTTAAGCTCTACAATAACGGCGTTATACTTCTCTAATAGTTTTGTTTTCATTAAAATCTCCAAAAATTTCTTGGTCAATTTAAGTAAGCTTATTTACTCATGCAAGCATGATTTTAAATCATTATAACCTCATTTTACCGGTTATCAATTTTGCCATTTGGGCAAACAAAAAATTAATTATTTTAGGAACCAAAACAATTAAGTGACGTCTAAACAATGGATTACGAACAAAAAGAGAATATGCAACAGCCAAAAATTCTAAATCTGGATGATGATTTTTCACTAATTAAGCGATTTATTGATGGTGATGAATCCGTTTTTAGTGAATTGGTAAAAAGGCATAAAGAAAAAGTAAGAAATATTATATATCTAACTCTTTCTAACAATGATAGTGTTGATGATATTGCACAGGAAGTTTTTATAACCGTTTACAGACATTTAAAGAATTTTAGATTCGAATCACAGTTTACAACCTGGCTATATAGGATTACTATTAATAAGTGTAAAGATCATTTAAGAAAAAAAAATATTAGAAGCATATTTTTACCATTAAGGGATGATGAACCTGTTTTTGAATCTATAAATGAAGACACTGACATAAAACATATCGTTGGTAACGCTATATCAACATTACCTGATAAACTCAGAATGCCTCTGGTTCTTAAAGATCTGGAAGGATTCAGCTATCAGGAAATTGCTGATACAATGGAATGTGAAATTGGAACTGTAAAATCAAGAATATTTAGAGCAAGAGAAGCATTAAAAAAAATATTAAAACCTCTTGAAAAAGAGCTGATGTAATGAAAAAGAATAATAGAGACATAGAATTACTTTCCGCTTATATTGATGGTGAACTTTCCCCATCGGAAAAAAAATACATTGAAGAAAAAATCAAATCTTCTTTAGAACTACAAAAAGAGTTATCAGAATTAAAGAAGCTGAAAGAAATAACATCTAATTCTTTTGATAAGATTCCTGAATCACCATTTTTTGAAACAAGATTGTTTGCAAATCTAAATGCAAAAAATTCAACTCGATTTAATATTAAAAAATGGATACCTATTGCATCTCTGACTGTAGTAACTATCACGCTTATGGCGGTGCTAAAGTTTAATCCTAATCTTATTGACAACATTATTAAACAACAAAAAACTAATCTTGAGGGGTTTTATAAAGAAAACTTACAACCACTGCTATATGCTGCTGATCTAACGAATGAAGATATATTTAATTTTGCTGTTTACCAGGAGCTTCCTTTAGATAATACTAATAATCAAGTTCTAAGACTGGGTAATGATGTTAAGGGGAAAGAGTTTTTTGAAATTAAAAAAGCTAATGCCGTAGCGCGAGAAAATAATTTACAAAAATTTGTTGCAGCCTTAAATTTTGATGAAGATGAAAGTAAAAAAATTGATTCGATAATTGGTTCTTATTCAGATAAGATTTCTGCTTTGGTTTTGGTTAATGATAAAAATTCTGTAGCAATAAATCCCAACATCTGGAATACCAGAAAATTAATACTAGCCGATATTCTTGCTTTTGCAGAAAAACATGCATCGTCTAATTTTAATAAAATGATTCCTGAGCAGTCAATTCAGTTTGATAATCATTCAATAGCAAAGTGGGTCAATGAAGCTAAATCGCTAAAAGATGATCAGTACATTTTCTGCACTTCTGATTCTATTTTTAAGGAAAATTTTGTTTTTGATATGAGCGAATTTAAAAAGAATATGAAAAAGATGACTGAGGAGATGGCTGAACTAAGTAAACATAAAACAAAATTGCGTGAATATCATTTTAAACTTGACTCAACAATCAATAACCAAAACAAGAACTCAAATTGGGAGAAGCAATTTTCAGTCTTTGTTGATACTAATTTTATTAAAGTGAGTGTACAAAATATGGTTATGGATTTTGCTGATATTGATTTGCCTAATTTTGATAGTATTGCAATTGTTATTCACGAAGCAACGCAAAATTTTAACACTATTCGCCCGCCTGCTCCACCAATGACTGTTGGCAATAAGGGTTACAACTTCGAATACAACACAGTTGTTCCAAGAAAAAAGGGTAAAACAGACGTTAATCTTGATTCTCTAATGCATATAAAAAATTTAGAAAATGATAAAAATCGTATTGAACAGAATGAAAGAATGAAGAAGGATACAAATAAAAATAATGTACAGTTTTTTTCTAATGATAGCCTGATTCTTATGCAAAACAAGGAACTAAAAAAAGAAATGGATAAACTTAGGAAAGAGTTACAGAAATTTAGAGAAGATTTTACCATCCCAAATGATTCGGATCAGGAAAATAGTAAGAAAGGAAAGCAGAATATAAGTCCAGTGGATTTTGATCCTATTGAGATATGATTAAATATATAATAAAAGAGACATTAAAGGCTTAATGATGTTTTGATCAATATTGATTTATTGAATATTGACCTAAAAAAATTAAGTTAAAAAAATTACCTTACTGCCGTCAATCATTTCATTTTACCGCACTTCAAACCATATCCCTTCCATAATTCTTTTCTTTAAATGGAGATTATTTTGGTATATTTTTAAAGAAAGAAGCAACAGATTTAATATAAATCGGATTAACTTGAATATTAACAACCTTAAAATAAATTTTAATCTCATTATTTGGATTATCGCCTCGTTGGTTGTTTCGGTTTTTATTTATCGCTTACTTTTTTTTAGTAATAACTCAGCTCTCTTTTTTGTTCTAAACGATTTTATATTACTGCTGCTTTTAGTAGTTCTAATTTTATTTCTGATCAAATCACTCAGTAAAAAAAATCCACATCCATCTGCATTAGTTCTAAACATTGGTATAATCAGCGCATTTGTTTTTCTGGTAATGATGTTTGCAGAAAATATTTTAAACATTCAGATCAAAAACATAAGTGCCAATCTTGAGCACAGAGGAATTTTTGAAAACCTTCTGCATACTTTTTATGGCTTGATGTTTTTAGGTATAGCTGGTTACTTTTTTGCTGCATACAAAGAACTGTATTTTTATAAGCAAGAAAACAGAAAAAGTACATATTTTATTACGATGTCTGTATTTATTGCTTTATCAGCGCTTTCAAATCTGTTTTTTAACTCAGAAAAATATCAGTTTATTTATAATACTTTTTTTATAATCTCGATTATACTGATAGTTTTTAATTCAATTAAGATTTCCTGGATCGCTTTTATATCCAAAAAAG
Source organism: uncultured Ignavibacteriales bacterium (assembly GCA_963706055.1). GTDB lineage: Bacteria > Bacteroidota > Ignavibacteria > Ignavibacteriales > Ignavibacteriaceae > IGN3. The sequence continues at coordinate 66,629 of CAVPND010000035.1, read as the reverse complement.
AAAAAATTTCTTTACTTATTCTTTCGATAATAATTTCTTCACTTTTCATTCTAAATCTCATTAACAATGGTAAGTCGGATTTTAACGGAACAGTATTGATGAGTTTTTCTCCAACTTTTTACCAATTTTACAATCTTGTTTTCCTTTATGGAGGAGTCTATTTCCTTGTTTTATTTTTTACTACTTTGTTCCATATCCCAACCGCGGAAGCTTATGATAGAAAAGCAAATGAAGTTTCATCGTTGCAATATTTCAGTAAGCTAATTACTCAGGTTCTGGATATAGAAGAGCTAGCAGAAACTATAACTGATATTACTACAAACGTTTGTAGCGCAGACGCAGCATGGATCATAATTATTGAAAATGGCGAACGACGAATTCTTTCCAATAAAAATATTGCATTGGTCGATGCGGATTTGATTAATCAATATTTATTTGATAACGGCATTTGTGAAAAAATTGTCGAAACAAAAATTTGCAGTCTTCAAAAATTTGCAAATAGAGCACAGCTTTCAGAAAAATTTAGCAGCCTGGCAATATCGCCATTAAGAGCTTACAATGAAGTTAAAGGATATTTAGTCGCTGCCAGAAAAAATGAACTCATTTTTTATGAAGAAGATAAAACTGCAATAAATACTTTTTCTGATTATGCTTCAATTGCGATAGAGAATTCTTTGTTATTAGAGCAATCAATAGAAAAGGAAAGACTTGAAAAGGAATTAGATGTTGCAAGGGAAATTCAGAATAAAATATTACCGTCCAGAGATCCTGAGTTTAATAAGCTTTCTATTTCATCAGTCTTTATTCCTGCCTTTGAAGTCGGGGGGGATTACTATGACTATTTTGAAATATCAAAAAACAAATTTGCCTTTATAATTGCGGATGTTTCAGGCAAAGGAATTTCTGCTGCATTTATTATGGCAGAAGTTAAGGGAATTTTTAGTTCGTTATCGCGTATGCTTGAAAGCCCAAAAGAAATACTAATCAAAGCGAATGAAATATTGCAGCAAACGCTTAATAAGAAAAATTTTGTAAGTGCTTTATATGGAATTATTGATTTTGATAAAGAGTTTATTAGATTTTCGCGAGCGGGTCATTGTCCGGCCATATTAGTAAGGAATGGTTTAATTGAAACTTTTAAACCCTCTGGCATTGGGCTGGGGCTTACAAATAATAATTTATTTGAAAGATATTTAGAAGAAATTAAAATTGATTTTAAAGAAAACGATATAATAGTTTTTTACACCGATGGAATTACAGAAGCAAAAAATAAAGAGTTTGAAGATTTTGGTGAGCAAAGATTTTCAGAAATACTAATTGAACATTCTAACAAATCGGTTAATCAAATTGCAAATGAAGTTATAAAAGATGTTACATTATTTTCAAGAGACCACTCTCAATATGACGATATAACTTTAGTTATATTTAAGTGGCATAAAAAAAATAACATAGATGGAGTTAAAGAATGGCTGAGTTCAACACCTCAATTAAAGAACAAGGTGCTGTAAGTATAATAAACCTAAAAGGATATCTTGATGCACATACTGCACCAATCCTTGAAAACAACTTTGTAGAGTTGATAGATAAAAAATGTTTTCAGATAGTAGTTGACTTTAAAGAGCTTGCGTACATCAGCAGTGCCGGTTTGGGTGTATTTATGGCTTACATAGAAAAAATACGCGAGAGTAACGGCGATATAAAACTTTCTGGAATGAACGACAAAGTTTATAACATTTTTGATCTTTTAGGATTTCCTTTGCTTTATGAAATTTTTAAATCAGAAACTGAAGCTGTACAGAAATTTATCGAGAAGTAAAAAAAGTGAAGACAAAAAAACTTAAAGTAAAAAGCAGAACTGATAATCTTTCTATCATCAGAGATTTTGTTAACACTTCTGCAATGGATGCAGGATTGCAGCCTGATGTTGTGGAAAATATAATTCTTGCTGTTGATGAAGCTTGCACCAATATTATTAAGCATGCTTACAAATCTTTTCCTGATGGAGAACTGATTATCAAAACTAAATCTACACTTTCTCGTTTTGTAGTCAGCATAACCGATTATGGAAAATCTTTTGAACCCGAAATGGTTCCAGAACCGGATTTACAAAAATATTACAGGCAAAAAAGAGTTGGGGGTTTAGGAATGTATTTGATGAAAACTTTTATGGATGATGTTAGATACATTTCGGTTCCCGGAAAATATAATGAAGTTTTACTTTCAAAAAATATAAACATGGCCCAATCTAATGTCAGACAATGATGGTTTAAAAGTTAAGCGTAATCTCACTTCTCTTGTGGAATTTAGCAGAGTAATTAACTCCAGTCTTGATCTAAATTTTATTTTAAATAATGTTTTGCTTACCTGTTTAGGAAAATTTTTAGCTACAAAAGGACTTATTGCATTAAATATTAATGGAAAATTAACGCTTAAAGCTTCTAAAGGTATATCAGAAGAAGGAACAAAACTTTTTCCTGCTATTGATGCAAAAGTAGATTGCATCCAAAATCAGGAATTAGAAAAATATTTAATAGAAAATAATCTGCCTGCAATCGAAAAAATTAGTTCTTCAAACGAATGTGTTGGTATTGTCTGCCTGGGTGATAAACTAAATAAACAATTGTATTCAGGAGATGACCTTGATTTTCTCAGGACTATTCTAAACATCTCAGCCTCAGCTATACAAAACTCAATGATTGTAGATGAACTTAAACTTGTTAATCGCGAGCTTGATTCAAAAATACAGAGACTAAGTTCGTTATTTGAGTTAAGCAAAGAGTTTGGTTTGTTTTCTGAATCAACAAAAGTAACGCGATTATTAATATTCGCACTTATCGGACAATTTTTAGTACAGAAATATGCTCTGCTACGCTTTGAAGGAAATGATATTGAAGTTATCGAACCTAAGCTTCCTGTTGATGAACTTTTGAGCAACATCCGTAAGGTTGATTATTATAAAATAAATACTTCCTTAAATAGAGAGCAGGTTGCTTTACTATTTCCGGCTTTGTTTGAAATGGGGATTGAAGTAATTGTTCCAATGCAAATACAGGGTAAAACTAAAGGCCTCATTATTCTTGGTAGAAGAATTAATAATGTTGATTACACGGATGCTGACATCGAATTTATTTTTTCTGTCGGTAGTCTTGCAGTAATTTCGATGGAGAACAGAAGATTATTCATTCAGGCATTGGAAAAACAAAAGCTGGAAGAGGAATTAGATCTCGCTCGAGATATTCAAAGAAATCTCCTGCCACATAAAATTCCTCATTTCAAAAATTTTGAAATAGCAGCTATTAATATTTCATCTAAACAAGTTGGTGGTGATTATTATGATATAATCCAACTTGATAATGATGATTGCTGTATTGCAATTGCAGATGTTTCCGGAAAAGGAGTTCCTGCCTCTTTATTGATGGCTAATATGCAAGCATTTTTGCAAGTTATTTGCAGACAAAATACACCCCTGGATGAAGCAACAGGATTAATTAATGATCTTATTTCCAGTAACACTTCGGATGGTAGATTTATTACATTCTTTTGGGGAACCTTGAATGATGTAACCAAATCTTTTAACTATGTTAATGCCGGACACAATCCACCATTGCTAATACGCGGCGGAACTATCATAAAGCTTGAAATAGGCGGAATGATTCTTGGTGTTATGAAAACAATAATGCCATATAAATCGGAGTCAATTCAACTTCAAAAAGATGATGTTCTTGTGATGTTTACTGATGGAATTTCTGAGGCTATGAATAAAAAAAGTGAAGAGTTTTCTGATGAAGCTCTAGAAAAATTATCCCTTGAAATGGCTGGTGCATCCGCTGATGCTATTCTTAAAGGAATACAAGGTGAAGTGCAAAAATTTACAAGCGGTGCTCATCAATCTGATGATATAACGCTGATGGTTGTAAAGGTAAAATAAAAACTGATTTAGAATAGATAATTTATTGAGATGAACAGATTTAAAAGAATTTATTTAAAATACAGGTTAAATTTTGTTTCCGGTTTAACATTACTGCTTGCATTTGTTGCTGTATTGTCTATCTACTTTTCACTAGAAGTTAGACTTCAATCCAATGATGAATGTTTGTGGAATCCCACAAAAGTATCTAAGGACTCGTCAGAAATAATTTTTGGATCAGTAAAAGAAAATGGAGTAGCCTGGAATGCAGGAATCAGAAATGGCGACCAACTATTAGAAATTGATGGTGTAAAACTTAAAGACATTCTTCAAGCCCAGGAAATACTTAATATTTTTGATTCGGGTAAACTAGCTGATTATGTTGTTAAGAAACCAACTGGTGAAATTCTTAGAACGCAGGTTTTTGTAAAAAAACTTGTTCAGTTTGGTTCACTTGCACAAAGTATAAGTGCACTATTATATCTGATAATAGGCTTTATTGTATTTACTGCAAAACCGGATGGACTTGCACATCGGCTATTTTATTTTATTGGAGTCTTCACGGTTTTCTCTGCCGCATCCGTTTTATTCCCGTTTGATGACCTCTTCTTTATCAAGTTTATTGCTGAACAACCTATAACTGCATTGTTATCCAGCAGCGGTGTGATAATCAGCCAGGTAGCCGTTCAATTTTTATTTCTATACTTCGTATGGTCGTTTCCGGTACAATTTAAATTTGCATCCAAAAAAAGTGTAAAGATTGTTTTAATTTCTTCTGCAATTATTTTGAGCCTAACCGGTATTGTGATAGCAAGTTCTTTAATCTGGACAAATCTTAAATCTTTATATCTATTTAGATCATGGCAGTTAATAACACGAATAATATTTGTATTAATGTATATAGCATCATGGTTCTCGTTATTAATCCAATATAAACGTGAAAAAAATCCCGACAAGAAAAAACCGGTTCTACTTTTTATTATAGCATTTACATTTGGCAGCCTTATCCAGTTATACGTTGGCACAATTGCGCCTGCAATTTCTGATACAATTTTTAATTCCCCTGAATATTACATGCCGATTATTCTTGTGGTTTTTGTTCCGATAATATTTGCATACGCAATCTTTAAATATCATTTACTTGATGTAAGTATTGTTGTTAGAAACACAGTTATTTATGGTTCAGCAATGGCTACGGTTGCAGGTATTTATTTTGTTGTAATCTATTTGCTAGGGCAGGGGATAAGCAGAGTTATTGGAGCTGAAAATCAGGGATTTGTTGCTGGAATATTCTTTTTGATTTTTGCATTTATCTTTCAATCAACTAAAGATAAATTCCAAAGTTTTCTTACAAGAAAATTTTACCCCGAACAATTTGCATATCAAAAGGTGTTAATTCAATTCAGCAATGATGTTTCTACAGTTGTAGGAACCGATAGAATTTTAGATTTAACTACCAATACTTTTATTGATGCTCTAAAAATCAATAAATTTGGTATTCTCTTAAGAGATTATGATAAAGATGTCTTAACCTTAACACGTGGAATTGGATTTACAAATAATGATTGTTTTATAGAAAAAACTAATCTCGTATCAGTGTATAAATCAAAATCATTGATTACTGATTTCCCGGTTATTGAACAGCAGGATTTTGAGAGTGTTTTTCCAGGTAAGGCAGAACGCCTTATTGAAGAAGGTATTTATTCAGTTATTCCTATGATCGTAAAATCCAAAGTAGTTGGTGCATTGTTATTTGGATTAAAATATTCAGGCTCAAAATTTGGCGGAAAGGATCTGGAATTACTCAATGCTGCTGCTAACCAATTAGCCGTTGCATTAGAAAATGCTCGATTATATAAATCCGAAAGTGAAAAGATTAAAATTGAAAGAGATCTTGATCTTGCAAAAAAAATTCAGCAGGGACTTCTGCCTAAGCATATTCCTGCTATTAAAGGTTTAGACATTTCCGGTAACATGATTCCTGCGATGCAAGTTGGCGGTGATTATTACGATTTAATACCCATTTCTGATTCAAAGTTATTTGTTGCAGTTGGTGATGTTTCAGGTAAAGGGTTATCGGCTTCACTGTACATGACTAAACTGCAAACTATGATTCAGATTTCAACAAAGATCAGCCAAAGTCCAAAAGAAATTCTGATTGAAATAAATAAAAGATTGTATGAGTCGATTGAAAGAAGCTGGTTTATTACTATGACACTTGCTTTATTCGATACTGAGCAAAAAACTATTACCTTCTGCAGGGCAGGACATATGCCTCTTATTACTGCTAACAACGGTACTGTCGAATCAATTAAATCAGAGGGCATAGGTTTAGGTTTGGAGAAGGGTGAAATATTTGAAAGAACATTACAAGAGGTTAAACTTAAAACTAAACCAAATCAAATATTTGCATTCTTTTCTGATGGAATAACAGAAGCCATGAATGAGAAGGATGAAATGTTTGGTGAAGATAAACTTAATAAATTACTTGGAGGACATACAAACAGTAGACCTACTGATGTTATGGATAATATATGGAATGAAGTTAAAAGTTTTAGAGGTTCAACTTCACCTAATGACGATATGACAATGGTCATTGTCAAAGTCACTTAATTTGTTTTGGGAGAAGTCTAAACAAACAAACGTTTATGTCACTGAATAATTTCAGAATCTATTAAAAATCCATCTTTACCAAGCACCAGTTCTAAAACTTTAATATTAGGTCTGGTTACTTCGTGGGACGGGAAATAGGAAAGCACAGATTTAACTTGGTAAGAAACTTCTGTTGGAGTTGAAACATAGTATGCCATTCCATCTTCCGGTTCAAATTTCAATTTATAGAGCCCAAGTTTATCCGGATGTTTTACTTTGTGTAATAGACTAATAAAATCATTTATGAATCTTACATCCGTGTTGGCACGTAGATCAAACACATCAAATTTTACAAAATACCATTTCATATCGTAACCAGTCAAAATTTATTATCAATCTATTTTCAGTCCCCCCAGTGGAGAAATCATAATGCAAACATTATAATTGGTTTATAGAGTCTAATTTAGTGCCAATCCTAAATTATTGATTGATAAGTTTTTTGTTGCAAAAACCCTTAAAATTTAATTTTAAGTTTATAATGATTTTAATATCAGACAAATAATTTTAGCTAATTATCGGTAATGAGAATTAATAAAAAAAAGCCGATGACTTTACTCAACGGCTCTTTTTAATTGCTAGAACTAAGTATTATGAAAATTGTACTTTCTTCTTGGTTTTTTCCGCATATTCAAATACAAATGCGCTTGCCACGAAGATTGAAGAATAAGTCCCGATGATTATACCAAAGAATAGTGTGAATGCAAATGCTCTTAATACATCACCGCCTAAAAGCAGAAGTACAAAAACAGTTAATAAAGTTGTAAGCGCTGTAATAATTGTTCTGCTCATAGTCTGATTAATACTTTTATTAATAACTTCCATTAATGGAAGTGTTTTATGAATTTTCATGTTTTCTCTAACACGGTCAAAAACAATTACAGTGTCGTTTATTGAATATCCAACAAGTGTAAGAAACGCTGCTACTATAGAAAGATCAATATCTAGATTCAATCCGGGTATTACACCGTATAAAGCTGAGTAAAGACCAAGAGTTATCAATACATCATGAAAAAGTGCAGCAACCGCACCAATAGCAAATATAAACTTAAATCTAAATCCCAGGTAAATAAGAATAACGACTAATGATAGAAACACCGCAATAACGGCATCTCTTTTTAATTCATCTCCAACCTTTGGACCAACACGATCTTCTTTAATAACTTTAAAGGAATTGTCTTTAACTTTTTCTCTGAGATTTTCCTTGATCCATTCTGAAATACCAACACTCACATCAATTTGTGTGTTATCTGGTTCTTCAGATACTTTTCCTGACTGAAAACCTGCAGCAAAAAGATTATCCGCAACTAGGTTTGCAGTATCAGGGTTAGGGAATGAATATGTTATTGAAGTAGAAGTTTTTTCCACTACGTTGAATGCAACATTTGGAACTATTTTTTTTATTTCATCTTCTACACTTTTTACCACTCTTGGGTAAACGTCAGCAGGTAATTCTTGAAGCTCAGTGCGGATAAGAGCACCTGTTTGTCCGCCAAATGTTCTAACTTCAACATTACCAAGCCCAATATTTTCGATATCCTTTCTTACTTCTGCAATATTAATTTGTTTGTCAAACTGAAGAACAATTTCAGATCCGCCTTTAAAATCAATACCAAAGCTTAATCCTTTGAAGACCACGCTTAGCAATCCGATTAAGAATAATGCAAGAGAAAAGAAATAGAAAAATCTTCTTTTGCCTAAAAAATCAACATTTAAATTATGAAATACTCGCATTGATAAATTAACTCCTTAATAAAAATTTTAACCTACGCTGATTTTGCTTCCTCTTGAAACGAGGATATCTAACACAAGCCTAGTAATAACTAATGCACCAAATAATGAGGCTGCAATACCAATCATTAAGGTTAACGCAAATCCTTGAACAGGACCGGTGCCGAATTGGTAAAGAATTATACCTGTAAAAAATGTTGTTATGTTTGAATCGATAATAGCAGAGTAAGCTCTTGAAAATCCGCTATCAAGAGATGCTTTAATAGTCTTACCGGTTGCCATTTCTTCTCGAATTCTTTCAAAAATTAGAACGTTAGCATCCACTGCCATACCAATAGTCAGTACAATACCTGCAATACCGGGCAATGTTAATGTAGCGCTAAATCCAGCTAGAATACCAAGTATAAAAAGTACTACGAGTACAAGGGTAAGAGCTGCTACCGTACCCGCCTGCCTATAATAGAAAATCATAAATAAACCAACAAGAATGTACCCAATAATGGCTGAGCTAAAACCGCTAGATATTGAGTCCTGTCCTAAAGAAGGACCGACAATTCTTTCTTCAATAACATCCACAGGAGCTGGAAGAGCACCTGCTTTTAGAACAATTTCAAGAAGCTTAGCTTCTTCCATATTTTCCGAGCCTTCAATCTGCGACCGACCACCTGGAATTTTACCTTTTACATTTGGAGCTGTAAATACAACACCATCTAGCATAATGGCAATTCGTTTCCCAACATTAGCACCAGTTATTCTTGCCCAATCTGTTGCGCCCTCTGAATTCATTTCCATATTTACGATAGGGGAAGAGGTATTAGGGTCAATATTTGCTTGGGCATCAGTAACAACACCACCAGTTAACTCAGGTGTTTTGTTTACCATATACATTACAAAAATTTGTTTTCCATCCTCTGAGGTAAATGGTTTTGCTGAAAATACAAATTCAACATTATCTGGAATTACTTTTTGTACTTCGGGTAAACTTAACCAGTATTCAATTTTATTTCTATCATCTTTATTTACATACGCATCAGCATTTGGACTTTGTGGATTTAGCACTGCTGCTGTAAAGAAAGGGTGTTGTTGTTTAAATTCTTCTTCTGATAATTGTTTTGTCGTGTCTGCAGTCGAGGAAGTATCAATATTTTTTTGTGTAGTATCCAATTGAGCAATCTCATTACCAAGAGAATCTTTAACACCGGACTGAGTTCTTTTTGCTAAAACATCATCTATTCTTTGCATAATAGGAAATGTTAATTCGGCGTCTTTAACCAACCTAAATTCTAAAAGTGCAGTACCTTGTAAAAGCTGCTTTGCCTCTTCTTCTTTAGCAACGCCCGGAAGTTCAACAATAACTCTTCTGCTGCCCTGTCTGGAAATTGAAGGTTCAGAAACGCCATATTGATCAACTCTGTTTCTAATAATCTCCATGGCACGGTTTACTGCATCTTCAGCTGATTTTTTCAGTTCATCAAGTATTTCAGCATCATCTTGTCTGATAGTACCATAATATCTACTTAACCTGACACCTCTTTCATTAAATTTTCTTCCCACAATATCAACTACTGACTCATCAGTTTTTAATGCTTCAGTCTGAGCCTCTGCCATCACTTTTTTGAAAACATCATCAGGATTATTAGCAATTTTTTCTAATAATTTTCCGGTGTTTACCTCAAGAACAACTCGCATTCCGCCCTGAAGATCCAAACCTAGTTTTACTCGCTTTTTTCTCGATTCAAGAATTGAAGGATCAGCTATTTTTATGCTGTCCTCAACAAGAGTTACCAACTTTTCAACCTGGTCTTTTGAAAGATCCGGATTTAGTTTTTGAACCTTTTCCCTGGTGGATTTTAGAGTTGCAGTTAATGATTTATTGTTTTGATAATCCTGAAAAGTAGGATATAGCAAGTAAACGCTAAGTGCGATAAATGCCAGGATGAGACTGATCTTAAATCTGTATTCTTTCATGCTTTATAAAAATTTTAGTAAATAAAAGGGTCTTTAAAAAAATAGCTGTCAAACTTACAGGTAAAGGCTAAGAAAGTCAACAAAAATTAAGGATTAGGGGTCGAAGACAAGTATATAATGGCTAGTTTTATTTGAAAATAGTACTTTTGGGTTTGATGGATTTATGAACATCTAATTTTCAATTTTTGTAGTTGATTAATAATCGAATTAGAGGATTTAAGCCTTTATTGAAGCGTAAATAAAATAATTATAACAAATAAATAATTCTTTTAACCAACTTTCCAAAAATATCTTTTACTTTGTCGGCAGTTTCTGTTACTTCAGAATGTGAGAGTTTTTGGCTTGATATTCCTGCCGCAAAATTTGTTATACACGATATTGCAGAGGTTTTTATCCCCAAATATGATGCGTATGCTGCTTCGTGAACGGTGGACATTCCCACGGCATCAGCTCCGAACTTTGCAAAAAACCTTATCTCAGCCGGTGATTCATAAGTCGGTCCTTTTGTGTAAAAGTAAACACCTTCTTTAAGATGTATGTTTTCTTTTTCTGCTGAGCTTTTTATAAGATTATTAAAATCAATATCCGGTAGATTTAATGAGTTATCTTTTCCTGTTTGATTTGTTAATCCAATTAAATCTGTTAATTCTTTTTTGATTAAGATTCCGTTTAAAGATGTTGCTAACATCAGATCGCCCGGAACAAAATTTTTATTAATTCCGCCGGCAGCATTGGTTAATAAAAGATGTTTAGCTCCAAGTTTATATGATATTAAAACAGGAAGAATACATTCATTAATATTATAGCCTTCGTAAAAATGAATTCTACCCTGGAATAAAATTATTTTTTTGTTTTGATATTCCGCAAAATGAATTTTTCCTTTATGCCCAATTACAGTTGATGCGGGGTAATCAGGAATATTAGAAGTAGAAATTGATTTGTGGATTTCTAATTGTTCTGCAAAATCACCAAGCCCACTGCCAAGTATAATAGAGATATCAGGATTGAACGGAGCTTCAGTCTTCAAAAAGTCTAAAAGTTTTTTGTATTTAAAAGATAAATCAATCATCAAAATGAAAAAAACAATCCGGCTAGAGTTGCTGTTAATAAAGTTGTAAGCACACCGCCAATAACTGCTTTAATCCCAAGTGCTGCAATATCGGATTTCCTGTTTGGCGCAAGCGGTCCAAGTCCGCCGATTTGTATTGCTATAGAAGAGAAGTTTGCAAATCCACATAAAGCATAAGTTGCCATAAGTATTGATTTTTCATTTGCAAGTTTTCCGGTTTGCACAAGAGTTCCCATATCTGAGTAGGCAACAAATTCATTTAAAACTATTTTTGTTCCTAATAAACTTCCGAATGTAAGAGAATCCTGCCAAGGCACACCGATTCCGTATGCAACAAATTGTAAAACCATTCCAATTATTAATTGAAAACTTAATGGCTGACCAAATTTTAAAATCAAGAAAGAATTAAATCCAGCTAAATCTCCCAAACCGTTTAATAAATAATTTATCAGTGCAATGAAAGCAATAAACGCGATTAACATAGCACCAACGTTTAACGCTAACTGTAAACCATCACTAGCGCCATTTGCGGCAGCTTCAATAACATTACTAGAATTTTTTTCAATCGAAACTTTTACACTTCCTTTTGTTTCAGAATCAGAAGTTTCAGGGATTAAAATTTTACCAATCATCATTGCTCCAGGTGCAGCCATAAAACTTGCGCCGAGCAGTTGCGTTGCAAACATTTGTTGTGCAGTAAATAGATCCACACCGTGAGAAGCCGCATAAGAACTGCCTAGAATTTGAATGTACGCCGCCATAACTCCGCCGGCAATTGTAGCCATTCCACCAATCATTATTGTTAGCAATTCACTTTGTGTCATACCTTTAATAAATGGTTTTATCATTAATGGCGCTTCAGTTTGTCCCACAAAAATATTTGCAGTACAGGATAGAGATTCCGCACCACTTGTGCCCATAACTTTTGCCATAACCCACGCCATTGCTTGAACAACTTTTTGCATTACACCTAAGTAATAAAGTACGGACATTAAACTTGCAAAGAATATTATAGTTGGTAAAACTTGAAATGCAAAGAAGAATCCAAGATTGCCATCATTACCGGGCGCGAGTGCAAGATTTCCGAAGACAAATTTGGCACCTTCGGTTGTAAAATTTAAGATTAGTACAAAAACATAACTTAGTGAATTAAAAAAATCTTTTGCCCAGCCGAGTGGGAAAAAAAATAAGCGAAGTGAATCACCTCGTAAAATTAAAATTGCAAAAAATATTTGAAGTGTAAATCCGGATACAACTAACCGCCAGTTTATTTTTTTTTTATTATTGGATAATAAAAATGCAATTCCAATTAATAATACTAATCCAAAAATTCCACGGATGAATGATTCAATATTCATTTATTGTTTACTTCACTTGGAATGTAATGACATTTTCTGCAGCGCGCTTCATACAAATCAGCAGCACCAACAATAACTCGCTCTGATGAAGTAGTTTTACGTTGTGTTCTATCTGCGGGGTTGCCGCATTCAACACAAATTGCCAGAGATTTTGTAATATATTCTGCGACAGACAAAAGTTGCGGCATCGGTTCAAATGGAACGCCCCGATAATCCATATCTAATCCAGCAACAATAACTCTTTTTCCTTCATCAGCAAGTTTATTACAGACACTAATAATATCGCTTGAGAAAAATTGTGCTTCATCAATTCCAACTACTTGTGCATCTTCAACTAAATTTAAAATCTCTTTTACATCTTTTATCAATACTGATGGAAGTGATTGCTCGCTGTGCGAAACGATTGAATTGTTAGAGAATCTTGTATCAATAATAGGTTTGAATATTACAACTTTTTGTTTTGCGATCTTCGCTCTGCGTAATCGGCGGATTAGCTCTTCAGTTTTACCGCTGAACATGCAGCCTGTAATTACTTCAATCCATCCTGAATCTTTTGGTATTGAGTGAGGTTTAGGTTCCATATTTACTTGTTTAAATTCCTATCACCAAAAGCATTTGGTAATAATTCTGATGTTTTAAAAACTTTGTACTCTTGTTTTGAATTTGTACAAATGATATCAATCTCTCCACAGTGGTCAAAAATTATTTGACGACAAGCACCACATGGACTTATAAAATCTTGTGAGTCACTAGCTATTGCAATCGCTTTAAATTTTCTTTCACCTTCAGAAATGGCTTTGAAGATTGCAGTTCTTTCAGCGCAAAGAGTTAAACCAAATGTGCTGTTTTCAACATTACAGCCGGTGTATATTTTATCATCTTGAGTTAAAAGTGCGGCACCAACGTGAAAGTTGGAGTAGGGGGCAAGTGCGTTTTTCTTTGCTTCTGCTGCTTTGTGAGCTAATGTTTTGTAATTCATAATTTTATTTGGAAAAATATTCTTAATATTCTTTAATTCAAATAAAAATTAAAGTCATTTCGAAGCCGATTTTTAATCGTATGAGAAATCTGATTTAATTATAGTACGCAATTTTTCTCTCTCCGGTCGAAATAACATTTATTTTCTAATCAAAATGAAATAAAAAGTAGGAGTAAAATATTTATTTATAATTCCAAATTTATTATTCGCAACTTTATTTATCAGCCAATCTAATTTTGCAATTTTACAAAATGCTATTAGTTTTAAATGAAAACGACTCCAAACAATCCCTTTATTCTCGTTAAATAATTCCTGCACAGAGTATTTAGTTTGAAGTGATAGTTCAAAATCATTGCTGAAAATATTTTGTAAAATTTTTAATGACAAAAGCTCTGCAATATCTACTCGGTTGTAATCATTCTTTCTAAAATATTTAAGAAAATATTTTTTTATTGATTGACGTTTTAACAAAGAAACAAATGGCAATCCAAAATGCGGATCGCTAAAAATATTAAAGATTGAGTGCTTATTTGGAGTGCTTAAATAAATGGTTCCGTTGTTCTTTAAAACTCTTTTAATTTCCGAGTAAAAAGCATTAACATCCGATAGATGTTCAATAACATCTTGAATAATTATTAGATCAAAAGAATGATTTGAAAAGGGAAGGTGGTATGCATCACCGTTAATGTAATTTATTGATGTCATTTCGAACGCAGAGAGAAATCCGTTTCTATTATTCGTTGAAGATTTCTCGCTCGAAGACTCACTCGAAATGACAGTTAATTTTTGACGCTGCAACCTTACCAAACTCAAATCAAAACTAACAACAAAATTATTTTTTGAAAATACTTTTGCTGTGCCGCCTTCACCTGATCCTAAATCTAAAATAGAAAGATTATTAGTTTTTAGTTTTTGATTAACGACTGCTTGAACAAATTTACCACGCTCGATTGATAAATCTCTTGCACGCTGCCATCTTTTAAAATTAGGATGTGATTTATCAAGCCAGGCAGGGTTTTTGTTGCTCACTTCCACTCAGTTTTACCTGAAAATGAATTAAAGAAATTAACAACAATAAAAACCTCAAAAAGTATTTGGAGATAAATTACTTCATAAAATTTAAAATTATGTCCTAAGTTTTTTTGATGTTTAATAACAACAAAAAAATCATAAATAAGTTTAACCGCAAAGGGTAGAGCCAAAACAGGTGAGATAAAAATTAAAAGCACAGATAAAAGTGAGATTAAATTTATTAGATGCCAAAATCCTAAAAACAATTTTTGCTTTAACAGATAGTGAAACGAAGTCTGTAGATGTCTTTTCTTTTGTTTAAAATATTCAGAAAAACTTTTAGGAGCCGTAGAAAAAACAAAAGCATCAGGTTCAGTAATCGTTCCAATTAACATTTTATTTTTCATAGCTTCACGTAAAAGTAAATCATCATCACCGGAAAGCGTTTCAGTAGTGTTTGTATAACCACCAACTCTGTTAAATGAAGTTTTTCTAAATGCAAAACTTCTTGCGGCAGCTGAATAAGGTATATTTAATCCAACAGCAGCAATTGTTAAGAACGAGTTTCTTAAATTTTCAAATGCAGATAATTTTTGAACTAATGTTCTACCAGATTCGATAGGTGCAATACCAAAAACAAAATCAAAACCTTCATCTAACTTGCCTGCGACTGTGTTCAGCCAATAATATTCATGTCTGCAATCAGCATCGGTGATTACAACAAAATTATATTGTGCTGCTTCAATCCCGATTGCAAGAGCTCCCTTCTTACCGGATAAAATTTTATTGTCTGCATTTACAAGTTTAAAATTATTTTTAGTTTTTATTTTTGTTTGTATTAATTCTTTGGTGTTATCAGTTGAGTTGTCATCAACTATTATTACTTCTAAATTCTCGTTTGGATAATTTAATTTTTCCAGTGAATCAATTAGGGAAAAAATATTTGTTTCTTCGTTTTTTACTGCAATAACAATTGATAATCTTGGCTTGGAAGTTGCCGTAAATTTTCTGCTTAGTTGAAAAACGAACCCTTTGTAAACATTAATTGCTGCCAGAAGGAATAAAATTATTTCTAAATATGTAATTGTTATCAAATCCAAAATTCAAGTTCATTAAAAAAAATATAAATAATTTAAGTCAGATATAGTAAATTAAATTATTTTCATATAAGTTAGTTCAAAATAATACTAATCTTTTTACATATTGATAGTTGTAGATATTCTTGATGTGATAGCATTTCTTTTTTTTCACACAGTTTAATCTTAAAACTTTCTATTTAATAAATTATTATATGAATTATAGTATACTATCTAACCCCATAGAATCAGTTTCTCTAACAACTAATCATTATCAAATAACCAGAATGGAGTCATTATGAAAAGAGCGTTTCTTTTTATACTTGTTACGACTGTTTTTTTTGGCCTTCTTTCATCTTCAACTTTTGCACAAAGTAATGTTGATACTGAAATTAAATGGTCAAGAATTCATGCGGATAAAAACGTAGTACCACAAGTTCAATCAGATTACAATTATATCCCCGGACCACCAATTTTTCAAAAATATGATTTTGGAGAGACTGATGTTCTGGTAATGCCTAACTATAGAATTTTCCCTGGTTCAAATACTACTCAATCTGAATTATCAATTGATATTCATCCAACAAATTCTAATATTTTATTTGCCGGAGCTAATGCAACTAATTGGCCTTTTTCAACTATATGGGGTACTGGTGTTTACTGGACTACAGATGGCGGAACTACCTGGGGTGGCGCTAATAATCCTCAACCGTTATTTGGAGCAACTAATTATGGTGACCCATCTTCTGCTATAGGACCAAATGGATATTTTTATGAAGGATACATAACTGGTTCTGGTGGAATGGGTGTTGCAAAATCTACTAATAACGGTGCAACTTGGACTTCCTCAGTTGTTTCTTCATTAACAAGTGATGATAAAAATCATCTTATGGTTGATAAACAGCCAACTAGTCCTTATGTAAATAGAGTTTATAATACATGGACTGATTTTAACAGCGGTGCAAATAACAACCAGATTGTCTTTAAATCTTCTACAGATTTTGGCACAACCTGGGGTACACTTGTCAATTTGAGCGGTTCACTTTCACCTGGCAGTCATGCTCAGGGTTGTAATGTTCAAACTGGTCCGAATGGTGAAGTATACGTTACTTTTGTTATTTATGATGCATGGCCTGGTGGTGAGGATGCAATTGGATTTGCAAAATCAACAGATGGTGGAGCAACATGGACAAAAACAAGAATATATAGTGCGGTAAATTTTGGTATTAGAGGTAATCTAAAACCAACTTCAATCCGAGTTTCTTCATTCCCTTCAATGTCAGTAGATCGTACTGGAGGAGCAAACAACGGTAATATATACATTGTTTGGCCACAAATTAATGTTACCCCTGCGGGTACTGATCCAGATATCGTTTGTCTAAAATCAACCGACAACGGAACAACCTGGACCGGCCCTGTAAGAGTTAATAATGACGCATTAAATAATGGTAAAGAACAATATTATCCTTGGTGTTCAGTTGATCAAAATACTGGACAATTAAATATTGTTTTCTTTGATAATAGAAATACAACTAATGATAGTACTGGTGTTTTTATGGCTACCTCAAGTGATGGTGGAGTTACATTTGATAACTTTCAAGTTAGCGATGCTAACTTTAGACCAAAACCCATTTCTGGTTTAGCTTCTGGTTATCAAGGAGACTACATCGGTATAGTTTCAGCAAATAATAAAGCTTATCCATTTTGGGCTGAAGATAGAACAGGTAATTATCAAGCCTGGATAACCGAAGTTACATTTGGTCCTTCTATTGATCACACTGCTTTAACGAACACTGAGAATTTAACGGGTCCGTATGTAGTTAATGCAGTTGTATCATCTGTAAATCCTCTGGTTGCTGGAAGCATAAAATTATACTGGGGTAGAGGAGTTGGAGCATTAACTGATAGTGTTGTTATGACAAACACTAGTGGCAATAATTATACAGCAAATATTCCTGGAAATGGTGCAAACGCAGTTTATAATTATTATTTAGCTGCTGAAGATAACCAGGGATTCCGATCTACATTACCTGGCGGTGCGCCAACAAATTATTTTACATTTAATGCTGCAACGGATGTTATAGCACCTGTAATCACCCACACTGCAATTGGCAACACAGCACAATTAAGATGGCCAATTGATGTTTCTGCAGACGTAACTGACAACATTGGTGTTGCTTCTGTTGAATGTGAATTTAAACTTAACGGTGGTACAGTGGTAACTTTTCCGATGCCATTTGTAAGTGGCAGCACATATAAGGGTACGTTTACTGGTTCGGCTGCAATTGGTGATTTAGTTGAATATAGAATTAAAGCAACCGACAACTCATCACAAAGTAATGTTGGTTATAGCCCTGCTTCAGGTTATAATTCATTTACTATTATTGATGTTCTAGGTCTTGTTTTAGTAGTTGATGATAATGTGACTTTATCAAATAGAATTTCACCAGATAAAGGTGGTGTTATTGATGAATCCATACCTTTGGGTGCATCAGCAACATTGTTTAATACAACCCTTACTGCTTTGGGGTATTTAGTTGAAGAAGTTACCTGGGCTTCTTTAAATACTGCAAATCTTAACAATTATGATCTTGTTATTCTTGCTGCAGGAGATAATTCAGGAACTATGTTTGGCGATGCTGCAAAAAGAACAGCAATTACCAACTGGACTTTAGCTGGTGGTAAAACAATTGTTGAGGGTGGTGAAGTAGGATATATTTATAGAAAATCTGGAACAACTACTGATCTTGATCCATTATTCAGACAAAATGTTTTAAATGACAGTTCATGGGTCAGTGATCGATCAAACAATAATTTAGTATTGGTAACACCAACTCACCCAATTTTTACGACACCGAATACAATTACTGGTCCTATTACAGTTACTAATGGCAGTACATCTTTTGGTGCCAGAGATGAGATGACCGTATTGAATAAAATTGGTGTAACAAGAATTGCAAACTGGTCAGGTACAACTGTTCAAGCAAATGCTTCAATTATTGTTCATAATCCAAACGATAATCCTAATGTTTGTAGAAATATTTTCTTTGCATTTGCGATTTCTCTTGTGTCAGATCAGGCACTTGCTGCGGATTTAATTGAAAATGCAACAACATATTTATTCAGAGATATTATACCAGTGGAACTTACCTCCTTCACTGCTAGTGTTTCAGGTAATAACGTTAACTTAAACTGGAATACAGCCACTGAATTAAACAACAACGGATTTGAAATTCAAAGAAAATCAGCAAATAATCAATTTGAAAAAATTGGTTATGTTACCGGTTTTGGAACAACAACAGAACCAAAAACTTATTCGTTTACAGATTCTAAAATCGCAGTTGGTAAATACGCATATAGATTAAAGCAGGTTGATTTTAACGGTGCTTATGAATATTCAACTGAAATTAATGTTGATGTAACCGGACCGGCACAATATAGTTTAGAACAAAACTATCCAAATCCATTTAACCCTAGTACATTAATTAAGTACTCCGTAGCACAAGATGGATTTGTAAACGTCTCAATATTCAACTTACTCGGTGAAAAAGTTGCAACACTTGTTAACAGTAATATGAAAGCTGGAAGTTATGAACTTAACTTTAATGCTTCACGCTTATCAAGTGGTGTTTACTTCTATTCTATAGAAGCAGGAAACTTTAAAGCTGTTCGAAAGATGATGTTGATGAAATAGTTCTTGTCACCCTGAATTAGCTTCAGGGTCTGACTTATGAGATTCCGAATCAAGTTCGGAATGACAAAATTAAAGCGAGCCATTTGGCTCGCTTTTTTTATATTAATTCATTACGTTTCGAATAGCATTTTATAAGGGGCTTATTATGGAACGTAAAATTTTATTTATTTGCTTTCTTATTCAGAGTGTTATCCTGCCGCAAAATAATTTTATCAGACAAATCACAACTGGTGATTTTGATGCGAGGAATCCATTTATCTACAAAGATGAGTTTGGATCATATCCACCTATATTTTTTGAAATGCACAAGAACGGTACCTCAAATATTTACCAGGTTAGTTATAATTCAGATGAACAGAGTTTTAGTGATACTGTTGCGCTAACATTTGGTAATCATATGGATATCAATCCATCCTTTGAAAGAAATGTTGGGCTGATTTTTCAAACTGATAGAAGTAGCAATTGGGACATTGCCGTTTTACCGGACAGTAATAGTACCTGGGGTGAATTGAGGTATATAGCAAATACACCCGCAAATGAAGAACTCCCTCAGATAATACAGTCCATGTATGGATTTCAAGATTCGATAAATATTCTATACAAGAGAGGGGATGAAATAGTTTTTACTACTTATGGAACCCAATACAATAATGAAAAAGTTTTATTTAGAAATAATTCTAATTTTTATTACTCAGATTTTGCCGGAACTATGATTGAATATTGGGGTGTGCAGGATGGTGTGTATGCATTTGCCATTAAAGTTGATACAGCAAACTTAAAAAGTATTGTTAGTAGGTTTAAACCTGCTGGAAGTGATTGGCAGGAAGAAGTATCATTGTTAGATGCATGCGATTGTTCTAATCTTTCCTCCCAGGTTTTAGGCTATTCCTTTTGGAACATTACTTATGAAGATACGCTGGATGGACAAAGAAAAATTTTTGGAATAGATAATTGGGCTGTACCTCCATTTATTTATGAAATTCCCATACAGCACGAGGGAAACCTTTCTTCATTTGATTTATATGCATTATTGATTGTAGGTAAAAATGAGAAGCAAAAAATCTTTGATCCTGAATTGTATTTCCCGCATACATATCTTGTAAAAAACAATGAAACAACAAAAGTGCGTTTTGATTTGTATGATTATGGATGGTGGGGCTTGGATAGTCTTCACCAAGTTTCAATTACAAACTCACAGCTTGCAGTTGGCCCTATCGGTGCGGATAATAGTGGAATAGTTGTTTATACAGTTTGGGAAGACAGCATTGATGGCCACATCCAATTGTTTGGGGTACCAACTCATTTGCAATATGGTGCTGTAAAAGATGATTCTTACGCAAACAATTTTGTATTGTATCAAAACTATCCCAATCCATTTAATCCGTCTACAAAAATTGAATACAAATTATTTCAAGCCTCAGATGTAAAGTTCAATGTTTTTAATTTACTTGGTGAAAAAGTTTTTGAACTAAATTATGGCTATCAAACAGCAGGTAATTATAAGATAGATTTTAATGCTAAAAATTTACCAAGTGGAGTTTATGTTTATTCTATTTATACTAACCAGAATAGACTAAGCAGGAAAATGTTGCTGATGAAATAAGTAATACTAAAGACTCTAAACGAAATGGCGAGCATTATAACTTGCTTTTTTAAGATTGTCATCACGATCGAAATGAAGTGATCTGTAAAATAATTTAATAGATTGCTTCGACTGGCTATGCTATCCTCGTAATGACTGGTGTGAATTAAAAATCTTCTTCCAGCAGCCAGCCTTCTGCTAAATCTGGAGTAATTTCTGAAATGAATCGTGATGGTTTTGAGAGTGTCATCCCAGCTTCACGATCGTAAAGGTTCATTGGATATGTAATAAATAAATTATTTTTAGCACGTGTAGAGGCAACGTACATCAATCTTCTTTCTTCTTCTAAAGTTTCAAGATTTTCAACAGACCGTGAGGAAGGGAAGTAACCTTCAACAGCGTGAATAATAAAAACAGAATGCCATTCCAATCCTTTTGCCGAATGAATGGTGGAAAGAGTTACGTATTCTTCTTCTGTATCAGTTGCCTCAACATCAACAACGCTTTCAATAATCGGTTCAATTGCCATATCTGAAAGTAAGGAATCAACCGAAGTGTAATTCTCAACTATGTTCTGGAAAATTTCTAAATCTTTTTTTCGTTTATTCCAGTCGTCGTAGTTTGCTTTGAATAGATCCCAATAATAATCGTAAACTTTCTGCACCATTTCAGATGGAAGCAATTTCTTTTTCTGAAGTTCGTATAACAAATAAAACAATCTACCAAGATTGCGATGTTTAAATCCGGGTTGTTGATCGGGCTCAGCTTTAATTGTAATTCTTGCAGTTGCCAGTTCATCCAATATTCTTTGAGCAGTTTTAGGTCCAATGCCTTCGTGTAAAAGCAAAACTCTGTACCAGCTAATAACATCCTTTGGATTAACGGCAATTCTAAGAAATGCCATTACATCTTTAACGTGAGCAGTTTCAACAAACTTCATTCCGCCGAACTTTTGGAAAGGAACGTTTGCTTTTGCAAGCTCAAGTTCCAGATCAAACGAAAAAAAAGAAGAACGAAAAAGCACTGCAATATCTTTTAAAGGAACACCCTCTTCTCTTAGATCAAGAATTTTTTCCACAATAAACTTTGATTGCAGATTTTCTGTAGATGCCGCAACAATATTCGGTAGTTGCCCGCTGCCGCGTCTTGTGTAAAGATCCTTTTTATATTTTTCGATCGCTGCTTCGTTAATACGATTTGCAAAATCTAAAATAGATTGAACACTTCTGTAATTTTCTTCCAGCTTAATAATTTTTACATCTTCAAAAAGTTTTGGGAACTGCATTATGTTGTGAAAATCCGCACCACGAAATGAATAAATTGATTGTGAATCATCACCAACTACCATAACATTTTTACTATACTGCGATAATCCTTTTACAATTTCAGATTGCAAATGATTTGTATCCTGATACTCATCAACCATTACAAATTTAATTTCTGAAAGAAGAGCTTTCACTGCAGGACCGCCCTTATGGAGAAACTCACGTAAGTAAACTAACAGATCATCATAATCAAGAAGATTGTTTCGGCGTTTATACTCTGTAAATATTTTTTGAATCTCTAAGATTTTATCTAACAAAGGAATAAAATGCGGATAATCATTTTCAATTATCTCCTCAACTTTTCTTCCAGTGTTTACACTTAAACTAAAAACTTTGTTGAGAGTTTGTTTGTTGGGAAATCTTTTTTCTTTTGTGATGAATCCATCCTGTGAGCGAATAAGATTTATCACATCAGCACTATCACCCTGATCAAGAATCGTGAAGGACGAATCAAGTCCGATTACTTTTGCATATTTTCTAAGAGTAAGATTTGCAAACGAATGAAATGTGCCGCCACGAATTTTTGAGCATCTATCATCAAGCAGCATTGATGAGCGTTTCATCATTTCATTTGCAGCTTTGCGCGTAAAAGTTAAAAGTAAAATCGAATTTGGATCATAACCCAAGTTCAATTAATCTTGCAACACGAAAAACCAACGTACGAGTTTTACCTGTTCCTGCGCCCGCAATAATTAGATAACAACCATTAACGGCAGACGCGGCTTCAAACTGCGAAGCATTTAACTCTTCACGGTAATTAATTGTAAAACGGGCTTCGTCCGTTTGCTGAACTAAGCCCGTATTACCAAGTCTCTTTAAAGTATATTTTTTTTGGTTCATCTACGCAGTGCTTTTGGCTTTCCTAAAATCTCTGAAAAAAGAATATACTCTCTAACAGAAGCTGGATTTTTTAACTTACGATTGAACTCGGAAATTGTAGCTTTACGTTTACGTGTACTTTCCAAAACTCTTTCAAACTCCTTTGCACTTGCTTCAATTTTAGCGTCGACCTTATATGTTTTCTTTGAAACGGGAGTATTTTTGTACTGCATGTTTCTATCATAAGTTTTTCTGGCACCAATTGGATTTTTATCCTCAACACTTTGCTGCATTCGTTCATCAACAATAAGATCAAGATTCTTATCTTTTATTTCGCGAGATTCGATAAACATCATAAGGATCAACTTGTTTTGGTCTTGGCTGATCAGGGATTTTTAAATTACCCTTAAACATATTTTCCAGCTCACGCAGTATATCATATTCCTCATTCTTCTTAACCGCGACATCAGAGTTCAGGCTCGTGCTTTTTTCTTGATAAGAAATTGAATCAGTTTCCTGTTCTCTCGGTAAAGGATTTTGCTTCGGCGGCCCTTTCTTTTTAAAGAAAGAGCTTAAGAAGCTAAAAATCAAAATACCGTAAATGAGATATTGAAATAAATCATCCATCGGTTTTTTTCTTTTCTTCCGGTTGTGATATCGATGTTCTCATGTCTGTATCTGCTTGAATGTTTTTAAGATTATAATAATCCATTACACCAAGTTTCCCATTTCTAAAAGCATCTGAAATTGCACGAGGTACTTCAGCCTCAGCTTCAACAACTTTGGCTTTCATTTTCGAAACTTCAGCTATGTTTTCCTGTTCAGTTGCAACTGCAGCCGCTCGTCTTTCCTCAGCTTTTGCCCGTGCAACTTTAAGATCAGCTTCTGCTTGATCTGTTTGTAATATTGCACCGATGTTTTGACCAATATCAACATCAGCAATGTCTATAGAAAGAATTTCAAATGCGGTTCCGCTGTCCAATCCTTTTGCTAAAACTGATTTTGAAATCTTATCAGGATTTTCTAAAACTTCTTTGTGTGAAAGACTTGAACCGATTGTAGACACGATTCCTTCACCAACTCTTGCAAGTATTGTTGCTTCGCCGGCACCACCAACTAATCGTTCTATGTTTGCACGAACAGTTACTCTTGCAATTGCCTTAAGTTGAATTCCATCCTTAGCAACTGCTGAAACCATTGGTGTTTCAATCACTTTTGGAACAACAGACATCTTAACGGCTTCAAGTACATCTCGTCCTGCAAGATCAATTGCTGTTGCGCGTTCAAATGTTAATCCCAGATTTGCTTTATCTGCAGAAATAAGTGCGTTAATAACTTTTGTAACATTACCACCCGCAAGATAATGCGCCTCAAGTTTTGCTTGATCAATTGTTAGACCCGCTTTTGTTGCGGTAATCATGTTTCTTACAATTAGCACCGGTGGTACTTTTCTTAATCTCATTCCTATTAAATCACGAACTATTTTTACCTTTACTCCTGAGAAGTATGCAGTAATAAATAATCCGAGCGGAACGAAATAAAGAAAGAGAACCAAGAATAATGCAACCGCAATAATTATTACGACTGATAATCCTGTTACAGCTTCCATCTATACTCCCTATATTTTTTGATATATTAGTTAATATTTAATAAACTGCAAAAGCGATCTCTGCCATCAAATGTGCCCGTATGACCAAGTGTAAGATTTTATGACAGGTATATTATCGTTATTGCAGAATAATTTTTCTTTCTTGCTTCAAATTATGTAAAATTTTAACCAAATGTACTGGCATTTGAATTGCAACTTTTAAATACTATACTGTAAAAAATGGATATAATCGCAATATTCATTTTATGCTGGCTTGATATGGGTCTTCAGTTATTGTTATATTTCAATTGTGAAACGAATTTTGAGAAGAATTTGTTTTACTTTTAATCAAATTAAGGAGTTATATGGACGGAAATTTCTCAGATAGATTGCAGGATGTAATTAGACTTAGCAGGGAAGAAGCGCTTAGACTTGGACATGATTATATTGGAACTGAACATTTGCTTCTTGGTATCATACGTGAAGGTCAGGGAGTTGCAGTGAGAATTTTAAGAAATCTTGATAGCGATTTAGTTAAACTAAAAAAAGCTATTGAAGATACTGTTAGAACTTCAGGCGGAACCTTAACAATCGGAAATATTCCGCTGACAAAACAAGCGGAAAAAGTTTTAAAGATTACCCAAATAGAATCCAAAATATATAAGGCTGATGTTATCGGAACTGAGCATCTTCTCCTATCTCTTCTTAGAGATGAAGATAACATTGCAACACAAATTTTACATCAGTTTAATGTTACTTATGATTCTGCTCGATCAGAACTTAACTCTATGTTAAGTGCAAAAAATCCAAAAGATCCGGGACAAAAAGTTCCGCCATCAATGGATAAGAAAAGCGATAAAACCAAAACTCCTGTATTGGATAATTTTGGCAGAGACTTAACAAAGCTTGGATTAGAAGATAAACTTGATCCTGTTGTTGGAAGAGAAAAGGAAATTGAACGAGTTGCTCAAATTTTAAGCAGAAGAAAAAAGAACAATCCAGTATTAATTGGAGAACCCGGAGTTGGTAAAACTGCGATTGCAGAGGGTTTAGCACTTCGGATCATTCAGAAAAAAGTTCCAAGAACTTTGCAGGATAAACGAGTTGTTACTTTAGATCTTGCTGGACTTGTTGCAGGAACAAAATACCGCGGACAGTTTGAAGAGAGAATGAAAGCTTTGATGAATGAACTTGAAAAAGCTGAAGATGTTATACTTTTTATAGATGAACTTCATACAATTGTTGGTGCCGGCGGCGCAAGCGGCTCACTCGATGCATCAAATATGTTTAAACCTGCTTTAGCACGCGGTGATATACAGTGTATTGGTGCCACAACTTTAGATGAATACAGAAAATTTATAGAAACCGATGGTGCGCTTGATAGAAGATTCCAGAAAGTTATGGTCGATCCTCCAACTTATGATGAAACTCTTCAGATTCTTGAGAATATAAAATTCAAGTATGAAGAACATCATCGTGTAAGATACTCATCAGAAGCTATACAAACCGCGGTTAAACTTAGTAACCGCTATATTACAGATCGTCATCTTCCCGATAAAGCCATTGATGTAATTGATGAAGCGGGATCAAGAGTTCATATGGGCAACTTTGAAGTACCGCAAGATGTTCTCGACCTTGAAGAAGAAATTGAGGGTGTAAAAAAAGATAAAGCCCGTGTTGTTAAAATGCAGGATTATGAAGAAGCCGCACGCTTGCGTGATAAGGAAAGAAATCTTCTTTCAGATTTAGAAACTGCAAAACGTGAATGGGACACAAAAACAAAAGACATTGTACACGACGTAAGTGAAGATGATATTGCAACCGTAGTTGCAATGATGACTGGAATTCCTGTTAATCGTATTGCGCAAACAGAATCTGAAAAATTATTAAAGATGGCTGATGCGTTAACTCAGTCTATTGTAGGACAGGATGAAGCTGTACAAAAACTTACAAAAGCAATTCGCAGAACTCGTGCAGGATTAAAAAGTCCAAATCGTCCTATTGGAAGTTTTATTTTCTTGGGTCCAACCGGAGTTGGTAAAACAGAATTATGCAAAGTTCTTGCAAGATATTTATTCGATAGTGAAGATGCGCTTGTAAGAATTGATATGAGCGAGTATATGGAAAAGTTTTCTGTTTCAAGATTAGTTGGAGCGCCTCCCGGATATGTTGGATATGAAGAAGGCGGACAGCTGACTGAAAAAGTTAGACGTAAGCCTTATTCAGTTGTTCTGTTTGATGAAATTGAAAAAGCACATCCGGATATTTTTAGTTTACTGCTTCAAGTACTTGATGATGGAACTTTAACAGATTCGCTTGGAAGAAAAGTTGATTTCAAAAATACAATTATCATTATGACATCTAACGTTGGAACCAAGGACATAAAAAATATCAGTAAGTTCGGGTTTGGCGGAGATGACAAAGCTGATAAATATTCTAGTTTGAAAGATACAGTTGAAGAAGCGATGAAGAGATTGTTCAATCCTGAATTCTTAAACAGAATTGATGACACAATAGTATTTAGAAATCTTGATAAAGAAGATATCTACAAAATTATAGACATAGAAATAAAAGATCTGCTTACAAACATAAAAGAAAACAAGTTAACTCTGCAGCTTGATGAAAGTGCAAAAGAATTTTTAGTTAATAAAGGCTTTGATGAAAAATTTGGTGCCCGTCCTTTGCGCAGAGCATTACAAAAATATGTTGAAGATCCTTTAGCTGAAGAAATATTGCGTGGTTCATTTAAAGAAGGTACAACAATTATAGCCAAGCACGTAGAAAATACTGAAGACTTAGTTTACTTTGATGAATCATTAGAACATCCGGATCCAAATGTTGAACCGGAAAAAACTGATTTGGGTGAGAATTAATAAATTCTTTTTTAATGCCTATTTAAGCGCATTCTTTAGGATGCGCTTTTTTTTGTTTATTTTTACAACACAATCTTAAAATCCACAGGTAAACGATGAGTAAATTAAACCAGAATCAAATAAATGATAAGCTTACAAAATTTTCTGAATGGAATTTTGAGAGTGAGTCTATCTCAAAACAATTTCAGTTTAAGGATTTTATTGAAGCTTTATCTTTTGTAAATACAGTTGGAATGGAATCTGAAAAAATGGATCATCATCCTGACATTTTAATGTTTGCATGGAATAAAGTTAAAATAACAATATCAACTCACAGTGCCGGCGGAGTAACGGATAAAGATTTTGCGCTCGCACAAAAAATAGAGGAAAGAAGAAAATGAGTACGCGGCTCGATGAACTCTTTGATAAATACGATGAAAACCCATTAGATCCGGATGTTATTTACAGTATTGTAAAAGAGTACTTAAAAAATAATGAGGATGAAGAAGCAGAAGTGTATTTAAAGGATTTAATTAAAAAAGATCCTAAGTATGTTCAAGCATACATTACTTATGGAAACCTTAAAGAAAATAACAACGAAGTTGAGGATGCTGAATTTTATTATCGAACAGGTTTGCGTATAGCAAAGGAATTAAATGACTCAAAAGCAATAAGAGTTTTGGAGGATTATCTTGATGAACTTGAATAATGAAGATGTAATCAAAATATTTAAAAGTACCGAAGCACTGTTGGAAGGACATTTCTTACTGACGTCAGGCAGACACAGTAACCAATATTTTCAGTGTGCAAAAGTTTTGCAGTATCCAGATTATACTTCGCAAATTTGTTCCTTGATTGCAAATCATTTTAAGGAGTATGAGATCGATACTGTCATAGCACCAGCGATGGGCGGAATGATTGTTGGATACGAGGTAGCACGTCAATTAAACAAACGCTCAATCTTTACTGAAAGAGAAAATAAAGAAATGACTTTGCGCCGAGGATTTTCATTATCCAAAGGTGAAAATGTTTTAG
The DNA here is from genome assembly GCA_963706055.1 of uncultured Ignavibacteriales bacterium. Classification (GTDB taxonomy): domain Bacteria; phylum Bacteroidota; class Ignavibacteria; order Ignavibacteriales; family Ignavibacteriaceae; genus IGN3. The sequence continues at coordinate 37,986 of CAVPND010000035.1, read as the reverse complement.
TTTGTGAAGATGTGGTTACAACAGGCGGATCAGTTTTTGAAGTGATTGAAATTGTTAACAAATTTGGTGCTGATGTAGTAGGAATAGGAAGTATTGTTGATCGCAGTAATGGCAAAGTAGATTTTGGTTATGAATTTTTCCCTTCACTAAGATTAAATGCAGTTTCGTATCCACCAGAAGATTGTGCGATTTGCAGAGAGGGAAAATTAGAATTAATTAAGCCCGGGTCCAGAAAAGTTTTTTAGATTCGTAACTAAATCTACCATATAAATGGTAAGCGGTAAGTGTCATTTCGACTAAAGGGAGAAATCTTTAAGTTTAGATTAGAATATTTCTCATGCTAACGCGCTTTCGAAATGACTATTCATTAATTACATACGCTTTTGCAATTTTAATCATCGAGAGTAACAACAAATAAAAACTCTTTTATCGGAATATTAAATTATGAAAATATTATTATTTCTGATCATATTGATCACCAACCTATCATACTCACAGATAAATTTTAGCCAGTACTTTGAAGATAAAACTTTAAGATTGGACTATTATCACACAGGTAATTCAACGGAAGATTCTTATTCTATTGATGAATTAATTGAAGAACCTTATTGGGGAGGATCAAAAAAAAATCTGCTTGATAAATTTGATTACGGTAAATATAAGTTTGTTGTAAAGGATTATGATTCAGGAAAAGAAATTTATTCTCGTACTTATGCAACTTTGTTTAGTGAGTGGCAAACAACTGATGAAGCAAAGCAAACGATAAAGAGTTTTAGTGAAACTATAGTTTTCCCTTATCCAAAAAACAATGTTAAAGTAGAATTCTATTCAAGAGACAAGAAAAATATTTTGCATAAGAAATTTGAATATGTTCTTAATCCAAATAGCTATTTTGTTAAAAAAGAAAGAACATATGATTATCCAAAATTTGAAGTGATTAGTAGTGATAATTCTGAAAATGCTGTGGATATCGTAATAATTCCAGATGGGTATACCAAAGAAGAAATGAACAAGTTTAAAAAAGACTGTAATAAATTTTCGGAATTTTTATTTAATGCCTCCCCTTACAAAGAACATAAAAATAAGTTCAATATTTGGGGTATAGAGGCTCCTTCAAAAGAAAGTGGGACAGATATTCCTGCTGACAATATTTGGAAGAATACAATTGTAAATTCTCAGTTTTATATGTTTGATCTTGATCGTTACTTAATGACAAGTGATAACAAAGATTTACGAAGCATTGCATCTAACGCTCCTTATGATCAAATTTTTATTTTAGTGAATACAAAAAAATATGGTGGGGGTGCAATTTACAATCACTACTCGGTTTGTGTAAGCGATAACAATTACAGTGAATATATCTTCACACACGAATTTGGACACGGATTTGCAGGACTTGGGGATGAGTATTATACTTCCGATGTCGCTTACAATGAATTTTATCCACTTGATGTTGAACCACTTGATCCTAATTTGACAACGCTCGTTAATTTTGAATCAAAGTGGCAGAAAATGCTTGATAGTAAAACCCCGGTTCCAACTCCGGCAATAAAAGAAAATAAAAATATAGTTGGTGTTTATGAAGGCGGAGGATATGTTGCTGAAGGTGTTTACCGTCCAATGCAGGATTGCTCAATGAAATCAATTTCTGTTGATAATTTTTGTCCTGTTTGTAAACGCGCAATAAAACAAATGATAGATTTTTATAGCGAATAATTTTGAAAGCAAATATTGAATCAAAAAAAACTACATAAAACAGTTGAGACAATAGCATCGCAAAAATTTTCATCCGATGAAGAGATGCTCACTACAGTAATTAATGAAATTGTACACGATCCGGCGACGAGTTTTACGGGCGGTAGAATTTGGAAACTTTATCCAGAAATAGAAGGATATAAACTTCTTTACCAGACCGGGAAAATGGAAAAGATTGAAAAAAACTTTGTAATACGGGCATTAGAATATCCGGTATTTGAGCAGTTGGCGCAATCAAGAACAATCCTTGGACACGAGACAATTGAAGCATTGAGAAAAAAAGGAATCTTCAAGTATTCTGCTTCAGGTGTCGGACATAAATCTAAATTACGTGGGAAACCTTTCTATCAATATGTGCTGGCCCTTAACGCTAAAAATATAGATGACGAGTTAAGAATAAATCTTAGCATTATTTCAACTGCATTAACTTCTCAAATAAAACAAAGAAAAATATCATTAAGTGCAAATCTTTTAAAGGCTGATATAGACAAGGCAAGACAGCTTCAAAAAAGTATTTTACCTGAGCATGAGTATAAATTTCATCATTTTGATATTTATGGAATTACTGATCCTGCTGAAATTGTTGGTGGAGATTTTTTTGATTACCTGGATATTGGAGATAACAACGATAGAATTGGAGTTACTATAGGTGATGCAGCAAGCAAAGGAGTAGCAGCAGCTGCGGAAGCAATGTATGTTTCCGGTGCTCTAAGAATGGCAACTACTTTTGAGATCAAAATTTCTTTAATCTTAAAGCGGATGAATGAACTTGTTAACAAAATATTTGAAGATGATAAGTTCACCTCTTTATTTTACGGTGAACTTACAACAAATAAGAATGGGTTATTCCTGTATGCTAATGCCGGACATAATCCACCTATGTTTTATAAAAGTGCAAAAAATAGAATCGAGCTGCTACACCCAACAGGACCGGTTTTGGGACCTGCACCGCAATCTAAGTACTTTATTGAAAATATTAACATCTATCTAAATGATATACTTGTTCTATATTCAGATGGAATTACTGAAGCCGCAAATACAAAATTTGAATTTTATGAAGAGAAACGATTGATGATGATGATAAAAAAACTTAAAGATAAATCTCCAAAAGAAATTGCTCTTGAAATTTTAGAAGATGTAATTAAGTTTTCTAAAAACGGATCTTATACAGATGATAAAACCATCGTGGTAATAAAAAGAACGTCATAAAAAAATATTGATTATATTATGTTAACTTCAATCAATCCTACAAACAATAAAGTTCTCAAATCTTACGATGAAATGACTAGTGGAGAACTATCGCGAATCATTTCACTTTCAGATGAATCATTTAATGAATGGAAAGAAACCTCATTCGCTCATCGATCAGAATTGATTAAGAATGCTGCAAAAGTACTGAGAGAGAATTCTGAGGAATATTCTGTTTTGATGACAATGGAAATGGGAAAACCAATTGCACAATCTAGAGCCGAAGTTGAAAAGTGTGCTTGGGTTTGTGATTATTATTCTGTGAATGCAGAAAAATTTTTATCTGATGAAATTATCATCACAGAAGCATCAAAAAGTTTTGTTTCGTATCAACCTCTTGGGGTAATACTTGCAGTTATGCCATGGAACTTTCCATTTTGGCAGGTATTTCGTTTTGCTGTTCCAAATTTGATGGCTGGCAATGCAGGATTATTAAAACATGCTTCAAATGTTTCCGGTTGTGCATTAGCAATTGAAGATGTTTTTAGAAAAGCAGGATTTCCGGAAAATCTATTCCGAACTCTTTTGGTAACTTCAAAAAATGTAAAAGAAGTTATCTCAAATAATAAAGTACAAGCCGTAACTTTAACAGGAAGTGTTCCTGCAGGAAAATCAGTTGCTTCTCTTGCTGGAAGTTTGATTAAAAAAACTGTTTTAGAATTAGGCGGAAGCGATCCTTACATTATTCTTGAAGATGCTGATTTGGAAAAGGCTGCTATGTCTTGTGTAAACTCTCGCCTAATAAATGCCGGACAAAGTTGTATTGCAGCAAAAAGATTTATAGTTGTTGAAAGTGTTTATGAAAGATTTGAAAAATTGTATTTAGATTTTATGTCGGTCAAAAAAATGGGTAATCCACTAGACGAAAAGTATGATTTAGGACCGCAAGCCAGCATTCAGCTTCGAGATGAATTACATAATCAAGTTTTAAAAAGTGTTGAACAAGGAGCAGAATTAATTCTTGGAGGTAAAATTCCCGAAATAGAAGGGTCTTACTATCCGCCTACAATACTAAAAAATGTTAAGCCAGGTATGGCGGCTTTTGATGAAGAATTATTTGGTCCGGTTGCTGCACTAATAAGGGCTAAAGATGAGGCAGATGCTATCGAACTTGCCAATAAAAGTATTTTTGGTTTAGGTGCCGCTGTTTTTACAAAAGATAAAATTAGGGGAGAGCATATCGCGAAAGAGAAACTCAATGCTGGATGTTGTTTTGTAAATGATTTTGTAAAATCCGATCCGCGACTACCATTTGGCGGAATAAAAGAATCTGGTTATGGAAGAGAGCTATCTCCATTTGGAATTAAAGAATTTGTAAATATTAAAACTGTATATGTTAAATAATCTTAATAAATATTTGATCAATTATAAAAAGTTGTTGGATTCTCTATATACTTATTTCATTAAAAAGAACTTAATTATTAACTCACATCGTTGCTTAAGCATACAATTGCGATAGGTTTTCCTGAGTCATCAGTTATTAGCGAATTTGATATTCTTGCCACAAACTCTTCACCATTTTTTCTTTTACTCAGAAGATCCCCAGCCCAACCGCCGGACAATGTTTCAGGAAAGATTTTTTTTAATAACAAAGGATCATTTTTCGCTGATCTAATATAGGATATCGGTTTTCCTATTATTTCTTTTTCAGAATAGCCATACGTACGACTAAATGATTTATTAATAAAAATAATATTTTCCCGTAAATTGGTAATACATACGCATTCTGAAACACTTTTTAAAGCGTGTGCTAAAATGTTAATTTTTTCTTCAGATAGTTTACGCTCAGTAATATCAGTTATAAAACCTTCCAGACAAATAACATCACGGTTATCATTATAAATTGCACAGCCTTTTTCCCACACCCACTTTTCTATTCCCTGACAGGTGTTAATTCTATATAACATTGTAAACTGTTCATTATTATTTATTGCATTCTGAACTGTCTCATAAACCAATAATTGATCTTCTTTATGGATTAAATTAGCATAGCTGATAACTTTATCATTTATCAATTCTTCTTTTTTATAACCTGTTAATTGATAACACCCTTCACTTACAAATTCCATAGTCCAATTAAGATTATTGGAACATCTATAAGCCATGCCGGGTAAATTACTCATCAATGTAAAAAGTTCGCGTTTCTGTTCAGATATTATTTTTTCTGATTTTTTTCTTTCGGTTATATCCCGTATGATGGCTTGTAAATAAGTTTCCTTTAACAATTCAATTTTCTTAAAACTAACCTCAGCATCAAAGATTGATCCGTCTAATCTCATGGGCTGCAATTCAAAAAACTGAGTAATTCCTTCAAAAACTTGTTCTATTTTATCTTTCAATTTTATTTTTGAACTTGATCCATCAGATTGTTGAAATGGAAAAAATTGAAAAATATTTTTGCCGATAATATCAATTTTATTTCCATTAAAAATTTCCAATGATTTTTGATTGCAATCTACTATTAGATCATTTTTAATTAGAAAAATCGAGCTGTTTGCTGACTCAAAAAGAGTTTTAAATTTTATTTCACTTTGAGTAAGTGCTTCAATTGCCTTATGTTTTTCTGTTATGTCTGTAAAGAAAATAGCTATTGTTTTATCAGTTAGTTTAATGACAGAATATTCATAAGTGCCCTTAAAATGAATGTCCTCATAAAATAAATCTTGATTCAGCAATGAAGTATTTGTCTTTAGTACAGATTTAAATTTTTCTATGAGATTATTTGTAGTTAAAGATGGGAAAATATCTTGAATTTTTTTTGAGATTAATGCATACACATCTATTTGCAGAATATTTACTGCGGATTGATTTGTAGTAATTAAAATTAAATCATCATTCTCATCTAGCCGGTACACAAGAACACCAAGAGGCGATGCATCCAACATATTTTGAAGACTCTGCGCTAAATTCTTTGCATTAGCCTCAGCATTTTTTTGATAAGTTATATTGTCAAATACAAAAGATATTTCCCTTGTGTCATTGAGATTGCTAGTTGTATAAATTGTTTCCCTTACCCAAAATTCTTGCTGATCTTTTCTTAACATTCTCATTTCGTGCGCGGATTGCTTGTTGGGATTTAGCAAAACATACTGAACTTGCTTTTCTATTCTTTCTGCTTCTTGAGGTTTAAATAATATGGAAATGTGAGAACCAATTAATTCATCAACTTTGTAACCTAATTCTTTAGCACCATTTTCATTTATCGAAGTGATTATGTAATCAAAATTTATCGTAACATGAACTATTGGAAGGTTTTCATAAAGTAATCGATATTTGTCAGAATTTTCCATGGGCATTTTGTTAATTTCGCTTTCTAGCGTATTAGATTACTTTTTAATTCTAAACTGAAAATTAAGACCAAATAAACATAGAAAAACTTCTATAAAAATTAAAGAATATGATACTAAGAATAGTTTAATTGTTATAAGTATTATTTACATATTAGCAATCTTGCACCTCAAATTCAAGTTTAGATTATTAGCAACATGTAATTGGTATAATTTATAATGAAAGTTATCTTTACTAATTAAAATATCAATTTAATGATTTATACATGTGAAAAATTATAAACTAATCATCCAGTATGATGGATCTGAATACTCTGGATGGCAAATTCAAAAAAATTCTCAATCTATTCAACAAAAGATTACTGAATCGATTGAAGTTTTATTAAAAGAAAAAATTAATCTTATTGGATCTGGTAGAACTGATTCTGGTGTACACGCTATAGGGCAGGTGGCAAATTTTAGAACAGAAACAGATATAGATATTTATAAATTTAAACATTCACTAAATTCAATTTTACCAAAAGATATAGTTGTGTCATCAATGGTGGAAGTTGATCTTGATTTTCATGCTCGATTTGATGCAAAAAAAAGAACTTATTTGTATCTAATCTCACAATCAAGAACACCATTCTATAATAATTATTCATATTTTTATCCGCGAGATATTGATTTAAAAAAACTTAACCCGTATTGTTATTTATTTCTTGGTGAAAAGGATTTCACTTCATTTAGTAAAAAAAATGAAGAGATAGAAAATAAAAACTGCACTGTATATAAAGCTTTTTGGGCTAGTAAAGGTGAATTATTATTATTTTCTATTCAAGCAAGTAGATATTTACACGGGATGGTTAGAACAATTGTGGGAACATTACTAAAAGCACAACAAATGCCAGAACCTGAAAAATTTATTATCGAAGTATTTAATTCACAAAACCGGGAAGAAGCTTTTGAATCTGTGCCGGCCAAAGGACTTTTTTTATATAAAGTGGAGTATTAAGTATGTTTAATTTAAATTCTAAAAAAGTATTAATAACAGGGGGATCAAGAGGAATTGGTGCGGCTTGTGTAAAATATTTTTGTATGGCCGGTGCTTCAGTTGCATTTACATATAATTTAAATAATACTCTAGCAGCAAGATTGGAAAAAAGATTTTCTAAAATATCCAAGTGTAAGGCCTATAAAGTAGATGTTAATAAAGAAGATGAAATAAAAAAAACTGTAGAAGGGGTTTTGAAAGACTTTGGCAGAATTGATATATTGGTTAATAATGCTGGTATTTGGAAAGAAGCTAAAATTTCTAAGTTAAAACTTTCTGCATGGGAAGAAACCTTAAAAACGAATCTTACATCAACATATTTATTTACAAAGTATGTTAGCCATTTTATGAAATTAAAAAGATATGGTAAAATCATTAATGTATCGTCAACCGCCGGACAAAGAGGTGAAGCGCATTATTCTCACTATGCAGCATCTAAAGGTGGTATGATTTCATTTACAAAATCACTTGCTTCAGAACTTGGACCTTATAATATAAATGTTAATAGCGTTGCGCCAGGCTGGGTTTTAACGGATATGTCAAATAGTGTTTTATCAAATAAGAAAAGCCTTGATGAGGAGATAAAAAAAATCCCTATAGGTAGAATCGCAACAGCTGATGATATTGCAGGACCAATTATGTTTCTGGCTTCAGATTTATCTAGGCATATTAATGGAGAGATTTTGAATGTTAACGGCGGTTCTGTTTTAGCTGGATAATAAATGGAATTTTTAGCAAGCATACATCCGAAAGTTGTTCATTTTCCGATTGCATTTTTAATGTTGTACCCGATTATGGAGCTATTATTATTTATTACAAGAAAAAGTTTTTTTTCTAAGGCAGCGTTTTTATTTCTGGTAATAGGAGTTGTTGGATCTGTTTTTGCTGTACTTTCTGGTAATCAAGCCTTTGAGCTTGTAAATAGCTGGACTAATGAGAGCAGAGAGATATTTGATAAACATCAGACGTTTGCTAACTTAACAATATGGTATTTTCTTATAATACTAATAGGCAGATACTTTCTATTCAGGAAACAAAAATTAAATCGAACAATTATAAGTGTTTTAATTTTATTGTCTTTGTTAGGAAGTTATTTTGTTTATCAGGCTGGTAATTACGGAGGTAAGTTAGCTGAGAAAGTCATAATATTTTCAAACTCACCGAACGGTGTAATTAAATAATTTTGATTAAATTATTTATGAAACTTTATACAATGAATAAATCTCTAAAAATATTAATTTTTTCTATAATCTTTTTTTCAACCATAGGATTAGCAGAAAAACCCCCTGCTAGCAGAGCCTCAGGATTTTTTGTTGCATTTGGATCCGGACTGAGGATGCCAGTAGGAGATTTTGCCAATACAACAGATATTGGTTACGGATTAAATTTAGAATTTTCATATACCGATAATGAGTTTCTACCGGTTTTTCTTTTTGCTAATATAGGCTATGAGCAATATCCTGGGTCACAAAATTATTTTCAAGAAACAGAATACTCTAATTTTCATACCAACTCACTTCCTGTAAATATTGGGATGAGATATTATTTTCCCCCACTACTAGAAAACATCGTTTTGTTTATGCCAATCATTCAAGCATCGGCTTCTTATACATATTTTCAAACATTAAATGAATTTGATCAAAATTCTGGCAAAACTAATTTTCTAAATGATGAAAGTAAGTTTGGATTAAATTTTGGTGCCGGCATTTCAATGTTTATGATGGAGTTGTTAGCATCATACAATTATGTGCCTTCAAATCAGTTTATCTCCGTTGATCTAAAAATAAGAATACCTTTATATATAAATTTTTGAGAGAGTATTATGAGTTACAAAAATCTACTATTTGATATAAAAGAACACATCGCTATCATCACATTAAACCGACCAGAGAAACTTAATGCACTCAATCACGATACGTTAAGAGAGTTAAACGAAGTATTTGCAGATATAAAATCTGATGAGAGTATTTTTGTTGTGATACTAACCGGCAGTGGAGAAAAAGCATTTGTGGCGGGCGCTGATATCTCTGAAATAAATAAACTTAATATGTTAGATGGAAAGAAGTTTGCAGAATTTGGTCAATCAGTGTTTTCTATGATAGAAAAATTTGAGAAGCCTGTTATAGCAGCTATTAATGGATTTGCACTGGGTGGAGGCTGCGAACTTGCCCTTTCCTGTCACATAAGAATAGCAAGTGAAAATGCAAGGTTTGGGCAGCCAGAAGTTAATCTTGGTATAATTCCAGGTTATGGAGGTACACAACGATTGACGAGATTAATAAATTCCGGCAGATCTGCAGAAATGATATTAACTGCCGATATGATTGATGCTGCAGAAGCTCTCAGGATTGGACTTGTTAATAAAGTATATCCACTTAGTGAATTGCAAAGCAAGGCATTTGAAATGGCTAAAAAGATTTCTGAAAAAGGGCAGCAAGCAATTCGTTTTGCTTTAAAATCTATTAAAGTTGTTGATGAAGTTTCATCACAAGAAGGACAAAATATTGAAGCGGCTTTGTTCGCACTTTGCTGCGGTACTGAAGATTTTAAAGAAGGTACACAGGCGTTTTTAGAAAAACGAAAACCGAATTTTACAAATAAATAATTTTTTAGTTTTTCATATTATAAAATTTAGCCTGTCCGAAATAAGTCTTAAACTTTAAATTATACTATACTATAATGTCTTATTCTACTATTTCCCAAAAAATTGCTTTAATAGTGTTTAGCCTGGTTGTTGTTTTATTAATTGGCAACATTGTAATCAATAAGTATCTAGACAAAGATGAACAACCTAAAAACAGGGAAGCACTTTCTGGAATTGAGATTGATGAATCATTTCATTCTGCACTTAAAAACTTTGGATTTGAAGATAAATGGATATCAAAAAAGAAATTAAAAAATATATCGGGGGATTCATTATATGCGTCCTATATTGTGAAGGTTCCTAATGATGTTTCAATACATCTTTTAAATTTAGAATTAAAAAATACTTTTTGGGATTTCGACGTAAATATTTATGCTGAAGAAATAGTTTCAGCCAAAAAAACAATTTTTAAATTATCATCAGAAAATAACTTAAAGCTTGCTGCTGAGTTTTATTATGACGAAAATGTAACGCGTGAATATGGCACCATTTCATTTCTTGTTGAGGAATTGCCACTTCAGGATGATGAGTTATTAACTGATTTTTTGAAAATTCCCGAACTATTCTACTGTGTTCTGATTCCAAATTCAGATTCAAAAAAACATTTATCAGCTTTTTCAAAATCAGGTAAGCGATTTGCATTAATGTTAAATGATGATATTACAGATTTAGAATTTAAACTTTCAAGCAATTATTCTGATGATAGGTTGTTAAGATCTATTAAGGAAATTGTTGGAACATTTTATTCAGCTGCTTTCTTTATTATTGATGAAACATCTGATTTATATGAATCAAATAAATATTCATTTATTGAAAATCAGCTTAATAAAAGGGGAATTCTCTTAATTCCAAAAGATAAACTTGAATCTCTAAATTCAAATAGCATTAATGTTGAAGACCAATTTCAGGATTTTATGTTATCCGTACAGAAGAAAGATGAAAAGGTATTAATAGTTAAGGCTGATGAATTTATTAAAATCTCCACTCTAATCCCTTCATATAGAAAAATAGGTTACAAATTTATTTATCCGGGGGATATTATAATTAGAAGATGAACTTGAATGAAAATGAAATTAAATTACCTTTCCAAATAAATCCACTTCTGCGATCTCGATTGAAAGTTCATCAAATTTTTCTAATAATGAGTTTTTATCACCAACAAGAACTATAGAAAGATTATCAGGCAAAATAAATTTGTTTGCAGCTTTTTCAACTTCTGTTTTTAATACCGAGTTTACATTTTGAATGTAGTTTTCAAAATAATTATCAGGTAAGCCGTATAATATTTTTCCTGCAATTCCAGAAGCAATCTGACGATAAGTTTCAAAATTGAGCGGAAATTTTTTTGTTATGGAGGATTTTGCAAAATCAAGCTCAGAATCGCTAACACCGTTTTGAATAGTATCTAGTTCAAAAAGGATTTCTTTTAGAGCATTTGCTGTATTCTCAATCCCTACTGAAGTTGAGACTTCAAAAAACGCAGTATCTTTAAAGTATTGAAATTTAGATGTTGCGCCATATGTGTATCCATTTCGTTCCCGCAAATTTAGATTTATGCGGCTAGTAAATTGTCCCCCCAAAATTGTATTAAGTAAGTATCTTTGAAAAAAATCCTCTTGGTTTCTTTTTTCAGTTACGTGTCCTACCCTGATCTCTGTTTGGACGGAGCCTTCTTTATGATATAAGTATATCTTTTTGCGTGGCTGAGCCGATGAAATTGAAATTGAGATATCCGTTTGATTTTTTTTCCAATCTAAAAAATATTTATTTAGTTGGTTCTCAAGTGCATCTTGATCTAAATTTCCGACAACAATTAAAGATGAATTAGCAGGAAAGAAATATTTGTTATAATAGGATTTTATATCCGAAACTGAAATAGATTTTACTGTTTCTTCATACCCTGCAACCGGAAAGGAATAGTTGTTTGACTTTCCTAGAACAATCATGTCAAAAATCTGATCCGCTAAATAGTCAGGCTCATCTTTGCTTTGCATTATTCTAGTTATCAATTTCTTTTTTTCTCTTAAAAAATCCTCCTCACCAAAAGGAAGGTTTAAGTAAAACTTTACTGAATAATTCCAGTGATCTATCAAAATGTTCTGTAAGGCATTGTAAGCTTAGATTTATAAGATCATTATCTGTAGATATATTAAAACTTGATCCCAGTATATCAAACTCATCGCTTAACTGTAATGCAGTTAGACCATCCACGCCTTCATCCATAACAAGCGAGGTTAAGTATGCTAATCCATTTTTATTATCAGGATCATTTTTACTGCCTGCATTCAACATCAGATTTAATCTTACCAATGGTAGTTTGTCTTTTTTAAGGAATGAAACATTCAATCCGTTTCTAAGTGAAAATTCAGTTGGTTTTGGTAAGCTGAAATTAATTTCCGATTTTAATTCAGGTTTAGAATTTCTACTATTCATTTAAGTTCTTTCTTTGGGGTGATGCGAAGTTCAACAAATGGTTTAGTCAGATAATTATGAACTGCACTCTTTAAAGAATTATTATCCACTTTGTTGTATCTTTCTAAATCGTGCTGAAAGGAATTTGGTTCGCTTAAATAATAGTTATAATGATTAAGATAATCTGCAACTGTATCCAGATTTTGCATTGCGAATACAAACTGTGCTTTAATTCCATTTTTGGATTTTTCTAACTCACTTTCAGAAACATCTTCAGAGGAAATCTTATGAACTTCTTCTAAAATTATTTTTTTTAACTCATTAAGATCAGTTCCGGGTTGAGCTGTTGAAATAATCATAAACTGTCCGCCAAATTTTCCGGAATATTGAAATGCTGTAACATCCTGAGCAATCTGCAAATCAAAAACTAATTTCTTATATAGGCGTGAATTTTTAGAACCTGTTAAAATATCCGCAGCCACTTCTAAAGATGAATCATCTTCTCCAAAAATTAAATCGGAATGCCACGCAAGATAAATTCTATCAAGCTGAACATTATCTTTATGTTCAACAATAATATTTTTGCTTAAGGTTATTTTCTTTGATTCTGGTTTGTGATTTGATTCAAATGGCTTAATTGTGCCAAAATAATTTTCAATTAATTCTAAGGCATTTTGTTTCTCAAAATCTCCTGCAACAACTAGGCAAGCATTATTTGGTGCATAATATTTTTTGAAAAAGTTTTTTACATCATCAAGTGTATAACCTTCAATATCTTTTAGGAATCCGATTGTTGACCAGCTGTATGGATGGTTTTCCGGATATAGATTAGTATTGATAAGCTCCCACGCTAATCCATAAGGCTGATTATCATAACGTTCTAATCGTTCATTCTTTACAACATCCTTTTGATTTTCCAGTTTAGATTGTGTAAGTGCCGGTAAAAAATAACCCATTCGATCTGACTCAAGCCAGAGTGCAAGTTCCAAATAGTTGGAAGGAAGTTTCTCATAATAATTTGTTTTGTCTGTAGAGGTAGAACCATTTAAGGTTCCACCTGCTTCCTGAATGTAGCGGAAGTGCATTTCTTTCGGAACATTTTCCGAACCTTGAAACATCATATGCTCAAACAAATGAGCTAAACCTGTTTTACCCTTTGTTTCATAGGCCGAACCAACTTTGTACCAGATGTTTACAGAAACAAGAGGTAAAGATCTATCCTCATATAAAATATATTCTAGTCCGTTTTTTAATTTTCCTTTAGTGCAGTTTAGATTAAGATGATTCAAAATTTTTCCTTTAACCGAATAAAATGTTATGAATTGAAATTCCTAGAATTTGTTAATTAAATGGTAAAGATGACATCTTTTTAAAAAGATGTCATCTTTATATAAAAATCACTTTAATAAATATTCAATGTTTTCAAGTTTTCCGTCAATATTATTATTAGGAAAGATACGAAGTAATTTTGCAAGCAATGGATAAATATCAATGTTATGTATTGTTCCTGTCGAAAACCCATTTTTAAAATCTGGACCTATAGCATAAAATATTCCATGCATATCCAGATATGTAGGATCATAACCGTGGTTGCCAAGAGGAAAATTGTTTGAGTATTTTTCAAGATCCTTCCCGTCAAATAAACTGTAGCCTAAATCAGCAATTACTATAATATCGGCAACTAATGGATTGTTTTTATAATGCAAATAATCCGGAATATCCTCTTTCCAATAAACTTTATAATTTTTTTCTGAGTCTTTTAATTTTTGATAAACAGATTTCTTTTCTTTATCATTTGGATAAATAAACATCATTGTTCCCTTATCTGATGTTTTATAGTTATATCCACTAAGAAGTTCATCAATATTTATTACTCTATTAGGACTCAACTCAGTCATTCCGTGATCGGAAATAACGATAACGTTTGTACTATCGAGCAAATTTAATTTTTCTAAACCTAAAAATATTTTGCCTAATAAGCTGTCTTCCATTGCAATTGATTGATTTACTTCCGCTGAGTTTGGACCGTAATTATGTCCAGAAGTATCAGTAGCATCAAAGTATAATGTTATAAAATGTGGACGTTTTTCATAAGGCAGCTGCAACCAATTTAATACACCGTTAATGCGTTCGTCATAAGGTCTTGAATAAACAAAATGTTCAACATAATCAGGTCTTCTATAATCAACATTTAACTCAGAACCCGGCCAAAAATAACTAGCTGTAATTACACCCTGGCGTTTTGCAGTCTCCCAAATTGCTTCGCCTTTATACCATTTTGGGTCACTTACAATTGCTGAATCATATAAACTGTATTTTTGATTTGTATGGGAGTTTTTGAAGGTGTTGGCGATTAGGCCATGATTTTCAGGGTACATTCCTGTTATTATTGAATAATGGTTAGGAAATGTTTTTGATGGAAAACACGACTGCAGAGATAGTGCGCTAACTCCATCTTGTTTAATTTTGTCCAAATTAGGAGTTAATCCTCTTTGTGGATAATCCCAACGAAAACCATCAAAAGAAACAAGAATTGTATAATTTTTCGGCTGTCCGAATACGGTCAATGAGTTTAAGAAAAGTACTGTTAAGAGAAATAATAAATTTAATAATCTGTTCATATCATTTAATTTTTTTTTAATTATAAAAATGGTCAAATCCTGATTAAAAATCTTCAAAATTATGTAAAAAGCAAAATAAAATTTAAAAGCAAGCATTAAATCAAGATTAATAAAATATTAATTTTCAAAATAATGTTAACATTACTTGCATAAAAAAGTGTTTAGCCTGATATTTCTAATATACTTTATTCAATATTTGCTATGCAGAAAAATTTTACTAGTAGACTTATCTTAAATGCACTATCCCTTAATTTATCTAAAGGAGAAAATATGATTAATCGTTACTCATTGCTGACGTTATTCATGTTGCTTATCGTAACATTGTCTCTAATGCAAACTAATGTTTATGCACAGGGCGTTACTACAGCGGCTATGAATGGTACAGTGGTTGATTCCAAAGGTGATGCGTTACCAGGAGCTAATATAATTGCAATTCACACACCTTCTGGAACACAATATGGAACTACATCACGCGTTGATGGAAAATATAATCTCAATGCACTTAGAACAGGCGGGCCTTATAAGGTAACAGTATCTTTTGTCGGGTACACACCTCAGGTTTTTGAAGGACAAATGCTTCAATTAGGACAGAATCTAAAATTAGACTTTACCCTGTATGATGAAGCAGTTGAGCTTGGTGATATTACAGTTGTTGGCGAAAAAAATGCTATTATTTCCAGCAACAGAACTGGCGCAGGACAAAACGTTACTGCAAAGGATATTGAATTAATTCCTACCGTCTCTAGAAGTTTTCAGGAATTCGCAAAGTTATCACCTCAAGTTTCCGGTAATAACAGTTCAATTTCAAGCAGAAGCAACCGATACAATAACATTCAAATCGATGGTACTCAGTACAACGATTTATTTGGTTTAGGTGCTACAGGTACTCCCGGTGGTCAATCAGGCACAAATCCAGTATCATTAGATGCTATTCAAGAATTTCAAGTTGTTGTCGCTCCGTATGATGTAAAGTATGGTGGATTTACAGGTGGTGGAATAAACGCTATTACACGCAGTGGAACAAACCAGTTTAAAGGCTCTGTATTCGGTTATGGAAGAAATGAATCATTGGTTGGTCCTGCTGGATTTAAAGAAACCGATAAAGACTATCCTGAATTTAAAGAATATCAGTATGGATTTAGATTAGGTGGCCCAATTATTAAGGATAAATTATTTTTCTTTGTAAATGGCGAAATGACTCAAAGAGACTTACCGCTTAGTAACATTTCTCTAGTAAGTGGTGCTGATACTCTTAAGACACTTGCAGCACGTTTTGAACAAATACTAAACGGTAAGGGAATGAATGTTGGATCAAAAGATGCATTCACAACCGAGCAGCCTAGCCAAAAAATCTTTTTCAGATTAGATCTAAACCAATCTGAAAATCATAAAATTACTTTACGACATAATTTTGTTCACGCATATCGTGACATACTTGATGGTCGTTCAGCAAATAACCAGTTATCATTCAGCACATTAGCATACAGAATTAGAAACATAACTAATTCAACTGTATTGCAGATTAACAGCACTAACAATGAAAATCTGTCTAATGAATTCATTCTTGGCTTTACTTCTATTCGTGATCGAAGAAAAGGAATTAGTACCTTGACTCCAGAAGTTAGAGTACTTGAAACTGCAGGTACATTGATTGCCGGTCCGGATAGATTTTCCTCTGCAAATGAACTTGATCAGGATGTTTTAGAGTTAACTAATAACTTCTCAATCTTTGCTGGAAACCACGTAATTACAGTTGGAACACACAATGAATTCTTCTCATTTAGAAATTTATTCATTAGATCCTTCTATGGTTATTATGAATTTCCTACACTTGCTAGATTAGAGAGTAACTCACCAAGCTATTTTGAAAGAGCTTATGCAAGAAGCGGTGATAATCCAGATAATAAACCTGCTGCAAGATTCAGCGTTAACCAATTAGGATTTTATGTTCAGGATGAATGGACATTACTTCCAACATTAAAACTAACTTTTGGTGTAAGAGCAGACATTCCTTTCTTGCCAACTGAACCAGGAATAAATGATTCAGTCTCAAAATATTTTCCTGGCTATCTCAACAGGAGATGTTCCTAGTGGAAATGTAATGTTTTCTCCAAGACTTGGATTTAACTGGGACTTATTTGGTAACAGAACAACTCAAATCCGCGGTGGTGTTGGTGTCTTTACAGGAAGAATTCCTTATGTATGGATGTCAAACAATTATGGCAACACCGGTCTTTTAACTGCTCAAGTTGGGCAAGCTACAGGCGGTAATGTAGGCTTTTCTGTTGATCCATATAATCAACCTGGAGTAGGTGATCCTGGTACGGGTGCTCCTACATTAAGATCTGAGATCAATTTAGTTGATCCTGATTTTAAATTCCCTCAGATTCTTAGAGCAAATCTTGGTGTTGATCAAGAATTGCCTTGGGGAATGATCGGAACTTTAGAGTTTATGTATTCTAAATCAATAAATGATCTTGTTTATGAAAAATTAAATATGATTCCATCTACCAGTAACGTAGTTGATGATGGAAGACCAATATTTGGCGGAACTGACAGAAAAAATAACAACTTTAATGATGTGTTGTTATTAAAGAATACTGACGAAGGTTACACATATAATTTCTCAGTTCAGTTGCAAAGAAACGCTCCTTTAGGATTATCATTTAATACAGCATACACTTATGGTGTTGCTAAAGATCAAAATAGTGTACTATCTTCTCAAGCATTATCCCAAATTAGATTTAACCCAACTTCCAGTAACCCAAACACACCACCGCTTACAACTTCAAGTTTTGATTTGGAACATAGGGCATTCGCATCTGTTTCTTACAGTGTAGAATTCTTTGCTAATTCACCAACAACGTTTTCATTCTTCTACAATTATCAATCAGGTCGTCCATTTTCATTTACTGTTAATGGTGATTTGAATAATGATGGTTTCAATGGAAATGATTTGTTCTTTATACCAGGAAGCAATGCTGACATCTTGTTAGGTGCAATTACCGGCGGTGCTTATGTGCCAAATGCACAAATGTACACGGATCTTTTTGCTTTTATTGATAACAATGAATATTTGTCTGAAAATAAAGGTAAAATGTCAGAACGAAATGGTGGTCGTAATCCTTGGAATGATGTACTTGATGTTAGAGTTGCGCAAGCATTCTCTACACCTATTGGTCAATTCCAACTTTCCTTGGATATCTTAAATTTTATGAATCTGTTAAACAGTGAATGGGGTTGGTTTGAAACAACACCACAGGATACTTACAGCCTTGTTACATTACGTGGTAATGATCCTGCTACTGGTAGACCTGTTTACTCATTCACAAAACCAGCGACTAACACTGCTTGGTCTGCATTAGACTTATCTTCACGCTGGCAGATGCAATTAGGATTGAGATACTCATTCTAATTTGCTCACTAGGTTCTTAAGTAAAAAGGCGATCTTAGGATCGCCTTTTTTGTTATGTAAAGATCTAAATAGTCATTTTTCTGAGTGTTTGCTTAATTAGCGTGTCAGTCTATTTAATGTTTGTCTGGGAATTCTTTAAACAAAAAAAAGATGACATCTTTGGGTAAAGATGTCATCTTTAATTTCTTTACTAAAAAGTTAAATCTTAGTGCAAAAGTTTAAGAACTCGATCAGGTCTGATAGATCCCAATAATTTAAATAATTCTGAAAATGGAATGTCTCTATCCCACGAAAACAAAGTAATAAAAGCTTCACCAACTACAGCATCACGAGGTACTAATCCCCAAAAACGGCTATCCATACTATCATCTCTGTTATCACCCATCATAAAGTAATAATCTTTTTTAAACGTATATGATGAAACGGGGATATTATCAACAACAACTGCGTTTCCTCTTAACTCTACTACTCGCTTGCCGTATTCCCTATCAATAATAGTTCGCCATTGTTCTACATTATAAATATTAAGTGGTATTTTTGATCCTTTTTTTGGTACCACTAAAGGACCATAATTGTCTTCATTCCAGGGCATTCCTTTAGGAAAGATCCTTGGTTCAGCATAACCCTGTGGAACAGGCCTTAAATAACTGCCATACATTCCTCGGTAGTATTTAATAAATGGCGGCTTCCAAAATTCTTTACTGTTTACAAAAACAACTTTATCTTTTATCACAATTGTATCACCCGGAGTTCCGATGCATCTCTTAACATAATTAACATTCTTTTCTGTTGGTTCAAGTTGGTCTCGATCCCCAGGATACTCAAATACAACTATGTCCTTTGGTTTTGGATCCTTAAATGCTGGAAGTGTAAAAAAGGGAAGTGCTACTTCTGTAAAAGGAATATAACGCGGCGAACTTGATCCATATATAAATTTATTTACAAGTACAAAATCACCGACAAGTATAGTGTCTTCCATTGAGCCTGTTGGTATACGAGTGTTTTGTATTATAAATGTTATTATAAGTAAGGCAGCGATACCTGCAAACGCTAATTGCTTAAAAAACTCAGCTATTTTTCCGCCGATTGTTGTTGGTTTTGGTTTTTCTTTAGTCTTAAAGAAATTTTTCAGTTTTTCCTGAAATGACAATTTGTTTTCTCCGTTATTAAATTAAAATATTTGTACATTACTTGCGGTCTGTCTTGTCATTCCCGTGAAAACGGGTATCAAATCATTATTAAAAAATGGATTCTCACTTTCGTGGGAATGACAAATTTGCAGCACAACAAAACAGTCTTACACTATGTTGATAAAACTTTTCTTAAAATCTCATTAACAATTTTTGGGTTTGCTTTCCCTTTTGATTCCTTCATCACCTGTCCAACAAAAAATCCAAAAACTTTTTCCTTACCGGCTTTATACTCTTCAACTTGTGAAGGATTTGCTGAAATGATTTTGCTTATTATAGATTCAATCTCAGATGTATTAGAGATCTGAACAAGATTTTTATCTTTTACAATCTGTTCGGGATCCGAATTATTTTCAATCATTTCAGGAAAAATATCTTTAGCAATCTTGCCGCTGATTGTCTCATTTTTTATAAGATTAATAAGCTTACCCAAATTTAACGGTGTTAGAGTCAAATCCGAAATATCAATTTTCTTTTCATTAATAACAGCAAGAACTTCACTGGTGACCCAGTTGCAAGCAGTTTTGTAATCATCAGTTACAGAAACAACCTTTTCATAGTATTCTGCAAGTGATTTTGATTGTGTTAGAATTTCGGAATCATAAACAGAAAGTGAATAATCTGAAATAAATCTTTTTTGTTTTGCATCGGGTAATTCAGGTAAACTTTTTGCGATTTCGGATTTCCATTTTTCATCAATAATTACTGGCAGCAAATCTGGATCGGGAAAATATCTATAATCGTGTGCTTCTTCCTTACTGCGCATCGGAAATGCTTCGTTGGTATCTGCATTCCATAACAAAGTTTGCTGAACTACTTTTTCGCCATCTTCAATCATTTCAATTTGTCTCTTAACTTCAAAGTCAATTGCGCGTTCAACGTTTCGGAATGAGTTCATATTTTTAACTTCAGTTTTGACTCCAAATTTAGTTTCACCTTTCAATCGAACAGAAATATTAGCATCACATCTTAGTGAGCCTTCTTCCATGTTACCATCGCAAATACCGAGATACTGTACAATTTGTTTTATCTTACTTAAATACAAATAAGCTTCTTCAGCTGTGCGTATATCAGGTTCGCTTACTATTTCCATCAATGGAACACCGCATCTATTTACATCAACCAACGTTTCTGAACTTTGATCGTGGATAGATTTTCCTGCATCCTCTTCCATGTGGATTCTTGTTATCCCAATTTTTTTTGATTCGGAATTTTTAGGATTAACTTCAATAAATCCGTGTTCACAAATTGGTTCTTCGTACTGAGAAATTTGATAACCTTTTGGAAGATCAGGATAGAAATAATTTTTTCTTGCAAAAATAGATTGCTCATTAATTCGACAGTTTGTTGCTAAACCCATTAAAGTTGTAAACTCTATAACTTTTTTATTTAAAACAGGTAAAACTCCCGGATGTCCGAGACACACGGGACAAGTATTACTGTTTGGATCATTACCAAACTTAGTTGAGCATCCGCAAAAAATTTTAGATTCTGTTAAAAGCTGAGCGTGAACTTCCAAACCTATTACTGCTTCGTATTTTGTATTCATAAAATGATATTGTTTATGCGGGCAAATATATGGATCATGAACTTTATATAGAAAGATTAAAATTTATCTATTATGATAATCGGATGAAAAGTTTGTCATACGGTTTTATATTACTTTAGTTATAATTATTTTCAACCTCAATTATTCACCAATAGCTTTATGGAACGATTACAAAAGATTGGATTTATACTTGGATTAGTTTCCTTTGTATTGATTTTAATTTTTTTTAATCCTGTCCCACAAAATCCAAACGTTGGTAAAGTTGCTGCAGTTGCTGTTCTTATGGCAATCTGGTGGATTACAGAAGCGGTACCTTTAGCTGCAACATCGTTAGTGCCTTTAGTTTTCTTTCCAATTTTTGGAGTGCTTTCCGGCTCAGATATTTCTGCTTCATACATTAACTCGGTAATCTTTTTGTTCATCGGTGGATTTATGCTTGCCATTGCGATGGAAAATTGGAATCTGCACAAGCGAATTGCATTAAAAATCATTTCAATATTTGGTGGAACTGCAAACTCTATTTTATTTGGATTTATGTTATCAGCCGCATTTCTTTCTATGTGGATATCAAACACAGCCACTGCTGTAATGATGCTTCCGATTGCTCTTGCAGTAATAACTAAAATAGAAAATGAATTTGGCAAGGAACAAACTAAAAAGTTTTCAAAATCAATATTATTAGGAATAGCCTATTCGTGCTCAATCGGTGGGATTGCAACATTAATTGGAACCCCGCCAAACCTGGCGTTAGTACGAATCCATAAAATTGCATTTCCAAATGCACCGGAAATATCTTTTGGAAATTGGATGCTGCTGGCATTTCCAATCACAATAATTCTATTAATTATTACTGCGTTATTTTTATCAAAAGTAGTCTTTAAATCAAATAATAAAATAAAAATCAGTAAAGATTTTATTAGAAATGAATATAAATTACTTGGAAAATTTTCTTACTCCGAAAAAGTTATTGCAACAGTTTTTGGAATAACATCTTTACTCTGGATTTTTAGAACTGACTTAAATCTTGGATTTATGATAATTACTGGTTGGTCTTCAGTTTTTTCCACTCCCGAATTTATTGATGACGGAACAATAGCAATTACAATGGCATTTTTACTATTTCTATTTCCATCCAAAGATGAAAAACAAAAAACAATTCTTGGTGCAAATGTGTTTGAACAAATTCCATGGGGAATAATTTTGCTTTTCGGCGGCGGATTTGCTCTTGCCACTGCTTTTAGTTCGAGTGGTCTATCTGAATATATTGGAAATAATTTACGCGGACTTTCTAATATTCCAACTTTTATTTTATTACTAATTATTTGTGCAATAATTAATTTCTTAACTGAGCTTACATCCAACACAGCAACAACTCAAATGATACTTCCAATACTTGCCTCAGTTTCAATTGTTATTGGATTAAATCCGCTGTTGTTGATGATAGCGGCAACACTATCAGCATCAATGGCGTTTATGATGCCTGTTGGAACGCCTCCAAATACAATCGTTTTTGCAAGTAAACGATTAAGAATATCTGATATGGCAAAGACCGGATTTACATTGAATATAATAAGTGTGATCACGATTGCAGTTTTGGTCTATTTTGTTGGTTCAATTCTGTTTGATTTGCATACTTTTCCAGCTTGGGCAAAATAAGTTTATAGTATTAATTGCTAATTAATTAAGCGAATCAAAGCAAATTCATCATATTTACTAACAATTTATTAATGCAATAGATTCTTACTTTTCTTATATTTGTCACCGCCCATTACTTAATTGACAAAATCTAGACTTAATGAACCTTAAAAATGTTATACTAATTTTTTTGTTTGTAGCGACAACACTTTTTGCACAAACTGCTTCTTCTTTTTTTCCAGCACAGCAAGGCTACAAATGGTATTTTGAATCTGTACCACTCGATTCACTTAATAATCCCGTAACTTCTCAGAAGTTTTATGCCATTGATTCATTTGCAGTAGTTGCACCATTTTATGGGAAAAATGCAAATATAGTTCTAACTAAAACAGGTGCTCTCAATACGATTAATTTTCAGCCTTATCTGGATTCTCTATTTTATAGTTTTGAGACTAGTAACGGATTTGAATACTTTGACCCTGTGAATGTTGCTGGTTTATTGGGCAATTTAGATACTACATTAGGCATCAATTTTTTTAATTTTTTTAATTCTCTAGAAGGCTGGTATTCTTATTATAGATTTTCTTCAAATTTAAATCAATCCTATCAGGTTTATAAAAAAGACACAACAATTACATTTGATTCAACTTCTTTACCGATAAGATTTGAATTAATTGGGAAAAAGTTATCTGATGAAATTTTGAATACTGCGATTGGGACTTTTACCTGTAAAAAGTTTTTGCTTGAAAGGAGATTAAGTTATCTCGTCAGTATTCCACCATTCCCATCAATTGCAATAAAAATTCTCGGAGTAGAAGAATCAATCTGGTTTGCACCAGATAAGTGGCGTGTTAAAAGTTATATCCCTTCAACTAATGTTGATTTTTCTATATTGGGCATTCCAGCTTTTAATGTGCCCGGTCTTGAAACGAGTATTATGACTCCGATTACAAATATTGAAGAGAGTTATGAAGTTATAAAAGATTTTGAGCTTCATCAGAATTATCCAAATCCTTTTAATCCAAGTACAATTATCAAGTGGCAGTCTCCAGTCAACAGTCATCAAACATTAAAAATTTATGACATTCTGGGAAACGAATTAGCAACTTTAGTTGATGAGTACAGAGCTGCTGGTGATTATCAGATTGAATTTAATTCAGTATCCAGCTTCAAGAATCAAGCATCTGGAATATATTTTTACCAGTTGCAAGCTGGAGACTTTATCCAAACAAAAAAAATGATTTTGCTCAAATGATATCTATCGTTCGATTTCTAAAAACTCAATTAATTAAAATTTCAACTACATTTCTGGGGAAGTTATGTTCAATGATAACCTGACACAACTATTTAATACTCAAGAAAATCCAACAAGTGAAATACCAACCCGCGAAGATATTGATGAAAAGTATAAGTGGAATTTAAAAGATATTTATGCAAGCGACGAAGAGTGGGAAAAAGATTTTATATGGGTGGAAAACAATATTCCTAACTACTCTCAATTTGAAGGTAAACTGAGCTCATCAGCCGAAAATCTTTTAGCTTGCCTAAATTTTGATGATGAGGTTGGGATTAAGCTTGAACGATTATATCTCTATGCTATGCTGTCAAAAGATAGTGATATGAAAGTCCCAAAATACCAGGGAATGGATGATAGGATAAAACAAATTTACTCAAAAGTTCTAACAGCAAGTTCATTTATAAAACCGGAACTACTTAAAGCAGATGAAGTAAAATTACTCAGTTTAATTAATTCTAATCCGCATTTAAAAGTTTACAAACAATCGTTTGATGATCTTTTAAGATTCAGAAAACACACACTTGAAAGGGAACAGGAGGAACTGCTTGCAATGGCAAGTGAAGTAACTCAGGTCCCTTATAATACTTACTCACTTTTTACCAATGCAGATTTAAAGTTTCCAAAAGTTGCTGATGAAAATGGCAATCAGATAGAAATGTCACACTCCAGATTTTATTCGGCGCTTTATTCTAAAGATAGGAAATATAGAGAACGTGCATTTAAGGCTTACCTTAAACCATTTATGGATAACATTAATTCCTTTAGTTCGTTATTTAATGGAAATTTGAAATCAAATATTTTTTATGCAAAGGCAAGAAAATATAACTCGGCAAGAGAAGCTGCTCTGTTCAAAAATAATATTCCAATTTCTGTTTATGATAATCTAATAGAAGCAGTAAACAATAATGTTTTTCCAATGCATCGTTGGGCATCCCTAAAGAAAAAGCTTCTTAAAATTGATGAACTCCATCCTTATGATGTTTACGTTACATTGTTCGAACAAAAACTTGAAAAAAAATATTCTTATGATCATTCAAAACAAATCGTAATTGATTCATTGCAAATTATGGGTGAAGATTATTTATCATCACTAGATAAAGCTTTTAAAAACAGATGGATCGACGTATATGAAACTAAAGCTAAAAGAAGCGGAGCTTATTCTTCAGGTTCAACTTTCGGAGTGCATCCTTATGTTTTATTAAACTGGACTGATTTACTAAATGATGTATTTACTCTTGCTCACGAGATGGGGCACAATATGCATTCTTATTACACTGGTCTGCATCAACCATACCCATATGCTAATTATTCTATCTTTCTGGCAGAAGTAGCATCTACATTTAATGAAAATCTTCTACTTGATCATTTAATTAATATTTCAAGTTCAAAAGAAGAAAAACTTTTCTTACTTGAAAAATATCTGAACAACATAACAACTACAGTTTATAGACAAGTTATGTTTGCTGAATTTGAAACCACGACACACTCAAAAGTGGAAAAAGGAATAGCATTAACTCCTGATGTATTATGTAATCTTTATAAGGAAGTTTATCAAAAATATTGGGGACCAGATATGGTTATTGATACAGAGGAAACTTACACTTGGGCACGAGTTCCGCATTTTTATTATAATTTTTATGTGTATCAGTATGCAACCGGTTTTGCAGCATCAGAGGCTCTTGCGTTAAAAGTAAAAACTGAAGGTGAACCGGCAGTTAAAAGTTATTTGGATTTTCTTAAATCTGGAAGTTCTGATTATCCCATAAATATTTTAAAAAAGGCTGGTGTGGATATGAATTCCCAGGAACCAATTTTGGCTGTAACTAATAAAATGAATCAACTAATTGACGAAATAGAAAACTTAATTTGAAATAATATAGGATGTAAATGAAAGTCTACTCAAAAACCGAACTAAATGCGTTTAACCAATCATTAACTTATGATGATATTAGTCTAATACCTACTCAAGTTTCAAGAATAAAATCTCGAACTGAAGCATCAACAATTAATTCATTCCTTGGATTAAAACTAAACGTACCTGTAATTTCAAGTCCAATGGATTCTGTAACAGGAATTGAAATGGCAAAGGAACTATCTCTCGCTGGTAGTCTTGGAATAATTAATCGATTTGATTCTTCTCTGGATGCAGTATTAAACGCCAAAAATGGAAAAGGTATAAAAGCCGTTTCAGTGGCACTAAACACCGATCTGAAAACAATTGAAAAAATCGCTTCAAAAAAATATATAATTTGCATTGATACAGCTAATGCCAACAATAAAGAAGTTCTTAAAAAAACTGAGATGATTAAGAAAAAATTTGATGTTAAAATTATTGTTGGAAACATTGCTCATGGTGGAACCTTAGAGCAGTTAGAAAATGCCGGCGCTGATGCCGTTCGAGTTGGAATTGGCGGAGGAAGTGTTTGTACAACTTCTATCCAAACAGGAATTGGTATCGGGCAAGTATCATCTTTACTCAATATTTATTTTGCACGGTTGGATAAAAAATTGAAAATAAAAATTATTGCCGATGGCGGAATTAAAAGTCCAGGTGACGTTGCAAAAGCAATTGCGTTAGGCGCAGATGTTGTTATGCTTGGCAGAATGCTTTCTGGTACAAGAGAAACACCTGGCGAGGTTATAAAATATAACGGTCAATTGTGGAAAAAGTATCGGGGTTCTGCATCATTTGGTGTAAAAATGCGAAACGAATTTATTGAGGGTGAAGAAACTATGGTTGCATATAAAGGCGCTGTAAAAAATGTTGTAGATGGAATTTCTGATGGTTTAAAAAGTTCCATGAGTTATATGAACTGTTTCAATCTTGATGAACTTAGAAAGACCGAAGCGTTTGCAATCCTTAGTAATAGTTCTTATTTAGAACGATTACCGAGAATGTAATGTTTAAAACCGGAAGAAATATTATAAATATTATTTGATATCTTTCTTCCGGTTCTTATCTTAAAACCGAAAATCTGTACCAAACTATTTCTTAATTTAAAAGTGAGGCTTATATGCGAAAAATAATTTTATTTCTATTTATGGTTTCTTCTTTAAGCATTTCTTCATTTGCTCAAAATGAAAATGCTGTAATAGAAGAACAAATGAAAATCTGGAAGAATTATATGACTCCTGGGATAATGCATGAAATGATGGCAAAGAATACAGGTGACTGGGACATTGTATCAAAATTCTGGATGGATCCAAATTCAACAGAAGCTAGTGTTTCTAATGCTGTTGGAACCGGACAAATGATTCTCGGCGGGAGATATCTTAAGATGACTTATGAAGGTGATGTTATGGGAATGCCTATGGAAGGTTTTAGTCTTGAAGGCTTTGATAATGGTAAGCAAGAATTCCAAAATATTTGGATAGATAATATGGGAACCGGAATGGCATATAGCACAGGAAAATATGATGCTGCAAATAAAAAAGTTGATTACATTGGAACAATGTACGATGCGATGGGTGGTATGGATACAGAGTTCAGATCAGTTATGAAGTTTAACGATGATGGAACAATGGTATTCTCCATGTATGGAAAAGTAGAAGGAAATGAGTATTTAATGATGGAACAAACCTATACTAAGAAGAAGTAGTACTTATTTTTTAATATTATAAAAACCGGATTAGTTCCGGTTTTTTATATTTGAACTTTTTTGAGTCTTAAAGAATTGCTTATAACTGATACTGAACTTAGCGACATTGCAAGAGCTGCAAACATCGGATTTAATAATCCAAATGCTGCTAAAGGAATTCCAATAACATTATAAATAAAAGCCCAGAACAGATTCTGTTTTATTACAGCAATGGTTTTTTTTGATAATTTTATTGATTTTACAACTCCACTTAAATCACCTTTTAATAAAACAACTTGAGCACTTTCAATTGCTACATCTGTTCCATTGCCAATTGCAATACCCACATTACTTTGCACAAGTGCCGGAGCATCATTAATTCCATCACCAACCATAATTACTTTTTTGCCTTTATCCTGTAATGATTTTACTTTATTCGATTTATTTTCAGGCAAAACACCTGCCGTGTAATTTTCAATTCCGGAAATAGCAGCCATATGTTTGGTAACATTTTCATTATCACCGGAAAGCAAAAATGGTTCGATGTTCATTTGTTTGATCCTGGTAATGATTTCATAAGAATTAATTTTTATTGAATCTATAACAGTTAGATATCCTTTAATCCTTCCATCAACAGAAAGAAACACTAAAGATGCATATTTTATTTCTTCGTTTAATAATTGTGATTTATACAGAGTCAAATCAATTTTATTTTCAAGCATAAATGATTCATTACCTGCGAGCACAACCTTATTTTCAATTAAGCCTTTCAAACCTTTTCCGGGTTTATTTTCAAAATTCTCTACTTGCTTTAATGTGATATTTTTATCTTTTGAAAAATCAATTATGGCCTGGGCAATCGGGTGCTCCGATTTGGATTCTAGAGAAACAATAAAAGATAGAAACTCTGTTTCCTTAAAATCATTTACTATAAACTTTTGAACTGAAAGCTTTCCTTCAGTTATTGTTCCAGTTTTATCAAAAATAATTGTGTCTGCACGATGAAGTTCTTCCAATGCTTCTCCATTTTTAAAGAGAATTCCATTTTGCGCAGCTTTTCCCATTCCCACAATTAGTGCAGTGGGAGTAGCTAAACCAAGTGCACAAGGGCATGCAATAATCAAAACTGCAACAAAATTCATAATCGCAGTACTAATATCACTCGGGTTAACTACCAACCATATAACAAATGTTAGTATTGCAATAACCACAACAACAGGAACGAATATTGAAGCAACTTTATCAGCAAGATTTTGAATTGGAGCTTTTGATCCCTGTGCTTCCTCCACCAACTTAATTATTTGCCCGAGAATCGAATTTTTTCCAATTGTTGCTATCTCAAATTCAAAATATCCGCTGATATTAATTGTTCCGCCAATTACTTTTGCTCCAACAAATTTTTCAACCGGCAAACTTTCTCCAGTTATCATTGCCTCGTTAACCGCAGATGATCCGGAAATAATAATTCCATCGGCAGGAATTTTTCCACCAGGTTTTATCACAATTATATCCCCAATTTTTAGTTCGTCTAATTTTTTTTCAATCTCTTTATTATTTTCTTTAACAATTGCTGTTTTAGGTTTAAGCTCTATTAATTTTTTAATGGCAGTACCAGTTTTAGATTTTGCTCTTGATTCAAGCCATCTGCCTAAAAGTATAAGTGTTATTATAACCGCAGTTGTATCAAAGTATACGTGGTGGTTATGGTTTGTGTATGAAAAAATTTCCGGGAATAATGTACTCATCAAACTGAATAAATAGGCAGCTCCAGTTCCTATCGCCACTAATGAGTTCATATCCGCAGTAAAGTGTTTTAAATTTTTCCAAAATATTTTATAAAATCTTTTACCCGAAATAAACAGGACAGGTGTTGTTAAAAGTAAAAGCACTTTATTTATTTGTTCAATATTTAAAATGTTATTTAGTAAAAATCCTTCCCACATCATTCCCATGTTTATAATTACTATTGGAATTGTTAAGACAATAGCAAAAATCAATTCACTTTTTAACTCTTTAAGATGAGAATCAACATAGTCTCTAGATTGTTCTTCGGAAGATTCCTGTTTTTGCAAAATAGATAAATCTAATTTATACCCGATATTTTCAACGGTTTCAGCAATTTTATTTAAATCAACAATCTCAGGATCATAATCAAGTGTAACTTTTTCTGTTGCAAGATTTACATTAACGTTACTAATCCCTTCAAACTTTTTAATAGTTTTTTCAACACGTGCAACGCAGCTTGCACAGGTCATTCCTGCAACAGATAAAGATATTTTTTCTATTTTAATCATTTTATATAGGCTGATTATTCAACAACAACATATCCTGCTTCTTGAATCGCAGCTTTTATGGATTGTTCATCTACTTTTTTTGCATCATATTCAAAAGAAGCTTCACCAATTTTAACTTCAAGATTTTGAATATCAAGTTTTTGCAATTCATTTTTTACAGCCATCACACAATGCTGACATGTCATTCCATCAATTTTTAGTGTCATGCTTTAATTTCTCCAAATTTTATTTTACATATTGATTTAAGGAAATATAATAAACCATTTATATATAAGAATAAACAAGAATCACAAATCAAAAAAAGCTAATTTAGTTTGGATTTATGTTTAATAGTAAGAGTCTTAGGGAAATGAGATTTTTTAGATCGAGATTTTTCTGATTCAATTTTACTATCTGTTTCAGGAGTAAAAACTTTAAATTTGGGACTAACTATTTTTTTTTCTTTTGGCTTTTCCGGTTCAGGTAGGGGATTTAATTTTTCAGCAACTATTGGTTTTTCAATTTCAACTTTCTTATCCACCGGTATAGATTTTTGCAAATTATTTTCTTGTGATTTTTTCCTGTAGCCAAGATAAGAAAACAAAAAAATGATAACGCTTATTGCGACAAAAAATATTAATGCGAATTGTATTATTTCAATTAACTGCAATTTTCTCTCCAATGAACAAAATAAACTTCAATCAACGTACCATCAAAAATAGCAAAAAACAACATAAAATGACTTTGGATGCTAAATTTAGAGAATACTATCTAAAATGAGAGATTTTTCTAGCAATATGGCGGTATAGCATTATTCTAATATATTATATAATAAGCAGTTAGGTTGATTTTAGTACAAATCTTTGATAATTTTCCCGGCCAAATTATATTGTCAAAAGAAAATAAGGTTATAAATGACAAAAGCTGATATTGTAGATAAAGTTGCTGCAGGTACCGGATTAACAAAACTTGAAACTGAAGCAATTATTGAAGGTTTTTTTTCAACCGTTATTGAAGCTCTTAAAGATGGAAACGGAATTGAAATTCGTGGATTTGGCAGTTACAAAGTAAAAAAGAAAAATGCCAGAAATGCGCGTAATCCTAAAACTGGCGAAAAGGTTTTTGTGGATGAGCATTATGTCCCTACTTTTAAATTCTCAAAGGAATTTAAAGATATAGTTAATGCTGGTATGAGTGAGAGAAAGAAAGGTTAAAATTGATGCCAAAATTTTGTAATGAATGCGGATTTAAGTTTGAGAAAGAATATAAGTTCTGTCCTGAATGTGGAATAAAAGTTTCGGGCTCAAAAAATTCTAAAGTAAAAAGTAATGACATCAAAAACTCAAATGATGTACCCGACAAAAAATTAAATCCAAATGTTATTTATGGAATTTTAATCGGCGGTGTTGTATTAATTGCATTTATAATTTTATCATCAGGATTACTTGATTCCACACCAGTAGCAACTAATACAATTGCACAGAATCAAGTTCAGCCGAATACAAATTCAGGTGTTAATCTTAATAATATGAATTTGATGAACGAACTTGAATCAAAGATTAAGCTAAATCCAAATGATTTTAAAAGTTTGCTTGAACTGGCACATTTAAAAAATGATTCCGGTTTATACGAAGCTGCAATTCAAAACTACAAAACCTATTTAGGGAATAATCCTAAAGACGCAGATGCTAGAGTTGATATGGGAGTTTGCTATTTTAACCTACAAGATTTTGAAAATGCAATTAAAGAAATGGAGACGGCTCTAAAGTATGTTCCCAATCATCAAATTGCTCATTTAAATCTTGGAGTGGTAAACTTATCAGCAGGAAATATTGAAAAATCAAAAGAGTGGCTTAAAAAAGCCTACGATCTGAATCCAACAAGTGACGTTGGAAAAAAAGCAGAACAGTTATTGCATAATCACTAGTAAATTTCTTAAAGGAGAAAACCGATGCCTTGTGGTAAAAAAAGAAAACGCCATAAAATGTCTACACACAAAAGAAAAAAACGTTTACGTAAGAACAGACATAAAAAAAGAGTAAGATAAATTTTTATCTTTAAATTGTTTTAATAGGCGAAGAGTTATGTCTTCGCCTTCTTCTTTCTATTAATAAATTATAATTACTAAGCCAACTTAGCTCAGCTGGTAGAGCAACTCATTCGTAATGAGTAGGTCGCCGGTTCGATTCCGGCAGTTGGCTCAGGAAAGCCCTAAAATTGACGTTTTTAGGGCTTTTTTGTTGCTCTTTTTTTAGAAACTAATCAGAACTAATCAGAGCATTTACAATTTTGGGCAGTGTTTGGGCAGTAAATGGGCATTGAGTTTTTGTTTCTGTGGATACTTATTAAGCAAAGGCGGAGTTTTTAATCGTGAACCTGCCTGCCGGTAGGCAGGGTTATTGAACTTGTACGATGGGAAGTGAAGATTACCGAGCGAAGTATTAAAGCTGAATCTGAGCGAGTAAGGGAAATAACGAAATAAAAACTATGACTGAGCCTTTCCTGATTGTATTTCCCTAACTATTTGTTTTACGTGTCTACCTGACAGAAGACAGAAAACTACTGCATATTTCTTTGGATTTATTTCATCAAACAGATTTAGCTGGTCCATTTACCTTTAGTTTTTGAGTGATGCGATGGGAGTGAGGACGGCTGGGAGGAATCGAGCATAAGGACGAAACGAGCGAGTAAGGGATAAAACATTTCTGTCTTAGCTCATTTGTCGGCTAAAGAAAAACGGTTTTAGCTAACTCTTTTTCGATTTCGGTAAATAATTTTTCTCATACATCTCAATCCATTCCTTAACGCTCATCTTTTTCATTAATTCGGTAATGAGTTTATAAGGAATTTCATTCATCTTCTTAAAACGCACGCAACTCTTACCCATATCCAGTTTTTGTTTACTGTGTTTAGGATATTCGTTCACGAACCATTTTAATAATTTTGGATCAGCATAAATTCCCATATGGTAAAAATTAATAGATCCTTTTTGTGAGGCAATGCCAGCAAAAGGCAGCGGCTCTTCAGGCTTGCAATGGTAACCGGCAGGATAAAGTTTATGCGGCACTACATAGCCCAGTCCACCATAACTAATGGCAGGTTCAAATCCTTTGGGCAGATTTTTTACAATTGTATCGTGCAGTTTATTAAAGGGTTCAATCCTGTCTTCAGGTAGGTTAGATAACATATCCTTAACGGTTTTGCCTTGTGGTTTCATATCATTTTTAATAGTCTATTATTTATATAAATCAATTTATATAAAGAATTCTTTGTCGTCAAGAATTTTTGGAAAGGATTTTAACGTGATTCCCAGAGAGGGCGGAGTTTTTAATCGTGAACCTGCCTGCCGGTAGGCAGGGTTATTGAACTTGTATCGAAGGGAAGTGAAAATTACGGAACGAAGTGAGTAAAGCTGAAACTGAGCGAGTAGAGGAAATAACGAACCTGCCTTTGCCGGCAGGCAGGCTAAAAACTATGACTGAGCCATCGGGGTTTAATAGGTAAGTGCGGGATTTCTCCCGCACTTACTTTTTAGTTTAAGCTGCTTGAACTATTTGATTTAAATACTCAATTGGATTTTCAGGCTGTGCTGCGGATAATGATTTAAATAATTCTTCAAGTAATGCTCTACAATGATTTAGTTGTGCAGCATCCATTTTTTCAATTTCAGTATTTGAAGTTGTTCCAAATATCTTTTTAATGATTACTGCCTTAAGCTGTTTATCTGCTTTACTTCTTGCATCACCTAAACCATTTTCATCAAATACAGCCTGTATTTTTTCAACTTCAATTTTCCTTGCCAAGTTTTTTTGTATCCATTCAAGATCATTTCCCGGGGCAAGGTTTTCTGTAAAACTTGCACCTGCAACATCATCAATTGGCAAGCCCTGGATAAAACGAATAACCGGACGAAAGTTTTTATAATTCGGCATCTCAAAAACCTTTGCATTAATAGTATCGCTTCTATCTTTTAAGATGTAAGCAATATTTTTTTGCATTGGTCTTTTTTGATCATCTAAAGACTTCTCCAATTGCATCCAAACATTAAGATCTGTTTCATAAGGAGTTTCTCCCGCGATTTTCATCTTTACTCCTGATTTAACAAACTGACCTTTATGAGTTACATTTCCTTCGTCGTCTTTTTCATCTTCTTCTTTTTCATATTCAAAACCTGCACGACCTGTAAAAACAATATTCCCTTCTACCTCTACAAATCGATCTGAGAATTCCTCCTGCCAGGCAGGGAGGACCGTTCCCCAATCCTGCAATAACATTCTTTGTTTCCTGTTTTTCTGTTTATAGTCTTTAATAAATTGATAATAGATCTTAGTAAGTGAATCAATAAACAAAAAATCAATTTCTTTACGATTAAGAAAATCGAAAGCTGCAAGAATATCCTTTAAATGTGTTGTGTCTTTTGCTATTGCCTC
Organism: uncultured Ignavibacteriales bacterium; assembly: GCA_963706055.1. GTDB lineage: Bacteria > Bacteroidota > Ignavibacteria > Ignavibacteriales > Ignavibacteriaceae > IGN3. The sequence continues at coordinate 3,616 of CAVPND010000035.1, read as the reverse complement.
AATACCTGCTTTCTTAAGAATTGGAATTAAGAACCTTGAACCTTTTTCATTATCAAGGATTAAAACAGGTTTTGTAAGCTTCATATCCTTATAACATCCGATAATAAACTCTGTTGCTGTTCTGGTTTTTCCTGAACCTTGAAAGCCTCCGAAAGATGCTTTTACAAAATGATTTTTTGCTGCCAGTGTTGTTGCAAAATCTGTGAGTTTCATTTGAGTAACCTTTCAATTATTTGTTTATAAGATTTTTTTTTCGTTGAATTCAATTACCGAATCATTTAAATAATTTGCGAACCAATCCATTATGTTATTATGCCAAGTTTCGCAATCATTCAAGAGCAAATCAATAATATTATCATCAGTAAGTCCTAAAACTTTTTGAACTTCTTCCAACCCATAAGCTGATAAAATTCTGACTGCTTCATCGATACTGAAATCATTTTTTAAGTTTTTCATTTTTAATCTTCCTTTAGAGAATGCGACACCTGCCTGCCGGCAGGCAGGTTAAGCCGCAATTACATTTTCTTTTTTGTTTTCTGCTGTCAGTTCTTCGGTTTGCGAAATATCAAAAACAGCTTTCCACAAAAAGAAAGTCGGATCATCTGAATCAGAACTCTCGTCAGATTTTTTATTATTAGCCGGTACAGCGATTAAATAACCCCTTTGACCCTTACTTACTACCCGACCATATTTTTGCCATTGTTTAAAACCTGCAACTACTGAGAGCGGATTACCTTCCGCCTGAAAGTAAAGTAAGGCTTGATTACGACCTGTTAACATATGCCCTTCAGGATTACGGATGCCAAGTTTATCAACTAAAACTTGCCTTTGCTCGTCTGAAAACTGAGAAAGTTTGTTCATCAGTTCTTTAATGCGTGTTTTCTTTTCTTCTTTCATTTTATAACTCCGATTTTTAATTATTGTTTTTATTGATTGTTGAATGCGGATGCATACTTGTAGGATTAGAATAAACCTGAATATCTTTTGAGCTGCAAAGCTCACGAAAGTTTTTAAAACCTATTTTTTGAGAAGGAATAAACTTGTAAAGCTTAACAAATACCAGATATAAAAACTCATTTTTGTGAATAGTGTACTTATAATAAAAATCTGTTTCATAGGTCAGATTTTTAGAGCGTAAAAAGTTTAAAAACTTACTGCGTTTTTCTTTGCACTTAAAAACAGCGACAAACAAAGAAGGGTATTTTGAGAAGTTGCCTAAATTTTTAACACCAAACGATGAAGCACCGCACCTGAGTGCGGCACTGCCTAAAGATTTATGCTTAAATAAAATAGTATTTACCATTTGTTTGCCTTTGGGATTTGATACTCTGAAAGATTTGCCAGGCGAAGAGCTAAATTGATAACCCAGATTTCATAATTTTCTATTTTGAAACCGTGCAAATAACGCAAAATGCAATTTGCCCAATTATAATTTTGAGTTTTAATTAAATGCGAATGCAAAGCCATTAACGCAACTTTACGTTTTACTACCATAAAGACACCTGATTATTATTAGACATTGATTTTGATTTTTTAACAGACTTAAACTGAACCAAATACTTATAAGCACTACAGAGAGTAGAAAACGAAGCCGACCCAACAAACCCAACTGCATTAAAATGGTTTACATAGTAAACCGTTTTAACCTTGCGTTTAACCACGACTAACCTGTAAACACTACCTTTATTATTAACCGAACCTATTAACACTTGCCACCTCTCTAAAAAAAACAATTTTTTGACCCTTTGGAACAGGTCAAATGATTAACTGGGGAAGCGCAAGGGCGGAGTGCCGTAAAGAAAAGTGTGAAAAAAAATGCCGATGCGATTAGAGTGGTAGTTTTTTTATCACTTTTTAGGTACTGCGTTTATATACCCTTGCGGATGCTATGTAATGCTGTTGATGTTGTGTTAACTACCAAGGAAGAGTTAAGATGATTACATAAATTGAACAGAGGGGCAAAAAACTGGAGCTAAAAGTGATTTAGTGAGTTGGAAATAGTTTGAAGTTATCAGCAAGATTAAGGTGAGAAGGAAATGTTAGAAGCGAGACGTAAGACGAAAGAAGTGAGACGAGAGACGAAAATGTTTTAGCAAATAATGGAGCGAAGCTGACGAAAGGAAGAAGAGTAACATTGTTTGTCGGTGTGTTACGATAAAAAAGGCTGTGTAACGATATCTGTTTTATGAAATAAAACGAAAAAGTGGAACAGCTTTTTTTGAGCTGTGATTAAGCTAGTATGCGAAAGAGGGAAGGACTGTGAGTTTGCCAATAGGCAAGTGCAGTACAAACGAAAGAGCATATTAGCGCACTGCGTTAGGGAAAAATATTTGTGAAGTTTACGGAACATTATTTTTATCCACTAAACCTTTTTGGCTTATGAGCACCGCGAACTAAAATTTAAATAAAGTTGAAATGAAACCTGCCCTGTAATGATTAAGGGTTTTTGCGATTGAGTGAATGAGTGCAGAGAGGGGACGAGGCGAAATGATGAACGAAGGAACAAATAACCGCAGTCCTATTAAAAAATTAGCCTGTGTAGCGACATCAAGTGCGAAGCCTGCCTGCCGACAGGCAGGGCAGCCAACATTTAAATTATGACTGCGAGCACTTTTAGTTGCGGAACAGGTTTATTTTTTTACTTGGTCCTATATGTATATATAAGTGTTTACACGCAAAGATTAAAGATGAAATAATATTATGGCCATAGTATAAAAATGAACATTCGCCGATACGCATATAAAATATAATTGAAAAGTGTTGATAATATGAAGAAATTTTATTTAGTTTACATCTACACTTTTATACAGGGGCCGATTATGAGAAAAATATTTATTATATGCAGCCTGTTAAGTTTACTATTCGTACTTAGTTTACAACCCTATCCCGGTTCAAATTAACCGAAAGAAGCAGGAAAAATCCTACTTAAGATTGATAAACAAATGCACCCGAAAGTGTAGTATTTGTAAAAGCTTATCTAACCAGAAAAATCATCAACCTATAACAGGAAATTTAAATCTTCCATCAGATTCCACAGCAGATTTATTATTAGAAAATATAGATGCAGGTGAATGGCAACTAAAAGTTGATGCTGAAGATGATAGCGGTTTAGTTCTTTACACAGGTGAAACAGAAGTTCAGATATTTGCTGGATTTACATCGCAGGTTTATCTCACGTTAAATCCAACAGGCTCTGGTACTGGTTCTATTTATATCAATGTCACTTGGGGTGGGCCAACAAATTTAACTTGGGTCGATTATCACAATAATCCACTGATTTCAAAAAGCGGAAATTATTATGATAATATGGCTGTTGCACAGCCGGTTGTATTATTCGATGGTGGGGATATTTAAAATGTGGTATCACGGTTTAGGGCGAATCGGTAATGATCCCGGAAAGTACACGTGTTGTATTGTGAATCCGTTGATGGAATTATTTGGACAAAATATCCTAATCCTGTCATTTATCCTGGTGGTTATAATTCGTGGGATTCCAAAAGCAGTATCTCCTGGTGCTGTAATAAAAGAAAATGGAATTTATAAAATGTATTATTGCGGATATGCTGATGAATATGATAGCTGGCATGTGGGTTATGCTACTTCTGTTGATGGAATA
>CAVPND010000034.1:0-28189 GCA_963706055.1 uncultured Ignavibacteriales bacterium | reverse complement strand
CAATATTTTATTACGGTCTTTTCCTTAAAAGGATTCGGGTAATTTGCACTTAAATAAAACTCAAGCGGAGTTGCCTCATCCATCAATGAATTATTGTTTAACATTTATTTTCCATTTCCTTTCTTTTTACTATAGACACCCAATAGCAAACAAGAATAGGCAGATAAAGTGAATCAAGTGGAAATTTTTCAACTATAGGGTAAGAATTAGGAAAGATTTAATCTACCAGATTTGCGTATTTTTCTATCACATTTGTGTACAACCATATTAAAAAACACAAATTTTACTTCGTATTTGTTAAGAGTTGTTAGATTTGGATTTGTCACCCTGACCTAGTTTCAAGGTCTGATTTTTCCCTAGAAGCATTCTTATAGATTCCGTATCAAGTTCGGAATGACGGCTATGATTTGCGGAAATATTGAGAGGGAACTACACCAAATTGTTTCTTAAAACATTCAGCAAAATAGGAAGGATTACTGAAGCCGACTTCAAGAGCAATTTCAGAAATATTGCCAAAATTTCTTTCAATAAGTCTTGCGGCTTTGTTTAATCTTACCCTTCGTATCAATTCATTAGGCGATTCACCAAATAAGGCTTCAGTCTTTTTAAGCAAAAGAGATCTGCTAATCGATAAACCTTCTGCGAGAACCTCAACTCCAAATGTAGTATCAGATATATTCTTACTTACAACATCAATCGCTTTTCGTAAAAACTTCTGATCTAATGAAGTAATGCTCTTTTCGTCTATGTTAGCTAATCCATACATACGAAAATGTTCATGCAGTTTTCTTCTTTGATCAAGAAGATTTTTTATTCTTGCTTTTAATTCTTCAGCCTCAAATGGCTTCATTATATAATCATCGGCTCCTGTTTCTAATCCGTTTATCTTATCCTGCATTGTTGCTCTTGCAGTAAGCATTATAATTGGGATATGACATGTGCGTACTTCAGATTTCAATTTAGTACACAGCTTAAATCCATCCATCTTGGGCATCATTATATCACTAATAATTAAATCTGGAATATGTAGATATGATTTGCTAACACCTTCTTCACCATCTTTTGCTTCTAAAATATTATACTTGTGGTCAAGTATTCCAATTATATATTCTCTTACATCAGAATTATCTTCAACAATCAGCAGAGATGGCTTTTCTGGTTCATCTATTATCTTAATATCACTCTTATTCTTTATTCTTGCTTCATCAAATTCATCAAATGAAAGTGCTGCTGTAATTTTCTCTAATTTTTCTTCGCAAATCTCTTCAGATTTTAAATGATCTTTACCTAGAAGAAAAATAATTTTGAATATCGATCCTCTCCCTGGTTCGCTTTCTACTTCTATCCGTCCTCTATGTAGTTCAACTAATTCTTTTGTCAATGATAACCCAATTCCTGTTCCTTCCTTCTCTCTTGTATGGCTGCCATCCACCTGGTAAAATCGATTAAATATTTTATCTATATGATCTTTGGGTATTCCGATGCCAGTATCACAAATGGATATTTCAACAAAACTATTAATGTCAAGCTGAACTTGTTTCAGCTTCTTGAGTACATTAGCAGATTCCGAAACAAGTTCCGAATGACTATTGCCGGGTGAAAAAGGAAAAGAGCGTATCACCGACACATCGATCTGCCCACCTTCAGGAGTAAACTTAAATGCATTTGATAAAACATTAGTAAGAATTTTATCAACTTTTTTAATGTCCACATACACAAGCAGCTCATCAACCTCCAAATTTAATTTGAAAGTAATTTTCTTTCTTTCAGCAAGTGAGTAAAAAGATCGAGCAATATCATTGACAACAGAAATAATATTTACCGGGCAAGCCTTCAACTTCATCTCGCCTGATTCAATTTTGGAAATATCAAGCAGCTCATCAACCAGCCTGTTTAATTTCTTAGCGCTCCTGTGAATAAGATCAGCTTTAGTTCTAACTTTTTCATCGTTTAATTTTTCTAATAATTGTTTTGCTGGCCCAAGTATTAAAGTTAGAGGTGTCCGAAATTCGTGTGAGATATTTGTGAAGAATCGATTTTGTGATTGTTGTGCTTCTTTTAAATAATCAATTGTTTTAGCCAACTCATCCCGTGCTTTTTGAAGTTCAAAAGTCCGAGATTCAACTTTTGTTTCAAGATTATTTCTGTAATCTACAATTGCTCTCAGAACAAGCGCATCATGAATAGAAATATTTATTATTGGCAAAAGATAATCCAAAAGTTCTCTACTCTCTCTGAAATCCATCTCTAGTTTTGGATAAACAGTAAGCTGACCAATTTTATTATTATCAATTATAACATCTTGATAGATTGGAGAGGCAGAGTTGATCAATATACCAGTCTGAATACTAATTTCTAATTGATTCTGATCCAGATCTTTTAATAAATGAACTGAGGCAAAAGTAAATCCGGCTTCTGCTACTAATGAATTTGTAAGAGTTTCTAATGTGTCTTTAAGATTTAAACTTTGACGTATAGCTGTTGATATATTGTGTGCAGTTTTTAGTTGTATTGCCTGTTTTTGTAAAAGATTTTTTGATTCTTCTAATTTATTGTATTGATTTAATAACTCTTCATGCGATGTAGTTAACTCCCCAACTGCTTTTTTAATATTGAATATCCACCGCATCCACCTTTTTATCTTAAATAAAACTCCTTGTTTTTTCCATGAAACATCAAAAATTACTCCTTGATGAATCCAAGTTACGTCGATATTGAATTCTTTGTGCCCGATTATTTTACCAAATTGATCCCATGCTCCCTTGGTTAAATGATAAAATTCCGGACAAAATTCGTATTCATCCTTGGTATAAAGCTTTGTTCTGATTTTATTTTTTGCAAGATACTCTACCTGATGTTGAATACAGGTAAAATCACTATCCCCAATTCTAAAGAATTGTTTTGCAAGGGTTCTCGCTAATTTATTTGAAGAGAAGAAGATAAAAGCTGTCAATACACCTTCAATATAATTTCCATCCTGAACATATTCCCTACCTATTCTTTCATACTCCAGAGGTGTATAAAATATTCTTAAATTAGATAGTATTTTACACCAGTATTTCCATTCAACTCTTTCATGCTTATTTAAAACATACGAAATATCATAAGGTGTTCCCTCTAATAATTTATTAATATCTATATTATGATTTTTTGCATCGATTAAAATAAGAGATAAATGTTTACAGGAGACTTCCTTTTTAGTCTTGGTTTTCAAGTCAAGACCGACTGGTTTGGTTATAAAATTTATGAAATGTCTTATTAAACAAAATTAAAATCAGGATAAAGAGGGGTGTAAAAAACCAAACTTGAACTCTCATTTTAGTCCCATTCTGATTTATTTTAATGTAAAATCGAAATAAAAAATGATAGTTGCAAGAAAATAAAGCTAATTGATTAGCAAGAGTACATAATCAGCAATAAAATTTTGGTAAATATTTCGTTATTATATTTTTACTAGTGCTGAGGGGGGGGCTTTCAATTAGATTAAATCGGAATTATTGTGAGATCTTTATTTTGTTTGAATAGAAAAAGACTATCAAGATGAAGAAATTTGAGAGCGAGCGACGGGGATCGAACCCGCGACATCCAGCTTGGGAAGCTGACACTCTACCAACTGAGTTACGCTCGCAATAATTTAAAAGACTAACGTAAAACTATAATAAGATCAGCAGTTATTCAATAATTGTAAGCAACTACTATTATCATTAATCTAACACTGCCAAATTTTCTGCTTTTATAATTACAATTTGCTTTCTACAAACTCCAAAACTTCTTTAAGCTTTTTCTGTGCTTTATCTTTTAGTTCTGCACAGATTTTTTTCATTTCAGAGTTAAAGCTATCATCTTTAATATCTTTAAGATTGATAAGCACATTATAAATTCCGCCAAGCACTCCTGTATAGGCACTTTGTGCACCAACGCCAACATCAGTAATAGAATTTGGATTGCCATGCTTAGCAACGGTCAGTGCAATTTCAATTGCCTCAAAACTTAGCTGCGCAGTGCGTAATGGAACATGCACAGCTTGTTTCAAACCATGCTGCATTGCCACTTCGCGAGACTTCTTTTCATCCTCAGTTTTATTTGGTAGTCTGCGAGCAGCCATATAATCATTGAACGCATTTGTATCATCATCAACAGCTTTAACCAAAGTGTTTTTAATTTCCTGACATTTATCAGCAGATTCATTAAGAATTTTATCCGTTTCAGGATCACTGCCGCGTTTATTTGCCGTCAGGTTTGCTACCATTGAAGATAAAGCTGCACCAAGTGCGCCTGATAATGCCGCAATAGATCCGCCGCCTGGAGCTGGAGTTTCTCTCGATACTTCATCAACAAAATCTGTAAGTTTCATCTCAACAAGTGCGGTATCAATATTTTTTGGTAAACCTAATACTCTTTCTTCAATTTTAAATTCTGAAACATCGTTTAGTCCAAGTGATTGAACAGCAGTGTTTAAAATATCCCTTATAGGAATGCCAGTGGATCGATGTTGTTTTTTAAGGAAATATTTTCCTGTTTCAAGTAAAGCTGGATAAGGGACCATTCCAACTATTTCACTTCCCGTTACCCGCAATCCTCTTTCAGAAGCAAGTTTTTCTGTTTCATCAAAAACGTGATGCATTGATGTTACTTTGTAATTTGTAAGGTTTATTGATATTTGGGCACGGTCGTATTTGTTTACCATCCAGCCAATTGCTTTGCAGTACTTAAATTTGCCAGGAATTTTAACCGATTGACCTTCAGATTTATTTGAATCGATTCCATTTAAACCAAGAAGTTCTTTTAGATCATAATTATGTACATCATTGCAATGTTTTATAGTTTCATCAATATTCTTTCCTATAAAATCACAGCTGCCGCAAGGATATTTGCCACTTTCATACTTTAAAATCTTTTCACTCTTAAAATAAAATGGACCATCGCTGCTTTCTCTTGCACTTCTTCCCTTTTCTCGCAATTCGAATGCGATATCAGTTGCATATTTCTCTTCTCGAGTATTAAGATTTACATTGTAAGCTATCAGAAACTCTCTAACCCCTATTACTGTTCCACCGGCTTTTGCATTAAACTTAGCTGAACCGTAATCAGGTTTCCATTCCGGCTTTTTTAATTTTTCTTCTAGGGCTTCATATTCCCCTTGTCTAATCTTCGCCAGATTTTCACGTTCGGGTTTAGTTGCGGATTTTTCATAAAGATAAACAGGAATTCCAAGTTCATCACCAACTCGTTTTGCAACTTCTTTGGAAAGGTCTATACACTCTTCGGTTGTTATTCCACTCACAGGAACAAAAGGGCAAACATCCGTTGCACCCATTCTTGGATGTGAACCTTTATGTTTGCTCATATCAATAAGTTCGGATGCTTTTTTGATTGAATTGAATGCAGCTTCTTTAACAGCTTTAGCATTTCCAATAAATGTTACAACTGTGCGGTTCATATCATATCCCGGATCAACATCAAGCAGCTTAACACCCTCTACTTTTTCAATTTCATCTGTTATTTGTTTAATAATTTCCGGACGCTGACCTTCGGAAAAGTTTGGTACACATTCTATAAGTTGTTCGTTCATTTGTTCCTCGTATTAAAACCGCCATTCCTACGAAAGCAGGAATATCTTTTATTGTTTATGGATTCCCGCCTTAGCGGGAATGACAAATTAAGTACTACAAATTTAAAACAATTGGGTTGAATTCTCATCTTATTACTCAATTATTTTATATTAGCATAATAAAAATATTAAAGATTCAAATGGAACGATTAGCATACAGGATTAATAGAGCCGGTTCATTAAATAATCTAAAACTGATTAATGAAAATCTTGAAAATCCTTCAGATGATGAAGTTACTGTACAGATTAAAGCAATTGGTTTAAATTTTGCAGATATTTTTGCAATTCAAGGATTATATTCCGCAACTCCAAAAGGAAGTTTTGTTCCCGGATTAGAGTTCTCGGGAATAATAATAAACAAAGGAAAATCTGTAACTGAATTTGAAATTGGTGCAAAAGTAATGGGCGCTATAAGATTTGGAGCCTATGCTGATCATCTAAATATCAATAAGAATTATATTTTAAAAATTCCCGTTGGCTGGAGTTTTGAAGAAGGTGCTGCATTTATCGTTCAATCTTTAACAGCTTATTATTCTTTAATAGAACTTGGAAATATACAAGAAAACTCAACTGTATTGATTCATTCAGCTGCTGGAGGAGTAGGAATTTATGCAAACAGAATTGCAAAAAGATTTAAAGCTTTCACTATTGGTTCAATTAGTAATGAATCAAAGTTTGATCTTTTAACTAAAGAAGGATATGATAAAGCTATAATTCGAGGTAATAATTTTCCTGAAAAATTAAGAGAAAGTTTAAACGGCAGAGAACTAAATATCGTATTAGAATGTATTGGCGGAAAGATTTTTTTAGAAAGTTTTAGGCAAATGAGCGCCGGGGGCAGAATAATAGTTTACGGTGCAGCACAATATTCCACCTACAATTCTACTCCAAATTATTTTAAAGTTTTAACTAAATATTTAACAAGACCTAAAGTCGATCCTCTTTCTCTATCTGATAAGAATAAAAGTGTTATGGGTTTTAATCTTATCTATTTGTGGAATAAAATAGAATTGATGAAAAAGTATTTGGATAATATTCTGAAAATGGATCTTCAAAAACCTTTAATTGGTGAAGTATATAATTTTGATGATTTATTAAACGCTGTAAAAAGATTTCAATCAGGGCAAACAATGGGGAAAGTTATTGTCAAAGTTGATTAAGCACTAATTGCCTGTGATATAAGGAAAATTCATTATATCTTGAGTAGAAAAAACATACTCGATTAATGTTGCATCAGCGTTCAACCGGTAATAGAATAATTGATTAGCACCGAACAATAAAGTTTTGATATCATAACCAAGAAAAGTTAAATAAGCGGCTAAACATGCGCTCAATTGTCCATCTCCGCTATAAATCAAAATTGGTTGATCAATTGGTAAAGTTTGTAAACTATTTGTGCTTCTAAATTCAAACAAAGGGGTATCTTTAAACCATACTGCATTTTCTGGGTGTCCTCTGCTTCCTAAATCACGTGGGGCACCATATAACTGTCCTTTTCCATAACAAATTAAAAAGTGCGTGTTTACTAAACCGGTATTAATGTTTTCAGAATAATTTATACCTGATATAAATCCCTTCTTAATTATCTCTTTAACTCTAAAATTAGTTTTTTCCTTTTCGGTTAGTAATTGTGCTGGAAATTCTAATTTGGGCAGATCAGTAAACGGTTTTTTAGGGTACTCGAAGTTCAAATAAGATTGATCCGAATTTCCTAGTGCAGCAAGCCATTCTTCAGCAAAATCCATATGCCACGATGCCATTCCATAGTTTAATGAATAAACATTTGTAAATCCTGCTAATCGTAACAGGCAAACTAAATATGCAGACGATTGACCGTTCTTAGAAACAATCACAATTTTTTTATTAGGACTAATTCTGTTTAACGAATCCACAACTTCAAACAAATTGAATGATGAGACGCTAATTGCATTTTCAATATGTCCGGATGAAAATTCTTCTTGTGTTCTGATATCTAATATAAAAAACTGTGAATTGTCATTATATAACTCAATAGCAGAAACTAATCCCGGCGCCAAATCTGTATTTGCAAAATCGCCGATACTTTCAATATACCGTAATATTTTTCCTGTTCCATTGAGTTCAATATTCTCGTTAAGCAGATTATTGTCATCAAGACAACTAGTTAACAAAATCAGGATTAAACCGAAAAATATTTTTTGCTTTTTTTTCATAATTATTAATTAACTGGAATATAATCTGATTTATTGATCCCAATAAACATACCTATTACATTTTCACCTTTAACATTCCAAATAGTATTCCCAGATCCCTGTACATAAGGATTATTGATATCTTCAGTTTGGTCTTTAGTTTTAAAATAATCGCTGTAGGATCGATCAAAAGAATATACCCTTACATATCTTCTTCCATTATATACTGGCGTTTGATAATTTATAGGATATGAGGCACTTCGAAGAACAATGGAGTTATTTTGTAACTCACCTTGGGGAACAGCAATATTGTAAAAATCTTTTGGAGTATCATAAGTGCCTATATTAACTGCCCATAATGCTGAATAAACTTCATCCTTAAAAGTATTAACATTAGCCTCAGCATAAAACTCAGTTGCATTAAAGTTTACAGATTTTATTACGGGCTTTACAGGGATCTTTGTGATTGCATAAAATCTATAAGCTTCCCATTCACCAAACAATTCATAGTACTCTTCTTCATTTGCTTTAAGTTCATATAAAGGTTTGTATAGTCCATTTTCAGTGTAGTGTAATGGAATTATTTTGAATCCGTTTATTCTTAAATACAGAGTAGCATTTCTTATCTCTGCAATACTGATATCGAACTTAACACCTAATGGTAATGTCCTTGTAAGTGTAACACCAGAAAATAATCCCACACTAGAAATTTGGCAGCTTACAACTACCTTTTGTTTAAATGATAATTCAGGATTTAGTAATTCCTCATTCTCACAACCAGAGAAAGCAATAAATAATAGTAATAATATAATTCTTAAATGATTCATACTTAAAATGTTATACTTACTCCTGCAGCTGGAATAAATGGAAAAAGTGAAATTCTTTTTAATAAGGGTTTTTCATTCCCATCATTTTCATTTGGGAAAATAATAAACTGTGCAAATGCATTTCTTCTGTTATAAACATTATAAAGATTGATGAATAAATTAATATCAGTTTTTGAGAATTGAATTTTATAATTAAAACTTAAATCCAATTTATGATATGCAGGAAATTTATAAGTATTTAGTTCATCGTAGTCAAGCAATACTTGATCGGGACCTGAAATACCAATTGGATTAAAAATAAATTGACCAACAGGAGCATTATACCTCATCCCTGTCGCATATGTGAATGTTGCACCAAATGTTATTGCTTCGTTTAGTTTATAAGTTGCAGCCAAAGAAAGATCATGTCTTCTATCGTACTTGGGATAGAACACTTTCCCGGTATTTAATTCATTAAACTTGCGCTTGGTCCAGGATAGCGTATAACCGATCCACCCCTGCAAATTGCCGTCTCTTTTTTGAAAAAATATTTCCACACCATAAGCTTCGCCTTCGCCTTTAAGAAATTGATCTTCAATTGAATTATTCAGTGGATTTATCTCAGGTGAGTTTTTAAATTCATACAATTTTTTCATATCTCTATAATATGTTTCTATAGAAGCTTGATATGAATTTTCATAAAAGTAAGTATCTAAACCAAAGACAAGTTGTGCAGATTTACTTGGATCGATATTGGCTGTAGCCGGATACCAAAGATCCGTTGGAAGAGCAATATCATTTCTTGAAATAAGATGTAAGTATTGATTAGCTAAAGCGGCTGCAGTCTTAATATAAAAATCATCAAACATCTGATATGATAAAGAAACTCTTGGTTCAAACGACAGAACTCTTCTAGCATCAAAATAGAATATCCTTCCTCCAATATTTGTGTTTAGCCGGCCGAATAATTCTGATTCGTTTTGAAAGAATAATGATGCTTCAATTGAGTTAATATTTTTCCCGGCATAAGGATCTTGCTCATAACTTATATTATAATATTCATTATAAAGCAAATCATAATTGTGAAAAGAAATATCAAATCCAGTTTTAAGTTTTTGATTCATTGCCCAATTAAGTTCAGCAGTTTGCCTTAGAATTAAATCGGTTAGATTCGGATTTGAAAAATATGATGATGAACTAGTGGTTTCCGAACCAATTCCAACTTTTGAAGAAAACTCATAATTAACATAACTTAATGAAGAATTTAGAAACAATGATTTTGAATTTATTTGCAGCCAATTTAATGTAACATTCAGATTTTTCCATTTAATATCGTAGCTGATATCGTCTTCATTTGGATTGTACATCCTGTCACTACTGTGCATTGCACTTAAAGAAAATGCGCTTACATCAGATATATTGAAATTAATCTTGCCATTCAGATCATAAAAATTATAAAGCGGAATTGAACTATGTTCATTAAAACTTCTTTGTAACGCATCGTAATACATCCATCTTCCAGCAACCATGTAAGTTGCAGCATCTTTTAAAGGACCTTCAAAAGCGAAAAAGGAATTGATAACGCCTAACCCTAATGTTCCAGCCTCCTTCTCCTTGGTTCCTGATTTTAATTTAATATCCAAAACACTAGATAACCTGCCCCCATACTCAGCAGGAAATGCTCCTTTAATTAGTTTTATATCCTGAATGGCATTTGAATTAAATGTACTTGCAATATTTCCAATGTGTGACGGATTATATAAAATCGCACCATCAACCAAAGTTAATGTTTGATCCGGTGAACCACCTCTGACATAAAGCCCATTAGATAATTCTGAACTTTTATTGATACCAGGTAAAAGCATGAGAGAACGAAATAAATCTACCTCTCCAGAAAATGAAGGCAGCTTAAGCATTAATTCAGGTGAGATGTCGATTGTACTTAAAACATTTTTATCTATTTTGTTTCCTTCAACAACAATTTCTTCCAGCTTAATGTTTTCAGAACTAAGTTTAACATTATAATTAAAGTTCTTCTCCATATACGTTAAATCTACTTCTATAACTGTAACCTTATATCCAAGGTACCGGAAGATTAGATAGTATTTTGCTCTTTTAAGTTTTGGCAGCATATAGAATCCAAAATTATTTGCTGCAGCACCATAAATTGGTTCTGCGTTTAAATTTATTGTGTCTCTATAAACTAAAATGTTTGTGCCAATTAATGCTTCACCTGTAGTAGCATCATAAACAAAACCGGAAATTGAGATATCTTTATCCTGCGAGTAGTTTAGTTCGAATAATCCAAGCAGGATTATTATTGAGAAAATCGATTTGACAGCAGAGTGCATTTTACTCTGAAAATTATTAATAATTCTATATATGAATTAGATAAAAATAATAAAAGAATCAATAGTTAAGATTAGTTTAGCTTATGGTCGAATACTAGCAGCAATATTTCGTTTAATAAGTCATTAATTTTGAATTCTGACTTCTCGGTTTACTTGCGTAAATTAGCACCTCAAAATTTAACCACTTGGAGAACGATGAAAAGAATAAGAAATATAGCCATAATTGCGCACGTTGATCATGGCAAGACTACGCTTGTTGATCAGATATTAAAACAATGTGCTGTTTTCAGAACAAATCAAGTTGTACGCGAAAGATTTTTAGACTCTAATGATCTTGAACGTGAACGAGGAATTACGATTCTCGCGAAAAACATTAGCATCCCTTTTAATGATTATAAGATTAATGTAATTGATACTCCCGGACACGCAGATTTTGGCGGAGAAGTTGAACGTGTTTTAAAAATGGCAGATGGTGTTCTACTATTGGTAGATTCATTTGAAGGTCCAATGCCTCAGACAAGATTTGTACTCGAAAAGGCTTTAGCACTGCATTTAAAACCAATTGTTGTTATAAATAAAGTTGATCGCCCTGATAATAGACCAGTAGAAGTGCTTGATGAAATTTATGATTTATTTATTGAGCTGGATGCTCACGAAGATCAGCTTGACTTTCCAGTTGTTTACGCAAGCGGGCGTGATGGATGGGCAATTAAAGATCTAAAAGACGAACGTAAAGATTTAACCCCTTTACTTGATTCGATTATTAATGACCTGCCTGCTCCACCAACAAAAAAAGGAACAGTACAATTGCAGATAATGACCCTGGATTATAATGATTATGTTGGAAGAATCGGTATAGGAAGAGTGTTCAGAGGAAAGTTAAAAATATCAGATAAACTTTCTATTATAAAGAGAAACGGAACTATTCATCCGATCTCAATAAAGCAACTTTTTATTTTTGAAGGATTAAATAGACTTGAAGTCCAGGAGGTTTCCTGCGGAGATATTTGTGCCATCGTTGGAATCGAAGATGTTGATATTGGAGATACAATCGCAGATACTGAAAATCCTGAACCGCTTCCAATAATTTCCATCGATGAACCGACTATTAGTATGACATTCACGGTTAATAATTCACCCTTTTACGGACGTGAAGGAAAATTTGTTACCTCGCGTCAACTTCGCGATCGATTATTTAAAGAGCTTGAACATAATGTGGCTTTACATGTTCAGGAAACAGCATCACCGGATGCTTATAGAGTATCTGGCCGTGGAATTTTGCACTTATCAATCTTGATTGAAAATATGCGTCGTGAAGGTTACGAACTGCAGATACGCGAACCAAAAGTAATTTATAAAACTATAGAAAATAGAAAAGCTGAACCAATAGAAGTTATGACAGTTGATGTTCCCGCTGAATTTGCAGGTAAAGTTATAGAGTTAGTTGGTCAGCGTCGCGGTGAATTAATGAAGATGGAAAACAAGGGTAAAATGAACAAAATCGAGTTTCATATTCCCTCTCGCGGCATTATGGGTTTACGTACAAAAGTACTTACGGCTACACAAGGTGAGGCAGTAATGCATCATAGATTTTATCAATATGAGTTTTTTAAAGGTTCGATTGGAAATGTAAAAAGCGGTGTTATTATTTCAATGGAAGAAGGTTTGTCAACTGCATATGCTATTGATGGGTTACAGGATAGAGGTAAATTTTTTATAGAGCCAGGCGATATTGTTTATAAGGGACAAATTATTGGTGAGCATACGAAGGAAAATGATATTGAAGTAAATGTTCAGCGTGGTAAAAAATTATCTAATATGCGTGCTTCCGGATCTGATAAAGCCGTAAAAATAACACCAGCAATAAAATTTTCATTGGAAGAAGCTCTAGAATACATAGAAGATGATGAAATGGTTGAGGTAACCCCTAAATCAATCAGGATGAGAAAACTTTATTTGGATACAAATGAAAGAAAAAGATATAATCTTGGAAAGTTAGCTCAGCAATAGAACTATGTGTTAAAGATCTCCTCTGATTGATAGATACAAATTTGTTTTTCTATGTTTTGATTTGCAGCATTAATCATTGCTTGGGCAACTTGTGAAGCATCAATAGGTTTGTATTTTTTTAACGCCGGAATAATTGATGAGATTATCCCGGCTATTTTAATTCCGATCGATTCACCAAATCTTTTTTCACTTCTAAATCCTACCAGGATTGATGGCCTGAATATAAAAATATGTTTGAAAGGAAGACGCTGTGCTTTTTCATCTAAATTACCTTTCATTCTCAAATAGAAATTACCTGATTTATAATTTGCACCCATTGATGACACAAGAAAATAACTATAAACTCCGTTTTCAGCTGCAGCTTTAGCAATTTCGTATTGATATGTAAAATCAATTTTATATTGCTTTTCTTTGCTGCCCGCTTTTTTTAATGTTGTACCTAAGGCTGAATAAAGTTCATCCCCTATCAAATCAGCTTTCCATAAATCTAATTTATCAAATGAGACAATATGTTCTTCAAGTTTTGGATGCGCAATATCAAGTGAAGTCCGTACAAATACTTTAACTTTTTCATACCTATCATCCTCTAAAAGCTTTATTGTGATAAAACTTCCAACTAATCCTGATGCACCTATTACAATAGCGGTTTTCATTAAACTTATTCGACCATTATTTCATCTATCATTAGCCAGGGCTTACCGCCTGCCTCAGGATGCCAATCGGGTAGTGCTTGATAATTCTTTGCAAATATTTTTACATATCTTGCATACATATCTTTTACCTGAATACTAAAATCTTTTTGCAGCCAATCGGGATTTCTTAACGTGGAAGGAATTTCAACTCTACCAATTTTTACAAATTCTTTTCCATCAACAGATGTAAAAAATTCAATAAATTGCGGAAACACAACCCAAGATGATGAGGCCTGGAAAAATCCCGCAGATATTTCATTTAATAACTGAGGTTTTTCTAAATCGACGGTTGCTTCAAAATCAGTTCCCTGATAACCCTGCCAGGATTTATCACCACCACGAAAACTATCCGAACCACGCAGACCATCTGTCAGCGCGATAACTCCACCGGCAGAATATTTGTCACTGTAGGGAAAAGTTAGCTCAACTTTTTTTCTGGAAGCTTTATTAAAAGTAAAACCATGATTAAAAGATTTACCAACTTTATTATTATTGCGCTCTAAAAAGATCAAAACCTTTGCAGTCTTATCGATATTAAAATTAAATGAATTCTGGTTTTGATTAATCAAAAGTTGCATTTCATAACTGCCAATTTTCAAATCAACATTTTGTTGCAACTGGTTTACTTCAACATTATAACTTTTTGTGGCATCATCATAAAATTTAGTTATCTCAAAAGGCTTTTTTTCTAATCCATATTTTACTCCAAGCAAATCTAACCTATCATAATGCTTCTGTACTCTAAGTAAAAACTCTTCAAAATTTCTTTCAGCGGGATAAGTCCATACTACTTCGGATAGTGCAAGCATTCGTGGAAATAGTCTATCATCAATTAATTCCTGCGGAGCATATTCACTCCACATATTACCTTCACTGCCAAGAACATGTTTTCTTTCATCAAAACTTAACTCAGGAGGAACAGGATCAAATGAATAGACTTTCTGCATATCAGTTACATCAACAGGATAATCAAAATAACAATGGCTGGTGGGAGATACTATTACATCGTGCCCTTGTTTTGCGGCATCAATTGCACCTTTAACTCCCCGCCAGGATTGCACTGTGGCCGCAGGTGCAAGACCGCCTTCCAAAATTTCATCCCATCCAATAATTTGCTTTCCTTTTGAGTTAATAAATCTTTCCATCCTTTTAATAAAATAGCTTTGTAATTCATGTTCATCTTTTAAATTCTCATCTGCAATTCTTTGCTGGCATTTAGGACAATTTTGCCAACGCTTCTTTGGAGCTTCATCACCGCCTATATGAATGTATTTGGATGGAAATAATTCAGCAACTTCAGTTATTACATCTTCTAAAAATTGAAATGTTTTTTCATTACCTGCACAATAAATATCATAGTAAATTCCCCAAAGAGTGCCCACGTCAAAAGGTCCTCCTGTGCATGAAATTTCGGGATAGCAGGAAATAGCAGCAGTGGAATGACCTGGCATTTCAATTTCCGGAATAACATTTATAAATCTGCTTTCTGCATAGGCAACAACTTCTTTAATATCTTCCTGAGAATAAAATCCACCATAAATAGAACCGTCATCATAAGATCTGAATGCACCCTTTTTTGTTAGTTCGGGATATTTTTTTATTTCGATTCGCCATGCCTGATCTTCAGTTAAATGCCAATGAAGTGTGTTGAATTTATGATATGCAAGTAAGTCTATATATCGCTTTACAAATTCTTTATCCATAAAATGGCGGCAGCAATCAAGATTAAGTCCACGCCAGGGAAATTCGGGATTATCCAGAACCACAACACAAGGTAATTGCCACTCAATGCCCTCTACTCTTGCAACAGAATTAATGTAAGGATTTAACAACTGCCTTAACGTTTGAACACCATAAAATAATCCATTTAACTCATTAGCTTCTACAATAATATTAAACGGGTTTACCACTAATGAATAACCTTCTTTTCCGTAATCCTTCGTTGTTGTAGTTAACGAAAATATTATTGAATTAGTTTCTACTCTACCATTCCAGATCTCAGGTACAAAACTAAAACCGGTACCAGGATTTATTACTTCAGCTAAATAATCTGCAACTTTTTTTGAATATGGATCATAAAATATTTTTGTATCCGCATTTAGAATAAATTTACCTTCATTTATCACAATGCTTTTAGGCTTTGGAATGATATTAATTTGATTATCCATTGGTTGTGATGAAAGTTCAATCAATGATGTAAACAACAAAACCATTAGCAGATAAATGACAAAATTTTTCATAACATAAATCCATTTATTAAAAATTGTTATTCTGAAAATATCTGTTTAATAAAATTAAACTCTTCTTGAGTAAGAGGATTATCTATTCCACTAAGATTTGATTTTACCTGATCAAGATTTCTAAATCCCGGAATAACCGAACCAACCTGGTCATAATATAAAAGATACTGAAGTGCTGCACGGGATAATTCCTGATTTGATGGTCCAAATTTATTTTTTAATTTTTCAATTTTAGGTTCTAGCTTGGCAAGATTTTCAGGTTTAAATCGTTCTGCATTTGCGCGATGATCTCCTTCTTGAAATTGCGGCGGATTACCCTGATGATATTTGCCGAGTAGCAAACCCTGAGCAACAGGACCGAATGCAATAAATGATACAATATACTCATCCAGCATTTTTCTTGTTGGAGATTCATCTTTTACAAATCTATCATCAATTGCACTTGCGAAACTTTGAATTACATCAGGTTTCACTTTGGGAATTAGTTTAATAAAATCATCGTGGTTATAAGCGGATTGTCCAATCAATCTTATCTTTCCTTCATCACGTAGTTTGTAGATCACTTCAATTGCATCTTCAAGATATTTATCATTCTCACCAAAATCACCGTGATGAAAATAATAAATATCGATGTGGTCCCTCTTAAGATTTATTAGAGATTGTTCACATTGATGACGAATATGCTTTGGTTCGTATGCGTGTTCAGCAGTGCCCGGAAACCAGCCGATTTTTGTTGCAATAATAAATCTATTTGTACGATTTCCAAGAATTCTTGCAAGCATTCTTTCGGCTCTGCCGTTACCATAAACATCAGCATTGTCAAAATGATTTACCCCCTGATCAATTGCATAGTTAATTGCCTCACCAATTTCGGTTTCATTAACATCAGCCCACCCATTTGGAACTCCGTTTACCCAATTTAGTCCGCCCATTGTCCAGCAGCCTAAGCTGATTTCTGAAACGCTTACATCAGATTTACCTAGTTTTCTATATTTCATTTTATACTCTCTATAAAGTCTTAACAAAAATATGAAAGAAATAGTGGATATTGAACAATGATTGACAATTATTATGTTGGAAAAGAATTAAAGTTAAGAGGTATTATAATTTTTAGTGAATCGAAGAGACTAAAAAATTACATGGCAGGCTAAGAGTATTTTTCTTAACCTGCCTTTAGGAGAGATCAGATGAAATAATCAATTACAATTAAAAGTTTATTAGATATTCAGTGCCGTTTAATTTATGATAACTGTAATATAAATTTTTACAAACACCGCTCACTCTTGGATTTTTATCATATTTTGCAACACCACGTAGCCGATATATTCCGATACCATTTCCTAGTTTAAATAATGCAACTGCGGCGGCAATTCTTACCTCTTCAGTTTCACCATTTTCTAACATATTTAACAAAGGTATCATCGATTTTGATGCATCATTACTTTGAAGATAATTTTCGTCTATCAAATCATACATTACGTTGGCTGAACTAGTCCGAAGCCCATTATTTGATGAATTTATTCCTACTGTAAGATTATCCACAACTGCTGATTTTTTTTCTGCAGTAAATTGTTCTGTTTGCGCCGATGCAAACGGGACAAAAAGTATCGTCATCAAAAGAATTATTAAAGTTTTCATTGCCTGCTCCTTTTTAAATTATATTATTTTTAAGCTCGATGCTAAAATATCTTTTAAATAGAGCCTTGTCTATTAAGTTGTTATGGAAGGTTATTTCTTAACATCAAAAGTAAATATTTAGGAAGGGAGTAAAAATTTATTTTAGATGTAGTAATGTACAGTCATATTATAATCCTTCAAAGTTAATCTTATTGTTAATTAGCTTTGTTCAACCAGATAATTTAATTACCGTTTATCAGGTAAAAGATCCAGTTGAATTATTATTTCTATCAAGCTCTACATAATTATTTCAATAGTATCATTTTTCTGTTTTAGATCAATCAATCACTCTCAATTGGGAAATTAAACTCTGGGCATTTGCAACTGGGTAATTGATTAGGGTTAAAAATTGCCTAATTATATCCCATATATGTAAAATCAGCAACCAAATTTTAAATTAACTACTACTAAGAATTTTAACATTTTTTTCATTTATGACTTATTTAATTAACCGTTTTGTCCTGAAGCTTCTCGTAAATACTTCTTATATATTTCTTTACTTTTTCATTACTAATCCTAAGTTCATCTGCAATTGTGCCGTAAGATTTACCAACTGAAATCGCTTCCAGTATCCTTTGTTCAAGGGTGTTAAGCTCCTGTTTTGGTTTGATCTTTCCGTACTTTTTTTTTCTAAAATACTTTAAAACAATTTTAGAGAAATTGAACGACACGAAAATATTCCTTCCAGAATTTCTGATGGAAATCTAATTTCGGATTAAAACGAAGGCACTACGTAAACCTGTAGTTTTAGCTTTACCCCAAACCTATTCCCCAAATGGAGAACTTATTTTGAAGAATAATAAAACTTACACTATAAGGATTTATTTGATTTGAATGATTAAATGACATTGCTTAAATGTGTCATCTATGCTTACATAAAGTCCCGCTTAGGGGGATTTAGAGGGCTTTTATTATTTTTTTCTTTAATCCTTCTGCTACTGCTTCCGCACGACTGTGGACGTGCAGTTTTTCATAAATATGTCTTATATGATAGTATACCCCATCTATCGATAAACAAACTTCATCCGCAATGGCATTATAGGATTTGCCTTGTGCCATCAAGTTTAAAATTTGTTCCTCCCTTTCATTTAGTTCTGATACTTTATTTTTAACATCTGAAGTTTTTAAATTTTGAAATGAACCAATAACTTTTCTTGCAACACTTGGTGTCATTGGTGACCCACCATTATAAGCCTCAATAAGTGATTTAATCAATTCATCCGGTGAAGTTTTCTTCATAAGATACCCAACAGCTCCCGCGCAAATTGCTTGAAATATTTCATCACTGTCCTCGTGAACGGTGCACATTACAATAAGGATTTCAGGATATTTTTCTTTTAAATATTTAGTACCCTCTATACCTGACATACCCGGTAATCCAATATCCATTAATACAAGATCTGTTTTTTTTGGTACTACAGTTTTAAATGCTGATTCGCAATCTGAAAATGAACCTGTAAGATTAAAGTTTTTATTTGATTGTATGATAGCTTCCCATCCTGATCTTATAAATCGGTTGTCTTCAATAATCATAATTTTAATTATTGATTTTTCAACAGCAAGATTTGCTTGATTTTCATTTTTATTTGTATTCATCATCAATCTACTTTTTAGTTTTTGATAACGGAATTTTAATTATCCATTGTGTGCCGTTTCCTTTAGAAGTTATCAGATCAGAATATCCGCCGAGCGTTTTAGTTCTGGCTTTAATATTTTTTACACCATTATTTACATTTGGAGCCTCAAAATCAAAACCGATTCCATCATCCGTAATTTTAAGATTAAGATATTCTGAATCAGTAAAGAGATTAATTTTTATTAATGAACAATTGGAATGCTTAACAGCGTTTGTTACTATTTCCTTATATACTAGCCAAAAATCATGCCTCTGTTCCATCTTCAAAGTCTTTCCTGTAAAGCTTTCCGGAATTTCAATATTGTATTTTATTTTTTTGCTTTCACAAAGATCTGATGCAAAACGTCTTAATTTAGGTAATACTACATTCCAATCATCATTTTCTGGATTAATGGACCAAATTATATCGCTCATGGATTCCTGAATTTGTGTAGCACTTTCACCAACTAAATTAATAAGATTTTTTAATGCAGGTGTTTCTCTTTCTTTAACTTCAATCTTCATGGCTTCAGAAAAATAAGCTATGCCTGTAATGCTTGCACTTACATCGTCATGTAAATCTCGTGCAATTCTGTTTCTTGTCCTTTCAATTTCAAGTAATCTATTCAATCTGTATTTATGTATGGAATAAAGTATTAGTGCAAGTAGTACAAAAATAATTATTCTAAACCACCATGTTTTCCAGAAAGGCGGAGCTATTACAATGCTTATAGCTACCTCGCTTGGGTTAAAAATTCCGCTGCTGTTTGAACCCCTAACTTTAAATTTATAATTTCCGTCTGTTATGTCTGTATAACTCGCAAATTTTCTACTACCTGATTTTATCCAGTCTTTATCTACACCTTCAAGCATATATTCGTATATATTTTTTTCCGGAGCAGTATAATCAAGTGAAGTAAACTCGATTGTAAAGAAGTTTTGATCGTAATCAAGATTAATTTTATTATCAAATAAAATTGACTTTTCAAACTGAAATGATTTATCAAAAACAAGGAAATCAGTTACTACAACTGGCGGAATAAAATTGTTTTCCTTAATGTTTTTTGGGTGAAACGTAATAGCACCTGAATTTCCTCCAAAAAATAATCTGCCATCTTTAGTTATGAAGGACGCACCAGCAGAAAAATCATTAATCATTAACCCGTTGGATCTATCGTAGTTTCTAATAACTGATGCTGTTGGATTGAATTTTGTTAATCCTTTATTTGTACTTATCCAAAGGTTACCACTATCATCGGGTAGAATGCTGTAAACTATATTCCCGGAAAGTCCGTCATCAACTGTGTATCTATAAAATTTTTTGGTTTTTCTATCGTATTTGTTCAACCCGCTACCCCAAGTGCCAACCCATAAATTTTTATCAGAATCTTCAACAACACACCAAACTGAATTACTTCCTAAACTATTTTCGTCAGTAGGATCATTTAAAAATCTTATGAAAGATTTTTTTTCTCTGCTGAAACAATTTAATCCCGCTGAAATTGAACCAAACCATAAGTCACCAAAGCTGTCTTCACAAATACTAAAAATAGAATTACCTCCAATTGAGGTTGAGTCATCAGGATCAGTTCTATAAACAATTTCTTTTTTTGAAACTGGATTATATCGATGTACGCCATCAGAAGGAGTTGCAATCCATAATTCTCCAAACTTATCTTCATGAATAGCTGCAACCCCTCCAAATTTTATTGATACATCTTTAAATGGAATAAATGATTTACTAACTCTATCAAATTTAATTACCGCACCGGAAGAGGAATTAACTCCCGGATCAGCTCCTATCCATATATTTCCTTTTGAGTCTTCAAAAATTACGGTTATAGCGTTGCTGCCAAATTCAGGGTTCTGCAAATAGTTCTTAAACTCATTTGAGTTTTTTTCTTTAAGATTTATTCCACCACCGTCAGAACCAATCCATAGATTACCAAGATGATCTTCACAAATTGCAAGAACCGGATTTGGACTTATACTATAAGGATTTCCAGGTATATTTTGTATATGATAGAAATTTTGGTTTAAGGGATCGTATCTATTAATCCCTCCGCCGCCTGTTCCAAACCATACACCGCCACTTCTATCTTCGTAAATCGACATAACTGCGCCTATACTGAATGAACTGCTCACAGAAGGATTATGAGAGAAGTTTGTAAATATTTCTGTTTTGGGATCAAATAAATCTAATCCTTTGTCAAAAGAACCTATCCATATTTTTTTCCTGCTATCAATCAGGATACTCATAATTCTATTACTACAGATGGAATTGTTTCTTACCGGATTATTTTTATAAACCTTGAATTTGGTAGTCGATTTATTAAAGCTTGTTACTCCACCATTTGCACTTGCAATCCAAATGCACTCAGAATCGTCTTCCACCAGATTAAAAACCATATCCCCCCCAAGAGAATTAGTAGAATTAGTAAAAGTCTTCATCTGCTGCGTTTTTGGATTAAAACTAATTAGTCCCTCCCAGGTACCTATCCAAAATGTATTGTCTTTGCTCACAAGCATACATTGAAAATGAAGTGTTTGGAAATGTTTTGTAATACTGACATTAAACTGGTTATAGGTAAAATCATCTTTGCCGGAGTTATAGGTAAAAAAATCTCCTCTGGTACTAACTACCCAAAGGTTGCCAAGTTTATCTTCTGCGAGAGTAATAATTTTAATCGCTGCTGGATTGTTTGGAATTTTAAAGTCATATCTGGTAAAATTATTTTTTTGAGGATTGTATTTAGATAACCTACCCCTTAAACTTAAAATCCAAAGGTTACCCGATTTATCTTTATAAATTTTTCTAATTCCTAAATCTGGTAGAGATGTGGAATCATTTGGGTGAGTTCTGTACACGGTAAACTTATTTCCATCGAATTTATTTAGACCATCTTCGGTTGCAAACCACATAAATCCTATATCATCCTGCACAATACTAAAAACGGAAGACTGGGATAAACCATCTTCCGTTGTAAAATGTGTAAAGTGATTTTGCTGCTGAGCTTTGCAATGTATAGTGTACAATGTACAATGTATAATTATAAGCAGCAAAAACCTTTTCATGGTATCTTTACTTCATTAAAATTATTTTCTTTGTTTGAATAAAATTGTCGGTTTTTAATTGATAAAAATAAACTCCGCTGGTTAACTCCGCTCCACTAAACTCAACTTCATAATTTCCAGCTGGTTTGTATTCGTCCACTAAAGTTGCAATTTCATTTCCAAGAATATCATACACTTTTAAGAGTTACATTAAGATTTTTCCCACCGTTCGAAATGACATTTGGTACACTATATTTGATTGTTGTGCTTGGGTTAAATGGATTTGGATAATTCTGCGAAAGTGAAAATGAATTCAGTTCCAAGTTTTCAGTTTCTAATGAAGTTGTTGAGTATTCCGTTCTATAAACTCCATCTGTACTTGAGCCTGCAAATAAATAACCATTTGAGGTAGTTGCAAGTGACCAAACATTTGTGGGTATTAATCCGGAATTTTGAACAGTCCAAAAATTGCCATCATCTGTTGATTTGAATACTCCACCGCCATAGGTTGCTGCAAAAGTTTCATTAACAGAATTAAATGCAATACCATTTACGTACGTGAATGCTAATCCATTATTATAATAGTTCCACGTTAATCCGTTATCAGTTGATTTTAATACACCATTCGTTAGGCACGCAAAAATAATATTGTTTAGAGTATTTCTACCCAGGTATAAAACTGGTTGATTTGGATATACTTGAGTCCAATTATTACCACTATCAGTTGAGCGATACAACCCCTCATTACCGGTTCCTGCGATTAGAACATCTGAATCAGCAGTCAATAAACTGTTGATATAAACATCTGTATATTGAAAACCTGTGTTTATGTTTTGCCACGATGATCCATCATCAGATGACCTGTAAACTCCGGTTCCGGAAGAACCAATGTATATGTAACCCAAACTATTTACAGTAACGGAATACGCTGATAAATTACCAAGACCGGAATTAATTCTATTCCAATTAAGACCATAATCAGTTGATCGATAAACCGGACCTCCTTCACACGCAGAATAAACTATTCCTGAATTTGATGCATAGAGAGAATTAACATATTCGGTGGGATGACCATTAACAACTTTATTCCAATTTAGTCCATAATCAGTTGATCTAAAAATTCCTGAATCAGTGGCGGCAAAAATATAATTATTAGGTGTAACCACTATAGATCGGATGTTTGATTGAGTTAATCCGTTATTAACAGCAATCCAGTTTAAATCTTGCGATAACACGTTTGTAATCAGAACAAGAAATAATATTAGTATTGGTTTGGTTGATGACATTAGTTGCTTCACTAGAACCTCCGATAAAATATTTAAGAAATAAAAAAAACAAATTCTTAATCCATACTGATATTTTAAAAATATGAAATCATTTCATTAAAATCATTTTTTTTGTTTGTACAAAAACCTGTCCCGAACCTGATTCGGGATCTACTACTTTAAGCTGATAGAAATAAATGCCTGAACTTAAATTGTTCATTGTAAATTTTTCATTGTAAATTCCTTCAGGTTTATATTCATCTACTAAAGTTGCAACTTCATTTCCGATAATATCATAAACCTTTAACTCAACATTGCTTGCCTTTGGCAAATGGAATGTAATTACAGTTGAGGGATTAAACGGATTAGGGTAATTCTGCATCAATGCAAATTCGGTTGGTAGTTTTATTTCGTCTTCAACATCTGTTAAAATTATATTAAATCGATTTGTTTCAGACCAGGGACCAATTCCGCCATCGTTAATTGTTCTAATTTTCCAATAAAGATTATCAATATTAACCGAGAACCAATCATAAAAATTAAATGAAGATGTACTGACAATAGTATCGTGTATAACTGTGTTATATAATGAATCGTTAGCTAATAATAATCTATAACCAGTTGCAGTTAAGGTGCTATCCCAATCCAAAACTAAGCCAATCATTGTTGGATTGATTAATGTTGAATCATTACCCGGGGATAATAAATTAGGTGCAGTTGTGGTTGCTTTGTACGTATCCCAGATTTGTTGATCGGTTAAAGGAATGTCATAATACTTTTAGTTCGTCCACAGTTACCAAAAAAGTTAGTTGATCCTTCCATAAATCTGTCTCATACGTCCAGTTAGTTGTTAAGAACGGTATTTGGAGTTGAAGATATGTACCAGCACGGTATCAAGTTTTCCATCAACTATAACTTTGCTGAATCTTTGTTGAACTTCCTTCGTATACCCTGGTTACAAAATGCCAGGTACTGTAACCAATATCAGTATTGAACTTCATATACAACTCCAAAGTCATATCCATTGCCAATACCAACATACTTACCATCCTGCATAAACAAGTGATAGTTTGTTGGTGCTGCTTGTGAGTTCCATAATGAAAAATATTTCTGCTTGATTGAGCCTCGCTGCTTTTTACCCAGCAAGCAAAAGGTCCTGGGTGTGCTTCCAGTTGGTAAATTATTTCCGGGATTTATTCCTTCTACATAACTATCAACACCATCAAAGTAAATAGAGCTAAGATCGTTTGCGTATCTGTCTTTGTTAAAAACTCCATTCTGGTTTATACCATCATTGTTATTATAGGTTGAATCATTCGTATTTCCATTCATAGGCCAGTAAGCAACTAACCCATCTTCTAGCGGAGGGTTAAAGGTTGTAGAATCATTGAATAAGGCAAGTATTTCAGCGGCATCAATAACTCGATTATAAATTCTAATATCATCCAAAGAAGCCGTTATATTAGATGTATTTGGCATACAGGCACCAATAATAAAATCTTTATCCGTATTTTGTATATTAAATGCTTGCGTGCCACTGTTTGAGAGTATACCATCCAAAAAGGATTTCCACCCGCTTGTAGATTTATCGTATGTAAAAGTAATATGATGCCATTCATTTTCTGATACAACACCTGTAATTGGATTAGATCCCGAACCCCAATTGGGTGTACCTGCAAACGTAATTGTATTACCCCCGGCATATGAAGCAATACCCCAAGATCCTGAAAAGTCATCTCCTGAAAGATGCTTGGACATAACAAATTTGTATTCAATTGATCCCGGTCTGTTGATCCAGAAGGAGACTGAAAAATCACTCATAAGATCCAGCAGATCATTATCAATTCTGGAAAGATTGGAGCTGCCGGAAAAATAATAAGCCCCATTGCTTACACCAAATCTATCTGTTGTTAAAGTAGCACCTGAATTTATTAAATGAAGATCATTACCGCTTTCATCGTTCGCACTTCCGCTAAAGGGATAAAATGCAACTAAACCCGTCGAAGTTAGGCTATATTCATCAAGAATTTCTGCATCGCTTAAAGGTCGGTTGTAAATTTTAACCTCATCAACTACACCGTTCATATTACCGGCAACACAATTGTTCTGGTAAGACTCGCCGATTGAAATGGGATTAGAACTAAAATTATTATAAACAATAACTCCGCTTCCACCGATTTGGGCGTCAACATAAACTTTAGCAGCTGATGCACCCGCATCATAAGTTGCAGTTACCATATACCATTGATCTTCAAAGAAAGTCTGATTAGTTCTTATTGTTGACCATCCACTCTGTCCTAACCAAAGTTGTATCTGACCATCAGTATCAATTCCAAATAAAAATCCATTTACAAAACCACAAACGTGTTTGCATACAATAATTTTCGTACCGCCGCTTTTGTATTTTATCCACGCGTTTATTGTAAAGCCATTTTCTAAATTAAGTGCGGTGGAATTGTTAAGTGAGATACTGCTGGACTGATCCGGAAAAGTGAAAGCTTTACCTGTTGAATTAAATCTATCAGGAACCAAAGCCGCGTTTCCGTTTATTGTTCCATCATACCCATTTCCGGTTTCATCAATTGCATTTCCATTAAACGGGAAATATGCAACAAGCCCGGAATCAAGCGAACCTTGTGCTATACAAAATGATGTAACAATTATTAATATAATTGTTGCTAGAAAGGTTTTCATAAACCACCTATGTTAAAATTAAATTTAATGTTTTCTTTTAGTTTGCGGGATAGATAATAAGGTATGAATACTGCTGATGCAGCAATTAATGCGCTAAATGTATTTTGCACTAAAACCAAAACGAACTTTGAACACATATAACTCCCCTGAGAGTGATTTGTGTGATGTAAACTTAAATTATTTTTTTCGTTAAATCAATTATCGTGCAATAAGAAAATTTTTGATTCAATAATTTTAACAATCGAAAAATATAATTAATAACCGGATTCAACCGGTGATTTCATATTCTCGATACCAAACTCATTTATCAAATCGGAATAGTTGATCAATTTGATACCATTGAGTTCAAATAACTTTTGTTGATTAGCAAATATTAAGGCCTTAAGTTCTGCTTCGCGATGTTTACTCATTTCCTTCAAACCAAATTCATTCATATCGATCATCGCCTGCAGTTCCGGAAAATCTTTACCAATATGGCAAACTAGTAAATTCGTTTTACCGGATTCAATATTGGGGATCAATTCTATGAGATAGTTTTGTTTCTTATCAATATCAACTGAATACATACTGTTAAGATCTTCCTCACCAAAGTAACGGGATATTGCAAGCTCGTATTCATTTGCAAGTTTTTCAACAATAGCTCTATGTTCCGGTTTATCAACGGCCGTACCCATATGATAATCAACATATGAAATTTTTATTCCACTGTTAATCGCTCTTTCAATTTGTGCTCTCAGTTCAATTTCAATCTCTTCTGATTTTGGATTGTTAGCAAAGAATGTTGCGCGCGATGGAAAAAAGTAGCCATTATCATCAACAAGAGATGGAACTTTATCTCTGCCGGAAATTGGTCCCCATCGATAATTTTTCCACTCAGCATTTAAAGTAAGATGCACACCAACCGATACATTTGGATGTTCTTTTAATATTTCAACAGCTTCCTGATACCAGGCACACGGAAACATAACTGAAGCGGAAAATTTTAATCCTGATTCCATTAATTCTTTAAAAGCCATATTAACAGCGTGAGACATTCCAAGATCATCACATCTTATTAAAAGTGTTTTAGTTTCTTCCTTTGATTGTGATAAAGCGAAAATTGAATTAACTAAAATTGTAATTAATAATATTAAAAAATTGTTTCATTGTTTTTTCCTTTCAGAATAGATTATCTCTAAAACATTTATTTTCTTTTTAATTTCATCTACAATATAATGGATATGCCAATCCTGATAACTTAACACATAAATTTCCTTATCGTATCTTTTTGGATTGGTCTTACTAATTCTTTTTCTAGATAGATCAGTTGGATTAAACTCAAGCTGGATCCGCGCATAATCAAAAAGGTTTATATTCTTATCCGATTTTAATTCCTCTGCAAATTTTTTTGATTTAGCGTTAAACACAATGCTAAACATTTCAGTAAGATCACTTTTAACCCAGCCTGTTTTAACACTCGGGAAAGAATCTGAGTAAGGTAAGTATGGTTTAATATCTAAAATTGGTGTGCCATCAAGTATATCCGATTCCGAAATAAAGATTTTCAATCCTTCAACTTTATCAAGCTTAACACAACTTAAGCCTATTTGATTAGGTCTATATGGTGCGCGAGTGGCAAATACGCCAATTTTTCCATTTAAATATCTTGGCGGACTTACCAAAGGTTTCCAATTTTTATTCAAATGAAAAAGATATATAATCCAGATTCGCTCAAATCCATCTAAATCTTTTACTGATTGTTCAAAATTTTCTTTTGGATTAAGATGGATTACGGCTGTGCTGTTTTTTGCAAGTACACCTTGGTGCGGAGTTTGGTAACGCTGCTTAAGTTCAGATGATAGAAAACCAATTTGTTTGAAAATGATTTCATTTTGCATATCTAAATTTAATAACAATTCCCTCTAACACACTTAACACTATAAATAAAAAAACCCCGAAAATTTATCATTTTCGAGGTTTCAAGAGCTGGCAATGGGACTCGAACCCGCAACCTGCTGATTACA
>CAVPND010000033.1:0-34115 GCA_963706055.1 uncultured Ignavibacteriales bacterium | reverse complement strand
TCATTACAGCCAAATGAATTCTGGTTAGAACAGAACTACCCCAACCCATTTAATCCAAGCACAAAGATAAAATACACAATTCCAAATGTCAGCCAAAGCGGCGTCGAAGGCTCTAGAGTGCAGCTAAAAGTTTATGATGTATTAGGAAATGAAGTGGCAACTCTAGTTAATGAATCAAAACCTGCAGGAACTTATGAAATAGAATTTAACGCATCAAATCTTTCAAGCGGTGTTTATTTCTACAAACTTCAAGCAGGAAGTTTTGTTGAAACCAGGAAGATGATATTGCTTAAGTAATCTTTCAGGAGGGCCTCAAGGAGTGCATTGAGCATATGCACTCCTTTCCAACTTGTCTCAGAATATTTTTAAATTATTAAAGTATGGAAAGAATATCAATGAAAGTTATTTACTCGATAATACAGGTATTTGTATTTGTTATTACTTCAAATGCGCAGGTACTAAATGGTAACTTTGAAGAATGGAGCAGTGGTGAACCCCTCTACTGGATATCCAATAATTTGCCTCCTCAATGGGCCCCAATTACTCAAACAACAGATGCACACAGCGGTAATTTTGCATTAAAAGGCGAAGCCCTTGCAACTGGTATTCCTAATTTTACATATACCCCTTTTATACAAGCTTTATTTCCATTTACAGGTAGACCGGAACGAGTAACAGGCTACTTCAAATTGGTTTCCTCTGCAGGTGACGGTTTTGGAGTTACTGTTGCATTAATGAAAAATGGACAGCCTGTTGGTAGTGGAGGGTTTGGAACAACTAATGTAGATACAGCCTATCAGCAGTTTGTTGCTCCGATGTTTTATCAAGATTCAACCACAACGCCTGACACAATGCTCTTTATCATCTCAATGTTTTCTCCGGATCCAAATATTCCGATTGCAGCGGGCAGTGCATACTATCTGGATGATATCTCAACATTAACTATTACAAAGCCAAAAGCAAATGAACTTTTTGTTGCAGGGGAAAAAGATACAATAAAGTGGTCTGATGAGGCGATAGAAAATGTCAATCTTTACTATAGTCTGGACGAAGGCGCTAATTTTACTCCAATCATAATGAACCTTCCAATGGATTCACTAAAATATATTTGGGATGTTCCAATTGATCTCTTATCAAGAAAAGCAGTGATTAAAATTGAGGAATCAGAAAATACTGTTAACAATTCATTAGGCCCTGTCTATAGAATTAAACCCTGGCAATTAAGCCGAGTAAATAGTAATGATGACTACGAACAGCCTTTATTTACCCCAGGTAATGATGGATGGTTGTTTGGTAATTCTCAGAATTTTATGTGGCCAAGTGCTTTGTGGCAGCAATTCGATTATCAAAATGGTGTAGATCCTAATACAGCCCAGTTTTATCCATTTATTACTCCCTTTGATAGCGCATCAGCTTCTGATTTTGTGGATTGGGAAGTTTTTGTAGATGCTTTTGGAATTGCTCAATGTTATCATTCTGCTACTTCAACTCCTGCAAAATATAAATCAAAGGCAAGAACAATATGGGCGGGAGTGAAGGGAGTATGGGGTGGTTCTTGTTATGGTTTTGCTGTTACAAGCTTACTCGCATATTATCATAAAGAAGCTTTGTTGAATAGATTTCCTGGAATTGGAGATTTTACAAGTTTGATTGAAGCAAATTTCTCCGATGAATCAAGAAAAGTAATTAATACTTATTACACTTATTATTTTGGTAACCCGTTTAACTCATACTCTTTAAATAGGGCGCTTACAATAAATGCCAGACAAACACTACAAGAACTTAAAGAAATGTTTGAACTTGACAATGGGGATGGAAAACCTTTGTACTTTGGAAGCAACGATTCAACAAATCCGGGTGCGCACGAAGTAACACCATATAAACTTGAAAGAATTGGAACAAGTTCTAGTTTTAATTTAAGAGTTTATGATAGCAATGCTCCTAGCAGCACAAACCAATTAATTAAAATTGATTCTGCTGCAAATACTTGGACTGACCTAACAGGCTTGGGTTGGGGAACTGGTACAACAGGTTTCTATTTGGATCTTCCAAGCGGTCAGTATTTAACAACTCCAATTCTGCCAAAGAATTCTTCTTTAGTAAGAAGATTGAATTCTGAAAATATGTTGGATATTAGCAGATTAGAAATTTATACAAGTAATAATGGAAGTGCTCTTTTTACAAATAGTAATGGAGAGAGTTTTGGTTATGTTAATAACACTCTTATTAATACGATGCAGGATGCTTTTCCTATAATTCCAAGAACAGGAAGAACTAGTCCTCCAATTGGATATATCGTCGATGAAGAAAACTATTCTGTTTCACTGAATAATTATTTAGATAACTTCTCCTATCTTTTTTTTCTTAATGATTCAACAATCTATAACTATAGAAGATATGATGCGGATGCGGGTCAATCAGACAGAATATATTATAACAATGGATTAACTATAAAAAATCCGGATCAGCAGGAGAAAATTCTTAGCTTAGAAACTGCAGTACTTCAAGAAACAAGTGAAAAACTCTTTATCGTTGATAATTTGAATTTAGCAGAAAATGATTCAATTTCTGTCCAGGAAAAAAATAGAAAAGAATTAGTGTTTAAGAATTTTGGGAGCGCTAAGAATTATAGACTGAAACTAGAAATTCCTCTTACAGATGGCACAGGTGAGTTTATTAATACTTCAGTTTCAATGAACGATAATTCATCCCACCTTATCATCCCTGATTGGGAAAATCTAACTACAATACCTGTATTGATTTTAGTTGATTTAGGAAATGATGGAACAATTGATGACACTTTAGAGATATTAAATCAAATCACTTCGGTTGATGACGATCAGGGTTCACTGCTAACACCAAACAGTTATAATCTTGCACAGAACTATCCAAATCCATTTAATCCTGTTACAATTATACGTTTCTCAATTCCACAACAAAATAATATTACCCTTAAAGTCTACGACGTATTAGGAAATGAAGTGGCAACTCTAGTTAACGAATCAAAACCAGCTGGAACTTATGAAGTAGAATTTAATGCATCTAATCTTTCAAGTGGTGTGTATTTCTATAAACTTCAAGCAGGAAGTTTTGTTGAAACCAGGAAGATGATTTTACTGAAATAGGCATGATTTAATAGGACTGGGAACTTATCGCCCAGCCAACATCTTAACACAGTAAAGGTAAGTATATGCAGTTTATTTCTGGAAAAGAGCGCTCTAAGTGATTTTAGTTTTAGTAGCCTCATTTAAAGCCCTGATTTGCAGGGCTTTTTTAATGTTTTTTAGTATACCTCGAACAAGAATCCGAATCTCATGGTTTAATTATAACCGTTTCTATTAGTTGATAACTGTTAATAGTTTTTGCGATTACTTTGTTTTAATTTAAGAGGAGATTGATATTCCGAAGCAGAATAATATTAGCGTTTTGAAAACTGAATTGCTGATAATTGAGTGCTAAGCAATTCTTGATAGACATTAGTTCTATTATTTAATATTAAATTATTAAGATGAGAAAAAAATATAAGTTCAACTGGTTAGCAATATTTTATTGCTTTTTATTTGTGTTTATTTGTTCCACTTTTTTAAGTGCGCAAAACAGGATACTTGTTTGGTCAGACGAATTTAATAATTCAATTGATTTTTCCAAATGGGATTTTGATCTAGGACCAACAAATGATAATGTTCATTATTATACAAACCGTACTGAGAACATGCAGATAGTAAATGGTGTACTAAATCTTATTGCCCGGGAAGAATCTTACATGGGATACAATTACACATCTGGTCTTTTAAAAACAAAAACAAATTGGAGATATGGCAGGATTGAGGCGCGGATTAAGCTGCCGGCTACAAACGGATTTGTTCCTGCATTTTGGATGCTTCCGGCAGAAAATATTTATGGCTGGTGGCCCAAGAGCGGTGAAATAGATATTATGGAACAACCTTCAAATGAAGTAAGCAATATTTATGGCACAATTCATTCCGAAACTTACAATAGTATTACCGGGACTGGCTCGGTGGGCGGTGTTACAGTGGTTCCTGATGCTCAATCAGAATTCCATGTTTATGCCGTTGAATGGAATGCAAATCGGATTGATTTTTACGTTGATGCGCAAAATTATTTTTCATTCATTAATAATTCTGGCGGATCGGCAACATGGCCATTTGATGAACCCTTTTACATCATTCTAAACTTGGCTGTCGGTGGCGGCTGGGTGGGAAATCCGGATTCTACTACTGTGTTTCCTGCGATTATGGAAGTGGATTGGGTTAGAGTTTATCAAAACCTAGATGACTTTGCTGTTAATGGATCGGACTTCATACCATATTTTAGTTCAGATATAAACTACTCTGTTGACGATATAAGTAATGCAACATATTCTTGGGAAGTACCCGGAAATGCACAAATAATTAGCGGACAAAATACAAATAAGGTAAATGTTGACTGGAATTATTTTGGAGGTGATATAAAAGCAAATGTAACTACAAGTATTGGATCACGAATAATAAATTTCCCCGTAAAAGTATCAGACAATTTAATCAGGAATTCAGGGTTTGAAAAAGGAGTTAAATATTGGAACGGAATAGTTGGATATCCCGCACAAGCTGATTTCAGTTTAAATACTGGTACTGTTTTTAATGGCAATCAATCTTTATCAGTTGATGTGCAAACCCTAGGTACAAATTCCTGGGATATTCAATGCTCACAAAAGGATTTAATATTGGTAGCTGGAGAAGAATATATACTACGTTTCTGGGCAAAAACAGATAATATATCCGGTGATATTAATCTGGCAATTATCAGTTTTGATCCCTTTGTTGTTTACTATAGTGAAATAATTCATTTAACTAATAATTGGTCACAGTATGAAATAAGTTATACCGCAACAACAAGTGATACGGTTGCTTTAAATATTGATTTAGGTTTCCAAACAGGAGTTTATTATTTAGACAATTTTCTTTTGACTACTCCAGAGTTATTAAACGGAAACCAATTAAAGAATGCTGATTTTTTTGATGCCGATTCTAATTGGAATTTAAATACATTATCCTCGGCAATGGCTGTTGGTGAGGTGATTGATGGAGAGTATAAGGTATCAATTAGTAATGGCGGTAATGATGTTTGGGATATTCATCTTGGACAATCCGGTATTAATATGGTAAACGGGCAAGAATATACTGTTTCGTTTGATGCATACGCAGCATCACCACGTACGATCTCTGCACTCATTGGAAAAAATTCTGCACCTTGGACAGTTTACCATGTTCCTCAGATATTTTCTCTAACACCAATAAAACAAACTTATACTTATTCCTTTATAATGAATGATCCGTCAGATAATCAGGCTCGTTTTGGATTTGATATTGGAGGATCTGTTATAGATGTTTATTTTGATAATATCAGAGTAAGTTCGGGCACCCCTCCTGTCAGTATATCAGAAATTTTAACGATGCCGCAATCGATCCAATTATTTCAAAGCTATCCCAATCCGTTTAATCCAAGTACAACAATAAAATATGGAATCCCCCTTAGTCCCCCTTTATTAAAGGGGGAAAGCGAAGCAGGGGGATTTGTAACTCTAAAAGTCTACGATGTATTGGGTAATGAAGTTGCAACACTTGTTGATGAGTTTAAACCTGCAGGAAGTTATGAAGTAGAATTTAACGCATCAAATATTTCAAGTGGCGTATATTTCTATAAACTTCAAGTCATAGATCCCGAATCAAGTTCGGGACAAGGTTTTGTAGAGACTAAGAAAATGATTTTGCTGAAGTAAATTTATTTAACCATGGCTGGAATTATTTCGCCAGCCATATTTATTGTCTGGACAAATTTGTGTCCTCAATTTTCCCTTTCTGGACTAAGTAACATTTAAGTATTTCTTTCAAATAATTCACTCTAATTTTTCTGCAATAACTTTCTTTATATAACAACTTTACTATTTTTCACCAAAGAATTAAAAGTATTTTACAAAAAGAAAAAATCTTATGAGACATATAATATATTTTATTTTATTAATGCTACTGATTACAGGATGTAAAATGAAAAACGAAGATTTTATTGATGATATCTTTTCTGAATATAATAATCCGGCTAAACCCGGAGCAGCAGTTATGGTTGTAGAGAACGGAGAGATTGTTTTTATAAAAGGTTATGGACTTGCAAATATTGAAAAGAATCAACCGGTTACAACAGAAACTAATTTCAGATTGGCTTCTGTAACCAAACAGTTTACAGCAATGTCGATATTGATGCTCATTGATAGAGGTAAACTTTCAATTGGAACTACACTTAAAAATATTTTTCCGGATTATCCTGATTATGGAAATAACATCACAATTAAAAATATCTTACAGCATACATCAGGATTAATTGATTACGAAGATTTAATTGATGATTCGGTAACAGTGCAAGTAAAAGATAAAGATGTTTTGGATATGATGATGAAAACTGATTCAACTTACTTTGTTCCGGGGAGCCAGCACAAATACAGTAATACAGGCTATGCTTTGCTTGCATTAACTGTTGAGAAAATTTCAGGAATGCCATTTCGTGATTTTCTTAAAGAAAATATTTTTGCTCCGCTCGAAATGAATAACACATTAGCATTTGAAAAAAATATAAATGAAGTTGAATTTCGGGCATACGGTTATACTATCCAGGAAAATGAAGTTAAATTTACAGATCAAAGCGTTACGAGCGCAGTACTTGGTGATGGTGGAATTTATTCTTCGTTAGATGATCTTTATAAATGGGATCAAGCGCTTTATACTAATAAACTTATCAATAAAAAATATCTTGAGGAATCTTGGACAATGGGCAAAACCAATGATGGAATTGAATTCCCCTATGGTTACGGTTGGCGTTTAGAAATGTACAATGATTCAAAAGTAGTATATCATACAGGCAGCACAATTGGATTCCGAAATATCATTTATAGAATACCCGATAAAAAATTTACAGTTGTAATTTTAACTAATCGAGATGCAGACTCAGAGTTTAGTACACTAAAATTCGCACATCAGATAGCTGATATTTATTTTCAAGAACTTTGATTCCAGAGGTTTTATTCCTTTACTGAATATTATAAAATCAAAAAATGAGATTTTTATTTAAAGTTATTAACCTTACAAAAAATTTAAGAGAACCAATGAATGGGTTTACTCATTTTATTGGAGTGATTCTTTCTTTTGTCGGAACAATTCTACTTATTGATTTAACATTGAACCCTTTTAAACCCTATCACTTTATTTCGTTTATAATTTTTGGGTTAGGAATGATTTTGCTATTTACTACAAGTACGCTTTATCATTGGTTAAAACTTTCTGACACCGGTGTTAAGAATATGAGAAAAGCAGATCACATAATGATCTTTATTTATATTGCAGCCACATATACACCTATTTGCATTGTTGCTTTACGTAAAAATGTTGGCTGGATTGTTTTAGCAGCTATTTGGGGTGTTGCTATTTCCGGAATAACTATTAAAATATTTTGGATGAATGCACCACGATGGTTGTCAACCGTAATTTATATTATTATGGGATGGTTAGCGGTTGTTATAATTTATCCTTTGATAAAAGTGTTACCGTTGGAAGCTGTACTCTGGTTATTGATAGGGGGAATTTTTTATACTATTGGTGCTGTGATTTACGCGCTTAAAAAACCTGATCCATTTCCAGGCTATTTAGGTTTTCATGAAATTTTTCATTTGTTCGTTTTGCTCGGCAGTTTTTCTCACTTTTGGCTAATGTATAAATTCATATCAGTTATTGGTTCATAGAGTCAGTCAATACAATAATTATTATAGTTTAGACAATAAAACTCAAAATGACTATTGCTATCCATTTATTATGACAAACTGCTAGATTATCATAAAAAGTTTCAATTTTTATCAACTTTATTCTATGAAGATTGTTGCAGCAATTTGTTGAAAATTCTTTAAAATATTGCCAAAAAACAATTTTTTATAGTTTTTAAGAGCTGCAATAATAATCCAATAGATTGACATAAAAGTCCTAACCCTTCCATCAGCAAAAAAATTAAGTTTGCCTCAAATTTATTAAAGTATTTTATCAGGAGGCTCTGTTATGAAAACGGTTATCTATTTTTGTCTTATTATCCTTGCATCCTTTCTTACACACCAAAAAGAAATTTTTTCTCAGACCAAACAATCCAGTATTGAAAGCCTATCAGAGCGGGCGGAAGTAATTCTTACCGGCAAAGTTATAAACCAAAAATCAAAATGGAATGATGATCAAACAAGAATATTTACTCAATCAACTATTCAGGTGGATGAGTACTTAAAAGGTAACGATGCAAATAAAAATATAACCATAACAACTCCCGGTGGTGAAGTTGGCGAAGTTGGTGAATTATATACACATATGCCGAGATTCAGTAGTGATGAAGAGGTTTTATTATTTATTAAAAAAGATAAGAATAATGTGGATTACAAGATTGTAGATGGTGAAGACGGAAAACTAACTTTGGTTAGAAATGAAAAAACAGGGGAATTAGTGACATCCTTTAATAAAAAAGTATCATCACTTAAAAGTGAGATTAAAAGCTATGTTGAAAAATAGTAAACAGAATTATTGAGATGTTCTTTCAAAATATTTTTTTAAACTAATTCCATAGAGAAATAATGAAAAATTTATCTACAATTAAAAATTGCTTCGCAATTTTAACAATAATATTAAGCCTTAATACTTCTTTTGCAACAAACACTAATAAAGCTTTCACCTTTAATGGTTCAACAAGTTCATTAAAGGTTTTAGATGGCGCGGCTGTAAATGAAGACGCAAATCAATCTGGCTTTAAATACTTTAATAGCTCTACATCATCATCAAATAAAAAAATAACTATTGATACCTGGGTTTATCTGATTGGAGATAATCCGGGTGTTCTTATGCCCGTTATTACAAGATCAGTGACGGGTGGTAGTACCTTCTCACTGTACATTAAGGATGGTACTGCTTTTTTTTCAGTTGGTAATTGTTTGCCTGTTAGTACTGCAAATTCATTCCCCTCATTTCCGGCATTTAGCTGGGTAAGACTAACTGGAACTTATGATGGAAGCACTTTAAAAATTTATTATAACAGTATTCTTGCTGAAAGCCGTTCGCAAAGCCTGGGTCCGGTATACACATCTGGAGATGGATTATTTGTTGGTAAATATGCTGATGATGCATTTAATGGTTTAATTGATGAAGTGAGGATATTTAATATTGCATTGTCCTCCAGCCAGATAAATAGCTGCAATGGAGGGGGTGATCCTTCATCCTCAATACCATCATCACTTGTTTCTTGTTTAGTTGGCAGATGGTCTTTCACAGAAAAATATAATTATGGCAGTACTGTTGTTCTAAAAGATTTGTCATCCAAAAAAAATCATCTGCGTGTAACAGATATTGATGAAGTTGTTAAAAGCGATCCTTTACCTTTCTTCGTGATAAATTCAAATTTAGATTTACCTGATTTGAATCCAGGCAATGGAGTTGCGGATGCCGGTAACGGTAAAGTTACTTTAAGATCTGCAATACAAGAGGCAAACGAATTATCCGGGTTACAAAAAATTTATTTTTATAAATCCGGTTTAGTTAATTTTACAATTTCGCCTTCTTCCAGCCTGCCACAAGTTTCCGGCTCCGTTGTTTTAGATGGAACTTATCAAAGAGGTTACAACGGTTTACCTTTGATTGAAGTTCAAGGATCATTTGGCGGATTAATAATATCGTGTGGCGAAAGTACGGTTAAAGGACTTGTTCTCAATAATTCTTCTGGTTTCGGATTAACGCTATCAAATTTAGGGCAGAATAATATTTCAGCAAATCAAATATCTGGAATATTAATTAGCTCCCAGGGAAACAACATCAACAACAATAAAATCACTGGTTCAATCAGCGATGGTATATCTATTACAACGGGAGGTTTAAATAATCAAATCGGTGTGCTTTCATCAAATACCATTATTGGTAATACTGGATATGGAATATCGATAGCTGGAGCAAATGGAAATGCAATTTCTA
This sequence comes from uncultured Ignavibacteriales bacterium, assembly GCA_963706055.1. Taxonomy (GTDB): domain Bacteria; phylum Bacteroidota; class Ignavibacteria; order Ignavibacteriales; family Ignavibacteriaceae; genus IGN3. The sequence goes on along the minus strand of CAVPND010000033.1, from coordinate 24,081 downwards.
ATAATTTAATACAAAATAATGGATCAGGAATTAAACTTTCAAATTGTACAGGAAGTGTAACATCAAATACTATTAAAACAAACTCCGGTTTCGGGATTTTTGTAGATGGTGCAAATGGGTACACATTTACGGGAAATTCAGTAACACAAAATACTAATGATGGGTTGAGAATAAATGGGAATAGCAACTCATTTATCGATAATTCTTTTTCTAATAACACGGGCGTGGGGATCGTTGTGAGTGCCGGAAACGGAAATCAATTTACAAATAATACTGTTAATTCAAATACATTAGGCGGAATTTCTTTACTTAGCAGTAATAACACATTATCAGATAACACTGTTAATGGAAATTTGATGTTTGGCATATCATTAAATTTATCAAATGATAATACAATTAGGGCAAATACCATCAACGGAAATACAAATGAAGGGCTGCGCGTTAATGGAAACAATAATTCTTTTTTTGATAACACAATCAGCGGAAATTTAGGTGCAGGTGTTTCTATAAACTCTAGTACATTAAATCTATTAACTAATAATAATGTAGAGTTAAATTCATTGGGTGGTATTGTGATAACTAATAGCACTGCAAACCTGCGAGGAAACAGTGTAAACGGTAATTCATCGTTTGGAATATCGTTGATGAATTCCAATTCTAATCAATTAATCAACAATGAAATAACTGCCAACCTAAACAATGGTGTAATTATAAATGGCAGCGATAATAAATTGGATAGCAACACAGTCTTTAACAATAGTGGTGCGGGTGTTTTTGTAGAATCAGGAAATAATAATTCAATATTGTATAACTCAATTTATAATAACTCTGAGTTAGGAATTAAATTAGGTTCATCTGCAAATGATGCCCAAGGGTTTCCTTCACTAAATATTTTTTATACCTGGCAAGATGAGTCAGCATTGCCCTTAATAAAGGGTGGAACTTCAATCCAAGGAATATTAAATGGTATTTCAGGACAAAACTATAAAATTCAGTTCTTTGCTAACTCTAGCTCTATTATTAGGGATGGTAAACGATATCTAGGTGAAACAGAAGTAACTGCAGATATTGCTGGTGAAGCAAATTTTCTTGCAAATTTAAAAGATGCTGTATTAACATCGGGTGAAGTGATAAGCGCTACAGCAACGAGATTAAATAATTTAGATTATCCACTAAGCACCTCTGAATTTTCAGGATGGATTGAGAGAGCTGTTGATGAAGGTGATCATTACATAGTTAACACAACACTTGCAGGAATTCCGCTTCACTGGAAAGATGGTAAAGGTAATTACCAGATTGCACAATCTGTAGTTACTAAAGGGTATGATGATGAAATCCAGAATGGATTTGAAACTTGGAATGGATTACAACAATTAGATTATACTCGTAAATATTTTACAAATTCAGAAATTTGGGGTGGAAACGCAGATGGAATTAATAATATCGTTTGGATTCCTAATGCCAGTGCTTGGGAAGATACAACAGGAGCGCCGACAAATGTTATTGCGGTAACTAGAGTTAGGTATAATGCTTTAAATGGTGAGATGATTGATATTGATATAGCCTTTAACGGTGATCCTATTTCACTTAATTCTGATCTTGGTTTTCCACATTTTGAATGGACTGCTAATACAGATCCAAATAATGCGGATCCTGGGAAGTTAGATGTGCAAAATGTTGCGACACATGAAATAGGGCATTACTCTGGGTTAGCCGATCTTTATAATCCAGGTGATTTTAATTATACACTCAATATGAAAAATTACAATCAGCTGGCAACAATGTATGGCAGAATAGATAATGGAGAAACAAACAAGCGAACTTTAACCCCGGCTACGTATCCAAATCAAATGGATATCACACAGAATGATGTAGGAGGAATTAATTATATCTATAGTCATTTAGGAGATGTTTATTATGATTTAGTTTTAGTCTACGATGGATCAGCCAATTATAATTCCTCAAACGAATTAAATGGATTTACACCTTCTAAAAATGCATCCATGGAACTTATCTCTAAGCTGAGAATTGGTGATAGGATTGGATGGATAAATGGTACTACAAGCAATTTCAATGAACCTCTTGGTACAGATTTTAATCAGAAAATAAATAAGCTTAATACTGAATTGCTTCCCAATCAAACAGGAAATCTTGCCGCTCGAATACAGGCAGCAGAGCAGTTATTAATAAACTCCACTTCAAATAATAAAAAAGCTATCATACTGTTTAGTGCCGGTGAAGTAAGCCCGGTAAGCTTAATTACAGATTTAAATGTTGATCCTTCTATAAAAATCTACACTATGGGATTTGAGGGATTGAATAGTGGACAGGATTTGATGAGCTGGTTAGCTGATAAAACTCATGGAGAGTATTATAAAATGGCAAGTTCAACAGAAATTCCAACTGCAGTTAATATTATTTGGCTGCGCATGCTTGGTTTAGAAATTTCATATCTGTCAGAAGAAATTAGCAGTGAGTATTTTGCCGGCGGATTGCAATGGCAGGGCGGATTGCAATGGCAGGGCGGTTTACAATGGCAGGGCGGACTTCAATGGCAAGGTGGATTGCAGTGGCAAGGCGGATTATCTTGGCAGGGTGGTCTTCAATGGCAAGGCGGATTGCAATGGCAGGGTGGGTTGCAATGGCAAGGCGGAACTCTTGATATGGGACTTTCATGGCAAGGAAGTGAATATTCACTTGTGTTGTTGCCTCCGGGAGTGTTCGTAACTGATCCTCCTAATCTTCCTGCAGGAGCTATAACTCAGGACAATTATCAATCATCACCATTTGATGTTGAATTCTTTAATGGTTACTCTGGTGCCGGATCATTTGGTAAACCTTATAAATATTTTAGAGTAAATAATCCTGGCATTGGTGCATGGACTTATGCAATACTTGAGAATACTCCACCGCCGGCCGGACAAACTGAACCGCTAAGGGTTTATATGTCAAATGAATCGGATTTAGTATTAACATTTAAATCTGATAAGGAGCGTTACATTTTACAGAATGATCAAAATGGCGATCCAATACCAGTGATGGTAAACATGGAAGCTAATTTATTTCAGGGTGGTGAGACAAGCGGTTTAAATGATCATACAAAAACAGTTGGGACACCTGTTAATGATGGTTTGATAGTTGTTCAGATTACAGCTCCTGATGGACAAGTGAGTGAAGGACAATTAACATTCACATCAAATGGTAAATATACTATTGCTCTTGAATCGGTTCTAACTGGTAACTATAATCTAAAAGTGATCGCATCTGATCAGAACAGCAATGTCAATTACAATAATAGCCAGTATGTTATTACAACTGAACATTCATTCTTTATTTCGCCTTATGAAGTTCCTACTGACGTGAATAGTAGATCTTATATTCTACTTGCTTTGCGAGAGTTAAATGGAATAATGTCGGAATACTGTCCATCAAATGGAAATTGTAGTTTGAATAACAAAACTAAAAGAGATATTAATGATGCTATCGAGGAAATTAATGAATCTCTTTGCAGTTTTGAAGATGATGGAAATCATCTAAAAACAAACAAAGGGTTAGATTTTTATGACGAGATAACAGATGCTGTAGATAAAATTGAATGCTATGTAAATAATTCTAATTTTGGAAATAGAATTGAATTAGCAATCTTTTATCTTAATAAGGGTGCATACGATTTAGCTGATCTAGCAATAACGGAATCCTCATTGGAAGGCGCTTGTCATGTCTCCAACTGTGATCAATTACTGAATCAGGCAAATTTTAAACTCTCAAAGGGTTTTCAATCTTATCAAGAGAAAAAATATGCAAAAGCATTTAAATTCTTGTCAGATGCATGGAAATTTGCAATGAGGGTAAGAGGATATAATCTGCATAAGATGTCTGGCGGCGAAATTACTTTTGATAATATTCCTGCAGAGTATGGTATTGATCAGAATTATCCAAATCCGTTTAATCCTAGCACAACAATATCTTATCAACTACCTGAAAATAGACATGTAAGTCTAAAGGTATATGATGTACTTGGAAATCTGATTACAACTTTAGTTGATCAACAGATTGAAGCAGGATATCATAGTGTAGAGTGGAATGCCGGTACTCTTGCTAGCGGTGTTTATATATATAGAATAAGCACTGGTAATTTTGTTTCAACCAAAAAACTTATTCTAATGAAGTAATTTCTTTATAGCCCTTGATCAATTAAGCGATCAAGGGCTTTTTATCTGTGATTAGAATTTGATAATCATTAATAATTGTAATTAAAATTGTTTAAATAAATTTATTCTCAACTTTTCGGATTTATTTTATGATCAGAGTTGTTTTGGTGTGCGGACTATTTTTCCTGCTATTGGTCACTTCAATCCAATCACAAAGCGGCATAGCTTTCAATCATCTTAATGTGGAAAATGGACTTTCTCAGAGTGCTGTTACATGCATCTTTCAAGATAATGATGGATTTATGTGGTTTGGTACACAAGATGGTCTAAACAGATATGATGGTTATAATTTTAAGATATTTAAAAATATTGCAGACGATTCAACGAGTCTGTCAGATAATTTTATTTTTTCAATTTATGAAGATGATGCTGGTTTTTTGATTATTGAAACTCAAACAGGAAAACTAAACAGGTATAATCCTATTACCGAAACATTCAAACTAGTAACACAAGATAGTTTCAAACCTAATCAGAGACGATTGAATTCTGTGCAGGCTGTTTTTTATGATCAATCCGATATTATTTGGACTGGTGGACTTAGCAAGGAGACCGGTTTAATAATGGAAAATAAAAAAACCGGTGTAATAAAAAATTATAGACATAACCCAAACGATAAAAACAGTTTGAGTGATAATAAAGTTTACTCGATTCTTAGAGATAGCAAGGGTTCATTATGGATTGGAACTGTTAATGGGCTGGATAAGTTGAATGAAAAAACAGGAAAGTTTCAGCACTTCAGAAATATTCCAGGGGATGCCGGAAGTTTAAGTGATAACTGGGTATGGCCAATTTTCGAAGATTCAAAAGGTAATTTGTGGGTTGGAACTGTAAAAGGCGGATTAAGTAAATATGATCATATAACTAATACATTTATTAATTATAAAAACGATCCAGCCAATCCTAAAAGTATAAGCGATAATTTTATTTTTTCGATTTATCAAGATAAAAGTGGATTGATTTGGGTGGGCACAAATGCAGGCGGCGTAAATTATTTTGATCCATCTTCACAAGTGTTTGAACATTATTTCAATATCCCCAAAAACAAAAATAGTTTAAGCGATAACACTGTTTATTCAATGTTTGCTGATAGAAAAGGCAATTACTGGATTGGAACCAAAAATGGCGGATTGGATAAATTTAATTATTACCAGAAAAAGTTTACAAACTATTCTCATCAACCTTCCAACCCAAATAGCCTGATAAATAATTCCGTACAAATAATTTATGAGGATAAATCCGGACTAATATGGCTTGGTACATTTAACAGCGGTATGAATTCATTTGATCCGGAAAAAGAAATATTTAAATCTTACTTACACAATCCAAATAACCCAAATAGTTTAACTGACAATCGTATTTATTCTATAATTGAAGACCGTGAAGGTATTATATGGATTGGTACATATGCAGGCGGACTTAATAGGTTAGATAAAAAAACTGAAATGATCACAAGTTTTAAACACATTGAAAATGATTCAACTTCCATCAGTTCAAATAATGTATGGTCAATAGCTGAAGATAATTCAGGTAGACTATGGCTCGGTACATTTGGAGGCGGGCTTAACATGTTTGATAAGGCAACTAAAAAGTTCAAACATTTTAGAAATAATCCGGCTAACCCTGAAAGCCTTGGTGATGATAATATTATTAGAGTATTTAAAGACAGTAAAAACAATATCTGGCTTGGTACTACCAAAGGTCTATGTCGATATTATTCCGACAGCAAGAAATTTAAAATGTATAGTGAAAAAGACGGGCTGTCAAATAATTTTATTTACGGCATACTTGAAGATAACAAAGGAAATCTTTGGTTAAGCACTAATAATGGTTTGTCTAAGTTTGATCCCAAAAAAGAAACATTTAAAAATTACTATGCTGAAGATGGATTACAGAATAATGAATTTAATCAAAATGCGTTTACTAAAGATAATAAAACAGGAAATCTATTGTTCGGCGGATTAAATGGATTTAATATTTTTAATCCTGAAAAAATTACTGGCAATACATTTGTTCCCCCTGTAGAGTTTATAAATTATATACGATATAATACTGATGATGATGAAGGAAAACCTATTTTTGAAAAAGGTATTTCTGAGATGGATGAAATATCAATTACTTATAAAGACAATATTGTAACACTAGAGTTTTCTGCACTAAGCTATTATAATAATTTTAATAACCAGTATAAATATAAACTTGAGGGCTTCAGTAAAAACTGGATTCAGCTAGGCAATAATAATAGAGTAACATTTACAAATTTATCACCAGGCAATTATGTACTTAATGTTATAGGATCAAACAATGATGGTGTTTGGAATGAAACAGGCAAATCATTACTGATTCATGTTTCGCCTCCCTGGTGGAAAACAAATATTGCATATGCTATTTATGTAATCCTGTTTGTTGGAATGTTATATAGTATCAGAAAATTTGAAATCGATAGACGCGAACAAAAATCACGTATTAGAGAATCCGAATTAAAAATTAAAGTTACTGAAGCTGAAAAACGCACATTAGAAATTGAGAACGAGAGAAAGACCAAAGAACTTGAAGAAGCAAGACAACTGCAGCTTTCAATGCTTCCAAAGGAACTCCCCGATCTCCCTAATCTTGAAATTGCAGCATTTATGAGAACTGCAACTGAAGTTGGCGGAGACTATTATGATTTTATCGTTCAAGAGAATGGTGCTTTAAATGTTGCATTTGGTGATGCGACGGGTCACGGACTTCAAGCCGGAACAATGGTTACTTTAATGAAAGGATTCTTTACTTCAGATTCATCAAAACTTGGGCTTCAGGAATTTATGAGCCATTGCAGTAAAGTGATTAAAGAAATTAAGCTTGGCAGAATATTGATGTCGTTCAGTTATTTAAAAATCGAAAACAATTTATTAAAAATTACTAGTGCGGGAATGCCGCCGATATTTTATTATGATAATAATTCCAAAACTGTTGAAGAAATTGTTATTCAGGGAATGCCTCTTGGTGCTATGAAAAATGCATCATACAATCTTGTTGAAAAAGAAATTAAACCAGGGGATACAATTTTACTGCTTACAGATGGGTTACCAGAACAGATGAATGCTGAAGAAGAAATGTTTGATTATTCGCGAGTTAAAAAACATTTTAATGATATAATAGAGAACTCTCCAAATAATATTATAGAGAAACTTGTTAGTGCAGGGGATGATTGGATGGGAAGCAGAGTTCAGGATGATGATATTAGCTTTGTTGTAATTAGAATTAAATAACAATCGTTATGCTTTTGATTTTAGTGGCAATTATTTTCATTGCAAAGCATCGGTAAATATTTTTGTTGGTTATAGTAATAATATTATTATATTCACATTTGAGTTCCGACCTAAAATTAAAAACATATTAAAATTATAATTTTGAAAGAGAATTAATGGACTCGAACATTAAACTTGAGATTAAGCTACCAAAAGTTCCTGATATCGAACTAGTAGCGATTGAAAGTCTGCAGATTATGGGCAGATATTTAGGCATTTCCGATGATAAGATCGGTGAAGCAAAAATTATTGTGACAGAGGCCATCATAAATGGTCTTGAGCATTCAGGTGATGAATATCCGAATGTGGAAGTTGAATTCAGTATGGCAAAGGAAAAACTAATAATTTTTGTCACTGATTTTGGAGCAGGTTTTGCACCTGAGAATGTTGAGGATCCGAATATTGCAGACAAAATTCATAGTTCACACAAACGTGGATGGGGTCTTAAATTAATGAAATCTATGTCTGATGATCTTACGATCGAATCAGGGCCTAATGGTACGAGAATAACAATAACTAAAAATTTAATCTAAGTGGAGAGATATTTAATGAGCACAGATTTTAATTTAATTTCAGAATTACACGATAAAACACTTGTTATTAAAACAGAGGGATATATAAATAACATAGGTGGTGAAAAGATTGTAGAAGAGTTTTCAAAACATAGTGAAATAAGTAAGCTTGTCCTTAATCTTGAAAAATCAAAAGTTGTTAACTCAATTGGAATATCCCATCTGATTGAGGTTATTGAAAAATTAAATCAGCGAAATGGCAAATTGGTTTTTACAAATCTTGATCCAACAATAGAAAAAACTTTTACAATTATGGGATTGTTTCAGTTTGCAGGAAAAGCTGATACGGTTGAGTCAGCTTTAAGCAGCTGATTCTTTATGTTGCGTCATTTCGATCCCGATTATATCGGGAGAGAAATCTTTTTCGTGTTATAATCGAAAGATTTCTCAGTCGAAGACTCCTTCGAAATGACCATATCGGAATTATGCAACTGGATTGTTCGAGATAGCAATGCAGTAAACATTTTAAATGGCACAATAAAAATTAAGTGATCAATATTTACAAATCACTTTTGTTTTGAGCATCAGAAGTAATTATCAATTCTTCATAAAAATTTATAACAGTGGAAAAAAATAATCTTGTAGAAAAACTTTCTCTTCAGGCTGAATCTTTTCAGGAGGGATTTGAAATCCTTTCTAAATCGGTAAGTCTTGTTGAGATGATTGAGAATTTTCTTCACCTATTGAGAGGAAATTTTTTAATATCTGATGTTTATATATATCATAAAATCAAGATCGATTTTAAATGGAATAGTGTAATTCCAAAGAAACAATTAGATTCAGTTGATTTAGAATACATAGATGAATCAAACGGTTTTACCATTAAGTATTTTGATAATAAAAAATACAATGTGTCTATATTCCTTCCCCTTGCTGATCAATCCTTTCTAGGAATCCTTATCGGCCATAAAATGGATAAGAGTGATTTTAATGATTTGGATAAAATCACTTTACAAATACTACTCCAGGTTTTTGATGCAGCCTATAGAACTTTTCTAAATCAAAAAAGAGTTAAAGCTTTAATGTTTGAGTTGAATGAAAAAGTAGTACAGCTTAATAATTTGATTGATACAGTAATAGAAGTTTCGCGTTATGATAAAAGAAGTATAATCTTTGATCTAGCCCTTGAGAGAATCACTCCGTTAACAAATGCCTCGGCCTCTTTACTTCAAATAGTTAAAGAAAAAAAAATTATTGAACAACATTCTTTTCCCCCAAACATTAACGCTGGCGAAGTAATTGATTCTAAATTCAGAATAGAAACTTCATTTGATTATGGGAACATGTCATACAATTTTATTCTAGCTGATAAAGAAACTCGTAAAGGGGTCACAGATTTTAATGATTTAGATAAACTTCTTTTAGATGCAGTTTCACGTCAAGTTAAAGCTTCAATTGAAAATGAATATTTAAATAATCAAGCGATTGAAAAAGAAAAAATGGAACAGGAACTAAATGTTGCTGCCTCCATACAAAAAATGATTTTACCTGAAACTTTACCTAAAATTAATGGTTATGATCTAGCCGGCACAAATATTCCCTCTAAAGAAGTTGGTGGAGATTATTATGATTGCTTTGATTTAGGAAAAGGGAAATATGCTTTAATTATTGCCGATGTAGCCGGAAAGGGAATTGGTGCTGCACTGCTTGTGAGCACCCTGGATGCCGCTCTTTATTCCTACCTAGAATTTGACATTCCTCTTACTGAAATGTCTGACAGACTTAATAAATTAATTTATAAATCATCTCCGTCTGATAAGTTTATTACTTTTTTTATTGCAGTGCTGGATTCAAAAACAGGTGAACTTGATATTGTAAATGCGGGACATAATCCGATCTTTTTATTAAGAAAAGATGGGAAACTTGAAAAAATAGATGCCGGTGGCGTGGGGCTTGGTATGTTTGATTTCGGAATTCCTTACACAGGAGAGAAATCGATAATCAATTCCGGTGATAAATTATTTCTCTATACAGATGGCATTCCTGAAGCAATGAATAAAAACGAAGAAGAATATTCGGATGAAAGAATGATAAACTTTTTCCAAAGCAATTCTCATTTATCTTCAGATGAATTTGTCAAGTCTATTGTACAAGACGTAAAAGCTCATGTTGGTAGCGCTCTTCAAAGTGATGATATAACAGCAATGATTCTTAAAAGAAATTAATTCTGTTTTAATCAAAATGCCCCATTCCCTAGTTAATTGGATTTTGTTAGACAAGATATCAATTGGGGTTTATTTAGTTTTTTAATAAAACACTTTACAAACTTGGCCATTTTTCAACTTTTAATTTAAATAGAATAGTAGCTGGTCAGTATATTTTTTTCATTCGCATCATCTGAGGAGTTTATGAAAGCAGCCATTAGTAGATTATTTGCAATAATATTTTTGTCGCTCATTTTTCTTGCACCAATTAGAGCGCAGCAAAAATACAATTTTGAAAATATTTCTATACCAGATGGATTATCAAATACCCAAGTCTGGGATGTTATTCAGGATAAATACGGTTTCCTCTGGATTGCAACCGCTGATGGATTAAATCGTTATGATGGTTATAGCTTTAAGATATACAAAAATGATCCCGGCGATCCTAAATCACTTGCAAATAATTTTGTTCAATCATTGATGCTTGATAATGATGGTATTTTGTGGGTGGGAACAAACGGCGGACTATGTAAATATGACAGAGCTAATGAATCTTTTCAAACTATTCTTCCCGACTCAAGCAGCGCTAACTCAGCCTCCAATATAATATTGAATATTTTTCAAGACAGCAAAAATCGGATATGGATTGGAACGAGCTATGGATTATTTACAATTGATAAATCCACAGAAAAACTTGAAAAGACATTTATTAAAGATGGTGATAATAAGGCCCCGTTTATTGGACAAACCTGGGCCATTTCAGAAACTTCATCTGGTCAAATTTATGCGGACTATTTTTTTCAAGGATTGACGAGGTATAATGAGTCAACCAAATTATTTGAATGGATAAATGTATCACCGTCAAATCCTGATATATTTAAGGATGTTATTTTATATGAATTTTATGAAGATAAAACAGGGAAAATATGGATCAGTGGGCTAAATGGATTATTTAATTATGATCCCAATAATGGTTCTTTTAATGAAATTAATTTATTTAAAAAAGTTAATGACCCCAATAATATTAATATAAATATTACGCTTGGTATGTACCAGGATAATGACGGATTTCTCTGGATAGGCACAGGATTTAATGGAATATTCCGATATAATATGAAGACGGGAGAATTTTCTAAGATAAATCAATTTGATTTACCTGCTTCGATAAATTTTTCAAGTGTCTTCGTAAAGTTTTATAAAGATGTGTTTGGAATATTATGGATACCTACGTTGACAAATGGTTTGCTAAAATTAGATTTTCAAAAAGAGCCATTCAGGCTTTATCCAAATCCAACTGATAATGCAAACTCTAATTCGGGTTTATTTATCTCTTCAATCTTTAAAAGCGCATTAGATAATAAGTTCGTCTGGCTTGGTACTAATCAGGGATTGGTAAAATATAATTTAAAGGATAAAAACTTTACGAAAATTAAACACCAGGATAAAAATACAAAGACTATTTCAAGCGAAGCAGTTCGGAGTATTTTACACGGTTCAACTCAGGAATTATGGCTTGCCACAAATAAGGGCTTAAGCTTGATGAATCTTACCAATAATTCCTTCTCAAATTTTGACTTGATTGAGAAAACAAAACATTATTCAATTGATTATAATAATATTTTAAATTTATCAATGGATGATTATGGTAATCTGTGGACGGCGTCAAATTTAAGCGGAGTAACTAAATTCGATACACAAAATTTTACTAAACAATTTATTCCAACTCTTAATTTACGCACATATGAGTTGAACCTTTTAGAGTATATAGGCTCACTTAATATAAATATTAAACCGCTAGCAAAGCTTACTGAAGTCGGCGATTATCAAGACGTTAGAAAAGAATTCAAAGTAGATAAGCAAACCGATGTAATGATTGTTTCAGTAGGCGAAGGTTTACTGGTAAATGGTATGGTTGACTATGGCTGGCTGATTAATGAAAAGTCTGATACAGTTTGGGGTCAAATGAGTTATCAGAATTCATTTTATATAGGCGGTGCTACCAAAAATCGTATTACTGTGGGAATAATTACTCTGAATAAAGGGGACTACACTTTAAGATATAAATCAGACGATAGCCATTCCTATGGTAAGTGGAATGCGGAGTCACCTATAGACTCTACTCTATGGGGAATTCAGGTTTTTGATTTGTCCGGTTCGGATGTAAACTATTATAAAGGCTTGGTTTCAGCAAGTGAAAATAGACCATACATAAAAGGTGAATCGGTCAGAAAAGTTGAATACCAAAATGATGGGTCAGTTCTAATTGGAACAACTACGGGTTTATTTAAATATGACATTAGAAAAAATTCTGTTGAATCATTACAGGAAAATACTAAAACAGTTTTTTCACCAAACCTGAAAAGCATAAATGATCTTTTTGTTGATAAGGACAACGTGATATGGATTGCCACAAACGGAGGTCTGATAAAGTTTAACCAAAACTCAAAAGAATTTAACATACTTTATGATAAAGATGGTTTGCCATCCAATTATGTTGAGGCAATTGAGGAAGATACCTACGGCAATTTATGGCTTAGTACTCTTAATGGCATATCCAAATTCAACAAGGATGTAATGCATCCAATCTTTATAAATTATGATGTAAAAGATGGATTGCAGGGATACAGTTTTAATGCTCGGGCATCATTTGAAAGTGAATCCGGAGACTTATTGTTTGCAGGACAAAATGGATTCAATGCTTTTCGTTCAAGTAATATCAACAAACAATTACCCATAATTGATATTACCCAATTAAAAATTTCAAATGAATTAGTATTTCCATCAACACCAAATTCACCTTTGACCAAAAGTATTCTGGATACAAAAGAAATAACACTTCCCTTCAGTCAGAACAATATTTCTTTTGAATTCAGTGCGATTCATTTTTCAAGACCTGAAAAAAATCAATACGCATATCGTTTGGATGGTTTTGATAAGAAAGGATGGATTTATGATAACAGAAGATTTGCAACTTATACTAATCTTCCCCCGGGTGACTACGTGTTTAGAGTTATCGGTTCTAACGGTGACGGAATATGGAATGACAAAGGAGCTTCTATTAAGATTACAGTATTGCCCCCCTGGTGGAGAACTACCTGGGCATACATAGGGTATGTTTTTGTTTTTGCAGGAATAATTTTTGGCATTGATAGAATTCAAAGAAGAAGATTGTTAGCCAGAGAAAGAACTTCGACTCAAATAAGAGAAGCTGAACTGCGAGCGCAAATTGCCGAAAAAGAAAGTGAAAGAAAATCTTATGAGTTGGAAGAAGCTCGTAAACTTCAGTTATCGATGCTTCCAAAAGAAATACCACAATTGCCTCATCTTGATGTTGCTGTATATATGAAAACAGCCACAGAGGTCGGTGGTGATTATTATGATTTTCACGTTCATTTGGATGGGACATTAACTGTAGTGCTTGGGGATGCAACAGGACACGGAATGATGTCCGGAATGATGGTCTCAATAATGAAATCCCTTTTTATGTCTGACAGAACCAATAAAGCATTGAAACCTTTCTTTGAAAATGCAAGCGCAGCAATAAAGGATATGCAACTTGGCAGATTAATGATGGCACTTACCTGTGTTCAGATCAGTAATAATAAAGTTATAACTACTAATGCAGGAATGCCCCCACTATTTATATATAGAGAAAACCTTAAGACTGTTGAAGAGATTGCAATAAATAATATGCCTTTGGGTGCAATGAAGGAAGTCATCTATGATGTGAAGGAGTTCGAAATTGAAAGCGGTGATACGTTGCTGTTGATGAGTGATGGTTTTGCAGAACTTAAAAATGAGAACAAAGAAATCTATGGTTACAAGAGAGCAAGAAATAGTTTTGAAGAATCAGCGAAGAAAGAACCTGAAGAAATAATATCTTATTTACGAGAAGAAGGTAAAAGCTGGACAAATAACAAAGAACCTGATGATGATGTAACATTTGTTGTAATAAAAGTTAAATAAGAAAAAAGAAGTTTATATGAATACTAGCTTAAATGGTTTTTTAAAATATTCGGTTTTATTAATAGTTATATCAACCGGTATTTCCTTTTCACAGTTAGATCCAAGTAACATTACTCAGTTTACTGAAAAAGATGGCGTTCCTGGTTCACAGGTTAGCACAATCTTAAGTGATAAATTTGGATTTATATGGCTTGGGACTATAAATGGATTAGCGCGATATGACGGATATGAATTCAAAAGATTTTATAATGATCCAAACGATTCAACTTCTATCAAAGGTCTTATTGTATGGTCACTTTTTGAGGATAAAAAAGGACGTATTTGGGTCAGCAGTTCCCCGGAAAATCTTAATTTGTATAATCCGATTACAAAATCATTTCGACAATTTGAATATAAACATCTGATTGAAAGAGCTGCGAATGTTGAGATTGGAATTACCCAAATGTGTAAAGATGACGAGGGAAGAGTATATCTCGGAGTTAATTCATACCATGGTGAGATTCTTTCTTCTGCACTTTTATATTTTGATGAAGAAACCAAGCAAGTTAAGAAGTTTCTTTCTACAGACAGTTTAATAATTCAGAACATTTTGAGTCTTACTAAAGATAAAAATGGTAACGTTTGGGTTCTTAGCTATAATGGATTATTTAAAATTGACAAGGATAGACAGCTCAGTAGAATTCGATATTTAGATAAGGATACTGAAAAAAATAAAGAGTATTTAACCGATGTAAAGTGCGACAAGAGCGGCGATATTTGGACAATTACCAATAGATCCCGGCTGTATCAATTGAATTCAGCGACAGGAAAATATACATCATATTACCAAAGTGAATTTGATAAAAGTAATTTTAGTGAGTTTAGTAGAACAATTCTTGTTTTCGATAAGAATGAAAACATATGGATTGGTTCCAGCCAGGGGTTGTATTACTTCGATAGGAAAAAAGAAAAATACATTGGATTCGCAAACAGTTCCAACAATCCAATTAAAGATGCTTATATATTGGATCTCAAGTTTGATTCATTCGGATCCCTTTGGATAGGCACATTATCGGGAGGTTTATTTAAGTATGAGGAAAAAGCTGTATTAAAATCATATAGTTTTAATTCTTCTGATAAGAATTCTATAACGCCTGGCTGGGTTAATCATATTTATGAAAGTATTGATGGCAAAATCTGGATCACTACTTCCGGGCAAGGAAACAACTCGGGAATAAATATTTTTGATCAAAATACTGGTTCATTAAAACCTATACCTTTCCAAAATATATTACCAGGAAGTAATATAATATTTGGTCTTTTTGAAAAATCTCCAAATGAATTTTTATTTAGCACTGTACTCGGTTTTTTTCAGTATTCAGCAATTACAAATGAGGTTAAGAAAATAACCCTTAGTGGCGTGCCGCCTTCTAGTTTTATTAATCAATTTGTAAATGATAAATCTGAAAATCTCTGGCTTTGTACTTCTGACGGTCTTTACAAAAGAAGTAAAGGTGAAGAAAACTTTATGCGATATGATTTAACTTTACTCAAAGGCAGCAATGCAAGCAGCAATGAAATTACTGGAGCATTTGAAAGTAAAAAGCATGGCTTGTGGTTACTTACTCCTAATGGATTGTTTTTATATAATTACACGACTGATAAAATTGAAAGACATGGTTTAGATAAAACAAAGGGTGATATCTTAATTAGTCAGGATATCAATTCATTATTTGAGGACCACGATGGAAATGTATGGGTTGGCGCCTGGCAAGGAGGACTTAGCAAGTATAATGTTGAAACAAAAAAAATAAAAACTTATACGCGTAATGATGGTCTTCCATCCATGAGTGTTCAGGGTATTCTTGAAGATGAGAAAAATAATGTTTTGTGGCTGAGTACATTTGAAGGGTTAAGTCGTTTTGATGTTAAGACAGAACAGTTCAATAATTTTTCGATTGCTGATGGCATCCAAAGCCAGTTGTTTTCGGATGGCGCATATTTAAAAACTTCACGGGGTCTTTTTATTTTTGGAGGTGCCAATGGAATCACAGTATTTAAAGCTAATGATGTAAATAATTATTCTTTACCGCCAAGAGTATTCCTCACTGATCTAAAGCTCTTTAATAAATCTATAATTCCTGGTGATAGATCCGTTCTAAAAAATCCTATAGATGAGACTTACCAGGTTATTTTAGCGCACGATCAGAATAATATTTCTCTTGAGTTCACAGCTATTCACTATTCTAATCCAAATAAAAACAAAACTCTGTATAGATTAGAAAATTTTGAAAACGTCTGGCGTGATGCGGGAAGCCAGCACTCTGCTTTCTATCCAAACCTTCCCCCTGGTGAATATTTGTTTCAAGTAAAAGCCGCCAATAATAATGGTGTCTGGAATGAAGATGGCGCATCATTAAAAATTATTATCAAATCTCCCTGGTGGCAAACCTGGTGGGCTTATGCTCTATACTTTTTGGATTTGTTAGTTTATTCGGTGGCTTAAGAAAATTTGAATTAGATAGAAGAAAAGAGAAAGAAAATAAAAAACTATTACAGTTTGAGAATGATAGAAAAACAAAGGAACTTGAAGAGGCTCGTCAGCTGCAGCTTTCTATGCTTCCCAAAATACTTCCCGATCTTCCGCATCTTGATATCGCCGTATATATGAAAACCGCAACCGAAGTTGGCGGTGACTACTATGATTTTATTGTCGGTTTGGATGGGACACTTACTGTTGCGATAGGAGATGCAACCGGACACGGAATGAAAGCTGGTACAATTGTGTCAATGGTAAAAGCACTTTTCGCTTCCAGCGGTTCAAGGTTAGATATGAAAACATATTTAGACCAGAGCAGCGAAGCACTAAAAGGGATAGAACTTGGACGATTAATGATGGCATTTATGATGATTAAAATAAAGTCAAAAAATATCGAGATTGCCAACGCCGGGATGCCGCCATTATTTATTTATCGAAAGCAATCAAAAGTTGTTGAAGAAATAATGGTAAACGGAATGCCATTAGGTGCGATAAAAAACTTTCCATATGAAATAAAAGAATTAGAAATATTTTCAGGCGATACAATACTTTTGTTAAGTGACGGCTTGCCTGAGTTGAAGAACGGAAATAATGAACAATATGGTTATCCGAAGGTAAAAAAAGAATTTAGTCATCGCAGAAAAAAGCGCTGATGAAATAGTTGAGAATTTAAAAAACTCAGCATCAGAATGGGCAAGAGGAACAGAACCCGAGGATGATATTACGTTTGTTATAATAAAGATAAAATAACTGACCTGTCATTTCGAATAAAGCTGAGTATGATGAGAAATCTTTTAATCTAATTAGTTTGAAATATATTTCTCCCTGTCCCTTGCCTTCGCGGCTTCAAAATGACAACTTTAGAATGATATGGTTTGAGGAAAATGTGAATCCATGGTTTTTAAATAATTAAGGTGAACTTATGAAATGGAATAAAAATAGATTCAATTTGAAATTTTTTATAATCAGTTTTTTGTTGTTAATAAGCAATATCAACGCACAGGAAAAATATTTTTTTGAAAAGCTATCAGTATCCGATGGATTATCAAACTCTGTAGTGCTCTGCACATACCAGGATCATCTTGGTTACTTATGGATTGGTACCATAGATGGGCTGAACAGATATGACGGATATGACATTAAAGTTTATAAAAACATAGTAGGTGATTCAACCAGTTTACCCTTTAATATAATAAATTCAATAAGTGAAGATAAGAACGGAAATTTATTAGTAGGAACCATTGATCAAGTAAGTAAATATAATAGAGTAACAGACAGTTTTAAATCTCATTCCTGCCGATAAGGGGGCACAAGTAAATACTACTCAAATATTAAATATTTTACTGGATTCAAAAGACAGACTTTGGATTGCAACTGATTGGACTGGAGTACAACTATACGATAAATCTACAAATAAATTCAAAGCTATAAAGTTTCTTGATTATTCCGGAAATGAGATAGTATCATTCACTAATAGATTTGCCGATAAAGATAACTGAATTAAAAAATGGAAATATTATAACTGCAAGCCCAACCGCCGGGTTATTTATTTACAACGCATCCAAAAATGCATTTCAACCATACTTTGCTAATCCAAAACAAAATTTAAAAGATATAGTTGATTTGTTTTTGAAGACAGTTCCGGGAAATTGTGGTTTGGCGGTAAAGATAAAATAGATATTTATAATCCGATCACCTACGAACTGAAATCAGTAAACATGTCAACCAAGTTTGAAGGAAAAGAAAATAATTATTACGGCCTTTTTTATGAAGATATAAACAAGAGAATTTTGTTTAGTTCTGTAATTTTGGAATTTTGGAAACTGATTTGAACGGAAATGAATTTTCTTTAATAACTACAAGATATTCCCAATATAAATCCCATCTATTTTTATCGGGATAATTTTGGAATTTACTGGATTTCAACTGCGGGAAATGGGTTGATAAAATTTGATCCTTCAAAAAAACCATTTCAGTTTTTCAAAATAAGCAAGAATGAGCAAACTGAAACAAAATCGAATCCTGTAACTGATATTGTGAAACATCCCATTAAAAAAAATAAATTGTTATTATCTTTTAATACACAAGGTATTTTCGAATTTGATCGTGACTTAAACAATTTCACTAAAATTCTAAATCAGGATGGTACCAAATTATTGTCTGATGATAAAGAAAATTTGTGGTATATCTTCAATAATAAATTGAACAAACTAAACCTGAAATCTGGAAAAACAGAAAATTATGAGTTCCGGAATATTAAATACACAGCAAATTTTATTATAAATAAAATGAAATTTGGTCCTGATAATAATATTTGGATTGCCGACAGGCAGGGTGTCCAAATATTTAACCCGGAAACTAAAAGTTTTAATCGACTTCCATCAATTACAAACAAACCAATAAGTTCAGAACTTATATCAAAAGTCAGGGAAATCGTAAATAATGAAAAACCTATTGCTTCAATTCTAAAAGTGGGTGAGGGAGTCTCTCTTGAAAAGTCATTTACGCTTGATAAAACCTCAAAAGTATTAATTATCAATCTTGGTGAAGGGAGATATACCAGCTTAACTGGAAATATGTTTGATTATGGTTGGATCGAAGATTCAAAAGGGAAAAAGATCTGGGCAGCTGATAAAGTGCAAAGCTCGTTCAATGATGGTGGTGGGTATAAAAACAGGATTGCATTGAATTGTCTTGATTTACCTAAAGGACAGTATAAAATAAAATTTATTTCGGATATCGGACATAACTATGGTGCCTTTAACGTTACTGTCCCACCTGATTCTGAATGGTACGGCATACAGGTACTTAAATTGAGTGAGCAGCAATATTTAAATTTAAATGAAAAAATAAAAAAAGAATTAGACAACACGCATTATCCATTGTTTGAAATAGCTAACGATATTGAATTCAGTAGAAAATATATTAATACTGTCTGGGTTGCATCTGTGACCGGTTTAAAAAAACTTAACCTACTGGATAATACCAGTAAACAGTATACTTTTGATGATGGAACACAAAGATTCCCTGTTGAAAATGTTTTAACTCAAATACTTGAAGATAAGGATGGTATTCTTTGGTGTGCTTCATTAGTTGGATTAATTAGGTTCGAACCCGAAACAGATAAATATCAAATAATAACACAAAGTGATGGATTAGCCAGCAGCGTCGTTTCTTTTATAATTGAAGACCTAAATAGCAATTTATGGTTTGGAACTCCTGGTGGGATTTCAATGCTGGATAAAAGGAATGCAGGGACGAAGTTAAGTTTTATTAATTATGATAATAAAGACGGAATAAATGATCTGCCGTTAAATAATGCAATTACAATGACAAATGATGGTGAAATATTTTATGGTGGTTATGGGGGACTGAATGCTTTTTATCCCGCAACTCCTAATAACACATTGCCAGATCCGGTGATTAACAGTATCAACATATCCGGGGTGCCAATTGAAAAGCTAGCTTCAGAATTAGATCTTAAAACTGATATAGGTGAAACCAAACAACTAGTGCTGTCATATTCAGATAATAATCTTTCATTCGAATTTGCATCTATTCACTTTTCTCGTCCTGCAAAAAATAAACTTGCCTATATGCTGGAAGGAATAGACAAAGACTGGAATTACACTAACAGAAGATTTGCATCATATTTAAATCTGCCCCCGGGTGATTATGTATTTAGACTAAAAGGTTCTAACGGCGATGGTGTTTGGAATCCTAAAGAAACCTCAATCAAAATTACAGTTAATCCGCCGTGGTACCGAACAATAATTGCTTATATCGGTTATGGCCTTTTATTTATCGGATTAATTTTTGGAATCGACAGGGTGCAGCGCAGAAGATTGCTTAATAAGGCTCGAAATACCGCAGCAATAAAAGAAGCACAACTTAGAGCACAACTTGCTGAAAAAGAAAATGAACGCAAGACAAAAGAATTAGAAGAAGCGCGACAATTGCAACTTTCAATGCTGCCAAAGGAACTTCCGCAATTACCGCATTTAGATATTGCAGTTTATATGAAAACAGCAACCGAAGTAGGGGGCGACTACTATGATTTTAATGTTGCTTTGGATGGAACCTTAACTATAGTTCTTGGTGATGCAACAGGTCACGGTATGAAAGCAGGTACAATGGTTACCTCTGCAAAAACTCTCTTTAACAGTTATGCTGCAAATCCAGATATTCTTTTTACATTCCAAGAAATGACAAGATGTATTAAGCAAATGCAGTTTCAGTCACTTGCTATGAGTATGACTATGCTGAAAATCAAAAACAATAAATTATTAATGTCAGCTGCGGGTATGCCGCCGGTATATATCTTCCGCAGAGAGAACCGAATTATTGAAGAACATTTAATGAAAGGAATGCCTTTGGGAACTATGGAGGGGTTTCCGTATGAGTTAAAGGAATTGAATTTATTTAAAGGTGATACCTTGCTTTTAATGAGCGATGGCTATCCTGAATTACAAAGTGATAAAAATGAAATCTTCGGTTACCGCCGTGCTAAAAATTCTTTTGAAGAGGTAGCTGAGAAAGAACCTGAAGAAATTATTAGTTACTTAAAAGATGAAGGTTCGCGCTGGTCTAATAATAAAGAACCAGATGATGATGTGACATTTGTTTTAATAAAAGTTAAGTAGCATCAAATGAAAACAACTAAAGATATCCAGATGGAAGTTATGGAGGTGCATAATTTGTTTTGGGAATCTTATGCACGCAGAGATATAGAACTCAGGTTTTCGCTTTGTTCTGAAGATGTTACTTTTATCGGAAGCGGCTTGCATGAGAGAGCTTTAAATAAGACAGAGTACAAAAACATAAATAAAGAAGGAGTGAAGCAATTTCCCGATCCTTTCCAGATTGAATTTTTATGGACTAATCTTTCAATGATAAATGAAATTGTTGCTTGTGTTGAATCCGAAGTTGTTTGGAGTCAAATGATAAATAACGAGATATCTACTGAGCTATTAAGGAATACAACTCTGCTAAAATATGATAATAGTAAATGGTTAGTCACACATGTTCATGGTTCTGTTCCGGATTACAGGTTGAAGGAGGGTGATTATATGACAAACGAGCAGACAATCATTCGGAACAAAGAATTAGAACGACAGGTTTTTGAGAGAACGCAGGATTTAAATGAAACCTTAGAAAAACTTGAGGAAAAAAACAGAGAGCTTGAAATTGAAGCATCTCTTGAAAGAGTGAGAGCAGTTGCCATGAGTATGAATAATTCTGATGATTTGTTAAGCATCTGTGAAGTTTCATTTAAAGAATTTAAAAAATTAGGTTTTAATAATCTCAGAAATGCCATAATACATATCCCTAATGATAAAGAAAAATATTTCATGGATTATGACTTCTCAGAATTAACGGGCGGTGCAATAACAAAAATAGAGTATGGTTCGCATCCCATTGTCGATGAATATCTGGAAAAAATCAAAAGTGCTAAAGATGCTTACTTTGAAGTTGTAATAAATGAGGATCAGTTGGAAGGGTGGAAAGATTTTCGGAAAAAATCTAGTCAAATGGATGATCCAAGATTAAATCAAGCAACATCTCTCTATTACTACCTATTCTCTATCGGTCTAGGAGACATAGGTATTTCATCATTCAGACCAATTATTGAATCACAGCTAATTATTCTTAAAAGATTTAGAAATGTTTTTGAACTTGCTTACCAAAGATATACGGATATTGAAAAAGCAGAGGCACAAGCTCGTGAAGCTGAAATTGAACTTTCATTAGAAAGAGTAAGAGCAAGAACAATGGCCATGCAGCATAGTGATGAGTTAGCAGAAGCTTCTTTTTTACTGGACAGTCAGGTAAGGGCCTTGGGAATTAAAACCAGGGGATGTGCATTTAATATTTATGGTGAGAACGAATCCAAGGAATGGTTTAGCTCCGAAATGGGTACGATGCCTATGTATAAAACACCAAGAGAAAAAATATTCCTTCGTTACTATGAAGAGGGGCAAAAAGGAAAGCCTATGTACATCGAATCGTTTACAGGCGATGCTTGTGCTGCTCACTACGATTATTTATGTACCCTGCCGGTGATGGGCGAGGGGCTCAAAGAATATAAAAAAAGCGGTGGTTCCTTTCCAACTCAACAAATAGATCATGTCACTTACTTTAAATACGGTTATCTGTTATTTATCACTTTAGTGCCAGTGCCTGATGCACACGATATATTTTTACGCTTTGCAAAAGTTTTTGAACAAACTTACACCCGCTTTCTTGATCTTCAAAAAGCAGAAGCTCAGGCAAGAGAAGCACAGATCGAAGCCGCTCTGGAAAGAGTGAGGAGCAGAACAATGGGAATGCAAAAAAGTGAGGAGCTAAAGGAGGTAATTCAGCTTGTTTATGAACAATTCGTCCATTTAAATATTCACGTTGAACACACTGGGTTTATTTTAGATTACAAAACAAGAGATGATATGTATATCTGGTTAGCTGATAAGCACGAAGTTCCCTCACAAATAACAATTCCTTATTTTGATTCTCCGCATTGGAACAGTTTTATTGAAGCCAAGGCAAAAGGCAAGGATTTTTTTGCTAACCACTTGGATTTTGAAGAAAAAAACAAATTTTATAAGGATCTTTTTAAATTATTCCCCGTACCAGACAAAGCAAAGGAATATTATTTTAGTTGCCCCGGCCTTGCAATATCTACTGTACTGTTAGATAATGTTTCACTTTACATTGAAAATTTCTCAGGTACTCCGTACAGTAATGAAGAGAATGCGGTGCTGATACGCTTTGCAAAAGTATTTGAGCAGGCTTATATCAGATTTATGGATTTACAAAAAGCAGAAACACAGGCAAGAAAGGCGCAAATTGAAGCAGCATTGGAACGTACCCGTAACCAAAGTATGCTAATGCAACATTCAAATGAACTCAAAAATATTTCCAATATCTTTCACGAACAACTATTATTGCTCGGCATACCATCCGAATTTTCTTATGTATGGCTACCTGACGAAGGAAAAGGGGAACATCAATTCTGGGCAACCTGGGCAGAGGAGAACGGAACAACCGCATTCAAAAGTAAAGCGGTCACTTATCCTCTGGACAAGTCAGAGCCTTATACAGCAGCATGTTTTACAGCTTGGAAAAGTGACAAACCTGTTCATATCATCCCGGTTCCTTCCTCTGAAGTACATCAGTTCTTTGCAACATGGGAGGAATTGCTACGCGGAGCAGAACAATTGAAACCTGAATTTTTTCCAGAAGGATTATTTTATGCCGAAGCATACATGAAGTATGGTTGCTTTGGTATTAATATACGCAGAGAACTTAAAGGCGATGAGGAAGAAATACTGCGTCGATTTACAGTTGAATTCGAAAGGGCATATACACGCTTTCTCGACCTTC
>CAVPND010000032.1:0-13050 GCA_963706055.1 uncultured Ignavibacteriales bacterium | reverse complement strand
GGTATTTAGAGATAAGCTGAAAAAAACCGAGTAACACAACTCATTTTTTCGGCACACGGTTTAATTTTAACAGCTATTACACTAAATACTATTAGTACGACTAATTTTTTCTATTGTGTTTGCTGAGCCAGCCCATAAAATCAATCATTGCAAAAAAAACAATCATAATACCAAATCCACCAATCAACGAAATTATGAAATTGACCATTGCCGAATCTCCTTTCTTCTAAAATTATAAAAAGGCATTTATGCTGGTCCACTATCCAATTTAAATACTACAGGCACCATTACTTTAACTTTAACCGGCTTTCCTCTTTGTTTTCCCGGAGAAAACTTTGTATGCTTAACCGCAAATTCAGCAGCTTCATCACAACCCCCGCCGATACCTTTGGTTATTTCAGTCTTTGAAACAGTACCTTCTTCATTTACATACGCCAACACATATACTTTACCTTCAATTCCGGCTCTTCTGGCAATTTCAGGATATACAACCAAATTAAGAATAGCCTGAACTCCGCCAATTGGGTAAGGCATTTCTTCTACAGCTACGAAATAGACAGGTTCTTCTTCTATTACTTTTTTCTCCTCTTTCGGAGGCGGTGGTGGTGCACTCAACTCCTGATCAAAATTTATTTCTGTTTCTCCAAACTCAATATCCTCTATATCAGCATCTGAGATCGCCTGAATAATCATTGGTGGTTTCTCAGGAGGTGGAGGGGGTGTATAATCCTGTTTTGTTTGTTGAATGTCCTCAACAGTAAAAAGTTCCTGTGGTGCATTGTACTGTATTGTGCTTTTCTCTATATGAGGAAAAAATTTGAATGCAAGAATAATTAATAGCAGGGATGCGATAACACTACATTCAAATACAAGTTTGTAATGATATCTATTCTCTGGTTTGCCAATGTTTTTTAGTAGTCCCACTTTTAATCTCCTTTCTATCATAATTTCAAAACTAGACCTGCAAAATGGAGACCAGCAGCAAAACAACATATTTTGTAGAAATTGTAGACTTTTCAAATGAGATGTATCCCGGGAGGTTGCAATTGTGCAACATTCTTTTGTTTTAATTATATTTGTAATGCAACATAAAATTGAAGGTATAGCAATGAAAAGTAAAAGAGGAGGAATAAAAAGTTTTGAAACAACTCACACTGATGTAATACTTGATAACATTAATGAAGGTGTTTTCACTGTTGATGAAAACATGATGATTACTTACTTCAATAAGGCCGCTGAGAAAATCACAGGAATTAAAAAAGAAGAAGCACTAGGACAATTTTGTTTTGAAGTTATGCGATCTAACATCTGTGAAAAAAATTGTGCGCTGAAATGTTCACTTCAAACAGGTAAAAATGTTATTGATCAGCGTGTAAATGTTCTAAGTGAGGACGGAAGAGAGTTTTTTATTAGTATAAGTACCTCACCATTAAAAGATAAAAATGGAAAATTTATTGGCGGCGTAGAAACATTTCTGGATTTAACCCCAATCGAAGAACTAAAAAAGGAACTAACAAAGAGTTATACATTCGAGGATATTATATCTAAGAATCACCAAATGATAAATATTTTTGAGACGATGCCAATAATTGCTAGAAGTGATAGCACAGTTCTTATTCAAGGTGATAGTGGATCAGGGAAAGAGCTTTTTGCACGTGCAATTCACAGCTTGAGCAATAGAAAAAAAAGATCGTTTGTTGCAGTAAATTGTGGAGCGCTGCCGGATACATTAATAGAGTCTGAGCTATTCGGTTATGTAAAAGGTGCATTTACGGATGCAAAAAAAGACAAGCCCGGTCGTTTTGCTCTTGCAAAGGGTGGTTCTATTTTTTTAGATGAAGTAGAAAGTCTTCCTTTATCTACTCAAGTTAAGTTATTAAGAGTGCTTCAAGAAAAAGAGTTTGAACCACTGGGAGCCACCGAACCAGTAAAAGCGGATGTTAGAGTCATTGCAGCGACAAAAGATGATTTAACGAAGCTAATAAAAAAAGAAAAATTTAGAGACGATTTGTATTATAGATTAAACGTGGTAAAAATTGAACTGCCTCCGCTAATAAAAAGACGTGATGACATTCCTTTATTAATAAACCACTTCATTGAGAAGTTCAACAAAAGAATGGGTAAAACAATTGAAGATGTTTCAAAAAATGTTCTGAACATTTTGATGGAATATGATTACCCGGGCAATGTGCGGGAACTTGAAAATATTATTGAACACGCATGTGTTATGTGCCAGACTACAAGAATCAGAACAGTTCATCTTCCTCCGGAGCTTGTTCATAATAAAGAAAGTTTAGTTGCAGAAGAAAACGAAAAACACCCACCGTTGCAATCATTTGAAAAGCAGCTAATACAGGATACTTTAGAGAAACATAATGGAAATAAAATACTTGCTGCAGGAGAATTAGGTTTACACCGTTCGACCCTGTGGCGAAAAATGAAAAAGTATGATTTGGTTTGAAGTTTTAACTCGTTTCACTTTTACGACAGTTAGAAAATTATTGTCTCGTCACTGCAACGTCATTCAATTCCATAAATAACTTTACTGCCCTTAGAACCTCATATTCTCTTGAAAAACAAATAGAATCCTTCCGCTCTATTCTGGCAGATGAATTGAAATATTGGAAAGTATAATGCTTCAAATGCATGGTGAAACATGGTAGTACTAGAAATATTACAACACTCAATACGAATTACAATCTTAGTTTTTCTAATGATGATCGTAATTGACTTTGTCGATGTAAGGACACGTGGACGATTAAAAGAGTTTGTAAAGGGAAATGTCTGGCGACAGTATACTACTGCATCTTTTTTAGGTGTAACGCCCGGTTGTCTGGGAGCGTTTATGAATGTGACACTTTATATTCATGGATTTCTAACTTTTGGAGCTATTGTAGCCGGGATGGTTGCTACTTCAGGCGATGAGGCTTTTGTAATGCTTGCTCAATTCCCTGAGCAAGCATTGATTTTGTTTGCAATTCTTTTTGTGATTGCTATTCCTATTGGTTGGCTGACTGACAAAGCAGCAAAGTTGTTCCATATCGTTCCTTGTAAAGATTGCAAACTTCATCAAATTCATTCGGAAGAAAAAGAGCCCGGTCATTATATCAAAAAACATGTTTGGGATCACATTATCAAACATCATATCTGGAAAGTTTTTCTCTGGACGTTTTTTGCATTACTTATTGTTCAGGTAGGATTAATATACTGGGAACTTGAAGGCTTTGTTAAAGAGTATATGGGATTGGTATTAGTAATTAGTGTTTTGATAGGCATCATTCCTGAATCAGGACCACATTTAATTTTTGTAATGATGTTTGCCAATGGATTAATTCCCTTTTCTATTCTGTTGGCAAGCTCTATTGCTCAGGATGGTCACGGTATGCTGCCTCTGGTTTCTTATACAATCAGAGATACACTTCTGATTAAAATTTTTAATATAAGCGCTGCCCTTTTAGTTGGTGGCTTTACTTATTTAATTGGATGGTAAAATAAACGGAGGTAAAAATGAAAAAAGTTCTAGACATATATGACAAACTTGGTTGGAAACAGGCGGAAGGATATCCCAAGGGTACAAGAATTAAAACTTTACGGGATGAAGGTAATGCCAAGACAATTTTGTTAAAATTACCAAAAGGTTTTCATATGGACCCCCATTGTCATGTAACCACAGAGCAGCATTTGGTAATTAGTGGCAAATATGAAAGCGAAGGTAAAGTTTATAGTTCTGGGAATTATAGGCTAATACCTGTAGGCGTTGATCATGGACCATTTGAGTCTAAGACAGGAGCAGTTATTTTGGTTATTTGGGATCCCTTAATAGAATAAAGAGAGATAAAGAATGAATATTATTAGAAAGTTTTTAGGACCAAAATCCAAGTATAACAGAAGCTTGCCTTATACTTACGAAGCACGAATTAATGTGCTTTACTGGAAAGGTGATGAACCAATGTATAGCTATTATTATTCAGATACTATCTGCGGCTTGGTTGAATACTTAGATACAAATAACATAACTCCGGAAGGAGTAGATATTTTTGGAATATACTTAAGAAAAGAAATTCCATTAGATAAAAAATATTGTCTGTCAGAAGATGGAAAATGGCTGAAAAGACCAGATATATGTAAGTCATTAGAGGATCACTATAAAAAAACACTGGAAGAGCAATACAAAGGGCACGTTGCAAGTGAGGAGTGTGCCTTCGATGATAGAGATCGTGAGGGGAGAGAACCATATTAATAATAAAAGTATAGACGTTCTAGAAAAGAAAGTATTGATGATAATATCACGAAACAAATTTTGCGATGAGGAATATGTATCATCAAGACAAACACTTGAAAAATTTGGTATCAAATGCGAGGTTGCATCTTCCACTCTATGTCCGGCAATAGGCTTAGATGGAACAATTGTATTCCCGGATTATCAAATTAGGAATTTGGATTCACAAGTTTACGATGCTTTTCTTTTAGTTGGTGGTGTTGGATGTCGAGAATATTGGCATGACAAATTTGTTCACACACTTCTAAATAACGCTTACTCAAGTGGAAAACTTGTCTGTGCTATTTGTCTTGCACCTGTAATCCTGGCTAATGCAGGTTTATTAAAAGGAAAACGTGCTACAGCCCATCCTTCCGCTATAGATTATTTAAAGTTTAAGGGAGTGAAATACTCGACAGGACCAGTAGAGCTTGAAAGAAACATTATTACTGCTAATGGACCAGAAGCCACTGAAAAATTTGCGGATAAAATCAATTATCTATTAGAGAGCAAAACCAGTAACTAAATTTTAAACGAATAAGATGTTTTTGGAGTCAGTAAAAAATATAATAAATCATCATTGTTCCCAGATCACGGAGGACATCGAAGAAATATTCCTCAACTGAGTGCTTTCTACCAAATTTCACCGGATGATGGCAAATATTATGAAGATTTAATTAATACTAAATAAAACATTAATTAGGTACATCAATGAAACAACAAATTAAAATTGGAATAATCATCTGTGATAGATATAAAACTTGCGCTGGTGGTAAATGTTTCAGAGCAATGCGTAATAAGGAGGGTGCTTTCAATATTTATAAAGATAATGTTGAGTTTGAATTGGTTGGTTATACAAGTTGCAGTGGCTGCCCGGGCAGAAATATCGAGTACGCTCCGGAAGAAATGATAAAATACGGAGCTGAAGTAATTCACTTTGCAACTGGTTTTGTTGTTGGGTATCCTCCATGTCCATATACAGATTATTTTAAGAAATTTATTGAAAAAAAATACGGAGTAAAAGTGGTTATCGGAACACACCCGATACCTCAAAAATATTACTCTACTCACTCAGCGTTAGGTACTTGGAATTCTGAAGAATGGGAAAGGTTGATTCAACCAACCGTGACAGATGAACAAACTCGTTTAGCTTACGATTGATAATAGATTTTACTATTAAGCTAAGATTAGGACATATTATTTTACCAGTCTAAAATAAAAATATATCCATCCATAATACCCATTAAAAAAAACCGCAAAGTTGCAATAAAGCAACGTATTTCTGTTTTTAGATTTCACTTGTGCAACACTTTTAATCTCCTGATTCGATCATATCAATCCTGAAAAAACTGTAACCGTATGCACCCTAAGTAGTTAAACCTTAATTCTAAACCTGGCAAATAAATTGACTTATTCAGTTAGAGTTTTTTAACTAACGAGAATGTCAAAATGAAAAGTATTGCCATATCAACATATAAAAATCGTATTTCCTCACGACTGGATTCAGCCGATGAGATTCTGATTCTTTCTTATGAAAATGGCAAAGTAAAACAGCGTGAGAAAATTAAAATTATTCCCAGTAGCCCGCTGGATAAAATTCAACAAATTCTTGAGCTTGATCCTGATGTACTAATCTGTGGTGGACTGACACAATTATGTGATAACAAATTAAGGAACTCAAAATTAAATGTAATTCCGTGGGTAAAAGGAAATACGGAAGAAGTTTTAAAAGAGTTTTTAGAAGGCAGACTTTCTGAAAGAGAATTAGCAATTGAAAAAATAAATTAACTTAAAATGTGGGAGACTAAAAAATGAATAGTAGAATTTTCAAATGTTTAGAATGTAATCATAACTGGCAAGTAGAATTTGGTATTCCGCGACCTTCAGAGTGTCCTGAGTGTGGAAGCACTAATATCCATAGGGAAAATAAAGAAGGTCGGAGAACTCATCGCCAGAGAAATAGACAGCGAAGGGAAAGACGCAATGAAAGATCCTCGGGAGAAAAATAGAGTATCCACTGGGTTTTTATTTTGTCCGCGTTGCGGGTTGAGAAAACCAAAAAATGTTGGCTCAAAAAATTGTCCAAATTGTGGTGGTAAGATGATAGAAGAAGGATCTCTTCCACATGTTCCAAAATCCCCAGGGGACAAGACAGATGCACATAATGATATATTAAAGGAGGGAAATGTTATGAACAGAAACGATTTAATTTCTGGGCTGACGAAACAAAACAAATTTTACAAAAGCAGAAATGGTCTAAGTAACATTTCAGCAATTGAAAAAGCAGACAGTGGAAAATATAAAAATGCAATAAATGAATTTACTGAAGCAATCCACACTAATCCCAACGACACCGGTTCATATTTTGCCAGGGCTACCTTAAGAGTTAGAATCGGAGATATTGAAGGAGCCAGGCAGGACTTTAAAATGTGTGAGATTTGTCACCATAAAATTAGTTCTGAATATTATCCTTTAGTGTGAAGCAACACTAATATTAAAAAATATAACAAAATGTATAAAGAGGAAATAAAATGAAAATCAAACTAGAACAAATCCAAAATGTTATTTCGGATCTTAGAAAAGAATTGCCGGAGCAGATGAAAGCTTTTCAAAATTTTCTTGCTGCATCCGAAAAACCATCTGTGTTAGATACCAGGCAAAAAGAACTTATAAGTATTGCTTTGTCAATCTGTGCCCAATGCGAATGGTGCATAGCATTTCATGTTAAAAATGCTTTTTCAGTTGGGGCAACAAGACAGGAAATACTCGATGCCTCCAGCCTTGCAGTTTTGATGCATGGCGGTCCTGCTTTAATGTACATGATTCCATTATTAGAAGCGCTGGATGAATTCGAACAGGTAGAAGAGAAAGTTGAGAACTAATTTCTAATAATTTAAGCAGCCATCTATTGGCTGCTCTTTTTTCAAAAAGGAGAACAAAAATGAAAATTGCAATAGCATCTGACAATGAAATAAAAATTGCTTCACATTTTGGAAGAACAAACGGATTCGTAGTTGTTGATCTTGAAAATGGAAGGATAACGAACCAGGAATATAGAAAAAATGATTTTACTGGTCACATGAGAGGATTAGAAGGAAATAACCACCAACCAGACAGGCACGCTCCTATTCTGGACGCTTTGAAAGATTGCGATATAATAGTATCACGGGGTATGGGAAGACGATTAATCAGCGATCTGAAAATTGCCGGAAAAGAGATATATCTCACTGAAGAAGAATATGTAGCAAGAGCAATCAATTTATATGTTGATGGAATTTTAGATAACAATACGGTATTGGGTTGCGATCATAATTAATTAGGTGGCTAATAGTTTTTTTGAAAGGAAATTAAAATGAAAATAGCAGTAGATTCAAATGATGGAATTAACATAGCACCATCTTATAACTCGTTCCATAATTATATGGTTTTTGAATTTAATGAAAAAACCAAGCTGATAAATCACGAAGATAAATTGAAACTTGTCAAAAGTATTGATAGAACGGAAAATATTGAACGGGAATTGCATGATTGTTCAGCAGTCATTTCTCATTGTTTGAACAAACCACTTTTTAACTATCTGAGGAGATCCGGAGTTGATGTTTATATTACTTTTAAGGACAAAGTTGATGATGCTCTTGATCAATATTTCAAAGATGAATTTATTCACAAATTCCATTGAGGTAATAAAACAATGAAAGTTTTTGGACCGATACCATCACGAAGACTTGGCAGGAGTTTGGGGATAAATAATATTCCACCAAAAACTTGCAGCTATTCCTGTGTTTATTGCCAGGTTGGAAGAACCACTCGAATGCAAATAGAAAGACAGAAATTCTATGAACCAGCAGAAATTATGTTTGATGTTAATAAAAAAGTAAAAGCTGCTCAAAAAATTGGAGAACCAATTGATTTTTTAACTTTTGTGCCCGATGGAGAACCAACACTGGATTTAAACCTTGGAAACACGATTGAACAACTGAAAACATTTGATATTAAGATTGCGGTAATAACTAATGGATCTCTCCTGTGGATGAAAGATGTTCAGGAAGATTTATTTAATGCAGACCTCGTGTCAATAAAGGTTGATTCGGTTATTGAAGAGGTGTGGCGCAAAATTAATCGTCCACATAACAAACTTTCTTTGAGCAAGGTCATTAAAGGGATAGAAAACTTTTGTCAACATTTTAAGGGTGAAATACTTACTGAGACTATGCTGGTAGAGGGTATTAATGATTTTGATGAATCTTTAATTGAAACAGCAGCATTAATAAATTGGCTCAGACCAACCAAAGCTTACTTACTAATTCCAACAAGACCACCTGTAGAAAGCTGTGTTATGCCGCCTTCAAATGAAGTTATAAACAAGGCTTTTCAAATTTTCAGGAATAAAGTGAAAAATGTTGAGTTATTAACAAGATATGAAGGGAATGATTTCAGTTTTTCATCGGATGCAGAAAAAGAATTACTAAGTATTCTATCAGTCCATCCGATGCGTAAGGAAGCAATAGAAACATACTTAAAGAAAGCAGGATCCAATTGGGATTTAATTGAATCCTTAATCAATAAAAATTTATTAGAAGAAGTTCAGTATGCCGGGAGTAAGTTCTTAGTAAAAAATATTAAACCAAAAACTTAGAGAAAGAAGAGGTGTTTTATGTCTATAACTAAAAAATATTCGAAAGATAAAAAAGCTTGCCAGGTAACATTTACGCTTCCAAAAGAAATTAGTGAAAACTTTGAAGAAATTTGTGTCGTTGGTGATTTTAATAACTGGGATATTTATCGACATAAGTTTTCACATAAGAATTCTGATGGTACCTCATCAATTGAACTAGTGCTTGAATCCGGGGAAGAGTATCAATTCAGGTATTTATGCAATGGTGAGACGTGGTTGAATGAACCGGAAGCTGATAAACAAAACCCAACTCATTATGGCGATTCAAAAAACTCGGTTATCATTATATAAGAATAAGCTGAAAATTTTAGCTCGGATTAATTTAAATATTTATGGGAGTCAATTATGCCAAACCTCGATGGAACAGGTCCGCTTGAATAAGGAAAAATGACATGGAGAAGAAGAGGTCAGGGTTGCAGGAATTGAGAGAAGGGAAAAAGCTTTATAAAAAAATATGATAGGCAAAAATGAAAATTGTAATTCCATCAACAGGAGAAAGTTTAACTTCACCGTTAAATGTCACTTTAGGACGTGCACCTTTTATCATTATATATGATAGCACTACCGGGGAATATAATCCAATTGAAAATCCTGGTTTTCAAATTCAGGACGGTTCAGGTCTGAAAGTTGCCGATATAATTTTAGAGAACAAAGCTGAGGTGTTATTGACAAGAGAAATCGGTCGTAAAGTATACTCTGCATTATTGAAGGAACATGTTAAAGTTGAACTTTTAAATTCTGGCGGAACAGTTAAATCCGCAATAAATAAATATCTTAAATCAACGGAGATCTAAAATGAAATCTAATAAACTCATTGAATTGCTGAATAAAAATCTTTCTAATCTTCAAATACTTTATGTGAAACTTCATAACTATCATTGGAATGTGAAAGGAATGAATTTCAAACCTGTTCACGAAATGACAGAATCCTACTACGATTACTTTGCCAAACAATATGATGAAGTGGCTGAAAGAATTGTCCAGCTTGGTGGAAAACCTTTTGCTTCTTTGCAGGACTATCTAAAAAATGCCTCGTTAAAAGAAGAAATCAAAAAAGAATTTGAGGTTAAGTATGTTTTAAGTGCTGTGCTATCGGATTTCAAACAATTAAATAAAGACTTTAAAGAAATTTCTAAAGCTTCAGGTGAAAGTGCCGATGTTCCTACAGCAAACATTGCTGATGATAATGTTGCGTGGTTAGAAAAACAAATCTGGATGATAACAGCCAGCATTGAATAGTAATTCGAATAATATACCGAGTGTGTGGGGTACTATGATGAGCCGCAGTGTATAAGTGTTTGTCCCGTAGATTGCATCGTTCCAAATCCGGATTACGCGGAAACCAAAAAATAATTGGTGAAGGAAAAAGAATCAATTAGCACAGGTTAGATTAAATATATAGGTTTATAAATAATTAAGTATTTAGACTTTTCTAAGCGAGTGGAAGAAGGTTCATCTGTATTTTATTAGTAGTTCCCGATTGCAAACAGAATCATTTATTTTTTGGGGAGAGTTAATAAATTTAGTACACCAAACAATCAACTTGAGTAAAATTAATTGAGGAAATCCATGAGAAATATTTATTACTTATTTATTGTTTTTGCTTTGCTACTAACTAATTGTAAAAGCGAAGAAAATTTTTCTGAAAAACAAAATCCGGAAAATATTCTTCCACTTTCTGAGGAGTACAACTGGGTAAATTATAATGCCAATAATTTCTTTGGAGAAGTTTTATACGTTCCACTATACTCAAGTATTTATCATCAAAACGATATGATTTTTGACCTCACGGCAACATTAAGCATTCATAATACTGATTTGAATTCTAAAATTACCATACTAAAAATAGATTATTATGATACCGATGGAAATTTTATAAGAAAATTAATCAATGAGGAATTTGATTTAACACCTCTTCAATCAAAACAATTTGTCATAAAGCAAACTGATGTAAGTGGCGGTACCGGTGCAAAATTCATTATACAATGGATGTCTGAGAAACACGTTATAAAACCGATTGTTGAAGCCGTGATGATATCCACATCATCCACACAGGGTATATCTTTTAAAACTGAAAGCAGAATTCTTACTAGTATAGGTTATTAAATAATAATATCGTTGTTAACCGATTTCTTTATTTTAGGAAAAACAGACTACCGCAGAATGTTTAACGAGTAATGAAATACAAAAATATAAACGGAGTAAAAAAATGATATCACGTAATTTAAATTCTGATTGTCATATTCGGCTATTTAAGTTGTTGAATAGTAAAAGCAAAGAAATTATTGATGAAGCAACTGAAGTACTTGAACACAAACCACTAAAACATTATAAAGCAAGTGGTGCTAAGCATAATCGTGAACGGTTAGTTAATCTTTTAAGCTTAACATCAGAATGTATAAATAGTAAAAACCTGGTTCCAATTGTAGAACATGCTCAAATAATTGCAAAGGAGCGTTACGAGAATAAATTTGACCTTCAGGAAATTCAGAGTGTTTTCAATATACTTGAAGAAGTAATATGGAAAACAATTACTACCGAGATGACTCCTGAAGATTATCCCGAAGCTTTCGGATTAGCCGGCACTGTGCTTGGTGCAGGAAAAGAGGCTATGGCTGTAGAGTATGTTTCACTTGTAAGCAATAGAAAAGACATAAAATCGCTCGATCTCAGCGAGCTTTTCAAGGGTGTGTGAAGTTTAAAAAGTGATAATTATTGCATTAGTAATAATTGCTGACATAAATATTTAAAGTAAAGTTAGAAAGTATATTTATCCTTTCAGATTAATTTGACTTTTGCCAATAAGAAGATTTTTAGAATAATAAAAACAAAAAGAAATTAAGATTATGCTAAAAATAAAAAAGTTATTATTCCCCACAGATTTTTCAAGGTGTGCAGATCAGGCTTTGAAACATGCAGTTTTTCTTGCTGAAAAATATGAGGCTGAAATTCATGTTTTGCACGCAGTCACTTTGTTTAATGATCAGCCGGAAGTTGTAAATGATGAGTTTGAAGAAACCGAAGAGATGATTAAAAAATTGGAAGATATTGCGGAGCTTCAATTAAATAAAGTATGCGATGCGCATGAAGAAGAGGATATTAAAATTATAAAGACACAATCAAGAGGAATTTCTGCCGCACCGGTTATTTTAGAATATGCTTCAGAAAACTCTATTGATCTGATTGTTATGGGAACACATGGCAGAAGAGGATTGGGACACTTTTTCTTAGGAAGTGTTGCAGAAGAAATTGTGCGAATGGCAGATTGCCCGGTGTTTACAATTCGGGAAGCAAAAACACTAACATCCCCGAAAGCAAAAGAAAACATTCTTGTTCCTGTGGACTTTTCAAAGTACAGCAAAAATGCTTTGGCGAACGCTAATGAGATTGCAAAATCATATGGAGCTAAAATTCATCTTTTGCATATAATTGAAGAGACCATCCACCCTGCTTTTTCTCTTTCAGGCAAATCATCAATTTCTGATTTGGTGCCGGGAATAGAAGATGACTGCAGAAAAAGAACTGAAAAAATGGTAAAGGAGACTGTCTCATCTCAAATTAAATATGAGATTCACGTCAAAGGTGGGCGCGCAGCAAGTGATATTATTGGATTCGCAAAAGAAAACTCAACTGATCTGATTGTTATTGCGACACATGGACTTACGGGTTTAGAGCATAT
The DNA here is from genome assembly GCA_963706055.1 of uncultured Ignavibacteriales bacterium. GTDB lineage: Bacteria > Bacteroidota > Ignavibacteria > Ignavibacteriales > Ignavibacteriaceae > IGN3. The sequence continues at coordinate 438 of CAVPND010000032.1, read as the reverse complement.
GTTACTTGGAAGCGTAACTGAAAAAGTTGTACGAATGGCTCACTGTCCGGTGTTTACAGTGAAATCTTTTGGAAAAAATTTGATTTAGGTATTAAATAAATTTGCTAAAGAAAAAGCCCCCGCTAGTTGCAGGGGCTTTCAAATTTATTTGAATATTTATTCTTCGTCCCGGACTAAAGGAGTAGCAGACATTCTAACTAAATCTACAAGAGCTGAAATCCTGCTATCAATCTGGAAAAATTTTCCTACAAGGGGAGCCGGAAGCTGCTCAAACATTTTGTCAATATATTCTTTTCTAAGGTCCAATAAATTTTGATTTGACAGCAGGGATTTATTTATAAGATCCTTTGCGGTTTCGTCGTCCATTCCATAATAATTCATCATATATTCCTCAGTTATACTTACTCTTTCTTGCATTATTGGATCCCTTGCGGCCAG
>CAVPND010000031.1:0-146913 GCA_963706055.1 uncultured Ignavibacteriales bacterium | reverse complement strand
GAAAAGTTTTTTAAGATTTCTTCATTTTCTATTGTAATCATTTCAACATTCTTTAGCTTTATAGGATTAACGCAAGTGATGAATGTAGAAATGTTTCCACTACCGCAAATAATTATTCCCGGTTCAACCATTGGGCATAGAGGTTTTGCAGCCGAATATCTGCTTCCAGCAATTCCTTTTTTGTTTATACTAAAAAAATATTTAAAGAAGGATTACTACTCTCTTTTATTCTTTGCTGGTGTTATTAACATTTCATTTTTATTTTTTACTCGCAGTCGATCCGCACTTGGTATTTCTATTTTAATTTTAACGGCAATTATTGTTCATATAATATTCCAAAAAAAACTTAAGTCTAAAATCCAAATACTAATTCCAATAGTTGGAGTTTATATAATTGGATTTTTGCTTTCACTTATCCCGCCTATTAAAGGAGAGCGTTCTGATTTTGGTTTAAATGTAACAAGCGTTGTTGATACCGAAAACAGAAGCAATAAAATGCGAATGAATTTTTGGGAAGCTTCTTTTGAAATGATAAAAGAAAATCCGTTTACCGGAGTTGGTTTACAAAAATGGAGTGGTACTTATCCCAAATATTTTGGAGATGAATTTGTTGACAGCCAGATTTATTTTGTTCACGCCATACACTCGCATAATGATTTTTTAGAATTGTTTGCAGAAAATGGATTTGCCGCACCGATTGTATATTCTCTGATTCTGTTACTTATCATTTTTAATTTATATCAAAAAAGTATTATCAACGACAACTATTTTTATGTGTTACTTTCCGCAATATCCACAATTGGATTTTCTCTAATTGCATTTCCGATGGGTAAGTTTTCATCCTATTTCTTGTTAGCCTTTGCGTGTGGGCTTTCTCTTGTTCCGGTGAACAATTCTATAAAAAGATTTCTCATTTCTTCAACCCATCTAAAATATATTCTTGCTGTTATTATTGCTATTGGAATTGTTACTTCCTATATAAGATTGGAATCAGAATTAAGTTATATTAAAGCTATCGAATACAAGAATGGAGGGGACTATAACAGTATGCAAAAGGAGTTAGAAGGTGTCAACCCTGTTTTATATCCATTTGATCCATCCAAGCAGCCAACTGAATTTTATACAGCTACGGCATTCTATTATCTCGGAAAATTTGATCAAGCATTAATCCATTCTATCCAAGCAGAAAAAATTGCTCCAAACAATCCACTCGTTTTACATAACACTGGTGGGATTTATCAATCGCAGAGAAAATATGATAACGCGGTAATATATTATGAACAAATGCGGAAAAAATTTCCTAACTACATCGATCCGCAAATAAATCTATTAATTATATATTCTGAAACTATGCATTTTGAAAAAGCAAAATTATTATATGATGAATTAATAAAAAAAGATTCACTTAATCCACGTTTAACCGCATTTAAATCCAAATATTCTAACCAGTTTTGACTAGAAAACACAATCCATTTCCTTATTTTTGATTATTAAAATTTTGAAAATTTCCATTCTGAGATAGAAAGAGAGGAATGATGGAAAAGCTTTTATTACTTGGTGCAGAAGCTATTGCGCAAGGCGCAATTGATGGCGGAATGTCCGGCGTTTATGCTTATCCCGGAACACCTTCCACAGAAATAACCGAATATGTTCAACACAATAAAATTGCACATGAAAGAAAACTGCACAGCCAATGGTCTGCGAATGAAAAAACCGCTATGGAAGCAGGACTCGGAATGAGTTATGCAGGCAAGCGAACAATGATATGTATGAAGCACGTTGGTTTAAACGTTGCTGCAGATGCTTTTATCAACTCCGCTATAACCGGGGTTAACGGTGGATTGGTTGTTACAGTTGCAGATGATCCATCAATGCACTCATCACAAAATGAACAGGATTCACGTTTCTTCGGCAAGTTTGCAATGATACCAATTCTTGAACCTGCAAATCAGCAGGAAGCATATGATATGGCATATGAAGCATTTGAGTTATCAGAAAAATTAAAAATTCCTGTGATGATCAGAATTACAACACGGCTTTCACACTCGCGCGCTGGTGTTGAAACTCGTCCTATTAAAAATGAAAATATGCTCACATATCCTGAAGATCCGATTCAGTTTGTACTGCTTCCATCAAATGCAAGAAAAAGATATAAAGGTTTGTTGGGATTGCAATCACTTATGGAACAAGAATCTGAAAGATCAGCTTTCAATACTTTTTATCCTGCAAGAAATAAATCATTAGGTATTATCGCCTGTGGAATTGCATTTAACTATTTAATGGAAAATTATCAGGATAGAAAATTCACTAATCCTGTTTTACAACTTGGTCAATACCCACTTCCATTTGCAAAAGTTGAAAAACTTGTAAACGAGTGTGAACAGGTTTTAGTTCTTGAAGATGGTTATCCGTTAGTTGAAGAAATGTTAAAAGGATATTTAGATAAGAATAGTAAAATTAAGGGAAGATTGGATGGTACAATTCCACGTGATGGTGAACTGAATCCAGATATTGTTGCAAAGGCTTTGGGTAAAGAAGTTAAAGTTGGAATGAAAGTTCCAGATATAGTTGCAAACCGTCCACCCGAACTTTGTTCTGGCTGTAGCCATCGTGATATTTATAATGCACTAAATGCAACGATGCAGGAATTCGGAAAGCAAAAAGTTTTTTCTGATATCGGATGTTACACACTTGGTGCATTGCCGCCGTGGAATTCAATTAACTCCTGTGTTGATATGGGCGCTTCTATAACAATGGCAAAAGGTGCCGCTGATGCAGGCGTTCATCCTGCTATTGCTGTTATTGGCGATTCCACATTTACACACAGCGGTATGACGGCTTTACTTGATGCTGTTGTAGAAAACACACCAATTACAGTTATTATTTCTGATAACGGAACAACTGGTATGACAGGCGGACAAGCTTCTCATGCGACCGGAAGATTGGAAGAGATTTGTATTGGTTTGGGCGTAAAACCGGAACACGTAAAAGTTTTAACTCCTTTACCAAAATTCCATGATGAAATGGTAAAAGTTTTACGAGAAGAAATGCTTTATGAAGGAGTTTCAGTTATAATTCCAAGAAGAGAGTGCATTGTGCAAATGGTAGCTAAAAATAAAAAGGATCAGAAAGCTAAAGTTGAAGAGGTTGTGCAATGAAATCAGATATAATCTTATCAGGTGTAGGAGGACAGGGAATCCTTTCAATTGCCGCAGTTGTTGGAATGGCTGCTCTTGAAAATCATCTCTACTTAAAACAAGCTGAAGTTCACGGAATGAGTCAGCGCGGTGGTGCTGTTCAATCCCACCTTAGAATTTCTGAAAAAGAAATTGCAAGTGATTTAATTCCCGAAGGAAGCGCAGACTTAATAATTTCTGTAGAGCCTATGGAATCATTACGATATTTGCCATGGCTTAAAGAAACAGGATGGCTTGTTACAAACACAACTCCATTTGTAAATATTTCGGATTATCCGGATATGAAAGAATTGCTCGCCGAGATTGAAAAACTTCCGCACCAAATCGCACTTAACGCTGATGAAATGGCACGACAGGTAAAGTCTCCACGGTCATCTAATATGGTTGTTCTTGGTGCTGCTTCTCCATTTTTAGATGTTCCTTATCAATCTTTAGAAAATGGAATTAAAAAAATCTTTGGAAAAAAGGGGGAGAGAATTGTTCAGCTTAATATAGATGCTTTAAAAGCTGGGCGTGACTTTGCTGAAGCAAATCGGAAATAGGATGGGACTTTAGGGAGCGATAAATAATTCAAATAGTCATTTTGAAGTCCGCCACGGCGGATTCGAATGAGAAATCTGTTTAATTAGATCTTTCAGATTTCTCCCTTTGGTCGAAATGACAATTTACAAAGCTATTCAATAAGCCCTAAAGCTAGGAGTTAATTAAATTAAACAACTTAGCTTTTAGCCCAGGCTTCCACATCATCAACTTCTTTTGGAATAGGACGACCTAGAACTTTATACCCATTTTGAGTAACAAGAATATCGTCTTCAATTCTTATTCCGCCAAAGTTGCGGTATTCCTCAAGCTTATCATAATTAATATAATTCTTGAACTTCTTCTTGGCTTTCCACTGGTCAATCAATTCTGGAATAAAATAAATTCCCGGTTCGCAAGTAAAAACAAATCCTGGCTGTAGTTCTTTTGCCAATCTTAAATATGCCAATCCAAACTGATCGCTTCTTTTTGTTTTAGCATCATATCCAACAAAATTTTCTCCAAGATTTTCCATATCATGAACATCAAGACCCATCATATGTCCAAGTCCGTGAGGAAAAAATAGTGCGTGTGCGCCTGCTTTAACGGCTGCATTTAAATCACCTTTCATAATTCCGATTTGTGACAAACCAGCCGCAATAATTTTAGCAGCAGTTAAATGAACATCGGAGTGGAGTACGCCCGGTTTAATCATGTTTATTGCATTCTTCTGTGCTGTCAGAACTATTTCATATATTTCTTTTTGCTGATAAGAAAATTTTCCACCAACAGGAATTGTACGGGTGATATCACTTGCATAGTGAAGTAATGACTCAGCCCCGGCATCACAAACAAGTAAATTGCCTTCCTTTAAAACATTACCATGATAATGATTATGTAGTGTTTGTCCGTTTTTAGAAACGATAGCAGGAAAAGACAGCCCTGATCCTAAAGATGAGGCAATTCCCTCAATTGCACCCGCGATATCTCGTTCTATTACTCCAGGTTTTGCCATGCGCATGGCAGTTGTATGCATTTGATAAGCGATTTCCATTGCGTATTCAATTTCAGCAACTTCTTCTTCACCCTTAATTGATCTTTGAGCAACAACGGCTTCAATAAGTTTTTTAGAAAACTTACTTCTTAGTTTATATGGATTTTCGTCGAGTAAATCTGCAAGCTTAAGTGTTTGATCACCGCGGTAGGTTGGAAGAAAATTAATTTTAGTTTTTTTTGTGATTTTAGATTTTAAATATTTTTTCAACTTATCAATATGTTCTGAATGTGTAACGCCAATTTGTTCTGCAAGCTCAGCAAGTTTTGGCTGCGGACCCATCCAAACGATATCTTCAATTGTAAACTCGTATCCGAAAAGAATTTCTCTATCTTCATCAATATCAATTATACCGATCATATTTGGTACATCAAGTCCAAAGTAATAAAGAAAAGAGCTATCCTGCCTGAATTTATAGGTGTTGCCGGCATAGTTCATTGCAGATTCATCATTGCCAAGAAATAGTAACAAACCGTTTTTAAAATTTTTCTTTAACTCAGCCCTGCGATCAACATAAACTTGCTTATCAAACATAAAAGCTCCTTTGAGAATTAGATTTTTAATCGGTAGTAAAATTATAGAATAATTGTGTGTATTTCCAGAAAGGGCAAGAGAATTAGGATTAGATGTGATTTACCTTTTAACAATCAAAATTAACCAGATCAATTATGAGGAGATAAAAAAACAATAAAAACTTAGTCTAAAATCTATTTTTGACCTTTTAATTTCTTGGTTTCAATATCTTTTTGCTTTTTAAACATAAAGTATAAGCCTCCGATTACAAATGGAATGCTTAAAAGTTGACCCATATCCAAGATCATTCCTTTTTCAAACGCGGATTGTTCAACTTTTAGGAACTCAACAAAAAATCTAAATCCAAAAATCAAAATGAGAAATAATCCGAAGATATATCCCTGTTTGGATTTTTTTTCGGTTTTGTAATAAACGTAGTAAAGGATCAGAAAAGAAATTAAATAAAATATAGATTCATACAATTGTGCAGGATGTCTTGGAATATCATCCACTCTTGCAAATATAAATGCCCAAGGAACATCAGTTGGAGTTCCAATAATTTCTGAGTTAAATAAATTTCCTAATCGGATAAGAACAGCAGCAAGTGCAACAACAATTACAACACGATCAAGAATCCACAACACTGTTTTATCTTTTTGCTTTTTAGTAAGAAGATAAATAGAAAATGGAATTCCGATTGCTGCACCGTGACTTGCCAGACCGCCTTCCCAGACTTTAATCATCTCTAACGGATTTGATAAATAATAAACGGGATCGTAAAACAAACAATGTCCTAAGCGCGCACCGATAACTGTACCAAGTATGACATAAATAGACAGCTGCTCAAGATCAGCTTGAGGTTTTTTCTCCAGTTTGTAAATTTTAGTTAGGATTAAATATCCAAAAACAAAACCAGATGCAAAGAGTAATCCGTACCATCGTAATGTTATTGGTCCAAGATTTACTATTTCCGGACTAACATTCCAGAATATTGATGAGATGATCATTATCGTTAATAAAATTATTTATGATTCGTGCGTAAATATACTTTGATGATTTAAGTGATGCAAAGAATAAAAAAACAACCTGAATTTAATAATTCAGGTTGTTTTATAAAGACAGGAAATTCCGGGGTCAAGCCCGGGATGATATTATAATTACTCTTCCTTCTTTTTTCGAAAAACTCTTTTTTTACCTTTAGTTGCAACAGCATTTTTATCAAGATCCACACATTCTTCATAGGTAAAGGAAGCAGGATCACGATCTTTGGGAAGTTTAACATTTTTCTTTCCAGCTTTTAAATATGGTCCCCATCTGCCGTTAAGAATCTGGAAAGTCGGATCTTCATCAAATACCTTAATAAATTTTTCAGCATCTGCAATACGCTTTGCTTCTATTACAATAATTGCGTCCTCTTCAGAAACTGTGTGGGGATCATATTCTTTTTTTAATGAATAAAATTTTCCATCGTGCCTTAAATAAGGTCCAAACCTTCCAATCGCTGCGACAACTTCTTTATCTTCAAATGTTCCTACAACGCGTGGCAGTTTAAATAATTCCAAAGCTTCCTCAAGAGTTAGTAACTCCATTTTCTGATCTCTTCTAATTCCTGCATATTCTGGTTTTGCTTCCGGATCATTTGGATCAGTTAATTGTGCAACTGGACCAAATCGTGCCATGCGAACCGAAACAGTTTTTTTTGTTTTTGGATCGATGCCTAGAATTCTTTCACCCGAAGCCCGCTCACTTGTTTCTGTAGTATGCTCAACTTTTTCATGAAAAGGGTGATAAAACTCTTTTAGCATTTTTGAATAACTCATTTTACCAAGTGCAATTAGATCAAGTTCATCTTCCACAAGTGCAGTAAACTGATAATCCATTATTTGTGGAAAATGCTGATTAAGAAAATCAGTTACCAGCATCGCAATATCTGTTGGAAAAAGTTTTCCTTTATCAGCTCCTGTAATCTCAGTTTTATTTTCTTTTTTTATTTCTTTCTTTTTATTTAATGAGAGAACTTTATAATGGCGCTCTGTTCCCATTCTTTCTTCTTTATGAACATAATCACGTTTCTGTATTGTGCTAATAGTTGGTGCATATGTAGAGGGCCTTCCTATTCCGAGTTCTTCAAGTTTTTTAACAAGACTTGCTTCAGTAAATCTTGCAGAAGGGCGTGTGTATCTTTCAGTTGCAATTACTTCTTTCATATCAAGTATCTGTCCGACTTTTAATGGAGGCAAAATTGAATCTTCGCCATTTTCACCGTTTTCATCATCAGTATCTTCCAGATAAACTTTTAAGAAACCATCAAACTTTATTACCTCACCTTTTGCTGTAAGCAGATCTTTACTGCCCGAGATTTTAATTTTTGCCGTGGTACGTTCAATTTCTGCATCACTCATTTGAGAAGCAATTGCACGCTTCCAAATTAATTCATACAAAGCATTTTCATCTTTTGGTCCTTCAACAGATTCCTTATTAAAATCAGTCGGGCGGATAGCTTCGTGAGCTTCTTGTGCGGATTTTGATTTTGTTTTAAACTGTCTTCGCTGCAAATATTCCTTACCAAAATCACTTTTTATTGCCTGTTCGGCTGCATCAATAGCAAAATCAGAAAGATTAACCGAATCGGTTCTCATATAGGTTATCTTACCAGCCTCGTACAATCGTTGTGCAAGCAGCATTGTTCGGGAAACCGAATAACGTAATTTTCTTGCCGCTTCTTGTTGTAAGGTAGAAGTTGTAAATGGTGGTGCAGGAGATTTTTTTACAGGTTTCTTATCAACATCATCAACCGTAAAATCTGATGTGGAACATTTCTTTAAAAATTCTTCTGCTTCTTTTTCATCTTTTAGATATCTAGCAAGATCGGCCCGTAGATTAGTTTTTTTTCCTTTATCATCTTCAACAATAAAATTTGCTACAACCTTAAATCGGGACTCAGGAACAAAAGCATCTATTTCACGTTCACGTTCAACAATCAATCTAACTGCAACAGACTGAACTCTGCCTGCAGAAAGTTTTGATCTGACTTTTCTCCATAATATCCCTGACACTTCAAATCCCACTAACCGATCTAAAATTCTTCTAGCCTGTTGTGCATCAACAAGATGATAATCAATTTTACGCGGATTTTTAATTGCATTAAGAATTGCAGTTTTTGTTATTTCATCAAAAACAATTCGCTGAATTTTATCGTCATCAAGTTCAAGGGCTTCTTTAAGATGCCAAGATATTGCTTCTCCCTCGCGGTCCTCGTCAGTTGCCAGCCAGATCATATCAGCTTTTTTAGCAAGCTTTTTTAATTCAGTAACAACTTTCTTTTTCTCTTCAGATATTTTATAGATCGGTTTAAACCCGTTTTCAATATCAACCCCCTTATTTTTCTTTTCAAGATCACGTATGTGTCCGTAGCTTGATGTAACAAGAAAATCCTTACCTAAATAGCCTTCAATTGTCTTTGCTTTTGCAGGTGATTCTACTATAACTAAATTCTTTGGCATATATAATATTATATTGTTAAAAAAAACGCTTGCAAATTAACCGATAAAAAAAACAAAATTCAAAGTTAATCGGTGCGCAATGTCATTTATTTATCATTAAGTTCGTTTTTATGATAAAAATTATGATAATATTTGATAAGTAAATAACAAAAATTGATTGAATTGGCAGAAAATAATTTTTTACATATCATTTTAAAACTATTAGCAGCTCCATTTATTCTGCTTATCAAGATATATCAATTACTGATATCCCCCTTATTTCCATCATCATGCAGATATTCCCCAACTTGTTCACATTATACTTTAGAGGCACTTAAAAAATATGGTTTATTTAAAGGCGGTTGGTTGGGAATTAAAAGAATATCCCGATGTCATCCTTGGGGCGGCAGCGGTTATGATCCGGTTCCATAATATTATAATACAATGACAAAAAAATCTTCCTCATCAAAAATATCATTCAAGCAAAGAATATTTAAAATCTTCAAATGGTTTTTAAAATTTGCAATAATGTTTTTTGTATTTACCATTCTGCTTGTATTTTCAATGCGTTGGATCAATCCTGTTACAAGTTCAATTATGATTCAAAGACAAATATCATACTTGTTTGATGGAGAATTTGAGTTGATAAATTATCATTGGGTGGATTATGATGATGTTTCTAAGTTTATGCCTATTGCAATTGTAGCCGCCGAAGATCAGAACTTTCCAAAGCATTTTGGATTTGATTTTAAGCAGATTGAAAAAGCATTAAAGGAAAATAAAAGAGGCAGACGCGTGCGAGGCGCAAGCACTATCACACAACAAGTGGCAAAAAATTTATTTCTGTGGGAAGGAAAAAGTTTTGTACGAAAAGGAGTTGAAGCTTACTTTACATTATTAATAGAACTGCTCTGGGATAAACAAAGAATTTTGGAAGTACATATGAACATTGCGGAAATGGGTGATAAAATTTTTGGTGTTGGAACCGCAAGTGTTGCATATTTTAAAAAACCTGCCTCAAAACTAACGATTGCACAAGCTGCTTTATTAGCCGCAACTCTTCCAAATCCCAAAAAATATTCTGCCGTAAAACCAAGTGGTTATGTGCGTGGAAGACAAAATTGGATAATACGACAAATCAATTCTCTTGGTGGTGCGGATTATCTGAAAGATATTTGAAAATCAAAAAACGAGAGTTACTTTCTAGGAAACTCCTGTTATAATTCTCACTTCTACAGTTAAATAAATTCCAAAAAAATCCGATAATGGAAGAAAAACATTTTCTTCTTAATGAATTTAGAACAATTAGACATACTAGAAACCGAACAGTTAGAAGAATCATTTGAAAATAGTGCAATAAAGTTTAATAAACTTAAGCATACATATTTCAAAGATTTTATTAAAAAGAGCGAATCTTATTTAGATTTTCTAAAAATGGGTTCGCGGCATTATTTTTTCCGGTTTCCAGAAAACATAGATGAAATTTTTCTTAAAAAAGATGAAGCACCATTATTCTGGCTATTAGAATCGCCTTTACTTATCCATTGTGAAAAGTCTTTTAGTGAATATTTAAGCGGCAATCAGCAATCAGATAGAGTTGAACTGAAGAAAAATTTTACTAAATGGGTAATTGCTAGTGAGCCCAGTCAGAAAAAAATGTTTGCAGCCATAACGGCTAAAGAAACAAAAAAAAGACTATACACACTAACGTTTATAGATTTAATATATTATTCCTTAATCTTGATATTTGAAGAAAGTATTAGAAATCCTTACAAAGCCTTAGAGGAATTATCAAGATCACAACTATTGGTGGATGAAAGCAATTTATCCGAGGAGATAAAAAAAGAAATAAGTTATTTCTTGCAACTATACAAAGGGTTTGCTCTATTAACAGTTGGCAAGAATGAAGAAGCCGCATCAGAATTTTCTTATGCAATGGATAGTAAAGAAGGGGGCATTACTGCTAAGTATTATTTCGCTTATCTCTCTGCATGTCAACAGCGTGATGATTTTACAAAAGCACTCATAAAAGAAATTCTTAATTTTGATATTCAGAGGCTCAATTACGCTATTGATTGCGGAAGTATAGTTGCTCTAAATTTCTTTTTAAATAATCCTGTTTTTCCCAACATAACAAATCATTATGAGTTTTCAGCCTACGCAGGTTACATTCAACAAGAATTGATTGAAAATGAATTAGACAAAAAAAGAATCATTTCAACGCTGCTTGTTAGGCTCAATCAGCTTAAAAAGAACGAGTTTGATGAATTCTATACTGATGAAACCAGACATGCGATAAAATTTTTGTATGAGTTATGCGACCAGCATAAACATAACAGTTCCATCTTTTTAAGCTTAGTTGCAAAAGATATTAATGAAAAGTTTCATTCTATTTTGGATGATATTCAATCCAGGATAAAAGACAAGTATTTTGAGAATTACAATCGTGTAATGGAGCTTTATGAAAGATCAATATCTGAAAGTGAAAGCCTTACGGATCAGTTTAAACATGAGGTTGATGATATTAAAACCAGTTTACAAAAAAAACTTTCAGCATCAGTCCAGCAAATAGAGGAATATGTTAAAGATGCACTTTGGGAAGTTGAAGAAAGAAAGAAAAACCTGGCTTTTCAAAGTTCATTTGATCCCGCTGTTTCCTTCAGGAATTCTATGAGCTATAATGTAGTTGTATCAATAATAGTTTTTATCATAGGCGGAATTGCCGGCTACTTTAATAATTCAAATTATTTTGAAAATGATTTTTACCTAATGCTTGGAAGAGTAATTCTAACGGGGGTTAAGTGGTCTTCATTAACTTTTGTAATTGGGTTTTTCATTTCAGTTTTTATATCCGGTTTGGTCGTGTTTGATAGATCTAATGAAAAACAGAAACTTGAAAAACGTTCATTGGAATTACAAAAGCAAAAAGAAATTAGCATCGATATGCTAAGGAAAGAAGCCGAGCAAAAACAAAAAGCATTATCCGAAGGTTATCTTGAGAGAATAGAAACACATAAGAAAAAAATAGAAGATATTAAGCAGGAAAAAGAACGTCAGGAACCGCTACTAATTGCACAAGCCGAAGAACAATTAGCACCATTCACAGAAAAACTAAGCCCACTTTACCTACTATAATATTGGCTATAATTAGCCAATCCTTCACATAAATACATCTTTATAAACAAAAGAATGCTTTTTCATAAGATAAAAACATCTTTTTCTTGGTATAGATATTGGCTTTTAGAGTGAAAAAATTCTAATAAGATGGATTATTCAATTATAAGGGCTGATGCTATTAATATTATAAGCAGAAGAAAGAGTGAAGTTATTGAAGAAAAAGATTCAAAATTAAAAAGAATTGTAAATGATTTTATTGATGTCCAATTAACAACTGAAAATCTTGATCTATATATTGTAAGAACTTCTATCAAAAAAGCTATTGATGATAACTTAATAAATTTTAAAGGTGCAATGCTTGATATTGGTTGCGGAGAAATGCCATACAAGCAATATATTTTATCAAACAGTAATGTTGAAAATTATATTGGACTTGATATCGAAAACGCTAGCTACCAGCAGGATATTAAACCTGATTTATTTTGGGATGGAAAGAAAATTCCCTTAGATAACAATAGTTTTGATTGTGTTCTTGCAACAGAATTCTTTGAACACATACCTGATCCTGAAAATGTACTTAAAGAGGTCTGGAGAGTCTTAAAACCATCGGGCATCCTTTTTATAACAGTTCCATTTATTTGGCCGCTGCACACAATGCCTTATGATGAATATCGATATACACCATTTTCTTTAGAAAGAATTCTAAGGAATTCTAAGTTTGATGATATTAATATTAAATCTCTTGGGGGATGGGATGCAAGTTTAGCACAGGTTTTGGGTTTGTGGATTCGCAGAAGGTCTATGTCAGATGAAATGAGAAAATCTTATACTGAAGCCCTATTCCCTCTTTATAAAAATCTAATTGAATCTGACGAGATACCAAACGATTTTAGTGAAAGCATGCTTATAACAGGTTTAACTGCGAGCGCAAAGAAACAAGTAAACTTACAAAGTAATTTTGTTGATGAAAAAAGTTCTGACATCCTTCATAAAAATGAAATCATTAACAAAGAACTAAAATCAGATATAGAAAAAGAAAAAGTGCTTGCATTAGTTTGTCCTCAGGTTGGAGCTATTTCAGAAACTTTTATAAGAAAGCATATTGAATTTCTATCACCTTCTAAAACAGTTATTCTTACAGGAAGTGTTATTGATAAAAGCTGGTTCCATGGTCCAATTAAAACTATTCCTATCGAACTTGGTAAATATGAATTTGATAAAAAGTTAGAGAAAGAAGTAGTAAAATTTTTCAAGAAAAACTCGGTAACAAATATCTTGTGCGAATTTGGATGTATAGGCGGCGCTATTGTAGAATTAAATAATCGTGAGATGAATTTACCAATCTATGTTCACTTCCATGGACAGGATGCTTCCGAATTTATCAGAAAAAAATCAATAGCAGAATATTATCGTTGGATGGGAGGTGTTGTCGATGGCGTTATTGCGGTTTCAAAACCAATGGCTGAACGACTTATAAGTGTTGGTATCCCAAAAGAGAAAATTAAAATTATTCATTACGGTGTTGTTTATAATCAAGAATACAAATCAACCACTGAAAAAAATCCTTGCCAATTCATTTCTGTTTCAAGATTAGTCGGAAAAAAAGGGATTCTTTATGTACTACAAGCATTCGAGAGAGCCCAAAAAGTTGTACCTGAGATTTCTTTAAATATTATTGGTGAGGGACCATTGCGTTCTGAAATACAAAACTTTATTTCAAAACATAATTTGTCAGATTCTGTTAATCTATTAGGAGAACAACCACATAGTTTTGTTCTAGATATGATGAATAAATCATCAGTATTTATTCAACATTCAATGGTGGACCCAGAAACCGGAAATGCGGAAGGCTTGCCATTGTCAATTTTAGAAGCTTCAGCTCATGGACTTCCAGTTATTTCAACATTTCATGAAGGAATTCCAGAAGCAATAGAACATGAAACGTCTGGATATTTGGTTCAGGAGAGAGATTGGGAAATGATGTCTGATTATATGATAAAACTGGCAAAGGATGGGTCGTTAAGAAAAAAAATGGGAATTTCAGGAAGAAAAAAAATATTAAATGGAGGTTTTACGGTAGAAGCAATGTTAGAAGAATTAAAAAAATTTACCGGTATAAATGAGGTGATTAATCCTTCTGGGGATAAAAATATTCTTTCTCAACCAGTATGTTTTAAACGTGTTTTATTTGTGAACCACAATTTATATCCTTTCGAATATTCTGGAACTCCAATTTCTACATTAAACCATGCTTTAGGTATTAAGGAAAAGGGAATTGAGGTCGCGATTTTAATTCCCACAAATGATATTAAAGATGATTTCATAAAAGAAACAATGGATAACTATTCGTTGTACAAAATTCCAACTTTAAACAAATATGAAGCATTTTTTGGAGAGATTGATTCTAAAGAATTAAGCAATTACCTCTATACTATTGAAAAAATAATAAATGATTTTAATCCTGAAGTTGTCCACATAAATGACTATGTCTTTATGCCGGCAGAAATTATTTCAATCTTTTCAAAAAGTGGCGCTTATATTATTAGAAATGTGTGCAATCCGGAAGAGATATGTCATTTGGATTCCCCTGTATATTTTAATGGAAAGCAAGATGTGTTATGTAGCGGTCCGACTTCATCAGAAAAATGTTCCGAATGTTATTTGGTAAACGTTCTTAATAAAAATAGAGATGAGATTAATTCTGAAGAGGTAACCGAATATTCAAATAAGATTAGAAAAAGATTTACAACAATTCAATCTCTGTATGATAATAGTATTGATGGAGTCATATTTACAGAGGTAACATTTAAAAATTACTTCAAACAATTCGTTCAGATTCCAGAAAATAAAATAAAAATCAATCCTCGTGGATTTAGGTTTAATGAACCCAGGGAATTGGAATCAAAAAGAAAAACTGAAGGAACAATACATATTGGGTTTATTGGAAGCTTGATTTCCAGAAAAGGGATTGATCTTACACTAAAAGCATTTGAAAAAATTTTGCATTTAGAAAATTTTGTTTTGGATATCTACGCATCTGACACAATTCCGATTTATCTGGACAAGATTAAAGTACTAGAAAAAGCATATCCAGGGAAAATTAAATTCTATGGGGGTTTCAAGAATACTGCCCTTTATAGTATTGCAGAATCAATAGATTTTGCTTTAGTGCCCTCCAATTTTGACACCTTTAACAGGGTCGTTCGTGAATTAATGTATTTCGCAGTTCCTTTAATTGTTACTGACTTCTTTGGTGCTTCGATAATTGAAAACAATGTAAATGGAATAAAAATACCTATTGGAGATTCTGATGCTCTAGCAGACTCCATTCTGTATTTATTAGAAAATCCAGATATGATTGAAAAATTATCAGCGGGGGTAATAGATACTTATATCCATACAGTGGATGATGAAATAAATGGTATTTATAATTTTTATAAAGAGATTTCAATTCAAACGGGAATTAAACCAAAGACTCAAACTGATTATGCTAAAATTATACAAGCTGAAGCTTGTATAGAGAAAGATAATTATAGGGAAGCAAAAGAATTGCTGCAAGAAGTTCTGACAAAAAATAATAATAATGCTGATGCCCTCAACGATCTTTCAGTAATTTCAATAATTGAAAATGATTATAATGGTGCATTTAAGTATATAAATCAAGTGTTAGAATTTGATCCTATCAACGATGTGGCAAAAGAAAATAAAAATTATTTGAGTTCGCTTGCTGAATTTGAATGGTCGAAAGATTTAAGCTTAAAAAAAATAACATCTTTATCAGCATTTAATAAGTACAATGATTTAGCACAAAAAGAAAAGGCAGCAAGAAAATATTTTGAGAACGGGTTAATTATATCTCAGGAACCTTTTCTGTATCGAGGTTATTGTAAAGCTTGTGAAGCAGAAGTTGATCTATCAGTGGATTATATGTTTTCAAGTGAATCTAACGGTCTTAAGATTCCATGCTGGCGTGAAAGATTAATTTGTTCCAAATGTTCTATGAATAATAGAATGAGAGCGTTTGTACATTTTGTAAAAGAAGTTATTAAACCCGAAAACGAGGCTAAATTATTTTTAACAGAACAAACAACGTCATTATATAAATACTATTCAGAAAATTATAAAAATTGTACAGGCAGTGAGTATCTGGGAGAAGATATTCCCCTGGGCTCATATAATAAAAATAAAATTAGGAATGAAGATGTTACAGCGCTGACTTTTAATGATAATGAATTCGATTTGGTTTTATCTCTTGATGTACTTGAACATGTACCGGACTTCAATAAAGCATATAGTGAAATTAACAGAGTATTGAAACCAGGAGGCCAGTTAATCTTTACGGTACCATTTGCCAAATTTTCGCAAGAAAATATTATCCGTGCTAAAATTGAAAATGGAATAGTAAAGCACATATTACCCCCAGAATATCACGGTGATCCAATTAATTCCAAAGGATGTTTATGTTATCAATACTTTGGGTGGGAGATGATTGAATCATTACAAAATTTAAACTATTCTGATGTATCTCTCTTCCAGATGTACTCATATGCATATGGGTATTTGGGAGATGACAGTATAATATTTTATGCAAAGAAGAATAATTAAGGAAATAAATATCAACATTATTTCTACTTGAGGAAGAAAAATATGTCTAGTAAGTTTAATCTAAATATAGAACATCTAAAATTACTTATCTTAAATGATGACATAAAAATTATAAGCTTTGACATATTTGATACTTTATTGGTGCGACCCACTCTAATACCTTCTGATGCATTTTATCTATTACAGGAAAAAGCCAGAATAATATTATGTAACGATCAATTTGATTTTTATAAAGTTAGAAGTGAAGCAGAAAGTCAAGCCCGTATTTTATTAAGTAAAAAAAATAAAAATTATGGTGAAATAACACTATCTCAGATTTATGAGTACATCGCTAATTCTAATGGGATTAATAATGACATAAAAGAAAAGTTGATTCAGGCTGAAATTGATTTAGAAACACATCTATTACAACCACGACCAATAGGCAAAGAAATTTATGATTTTGCAATAGAGTCTGGTAAAAAAGTTATCATTACTTCTGATATGTACTTAGGTAAAGATGTGCTTGAAAACATACTCATAAAAAAGAAATATGATGGTTTCGCCAGATTGTATGTTTCATCAGAACATAAAAAAAGAAAAGACACTGGTGAACTGTTTCAGTTAATTATACAATCAGAGAAATTAAAACCAAGTCAAATTCTACATATTGGTGATAATATGGAATCTGATGTTTTATGTGCTCTTAAGTCAGGTATAGTCGCCTTTCATCTTCCAAGTAATAAAGAGATCTTTTTTTCAAATGAAAATAATCATTACAACATTTGGGATGATTTTAATTCACTCTCCCCAATTACTAGAATATCAATTGGACTATGTGCGAATAAATTAATAGATAGAGTGATTGAAAAACCAGGAGCTAATTCTATATTTCCGGATCATTACCATCTTGGATATTACGGATTAGGGCCATTGGTATTCAATTTGGCAGCATCAATATTGTCAAATCATAATGTTCAAGCCGAATATACTTACATCCATTTTGCTTCGAGAGATGGTTACTTACCTCAAATAATTTATGATCTTATTCGTAACAATGATAAGAAATATTTAGAAAGCAAGTATATTTATTGTGGGAGGCAAGCATACGATATAGCGAAATATGATGGTGATGTATTAAAGTATCTGACTTCTAAAACAAATCACTTAGGAAATTATACATTAGGTGATTTATTGGATGCATTGGTACAAAAGAATTTTTTTGCAGGGAAGCGTTTTACAAATAAGATAGAAACTATTCTTTACAACGATGATTATAAAGAGAGCTTTAAGAATCTCAAAAGATTGATTAAGGAATATGGCGATGAGATAAGGGAAATATTATCAAAGCGGAAACAGGTTGTTGAAGAATATTATAATTCTTCAGTTAATCTGAATGCAAATAACAGAGCAATAATTTTTGATGTTGGCTATTCAGGAAGCGTTTCAAATGATATTGGTAAATTGACAAAAAGTAAAATCGATAAAATATATTTATGGCAAACTGACAAAAATGAAGAAAATGATAATAATAATAAGACAAAAACAATTGTTCTTGCTGGGTATCAAGAGTCACGGTTTAATAATCCTCCTCTAGATATAATACTCGAAGAATTATTTTCTCCATTAGAACAAGCCTGTGTTGGATTTAAAAAATCTCCGGATGGATCATTCGTCCCGATCTTTTTTGAAGATGAGCCTTTTTCGAAAAATATGATAAATGATTTGGGGGAAATTCAAAGAGGTGCGATAGATTTTACAAGAGATGCAATTAATCTGTTTTCATCTTATGTAAGTTTAAAAGAATTCAATGAATTCAAAACATTTTTACGTGTATTAAAATATTCTTTCAATTCACCCACTGATAATGGTGTGAGATTACTTGAAAATATTATTTTCAGCGATCGTTTTTCAAGAAGTGATGTCATTTCTCTTGCACAAAAGACAGAGGAAACAAATAATAATTACTTCCATAGGACACAATATTTAAACAGGGATTTTCTTTGCAGTGCTAAAAACGGATATGCTATTATAAATCACATGGCTATTCACCTTCATCTCTATAATGTTGAACAAGCATATGAGATAATTAATCACCTAAATAAATCTCCTTTAAAATTTGATCTTCTTATATCTGTCTGCGAAGAAAAACATCAGGAAATTGCTCAGAAACTGTTTTCTAACAAAATATTACCCAATCTTAATAACGTTATCATCAAGGTAGTGCCAAATCGAGGTCGAGATGTTGCTCCCTGGGTTGTTGGATTTAAAAGAAGAACAATTTCAATATGAAATTGTTTGTCATATCCATACAAAAAAATCTACACACTTTGATTGGGGTGAGAAATGGGGTAAATATCTTTTTGATAATTTGATTTCACCTGTTGCAATAAAAGATATTGTGAATCATTTTTCTTCCAGCGATGATCTCGGAATTGTTTTCCCACCAATATATAAAGGAATATTAAATTTTTGGGTAAAAAATTCTTTCTCACATTTGGGTCTCTTTAATCTGTTAGAAGTATGTGATGATCTTCTTGTTAGGATGGCAATAAAAAAAGAATTAGATCGTAATAGTGTGTTTTTCTCAGTTGGGAATATGTTCTGGTATCGACCAAAAGCATTGAAGCCGCTTTTCGATTTAGGATTAACCTATAATGACTTTCCAAAAGAACCAATAAAAGTAGATGGAACTATTGCTCATGCAATAGAACGGTTACACGCAATAATTGCTGAAGAACAGGGGTATAAGACTTTATGTTATATTACTCCAGATTATTTACTGAATAATTTTTATGAAAACTCTTTGCTTAACATTTCATTAGCAAAGCAAAAAGAAAGTAAAGAAAAATATTTGGATGAACTTTACAATAAAACATTTTCTAACTATCTGGATATACAGATATCTGAAAAGGAACACTTTAATGCACTTATGCTAATTATTAAAGCATTAATTGCCGACCCTAAACATTTAATTGCAAAAGAAAAATTACAAGAATTAGACAAATCGATTTTGCAAAACTCTAAAAACAATAATTGGAATGCAGTTAAAAGCAATAACTTACTGGAAGAAATAAAACTTCTTATGAAGTCAAAAGATTATTTGACCTCAAAAAATAAATTAGCAATTCTTTTAAGTTATGAACCAACAAATGTAAAAGCAATTAATATTCAAACGGAAATAAGTATTTGCGAAAATGATATTGAGTATGCAATCGAATTAAATAATTTATCTCTTTCAATTTTGCCTAAAAATGAAAAAGGGTTAATGATTCAGAAGAAATTAAAAAACATTCTTGAAAAAGGTAAGCCTACTTTAAAATCAGAAAGATTAATTCCAACTACAATTTCAAAAAGTGAAATGTGTCCATCTATTAATCATAAAATTAGTTTAATATTAGTTACTTATAATCAATATGAATTTACAAAAAAATGTCTAACAAGTATTTTTGAATATTCTAAATTGAATATAGAGATAATCGTTGTTGATAATAATTCCTCTGATTCTACAGTTAAAAGTGTAAAAAAAGAGTTTCCAAGAGTTAGAGTTATAGAAAACACGAAAAACCTTGGATTTCCAATAGCCGTAAATCAAGGTTTAGCAACTGCATTGGGAGATTATGTTCTGTTGATTAACAATGATACTATAGTTACCGAAGGCTGGCTTGAAAGATTAATTGAAGTTGCTGAATCTGATAGTAAAACTGGAATTGTAGGTCCAATTAGCAATGAAGTTAGCGGTGTGCAGAAAGATAAAGATGCTAATTATGAAACAATTGATGAAATGTATCGGTATGCTGATATTGTAAAAGAAAAGAATAAGAATAAAGTAATACGGTTTCCACGAGTAGCTTTTTTATGCACTCTTATTAAACGAGAAGTAATTGATAGAATAGGCGGTCTGGATGAGAGGTTTACTCCCGGCAATTTTGAGGATGATGATTTTTGTTTGCGTGCTCAGTTAGCAGGATATAAAACAGTAATTGCTCAAGATGTATTTATTCATCATTACGGTTCAAAAAGTTTTAAAGCTGATGGTGAGAAAAAATATATTGAAAGACTAAAAACAAACCAGGAAATATTTGTTGACAAAGTGGGGTGCTGATCCCGATGAAATCTGGATAAAACAGAAATCATTTAATCAAAAACGGACTTTGTTTATTTCAATAAACAATGATGAAGTTGTAAAATATTTTGAACGAGCACAAAATAAAATTCAAGATAAAGAATATGATTTAGCATTAAATGATCTTGAATTAGCGTTAGAAAAATTTGATTTGTCGGAGAAGGCATCTTCTATTATATCTAAGGAAGATTTATATATTCTTACTGCTAACATATCCTTGATCTTAAAAGATACTGAAAAAGCAAAATTATATTTTGAAGAATCACTAAAACTTAAATCCATCTTCCTCAGAAGCTTGTTTTGGATTAGGACAGGTTTTTTATCAGATTGAAATGTTTGAGGAATCTAAAACGATGTTAGAATGGGCGAGTAAAAAAGATCCAGATAATCAAATCGTGATTGATGCATTAAAATCTGTGAATAAGATGTTAGATTTACCGGAAAATCATAACTCACTTTTTGAAAATGCAGAAGTTATAGTGGAAGCGGAAAGCTAACATATGCCGTTACTAAGTTTATGCATGATTGTCAAGAATGAAGAGAAACATCTTACCCGATGTCTTGCTTCAGTTAAAGATGTTGTTGACGAGATCGTTATTGTTGATACTGGCTCAAATGATGATACGATCAAAATAGCTGAATCCTATAGTGCTAACATTTTTAAATTTGATTGGGTTAATGATTTTTCAGCTGCAAGAAATTTCGCTTTAAATAAATGTAATGGAAAATGGATACTTTATCTTGACGCTGACGAAGAGTTGAATAAAGACTCAATTGTTGAACTTTTTGAAAAAATTGATAACAAACCTGTCGCAGTGAACTGTGTAGTAAAAAGTCTGACCTCCGAAAATTCAAAATTTGGTGTAATGAAATATCCAAGATTGTTTCCGAACAATTTAGGAATCCGGTTTGATGGAAAAGTACACGAACAAATTCAAAGTTCATTAGATAAAAATAAAATCCTATTAGTTGATTCTAATATTGAAATCATTCATTATGGCTATATTTTTGATGAGAACTCAGCTAATAAAAAATTAGAGCGCAATCTAGCTTTGCTTTTATCCTCAGACATAAAAAAGAAGAATCACTACGATTTACTTAGACTTGCTCAAACCCTGCATTCGCTTAAAAGATTCTCGGAAGCTGAATTAAACTATAAAAAAGTTTGTAATGATAAAACCGTAAAATCTAATCTGAGGGGTTTAGCGTTTATGCATTTTGCAATTTTAAAGTATGAAAGTAATAATATTGATGCTGCTCTTGATAATGCTCTTAAAGCTTTTAAATATATTCCTCACCATGCATACTTAAATTTTTTAATTTCAATTTTGTATTTAAGAACTTCAAGAGCAGAAAAATCATTTCATATCTTTTGACTGCTGTAGATAAAAATAAAAGTTTAATCCAAAAATACAAGCTTTTCGGAAAATGAAATTGTATCAGACCAGATTGACCTATATATAAGAGCGATTAACCTTTCTATTCAATTAAATAAAAGATGCGAGTTAGAAAGTTTAATCAATGAACTAGCAATTTTTATTGCCGCTTTTACAGACACAAATTTAAATTATATCGAAAACATAATAATTAAATTTATTACTAGCGGAGAATTGAGTGAAGAGGAGATTGTTTTTTTACTATCTCTTGTAAACTCTTCTAATCTTCAATCATTTTTAGATTTAACGCAAAACAATCAAAAAAATAGTTTAAAGATTGACGTTTTATACAGATTAGAAAAATCTTTTAAAAATTCGGCACCAATTAAGAAAAGCCTTGCCTTACTGTTTCTTGATTCAGATTATGCAAAAGCCATTAATTTATTTAATGAATCATTAGAAATTGAGGATGATCCATCAATTTATTTTCACTTAATATCAATTTATATTGGTATTAAAGACTATGATAGAGCTAAAGCCAACTATTTATTACTCTCGGAAAAATTCTCAAACTTGACTATAATTAAACCAAAAATTAAAGTATTGGGCGAAAAGCTGGAGCAAATTTTAAGTTTAACCACATCCGAACAACAGGCCAGATAGTTTTTTTTAATTAGTACTAAACAATTCTAAGCCACCTCCGATAATCTAATTGAACACAATATGTTCTTTTAACAAACAACATTTAACAAAAGTCAAGCAAGGATGCTTGATTAAAACAACACGGAGGTTCTATTATGGCATTTCAAATCAACACAAACCTGGATGCATTAAATGCATACAATGCGTTAACAAAAGTTAATGCACAGACAGCAAAAGCTCAGTTGCGTTTAGCTACTATGAAAAGAATAAATAGAGTAGCTGATGATACTTCTGGTTATAAAGTAGGCAAACAGCTTGAAGCAGAGAACTTAAAGATGCAAGCTCAGTTAAATAACCTTTCTTCAGCAAAAAATTGGTTATCTACAGCTGAATCTGCAGTAATACTTGTTAATGACAAGTTAAATCAGATCATAGCAAAACAAGAAGATGCAAAAGATCCGATAAAAGATCAGACAAGTCTTCAAAATGATGTAAAAGCTTTGGCCGATGAGATAAGCAGTATTCTAAGTAATACTAAGATTAACGGAACCAGTGTACTTGAGGATACTTTGGTATCATTTGGAGTTGGCGGTTCTGGTTCAACTGGAATAAACATTGGTGGTCAGATTAATCTAACTGCAAACCAAGCTACATTAACTGCTCTTCAAGCAGGTGATGCAACTTCTTTAACAACAAGTGTATCAACTTTCCAGACAGCAGTAAATACAGCATTAGGTTATATCGGTAACTTGACTCAAACATTTGATTCAAGAGAAGAATATCTATTAACATCTGTCGCTAGTAACACTGCCTCAATATCTCGCTTATTCGATGCAGATATAGCTATGGAGCAATTGAATTCGACCAAGGGTCAGATAGGAACACAAATTGGTACTGCAATGTTAGGTACGCTTAACGCAGCTCCACAAAATATCCTGTCCTTATTTCGATGATCCTAATTTAAGTTAACTGGGTGGGCCCCCGGAGAATAAGCTCCGGGGGCGATTTTATAAATAGAACTGGGAATATAAAAATGTATCAGGCTGCTGTGCTAAATAAGAGTAAAATAAATCCATATTTAACAAATCAAATTCTGAACTCGCCGCCGGAACAGCTTTTAATTAAAGCTTATGATTTTGCTGTTGTTCATTCTGAGAAAAAGGATATGATCAAAACAAATGCGGCTATACAAGAACTAATTGGATTTTTAAGATTTGATGATGACACTTATAGAGATCTGGCTGTTAATTTAATTAGACTTTATCAATACTGTCAGGATCAAACAAGAAAAAATAATTTTGAAATAGTTACGACAATATTAACCGAGCTAAGAAACAGCTGGTTAAGAGCAATTGAAAACAAATAGGTTTTGCAATGGCTTATGATCTTCTTACAACTTCAGGTATTAACTCATTAGTTTATAGTTATTCCACTAATGAATCCAAGAAACGTATAACCCCACTGGAAACGCGTAAAACCAAGTACTCAAAAATTTCGGGGATATACGCAAGTTTGCTTAGTAAAGTTGATGCTCTAAAAAGTAAAATGTCGATTTTAAAGACAACAGGATCATCTTCAGCATTTGCAGTTAAGAAGGCAACTTCGAGCAATCCTACAGCAGTTACTGTCAGTGCAAGTTCGATCGCACAAAAAGGAGCTTTTGCTCTTCGTGTTAATCAGCTTGCAAAAAATGATCTGGTTATGTCGCTAGATAAAAACTCTCTAGATTTTTCCTCAATTACATCACCAGGTACTTATACATTTGCAATTAAAGGTGGTGATGGCGAAGGTGGACAATATACAAGCAATGTTTCTGTAAGCTTAACAGCTGAGGATTTTACAAATGGAAATATTTCATTTGAAACTCTTGCAAACAAAGTAAGTCAAGAAATTAATAATGATAAAGCAATCGTTACTTCTAATTCACTCTCTGGCAGCACTTCATCATCAGGTTCTTTTACTTTTAACTTAAATGGAACAGAAACAACAATTAATTATTCGGCTGGAACTTATGAGGAAGTAATTGACAGTATAATTACACAATTAGAAAGCGTTTCAGGATTGTCCGCAGAAAAAGTTGTTAATGGTTCAGATGTTCAACTTAAATTTACCGTAACTGATTCATCAAAATATATTACCATTAATGGAGATACAGGAACGCTTGTTTCGGAGCTTGGTATTTCTGTTGCAAAAGAAAAAGGTGCTTCAGGCATTGTTTCTGCAACTTCATTTTCTCCTTCATCTGGGTTGACTCAAATTTCTTTAACGGCTAAAAATACTGGCGTAGGATTTAAGATAGAAGATCTTTCTGATATATCCGGTGGTCTTCTGGGTGAATTTGGTTTGAATCTTGGTAATAGCCGCACTGCATTCGTACAGAATGAAAGTGGTGTAGATACAGCTGGATATGTAAACGATTTAGCCTTATTGAATTCGAAAATAATATTTAATGGAATTAGTATTGAAAGAAATTCAAATACTATTTCTAATCTTGTAACCGGGGTTACATTAAATTTAAAATCTGTTATGTCCGTTGATGAAAACGACGTAACGATTGATGTTGCAAATGATGTTAGTGCAGTTAAATCGAAAATTGATGAATTTATAACAACCTTTAATGATCTTTATAATTATATCAAAACAAATACGGTCTCTAGCAACGGGATAAGAGGTACACTAATTGGTGACGCTTCCAGTAGTTCACTCTTAAGTATATTAAGTTCAAGTGCTTATTCCCCTGTTAGTGGTCTTGGATCAGGTACAATTAATTCCCTTACTGAAATGGGCATTACCTTTAATATTAATACCGGTCTTTCCATAACAAACGCTGATCAACTTAACAGTGCTTTAGAAAATAATATTGAAGAAATTGAGCAAACATTTAATTCTGATTCAGGTATTGCTACAAATCTTTATAATAAACTTTTGCCTTATACTGGCTTTAGCGGCTATCTAACAAGCAGAAAAAATACTATAGACAATAACCTGGAATCTATCGGTGATTCAATAACAAAAATCCGTTCAAAAATTGATAAAGATTCTGAAGTTTTAAGAAACAGATACATTCAATTACAAAGCCAATTAAGTTCCCTGCTGTCATCTAGCGGAATATTTGGAAATGATTTATATAGTTAATTATGATGATAAATACACAAAAATCATTCGGTAGTATTGGTAAGGTTGAGCTACTTTTAGAGGAAGTATATCAAGCGCTTTCAGAGTTAGATGAGGAAAATTTTGATGTAAATTTTCCATCCGCAAAACTAAAAATGCAGTCCATAATTAAAATAAAAGACCAAAATAGCTTAAAAACAAATAATTTTAGGTTATCTAAAAAAAATATACAGATGGCTAAACTTATTTCTGAAAAGTTCGATAATGTTACTAAGGATTGGGCCGAAAAGCTCAAAATGGTTCAGAAGGAGATTGAACTTATTCAAAACCAAAAAAAAATAACAATTTACAACAGATAAGATTATGGAAATAAGAAAAGTACTATCATCCGTTTATCAAAACGATGACAAATTTAAGAAATCATCCGGCAAAAATGCAGATGTAACTAAAAAAGATAAAATCGAAATCTCAAAACAAGCAATAGCAATGCAAAGTACAAGTGAAGTAAAAAACTTAGCAGAAATTCAAAAGAAAATTGAAAGCGGTTTTTATAACTCTGAAGAAGTGCTTAGCAAAGTTGCAGATTCTATTTTAAAGGAGATCGGTAAGTAAGGGCTACTACCGATCTGCTAATTTCCTTTCATATTACTTCTTTTATAAGAATTTATATTTTATATTACTAACAAATAATTTTTGTTTATCAATTTCATTCTGCGGATGAGATGAGTAATACAGACATACTCAATAATAAGCTTCATTTACTTGGTAAACTTTCAGCGAGTCTTGTACACGAAATAAGAAACCCTCTTTTTGCTTTAAAGCTTAATTTAGATTATCTCTCAACAATTCGTTCTCAGATCTCTGATGATGCAGCCGAAAGTATTCAGTCTTGCGCAGAAGCAACAGACAGGCTGATGTTTCTAATTCAAAATTTTTCTGACTTTTCTAAAAAACATAATCTTGAGACTGAATTATGCTCTATTAATGATGTAACCCAAATCGCTGTTAACATCATGCAGAGCAATGCCTGCAGAATAAACATGTATATCGAAACAGAACTCCAATCAAATCTACCGTCAATTTATTTCCAAAAAGATAAATTACTTCAAGTGTTTTTAAATCTAATAACAAATGCTATTGAAGCTGAAAATTCAAGAAATACGATCTTTGTTAGATCTTATATGGATGACACCGATAACTCCAAAGCTATTTACTGGGAAGTAGAAGATAATGGCGTTGGTATTAGTGATGATAATAAAGAAAGAATATTTGAAGATTTTTATACAAGTAAAAAACAGGGAACCGGACTTGGTCTAAGTGTATGTAAAAAACTTTTAAATGAATTTAATGCTGAATTAGATTTTAAAAGTAAATACGGACAGGGATCAAAGTTTTTCATTAAATTTAACTTAAACAATTAAACACTATGAGCAACAGAATACTTATTATTGATGACGATGAACTTGTTTGCAGAACTTTGCACCGGGTTTTAGTAAAATTTGAATACGAAGTTGAATATTGTCTTGATGGCGAATCAGCAGTTGATAAAGTTAAAGACTTTGAGCCGGATCTGATACTGTTAGATATTTATCTTACAACTGTTAATGGATTAGACCTGCTTAAAGAATTTCAGAAACAGTTTTTTAATATTCCTGTTATTATGATTACCGGTTACAGTGATGTGAACATTGCAGTTAAGGCTATGAAACTTGGTGCTTATGATTTTCTTCTTAAGCCCGTAGACATAGATCAGCTTAAAATGATTGTAGAAAAGGCATTCTCAAACATTAATCTTAAAGCCGAAGTAGATAAGCTTCAAGCGATGGTTAAAGATGATATTCTTACGAAAGATTTTTTTGGTAAAAGCAGTAAGATAAAAAAAATACTTTCCGCTGTTGAAAAATTAGCTAAGAGTATGGATACTACCATTCTAATTGACGGCGAGAGCGGTACCGGCAAAGAGATGATTGCCAAATTCATTCATCAAAACAGCCCCCGTGCCAATGGGCCATTTATACAAATTAACGTTTCAGCGATTCCAAGAGAGCTTGCAGAGAGCGAACTTTTCGGTCATGAAAAAGGCGCATTTACCGGCGCTCAGCAAAAAACAAAACTTGGAAAATTTGAACTTGCTTCTGGCGGTACAATATTATTAGATGAGATTGGTGAACTTTCACAAGATTTACAAGTTAAATTGCTTCGTGTATTGCAGGAAAAGAAATTTTATCGTGTTGGAGGGGAAAGAGAAATTAATGTTGACGTTAGAGTTCTTGCAGCAACAAATAAAAACCTTGAAGATGAAGTTAAAAATGGAAATTTTCGCGAAGACCTGTTTTACAGATTAAATGTTGGGAATATAAACATTCCGCCGTTACGCGAAAGGAAAGAAGATATACCAGTACTTGCCTACGCTTTTTTAAATGAGTTTGCACAAAAGTTTGATAAAAAAATAAAGCGTATAGAACCCTCCGCTCTGGAACTTTTACAGGATTATTACTGGAAAGGTAACATACGCGAATTAAGAAATGTTATGGAGCGTGTTACTTTGCTTTTAGAGGAAGATGAACTTAAAGACAGGCATTTTCAGTTCTTAATCCCGCAAGGAAAGACAAGCATTAAACAAAGTGATGAGTTTATTTTAAAGGTTCCATCAAAGGGAATTAAAATAGAATTAGTACTTAGAAAACTTATTGAAGATACACTTCGAATTACAAACGGCAACCAGGTTAAAGCTGCAGAAGTTTTGGGCTTATCCAGATCAAAACTTCGTTATAGAATGGAACAACTTGGGATTGAAGTAATAAGAAAAGTTACTCCCTCAAATTAAATATGTAGAGTAAATTCCTTTTTTAGACAAACGTATTCTCTCAAACACCAATTTAATTTTACTGTACAAATGTAACCAATCGTCTGATATTGGTCCTTTTATAGAATCCATTTAAATAACTCACAAAAAAAATCTTTAAAAACACGCCAAAATAACAGTAATTCTGCTCAATAATTTCAATATAAGTTCGATAATCTAATTGGAACGTACCTTGACAAGGATAATTACGCTTAATATTTAATATAGTACGAGGTTTATAGTGACAAAACATGAAGATTCTAAAAAAGATCAGGAAGAATTACTACAGCTTGTAAGTTTTAAAATTGGGGAAGAAGAGTTTGGTGTCGATATTCTTAGTGTACAAGAAATTAACAGAATGTCTCAAATAACCAAAGTGCCAAACACTCCTGAATTTATAGAGGGAGTAATAAATCTTAGAGGAAGAATAATTCCAGTTATTGATCTACGAGTTAAGCTTGGGCTTCCAAGGAAAGCTCACGGAAAAGATACCCGCATAGTTGTAGTAGAACTTAAAGGACAAACCATTGGATTTATTGTGGATGAAGTAAGCGAAGTTTTACGAATTCCTAAAAATATAACTGAGCCCCCACCAGAGATGATAGGTGGTGTTAAAACAGATTATATAACATCCATTGGAAAGTTAGAAGACAGATTATTAATACTTTTAGATTTAGAGAAAATTCTTTCGACTTTAGAGTTTAATGTTCTGGAAACAGCAGTTTAATTAAATATTAAAAAAAATTTTAGTAATGGTGAAAAATGAACGTTTTTAATTCAGACAAATCAATAATAACAAAAATATCCTTGCTTGTAGTGACAGGAGTTTTAGCCTTTTGTGGTTTAGCCCTAATTGTCTTTCTCATTTTCTCAGAAAAAAGCAAAATAAACTCTGTAGGTAAGTCAATCGGGCAAATAGACCAATCTGTTAAAGAGTCATTAGTATTTTCTATGTCGCATGGTGTTACAGATGTTACACCATATATTGAAACAATGAAAAAGATTGATGGGATTGAAGAATTAAGAATAACCCCAACTGAAATCATTAATAAAAATAAAGCTAAGAGTTTAGATGAATCAGAAAAAAATGCAATTGTTTCCAATGAAAAAATAACCAAAGAAGAAGAGTTTAATAATATTTCTGTATTAAGATCTATTAGCTTAATAAAAGCAGATGCAACTTGTATTAGCTGTCATAGTGGAGAACCCGGAGAGGTATTAGCTGTTATGAGTATTCGATACTCGCTTGAAGATACTCAATCCGCAATTGCTTCAGAAAGAATTCTTGGAATATTTTTAATACTCTCCTTAGTCGTATCACTTACTTTTATGATAGTATATCTGATTAAAAAAAATATCCTTATAGATATATTTAAATTTAACGAGGCAGTCAAGCAGTATTCATTAGGCAATTTAAATACAGAAATCCAGACTAAAAAGAAAGATGAATTAGGCAAATTCGCTAAATCATTGAATGCTTTAAGATGTAATCTTATAAAACAAGCTGATACTGTTCAGGAATTTGCAAATGGAAATTTTGAAGTTGAGATTCAGATCCTTTCTGAAAATGATAGACTTGGACATTCAATATTTGAAATTAGAAATTCATTAAATCTACTTTCTGATGATACTAAAATGCTTTCTATTGCTGCTGAATCTGGAAACCTTTCAACAAGAGCAGATGTACAAAATCATAAAGGGATCTTTAAGAAAATTGTAAAAGGTTTTAATTTAACTTTTGATTATCTAACTCAGCCAATTAAAAAAGGCTCAGCAATTTTAACAAAATATGCAGAAGGTGATCTAACTGAAAGAGTGGAAGGTGAATTTAATGGTGAACACCAGGTTCTTAAGAACCATATAAATAAACTCGGTGAATCTCTTTCAGGTCTCGTTGATCAAATAAATCAAGCGGTACAGTCAACCGCAAGTGCAGCAAATCAAATTTCATCATCAACTGAAGAGATGGCAGCAGGTGCCCATGAACAATCTACCCAAGCAAATGAAGTTGCATTCGCTGTTGAAGAAATGACAAAAACAATTTTTGATACTTCAAAGAATGCTTCAATTGCTGCTGAAAATTCAAAATATGCAAATGATACAGTAAAGAAAGGCACACTGAAAGTTGAGGAAACCAAAAAAGGGATTAACGATATTGTGGTTTCAGCACAGAGGACAGGTGAAATAATTTCATCGTTAGCTAAAAAAACAGATCAGATCGGCGAAATAACACAGGTTATTAATGATATTGCGGATCAAACAAACTTACTTGCATTAAATGCTGCGATAGAAGCTGCAAGAGCGGGCGAGCAGGGAAGAGGTTTTGCAGTTGTAGCGGATGAAGTACGTAAACTTGCAGAACGTACAACGAAAGCAACTAAAGAAATTGCAGATATGATAAAGATGATTCAGAACGAAGCAAAAGAAGCTGATAATTCTATGAGCGAAGCTAAAACTTCTGTTGAGATTGGAATGAAAATTACTGAAGAGGTTGGAATAGTTCTTAATGAAATAAGAGATGTTAATAACAAAGTTTCAAGTATCGTAACTCAAGTAGCCGCTGCCAGTGAAGAACAATCAAGTGCATCAAGACAGATTAGTAAAAATATTGAATCGATAACCAATGTAACACAACAGAGTGCAAACGGTCTGCAGCAAATGGCACATTCTTCTGAAGATTTAAACAGACTAACTTTAAATCTGCAGGAATTGATATCCCATTTTAAGTTAGAAAAAAAAGAATCAAAATATGCAGTACGAAAAAACGGAAAGTTAATTAATATTTAGAAATAAGACCATTGTACTTTTCTGTATAGAATAATTTCAAATTGAAAGATTCATAATCAGATTTGGATTGACAATTTTGAGGGATTCTATTTATAAAATTTATCTTGCATTAAAATTTACTGCTTAGGCAACAAGATTTTCTTTAGAAACTATCTTTATTCTTGAATAACCCTCTACGAGCCTGTGCTACCTGCAATTATTATCTATCTAAACATTTATAAGACAAAAATTATTAAATACTTTAACTAAGATTTATAAAAAAATGCTTATTAATTTTTATTTTTGATTGATAATGATAGTGTAAAACTATAAAATTGAGTAATGTTTTGATGCTTTTATTATGCATTGGTTAAATAGTAAAATGAGTACGATCTATAAACAATTCACTTTTCATATTCCCAGAACATCAAAATTATTTTATGTAAAGAGTATCTTTTTATTCAATTATTATGGTAATATCTAAAATTTAAGATCTGATTATTTGTGAAAGAATTAAGCAAATTTAATATTTTTTTAATCGTTGTATTGGGCAGTACAATTATTACTTCTTTTTGCTTTTTTCTATTATAAAGCTGTAACAAAAGATGTTATAAAAGATAAAAATGAGTTTCTACACGCTGTTACAGAGCTAAAACTCGAACAAGTTATCAATTGGAAAAAAGGAAGAACTGCGGACGCAAAATTTTTTGCTACAATAGGCAAGTTTATTAAGCACACAGATTATCTTTTAATAAATAAAAACACCATTGAAGCCAAAGAATACTTATCAAAAACTTTAAAACAGTTTATTAATAATGGGTATGATGAAAATATTGTTATTGCTGATACTTCAGGCAAAATACTTTTTTCAGTTGACAGCACTTTTAATCAATTTGATACCCAACGAATTGCTGAGATTAAAAATTCTTTTAGAAAAGATAGTGTAATTTATGGCGATTTTTATTTTAATCGCGATAATAAAGATATTCGCTTAAACATAATTTCCGTTATTAAGAATAATGGCGGTGTGCCAATTGCTGCTTTCATTCAAATTATTGATCCTAATAAATCACTTATCAAGATAATTCAAAAATTCCCTTCTTCAAGTAAAACTGCTGAGATACTGATATTTAAAAAGAAAACGAATCAATTATTTATCTCAACGAATTAAGACATAAAAAAAATGCTGCTTTAAAATTTAAAGATTCCATTATCGCAAGTCGATGTTGTTGCAGTTAAAGGTGCTTTAGGTAAAAGTGGAATAATTGAAGGAAAAGATTATCGTGGAATAGATGTATTTGCAGATTTCAACCGATTACGGGAACAGAATGGTATATGGTTTCCAAAATTGATAAAGATGAACTATACTCCGAGTTGTATTACAGGGCAGGAGTTATTTTAATAATTGTTCTTGATAAGCATTTTACTTATTGCATTAACTGCACTTTACATTTATAAACTTCAGCAAAGTCGGATTTACAAAAATCTTTTCTTTAAAACAGAAAGAATTATCAGAAACTCAAGAGGAATATAAAACCGCCTTATACAGTATCGGCGATGGAGTAATCACTACTGACACGCACGGTGTCATTAAGCAAATGAATCCTGTTGCAGAAAAACTAACTGGATGGAAAGAAAATGAAGCTAAAGGATTATTACTAACCAGAGTATTTAATATTGTTAATGAAGAAACTGGAGTGGTGGTCGAAAATCCGGTTGAGTTGGTATTAAGAAATGGCCTGGTAGTTGGATTAGCAAATCATACTCTGCTCATTAGAAAAGACGGTAAAAAATTACCGATAGCCGATAGCGGCTCACCAATAAAAGATTTGGAAAATAAAATCATTGGTGTGGTTCTTGTTTTCAGAGATCAAACAGAAGAACGTGCTAAAGAAAAATCAATATTAGAAAGCGAAGAACGTTTTAGAAAAGCTTTTACTACAAGTCCTGATTCCGTAAATATTAATAAACTTTCCAATGGGATTTATGTTTCTGTTAACAATGGTTTTTTAAATCTCACAGGTTACACGGTAAAAGAAGTAATTGGTAAAACATCCTATGAAATTAATATTTGGGCAGATATTTCAGATAGAGATACTCTTGTAAAAAGGTTAAAAGAATATGGTGTGGTTGAAAATTTTGAAGCCCGATTTAGAATAAAAAATGGTGAAGTTAAAGATGGACTTATGTCAGCCGCTATTTTAGAAATTAATGGTGAAAAACATATAATTAGTATCACAAGAGATATATCTGAACGAAAGTATGCGGAACAACTTATTAAAAATTCTGAAGCTAATTTAAATTCATTAATAAACAATAGGGATGAATCTATTTGGTCAATCGATAAGGATTACAATTTTATTGTATTTAATAATTTTTTTAAAGAATCCTACCTCGAAGCTTTTAATATAAAATTAGAAATAGGATTGAATGCTCTAGATATACTTACACCTGAATTAAGAACCTTTTGGAAACCAAAATATGATGCAGCATTAAAGGGTGAAAAAATTGTTTTTGAATTTTCTTCACACGTGGGCAAAGAATTTAAATATTTTGAAATATACCTAAACCCTATTTTAGTTGAGAAGACTATATCAGGAGTTTCAGCCCTAAGTGTAGAAATTTCTGATAGAAAAAATGCTGAAAAACTTTTAAGAGAGAAGTTAGCTCTTGAAGAACAAATTAGTAAAATAGTTAAAACTGCCCCTGGCGGGTTATGCTCTTTTAAACTATCAAGAGACGGTAAAATCTCAATGCCCTTTGTAAGCGACGCATGGTGTGAAATGTTTGATTTGAAGCAAGAAGATGTTTTTGATGATGCAGGGGTTATTTTTAAGAAAATCCATCCTGATGATGTTGAAGACGTTAATAAAACGATCCAAAAGTCTGCTAAGCAAATGGCAGATTGGAAAGATGATTTTCGTATTGTAAATAATAAACGAGGAATTATATGGGTTACTGGTCATTCAACACCTAAATTAGAAGTTGATGGTTCTATCTTCTGGCATGGTTTTATAACGGATATAACAGAACGGAAACAAACAGAACAAGCTCTTATTGAAAATCAAATTCGTATTCAGTCTATCATAAGAAATGCCCCAGTAATACTTTTTGTTTTAGATTCAAATGGAATATTTACTTTTTCAGAAGGAAAAGGGCTTGATTCTTTGGGACTTAAACAAGGAGAGGTTGTCGGGTTATCAGCTATTGAAATGTACAAGGAATTTCCTGAAGTTGTCAAAGCAATTAAGAAGGCTCTTGCTGGTGAAATTAATTCAGCTATCCATGATCTGGGTAAATGGATTTTTGATGTTTACTATATGCCATTAAAAGATGAGGATGGAAAGATTAAGGGATTGATTGGGGTTGCGACAGATATTACAGATAGCAAAAAAGCTGAAAGAGCTCTCCGCAGCAGTGAAGAACGATTACGCCTTTCACTTAACGCCGCTAATCAGGGGTTGTATGATTTAAATATTCAAACTGGTGAGGCGATAGTAAACGATGAGTATGCTTTAATGTTGGGTTACGATCCCAAATTATTTAAAGAAACTAACTCGCTTTGGATTGAACGATTGCACCCTGATGATAGAGAAATAACTTCAAAAGCCTTTATTGATTATATATCAGGAAAAACCTCAGAATACAGAGTTGAATTCAGACAAAGAACCATCGAAGGTCAGTGGACATGGATTCTTTCAATGGGAAAGATAGTTGAATACGATTCAGTAGGAAAACCGCTTCGTATGCTTGGAACACATACTAACATTAATGAAAGAAAAATTGCTGAGGAAGGATTAAGAGAAAAAGAAGAAACATATCGTTTAACTGCTGAACAAACGGGGGAAATAATTTACGACTACAATATGATAACAGGATCAACAAAATGGTCCGGGGCAATAGAACAAATTACAGGGTTCAGTCCAGAAGAATTTCGATCATCTATTGCAAATGACATATTTAGTCATATAAATCCTGAAGATAGAGAACGTATCAGAGCGATGTGTAATCAATCAGCTCAACAAGGTTTAAATTATCAGGTTGAGTATAAGTTTAGAAAAAAAGATGGAAATTATATTTATTTAGAGGATAACGCCGCGTTTATTAAAGACAATGATGGTAAAGTTGCAAGAATGTTAGGTACCCTTATAGATGTAACAGAAAAGAAAAAATTATTTGATGATCTAAAAGAGGCAAAAGAAAAAGCCGAAGAGATGAACAGGGTAAAATCGTATTTCTATGCAAATATGAGTCATGAATTACGGACACCATTTGTTGGGATTATGGGTTTTTCAGAAATTCTTGCTGGCTCCTTAAAAGATAGAGAAGAAAGAGAAATGGCTGAGCAGATTCTTAAATCTTCAAAACGTCTTACGGATACATTAAATAAAATACTAAATGTAACCCGAATTGAGTTTGATAAAGTTGAACCAAGCAATGTAGAATTTAATGTTAGTGCATTAATTAATAATCTCCAGTCATTTTATTCTAGTTCTGCAAAACTCAAAAACACAACAATAACTACAGAACTTCAGCATCCTCAAATGACTTTTAAATCTGATCCAAGATTACTTGAAGATATTTTAAATAATCTGGTGAGCAACTCAGTTAAATTTACTGAGGGAGGCAATATCAATCTTGCCGCTAGTATAGATTTAGCAGGTGAGAAAAATATATTAACTATTAAGGTACAAGACACGGGGATTGGAATACCAAAGGACAAGCAAAATCTTGTTTGGTATGAATTCAGACAGGCTAGCGAAGGGCTTAACAGATCTTTTGAAGGAACCGGGCTGGGCCTTACAATTACAAAAAAATACGTTGAGATACTCGGTGGAGAAATTACGCTTGAGAGTCAAGTTAATACCGGTACAACATTTACTATCAAACTACCGATGAAGAAGGCTGATCATAAAACAACGGCAAAAACAGAGAGTATTCCAAATGAAATAAAAGTTGAACCCAAAATTCACACTGATAAAAAATATAAAATACTTTATGTTGAAGATGATATGATTGCATTAAATTATATTTCAATTATTTTAAAATCTCTCTATGATGTTACCACTGCATTTAGTGCTAAGATAGCTGCAGAATTAGTAAATACAGTTCAATATGATGCACTTATGTTGGATATTAACCTTGGCAGGGGTATGGATGGCGTAGAATTAATGCAGATAATAAGAAAAATGAAAAATTATAAGACAACACCAATTGTTGCTGTTACCGCTTATGCTGCTCAATCGGATAAAGAAGAGTTCTTGGAAAAAGGATTTTCACACTACATTTCAAAACCATTCACTTCTGCTGAATTAAAAAACTTACTTAGTAGTCTTTTTAAAATCAATTCCGCATAAAAATTGAGTAGTTACTAAATCTATTTAACATCAACCTATCTAGATTTTCAAAACAGTAGTCTGAAAAATCAGATTGTTAAGTTTTAGTTTTTTTAATTAAATAACCCCCACAGGAATTACACACAATACAAATTTGATGATTTAATGTCATTTGCATAGAAAATCATCCAAATTTTCACTAAAAACTTAAAATTTTAATCATTTCTACCTTAACAAATGTAAACACTTTCCGATAATACTACAGATAACAATAGATTTAATCGAAATGGGAATACTATGAGAACAAAAAAATATCTTGGTTACTTTTATACACTGTTGCTAATTGTTCTTCTCAATTCAATTAGCTTTTCACAAAATACTCCATCAGAAGATGATCAGTTTTTGGCGTTTGCTACTACTATGCCTGAATTAGATGGAGGCATGACTGAGCTAGCAAAAAAGATTAATTATCCCTCAATAGCCAAGCAGTCAAACCTGGAAGGTAAAGTATACGCAATGGCTTATGTAAACGAAAAAGGGGATGTTGAAAAAGTAAAAATTATTAAAGGACTTGGTGGTGGATGTGATGAAGAAGTCGTTCGTGTCTTAAACAAGTCAAAATTTGTACCGGGTCAGCATGAAGGGAAACCAGTCAAGGTAAAAACAACAGTTTCAGTTGTATTTAAGCTAAAAAAATAAAAATGTATGAGAAAAATTTATGTTGAACTTTAAAAACACATCCTTTAAAACGAAAATACAAACATCATTTTTTATTGTTGCTGCAATTTCAACAATATTGGTCGTTAATGATCTTTATCATTTTTTTCAGTTTTCTAGAATAAATGAAACGCTAAACAATAAGATCATCGTATCAAGAGAGCATTTAACCAACCTTCAGAATGAATTCCAAAGCCTGCAATTTTATCTTCTCAAATTCTCAATTCCGGGTTTTGAAAATCAATTTGATAAAAATTTTGAAGAAGTTGATAAGCATAAAACAAAAATAATAGAGGAA
Source organism: uncultured Ignavibacteriales bacterium (assembly GCA_963706055.1). Lineage (GTDB taxonomy): Bacteria > Bacteroidota > Ignavibacteria > Ignavibacteriales > Ignavibacteriaceae > IGN3. The sequence goes on along the minus strand of CAVPND010000031.1, from coordinate 109,227 downwards.
ATGGGTTCGATTAAAGATTCATCTTTAGCAGACATTTTTAATGAGCACACAAAAAATTTTGATAATATATTCAATGAATATTTTGGGTTAGTTGTAGATGGAACATTAAGTGCGGCTGCGATGAAAGATTTTGAAATGGCTTCTTACATAGCCACAACTTCTGGTGAGGAAATTAGAAAAAAGTTTGAATCTGAATTAAAACAAGTAATGACCTCTATTGATAATAAAAAAGATACTCTTGAAACTGAAGTAGGCTCAATTATATCACAGACCATTCTTTTGATAATAATTGGAATGGTAATAGGATTAATTGCTTTCTTATTTACATTCTTCAAGTTAATTCCGGCACTTACAAAACCAATAGACAAGATGAAAGAACTTCTTTTTAATTATTCATTGGGGGATTTTGAACATCAGATGGAAATTAAGAACAATGATGAGTTTGGACAAATGGCTGTGATGCTGAATAAATTGAGAGATTCGCAATTAGAAAAAATTGAAGCCGCAGAAAAAATAGCTTCTGGTGATCTTGATCTTAAAGTTCATTCTTTATCTGAAAAAGATTACCTATCTCAGAGTTTTGAAAAGATGATTGATAATTTGAACAAGCTTCTAATGGAAATAAAATTTTTAACTACCGCATCAATAAAAGGAAATAGCGTTGCACGCGGCAACACAAAACTTTTTAGCGGGGGCTATAAAACGATTATTGAAGGAATGAATAATACGCTTGATGCGGTTTATGAGCCTATTGTAGAAGCAGTAGAAGCCTTGGAAAAAGTTGCAGCCGGTGATTTTACAATAAAAATTACAAAAGAATATGCCGGTGATCATGAAAGAATTAAAAATTCTATAAATAATGTAACTAGCTCTCTTGGTAAAACAATTACAGAAGTAGCTAATGCAGCAACTGCAACAGCAAGAGCTGCTAATGAGATTAGTTCAAGCACCGAAGAGATGGCGGCCGGTGCAAATGAACAAAGCAGTCAGGCTTCTGAAGTTGCAGGAGCAATAGAACAGATGGCTAAAACAATTTTTGAGACTACAAAAAATACTACAACTGCTGCACAGGCAAGTAGAACAGCTGGCAAAGCTGCTTTAGAAGGCGGAAAAGTTGTTAAGGAAACAATTGAAGGTATGATAAGAATTTCTGCTGTTGTAAAGAAAAGCGCGGAAACTGTTCAAAATTTAGGAAAGAGCAGTAATGAAATTGGTGAAATTGTTCAAGTGATTAATGACATTGCTGACCAGACAAATCTGCTCGCCTTAAATGCTGCTATTGAAGCTGCCAGAGCAGGTGAACAGGGCAGGGGCTTTGCAGTTGTTGCAGATGAAGTAAGAAAACTTGCGGAAAGAACTTCAAAAGCAACACAAGAAATTGCAGTGATGATAAAACACATTCAAAAGGATACCGAAGGTGCTGTTCAATCTATGCAGCAGGGTACAAAAGAAGTTGAATTAGGACAAACTCTTGCAGAAAAAGCAGGTAATTCTCTTAAAGAAATTATTAATGGGGCAGAAGAAGTTGCGGATATCGTAACTCAGGTTGCAGCTGCAAGTGAACAACAATCAAATGCTTCAGGACAAATTTCCCAAAATATCGAACTTATAACTAATGTTACTCAACAGAGTGCCGTTGGCGTAAGGCAAATTGCTCACGCCGCAGAGGAGCTTAACCAGTTGACAGAAAATCTTCAAAAACTAATCTCTGGTTTTAAAGTGGAAAAACTTTACAATCCAAAGAAGATTATGGAGATCACAAATGAACAAGAATATGTTAATAGTGAAAATTTATTTAGATAACCTCAGTGATATTCAATCCATTTTTAGATAAATAAATTTAACAAGAGTATTTTATTTATCTTTTTCAACCGGAGAAGGTTGATATGAACGGAAAACGGCAGTTGGCTAATAGTATTCAGATTTTGGTAATTGATTAAAAAAATAATAAGAAATTTGAATAAACAGCACGGCACTATTATTGGCAAATAATTGCTGAAAATAGGACTTATACTAACTTAACTCATAACAAAATGAATTCAGATAATTACATAGAACAAGATATTTTGGAAGTTCTTAAGTCTGATAAAACAATGCTTAAAACAGAAGTATTGTGCAGCTTAGTTTTTGAGGAAGTTGATACTGAAACTTTAAAGACTATAATCCAATTAATTACTGATAATGATAAGTCTCTAAAAAATGCAGCATCAAACTTCTTAATTCACAATAACAATCCAAATATATCCAGTGCCATTCTGGACTATACAAGTTCATCAGATATTTCAGTTAGAAATCTTGCGGGTGAAATATTGGTAAGAAAAGGTTCGGCCTCACTGGAAGCTATCTGTAAAAAACTTCCTGAAATAAAGGACGATGATGTTATAAAGTTTTTGGTTGATATTCTGGGACTGATTGGAAATAAAATCCCCGAAGATTTAATAATCGATATTCTTCATGTTAATCAAAATGAGAATGTCATTGTTGCTTGCATCGAGGCCTTGGGAAATATCAATAGCGAAAAAGGCGTAGAGCATATTATTCCCTTCTATGAGTTTTCAGATATTTTAAAACCTGTTGTTATTGAAGCAATAGGAAAAATAAGTACTCAAACATCAAGAAAGTTCATTACTGAAAAATTTAATTCTAATGATGATTTTTTGACTTTTATTATGATAGAGAGCCTGGGAGAAATTGGTGATGAAGACTCATTTTATTTTCTAATTTCTCAGATTGATAGTTTGAGTGGTACTTTGATTTGGCCGTTATTGGAAGCAATAAATAAGCTAAAGATAAAGTATAATTTGGACGTTCCCTTTGATGAAAAAATAAAGAAATGCGTATTGGATGCAATATTAAATTCAGAGCCAGAGTACCAATTAATTGCAGCACATTTAGTTACGGTTTTTGACGATCCGGAAATTTTGCATGCATGTTTAAGTATATATGGAATAGAGCAGGAATTGAATGAAGTACTGCATGGAAAATTTATGCAGAACAAAAAAGTAATTATTTCAAAAATTCATACTGTCATAGACAATTCAAACAAATATTTATCAACAGTTTTAGAGTTACTACAAAATATTCACAGTTCGCAACCAGATATAATTAATTGCTTAACACAGATTGAAAAACAGAGAATAACTGAATCCTTATCAAAGAGTTTAACCAATCCCGATGAAGTTGTTCGCATAGTTGCCGCAGAACTTTTATTTAAAATCGATTGTGAAACAGCACTGTTATTTCTTGATTCGATGATAAACGATGAAAATTTCTGGAATCGAATTCGGCTTCTTGACATTATCACGGACATAGATAGTCCAGAAATAATGGATGCTCTTTTTAAATTGGTAAATGATCCCGAAGAGATGGTTAGTGAAAAAGCAAAAGAGATAACTTTACTTAAACAACATTTATTTAATTAACAGTATAATGCAAGAGTTCACTCAAAAGGATTATTCAATATCTCAATCACCACTTGTGTTCTCGACTTCAAAGGTTAGTTTATCAACAAAGTCTTTTGAGTCCTGGCGTAAATATATATACGATAGTACCGGTATTTACTTTCAGGATAACAAGAAGTATTTGCTTGAAAGCAGATTACAAAAAAGAATAAGTTATTTGGGAATTGAATCCTTTGAGAAGTATTTAGATTTCATAAAATTTAATCCAGCAGGGACGTCTGAAGTAAGATATCTTTATGAAGCGATAACCATCAATGAAACATTTTTTTTTCGTAACCAGCCGCAACTAGATGCTCTTGTAACCACTGTATTACCGGGCATTATTTCTGCAAAGCAAAATATGGGAAAAAATAAAATAAAAATATGGAGTGCTGCCTCATCAAGCGGAGAAGAAGCATATTCAATTGCTATGGTAATAAACGATTTAATTTTTCCTAAGTACCCAAATATTGAATTTGAAATTGTGGGTACTGATATAAGCAATGCAGTAATTGATGTTGCAAGAAGAGCATCATACAAAGAATATTCTGTTAGAAACACACCCGTTTACTATCTTAAAAAATATTTTAAATCAAACGGCCACTCGTTCAATTTAGATACGAAGATTAAAGATATGGCATATTTTAAATTGCTTAATCTTTATGACGATCTTAGCATGCGAACTATGATATCCTTTGATGTAATATTTTGCGCAAACGTCTTAATTTATTTTGATCCTTGTTCAAAAGTTAAAGTGGTTAATCATTTATATAACTCATTAACAAAAGACGGTTTCTTATTCATCGGATATTCTGAAACATTACATGGTATTTCGAAATCTTTTAAGCTAACGAGTTTTCCTAAAACTATAGGATATAAAAAGGAGTGAATAGAAAATGAAGAAGGTTATTCTTGTTGCAGATGATTCACCTACAATAAGAAAATTTGTGTCTATTTCCTTAAAAGTTAAGGGATATGAAATAATACAAGCTGCTGATGGTATGCAGGCATTAGAAGCATTGCCAACAGAACAGATAGATCTTGTCATTACCGATTTGAATATGCCCAATATAGATGGGTTTGAACTTATTAAAATAATTCGTTCAAATGAAGATTACAGGGAAATCCCAATCATTATTCTTTCCTCACTTTCTGGTAATGAAGATATTGAGAAAGGTATCCAGTGTGGTGCAAACGCTTATCTTCTTAAACCGTTTGATTCAAAAAGAGTATTATACGAAGTGTCAAAATTTTTAAATTAGAAAGAAATATATGAACTTGAAATTTTTAATTGTAGATGATTCACAAACTATGCGTCGTATTGTTGTGAACACATTAAAAAATCTTGGATATGAAGATTTTGTAGAAGCTTGTGATGGTAAAGATGCACTTATTAAACTTGCAGGTGATGACACTCTGAATTTTGTGATAACTGATTGGAATATGCCGGTTCTTTCTGGACTCGAACTAATTAAGGCAATAAGGTCAGATGAAAAAATGGGAGACATTCCTGTATTAATGGTGACTACAAGAGGTGTAAAAGAAGATATTATAGAAGCACTAAAAGCAAGAGTAAATAATTATGTTGTAAAACCTTTTACACCCTCAATACTAAGAGATAAAATTGATCAAATATTAGCTAGCAACTCAGGGAGTAACTAATGAAGCAATTCGAAAATATGTCTAAACTTTTTTCAAAACTTGATGATCTTAAAAAAGTGTTTTCCTATGGCGAAAAGTTATTTCCAATTATTCAAAAACTTGGAGAGTTTATGAAAGAAACAGCACCTCTATTGGAAAACATAAACAATTCCATTGCCGAAAGCACATCAAAAATTCCTAAGGCTACAAATCAAATACAAAATGTTTCTACAGCTACGGAAATGGCAACCACAGAAATCCTGGATCTTGTTGACTCAATAAATGATGAATTAACTAACATCCAAAAAACGATGGTTGATATTTTAGGAAAAGAAACCGATAAAGAAGAATTTCTTTTGAAGTTGATTCCTCTTCTAAATGTTGAAAAGCCAAATGTACTAATAAAAGAATTTTTAAATAAAAACAGCAGTTCTGAAAAATTGGGTGAGTTACTACTACAAGTTGGGAAAATGAAAATCGATGCTAACAGTATAGCACTATCTTTGCAAGTACAGGATATAACTTCTCAACAACTGGCTGCCGTAAATCATTTAATAGAATCGGTTCAGACAAGACTTGCAGCTTTAATTGATGATTTTGATAGCGCAAAAATATCTGATCAAGATTTAAATATGAACATTTCCGAGAATGTTTCATTTGATCCGAATGCAAGATATTCTAGGTCAGAGGTTCCACAACAAGAAGTAGATTTAATTTTCAGTAAAGATAAGCAAAAAGCATCTCAAGAAGAAATAGACAAACTTTTTAATTAACATGACAAAACTAAATCAAAATCCGATACTTGTAGATCCTGAAATGAAAGAAATTGTTGAGAGTTTTATTATCGAGACTAAGGAAATTCTTGAAAAGTTAGATGTTGATTTGGTTGAAATGGAAAAAAGACCTGACGATAATGACTTACTAAATAGTGTTTTCAGACATTTTCATACCATAAAAGGAACCTCAAGTTTTCTTGGGCTTGATAAACTTACCAGCGTTACGCACAAGGGCGAAGATATTCTTAACAAACTACGTAGACTTGAAGCGAAATTAAATACTAGTATTATGGACTCGTTACTCGTAGCTTATGATAAAATGAAATCACTTCTTTATTGTATCGAAGAGTTTCAAAATGAAGATATTGATGTTGATGATACTTTGCGTGAATTAACTATTCTAATAAACATACTTGAAAATCGTCCTGAAGAAGATGAAAAGAAAAAACCGGTAACAAAATCAAGAAAAAAATCAGCTAAAGTTGAAACTGAAAAAAATAAAAAAGCAGTTACAAAAATTAATGAGGATAAAAACTTAGAAGATATATCTGGAGCAGAGACTGAAAAAGAATTACTCAGTTTAAAAAATAAAATTGTTATTACTGATAATTCAAAACAGGAATTAACAAAAAAAGTTGAAAATAGTATTCGTGTTGATGTAGAAAGATTAGATGAGTTATTAAATATAGTTTCTGAACTAGTTCTTGGAAGAAACAGATTAGCTCAGGTAAATGCAGAGTTTGCGCTTGAAAACGAAGGAACAAAATTTTCAAGAGATCTTTTTGATGTTACAAAGCAGATTGATTTGATGACCAATGAACTGCAGCTGGTTGTAATGAAAACGCGAATGATTAAAATAGGAAAGGTATTTAATAAATATCCCCGTCTTGTTCGCGATCTTTCTCGGGAAGCTAAAAAGCAGATAGAAATTATACTTAAAGGGGAAGAAACCGAACTAGACAAAACCTTAATTGAAGAAATAAATGATCCTCTTGTTCATCTAATAAGAAATAGTGTTGATCATGGCATTGAAGATCCGGAAACTAGAAAAGCAAAAGGCAAAAACCCTGTAGGTACAATAACGCTCTCTGCAGAACACGAAGGAAACAACATTATAATCACAATTGAAGATGATGGAAAAGGAATTGATCCTGAAGTAATCAAAACTAAAGTGGTTAAAAAAGGCCTCATATCTGAAGAGCGGGTTAAGGAATTAACAAAGCAAGAAATATTAAACCTTATTTTAATCCCCGGATTTTCAACTGCGGAAGTAGTTACTAATATTTCAGGTCGCGGAGTGGGGATGGATGTTGTAAAAACAAATATTACAAAGTTACGAGGTCTCATTAATATTGAATCAAACGTTGGTGTTGGTACAAAGATTATTGTCAAACTTCCGCTTACGCTTGCAATTATTTCTGGAATGATCGTAAAAGTCAAAGATCAGCCAATTGTAATACCGTTAAATTCAGTTTTAGAAGTTTTAAGAGTTCATCGGGAAAATATTTATTCGGTAAATCAAAGACCCGTAATTAAAATCCGAGATAGTGTGCTGCCATTAGTTTCTATTGAAGAATTACTTTTTGGATTTGAAGAACAAGATGAAGATAGAATTTGGCAGTATGTTGTGGTTGTCGGTATTGCAGAAAAAAGATATGGAATAAAAGTAGACAGTTTGATAGGTCAAAAAGAGGTTGTTATTAAATCACTTGGAAAATATTTTGGCAAAGTACAAGGCATTGCAGGTTCAACAATCATGGGCGATGGCTCTGTTGTAATGATTGTTGATGTAAACGAACTACTTCACTTGGTGGAAAAATAATATGGCCAGAAAAATTAAAGCAGTTGTAGTTGATGATTCTGCTTTTATGAGAAAATCACTCTCAATTATGTTAGAGAGCAGCGACGAAATTGAAGTAGTAGCAACCGCCAAAGATGGCAGTGAAGGGGTAGAACTGGTAAAATCCAAAAGGCCTGATATTGTTACTATGGATATTGAAATGCCGGTAATGGATGGGCTTACTGCACTTCAGAAAATAATGAAGGAACATCCAACTCCTGTTCTTATGGTTAGTTCGCTTACGACTGAAGGCGCAAAAGATACTTTGAAGGCTTTAGAATATGGTGCAGTAGACTTTATACCGAAGGAACTTTCTTATGTAAATGTTAACATCATAAAAATAAAAGAAGATCTTGTTGCTAAAGTGAAGGCCATTGTAAGTCAGAAATCCCTAGGGTTAAGACTACAACGGATTCAAAATCTTTGTTTGACCAAAGGTAATGTTATTTCTGCTTCGTCAAAACAAGAACATTTAAACAAATCCATTCCACAAATTGGTTATCGTGCAATTGCGTTGGGCGTATCTACCGGTGGACCGATGTCACTTCAAAAAGTTATACCAAAGCTTTCAAAGAATTTATCGATTCCCATGTTTATTGTGCAGCATATGCCACCAAAGTTTACGAAGTCACTTGCTGAAAGATTAAATACACTTAGTGAAGTTGAAGTGAAAGAGGCCGAAAATAATGAAGTAGTTAGAGGTGGTGTTGTTTATATTGCTCCAGGGGGATTTCATACGACGGTTGTTAGAAATGAGAACAATCAGACAATTATTTCTGTTTCTGAATCACCAACCGATTCAATTCATCGTCCTTCAGTTGACGTTATGTTAAGCTCAGTAATTAATGTTTATAATAAATATGTGCTTGGTGTTATAATGACGGGTATGGGAAAAGATGGGGTTGAATCCATAAAAGAATTAAAAACAATGGGTGGATACTCGATTGCACAGGATGAAGATTCTTGCGTGGTATATGGTATGCCCAAAGCAATAGTAGATGGGGGATATGCTGATTTAGTATTACCTCTTAATGATATAGCAAACTCAATAAATAAGGCATGTATAATATGAAAGATCTTATAGAAGACGCAATCTTTAACTCAGTTAATTGCAAAAATGGTTCAAGAAAATCAAACTTAATAAAAGCTGAAAATGTTGAGACCTTTGGCAGTTCGAAAATTGGTTTTGAAGAAGATCACGCTGAGGGTATAAAAATTGTTCTAACTAAGGACGCTGAAAACAATATCAAGGAAATAAAATTTATTTGTTCATGCGGCCAAACCAAATCTTTAACATTAGACTACTCTGAGTAATAACTGACAACTGTTTACTTTTAGCCAATCACTCCTTAATTTTTAGCTAATTAAAGCAATTCTGATAGTATTTTCACTGGTACTATTCTTGTCTTTTTAATAATAAAAAGATTAAGAATATGCAGTCATCGGGAATAAAATCATTAGAAAAGTTTATTGATTACTGTTCACTAAAGAATAAAGTAATTAGTAAAAACATTGCGAATATCGGAACCGAAAATTATAAAAGACAAGATGTAGATTTTAAATCCATTTTATCTGATAAAATGGGAGAAATGAAATCTACCAACCCCAAACACCTAAAGCTTAATCAAAACAACAAACCTGAATTTGAAATTTCTAAAGATAAATCTCTGGAAAATGTATCTGGCATTAACAATGTTGATATCGATCGGGAGATGTCTGAACTAGCTGCCAATTCAATTCAGTTCCGATTTGCATCCAGAAAAATTGGCGATTATTACAGGGGATTACAAAATGTAATTAAAGGAGGAGGTAAATTTTGAAAATTGGTGATAACTTTTTAGGATTTGGAATAAGCGGAAAAGGCTTAAGTATCCAGCGGAAAAAAATGAATCTGATTGCAGAAAACCTTGCCAACGGAAATACAGTTAGAACAGAAGACGGTAAGCCAATCAACAGAAAAATTTTAACTGTAAAACAAAAAGACATGCCCTTTAATGATACTTTTAATGATATGAAAAGTACTATAAAACTTTCTTCAACAAACTCAAATCATATTACAGCTCCATCCAATTTTGAAGTTAATGCACCGCAGAGAAACGGATTAGAGTTTAATATTAAAGATGATACTACACAGGGCGACATTGTTTATATGCCGGAACATCCTGATGCAAATAAAGACGGTTATGTACAGCTTTCGAACATCAACACAATAAATGAAATGATCGATATGATTGCAGCAACAAGAAGCTATGAAGCTAACTTAACTGCTTTCAATTCATCAAAACAAATGGCTAAAGATTCGTTGGATATATAGGAGATAAATATGGCAGTTAGTATAAACTCAATTGGTAATTATTCGGCTTATGGATTAAATAAGACAAAAAGCGGTAAAGCAGATATGAAAAACGCTTCTTTAGAATTAAGTGAAAATATAAATCCGGATGAAAAAAAGTTTTTTGCTCAAATGTATCCGGGAAAGCAAAATGAAATAATGGAGTATTACTACTACGAACGTTCAGGTAGAATGAACGGAATATCTGTAGGAACAAACATCGATAGGAGAGGATAAAATGGCAATTGAATCAATAGGCAGTAATCTTCCGTCTTTATTAATCAAGCAGGATGTAAAAAAAGCTCCTGGTGCTGAATTCGGAAATTTACTAACTGATTTTATAGGTGATGTAAATAAATCACAAATGGATGCTTCAAAATCTGCCCAAAGCTTTATAAACGGTGATGCAATAGAGATTCACGATGTAATGATTGCCGGAGAAAAAGCTAAAACAAGTTTAGAACTGTTAATGGAAATAAGAAATAAAACAGTTGATATGTACCGAGAATTAACCAGAATGTCTGTATAAAAACTATGAGTAAAAAACCTACTGATGCAGTAATGTCTATGCTGAATCAACTTTCATTACAACAGAAAGTAATTATTGGCGGATCAGCAGTTTTAACTACAATACTTTTAATTGTACTTCTAACATTTCTTAATGAACCTACATATTCACCTTTGTATTCAGATCTAACATCTGATGATGCATCAAAAGTTATTGAATTTTTAAATGCACAAAAAATACAATACAAAATAGAAGACAATGGAAAAACCATACAGGTTCCAAAGGATAAACTTTACGAAACAAGGTTAAGCCTTGCCGGTAAAGGAATACCAACTTCAGGTACAATTGGATATGAATTGTTTGATAAAAGTACGATGGGAATGTCAGAATTTATGCAAAAGCTTAATTACAAGCGATCGCTTGAAGGAGAGCTAGCTAGAACAATTCTTGGCATAACAGGTATTGACGGTGTAAGAGTACATATAGTATTTCCGGAAAGAACAATTTTCCGTGATGAGCAGAAACAGCCCACAGCCTCTGTCGTTTTAAAATTAAAAGACAATTTTGTACTTCAGCGATCAAGTTCAATGTCAATTGTAAATCTTGTTGCAAGTGCTGTTGAGGGTCTCTCAACTAATGCAATTACTCTTATTGATACAAAGGGGAAACTGCTCTGGAAGGAAGACAGTGAAAACTCAGTTTCGTTTTCGAGTAATAAGCAGTACGAAATAAAAAATTCTGTTGAAAGTTATCTGGTTCAAAAAGCCCAAACACTTTTGGATAATGTTCTTGGATTCGGAAATTCAATGGTACAAGTGAATGCTGATTTAAATTTTGATCAGGTTGAAAAAACAATGGAGACATATGACCCTGACCAGCAAGTGGTTGTAAGTGAGCAAACAATGGTTTCAAACAATGCTGGTAAAAGTATTAGTGATACAAGCGCTCAAAATAATCAAAGCAGCACAACAAATTATGAGATTGGCAAAACTATTGAACGAGTTGTTCAAGGTAGCGGAAATATAACAAGATTAAGTATTGCTGCAGTTATAAACGATATTCCTAAAGAAGTTACAAAGGGAGACAAAACAGAAATAGTTTTTCAGCCGAGGTCACCTGAGCAAATTAAAAAATTAGAAGAGTTAATTAAAAAAACAGTTGGACTTGACGAAGAGAGGAATGACCAGATTTCTATTGTAAATCTACCTTTCCAAACTACACCTGCAACAGAATTTGTTGAACAAAGCACAACCTGGTTTGAGGATGCCGATGGAATCTCAAACCTACTGCTTGTAATAATTGCGATAGCCGGTGCTATTTTCTTATTAAGAGGATTAATGTCCAAACTGAAAAACGAACAAATATTTATTGGTAATGTTAATCAGGAATATGCACTTCAACCCGCTATGTCAACAAGTATGCAAAGCAGTAAAAAAGTTCCACAAGTATTAACAGATATGAGGAAGAAAAAAGAATTACTCCCTATTGGTGATATAGAGGATGAAATTTCCGATGAAGCAATCAACAAGAAAAACAGACAGGAAAAAATTAGTAACTACGTTACTAAAAATCCTACAGAAGCTGCAAAACTTATAAACGCATGGTTACACGAAGATGAATAATATTGCAAAAATGGAAGACGCAAGAGCTCAAGAAATAGCTGGCGTTCAAAAAGCCGCACTACTTTTAATAGCACTAAATATAGAAACAGCCTCAACGGTTTTTAAATATCTTGATCCTGAGCAAGTTGAAAAGATTTCTGCAGAAATATCACGAGTGAAAAATATTTCTTCGTCAACGGTGGATAAAGTTATGCAGGATTTTTATGATATGGTTACTGCACGGGAGTATGTTCTGGAAGGCGGATTAGAATATGCTCAAGCCGTCTTAGAAAAATCATTTGGCCCGCATAAATCTATAGAAATAATAGATAGAGTAAGAACACTTACGACTTTAAAGGGCTTTGATGTACTGAAGAAAGCTGAATCAACGCAGCTTGTAAATTTTTTAAGTAAGGAACATCCACAAACAATAGCATTAATTCTTTGCCATCTAAGTCCTGATCAAACTGCTGAAGCATTAAAAGAATTACCGGAACCATTTAGATCTGATGTTGCCTATAGGATAGCCACTCTCGGAAAAGTTTCTCCACATACTTTAAAACAGATAGAGCTTGTTGTAGATGAAATGGCTGGATCAACAATGAGTCAATCAGTAAGCAGAGTTGGAGGAACCAAAACCCTGGCAACTATTTTAAACCGATTAAACGTTTCTATGAGTAAAGATATTTTGGATAAGCTGGATGGGCTTGATAGCGAAGTTGCTTTAGAAATTAAAAGACTGATGTTCTTATTTGAAGATATAATAAATATTCAGGATAAAGACATACAAAAAATTCTTAAAGAGGTTGATCGAAAAGATCTTGCTCTCTCTTTAAAGGTTACGGATGAAAAACTTAAAGAGAAAATATTTTCAAATATGTCTGAACGTGCGGCCGATCTTCTTAAAGAAGAGTTACAGTTTATGGGAATGGTAAAATTAAAAGAAGTTGAAATTGCCCAGGCAAAAATTATTGATGTTGTGAAAAGTCTTGAAGAAACAGGCGAGATTTCATTGAATCTACAAGGCGGTAAAGAGGATGTCTATGTCTGATGTAATAAAGATTAATAAACGGCCGATAAACATCTCAGCATTTTCTGATACTGCAACTGTTTTCCATTCGATTGAAGAGCAGGAAAAAGAAAACACTCAGACTGCTTTGCAAAATCAATACACAAAAGGTTTTACTGAAGGACAAACTGCTGTTAAAGAAAAAGTTGAACACGAGTTTAATGAAAGACTGCTAAAAAAGTATTCAGAGATAAATAATATAATCTCTGATTTAAATGATAAATCTGTTGAGATGGATTTACAATTTGAAAAACTTGTTACAGAGGTTGGCTTTATAATAGCTGAAACTATTCTTAAAAGAGAAATTAAACGAGAATCGATATTTAAAAATGTACTCGATGAATCATTGAGAAAAGTTTTAGGCGCTAATGAAATTATTGTTCGCTTACATCCGGAAGATTATGAATCAATTGTTGTTGATGGAAAATCATTTCAAATGAAGGATTCATTTTCTAAAATAAAATTTGAAAGGGATGACAGAATTGAATTAGGAGGATGCTTTATTGAAAGTGAAATCGGAAATGCCGATGGTAGAATATCCTCACAACTAAACGAATTAAAAAGAAAACTGGAATCAGGCTTAAACAACCAGTAATCAATCCTATGGATTTAGCACAACAATACATAGATAAAAATTTGAAGCGAATCAGTAATCTTGATTTGATAAAACTAAACGGTAAGGTAACTGATGTGATTGGTTTGGTTATTGTTTCTGTTGGTCCAAACGTGTCTCTTGGAGAAGTTTGTACGATAGTAAATAAATCTGGACATGAAGTGTGCAAGTGCGAAGTAGTAGGATTTCGAGAAGGAAAAGTTTTGTCAATTGCACTTGGTGAAGTACATGAAATATCACCCAAGTGTGAGATAATTGCCAGCGGAAAAATGTTTACAGTAGGTGTTGGAAAAGAATTGTTGGGAAGAGTAATTGATGGTCTTGGAAATCCGATTGATGGGAAAGGTGAAATAAAAGTTTCATCTTTTCGTTCCTTACATAGAGAACCACCAAATCCTTTAGAAAGAAAAAGAATAAATTCAGTTTTGCAAACCGGTGTAAGAGCAATTGATGGTCTTTTAACAGTTGGCCGAGGACAGAGAGTTGGAATCTTTGCTGGAAGTGGAGTGGGCAAAAGTGTTACGCTCGGAATGATAGCAAGAAATACTGATGCTGATATAAATGTTATTACACTTATTGGTGAACGAGGCAGAGAAGTAAGAGAATTCATCGAAAAGGATTTAGGGGAAGAAGGATTAAAAAAATCCGTCGTTGTAGTTGCTACAAGTGATAAGTCAGCTTTGGTAAGAATGAAAGGTGCATACATCGGAACAACAATAGCAGAATATTTCAGAGATCTTGGAATGGATGTTTTATTTATGATGGACTCTGTTACCCGTTTTGCAATGGCTCAAAGAGAAATTGGATTGACAATCGGTGAACCGCCAACAACAAAAGGGTATACTCCATCAGTATTTGCGGCACTTCCAAAACTTTTAGAACGTGCAGGTACAACTGAGTCTGGTTCAATTACAGGATTGTATAATGTGCTTGTTGATGGTGATGATATGACAGAACCTATAGCTGATGCGGTAAGATCAATACTTGATGGACATATAGTGCTTTCAAGAAAACTTGCAAACAGTGGTCAATTTCCTGCTGTCGATCCTTTACAAAGTGTTAGCCGTGTAATGCCGGATATTGTAACAAAGCAGCATCGTGAAAGAACAATTATTTTTAATGAAATATTATCAACCTATCGTGAAGCAGAAGACCTTATAAACATTGGCGCATATGTTAAAGGAAGTAACCCGCAGATTGATCACGCGTTAAATAAAATGAGTTATATGAGGTCGTTCCTTAAACAGGATATTTTTGAATCTTCAGAGTATAGATCAACATTAGACAGACTTAATGAAATAATAGAATTATAAATGTAAGCAGGAGATATGTAAGTAATGTCAAAATTCAGGTTCAAATTTGAATCAGTAAAAAAGGTTAAAGAAACTTTTGAAAAAAAAGCGCAGAAAGAACTTGCACAAATCGATTTGATAATCTCCAAGCACCAGACATTAAGACAGAGCCTTGAAGACGAAGTGAATAATCTGCGAAACTCCGCTTACAAAAAGAAAATGAATATTTCGGAAATTCAATTTGTTGGTGGTTATGATACACTGCTAAAGCAGCAAATTAAAATGCAGTCAGAAGTTATTGATCAGCTTGAAAAAAAACGTGAACAGAAAATAGAAGAAGTTGTTATAAAGACTAAAGAAAAAAAAATATTAAATCAGCTCGAAGCAACTCATCGGGAAATCTTTTATAAAGATTTAAATATAGCTGAACTTAAAAATTTTGATGAGATTGGTGTGCAAAATTATAATAAGGCCAAAAAATGAAACAGGGAATGATTTACGGTGGAACTTTTCTATTTGCCTTTGTGGTTGTAACCGGGTTGTTGATCTATCTAAACTCCACCTGTGAAAATATTTTTAAATTGAACTTTGCGCCCAAATCCATAGTTCAGGCCCCTGATCAAACTAAAACAGATCCTTTAATTGAGGCAGAAGATTTAAAATCTAATCAGTCAACTGATTCAACTCAACCAGATAGCATCTTATTATCTTCATTAGCTGATGTAGTAGCCAGTGATTCATTGAAAACAGTAGCGGTAGATTCAGTAAAAAGTACAAAACCGAATGAAAATCTTCAACTAAATAAGGTAAAAGAAATAACTAATAAAATAAATTCTACAACGGATTTAACAATAACTCAACCACAAGAAGACACACAAATAAGCAAAAATGAGCCACAAGGAAAAGAATATACGGAATGGGTTCAAAAAGTGACAAGTATTTACGCTTCAATGGAGCCAAAAAAGGTAGCTAAAATAATTCAAACTTATTCCGATAATGTAGCAAGAGATATTTTATATACTATGAGTAAGAAGACAGCTGCGAAGGTTGTCTCTGAATTAAGTCCGGAAACAGCAAATAGAATTTTTAGGTTTGAATAATGTTTATTAACTCAATTTTCCTGCCCAAAAACCATTCAGATCAGACACCACCTGAAGGTGCTGATGTAAAAAGTGGCGATTTTTCACATCTATTCTCTAATGTTTACCGAATAATTGAGGATGTACAAGAGGATAACGTTTCAATCCAGACTGAAGAATTTACTAACGATTCTGATACCGAAGTACACGAAGAGTTATTAAAGGTGTCACTCCACTCGGATAACAGCTCAAATTTAGATATTAAAAATATTTCTATGATGGTATCTTCATGTCTTTCCAAAATTTGTGAGCAAGAAAATGGTGTAGACATTAAAGATGGAAAAAATGTTGGAATGGAAAAAAGCTTTCCAAAATACTTCTCATTAAACAAAAATGAGTTGATTAATGAGATTAAACAAATTCATCATACATTGAAAAATAGTATGCAGGGTAGCTCCGGTAAAGTTGAAATTTCACTTATTGCAAATGATCAATCCAGAGGGATAAATCTTTCTAACATTAATACTAAGGAGCTCGAAAATTGGGTTACCCAAGAATCCAAATTAAATAAAGAATTTGAGATCTTAATCAAAAGTGGGAAAATGGCAATCCCCGATGATATAAAACCATCTTTAAAAGAAAATGTTTTGATGATGAAATCGGAAGACACAATAAAGTCTGACTCTTCAAAATCAATTAATAAAATTAATCCTGAAATTCTTTCATCAACTAAAACTGCTTCTGACAATAAAGAAGTTCAACTTAAACAAGTATTAGTAGCGGGCATTAAGACAAATACTAATGAAGTTAAGCAAAAAGATGGAGGCTTAATTTTAAAAGACAATCTTATAAAAGAAGATAAAACAACTGAGAGTGCGCAAAAGCTAAATGCTGCTAACAAAAAATCAGAAGTGATTGTTAATTATAAAAATCAGGATCAAAACAGCTCAACTTCAATAGAAAAGAATGGCAACCATAGTAAAAAAGAACTGGATGACTTAATAAAGAAAACAAACGTTAAACAAATTGATATCAACGTTCAAAAAATCACACAGACAAATAAAGCAAACATCCAAAAGATCCAAAGTCAACTTCAATCGGACTTATTTATAAGTAAAGAAATATTACCCAATAATTTCTCCTCTGAATTGGTAAATGGAAAAGAAAAGCTTAAGTCATCTAATAATACTGTGATACTCAACTCTGAACAATCAGTGAATAAAGAGAATGTTGATTTGATGTTAAGAAGGGTCAACTCAAAAATTCCTCCACTCGAGGTTTTAACTGATGAAAGTAACAAAATTGATGATTCAAAAAAGAGTATTGAACCGAATAAAAATCATAAAACTGTTGATGATTCTGTTAAAAATAAATCAAATGGAGATAATAATGTTTGGGTTAAAGTAAGTTTGGAAAAAACTGAATTTGGAAATTCTAAAGAAATTAAAAATCAAACATCTCAGCAGAACAAAATAACTATAGACAAAGATATCAACGGAGAATTTGATCAGAATACTAATACAGGGAAAGAATCAAATTCTAACAACACCAAGCAAACAAATACTACAGTAGATTTATCTCAAAACAATTCGCAAAAAATTTCTGAAGGAAACCAAAACATAAAAAGTCAGGTAAACTTAGTATCAAGTATCAAACCTGAAATCAAAATTGAAAATGGCCAAACTAAATCGGCATCAATTACCGATACAACTAAATTTATTTCTCATAATGCAGAAATGATTGAAAAAATTAAAATTATTTCCTCAGGCGAGATGTTAAGAGAAGTTTATAAAGTTTTTGAGAGTGGAGAAAAACAATCAATTGTACTTAGGCTTACTCCTAAAGAGCTTGGATCAATTAAAATTATGTTGGATAGTATTGATAATGTTTTAAGCGCAAAGGTTGAAGTTCAAAATGAATCTGTAGGACAGATGATTAAAAACAATGTTGAACAGCTTAAACAAAGTCTTTTGCAAAACGGTGTGCATTTAAATTCTATTAATATTTCATATCATAATTCTGAACAGAAACAAAGTGGATTTCAAAATCAGAAAAAGAAGACACCATCATTTAAGCTTAATGATGATATAGAAACGGTTGATGAATCAGTTATTACTAAGAGAATGGGATACAATACTTATGAATATTTGGCATAGGAGTTAATATGGTAAATGGATTATCAAATATAGCTAGCGGATATGGAGGGGGTAGCTTAGCAGGTGGATCAGTTATGGGCAAAGAAGATTTTTTAAAACTTATGCTTGCTCAGTTGCAAAATCAAGATCCCCTAAGTCCTATGGAGGGTACAGAGTTTGCAGCGCAGTTAGCTCAGTTTACTTCTTTGGAACAATTGATGAATCTTAATGATTCTATGGATACAAGTATAAATGCGAACTACTACTTAACTCAATCCATAAACAATACACTTGCTGCTACACTTATTGGTAAAGAAGTTAAGCTAAGCGGAAGTACATTCCAAAATAACGGGCAGGAAAACGCTACGCTTGGTTATAATCTAAGTACTGCAGCAAACAGTGCAACCGTTAAAATTTACAATGAGAGCGGTGTTTTAGTAAAAACCATAGAAAATCCTCCTAAAAATTCCGGAGACAATAAACTTATCTGGGATTTTACCGATAATGATGGTAACGCTGTACCTCAGGGGAAATACAGGTTTGAAGTAGAAGCAAAAGATGTTGATAATAACCCTATTTCGAATTCAACATATGTTCTTGGAAAAATTGATGGAGTTAAGTTTACTGGATATGGTACAATGCTGGTTGTTAATGGTGCCGAATACATGCTGTCTGATATAATGGAAATTTATAATTCAAATGAAGGATAAAGCAAATGCCTGAAATTAATGGAATAAGTGTTCCGTTTGTTCCTATAGGCGATTACAACGGAAACAATCCCAGGATTAAAAGTTCCGGGGATAGTTTTGAATCGATCTTTCGGAAAGAGCTAGAGAAAGTAAAATTTTCTTCACACGCTCTTAAAAGATTGGAAGAAAGAAATATTGAACTGAGTGATTCTGAAATGTCAAAAATCAATACTGCTGTTGAAAGAGCAGAATTAAAGGGTTCTAAAGATTCACTTGTAATGATGAACCAAACAGCTTTTATCGTCAACATTCCAAATAAAACAGTTATTACTGCAATGCCGATTGCAGAAAGCAGTGAAAATGTTTTTACGAATATTGACAGCGTAGTTTTTGCAGTATAAATAAAAATTAATTAACTACGGGCGGGACCTTCAAAGGACGCCCAGTTCAACTGACTGACTGATGTTGAACTATTAGAACTAAAAACCTTAGGAGGTTAAAATGTCTCTTATAAATTCTCTTTTCTCCGGTGTTTCCGGTCTTCGCAACCATCAGGCAATGATGGATGTTATCAGTAACAATATTGCTAACGTAAATACTATTGGTTATAAAGGTTCACGCATAACCTTTAGTGACACATTCAACAAGGTTATCCGTTATGGTTCCAATCCAACAGAAACTGGCGGAGGAACTAATACATTTCAAATAGGACTTGGAATGAAATTGAATTCGGTTGATCGCAACTGGGGGCAAGGAACATTTGAAGGAACGGGAACAACAACAGATCTAGCACTTCAGGGTAAAGGCTTATTCGTATTAAATAATAATGGAGAAAGATTTTACTCAAGAGCTGGTGCATTTATTTTTGACGCAGAAGGCAGATTGGTAAACAGCCAGAACGGTGCAATTGTGCAGGGTAAAGTTGCGAATGAAGAAGGAATTGTTCCCCCCGGTAATTACCTTGAAGATATAAAAATTAATTCAAACTTAAGATTACCCGCAGTAGCCACATCAAATATTTCTTGGGGAGGTAATTTAGATAGCTCATCAAGCTTAACAAGATCCGAACAATATTTACAATCCGGTAATATTAATTCTGCATTATTAGTGGGCGATTCTCTAAATAACTCAGGTACTATTTACGATGAAAATGGAAATTCGTATAATTTTCAAGTTACATATACAAAGACAGCAGCAGATACTTTTGATATGACATATCAATTGCTAGATTCATCAGGTGCAGCAGTTGTAGGTCCAACTACTTCTGCAGTTACTTTTGATCCTACTACTGGTGCTATGCTAACAATTGGTGGCGCAGCAGCAGCTCCAATAGCAGTCAATAGTGCAGCGCTAGGCATTAACTTTAATTTTGACCCCACTACTGTAACTCAAACTACAAATTCAAATTCACTCGCTTCAACAGTTGATAACAATCGAGATGCAACACTGGTTACAGGTTCCGTAACTATATATGATTCATTGGGCACGGCGCACACTTTAACATTAAAATTTACTAAAACCTCAGCTAATAACTGGAATTGGAGTTGCAGTGTTCCTTCATCAGCAGGTGCTTTAACCAATAATTCTGGAACTATAACCTTTAACCCTGACGGTTCAATAAACGCAATTTCGCCTAACCCTCCTGTTGTAACATTTTCACCACTTGGCGGTGCAAGTGCACAAAACATTGATCTAAGCCTTGGAGATAATTTTTCAGGTGTAACACAAACATCTTCAAGTTCTGTGGTTTCAGCACTTACTCAAAATGGATCTTCGGCAGCGTCTTTATCAAATATTAACATTGATCAATACGGATATATTGTTGGAGTATTTTCAAATGGTCAATCCAGACAGCTTGCTCAAATCTTAGTAGCAACCTTTCCAAATTTAAATGGATTAATAAGTGCTGGTGATAACATGTTTACTAGATCAGCTAATACTGGTGATCCTTTGATTGGAGTTGCAGGAGAAGCAACCGGAACAACAATTCAATCCGGCGCTCTTGAACAATCAAACGTAGATCTTTCCGAAGAATTTACAAGAAT
Organism: uncultured Ignavibacteriales bacterium; assembly: GCA_963706055.1. Taxonomy (GTDB): domain Bacteria; phylum Bacteroidota; class Ignavibacteria; order Ignavibacteriales; family Ignavibacteriaceae; genus IGN3. The sequence goes on along the minus strand of CAVPND010000031.1, from coordinate 88,167 downwards.
GATTGTTTCTCAAAGAGGATTTCAGGCAAGTGCAAGAATTGTAACTGTATCGGATACATTATTGCAGGAAATAACGAATCTAGTTAGATAAACTTTTTAATAAAGTTATCTAGAGTAAAGGAGCCAGGGGAGGCTCCTTTTTTTATTTATTGTAATTTTGATTTGATAACTGATTAATAGGATTATTAATTTATATCCTGAACCCAGCGATGAACAACATCCCAAAGATAATAACTGTGAAAGAACTCACGTGTAAATACTCTTTGGTCATCCGGGCTGAATTTAATCTGAGCAAAATTCAATGTTTCGTAAAATCTCCCAATTCGTTTTTCTTCAGATATATTCCATAGTGTAAGTGCATCATAATTCTGACCGGTAAACAAAGATAATTTTTCATCCTGGCTTACACCCATAAATATTGGATATCCAAAATTTGGAATAGATTTAACTAAGGTGTTTGATTCAACATCCCAAACAACAAATTTGTTATTAGAATAAAAAGACAATCTTGTTCCTGATGGATCAAAAGAAAGTTGACCAGAAAGCGAGCTGTTTGGTATTTCATATTTTAAAATACTAGTTTGATAATCATAGACAGTTATATTTGCACTATAATTAGCAAATGCAATATAATGCTCACTGTTATCTATAGCCATTTCATAAGGTTCATAAGGAAAGCTAATCAAATTACTATATGAAAAATCAGCTAAATTATATTTTCGTAGGATACGGTCTCTTTCAACTAATAGCGAATTACCGTCCTTGGTAAATTTAATAAAATTAGGTTGTGTGCCACCTACAACCAGTTGTTTATAAACCTGGCTGCTGCTTATTTCCCAAATTGTTATTGTATAACTATCTCCTATAGCAGCAACATATTTATTGTCAGGGCTTATCGCAATTTTTACAAATTCCTGATCCACTGCTGGTCTGCCGAGGAAAGTTTTTAATAAAATACCCGAACTCAAATTATACAGTCTTACGCATCTGTTATTAGTTTGATAGCCGCCTATTGCGACCAGAGAAAAGTCATCGCTAACAACGGATTCTGAAATTCCGTTTGGAACTTGAACTATTTTATTAAGAGAAATGTACGGTGAATAGAAAACTTTAATTTGGTTGCTGAAATTTGAATTATTATAAGTTGATACTGCACGAACATAATAAGTGTAACTTTCAGAAGTGTCTATCACGTTGTCAACAAAAGAAGTTACATTCGTATTTACTTGTCCAACTTCAATTGTATTATCATTCGAATCCCGCCGATAAACTTTAAAGCCAGTTTCAAAAGTTGAATTGTCCTGCCATTGAAGTGTAAGAGAATTTAGAGTTTGATTAGTTAATTTTAATTCAGTTGGTATATTCAGTTGCAGTGGTACAAAAGGGAATAAAGCTTTAGGCGATTCATAATAATCTCTGATAGCATGTATAGAATATCTATAGTGTTGATTTGCAAGAAAAACATCTTGAATAAAGGTGGTAGTTGAGTTTGCCGGCAATGTCTTTATCGGGACAAAATAGCCAGAACCAAAATCTTTGGAAATCACATAGCCTTTTTCAAAAGAATTATTATCTGTCCAATATAATGTTATAGCCGTGTCAGCAGTTAAACTTGAACCTAAGTTAATTGGTTCAGTTAATTTGATTTCTGCAATTGCAACATCTGAATATCCACTATATAGATCTTTTGCTCGAGCTCGAACTCTGTAATAATATTTTTTCTCCGGTTCATACTGTCCTTTAAGTGAATATGAAGTAGTGTTAGAATCAAGATCGGCTATTTTAATAAAGTTAGAATCATCAATCGCTTGCTCAAGTTCAAAACCTGTTTCAAATTTACAGTTATCATACCAGCGAATGAAAGTTATTGAATCAGATAATATTTGGGCTGATAATCCATTTGGCATAAACCTATATATATTAACTATTGTATAGTCAGATTCAATCACCTTGCCAGATTTATTATAAGCCTTGGCTTGAAGTATATGCTGGCTGCCTTCCTGTAACCATCGGCAATCCCAATAATATTCGTAAGGCGGTTTTTGAAATACAGCATCCGACACTAAGTAATGATCGATAAATAATTCTACACGTTTTACATCAATATTATTTACAAGAATATTAACTGTAACAGAATCAGATACTGAAGAGTTATTTGGAGGACTAGTAATTGAGACCTTTGGTGTTGAATCATACGGCTCGACAGGATTGTATTCACATGAGCTGAAATTAATTGCGATGATAAAAGTAATAGAAAATAAAACTATTGATTTCATAAGATCCCCTGAGATAATAAGAAAAACAATTGATCAATACAGTAGTAATGTAGTGAACTTTGATTTATACATCAATCCATTTTTCTTTTTCGAATTTCAATAAAAAAAATTTAAACTAGTTAACTGAATATGCTGCTTTTTATATATTACTCTTTAGCTTGGAGTTTTAATTATATCTATAGGCAAACCTTTTTTATTCATCTGCATAATATTAACCACAAAATCTTTACTTTTTAGCCTCTTTTCTCAATTTCTATTCAAATCTTTAATGGCATATCGGTTGCAACTGACTTACCATTATGGCAGAAGAAAATGTAAATACACCAGCGGGAATAATTCAGGCGAATAAAAAATCGTCTTTGTTTAACCCAAAAATTTTAATGATAGGCTTACCCCTCTTTATAGTTCAGCTTGTAGCAGTTTACTTTATCACGGCAAATGTTTTATTGAATGCAAGTGGTAAAGTATCAACCAATGAAGATGGTAAAACAGAAACAACATCTGAAGAATCCAGTGAAGGACATTCGGGTGAAACTGATATTAAAAATACTACCGGCAGTGCTAGTGGTTTGATTTTTTCAGTTGATGATATGATTGTTAATCCGGCACAGACAAATGGTAAAATGCTATTACTGGCCAGTCTAGGCCTTTCAGTTGAAAATGAAGAAGTAAAAAAGTCTCTGGAGGAAAAACAAGTAATTGTAAAAGATGCAATTATAAGTGTTTTGTCAAGCAAAAGCGTAACTCAACTTAGTAGTGCTACATACAGAGATACACTAAAGACAGAAATCTTAAAAAATCTAAATGTTCAAATGCCGGGATCAAAAGTAAACAATATTTATTTCAGCAAATTCATAATACAATAATAAATCTAAAATTATGTCAGAAGTATTATCACAATCCGAAATAGATGCGCTGTTAAAAAGCGGCGGAGAATCTGTTCCACAAGTTCAGTCAGAGGACGATGTAATTCCATATGATTTTAGATTACCGAACAGAATATCTAAAACTCAGTTAAGAACAATAAGAAACATTCATGAAAATTTTGCAGAAAGTTTAAGTTCCTTTCTTGTAACAAAACTTCAAACAGTTGTTAATATTAAAGTTAATACAATAGATCAAATTTACTATTCAGAATATGTTCTTTCAGTACCAAATCCTGCTTGCCTTTATACTTTTCAAATAAAAAATACGGATATAAAAGGCATTCTTGAACTCAATTCAGATCTGGCCTTAACTCTTGTTGATAGGCTTCTTGGTGGTAATGGTTCAAGTAAAAAACAAAATAATAATATAACGCTTATAGAACAGAAAGTTTTAACTGCAGTTGTAGAAAAAGTAATGCTGGATCTTAAGAAAACTTGGCAGATAATAGATAATATGGATTTTGTTGTTGATCATTTTGAACCTGATATAGATTTCGTTCAATTAACATCACCAAATGAATCTGTTTTACTTATTTCATTTGAGTTTTCTTTTGGCGAAGAAAATTATTTGATGAACCTATGCTTTGCAACATTTGCTTTTGACTCTATTTTAGCAAAAATGTCATCACAAAAACTATCATCATCCAGACCAAATAGGAACCAAGGCAAAACAACTAAAGATATTTTGAGCAAACATTTAAATGCCACTTCAGTACCCATAACAGTTGAGCTTGGTAAATCCTCAATTTCAATAAAGGATCTTTCAGAGCTTAAAAAAGGAGATGTTTTAGTTTTGGAAAATAAAATTCAGGACGAACAAATTGTTAAAGTATACAATAAGGTTCTGTTTTATGGTCATCCTGGAATTTCAAACAACCATAAAGCAATTAAGATCACAAAAAATTTATTAAATAATAATTCATTTTAAGGAAAGTCTGCTATGGAAGAAGTAGTTAAACAAGGGGAAGAAGCGATGAAAAATTATGAGAACACTAGCAACGATGCTAAAAATGGATCGGGAAAAATTAATTCGATTAGCGAAGTTGAATTACCAGAATTTGAAGAATCAAGATTTAGTGGAAATGAATCTCTGGAAAAGCTAAACTTTCTAAAAGACTTACAATTAAGCATTTACATTGAACTCGGAAGAACACAGATGCAGATTAAAGAAATATTAGAACTTGAACGAGGATATGTAATTGAGCTTGATAAGCTAGCTAGTGAACCTGTTGATATTTTTGTTAATAACAAAAAGATAGCTGAAGGTGAAGTTGTCGTAATCGATAAGCATTTTGGAATTAGGATAGTAAATCTTGTTGATGTGTCTAATCGATTAAAGGCAATTTAATTATGTCATTCTTCGAGATCGTAAAATTAATTTTCCCACTTCTTCTTATCTGCGGAATGTTGTACGGATTACTTGTATTTGTGAAAAGGTTTTCATTTAAGCGCGGAGGAACCTCTTTACTTGATATTAAAGTAATTAACAACCAGATGATAATGCCAAAAAAATTCTTATCCGTTGTAAAAGTAAAAGATAAATTATTAATTCTTGGCGTTAGCGAAAACAACATATCTTTATTAAAAGAAATTGATGCTGATGAAACAGATTTGATAGATGATTCAACTAACATGCCCGCACAAAACTTTGCAGATATATTCAAAAAATTTCTTCCTAAATGAAAAACAAAAATCTTTATATAATTTTTACACTTATAATTTTATTTGCTGCAACCTCTTTTGCACAACAAACAACTCAGACTCAAAGTCTTTCTTTCCCATTGCCAAAATTAGATGTTCAGGTTGGAAGCTCTGATAATCCGCAGGATGTTTCTGTAACATTACAAATATTGTTGTTGATGACCATTCTTGCGTTGGCGCCATCTATAATGATTATGACAACCGCATATTTAAGAATAATCATTGTTTTCCATTTTCTAAAAAGTGCACTCGGTACTCAGCAAATGCCACCGGGACAGCTATTAGCTGGTGTTGCACTTTTTATCACTTTTTTTGTGATGGCGCCGACCTGGAATAAAGTTAATGAAGAAGCTCTTAAACCTTTGATGGAAGAAAAGATAACTACGGAAGAAGCATATAATAAAGGGATTGAACCTATTAGAGAATTTATGTTCAGAAATGTAAGAGATGAGGATCTTGGATTATTTATATCGCTTGCTAATATGACAAGACCAAAAAATCGGACTGAACTTCCAACTTACGTTGTTATACCTGCTTTTGTTATTAGTGAGCTTAGAACCGGATTTATAATTGGATTCTTTCTCTTCATTCCATTTTTAATGGTAGATATGATAATCTCTAGTATTCTTATGTCCATGGGTATGATGATGCTTCCTCCGATGCTTGTCTCTCTTCCGTTTAAAATACTCCTTTTTATTCTTGTTGATGGATGGAATTTAATTATTGGTTCTGTTGTAAGGAGCTTTGCTTAAATGACAGAAGAATTACTAGTTGAAATTTTGAAAGATGCTTTTACAACTGCGTTTATAATTCTGCTGCCGATTCTTGCAGTAGCAATGTTTGTTGGAATTGTTGTTTCGATATTTCAAGCTGCAACATCAATACAAGAAATGACATTAACATTTGTACCAAAAATATTTTTTACAGTTCTTACAATTGTTGTGCTGCTTCCTTGGATAATAGACACGCTGGTATCGTTTACTGAAAAATATTTCACAATGTTTATCACACTGGTGAGATGAACATGTTTGGTATAGTTGATTTTATTATCGTTATTTTAATTTTCATTAGGATTTCTACTGCATTAATTACATCTCCGATATTCGGGAGCAAAGTAGTTCCAACACTTCCAAAATTATTTTTATCAATTGTTTTAGCATATATAGTCTTTTTAACAATTGATAGAAACGCAATCGCTTCTGTGCCTTCGGGTTATATGATTGTTATATTATCAATTAAAGAAGCAATAACTGGATTAATAATTGGGTTTATGCTTCAATTTGTTTTTTGGGGTGTTTCATACGCTGGAACATTGATTGGGTTTGATATGGGATTAACAATGGCAGAAGTTTTTAATCCAAGTGCTGAAGACAATAATAATATAATAGGTGAGTTTCTTTATTACGGTGCGTTAATGATATTTTTTATTATTAACGGTCATCATTATGTAATTAGTTCTTTAAAGTTTTCTTTTTCTGTAATTCCTCTTGGCAAATTCACACTAACAAAACCTGTATATGATTTAATAGTTGTTTATGCGGCATCGGTATTTGTAATTGCTGTAAAGATTGCATCTCCAATAATGGTATCATTTTTCCTTATTCATATTGCAGAAGGTATCATCGCTAGAATAATTCCGCAGATGCAGGTTTTCTTTGTAACCCAACCTCTTAAAATTGGAATAGGTCTTTTAATGCTCGCGGCTATAACTCCGCTATACCTTTATGTTATAAAAAATCTTTTGCAGGATTATGAAAGCAAACTGTATACTCTAATAGAGGCAATGGGAATTTAGTATGGCTGAACAAGACGGCAAAGAAAAAACCGAACAACCTACCGGGAAAAAGCTTGACGATGCACGAAGCAAAGGTCAGGTTGCGCGCAGCCGAGAAGTAAATTCAGTTGCTGTATTTGGAACCGGTTTTATTATGCTTTATCTATTCCAAAGTTTTATCGGAACAAGAATTAAAGAATTTACTATCTCGATATTTGGTTCTTTAGACACTTTCCCAAATCGTCTTTCTTTAATTAGCAGCTTTATGATGGACTGGTCAATCTTTGCCGCTATAACTTTAGCACCCGTGATGATTGGCTTAATAATTATGGTGTTTGCATCAAACATCGGACAGGTGGGAATAAAATTAAGTCCAAAAGCAATGTCGCTAAAATTTGATAAACTAAATGTTTTTAAAGGAGTAAAAAATTTAATATCGGCAAAATCTTTTGCTGAGTTGATAAAATCTCTGTTTAAACTTGTATTAGTTGCATTGTTCACCTATTACGTTCTTGATGATCTGATCGCATCTTCAACCGAGTTAGAATCATTTAGCATAAACGAAATATTAGTTTTTATGCTGGACTCTGCTTTTGCTCTAATTTGGAAAATTGGACTAGTTTATCTTGCAATTGCTGCTGCAGATTTTGCATGGGAAAAGTACAAATTCAATAAAGATATGATGATGACTAAAGAAGAGGTGAAGGAAGAATGGAAGCAAACCGAAGGCGATCCACAGATAAAATCAAGAATTAAAAAAATAATGTATGAAGCATCAAAACGTAGAATGATGAAAGATCTGCCTACTGCTGATGTTGTTATTACAAACCCTACGCATTATGCTGTAGCAATTAAATACGATATGCAAAAAGATGCAACTCCTAAAGTTATTGCAAAGGGTGTTGATATTCTTGCACAGAAAATCAAAGAAGTTGCAAAGGAACATAATATTCCTATCCAGGAAAACCGAGAACTTGCCAGAGCATTATATAAAATGTGTGATGTTGGTGATAAAATTCCGGCATCGCTATTTAAAGCTGTTGCACAAGTGCTTGCTTATGTTTTCAATCTAAAAAAATCTAAAAAGAAAAGTATTGTGTAGCCTGTGATGAAAATGTTTGGTCGAAATACAGATATACTTTTAGCATTTGCGCTAATATTTATGCTTGGATTAATGTTAATTCCATTACCGGCTGGATTTTTAGATTTCTTTCTTGCATTAAGTATAACCGTTTCAATTTTAATTTTTGTTGTTTCTCTTTTTATACAATCACCACTGGATATATCGATTTTCCCCGGCTTACTTTTAATCTCAACACTTTTCAGATTATCATTGAACATAAGTTCTACCAGGCTGATATTGATTGATGGTTATGCCGGAAAAGTTATCGAGACATTCGGTCAATTTGTAGTTAGCGGAAATTACGTTGTTGGATTTATTGTTTTTATTATACTGCTTATTGTTCAGTTTATGGTAATCGTTAAAGGTTCCGGCAGAATTTCTGAAGTTGCTGCGCGATTTACCCTTGATGCCATGCCAGGAAAACAAATGGCAATTGATGCTGATTTGAATACAGGACTGATAACTGAATCTGATGCTAGAAAACGTCGTGATAATATTTCACGTGAAGCTGAATTTTACGGCGCAATGGATGGAGCTGGAAAGTTTGTTAAAGGAGACGCGATCGCCGGATTAATTATTAACGCAATTAATATTGTTGGTGGATTCGTAATTGGAATAGGACAAAGAGATTTATCAATTGCAGAAGCATTACAGCAGTACACAATTCTTACTATTGGTGACGGACTTGTTTCACAGATTCCAGCCTTACTTATCTCTACTGCTGCCGGTATGGTTGTTACAAGAAGTGCCGCTGGTACGGCATTAGACTTACAAATTAAAACTCAGTTGCTTGCTAATCCTCGTGTGCTGGCCATTGTAGCCACTACCGTTATTGTCTTTTCGTTCTTACCTGGTATGCCAACAATTCCTTTTGTCTTTATCGGAACTGTTTTAGGTGTTACATCTTTTATAAAGAAAAGAAGTGATGAGAATCAGGCAACAGTGCTGGAGGAAGAAATTGTAAGCAATGAAAAAGGTGAAGAGGTTGTTGAGCAGTATTTGCAGGTTGATCCGATTGAAATAGAAATTGGTTATGGTTTAATAAGTCTTGTAGACGAATCGCAAGGCGGTAATTTATTTAATAAAATTGCTACAACAAGAAAATATATTGCACTTGAGTTTGGTGTTTTAATTCCGCCGGTTAGAGTTAGAGATAATCTGCAACTTTCACCAAACGAGTATATTATAAAAATAAAAGGCAATATTGTATCATCGTTTGAAATTCATCCAGATAGATTTTTGGCAATGGATCCTGGTGGAATAGAAGATAAAATAGATGGAATACCTACAAAAGATCCTGCTTTTGGTTTACAAAGTTACTGGGTAACAAGAGAAGAAAAAGATAGAGCAGAACTTTTAAATTTTACAGTTGTAGATGCAATTTCTGTTTTATCGACACATTTACAGGAAACTTTAAAATTAAATTTTGATAAGATTTTAAGCAGACAAGCAGTTAAGCAATTACTTGAAAATCTTAAGAAAGATTATCCGGCTGTTATAGATGATATTTCAGTTGATGTACTGCCGCTTGGTACAATTCAAAAAGTATTACAGAATCTTCTAAGAGAATTAATCCCGATTAAAGATCTTGTACAAATAATAGAAGCACTTATTGACTATTCAAAAGTTACAAAAAACATAGATGTGCTCACGGAATATGTTAGACACTCTTTAAATAATACTATCGCAAATCTGTATAAAGACGGAAATGGAATTATTCATGCTGCAGCAATCAGTGAAAAGCTTGAATCTTTTATCACAGCATCTTTCCAAAATCAAAAAGAATCTGTGCAAACTTTAGGATTAAATCCAGTTATGCTATCAGAACTAAAAAATAAAATGCAGATCATAGTAAATAAGTTTGATGTTCTCGGGTACAAACCTGTATTTATAACTTCAGCAACCATACGGCCATATTTTTATAGATTGATTAACTCATCTTTTCCAAATGTAACTGTACTTTCTTACACAGAACTTCCATCGCAAATTGAAATAGAATTTATTGATAATCTGGAGATAACAAATGCAAATTAAAAAATACAGAGCATCTTCACTTAAAGAAGCAACACAGATTATGAAATCTGAATTAGGTTCCGAAGCATTGATACTGGGCACCAAAATGGTTGTTGACGAAAATGACAATAGATTAAAGTTATACGAAATCACAGCTGGTGTTGACAAATTTGAAATAGCTGAAGAAACAAAAGCAAAGGTTATAAAACAAAATTTGAGTCAGACTATTTCTTTTGCAGATGAAATGAAAAACATGACTGAAAAAATTTATCAGCAGAACCAAAATCAAAAACAAAATATTAGTAAAACTTATGGGGTAAACTCAAAATCTGAAAAAGACACTACAGTCGAGGATATAAAGCCTTTACCAGATAATCGGATGAAAGAAATAATAAAAAATCTTTCTGAAAAGGAAGTTCAAAAATCTGTTGTGCTTTCTATAATGGAACAACTTAAAAAGTATAAAAACTTTTTATCGAAGGATAATCTTGAAAATTATGTGCAAACCTGTCTTGGGTCCCTTATTCAAACAAAGACTTTGGATTTAAATGTAAAAAAACAAAATAAAGTTATAGCTCTTGTTGGTCCAACAGGTGTGGGTAAAACAACAACAATCGCAAAACTTGCATTGATCGCAAAAATAATTCATAAACTTGATGTAGGATTAATATCAATTGACACATACAGACTTGGAGCTATAGACCAGTTAAAAAGTTTTGCGGATGTCAGTCATACGGATTTTCTTGTTGCTTATCAGCCTGAAGAAATGCCTGCGCTAATGAAAAAATTTGCAAAGAAAGATATTGTATTCATAGATACTGTTGGCAGAAATCATAAAAACGATGCACAACTTAAATCTAATCTTGATTTTCTTTCATCAATTAAAGTTGACGAAACTTTTCTTGTTCTATCTGCAGCAAGCTCAACCAGAAATCTTATTGAGATTGCAAAGAAATTTAAAATTTTTAATTACGGTGCTTTTATTATTAGCAAGATTGATGAAGCTGTTGTTCATGGAAATATTATCAATCTTACAGCAAAAACCGGTAGCGCGATTGCGTTTTTGACTAACGGGCAAACAATTCCTGATGATATTATCTCAGCTGATAAAGATTACATCGCAGGTTTGATTTATACCGGTCAGCTAAGGTCATGACAGGTCAACTTGACAGAATACGTGAACTCGATAAATTATTTAGTTCACAGGAAGATATAGTTTCTGAAAAAATAGTTCTCATCGCATCTGGTAAAGGTGGAACAGGAAAAACATTTTTTGCCGCAAACTTTTCTTATCAGTATTCAAAATCGCATAAAGTGTTATTAATTGATGCTGATTTTAGCTTATCAAATCTGCATATACTTTTAAATGCAAATCCACAAAAATCTTTAAATATGTTTTTTGAATCCAAAGCTGGATTTAATGAAATCATTACTGAATACAATAGCAACTTTGATATAATTTTTGGTGATGCGGGATCACGAAGTTTGGACAATCCTTCATTCAATGAATTAAACAGACTATTAAAAGAAATAAGCAATATTTCTTCCAGGTACGATCTTATTATTTTTGATTTGGGCGCCGGTATAAGCGATGAAAATCTTCACTTGTTATCAAAAGCAAAAACAAAAATTATAATTACAAATCCGGAACCGACTGCATTAATGGATGCATATGTGCTTATTAAAGCTTTAAAGAATAAAAAAGCTGAAGATGGAATTTATATTGTTACAAACAGATGTATAGAAGAATCTGAGGGTACGCAGGCATTCCAAAACTTAAAATCGGCTGTCGATCATTTTATAAAAACAAAAATTAATTTCTTAGCAACTATTCCTGAATCTCTGGAAGTAAGAAAATCAATAATGGATCAAAAACTTTTTGCAGAACACAAACAATCGGGAGAAGTTATCAACTCAATAAATTCCTCCGTTAGCAAGCTTAGCAAAATTCATCAAGTGTTTAATATTAACCAACTTGCAATTTAAGACTTGTCAATAAGCTTCTAAAAAAGCTCCTAATCAAAACAAATCTCACTTTATTTCAACGACGACAATGGTACAGGGTTTGCCTAAACTAACAAAAGGTAAAAATAAATGAATAAAATACTATTACAATTTGGTTTATTGATCTTCTGTTTTTCACTGATTTTTTTCAGTCAAAGAGGAATGCCGCTTCAGGATGTGGTTATTAAATCTTTTATAGTTTTTATTTCACTAACAATCATATTAAGCGTTGTGGTACTTTTTGTTTTTAAGATGATAAATAAAAATGAAACTTTAACACCAGTTGAGTCAAAAAAAAGTGAGTAAAGAATAATGCAAACGAATAATGCAGAACTCTGGCAGCAGTTCAAACAAAACCAATCGCCAATCTTAAAAAAGCAGATTATTCTTAATTACGTTAATCTGGTTCATTACGTAATTCATCATTCAAAATTTGCAATTAACAGTATTCTAGATGAGAGAGATTACTTTCAATATGGAATAGAAGGATTGAATGAAGCGATTGACAGGTTTGATCCGGATTACGGAACAAAGTTTGAAACTTACGCTATTCAGAGAATACGCGGGAAGATTATTGATGAATTAAGAAAACTTCAGAGCAAATTTAAAAGCGACACAAACGAATCATCAATCGAATCATTCTACACAAACGTTTCACTTAGCAGATCACCCGAAGATGAAGATGGCTATACCCTGGGCGAAGTAATTGCAAATGATACTGAATCAGCAGCAACTACTATCGAAAAAACTGAGATGAAAGAATTTTTAATGAATGCCATTAAAGATTTGCAGGAAAGAGACAGACTGCTTTTAAGTTTATACTATTTTGAAAATTTAAATTACAAAGAAATTGCTGAGCTGATGAAAATAACCGTTTCAAGAGTTTCACAAATTCACTCACGCATTATGAAGGATCTAAAATCAAAACTGCTGGTTTTAAATGATTAATTATTCTGAAAATACAGAAGTAATTCGCGAAAAGAATAAAAGATTACTTACTGGTATAAGAAACCTGCCTTCTGTTCCGTTTATCATGGTTGAAGTTTCTAAGATGTTAGATAACCCAAGAACAGGTGCTTCAGATTTGGGAAAACTTATAAGTAAAGATCAAGCGATGGTTGCAAAGATATTAAGTGTTGCAAACTCGCCTTTGTACGGTTTGCCCCGCAGAGTTTCAACAATCGAATTTGCAATTGTGATATTAGGATTTGATCATATAAAAAATATCGTTATCGCCCTCTCTATGATGGAAGCCTTTAGAAGTAAAGAAGACAAAAATTGGAATCGCAGGGCTTTCTGGCTTCATTCACTAATTACTGCCAGTGCAGCAAAAAGAATTGCTGATGATCTTGGCTACAGAAAATCCGGTGAAGCATTTACCTGTGGTCTTCTTCACGATCTTGGGATTTCAGTTATTCAAAGATACTTTTTCGAGGGATTTAAGCAGATTTGTTCCTTGGTTAATGATCAGCAAATGAGATATACAAATGCTGAGCAAAAAGTTTTAGGAATTTCACACGAAGAGATAGGACAGTTTTTAATAGAAAAATGGAATTTACCAAGCTCTCTTGGTGATGCAATTCTTTTTCATCACAAACCATCTGAAGCAGATAATGAAAAAGAAATGGCTGCTATAATTCATCTTGCCGATTACATGACACAACGTTTTTCTTTGGGAGATCTAACGTGGGATGAAAGTTATGAATTAGATCTTGATATAATAAATATACTAAACCTTGGTGATGAAAGTTATTTAGAAAGTTTTATTCAAAGTTATGAACAATTATTCCGTGTTCAGATAGATTCAATTAAATTCTAACGAGGAGACAATGATAGCAGATACTCAAGACATTCAGCAGAAAAAAGAAAGAACCGAAAAAGTTCTGACGAGTGTTGTAAACCTTCCGGTAATTCCAAAGGTAATGTTTGAAACGATCAAACTTTTGGATAACAAATACACTACAGCCGGTGAGCTTAATAAGGTTATTTCTAAAGACCAGGCTTTGTTAACAAAAATATTAACCATCGCAAATTCGCCTTTATATGGATTGCAGAGAAAAGTTACTACAATTGAGTACGCAATTTTAGTACTTGGTTATCGTGAATTAAAAAATATTATCTCTGCCCTTTCTGTTGCAGAAGCTTTTAGAAATAAAACGGATAAATATTTGAACTCAAAAGAATTTATGCTTCACTCCTATCTAACCGGAACGGCCTGTAAAAAACTTGCATCGGATATTGGATTTAATAATTCGGGCGAAGCCTTTATTGCAGGATTTCTTCACGATATTGGAATATCCATTATTCACAGATACTTACACTCAAGTTTTATTAGTGTTACTGAACTTGTTGAAACAAAAGGCTTAACATTTAATGAGGCTGAGTTGGATGTACTTGGAATGACTCACGAACAGGTTGGATATTTCTTACTTGATCGATGGAACTTTCCAAAAGAAATCTCAGAACCGATTCTTAATCATCATGCTCCTGATGCAACAAATTCAAGCACGATTTTAAGTGCTGTGGTTAATCTTGCAGATTACATTACCAACAGATTAAAACTTACCAGTGCACCTTGGGATAATGATATAACTCTAAGTCCATTTACAATGCAAAAGTTTAATCTTGAGCGTGAACTTGATGTTGAAAGATTTATTGATGGTTACAAAGATATTTTCTGGAATCAAATTGAATTTGTAAGGTTTTTAAATTGAGATTATTAAAAGAAAATAGACGGGAGTATTTACCATTTCTAAGCTCTGTCGAACAACTTGAAAAGGCAGGCAATGGCAAATACAAAATTAAAGCACAAACAAAAGTTCCTATTGCGTACAAACAAGTTAATGTACTTTCTGGCGGAAACGTACAAATAGATTTATTGGGATTTTCTGAAAAGTTGAATTCACTTTATCAAATAGAGCAAATTGTTGATGCATTTAAAAATGAGATAAGTAAATTATCATTTTTCCTGGATATTGAAATATTTTCTCTTGATGATAAAACAAGTGAATGTAAACCTATTAACAAATCCTGTGATCAAAAACTTCATTACTATGTTAAGAACTTTTTAAAGAATGGAATTCTTGATTGGATAGCAGAATCAAAAAATCCAAAGTTTTTACCATGGGATGTGGATAAGGCGGCAGTAAATTCGGGTTTAAATTGTCTGGTTGTTCCAATTTTTAGCAACAATAGATTTTCAGGTGTATTAGCCTCACTTACAAAACTTAAATATTTAAGTGAAGATTCGTTTGAATATAGAACCCTCCTAACAATATTAAATCAAACATTTGCAAAATTGGAATTTGTTCGATTAAGAAATGAACTGAATAAAACTTACTCGGAATATCAAATCCTTCAGTCTAAACTATTTAACGATTTTAAATTTGCTGCAATCGGTGAACTAACAAGCAAGAGCATCGAAGAAATTGGCTCACCGCTTCAGGTAATAATGAGTTACTCGGATTTACTCCAAAAAGAAAATCCAGATCTTGATTCCGATGCAACAGATTTTATCAGAACCCAGGTTCATACAATAAAAGAAATTCTTGATCGCTTAGGCAACTTTATAAACAATAGTGACAGCAAACCAAAATTATATTCTTGTTCAATCAATACTGCTATTAATGATTTTTTTAAAGTAATAGAGCACAGTTTAAATGCGGATGCTTGTGAGTGTGTGCTTGATCTTGAAGAAAACATTCCATCAATTCTAAGTAATTATAACAGCCTGAAACAGATTTTAATTAATTCATTCAGCTTAATAAATCCATTACGTGGTACAGGTGGCGGAATTATAATTCAGAGCCGTTACAGCAGTGAAACAATTATTGTTAAAATGCTTTTTACAGATACAATTGATGGACTAGCAAAAGAAGACAAAGAGTTTGGAATAAATATTTTAAAACATCTTATTGAAAAGCACGAAGGGGAAATGAGGATTAGCAGTGAAGCAGGAAATGGAACAAACTTGATATTTTCTTTCCCTTTAAAAAGAAAGATGAGAGAGTAACTTATGATTTCAGTATTAGTAATCATTAAAGTTTTTGTAGCCGTTGTTCTGATAGCAGCAATTGTTTTTTTACTTTTTAGGAGAGCAAGATGTGTAAGAAAAACAAGCTCACAGTTTAAGCACAACATTGGATTGCTTCGTGAAGAAAAATTATTAATCCATGCGGATTATAAAATACAAAAGAAAAGACAACAGCTTTTAAGAAAGACAAAACACATAAATGATTCGGATCAAAAGCAGTTAATTAATAAATCTAAAAAATTGAAAATGCCCGCGGGTGAGATATTATTAGCCGCAAAAATTCAGATGTGCAGTAAATAGTAATTAAGCAACGGTGAAAGAATATGATTAAAGGAATTTATCAGTCTGCAAGAAGCCTTTTGGCAGCAAATAAAAACATGGAAAGAATATCAGGCAATTTAGCAAATATTAATACTGTTGGTTTTAAGCGGGAAGGCTTGTTTTCTGAGATTTTAAGAGCAGAAGGAAATTCTCAAATAAGAAGTTCTGTTGATACATCTCAAGGTGAAATTTACGAAACATCAAATCCATTAGATCTTGCTATAGTTGGCGAAGGGATGTTTACAATTCAATCGAAGCATGGATATGAGTTTACACGTAAAGGAAATTTTAAAATATCTGATGATGGATTTCTTGTTAATGATCAGGGAAACAAAGTTATGGGCAAAGGTGGCGAAATAAATTTAATGGAATATATGAATGGTGCCCAAACAGATATTCAAATATCACACAACGGTGCACTTAGCATAAACGATATGCATGTTGCTGATTTACTTATTGTAAAAATAGATGATTATGAAAAGAGAAAAACTGGATTAAACTTTAATTCAACTCAAGATATTCAAGATTTTGCACAAGAATCCGAATTTGAAGTTAGACAGGGTTACTTGGAAGAATCCAATGTGAACCCAATGGTTGAATTAGAAAATATGATTAACATTTCTAAGGATTACGAGACAGCATATAAAATGGTTAATTATTTAGACAGTTCGTTAGAAAAAACAAATGATCTTGGAAGAATATAATAGAGTAACAAGAGGTTAATATGAGTAACAGAGCATTAAGAACAGCAGCATCAGGAATGTATGCACAACAGATCAACATTGAAGTGATCTCAAATAATATGGCAAACATGAATACAACAGCCTTTAAGAAAAATAAGGCAGAATTTCAGGATCTGATGTATCAAGAAGTTGTAGTGAATACCGTTAACTCCACCACCCCAGGTAATTCTACTTCAGGAACAGGAACCGTACAAGTAGGAAATGGTGTAAAACCATCAACATCTCAAAAATCATTTTTACAGGGTGATATTACAGCCACCAGCAACCCGCTTGATGTTGCTATTCAAGGAGAAGGCTTTTTTCAAGTTAGAAAAGTTGATGGTACGCTCGTTTATACTCGTGATGGATCATTCAAATTAAATTCTGATGGTAATCTTTGTACTACTGGCGGATATCTTCTCGACCCTGATATTTCTCTTGATGAAAATTCAGTAGGTGTTATTATTGGAAGAGATGGTAATGTTGAACTTCAGCAGTCCGATGGCAACAGGATACCAGTAGGGAATATTCAATTAGTAAGATTTTTAAATCCTGGTGGATTGATTGCATTAGGTGATAATCTTTATTCTGAGTCACCAGAGAGTGGAAGACCAATTCTGGGAAATCCGGGCTTTGATGACTTTGGCGAAATACATCAGGGTTATTTAGAATCCTCAAACGTTGATGTTGTAGAAGAAATGATATCTATGATAACTGCACAACGTGCTTATGAATTAAATAGTAAAACTGTTAAAACAGTTGAAGAGATGATGACAATGGCTAATAATCTAAAAAGATAAGAAATAGTGAAAATCTTATTACTCATATTGTTTAGTGCGCAAATATTTTCACAATCATTTGAAGAGAAAGTGCTTCAATATCTTCAAAAAGAATTTCCGGAATATCAGAGAATTGAAATACAGCTTCAACAAAATTATTCATCTGATGATGAAATTATAATTGATTATACAAGAAATATAAATCTTGGTAAGGGTATTGCGTACATACCAGTTATCGCGACAAAAGGAAAGAAAAGTTCTGCTTCTATTGTTTCTGTACAGGTAAAGTTGTTAAAAAAACTCTTGGTGGCATGTAAAGATATTGAAAGAAAAGAGTCATTATACAAATTGGTTTTTGAAGAAAAAATTTTAGATGTAACAAGAATTAATGGAAATCCTGTAAAAATTGATTTTGCAGTTGAAGACTTTCGGGCAAAATCTTTTATCAAAAAGGGAGAAATTCTTTTTGAAGAGAAAATTGAAAAAATTCCTTTGATAAGTTCAGGTGATAAAGTATTTGCTGAAGTCCGAAATGGAAATGTGATTGTAACTACTGAAGCTTTTGCAAGACAGCATGGCGGTGTGGGAGATTTAATTGAATTTGTTTCCTCAAGTAATAAAATTTTTAAAGCAAAAATTATTGACGCAACCAAAGTAATAGTTGAGTAATAAAATGAAAAAAATAGTTTTAATTTCTGTACTTCTAGCAGCAATTGTATTCCCACAAAACATGAGAAAGAATTCTTACTACTCTTTATTCTCAGATCAAAAAGCATCTTATGTTGGTGATGCGATAACAATTATTGTTGTTGAGTCTTCACTTGCAACTAATAAGGCAAGGACAAAAAGCTCAAGAGAAAGTGATTTAGGATTTAATCTTGCTGGGAAAATAAGCACTACTGATCTTCCAGACGCTAATGTTGGCATTGGTTCTAATAATGATTTTAGCGGATCCGGATCGACAGAATCATCTGGTATGATACAAACAAAAATCAGTGCAACAATCGAATCAGTTCTTGAAAATGGAAATATGCTTATCAGTGGAAGCAAAAAAATTACTATTAATGGTGAAGAGCAGTTGGTAAATATTAAAGGTGTTGTTAGGGCAACAGATGTTAGAGCAGATAATTCTGTTTTATCGTACAACATTTCAGATGCTGAAATAAGTTTTGAAGGAAGTGGACTTATTGATGATGCACAGTCGCCCGGTTGGTTAACTAAGTTCTTCCATTGGATATTTTAAGGTGAAGCATGAAAAATTTTAATCGGATTATAATTCTTTTTATTCTTTTCTCATCTGTAGCCTTTTCTCAACGGATTAAAGACATCGCAACTATCTCTGGTGATAATGCTGAACAGGTTATTGGCTATGGTTTAGTTGTTGGTCTGGCAGGAACGGGGGATAGTTATAGAACACAATTTACAATGCAGTCTATAACAAGTATGCTTAAAAGATTTGGAATAACGGTTCCCCAAACAGATGTAAAGACAAGAAATGTTGCAGCTGTTATGGTTACAGCAAATTTAAATTCAAACTACAAACCAGGTGCAAAGTTTGATGTAACTGTTTCATCTATGGGAGATGCAACAAGTTTACTAGGTGGTACACTTTTGATGACTCCTTTGTCCGGTATTGCAGGAGAAGTTTATGCATTTGCACAGGGCTCTATTTCTATTGGCGGATATGATTATAATACTGCTACCGGAAACAGAGTTGCAAAAAATCATTCACTTGCTGGCAGAGTACCTCAGGGTGGAGTAATGAAAGAAACTCTTGAAAATGAGATCGTATCGAACCAGCAAATTAGTGTTTATTTAAGAATGCCAGACTTAACCACATCAAATAATGTTGCTAACTCAATTAATGCAGTGTTTGGAGACAGCGCAGCTATTTCTGTAGATGCTTCTGAAATTCGTGTTAACATTCCTAAAGACAGACAAACTAATATTGTAAACTTCCTCGCTGAGTTAGAAGTATTAAATGTTCAAACCGATTATGTAGCCAAAGTTGTTCTTAATGAAAGAACAGGAACCATAGTTGCAGGAACAAATGTTCAGATAAAACCAGTTTCGATAACTCACGGAAGTTTGAATATTACTATTGAAAACTATCCAATTGTTTCTCAACCTGGAGCTTTTTCAAACGGTACTACTGCTGTGGTTAATAACATGATTCCATACGCAACTCAGGATTCGACAAACACAATTGCGATTTCAGGTGCATCAAATGTTCAGGAAGTTGCAAGTGCTCTTAATTCATTAAAAGTTACACCAAAAGAAATAATTGCAATCTTTCAGGCGCTTAAAGAAGCGGGCGCATTAATAGCAGAATTAGTTATCATCTGATATGAATGATTTAAGTCTAAAAATAACTAACGAACAGAAACATATTCCATTCACACCGGAAGCAAAGAATCTTTCCGTTTCTGAAAAACAAAGAATGGCGGAAGTTTCAAAGCAGTTTGAAGGTTTGCTTACATCAATGATGTTAAAAAGTATGAATCAAACAACAAATGGTGGGATGTTTGGTGAAAATAATTTTGGCGGAGATTTTTTTGACTCAATTTTCCAGTTTGAAATTGCAGATAAGATTTCAAAGGGAACGGGACTTGGAGTGGCAGATCAAATATATAAACGATTAACAGGTGAAAATTTATCTATCGATGTTTTAAATCCAAAATTAACACCTTTAAAGAATCAACCAAAAATTGAAGTAACCAGTACCTCTACGGAAATTCCAGTTGTTGCTCCTTCAAATCAATCTTTATCACGATTAAGCAAGTACGATGAAATAATTAATCACGCATCAGAAACTTACGGTGTTGATAAAAATATCATTAAATCTGTGATACTTGCAGAATCATCAGCAAAAGAAAATGCAGTTTCAACTGCAAATGCAAAGGGGTTGATGCAAATAATTGATTCCACAGCTCAACACCTGGGAATAAATAATGTTTGGGATCCAAAAGAAAATATTATGGGGGGGGCTAAATATTTGTCCCAACTTCTTCGAAAATACAATGGGGACCTAAAGTTTGCTTTAGCTGGATATAACGCAGGACCCGGAAATGTTGATAAATACAATGGAATTCCACCTTTTACAGAAACTCAAACTTATGTAAAGCGTGTAATTGGTTATCTAAAGAATTTTGAGGAGCCAAAAAATGTACTATGACGAAATTTTAAAACTGACTTATGAACAAATTACTTTATTAAGTGATTTTATTAACACACTAAAGTTATTGCAGCGATCAATTGTTAATAGCAACATTGATGATATTGAAAATGCTATAGAGCAGGAAGAAAAAATTCTTTATCGGATAAAAGAATGTGAAGATAATAGATCAGAAGCAGTAACACTGGCATTGAACCATTATAACCTTGAAGTTGATAAAAATGAAGGTCTTGATAAGTTGGCTGATGTTCTATTAGCGATTGATCCTGAAGTCTATGAAGAATTTAACCAGGTTAGAACAATTTTATTGGAAAAAGTTAAAGAAGTTCTTCTATTGAATTCACAGAATGAAATAATCATTAGTAATTCAAGACAATTTATTCGCGACTTAATTAAAAATATTCTCGGTTCCAAAAAAGAGAATTTTTTTGATAGAAAAGTTTAGGTAAAAAAATGTCACTATCTAGAATATTTGATATTTCTTCCAGGAGTTTAGCTGTATACAGAAGAGCTCTTGAAGTAACATCACACAACATAGTTAATTCAGCAAACCCAAGTTACTCAAGACAGAGGATAAGGTTTGAGACGGAAATACCAAATTTTCTAAATGGAATTGGGTGGGGAAATGGTGTTAAGATTTCTGATGTTACTAGAGTAAGAGATACTTTGATTGATTCTCACATTATCAGTACTAATTCAAAATTTTCTGATAACAATAGGCAGGGTCAATTAGTAGGAAGTATAGAAAAAATATTTTCAGAACCTTCAGATCTTGGTATCTCAAATCTTATGACAGGATTTTTTAACAGCTTTAATGAATTGGCTGTTACTCCAAATTCTGTTGAGTTAAGAACAAATGTGCTTAATGCTGCCAACAATCTATCAGCAAAAGTCAATTCTGTTAATGATTCTCTAAAAAATCTTAAAACTGATATCCGTCAGGAGTTTCAACACAATGTTACAATAGTTAATACGATCTTAAAACAGATCAAACAAATTAACCAGGAACAATTTGCTAACTCTCAGGGAGGTGTGCCTGTTAATGATCTTTTGGATAGAAGAGATGCCTTAGTTGAGGAATTAAGTAATCTGGTTAACGTTAGCGTTGTTTATGATAATACAAACTCAGCAGTTGTCTCTATCGGAGGGGCCCTTGCTGTTGATAAAATGCATGTTTCTGAATTTGTTGCTGAAGAAACAAATGGAAAGTTAAACATAAAGCTTAAAGATGGAAATTATCCTATAGTGCTAACAGGTGGAGAGCTAAAAGCTTTATCAGATGTTTATTCAAAGAAGATACCTTCTTATCAGGCAAAACTTGATGCAGTAATAAATAAACTTGTTGAAGCTGTAAATAGTAAGCATGTAACCGGATATACAATATCTGATCCTCAGGAAACAGGGCTTAACTTTTTTGAAGGTTATGCAAATGGAAGACTTGTTATTAACTCTGAAATTTTAGATGACCCGAATAAAATTGCAATATCATTGGATGGGGATGAAGGCAATGGGGAAATTGCTATACAAATTGGTGAGCTTACAGATCTAAAATTATTAAACGGCAATACGTTACAAGAAGGTTATTCCTTAATGATAAATGAACTCGGAAATGATGGAATGCTTCAAAATAATTATACTCAGGCAAATCAATTGGTTCTGGATGAGCTTGCGCAAATGAGAGCTTCAAATTCAGGAGTTTCCGTTGATGAAGAAATGACAAACGTTTTAAAGTTTCAAAGATCGTATGAAGCATCAGCCAAACTAATAAAGATTGCTGATGATGTTATTAAAACTATTTTAGATATGGTGTAATATGCGTATAAGCGATTTAATTATTTCCAACAACTATATTGGAAATACAAATAGAATCAAGGATAGAATGTCTCTTTTAAATAGACAAATCCTTAGTGGTAATAAAATTGAAAAACCTTCTGACTCACCGCTTGGTACATCCCGGCTCTTCAGGATTTCAGACCAATTGGGGCAGATTGAAACTTATCAAAAAAATATTCAGAACAGTTTTTCTATATTAAATGAAACAACATTTGCTATGGAAACAATTCAAGCTGAAGTATTAGATATGGTCAGCAAGCTTACAGATCTTCAGAATCCAATTAATCAGCAAAATTTAGATTTGTATGCAGATATGATTGATAATTCATTAAAAATTATGCTTGATACTGCTAATAGCAAAACTGATGGTAAATATATTTTTGGGGGAACAGATTATTCTAACAAACCATACGGGCTTTCGCCAGACAATCAAACTTACCGAGTGAACACAGATACCACTGGGAAGATAAATGTTAAATTGTCTCAAAGTGTTGTAAGAAATATAAATGTACCCGGTTCAGAATTATTTGGAACAATTGTTTCATCAAAAGGATTTTTTAACAGGGCAGATTCAATTGGTACGTTAACAAATAGCTCAACAACTGTTTATGATAACTCGGGAAATGAATACCAGCTCCAGACAAATTATCAAAAAACTGCTGATAATACTTATGAGTTGACTTATAATATTGTTGATAGTGGGGGAGGTACTGTATTCACTTCACCAGCTGTAAAAACACTTGTATTTAATTCATCTAATGGTAACTTAGTTTCTGTAGATGGATCAACTTCCAATCTATCGATCGACATTGATTTACCAGCAAACAATATTCAGTTCTCTTTAAATCTAAAGTCTTTATCTGAAAATAATTCATCAACAGCAATAAGTTTTTCTGCAAATCAGTCTATGGATATATTCAACACATTAAAGAAAATAAGTACTGATTTAAGAAATGGAATTGTACCGACGAGCGAACAAATAACAGCAGTAGAAAATTTTAATTCGCGTTTAATATCAAAGCAATCAGAAGTTGGAAATATAATTAACCAGATCTCAACGCTCGACAATATGCTAACTCAACAGACTTATAATCTGCAGGAAGTAGCTCAGAAGGAAAATGGTGTAGATGTGGCAAAAGCAATTATTGATTTGCAAAACCAGGATTATCTGCTTCAGATTTCGCAAAAACTTGGGTCAATACTTTTAACACAGTCTTTACTTGATTACTTATGATAAAAAAATACAGCGCATTTAACGGATTAATTTTAGGAGTTTTTTCAATCTTTGGAGCCTTTGTGCTTGAGGGTGGATCAGTTAATGCTCTGTTTCTAATTCCGCCAATGATAATTGTATTCGGAGGAACTTTTGCAGCAGTAATAATAGGTTTTGGATATGATAATTTCCTTAATATGTTCAAACTTATTAAGCTTGCATACTTTCCTCAAAAATTTGAACCTAAAAGAGTTATAAATTCCATAGTTCAGTTTTCTTATAAGGCAAGAAAAGAAGGTTTGCTGGCACTTGATAGAGATATTAATAAGGTAGATTACTTTTTTTGCAAAAAATTACTGCGCAATGCTGTCGATGGGACAGATCCTGATTCATTACAAGATCTTGCTGAAATAGAAATTAAATCAGTTCAGGAAAGACATTATTCTAATATCTTTATTTTTACAAAAATGGGTGGATACGCACCCACCATGGGGATTCTCGGAACTGTTATGGGATTGATTATGGCTCTTTCACATGCCGGAGCAGATCCTAATTCATTAATAAAAAGTATTGCAACTGCATTCATCGCTACTCTTTGGGGTGTATTTAGTGCAAACTTAATTTGGTTACCAATTGCAGATAAATTAAAAAAATGTCATCAAGAAGAGAAACAAATGATGGAACTCTCATTACAGGGGGTCTTGGCATTACAGAGTGGGGAAATCCCCCATTTGGTGAAGTCAAGATTGGTAAGCATGCTATCCCAAAAAGAACAAGAGAGTATGCTTCCTCAAAGAGAGTTCGAAAAAAGATTCAGGTAGATGAGTTTGAAGAATCACCTTTTGCTGAAGGTGGTGAAAAAGACCGTTACCTTATTACGTATGCAGATCTTATAACTCTGCTGCTAGGGTTATTTATCTTGCTCTATACTGCATCAAACCTTGATGTTCAGAAATATGAGAAAATGGTAAATGCTATCGGTAATGTTTTCGGCGGCCCTACTCAAACTATAAAGGTTATTCCTGATGCTGAAATTCCGATAACACCACCACTGGGAAATTTGAAATCTGATATAACTAGTTTGATTGAAAAAAATAATTATACTAGTTCAATAAAACTTGAAGAAAATTCGCGGGGAGTTACGATTCACATTCTGGAAGACATAGTTTTTCCTTCAGGAAGTGCTGAATTGAAAAAAAGTTCAAAAATAGTTTTGCAGCAGTTAGCTGCAATTATTAAAAAATTGCCTAATGATGTTAGAATTGAAGGACATACTGATAATATTCCAATCAGCACTTCACAATTTCCATCAAACTGGCATTTATCAGTGGCGCGCGCCTTAAGTACAGCTTATTATTTGATGACCGAGCAGGGATTGAATCCGGAGAAACTTTCAATTGTTGGATATTCGGAATATAAACCACTGGAATCTAATGATGATATTTCTGGCAGAGCCACCAACAGAAGAGTAGATATTATAATCATAAAATAAAACTAGGACTATGAAATTAGATACATATCAGTTTGGCGAAATTGAATACTCTGAAGATTTAGTTATCAGTTTTGCAGAAGGGCTTTTCGGATTTGAAAACCTCCATAAATATCTTTTTATCAAACCAGATGATGATATTTTCTATTGGTTAAACTCCATCGAACAGCCTGACATTGCTTTTCCATTAATTGGATTAAGAGTAATCGATGAAAAATTTCCTGTAATAGATGATAACGAAGCTTTTGGAATAGTAATTTTGAGTAAAAATCCTGCAGAAGTAAAAGCAAACCTCAAAGCCCCTGTTTACATTAATCAAGAGGCAAAGAGTGGATTTCAAAAAATAATCGATAGTGATAAATATCCTATCGACTACAATCTGTTTGTTGAAGAAAGTAAAAGTTAATACAATGCTAATACTAACCAGAAAACTAAGCGAAGAAATTAAAATCGGCAATGGTATTACTATAAAAATTATTTCAATCTCTGATAATACAGTTAAGATTGGAATTGATGCTCCGCAAAACATACAGATTGTTAGAACAGAACTATACGATAAAGTAAAAGAAAGTTCTGCTGAAGCAATAAGAGCTATTAAAGATAAACCTGCTGATATAACAAAACTTAAAATTAAGAAGATTATCTAATTGATATCCAAAAGAAAAATACCGCTAATTTTAATAGTTGATGATTCTGATTTGACCAGAACGTCTCTAACAAGATTGTTTGATGAATACAATTGTAAAACAGAGAGTTGTGAAGATGGTTTATATGGGATTCAAAAAGCGCTTTCTAATAAACCAGATCTCATTATTCTTGATATTCTTATGCCGAACCTTGATGGTATAAAAACTCTCCAGATAAAAAAAGTTATTGATGAGCTTAAGAATATTCCAGTTATCGTCTTAAGCGGGAACATAAACAAAAGTAATATGATTGCCGCTATGGAAAACGGAGCTGACAAAGTATTAATCAAACCCTTTAACATCGATGATCTGATTAATTCTGTTAATGAGTTAATGGGATATGAACTTCAACGAAAAATAAGTGCAGAAGTACAGTCCATTGATTTTCATGATGAAGTTGTAAATGATCTGCAGAAAATCTTTATAGAATCATTTCCATCACAAAAAAAAATAATTGTTAATTCTGTAAGCTTAAGAGATAAAAATAAATTAAGAGTAATATTTCATCAAATAAAAGGGGTGGGAAAAACGGTTGGATTACCGCAGGTTACTGAAATTTGCAGAAACTTGGAGTTTAATTTAGCCTCTGACAGAATTGATTGGAATTTCATAATCAATCAATGTGAAAAATTGTTTTCATTGGTGCCTAAAACTCAATTTGAGTTAAACGTGGAGAAATAAGATGTTTGTTATTATAGGAATTGTTGTTGTTACGGTATCAGTTGTTGGTGGATTTATGTTTGCCGGCGGTGATGTTGTGCTTCTTATCCAACCAGCAGAGATTATTGTAATAGTGGGTGCCGCTATTGGAAGTTTGCTGATTTCTGCACCATTGAGTGTTATAAAAAAAATTATTAAAACTATACCTGGTGTTTTTAAATCACATGCATATTCTAAAGAGGAATATCTTGAATTACTAAAAGCCTTTAATGATCTTTTTCTTCTAGCACAACGAGACGGTTTACTTGCAATCGAAAAGCATATAGAAAATCCAGAAGAAAGCGACATTTTAGTTTTAAGTCCAAAATTTTTACACAACGAACTTGCAAAGACTTTTTTCTGCGATACAATGAAAGTAATGCTTTCCGGAGGTGTTCCACCACACGAATTAGAAAACTTGATAGATGCAGAAATTGGAACTCTTGAAGCCGAGACAAAACCTGCAATAAACGCAATCACCAAAATGGGCGATGCTTTTCCCGGTCTCGGAATTGTTGCTGCAGTGCTTGGAATAATTATAACAATGGGCTCAATTGATGAGGGTGCTGCTGTCGTAGGACATCACGTTGCCGCCGCGTTAGTTGGAACTTTTCTTGGAGTTTTAATTGCATACGGATTCGTTGGACCTTTAGCAACAAACCTAGAAGTGGGGCTTGAGGAAAAAATGAGATACCTTGAGACAATTAAGGCTTGTGTAGTAGCATATGCAAAAGGTAATCCACCCATTATTGCTGTTGAAATTGCAAGACGAACAATTTTTTCTGAAGAAAGACCTACTTTTAGTGAATTAGAGAATTTTATGAGAGGGAAAAAAGAATAGGTGAAAAGCGGGGAAGAAAATATAATAATTGTCAAAAAGATCAATAAACATGGCGGACACCATGGAGGTGCTTGGAAAGTAGCTTATGCTGATTTTGTTACCGCTATGATGGCGCTCTTTATCGTTCTTTGGATTTTGGGACAGGATGAAAAAGTTATTGAAAACGTTGCTGGTTATTTTAAAGACCCCGTTGGGTTTTCTGAAAAGATGAAGGCTATTTCTGTATTAGATGGAATGATGAATTTACCTACAGATAGTGCAACTTCTGTAATTGATAAGATTAAAGAAAGAGAAATGGAAGTTGAAAAACTTAATACTATGAAAGATTCTATCGTAAGTGATCTTTCGGCAAACGGTGAATTTTCAAATTTGATGGATCAGGTAAAAATGGAAATTGCTGATGAAGGTCTGAGAATTGAAATGATGGAATCAAATGATGATGTTTTTTTTGAGATTGGAACTTCAGAGTTAAGACCCGAAGCTCAAAAGTTTCTTAAAGCAATTGGTAAAAATTTAATTGTTATTCCAAATAAAATAATTATCGAAGGACATACAGATGCCAGACCTTATCCTAATGATGGAAGAGGCTATACAAATTTTGAATTAAGTACTGACAGAGCAAATTCATCAAGAAGAATCATTGTTTCAGGAGGACTTGCGCCCGAAAGAATTGACGAGGTGCGAGGGTATGCAGATACAAGATTATTGGATAAAAAGGATCCTTTTAATCTTGTGAACAGAAGAATAAGTATAATTATAAAATTTGCGACAGAGGAGCCAAAATGAAAAAACTGATTATTGTTGAAGATGATAAAATTACACAGCAATTTTACTCAATGTTTTTTAATAAAAATGGATATGAAACTATAATAACCGATAATGGGGATAAAATATTAGAAACCCTTTTAAATGACGATATTGGATTAATACTTATGGATATAAATCTAAGTAATTCTTATCTTAACGGAGAAAAAATAGACGGTATTAAGTTATCACAAATTATTAAATCTGATGAAAGAACAAAAGATATACCGTTGGTTTTAGTAACAGCCTCTTCACTTTCAAATCAATTGAAAAACTATTTAGCTGAGACTAACGCTCAAGAAATTGTTACAAAACCTATTTTAGATTATAATCGGTTTCTGACAAAAATAAATAACTACTTAGCAATTTGATCGAAAAAGATAAAATATTAGTTGTAGAAGATGAGCGTGATACACGCTTTATTCTAGAAAAACTTTTAACTAAAAATGGTTTTGAAGTTGTTACTGCTAATAACGGACAAGAAGCACTTAAACTACTCGAAACATTTACACCAAAAGTTATTCTTGCTGATTGGACTATGCCGATTATGGATGGGCTTGAGTTATGTAATCAAATTAAGAATAATGAGAAACTTAAAATTATTTATTATATAATTTTAACTGCGAGAACTTCCCTTAGAGATAGAGTTACCGGTTTGGATGTTGGGGCTGATGACTTTTTGATGAAACCAATTGAGAATCAAGAACTTGTTGCTCGTATCAGATCGGGGATTAGAATATTTAATCTTCAAAGAGAACTTAAAACAATAGAACATTCTAAAGCCGTTATTGAACTGGCTTGCACTATCGGCCATAAAATTAATAATCCTCTAAGCAGTCTTAAACTTGCTATGAACAATTTGATGGAAACTGCCGCTTTAAAATCTTCGGATCAAACGGATGAAGATTTTGAGATTATGAAACAAGCAATTGAAAGAATCCAGACCTTTGTGCAGCAATTAACTCATCTAGAAAACCCTCAAATCATCAATTATTCTGATAATAGTAACATGATTAAATTGGATTAATTCCAATTTTTCTGGCTCAATATTTCCCTTTTTTTTTCGATAATACAATTAAGAACTGGGAAAATGTTAAAAAAAATTGAAAATATAGCTGCTACTGCAGAATTTAAAAACAACTCACGTTTTATAAATAGTCTGCATTCTTTACCTGGAATTTCCAGTGGCAAATCTGGTATTTCTGATTCGCTAAGTTTTTCATCCGCATTTCGTTATTTGTCTCAACTTAAATGGAATCTTAAATCATTGGAGCACAATGAAAATGATGAGTTTTTATTAGAGTTCGGAATTGAAAATCTAAACTTCCAGACAAAAGTAAACATTCGTGATTGCCATGCAGAAAATATTCTTTACAAAATTATAAATGAAAATGTAATAAACTTATATTCTCACAAATATCAAGTTCTTATTTCATTTGATTTTAATTCTGATGTTTACATCGAACCTTTGATCACAACCGATACAATTTTCTTAAGAAAACTATTCGATAAATTCACTTCATACGACAGCATAATTTTAAATAATTCCATTAGCCCTGAAGTAAATGATTTCCTTCTGGATGAATTACATAATAATGTTAGGTACGAAATCTCACTTATACATAGAAATTTAATTGTCTTTGTAGAAAAAATTCTTGGTGAAACATTTAGCAAGCAATTAAAATTTGCAACATTCAATCCAGAGAAAAAATTAATCCGAATACAGCAAATAAATGTTAAGCGTTAAAGGATTAGAGGGACACGACTCAATTTCTGCTATTGAGGGTGAGATCCCAATTAATGCACTTATAGAAAGCAAACCAACAATTGTCCTCAACAGTAATAACACGATCGTCTATTCTAATAAAACTGCACAAATCACATTTGGATTACAAAACATTAATAATATCTCCGGACTGCAGACTGATGCAAATCTGGCAGAGCTCTTATTGGATTTTAGTGAGAGCAGTTATTCTAACATATCCATAAACTTAAGATTAAAAGGTTTATCCGAATCTTCTTTTGGAGAGTACGATGTGGAAATTGAAAAGATAGAGTTAGATAAGACGCAATATCTTTTTCTTGTTTTTCATCAGACCGAAAGAGAAGTGATTCTTGAAAATAGAATTAACTCAATTCATGCAGCTATCGAATATGCAAATCTACCGGTGATGATAATTGATACAAGTGGTAAAATTTCATTTTTATCTAAATCAATGGAGGAGATTTTAGGATTTGCTATTGATGAATTGTATGAAAAGTTTTTTTGTGTTCCTTTGGAAAAGTTTTTGTCCAAAGCCGATTTACTTACCGCTGAAAGAGCCTTCTTTTTAAGGCAAAGCTGGGTTAAGATCATTTCATTTAAGGATAATGGTAAAATATTTTATAAGGAATTAAGACTAACTCCGTTTTTAAATACCGGGGCCACACCAAATACTTTTATGTTGATAGCTCACGACATAACGGATTATGTTCAAAAAAATATTATAATAAAAGAATCTGAGAATAAATTAAAATCAATAATTAATAATATTCGTGATCCTCTTTTTATAATTAAACACAAAAAGGATAAACTGTTTTTTGAAACAGCTAACAATGGCTTTTTTAGAATCTTTGATTTGGAAAAGCAAAAAATCTCTAATATTGATCTGAAGTTGCTTTTTAAAGATGAAGTTCTAAAACTAGTTCTTAAAAATTCCGAAATACTGCTGCATGATTCCTTACCCTTTATTGAATTTAAAGCAAAGCAAAATATGACTCATTATCAATGCAAAGTATCTTTAATGGATATTAGCACCGAAGATGAATCATATATAATGATAATTTTTAACAACATAACCGATCAACAAAATTATCAAAATAAAATTAAGACTGCTTATGAAAAAGAAGTTCAGCTCAATAAACTAAAATCCTCATTTATCGAAAATATGTCTCACGAAATCAGAACACCATTTAATGCAATTTCTGGATACTCTGAGATATTAGAAGAAAGTATAAAAACAAATGACATTAAAACAGTTTCCGAATTAGTTGTCTTAGTTAAGGAAGTTCTATCAAGAATCTCACATTTGTTTGATCAGATTGTTGATATGTCCGAAATAGAATCGAGCGAATTAGTATTTGATTATGTATATCTTAATTGTAATCAGGTTCTAAAATCAATTCACAACAAACTTCATCAACAAGCTAATAAAAAAGGTATAGACCTTATTCTAGAGCTTGCGGAGCAGGAAGTGCTTATAAAAATTGACTGGATAAAACTTGAAAAAATTGTTACAGCTATTACAGAGAACGCTATCAAATACACGACAGATGGAAAAATTGTTCTAAGGTCTTTTATATTTAGTCAGTTTGCCTACATTACAATTACAGATACGGGGGAAGGTATGAATCAAGAAGATATTAAGTTTTTACTTGAACCATTTACACAGGAAGAGCAAGGTTTCACCCGAAAATTTCAAGGGGCAGGCTTAGGACTAGCAATAGCAAGCAAACTAACCAAGATGATGGGCGGATTATTCGAAATTGTTAGTCGTAAACAGACAGGTACTAAAGTGACTCTTATTTTTCCGGTTGTTAAAATTCTTTAATAATTTGTGCACAATATTAGCCTATAGGATTTTTTTACACAGGATATAATAAAAATTGTAATATTAACTGTTTTCCAGGGTGAAATAATAGAATTACACGTCAAAAATAGCACATAGAAGTAAATCATTTTGAGATTTATGACTTAAACTACTGGCACTTAACTTGTAATTTATCTTGAGTTCATTTCTTAAAATCAGGTGGAGTTTCATTAAAATAGCCATCAGGTTTTTGAAAAGATTTTGAAAGGGAGCATGCTATTTTGTAGAAAATTGATTTATTAAACTGATGCAAACGACAGAAAATTTAATCAGGGAAGAGAACATATCTTCAAGCTTTCACGCAAGTCCGCACTTTGCGTTTTACAGAATTTCATCTGAGGGCGTACCGATCTATACAAATCAAACATTTTTACGAATGCTGGGATTAAATTCCTTTGATGAAATGATGGAAATTTATCAAACCGAAGAATCCTTTAGAGAAAATTTTTCAGCCACAAAATATCAAGAGCATTTCTTTAAAATAAATAGTACTGAAGGTGTAGAATCCAAATGGCGTAACAAAAATGGACGGGCCGTATACGTTAACGAATTTGTCCAAAAAGGTTATGATAGTATCGATGGTTCAGTTTACTACGATTGTATAGCAGAAGATATTACGGAAAAGAAAATTGTTGATGAACTTATAAGTGATGTAATTGGACGTGATTATGCTATTATAAAAGCATTGCCTGATATGTTGTTTATCCTCTCTGAAGACGGAAAGTTTACTGACTTTAAAGCCGGTAACAATTCTGAATTCCCGATTTCTCCATCATATATTATTGGCAAAAAGATTTGGGATATTTTCCCTCATACAATAGCTGAACAGCTCCAATTGATGGTACAAGAATCTTATTCTTCTGGTAATTTGAAAACTTATGAATTCAAAATGCAGAATCACGATGCAGAAAAGCATTATGAAGCACGAATTGTTAAAAGTCATAAAAATGAAATTTTAATGTTGCTGAGAGATGTTACAAGTCAAAAGCAAAATGAAATCCAGATATTAAAAATTGCAGAAGATTTAAAACAGATAAATGATACAAAAGATAAATTTGTTTCTATAATTGCACATGATGTGCGTACACCGATTATTGCATTAATTGGATATGCTGAAATACTTGCTGATGATATTGATGATCTTCAGAAAGCAGAAATAAAAGAATTTGCATCTAGCATTGTTGATATCTCAAAACAAACAATTGGATTGTTAACAAACCTACTAGAATGGAGCCGATTACAAACTGGCAGAATAGAATTTAATCCTGAACCTGTAAATGCGTACACTATTTCTGAAAATACAATTGCATTACTAAGATCAAATTTTGAACAAAAAAATATCTCAATATCCAATTATCTTGAAAAAGAAATTTTTGTTCACGCTGATGAAAATATGATGCAATCTATTTTTAATAATATTGTTAGTAATGCTATAAAGTTTACCAACAGGAACGGAAAGATAATTTTATCTGCAACCCGAATGAATGAAATGATACGTTTTTCTGTAAGAGATAATGGCGTGGGTATGAATGAAAATCAAAAATCAATGCTTTTTGGTATGAATAAAAGCTTTACTACTCCGGGTACAACAAATGAAAAGGGCTCCGGTCTGGGTATGATTCTATGTAAAGACTTTGTTGAAAAACATGGCGGCGAAATCTGGGTTGAAAGTATGTCCGGAGCAGGCTCAGAGTTTTTCTTCACAATTCCAGTTAGTTTAAGTGAGCACACATAAGTCCAGCTTAGGTGTAAAAAAAAATAATCTGCGGAAATATTTTCCTAATCAAGAATCTTAATCCTCAAAAACAAAAATCTAAGCCAAGTGAATTATTTATAATGATAGGTAATTAGTTATTCTTATCTTGTATTGTTTGAAAATCAATCAAAAACAGCAGTATTTTTTATGACATATAAAAACCTACTATCGTTATTAAAAAGAATATCTATAAAAATCTGGCATAAAAGTGGCTAATTCATAGTGCACTATTAGAATTTATCTGTTTTCTGAAAGTTTAATTTATAAGATGATTGAAACAAAAACCGCTATAAGTGATCAAAAAACTTACACCAAAGAGCCTGAATTCCAGCGCTTATTAACCACAAATATTTTTCAAGTTGTTACTGACATAATATTCGTATTAGATATTAAAACAAAAACAATTACTTACTCAAACTATTCTTCTTCAGAGTTTCTTGGATATTCAAAAGAAAAATTTTTAGAAATCGGTTTTCAATTTCGAAAACAAATATTAGATCCTTCCGACTATGATCTTGTTAAAAATTCTATTAATGAATTAAATAACTCTGTTAATGGAAATTTAAATTCTTTTGAAATCCGCCTAAAGGATAAAAACAAAAGTTATCAATGGTTTGAAATTAAGTTATCTGTGTTTTCTAAAGATTCCAATAATAACATAGTTCAGATAATCGGGATTCTTAAAAACATTGGTGAATACAAGAGAATGCAAGCAGCTTTAATAGAAAGTGAATTAAGCTATAAAAATTTATTTAATACAATTGAAGACGCAATATACATCCAAGACGAATTTGGTTATTTTCTAGACGCAAATAAAGCAGCAATCGATTCTAATGGTTATCCAAAAGAAGAGATTATTGGAAAAAAACCAGAATTTCTTTCAGCACCTGATAAAAATGATTTTAACGATATAAATAGTAAAATTGCAAGCGCATTTAACGGCGTACCGCAACAATTTGAATTTTATGGTAAGAAAAAGGATGGAACATTTTCACTAAAAGATATAAAGTTATATAGTGGATTATATTTTGGCAAAAAAGTTATCATTGCTCATGCACAAGACATCACTATTAGAAAAAAAGAAGAAGAGAAAATGCATGGTACTCTTGCTGAAAAAAATGCGTTGTTAAGAGAAGTTCATCATCGGGTTAAAAATAATTTACAGGCTATGATCTATTTAATTGAAATGCAGATTGATAAACTGGATGATATGAACGTACAAATATTTTTAAAGGAACTTCAGGAACAAGCAAGAACAATGTCTTTAGTATATGAACAGTTATATCAATCAGACTATTTAGCCCAAGTTGATATGGACGAGTATTTAAATAATTTAACTTCTAACGTAATACAGGCATTTGGTCTGGGAAAAGACATTAGTTTTCATGTTAACGCAAATAATGTTTCACTTGACGTTGAAACTGCAATGCCTTGTGGACTAATTATAAATGAGATCTTAACAAACTCTTTAAAATATGCGTTCCCGGATGTATTTAGTACAATTCCGAAGATAAATGTTGAATTATCAAAAGATAAAAATAAAATAACAATTATAATTTCTGATAATGGTGTTGGGCTGCCGCCAAACTTTGATTGGGAAAACACAGATTCACTTGGTCTAAAACTGGTAAATTTTTGGATCAAATATCAGTTAGCAGGATCAATTCAACTTGATGAAGGCAACGGCACAAATTATACCATCAGTTTTGATTATGAAGACTAACAAAGTTCAAAATAAAATTCTAATAGTTGAAGATGACGCTATAGTTGCTTCTCAATTGCAAAGAACTCTTACTAAAATGAATTATGCTTCTGTTGGTCCTGTTGCTACAGGTGAAGAAGCTATAGAATTAGCATTAAGAGAACTACCGGATTGCATCTTGATGGATATAAAACTTAAAGGAGAATTAAGTGGAATAGAAACAGCCGATAGAGTACATAAAGAAGCAGAGTTGCCAGTGATTTATTTAACAGCTTATGCGGATCATGAGACAATAGAACGCAGTAAGGACAGCCACACTTATGGGTTTTTAACTAAGCCTGTAAGAGATAAAGAGTTAGCTGCTATGATAGAAACTGCTATTTATAAATCCTCAACTGATAGATCACTTAAGCATTTGAATCAGCTGTTATTAGCTATAAGAAGTATTGATAAATTAATAATTAATGAAAGCATACCCGAAAAACTATTAGCCGAAACTTGTAACATACTTATTAATTCAAAAGATTATGTTGCCGCATGGATAAGTAATGAATTGGATCCCAAATCAAGTCCAATCCTGGTTTCCGAACTTTCTAAAAAATCTCATAAAATTGAAATTAAAAAAAATGTTTTCACTGAAAACTTAAAAAGTTTGTTAAACAAAGATTTACCAAATAACAGGGCTACAATTTTTAGAGAAAAAGAAGCAGAAGAGTTTTTTGATAAAATACTTGATAACAGCAAAGTCAAAAATCCATCGGCAGTTATATGTCCAATGCAGTATCGAAATAAGTTTTATGGTTACTTGATAATTTTGTCAGACAATTTATATTCCTTTGATCAAGGGGAAATAGAATTACTTTACACACTTGCTGAGGATGTAGCCTTTGCATTAAACAGTATTGAAGTTGAGAAGGAAAGAATTCTAGCAGAAGTTGCGCTGAGCGAAAGTGAAGCTTACTTTAGATCATTGTTGCACAGTATGCACGAAGATATTGTGGTGATAGATAAAGATTATAATATTATTGATATTAATGAATCTGCTATAAAGCGTTCCGGTATGGATTTAAGCCAAATACTTGGGAAAAAGTGCCACAAAATAACGCACAATTTTGACACACCCTGTTGCGAAAATGGGGCTGAATGTGCTTTGAAAAGTGTATTTGATCAGGGTAACTCAAAACTTGTTAGACACAATCACATCAATAAAAACGGAAAATCTGCTTATGTGGATGTTTTATTTTCTCCATTAAAAGACGAACATGGAAGAGTTACAAAGGTTATTGAATCTATACACGATGTTACAGATTTGCTTTCTACACAAGAGGCCCTTAGTACAAGTGAAGAAAGAATAAAACAAATTGCAGATAATATAGATATCGTACTATTCACCTTAACAAGTGATGAGACAGGCGAAAAATTAAAATATGTAAGTCCTGCGTTTGATAGAGTATGGGGCATTGAAGGTAAGAATGTAATTGAAGATACATCACTTTGGCTAAATTCAATTTATCCAAAAGACCGCAAAAAACTATTGGAAGCCATACAAATAACAAAATCAAGCAAAGAATTTTTAGGCAAAATAGAATATCGTATAGTAAGACCAGATGGTGGGACAAGATGGATAAGTTCAAGCATTAAAAACGCTAACAAAAGCATCAGCGGCCAAGATAATATTATTGGTATTGCAGAAGATATTACAGAACGAATTTTAACAGAGAACAAACTTAAGAGATCAGAACAAGCATATAAAAATCTTTTTGATAATGCACATGACCCAATTGTAATTTTTGAACCGGAAAGAGGTATAATTTTAAATACAAATCTTAGAGGTTGTGAAGCATTTGGATATGATAAATTAGAACTTATCGGAAAATCTTTTTTTGATCTTTGCACTGATGTAAAATTTGTTACTGAAAAAGTAAATGAAGCTGCGGATAATAAAGATGTTCCGACTTTTGAATTAGAGGCTTTTAAAAAAGATAAATCTTCAATTTTCTTTGAGATTAACCTTTCTGTTACTGATTATCTGGGGCAAAAAGCACTTATCTCAATTAATAGAAATATAACATATAGAAAACATGCTGAAAATGAGTTAAGAATATTATCTGAAATTGTTAAGCAAAGCCCCGCTTCAGTTTTATTAACAGATACAGAAAATATAATTGAATACGCAAATCCAAGATATACTGAACTCACCGGCTATAAATATGAAGAAATAGCAGGTAAAGAAGCAGCTAAAATAAAACCTATTAATAATAAGGATGCTGACACAATATGGAATGAGATAAAAAAAGGAAACGTTTGGCGCGGTGAGGTGATGAATGTTAAGAAAAATAATATACCTTACTGGGCTTCATTGTCTATTTCTCCTATTAAGAACAAGCTTGGTAAAATTGTTCATTATCTTTCGATTGAACAAGATATTACACAGCAAAAAGAACTTGAGATTGAATTAAAGCTGGCCTTAACAAAAGCAAATAGTATAAATACATTTAAGACACATTTACTTGGTAATCTTAATCACGAAATCAGAACTCCGATGAACTCTATTATTGGTTTTTCTCAAATAATGCTTGAGGAATCTGAGGATGAAAATGTTGTTGAGATGTCAAATAAAATTATTAAATCAAGCTACCGACTACTTAATACGCTTAACTCAATTATTGAACTATCCGATCTTGAATCTGAGAGAGTAAAAGTTACTTATACTGATATTAACCTTTCTCATTTTGTAAGATATCTTGATTACAGTTATAAAAGCATTGCAAGCGAAAAAGAACTTTCTCTTGAAATTGAAATTGTTAAAGAAGATATCATTGTTTCGTCAGACGAAAAACTGTTAGAGCAGATATTTAGGAATCTTTTAGATAACGCATTTAAATACACTGAAAAAGGTGGTATTAAAATAATTGCTGATGAAATTTTTGATGAAGAGAATAGAAAGTTTTGTATAGTTAAAATTTTAGATACCGGCATAGGAATTCCTCCCAAAAATCTTAATTTAATTTTTGATGCTTTCAGACAAATAAGTGAAGGTGTTACACGCCGCTACGAAGGCACAGGGTTGGGTCTTACAATTGCTCAAAAAATGGTTAGACTGTTAAATGGAAAGATCGAAGTTGCAAGTACAGAAGGACAGGGCTCTTCTTTTTCTATTTTATTGCCATTACCATTCAAACCAATTGTTATAGAAAACATTGTAGAAAACTCTTCTTCAAATTTAGAAGAAGAATTAAGCGAGATAAATCGTCTGCCTCATTTACTTATCGTTGAAGACTATTTGATGAATGTTGAAATCATGAAGCATTTTCTTAATAACTTGGCTAAAATAGATCACACAAGTAACTATGAGGATACTTTAAAAGTCATTGACAAAACATCTTACGATATAATTTTAATGGATATTAACCTTAAGGATAGTGTTGGCGGGTTAGAATTAATGAAGGAAATAAGAAAAATTGAAGCATACCGTAAAACCCCAATAATAGCTATAACAGGCTACACTTCTTCAATGGATCAGGATACGTTTTTGAAGGAAGGATTTTCCGGGTTTCTGGCAAAACCTTTCAATCAAAAGCAGTTGAGAGATATCATACTTAAAAATTTTGCTTGAATTTTGTTAAAAAAACCTTAAATAATCATAAAGTATTGTGATATTATTTCGATAATTAAGAGTATAATTGACTTATTTGAAAGCGATTATCAGGTTGATGCAACCGAAACTGATACTCGATTTTGCCGGACAATTTGTACTAATTCCTCTTTTGTCTTTCTGGGTTACAACTTCCAATAAGTCAATTCATAAATTTATAATTTGGTAATAAAAGAGAATGAAATTTACTATCAAGTGAATTACAGAATCGTTAAAAGAAATGTTTCATAAAATTGAAAATCGTTTAATCTTACTAATCCTTTTTGTGCTTTTTGCATTTGCAGGAACGGTTATTTACATAAAGTTAAATGAAAAACAGTTAATTAATGAATTATCCGAAGAAAGAAATTTACTACTAAAGCAATCAATCATAAATGCTCTTCCATTACAGGAAAGCGGCACTCAATTTTTATTAGATAGGGTAATATTAGATAAAGTCTCGGCAAGTACTGGAACAAAAATTAAGCTAATTGATTTAAGTGAAGAGAGTAGCTATTTAAAAAGTGTTTCAGACAAACAATTTATTACATATGCCTTCGTTAACTTAAAAGATAAAAACGGAATAGTAAAAAAAATCTTGTTTGCGAAAAAAGAATCTTCGGTTCTTAAGCAAAAATATTATTCTGAAAAAAAAGAAAATTTGCTACTTGTTATAATTTTCCTTTTGTTATCTATATCATTAACCGTTGCACTTTTTTTACAAATCGTAAGGCCAATCTCAAATATCATCGGGAGTATTACTGCTAATAAACCAGAACGATTAAAAAACCTCATGAATACAAGAAGTGAGTATGGGGTTTTTGCTAATCTGATAAAAGAATTTTTTGATCAGAAAAAAAATCTAGAAGAAGAAATAAAGGTCAGGAAAATTACTCAGGAGGAATTGGAAACATTAAATGATGAACTCGAAAAAAGAGTAGAAGATAGGACAGAGGAATTGGCTGTTACAAATCTTGAACTTCAAAAAGAACGTGATCAAACAAAACAATATCTGGATATCGCCGGTACAATAATAGCACTTCTTGATTGTGATGGTTACATACAACTGATAAATAAAAAAGGTGATGAAGTACTTGGATACATGCAGGGCGAATTAAACGGGAAAAATTGGTTTGATAATTGTTTTACTGAGAGTAATAGAAAAAAGAATAAGCAATTACACTTTGATGTTATTAGAGGTAAAATTCCACCGGTTGATTACTTTATAAGTGAAGTCGTGACAAAAGGTAAAGAAATAAAAACATTAATCTTTCACAACACTTATTTAAGAGACGCAAATGAAACTATAACCGGAGTTTTGTTTTCCGGTGAAGATATTACAGAACTGAAGCTAAAAGAAAAAGAACTGATTGAAGCAAAAGAAAAAGCGGATGAGTCAAATAAATTAAAATCTACTTTCTTAGCAAATATGAGCCACGAACTTAGAACTCCGATGATTGGAATTTTAGGTTATTCGGATTTACTGATTTCCGAAGTGGAAGATGATAATCACAAACAAATGGCAAAAGCTATTCACGATAGCGGGCAGAGATTAATCGACACATTAAATTTAATTCTGGATCTTTCAAGATTAGAAGCTAACAAACACAGTATTGAGTACCAGGTGGTTAATCTTAATGAACTTGTTAAGAGTGTTAAATTCCATTTTGAAGCTGCTGCCGGAAGAAAAAAATTATTTCTAAAAATTGCTCTGCCTTCCTATGATGTAATAGCAAAAACAGACCCTCGTATGCTTAGAGATGTAATGAATAATTTAATTAACAATGCTATAAAATTTACAAACGAAGGCGGCGTTTTTATTACACTTGAAGTTTTTCATAGAAATTTTATAATCAATATTAAAGATTCAGGGATTGGTATACCAAAAGAAAGCCTCGGATTAATATTCGAAGAATTCAGACAAGTTTCAGAAGGATTAGGTAGAGGTTTTCAGGGTACCGGTTTAGGGTTAACCATTTGCAAAAAATATATTGAATTGCTTGGCGGACAAATTTCAGTTAAAAGCACTCCAAAGGTTGGATCAGAATTTTCTTTCCAGGTTCCTTTGTATGCAGAGGAAATTGTAGAAAGCGAATCTGAATCTAACGAAGAAGAAAAAGATAGTGTTGAAATTGATCACACTGAAGAGGAAAAAAACGTACAGCTATTAAGTTCACCAAATGGAATTAAAAAGAAAATTTTGGTTGTGGAAGATGATGCAACTTCTCGAGATGTTATAAATCTTTTCTTAATCAAAACTTATGATGTTTCATTTGCTGTTGATGGTGAAAAAGCTATTCAAGAAATAAATAATACTAAATTCGATCTAATTATCATGGATATAAACTTAGGATCCGGAATTAATGGAATACAGGTTACAGAGAAAATAAAACAAACTGCTGGATATGAATCCATTCCGGTTATAGCTGCAACAGCCTTTGCAATGCTAGGTGATAAGGAAAAATTCCTGGAAACGGGATTTGATCATTAC
The DNA here is from genome assembly GCA_963706055.1 of uncultured Ignavibacteriales bacterium. Taxonomy (GTDB): domain Bacteria; phylum Bacteroidota; class Ignavibacteria; order Ignavibacteriales; family Ignavibacteriaceae; genus IGN3. Next base: position 46,543 of record CAVPND010000031.1, on the reverse strand, counting down.
ATCTCAAAACCGTATTTGAAAAAGCAATTATTAGAATTACTTTCAAATACTTTAGCTTCGAAGTAATTTTTCTAAAGTTATTTTATATAATTTTGAGAGTCCTTAGTATTTACTTTTTAGTAAGCCTATATATCTAACCAATACGAGAATTTAACCAAAAATATATTATCAGTTTCCGAGTTTATCAGATTGCTTAAGTCATTTCTAAAATTAAACTCTCCCGGATTTTCAGAATTCACTCTACTGTTAGTCCAAGCAAAATAAAATACGGAACCAGGTAAAACTTCCCATCGCAAAACCAAATTTCCACGTAGTGATTTGAAGTTAAAATCAGGATTATAAAAACTAAATTCTGCCGCAGGTCCTCCTGCATCGGGATCAATATAGTATTTATTAGTTTCTACGTTATAACTTATCTGAGAACCATCATCTCCATAAAGTTTTGTTTCTAAAGTTGGTGGATTAATTAGTTCCTTAAAATTAGTATAATCACCAACTGAGATCAGCGGCTGGATATAAAGCTGTAAACTTAAAGTAGGAGAAAAAATCCAATTTAACCTTATGTTAGCAGATATTGTCTTTTGATCTAAATTTGCAAACACATATCGCGTATTATAGGTTCTCGTTGCATATTCATCAGAAATATTTCTCACCCACTGAAAAGAAGTGTTATTTGTCGAGAATTCAGGACCAATCGAAAGGCTAATACGTGAACTTGGTTTCCACTCCAGCTCTAATTCAGAATAAAATTCAATACTTCCAATTTCATTACGCCAGAATCCAATCTCGGGTGAAATAATAATTTTTTCTCTGCTGTCTGTGTAAGCACTGATATTAAAAGAATAATTAGGCGGGATATTAAGCTTTGGGCCTCCTCTAGTTAAAGATTTTGAAACAGAGTTAAAATTATTTGAAAGGTTAAAATTAATTCCCCAATAGTTTAAAAACTGAAAAGATGATGTTATGTAAAATCCACTTCTTTCAATATTATTTTCGAAATCAGAAGTAGTATTGTATGCTATAAAAATATTTTTTCTTCTAAATATTTCGTCAGGATCAAACCATCTGTAACCCGTTACCAAATGTCCGTTAATGCGATCAGCAAACCACTGCGAACCGAGATCGTTATACTCAAATCCAGGTGAGATAATACCAAGTGCTGCATTAATATAAAAATTTCCTTTTTGTTTATTTAAGGCTATTCGAGCAAAGTAGCCTGCCATCGAAGTTCTATTTGTATCAATTGGCATATATGTTTTATCAGGTCGCTGAAGGTATCTATAAGGTTGTTTTTGCAATTTTTTAAGATAATCTTTAGTTCCCGAAGTATAAGAACCAATCATTGAACTTGTTATAATATAAGTTTCATCATCATCTAGAAATGTCCAACCATCAGTGCCAAAAGTATATGCCTGGTTGCTTAGTAAACTTTTGAGATTATCACTATTTAAATCTCTATTTACAGAGGTGAAAATTAAGCCAATTGCTTGCTTACCGGAGTTAAATTCTTTTTGAGTTCTAAAGACTCCGTAGTGAGTCAGAGGTTCAACTTGCTCTTCAGTTCTAATACCATCAGATGTCTGAATTTTAGCAAATGTCCTTTCAGTCAAAGAACTAAATGCCCCGATTGACCAGGATTCATTAATCTTACCTGTTAACTTTACTGCACCTAGAATTCTAGTCTCTGAAGGGTAGTCCACATTTCCATCAGAATTAACATTTCCTTGAGGAGTCCTTCCTACTCGTCGTGAGTAAGTCAATTCAGGAACACCAAAATTAAAACCCCAATTACTGTTGGAACCTCCGAAACCAAAAGAAAAAATATTTGAACCTTCAATAAAAAAAGGTCTCTTTTCACTATAAAAAGTTTCAAACTCTGATAGGTTAACAATTGCAGGATCCACTTCTACTTGCCCAAAATCAGGGTTAATAGTTGCATCAACATTCAAGTTGCTTCCTAAACTAAATTTGATATCTGCACCAAATGAAGTTCTGTATTGATTTGATTTATAAAAGGGATCGTTGATATCATGAACTAAGTATTGGGCTTTTTGAACAAAGTAGGGAAGTATTTCAATTCGTTGTTTGGGTTTTATACCATCCAATCCAATTAAATCTGCAAACTTTGATACAAAACCGCTTTCCTTTTTAGGAACTAAAATATAAAAAGACATTTCGTGCTTGCGTTTTATGTCACGATTTAAATTAATACCCCATACCATTTTTTCTGATTCTTTAAATCTTAATTGTGTAAATGGAATCTTCACCTCCAAATTCCATCCGTGCTGATCTAAAGTAGTTTTGGATTGCCATATTCCATCCCAGGAGTCATCCATTCCGCCATCATTGAAAAGTGTTCCATCAGCGATAGAACCGCCTGGATTTACAGCAAAATAAAAACCAGTTCGATCATCATTATAAGGATCTACATAAATCCAAAACCAATCAGATTCGATAAAAGTATCACGACGCATTAATGTAACATCTATTGAATCAGGGTTCGAATCATAAAATTTGCCGCAGAAATAAATATTATCATCATCATGGCAAATCCAAACTTCTGATTTCTCGGTTGCTGGAATCCCTTCGTCAGGATCTTTTTGTGTAAATGAGGTAATCGGCTGATTTGAATAAATGGTTTCACTTAAGACTCCATCTATTGTTAACGGTTGATCCAGCTTATAAGAAATTAGAGTCTTGGTTGAATCCTTTTGGGGTGAGCAGAAAAATGTTGCAGTAATAATTATTGATAAAAATAGAATAGCAAATAATTTCATAAATCAGACAAAATATTATTAAACTTTTTTAATTGGATTATTTGAGTGCTACATATTGTACATGGACAGATCCATCATCACATTGATCATATTTGTTTACATAATAATAATTTATTCTAACTTTAGAATGTCCATAATTTTTAGAAAAGGTGATGTTAAATGATGAACGGTTTATTAATAATAATACCGCCTGAAAAATATTGAAGTTAAGCATCATCAGGCGGTAAATAAGATTAACTATTTTTTATTAATTTTGATTTTTCCATTTGCGGTATTCAACTCAATCATTGAGCCGCCGCCATTAATCATAAATTTTTTGATAAGATTTTTTGAACTTTTATCTACTGTTGTTGGTTCAAAATCAGACTTAATCATTTTTTCAACATCCGGATCACTGGCACGCTTTCCAACATAAACAGTTGCCACAATATTTACTTTGGAATCTGATGGAATAGTTAAATTAATATCTCCGCCTGCAGTATTTAATTCACTTTTTGAATTACTTGCAGGAATTAATTCAGCGTAAATATTTCCTCCAGCAGTATTTGCTTCAATCGATCCTGAAATATTTTTAAGAGTGATATTTCCACCTGCTGTATTGACCTCAGCTTTTCCAGTGGCACCATCCAGGCTTACATTACCTCCGGCAGTGTTTAATTCCGCATTTCCGGAAACTTTGCCTACAGAAATATTTCCGCCTGCGGTTGAAACTTCACCATTGCCGCCAATATTTCCGATTGAAATATTTCCACCTCCTGTTGATACTTCTACTTTACTATTAACATCTTTTACTTTTATGTTTCCACCTCCGGTTGATAATTCTGTTTCACCATTAATACTTCCTACAGAAATATTTCCACCTCCGGTTGAAGCAGATAACTTTTGAGCAACATCATTAATGCTTATATTTCCACCACCAGTAGAAGCATCCACTTTCCCATTAATATTGCCATTTACAGAAACATTGCCACCGCCTGATGAAAGATCTAAATTAAATTTTGAAGGAATTGAAATTTCAACATGAAATTTATCCGAATCTTCACCATTAAATTCTACAATCACTTTATTTCCTTGCTGTTCAATCTTAAGATGTTTTAGATCATCTTCATCAATGTCCATGGCTTTTACAAGTACCTGGTCTTTATCCCAGGTTGATATAATAATATTTCCATTTGAAATTGAAACTTCCAGGTTATCACCTTTTGCAACATTAAAAGTTTTTTCCTTATCGGTCGCTGTTGTTATTACACCAAACCCAGTTAGAATAAAAAACAGACTTGTGTACAATAAACTTTTGAATATTTGCTTTTTCATATCAGTACTCCTTTATAATATTTTTTGCTTGCAGTCTTACATAATTATTATTATCAACTTGAATTTTATTTCGAAATTTTGTCAGATCATCAGAACTAAAATTAAATCCCTTTTTTGCGGCATCAACTAAGGTGTTAATTGCTTCAATACGTAAACCTGCACTTGTATCATTTAATAAAACATAAATGAACGCGTTTTTAATTTCAGTATCAATAGGAATTTCTTTTAATGATTTAAGCGCTTCTCTTCTCACACCCGGATTGCCGTCATATTTTGCTACAGTTATCAAAGTGCTTTTAATTTCATCATCAACCCCCGTAGTTTGAACCGCGTTAATAACGTTAATTGAATTTAATCTTGTACCCGGATTTTGTTCGTTTAGTACAGCATAAGTTAGAAGCTGCTGCAATTTGGGATCGGAAATGTTTCCCTTAAAATGTCCAGGTTTTACAGCATCAAATGTAAACTCAACTACACCATCAGATGGATCAGGATCAGTAAAAATTATGTTATTAATTTTTATTTGATCTTTTAGAGAATTATTTGATTGTTGATTTTCAATTCCCGGTGTTTTAAAAATTAAATAACCAACAAACATTCCTATTAACAAAATTGAAATTCCACTAAATGCTAAGCCAACTGGTTTTGTTATCACTGAATAAATTGAGTTGAATATTTGATTTAAAAACGAAACCTGATTGCGCCGTGCTCTTAACTGACCTCTTAATTCAAGGCGTGCTTCTGTTAATAAACTTGGATTTATTGGGAAAGAACTATCGTCATGAATATCTGCAAAAAGTTTTTTATATGATTCTAATTCCAGCATACAATCGTTGCATGCATTAATGTGTTCTTCAAATAGTTTTTTTGTATTTAATTCAAGTTCATCATAAAGATAAAACTGAATCATTTCCTTATAATCATTGTGTTCCATTTGTTTTTCCATCTGACTAAAATTTAGTAACTGTTTTCTAATTGCAGCTTTAATCTTTTTACAGCATCGAAAAGATATTTTTTAATTGTTCCTTCTTTACAATTCATCATTTCTGCAATCTCTCTTATCTTATATCCTTCATAATGTTTTAGGAGAAAACTCATTTTTTGATTTGGCGATAACGTATTTAAAGCCTCGTTTATTTTTTTACCATTTTCTGAATTAACTGCTATATTTTCAGGGGATGACTCATCTATTATCAGGAATTGTTGCTACATAATTTTCATTCTTTTCGTCATTCAAAGAAAAATGATTTGCCTTAGCATATTTTCTTTTAAAAGTGATGCAAGTATTTGAAGCTATCCTGAAAAGCCAGGTTGAAAATTCACTTTTAAATTGAAAATTTGATAAACCGTTATATACTTTAATAAAGACTTCTTGATAAATATCTTTAGCATCATCAGAATCACCGGTGTACTTTAAGGCAATGCGGAGAACTATTTTATCGTAACGATAAATCAGCTCTTCAAAAGCCAATACATCTCCATTCTGAGCATTTAATATTAGTTGATTATCGCTTAATGCCATTAATTTCTAACTTTTTACAATTATTAGACTAAAGTTACATAGAAATGGTTGGTGGGTAAAAAATATTTGATTGAATCTCTTGACAATTTACTAATATTGGATTAGTTTAAAACCACAATGTAAACGTTTACATTCTGCTTCTAATTAACTTATTCTAAAATTATTTTAAGGAGAGTGCTATGAAACGATTTCTATTAGCTTCATTATTCCTTTTTTCTGTTGTCCTGTACGCTCAGCCGGTTATCGATTTTGAGAATGTTGGTAATAACTGGGTTTGGAATCCCTTTGATCTCGGAGCCACTGGTATGTTTGATATAGTTGCAAACCCAGCTCCAGGCGGATTAAACACTTCAGATAGTTGTGCTATGTTCATGATCGCTGCTGATGGTAATCCTTGGGGAGGTGCTTGGTCTGCAGATTTTCCAGATATGCTTATAACTGCTGATAATTGTATAGTCAAAATTTTAGTTTACAAAAATGTCATTAGCCCTGTTAATTTAAAACTTGAGCCGCCAAATCAGGATCATTTTACCTCAAATACTTTAATTAATCAATGGGAAGAATTGACATTCAATTATTCTTCTGATATCGGTACAACTGGAGCCACTTTAACTTTAATTCCAGATCAAAAGCCAGACTTTCCAAGAACTTATGCAAGTGTTAATTACATTGATTATATCCGTTTTACTCCACAAGTTGTTCCAGTTGAATTAACCTCGTTTACCGGTGCATTTGTTGGTAATGATATTCAATTAAAATGGGCTACTGCAAGTGAATTAAACAACAGAGGATTTGAAATTCAAAGAAGTATTAATGGTTCAAATTTTGCAACAATTGCCTTCGTTGAAGGTTTTGGTACGACAACTGAACAAAAACAGTATACTTTTACAGATAGAAATGTGGCAACACGTGTAAACCATGCCTACAGACTAAAGCAAATAGACTTTAATGGTGCTTTCGAGTATTCGAATGTAGTTAATCTTGGTTTTACATTACCATTAGAATTTGCTCTAGAACAAAATTATCCCAATCCATTTAATCCTACAACAAACATAGTTTTTGCAGTTCCTGTAAAATCCAACGTTACTCTTGACGTTTACAATCTTATCGGACAAAAGATTATAACATTAGCTGAAGGTGAAGTTGAAGCCGGAAAACACTCAGCTCAACTAAACGCCTCTACAATGTCTTCAGGAATTTATTTATTTAAGCTGACAGCCGTTGGTGAAAATGGCGTGCAATTCTCATCTAGCAAAAAAATGACTTTATTAAAGTAATATATTTAACTGATCATTTTGGGAAGCAGAGTAGAGATATTCTGCTTCCTTTGGATTTTGAAATACTATGGTACCCACAATTAAACAGATAGCTAAAAAAGCTAATGTATCAATCGCAACTGTTTCAAGAGCCCTTAACAATGATGTTCGTGTTACAGAGCTAACCAGAGAAAAAATTTTACGAATATCTAATGATCTTAATTACAAACCAAATTTGGTTGCAAGAAATTTTGTAAAAAAAACTTCTTACGCCATTGGCTTAATCTTACCAGACATTTCTGATGAATTTTTTACTGATATTATCCGTGGTGTGGATGAGATTACCTATAAAAAAGGGTACTATACAATGGTTGCTAGTTCTCATAAACATCGTACTCTTGCGGATTCTATTGCAACTTTTTCACAAACAGGATTAGTAGGAGGCGTAATACTATTAATGTCTGCTATGACAGACAATTTAAAATGTATTTTGGATCAAGCTAAAATTCCAGTCGTTTTAATTGGTGCTGGTAGGCAGGAGCGTGATTTTGATATTGTCACAATTGATAATTATCAGGGTGCATTTAACGCAACAGAATATTTGATTAAAAAGAAAAAATTCAAAAAAATTGCTCACATAACCGGTCCCCCAGAAAACTATGATGCTTATCTTAGAAAAAAAGGATTTATTGATGCCTGCAAAAAAAATGGTGTAAGCATCAGCAAATCTTTTATTGTTGATGGAAATTTTACAATTGATTCCGGTTATCATGGATTTATCCAACTATATGGTTTGTCAGAAAAACCAGAAGCTATTTTTGCAGCTAACGATATGATGGCACTTGGCTGCTATGATGCAGCAAATTATTTTAATGTTAAGATACCCGATGATATAAGTTTGGTTGGATTTGATGATATCTTTATGTCTAAATATATTAATCCCAGCTTAACAACAGTGCGAGTGCAAATTGAAGAGGTGGGGAGGGCAGCCGCAGAATTATTAATTGAAAGACTAAATAGCTCAAATGGAAAACGTCATTCTTTAATTAAAATTCCCACAGAATTAATTATTCGAAATTCTTGTTAAATTCTCTTTAAATGGAAACTTAATGGAACAATTTTCTACAAAGTTTGGACACTTTTCGGCAGATGGAAATGAATATATTATTACAAATTTCAGAACACCAAAGCCGTGGGTAAATGTAATCTCAAATGGTAAGTATGGATTAGTGATTTCACAAACGGGCGGTGGATTCAGTTGGGATACTCATTCAGAGTTTAACAGATTAAATCGCTGGCATCAGGATTTGGTGCAGGATAATTGGGGAAAATATTTTTATATAAAAGATAATTTAACCGACGATATTTGGTCTCCAACCTGGATGCCTGTAAAAACGGAACTAGATTCTTATCAAGTATCTTACGGTTTTGGATATGCAAGATTTACTTCTGAATATAAAGGAATTAAAGTAACATTAACTGTTTTTATTCCTGTAGATGAAAATATTGAAGTATGGAATTTTGATATCGAAAATAAGACATTACAAAAAAAATCACTTTCTTTCTTTACTTATTTTGAATGGTGTCTTGGCTCATCTTCTGATCACCATAGAGAATTTCATAAAACTTTTTTAGAAACTCATTTTGACTCTAAACTAAATTGTATGACCGCCACAAAAAGATTGTGGGAAATTCCTCTCGGGGATAGAGGGCATTGGAATATTGAATATCCATATCTCGGATTTATTTCCTGCTCCGAAAAAATATCTGACTATGATGGTGATAAAGATACATTTGTTGGGCAATATGGATCGCTACAAAATCCCGCTGGATTATCTGCAAAAAGCCTAAGTAAAAAATTGGGTAAATGGAATGACTCTATTGCCACAGTTAAAACCAAAATTGAAATCGAACCAAATAAGAAAAAAGACCTAAACTTTTTTATTGGAATTAAAGAAAATAAAAATACTATTGCATCTTCTTTAAAGAAGCTTAACAATCAAAGAAAAATTGACTCCGCATTATTTGATATAAAATTATTCTGGCATAAAATGTTTGATACATTAGTTATCGAAACTCCTGACAAAGCAATGAATTTAATGGTAAATAAGTGGTTAAGATATCAGGCAATTGCTGGGAGACTTTGGGGTAGAACGGCTTATTATCAGCAAAGTGGAGCGTTTGGTTTCAGAGATCAACTGCAAGACAGCATGGTTTTTTTGCCAATAGATCCGAAGAAAACAGAAGATCAAATCCGATTACATGCAAGACATCAATTTGAAGATGGCACTGTTTTGCATTGGTGGCATCCTATTTCTGAAACAGGACTGCCAACAAAAATGACAGATGATCTTTTATGGCTTCCATTTGTTTTGATGAATTACATCGATGAAACTGGTAACTACAAAATCCTTTATGAAAAAGAACCCTACTACGATAATAAAAATAAAAAAGATTCGTTATTTGATCATTCAGTTGCTGCCATAGAAAAAGTTTTAACACGCATGAGCAAGCGCGGTTTAACACTTATTGGTGCGGGTGATTGGAATGATGGACTTAGTGCTGTTGGATTGGAAATGAAAGGTGAATCAATTTGGTTAACAGAATTTTTCTATTTGATACTTGTAAGATTTTCGGAATTGTGTAAAGAAATCGGTAAAAATAATCTTTATAAAAAATATTCTAAAAAAGCAGCTGAATTAAAAAAAGCATTTGATAAATATGCATGGGATGGTGAATGGTTTTATCGTGCAACTAAAGATGACGGTAAAAAAGTTGGGAGTAAAACTTCACCCGAAGGTAAGATTTATCTTAATGCACAAACCTGGTCTGTTATAAGTGGAATAGCAGAAACAAAGTAAACAGAATAAAGCAATGGATGCTGTTACAAAACATCTGTTAAAAAAAAATGGATGTTTACTCTTAAGTCCTGCATATACAAAATCCGGATAGAATGATTGGGTATCTGTCCCGCTACGCCCCTGGTAGAAGAGAAAACGGCGGAGTTTATACTCATGCTGCAACTTGGGCTATTTGGGCGTACTCATTACTTAGAAAAAATGAACTAGCATTTACAGCTTATAAAAATTTGTGCCCAATTTATAATGGGATGAATCCTGATGATTATGTTGCAGAACCATATGTTACTCCGGGAAATATTGATGGACCTGATTCTCCCAATTACGGTATGGGAGGTTGGACTTGGTATACAGGTTCTGCTGCCTGGTATCAAAAAGTTATTGTTGATTGGATACTTGGAGTTAGAGCTACAAAGGATGGGTTGGTGATAGATCCGTGCATTCCAGATGATTGGAAAGAATTTTCTGTAAAGAGATTATTTAGGGGGGTGTCATATAAAATAAATATTATCAATAAGATAAAATCAAATAGTGATAAAAAATATATAACAGTTAATGGCAAATTAATAGATGGAAATGTAATCCCTATTTTTAAAAAGGGAGAAGTAAAGGTAGAAGTTTATTTATAAAAACTTAAATTTTTCTCAGATACAGTTAAATAATTAATAATTTATTATCCTTAGGAGAGGCTATGAAAACGTACAGTCTAATAATTCCGCTTTTTGTGATTGTTTTTCTTTTACAATCACTTTCTCTTGCTCAGTTTGCAACAAGACAAGACGTAATGTGGGCAAGAACAGTTTCTGCAGGTACGATAACAATGGATGGAGTATTAAATGAAGCAGCTTGGGCTCAAGCTGAATCAATTACTCTTATCTACGGACAGCAGGGTACTTTGCCAACAAGCGGGTGGCGAGCAGAACAAAACGCAGATGCTATTACCGATCCGACACATGCAACTGTAAAATTTCTCGTTTCAAGCGATAACCAATTATGGTTAGCATTTGATATACCTGATTCCTCAATTGGTGGTTCGGGTTGGCCAACCTGGGATGGTATTCTTATGTCAATAAAAGATAAAGGCGATCTTGATCCACTTTCAACAATTGCAAAAGCGGCTGAGTATTTTTATACCTTTTGGACTGCCGGATTACCGAGTGAATTACCCGTTGTTGGATCTTACCCAAGATTTATTGGTAAGTATGGTAATTTTACAGATACCACCAGAACACCTGAACAAAGGGCAGCATGGGATGCAAAAACATTTATTATTGGTATATCAAACGATGCTGGAAGAGATGTAAGCTGGATTACTGAAATGCGTATAGATTTAACATCAATAGGATATGATGTAACCGATTCAGATGGCGATCTTATTGGATTAAATTTTAGTATATGGGATTGTGATTATCTTTTTGAGGGTGATCCTCTCAAAATTAATACTTCAAGAACACATTATCAAAGTCCATGGGGTAATGCAAATGCAAACAACGTTGTTCGTGTTTATGCAAAACCGGATGTTAATTTAACTGCTTCACTTCCTACAATTGCACCGGATGTTGTAATTCCAAACGGAGTGAATTATTCTGATCCGGTAATTGATGGAATTCCTAACGAATCTGTTTGGGCTGGTGCTTATGGTTTTGATTTGGGCTGGGATATTGAAACTTTAAGACAGAACTATCCTGGTGTTGGAAAATTTATGAGTGCACATTTTCAACCTGAATTAGGCGGCAATCCAAGACCTCCAATACTTGATCCTTCTTTATCACAAATAAAAATGTTCTTTAAAGATCATTATCTTTACATCTCTGCGGTAGTTGCTGATGGAAGAGTTCAGGGAACAGAAGCATTTGATCAAATTGATGGCTTGAGAGTTATAATCGGACATAGAGCTGAAAATAATGATGATAACAATATGGTGTTTAAACAAATGCGAATTAGTTTTAATACTGTCGGTGTTCCAACAGCATATGAATATTTGACAACTCTTATTGATTCGGGTAAAGCTGAATTTGGTGCTGCACTTACTTGGAGCAACAACGGTAAATGTTAATACTGATATCGATGAAGGCTATTCAATTGAATTGAAGATAGATTTAACCGGTTTAGGTTATCCATCAGACTTAGGGGATAATTTAATTTTTACTGGTATTATGCTGGCTGATGGTGATTCATTTGAAGATCCTCTTTCAAATTATGGCACTCGATCATGGTGGTTTAGAGAACATGATGGCGGACCAGTTACAACATGGAGTGTACTAGATCCTGCAACATTAGTTGGAGTTGAAGATGAAAATATTTCTGTCATTCCAACCACAATTGAATTATATGGTAATTATCCAAATCCTTTTAATCCATCAACATCAATTAAATTTGCTATTCCTGAAGCAGGTGATGTGAACATAAAAATTTACAACACAGTTGGTGAAGAAGTTAAAAATGTAAATTTATATAATAGAAATGCTGGAGTACTGGACTACTCATTTAATGCTTCTTCAATCTCATCAGGTGTTTATTTCTATAAAATTACACTTGATAATTCTGCATCAGGCTCAAACTATATCAGCAATGTTGGTAAAATGATACTTCTTAAGTAATTAGTAAAAGCGAAGAGTATGATTACTCTTCGCTTTTTTAATAATCTTAAGTTAACAGAATGGATAATAAAATGAACCAAATAATTAACATATCATCTTTCATTGTCACAAGTAATAAAAACGTTTTAATATGTTTATTCTTTTTGCTAATGCTGTCGGCAAATCTACTTGCGCAAACTTCAGGTAAACTAGTAGGAAAGGTTACTGATAAAAATGGTGAACCATTAATTGGTGCAAATGTTATACTTGATGGTACTACAATCGGCGCAGCAACAGATGTTGAAGGATATTATAGTATTATAAATGTAAGAGCAGGTAATTATAAAATAAGATTTAGGTTTTTAGGATATAAAACTCAGGTTGTAGAAAATATTAGAATATCTGCGGATCAAACATCAAAATTGGATGCCTCATTAGAATTAGAAGTGATTGAAGGTGAAGAAGTTGTAATAGTTGCTCAAAAATCTTTAGTTGAATATAATCAAACAAGTTCCGTCTCATCGGTTAATAAAGATGATATTAAAAATTTACCTGTACAAAGTTTAAGTGAAATCGTAAATCTGCAAGCTGGTGTAATTGATGGGCACTTTAGAGGCGGAAGAATTGGTGAAGTTCAGTATCAGGTAGATGGTGTAACGGTAAATAATCCATTCAGTAATAACTCAATGCTTGAAATTGATCGTTCAGTTATTGAAGAAGTTCAAGTAATCAGCGGAACTTTTGATGCTAAATATGGTCAGGCAATGTCAGGTGTTGTTAATACAGTTTTAAAAACTGGAAATGATAAATTTGAATACTCATTAGAAACTTATCTCGGTGATTATTTTACTACTGATACTGATCGCTATCCGCATAATGATAGTTATAATCCAACTACAATTCAGAATTATCAATTATCTTTAAGTGGACCGACGGGATTACCGCAAACAACTTTTTTTGTTAACGGACGAAAATATTTGAACAACGGTTATTTATTTGGAACAAGAAGATTTACTCCATTCGATAAAAATGATTTTGAAATCCAGATTTATAATCCCACCGGTGATAATGAACTAGTAAGCATGAATACTTCCGATGAATGGAACGGACAGTTTAAAGTAACCAATCAATCTATTAAAGATTTACAATTTAATTATCAGTTAGCTTATAATTATGCAGAGCATACTGGTTACAATCATGCCTTTCGATTAAATCCAGATGGAATAAAAACTAATTATACTACCTCACTCAGCCATGGTTTAGCAATAACCCATACACTATCTCCGGAAATGTTTTACAAAATAAATATCAGACAAAATTTATTTGAATATGATGATTATAAGTATGAAGATTTAATGGATCCAAAATACTTGGAAGCTGGTGAACCCAAGAGTGATGCAAATTATGAAGATGGTGCAATTGTACAGGGTGTTGATCTTGGCAGATACAAACAAAAAACAAACTCTCTGATTTTAAAAGCGGACTATACTTGGCAGGCTAATAGATTTAATATGATTGAAGCCGGATTTGAGGGACAATATTCTGATATTCTTTTTGGACCTCCTGGATTTTTTGTCTCAACATTTGTGGATTCTCAACAAGTTTTACAACCATATTATCAATATCCTAAACTGCCCGGATTACAATCATATTTTCCAAAACAATTTGCAGTGTATTTTCAAGACAGAATTGAGCTTGGCGATTTAGTTGTAAGAGCAGGTTTTCGTTTTGAATATTATGATGCTGCTGGCAAAGTTCCCAGCGATTTGCAAAATCCTGCAAACTCAATTGAAGGTGCACCTTTATCAACTTACGTTTCCACAACTTCAAAAACAGCACTTGCACCAAGACTGGGTTTAAGTTTCCCACTAACATCATCCGCATCAGTTTATTTTTCATACGGACATTTTTATCAAATGCCCGCATTAAATCTTTTATACAGCAATGCAGATTATTCAATTCTTGAAGATTTGCAAGCTGGTGGAATAAGTTACGGTGTTATGGGAAATCCGGATTTAAAACCTGAATTTACAATCCAATATGAGTTCGGTCTTAAACAGTCCGTATCAGATTTTCTTGGTGTTCAACTTTCTTTCTTCTATAAAGATATTAGAGATCTTCTTGGAGCTGAATTTGTAAGCACATATACTGCAGCAGAATATGCAAGATTTGCAAACGTTGATTTTGGCAGTGTTACAGGTTTTACTTTATCATTATTTCAAAGAAACATAAGTTACTTTAATACATCAGTTGATTACACACTTCAATATGCACAAGGTAATTCAAGTGATCCAAGAGAAACCGCAAACAGAGCTGCGGCAGGTGCGGATCCACGCCCAAGAGATTTAGCTTTTGGCTGGGATCAGAGACATACTTTAAATCTTTCCGCAATTTATTCAGTCCCTAATGATTATTCTATAAGTGCAATTTTAAGGTTTGGAAGTGGGCAACCCTACACTCCGGAAATCGGAACTGGATTTAATGCCAATCTGGAGACTAACTCCGGAAGAAAAGACAGTTACTTTTTACTGGATCTTCGAGCTGAAAAATATTTTGAATCTGGATTTTCTAAACCTCAGTGTCTTTCTTAGAATGTTTAATGTGCTTAATACAACTTTTGTTAATGGATTTGTTTTCAATTCAACAGGAAGTCCCGATTATACTTTAAATTCTGCTTCTAACCGAGCTGCATTATATGATCCATCAAGATATTATCAGCCACGAAGAATTGAATTCGGAATTTCTTTGAGGAGCAATTAATTATGAATAATAATAGCACATTAAATATCTTCATACATATCAATATGGTTGTTGAAGATATTAAACCTTGTATATATCATTTTACTTATTACATTACTAGCAATACCTAAAGCTGTAGCACAAGTATTGCCAGATCCTGTTCCGCCAGAATGGCGTGGAACAATTGATGCTGAAAGGGAAGGCACACACGATGCCAATCTTAATTAGAACAGTTTTTCTTAATTATGGAATGGTTGGTGATTATCCCGCTGATCCTGGAAATGTTGATCTTTCAATATTTCATTCTGTAGAAATCCCTAAAGGATCCGGTGAAAATTACAGTGATGGTACAACACCATTTGTGCTTGCAAACGTAACAATGTTAAACGGTAATCCAGCATACATAATGGAGACAGGTTATAGAGAAAGACAAGGTACGAGCCCAATAACAAATAAGACCATGCGCTTTGAACCACGTTTTGGGTACTTTCAGATTGATCCAAATATTAATAAAGGTAGATCTTCTGCAATAAGTAATGATCCCAGAACCTGGCCGGATGAATGGTATGATAAATTAAATGATCCAGATGATCCAGGTTGGAGTGGTTATTGGAATGGTTTTTTTGGTAAAGCACCCAAAGCAGATCAAGAAAGTTATATAGTTTACGATGATAATTTTTACGATGCTTGGAATTATTATCCTGATAGCAGAGACAATACAAGACGCGGACTAGGAATGAGGGTAGAACAAAGAGGATTCCAATGGGCGAATCCACAGGCTGGCTTAGTAATATTTTTTCATTATGATATTACAAATGAGAGTACAACCTCTTATGATAACAATGTAATATTTGGTCTTTATATGGATTCTGGTGTTGGCGGTTCTGCTTTGGGACCAAATGGAGTATATGAATCAGATGATGACAATGCTTTCTTTGATAAGAGTGCAGGATTAAATCTTGTTTATACTTGGGATAATTATGGTAATGGTCATATTGGTCCAACCGGTTACCTTGGATATTCCTACTTAGAAACACCAGGAAATTCTGTAGATGGAGTTGATAATGATGAAGATGGTATATGGGATGAAAAAAGAAATAGCTGGTGCCGGGCAGCAAATAATAGGTCAAGAAGCAATAATGAATTATATTATTGCTAATTATGATATAGCTAAATTTGAAGCATACAACGGAATTATCACAGATAGACCGGCATATAGCGAAGGTGTTTGGTGGACTGGTGATGAAGATCTTGATTGGGTAGCGGAATATTACGATACAGGTGCTGATGGAATTTTTGGGACAAATGATACTGGTGAGCTTGATGGGATTCCAACTGACGGTGAAACAAATTTTGATAAAACAGATATTGATGAATCAGATCAAATCGGATTAACAGGATTTAAATTAAACAGAATCAAAGCTGGAGCCGGAAATCCAAGTACCGTTGTTGATCAGATTGTATTTTTTGATGATGGAAAACTTTGGCCCAAAAGATTATATAATATTTTTACCAATCCAGACAGCTCCTTTGATGAACCGCTTGCGTTAAACTATAACATTGGTTTTTTATTTGCATCCGGTCCATTTTATTTAGGATCTGGTAATAGAGAGAGATTTAGTCTTGCCTTGGGTTTTGGATCAAATCTTAGAGAATTAAAAGTTACAACTAAAGTAGTGCAGCAAATTTATAAAGCTAATTATCAGTTTGCAGTTCCACCTCCAATGCCGACGGTAAATGCATTTACGGGTGATGGTTTTGTAACATTAACCTGGGATAATGCAGGTGAACGCGCATTTGATCCAATAACAAATAATAACGATTTTGAAGGTTACAGAGTTTATAGAAGTACTGATCCTTCATTTTTAGATCCGCAAGTTATCTATACTGGAACAGGTACAAGGCCATTCGCCCTAAAACCAATTGCCCAGTTTGATTTGATAAATGGTATTGCAGGATTTTCAACCACAACTGTAGAGGGTATTGCTTATTTTCTTGGTGAAGATACTGGTATTAAGCATACTTTTACAGATACAACTGTAACCAATGGGCAAAGATATTTTTACGCAGTTGTTTCCTACGATCGTGGAGTTGACTCTTCGCAAATATATCCTTCTGAAAATGCAATAACGGTTAGTCAAACATTACGCGGCGGAACAATACTTCCGCAAAATGTGGTAGAGGTATATCCAAACCCGCCATCAGTAGGATTTCAAAATGCGCAAACCCTTAATCTTGTACAGAGTGAAGGAAGTGGATCCGGGAAAGTTGATTTACAAGTTCTTAATTCTGTGGCTGTTCCAGATAATCATACTTTTTCCATTAGATTTGAAAACTCTTCAGACAGTGTACATGCACAATCTTACTATTTAGTTGATGAAACTTTGGGAGATACGCTTTTTACTTTAGGTGAAGACTTTGAGGGTTTAGGTGCCGGCCCATCCGGCAGTGGGATTCTTCCTATCATATCTACTCCATTAACCACAGAGATAGACAGCCAAAACACTGCATTAGTCAATGGAAGTGGAACTAATATTCCATTAAAAATAAGATATGCAGATGTGCTACCCATAAATTTAAGAAGACCTGGATTTCCGGAGAATATTGATATCGTATTTAGTGATATCATAATTGATACTTCCGTTGCTGACCCAATTAATTTTATTCCTTCTAGACCCGTCAAGTTTACTGTCATCGCAAAAACAGATTCAGGCGATCAAAAGTTGAAGTTTACTTTTTATGGAGGCAGTAACAGTATCAATGGAATCTTAGATGCTCATGGTGATTATATCTCAATTCTGACTGCTGCAAATGAAACCCCAACACAGCGTAAAGCAACCTGGAGATTGGTAGTTGATTCTACAGGATTAAATGGTACACCAATTATTCCACCATCGATTAACGATAAATACGAATTAAGATTATTTACACCTTACTCTAGTAATGATAAATTTACTTTTTTAACCAAGGCTCAATATATAGATTCCGATCTTGCCAGACAGCAATTTGGAACTGATCCTTATGTAGTGCCAAATCCGTACGTTGGTGCGGCAAGTTTTGAACCTCAAAGATTTGCAGTGTCAGGTCGTGGAGAAAGAAAAATTGAATTCAGAAACCTGCCTGTTAACTGCACTATAAGAATCTACACTTTAACAGGTGAATTCGTAAAAAGCCTGCAGCACGATGGAAATATTAACGAAGGAATAGTAACCTGGGATTTACGAAATTCAAGTAACCTTGAAATTGCACCCGGACTTTATCTCTATCATGTCGATGGACCAAATGTTGGAACATTCGTTGGCAAATTTGCAATAATTAAATGATGAAGGTGGTAGAATGAAAAAAACATTATATGATTATACCAAGGTTGTTTCAGCCTGCTTTCTCGTCATTTTATTTTTTGCAGGACAAAATTTTGCTCAAAACAAAACCGGTACAACCATCGGACAATTTCTAAAAATTGAACCCAGCTCCAGAGTTGTTGGATTAGGTAATGCTGGAGCATCTTTGTCCGGAGAAATTTCAAACATCTTTTATAATCCTGCTAGCTTAGGAAGATTGAATGGTGCAGATATACAATTTACATTTAATAAATGGTTGGCCGATATCACATATAATTACATGGCTGCCGGAATTAATGTTGAAGGAGTTGGAACCTTTGCTTTGGTTGGTACACTTTTAAATTCTGGTGAAATGGATGTAAGAACAGTAGAAAATCCTTTGGGAACAGGTGAGCGATTTACAGTTAATAATCTCGCTCTTGGTTTAGGATATGGTTTGATGTTGACTGATCGTGTATCGGTTGGGATGCAAATTAACTATATCAATGAATCAATTTGGCATAGTTCATTAAGCACGTTCGGACTAAACTTTGGCGTTCAGTACCAAGTTGTAGAAGGGGGATTAACTCTCGGGGCAAGCGTATCAAACTTTGGAACAAGATCAGCTTACGATGGAAGAGATCTTTATCTTAATTATGATTTTGATCCGGATAAATATGGTGACAATGATAAACTTCCTGCGGAGTTAAGAACTGATTATTTTAATCTTCCGACATTATTTAGAGCCGGAGTATCATACTGGTTTGATTTTGGCGATGATTATAATTTACTTGTGACTGCCGATGCCGTTCATCCAAATGATAATGATCAGTATTTAAATCTCGGTACTGAATTTAATTTATTAAAAATTATTTCAATACGCGGTGGTTATAGAAATTTATTTATGCCTGATGCGGAAGGTGGATTAGTTTTAGGAGGAGGTGTTCAAACTAACTTTAATGAGTCTAACAACATTCGATTTGATTATGCTTATGCAGATTACGGCAGATTAGCTGAAACTCACCGCATAACTTTAAGTGTTGGATTTAGATAATTTTATGGAGCGTTGAATGATTGGATATATTAAAGCTAAGACAATTTATACTACTCTACTAGTTTTATTTTTGTTTGTTGCCTGTAAAGCTCAGCAAGATCATATCGTCTTTACTTCAAAAGGAAAGATAGACTATCCGCTCTCTAATAGCGAAACGATGCTTTTAGATTCAATTCAGCACCATTCCTTTTTATATTTTATTAATGAACTTAATCCGGAAACAGGTTTGGTTAAAGATAGAAACGCCAGTTGGGCTCCGGCTAGTATTGCTGCAATAGGTTTTGCGCTTCCATCTTATGCTGTTGGTGTTGAAAGAAATTGGATTGATCGAGAGGAGGCTGCTAGAATTACTTTGAACACATTAAGATTTTTTAGTACATCTGTTCAAAGTCCAGATATAGATGCAACCGGATACAGAGGATTTTATTATCATTTTCTAAAAATGGATTCCGGTACCCGTGAATGGAATTGCGAACTTTCAACTATTGATACCGGTCTATTAATGATGGGGATTATTTTTGCAAGGAATTATTACTCTTTAGTTAACGACACAGAAATTGAAATTAGATCACTTGCAGAAAAATTATTGAATAGACTGGACTGGAATTTTTTTGAAATGCCTTCTAATAGTAAATATGCAAATACTATTTCTATGGGATGGGACCCCAAAGAAGGGATGCATACAATGGGCTGGGCTGGCTACAATGAAGCATTATTTTTATACATACTTGCTGCAGGAAGTGGAATGGATAATGTTGATGCAGCATACAATTCATGGCTGGCCTCGTACGATTGGAGAACTCCATATCCAAATCATTCGCATGTAGCCTTTCCTCCATTGTTCGGTCATCAATTTGCGCACACGTTTATAGATTTCCGTGGTTTAGTTGATAATTACATGAAAGAAAAGGGAATCGATTATTTTGAAAATTCACGTCGGGCTACGCTTGTTCAAAGATTATATGCAATTGATAATCCATATAATTGGGCTGGATATGATTCTTTATGCTGGGGAATTTCAGCCAGTGATGGTCCAACAGATAAATATAATTTCGATAACAAGAAGTTCTTAGGTTATGCAGGCAGAGGAACCAGCGGTTCCGATTTAAATTATTTTGATGATGGAACAATAGCACCGTATGCAGCCATTTCCTCAATTGTGTTTGCACCTGAAATTGTTCTGCCTACAATCAAAAACTTTAATGAAAAATATACAGAGGGTCTGTGGAAAGAGTACGGCTATGTTGATTCATTCAATCCAACTTTAAATTGGTTTAACAAAGAATATATTGGAATCGATCAAGGTCCCTTACTTTTAATGATTGAGAACTTTAGAACTGGATTGGTTTGGAATTATGTAATGAAAGATCAAATCATTCAAAAGGGTTTAAACAGCTTAGGTTTCGAATATTTTAAATAAATTGTGAAATAACTTTGTAGCTCAATGCATCAACAAATAAAATTTATTACAATTCTTTTTTTTCTTTTTTCTTTTTGTAAAATAATTTTCGGACAAATAAAATCACTTGATGATTTTCAAACTACTGAAGGCTGGGGTTTTATTAAAGCCGATGGTGTAAATGTATCCACCTCTGTTGATAAAGGATTTCATGGCAGTGCAATAAAATTTGATTATGATTTTACAAAAGGTTCAGGTTACGGAGGTATTCAAAAGTTATTTCCAATGGAACTTCCTGAAAATTATGAGTTTACTTTTAACTTGAAGGCTGAATCGCCGTCAAACAATTTTGAAATTAAATTTATAGACAGCACAGGACAAAATGTTTGGTGGGTTAATAACCGCAATTTTGATTTCCCAATAGATTGGAAAAATATTCGAATTAAAAAACGACACATTAATTTTGCTTGGGGACCAACTGATGATCATTCATTAAAGCGAATTGATAGAATTGAATTTACTATTGCTTCATTCGTTGGTGGAGCAGGAACTATTTGGCTTGATGATTTAAAATTTGAACCACTGCCACCTGAATCCAAAAACTATCCCGAACCATTAGTATTAGCAAAATCGCAATCATTTGATTTGATTCCTAATAATATTATTGATGGGAATTTAAACAGTTACTGGAAGAGCGTTGGAATAAAAGATCAATTAATTACGATAGATTTTCAAACTAAAAGAGAATTCGGCGGTCTAAAAATAAATTGGTTAAATAATTATCAAGCGCAATCATTCGATATACTTTTATCTGAAGATGGATATAAATGGAAAAAAGTCTATTCGGTGTCATCAAATCAATCAGCAGTTAGCTTTATAAAACTTACAGAAGCTGAAGCGAGATTGGTTAGAATTAATTTAACCAAAGGCTTTTCAGATGAAAGTTTTGGTATATCTGAAATCAGTTTTCTTGATATTGAAAATTCTTTATCAGCAAATGATTTTTTGATTTATACCTCAAAAAATTCTCCTAGAGGATTTTATCCAAGATATTTTTTGGATGAAGCATCTTTCTGGACGGTTGTTGGAGTTAACAGCGATGTTAAAGAAGCATTAATAAATGAAGATGGAATGGTTGAAGTTGATAAAGCTCGATTCTCTATCGAGCCATTACTCAAGATTAATAATAGCTTTTTTAATTGGAGTAATATTGAAGCAACTCAATCACTTGAAGATAATTATCTACCAATACCAAGAGTTAATTGGAATTGTGATAGTGTTAGTCTTGGAATAAAGGCCTTTGCAAATGGACCGGCAAACAAAAATTCTACTTTGTACGTCGAATATGTACTTAAAAATAATTCCTCTGATGTCAATAATGGATCTTTATATTTATTAATACGCCCATATCAGGTTAATCCCCATTATCAATTTTTAAATCTACCAGGTGGAGTTGGAAAAATTAATTCGATTAAAGAGATTGATAATAAAATATATATTGATGATAAAATAGTTATTCCAATTACTGATTATTCATCTTTTGGCGCCGTAAGTTTTGATGCTGGTAATATAACAGAACTTATTACAGATAATATTTTACCTGATAATAAATCTATTATTGATAAATCCAATTTAGCAAGTGGTTATTTGCAATATGATTTTGTCCTGCATCCCAGTGAAGAAAAATCAATATATATTGCTGTACCTTTTTACTCTGAAGATTCATTAAATGAAAATCTAACACAGAAATTATTTGAACAAAAATTTGATGAAACAAAAAACTATTGGAATGCAAAAATAAATCACATAAAATTTAACTTACCCAAATCTGCCGATAAAATAATCAACACTTGGAAATCTAATCTTGCTTACATCTTAATTAATAGAGATAACTCAGGAATCCAGCCAGGATCAAGATCTTATGAAAGAAGTTGGATACGTGACGGTTCTTTAACTTCTTCTGCTCTATTAAAATCTGGTATCGTAAATGAGGTTAAGGATTTTGTCAATTGGTATTCTGATAATCTTTATGATAATGGTAAAGTCCCTTGTGTTGTTGATTCTAGAGGTCCTGACCCGGTACCCGAGAATGACAGTAATGGTGAATATATTTATTTGATAAGAGAATATTTTAACTTCACCAACGACACTTTGTTTTTGAAATCTAAGAATGAAAAAGTTATTAAAGCAGTTCAGTACATTGAGGCATTGATATCTGAAAGATCTTTAGAACATTATAAAAATGGTAGCGACAGCATAAAAACATATTATGGATTAGTACCTGAATCTATCAGCCATGAGGGATACTCCGCAAAACCGATGCACTCTTACTGGGATAATTTCTTTGTAATGAAGGGATTAAAAGACGCTGCAGAAATTCAAAATATTCTTGGGGAAAAAGAATCTTATAAGCGAATAAAAAACCTTAGAGATACATTTAAAGAAAATCTTTACAACTCACTTAATCTTGCCATTAAGGTAAGAAACATCGATTACATTCCCGGTTGTGTAGAACTTGGAGATTTTGATGCAACTTCTACAACTATTGCATTAACGCCTTGTAATGAACTGAATAACTTGCCAAAGCCGCAAGTATATAATACGTTTAATAAGTATTATAAGTTTTTCAAGAATAGAAGTGAAGGAAAACTTGATTGGGTAAATTATACTCCTTATGAAAACAGATTGATCGGTTCATTTATTCTGCTGGATCAACCTGAAAGAGCACACGAGTTGATAGATTTCTTTTTAAATGATCAGCGTCCATATAACTGGAATGCTTTTGCAGAAGTTGTTTGGGAAGATAAAAGAACTCCAAAGTTTATTGGCGATATTCCTCATACATGGGTCGGCTCCGATTTTATTAATGCAATTCGTTCGATGTTTGTTTATGAAAATGAATACGATGAATCTTTAATACTTGCTTCTGCTCTTTATCAGGATTGGATTGATTCACCAAGCGGAATTTCAATCGAGAATTTGCCAACTTATTTTGGTGAGATATCCTTTTCAATAAAAAAAGAAAATGAAAGCTATCTATTTGATATCAGTGGTGATATTAAGCTTCCCACAAATGGAATTAAAATTAAAAACTTTAATGGATCAAAACTTCCCACAAAAGTAACGATTAATGGAAAAAATATAGTGTCATTTACAAACAACGAAATTGATATTAAAGAATTTCCAGCTACTGTTTTTATTAAATATTAGTGATTGACTTAAAAAAATATAACGTAATTGTTTTTATACGGACAAAATAAATGAGCTTAAGCGCATCAAAAGATTACTTCTTAAAAAACGGGAAACCATGTTTTGTAATTTCTGGTGAGATTCATTATTTCAGACTGGATCCAAAACATTGGGAAAAACATTTAAAATTACTCAAAGAATCCGGTTCCAATACAACTTCAACTTATATTCCCTGGGATTGGCATGAATATGAAGAGGGCAAATTTGATTTTAACGGGCATACTGATCCTGCAAGAAATTTAATTAAATACATTAAGCTTTGTGAGAAAGCTGGATTGGATTTAATTGTAAAACCTGGTCCATACATTCTTGCAGAATATGAGCACCAGGGATTGCCTTTATGGTTAATAAACAAAATAGGTAAAGATGCACATGCATTGGATGAACATAATAATGTAATAGAACCTGATTTAATGTCATATATGTCAGATGAATTTCTGAATTATTCCTATCAATGGTATGATAAAGTTATGCCGATTATCGCAAAGCATCAAAAATACAATGGTGGTCCAATAGTTATGATGCAGGTTTGTAATGAAGTAGGTGTGTTTCAATGGCTTTCAGGTAAGATCGATTATAATCCATCAGTAATAAAATTATACAAAGAATTTTTATTTAATAAGTATTTATCAATTGAAAATTTGAATAAAACTTATGGAGCAAATTATAAATCTTTTAAAAAATTATCAGCTCCAGTTGGTAAGATTGAAAATAAGCAGGATTATTGTTCATATTACGATTTCCATCTTTTCTACAGACACTTTTATGCATTATACATAGATACTCTAATTAAAAAAATTAAAAGCTTTGGAATCAACACCCAACTCACACATAATATTCCTGGCTGGATATATGGTAATGCAGCAGAGCTTCCTATGCTTATCAGCACTTACACAGAAATTATGAGAACAAGGAACGATATTACTTTTGGTTTGGACCACATTCCCGAATTTGTTTCATATAGAAATGCACATTCAGATTTGGCTTGTAATAAAATATTAGAAGCAATGCAGTCTCTAGGTCCTGTCTGGGCTGCTGAATTTCAAGCTGGAACGAGAGAACATCATGTAAAGTGTGATGCGAATGATTTAGAAACATTCTATTATGCCTCTCTTGCGCATGGTATGAAGAGTTTTAATTATTATATGTTCTCTCAGGGCGTTAATCCGGACTTGAAAGGTTTCTATGGAAAAACATTTTACTATCAAACTCCAATAAGCGCTGTAGGTTCAAAATCAAAATTATATTTTGCTATAAAAAAAGTAAATGAGTTTATCAATGAGGAAAAGAATAATTTACTTGTAAGTAAAGCTAATTCGAAAATATGCGTTGGATTGTACAAACCATATTTCTTTACTGAACTGACAACTTCTCAAATGCTAAAGAAAAAAAAACTTGATATCGAAAAACTTGGGCTTACCATCGATCCACGTTTTTTGCGTGAAGATATTTTATTTAATGGTTTATTAAGAGGACTACAAACATTAAACTTTAATTATGATATAAAAGATTTAGAGAACACATCAATTGAAATTTTATTAACTTATAAACAATTGTGGGTTACATCCACCGAATTTATGGATGCCAAAACTCAATCATTTTTGGCCAGTTATATAAGAAAGGGCGGGCATTTAATTATTTATCCCGTATTACCGAATCTGGATTTATATTTAAATAAGTGTACGATTTTAAAAGAGGCTTTAAGTATTAATTTTTCCAGATCTTCAAGTCCAAATAAAGTGGAAGCTTTTGGAATTAAGGATTTATTTACTGTTTTTAAAGAAAAGCAAATATTTAAACCTGACAATTGTGAAATAATTGCTACAAATCAAATTGGGGAAATTGTTGGAATAAGAAAAAAAGTAAGGGGTGGAGTGGTCACAGTTCTTGGATTTGCATTCGGTTATACTTCTGATGAGCATTTGCACCTGTACGAAAAAATAGTTTCTTTGGATAAAATAAAAAGACAGGCAAAGGTATCAGATCCGGACATACAATTTGTAATTCGCAAAGGGAAAAAATATTCTTATTTGTTTTTATTGAACTATCACAACCTTACTAAGGTGTTTACGGCGAATGATAAAAAAATTACATTAAAACCGTTTTCCAGTAAAGTGTTGAAATTGAAATAGGATGATACAGTTAATATTTTGAAAATGAACAATGAGTTATGTGTTATGAAAAATAATTTGATTATATGTTCTTTAATTATCACAATTATTGGATTGAGTACAATTCAAGCGCAAACAGATACGATTCCACCAGCAACACCGGGCAATGTTCAGGCTTTTGGTTATGAAAAAAATGTTGATATTGATTGGTATCATAACAGTGAAACGGATCTTGCAGGATATAAAATTTATAAATGGAATGGTAATGCATATACTTTATATACTTCAGTATCCAAGGATAAAAGTTATCTTACATTAAATGTTGGTGTTCTGGGAATAAGCTATTCATTTAAAGTTAGTGCTTACGATGTAAATGGAAATGAATCTTTGTTAAGCGATAGTGTTGACGCGGAGACACATTTAATGACAGATGAAGAATTTTTAGATATGGTTCAGCGCTCCACATTTAGATATTTTTACGATTACGGACATCCTGTTTCCGGATTATCAAGAGAACGTCTAGGATCAGGTGAAACTGTTACAAGCGGCGGTTCTGGTTTCGGTTTAATGGCTTTAATCGTAGGAGTTGAGCGCGAATACATTACACGTGAACAAGGTGTTGAGCGAATGTTGAAGATTCTTAATTTCCTAAAAAATAATGCTGCTAAATTTCACGGTGCTTTTTCCCATTGGTTAAACGGTACAAGCGGAGCAGCCATACCATTTAGTCAGTATGATGATGGCGGTGATCTAGTTGAAACTTCGTTTCTCATTCAAGGTGTTCTTACTGTTAGACAATATTTTGATGCGGCAAACGTAAATGAGGATGCAAATAAGAAATCTTTGCACAGAATTATGGGAAGGTGTAGAATGGAGTTGGTACCGTAGAACAAGTTTCAGTAATTATCTTTACTGGCATTGGTCTCCAAATTATGCATGGCAAATGAATTTTAAGTTAGTCGGCTGGATGGAAACGATGATTACTTATATGCTGGGAATTGCATCACCCACTTATGGTGTGCCTGCAAGTTTATTTCATAATGGATGGGCTAGTTTAAATTATACAAATAACAATTCTTTTTATGGTTATAGATTATGGGTTGGTCCAAATTATGGAGGACCTCTTTTCTTTGCCCATTATTCTTTTATGGGATTTGATCCACGCAATAAAAAAGATGCTTACTGTAATTATTTTCTTAACAACAAAAATCACACTTTAATTAACAGAGCATATTGCATTGCAAATCCATATAACCATACTGATTATGGTCCTAACAATTGGGGGCTAACGGCAAGCGATGAACCAAATGGATATAGTGCACATGCACCTTATGATAATGATAACGGTACAATTACTCCAACTGCTGCACTTTCGTCAATGCCATATACACCTTTAGAATCAATTGAGGCATTAAAACATTTTTACCGAACTTACGGCAGTAATGTTTGGGGTGAGTTTGGTTTTAAGGATGCATTTAATCCTAAGCAAAACTGGTTTGCAAGCAGTTACTTAGCAATTGATCAAGGACCAATAATTGTTATGATTGAAAATTACAGGAGTGGATTACTCTGGAATAAATTTATGGCTAATCCAGAAATACAACCGATGCTGGATTCGATCGGTTTTGTCCCTGATTCTGTAACAAGTGTTGATGAGGAATCAAACACATTGGATGATTTTAAATTAATTGGTAATTATCCAAATCCATTCAATCCTTCAACAACAATTGTTTTCAATCTTCCAATAAGTGAAAATGTTTCGATTGAGATTTTCAATTATTTGGGAGAAAAAATTAGGGAAATTTCTGAAGGACAATTTTCACCAGGTGAAAATAAAGTTGAATGGGATGGATTGAGTGATGAAAATAATAGTGTAAGTTCAGGAATTTACCTCTATAAAATTAGCACAAGTAGTAGAACTCTTTACGGTAAAATGATTTTACAGAAATGAAAATGAAGTTTTCAAATAAAATAATATTTATTTCCGTATCAACTTTCTTTTTGCTTTTTATTTCCTGCTCAAATAAAAACGATTCAGATAAAACTATTAAGTTTTGGGCAATGGGTGCTGAAGCTGAATACATTACTAAACTTGTTCCGGAGTTTGAGAGATTAAATCCAGGCATTAAAGTAAAAGTTCAGCAAATTCCATGGACAGCGGCGCAAGAAAAATTAGTTACAGCTTTTGCAAGTGATAACACTCCTGATGCCTGTCAGCTTGGAAATACTTGGATTCCCCAATTTGCTGCACTAAATGCTATTATCCCACTTGATCAATTCATAAAGACATCCACCCTTATAAATAAAGAAAAATATTTTGATGGGATCTGGGAAACTAATGTAATTGATAATAAGGTTTTTGGAATTCCCTGGTATGTTGATACGCGAGTTATGTTTTACCGAAAAGATATATTTGAAAGAGCCGGTTATAAAAATCCACCTAAAACCTGGACAGAACTTTATGCTCTATGTAAAAAAATAAAATCCTTTTATCCAAAAGAAGAAAAATATGCGATCTATCTTCCAACAAATGAATTTGCATCGTTCATTATATTTGGTATGCAAGCAGGTTCATCAATACTAAAAGATGAAAACACACTTGGTAATTTTAGCGGTAAAGAGTTTACTGAGGCATTTAAATTTCTCACAGATTTCCACAAACAAAATCTTGCCCCAATTGGAATATCACAGGTTACAAATGTATATCAAGCATTTGCTGAAGAATACTTTTCAATTTACATCTCTGGTCCCTGGAATATTCCTGAGTTTAAAAAATGGATGACTGGAGATATTGCCGATAAATGGATGACTGCTCCTATGCCAGGTTATGCGGATGAATATCCTGGAGTTTCATTAGCCGGCGGATCAAGTTTGGTGATATTTAAAGATTCGGAACATAAAAAAGAAGTTTGGAAATTTTTCGAATATCTTTCTCAAAAATCCACACAGATAGAATTCTATAAATTGTTAAATAATCTTCCCGCAGTTAAAGCAGCTTGGGATGATCCTATTTTAAAAAATGATCCTTATATGCAGGCATTTTACTTTCAGTTTAATAATGTGCGTGCAACTCCAAAAATTCCTGAATGGGAACAGATCGCTTTTTCTAAAGTTCAGCAGTATGCTGAATTGGCTGCAAGAAATGTTATGAGTGTTGATGAGGCACTAAAAAACCTTGATAAAGATGTAGACAGAATTTTAGAAAAGCGAAGGTGGCTTGTTGAACAGAATAACAAGTAGAAATTCGAATGTTTAAATTTAAAACCTCTTTAAATGCAGCTTATATTTTTCTAGCACCGGCACTAAGTGCAATTTTTATATTCTTTTTTGTACCTGTTATCGCTGCCTTTGTAATGAGCTTTACTGATTTTGATATCTATGCGCTGGGTAATTTAAGTACAGTAAGATTTATTGGTTTTGATAATTATATCAAATTATTTGATGATCCGCTTTTTTATACTGCTCTAAAAAATACTTTTTACTTTGTTATTATGGCCGGCCCATTATCAATTGCTGTTTCTCTTGGTGCTGCACTGCTTCTTAATTCCAAACTCATAAAATACAAAGCAATATTCCGATTAAGTTACTTTATTCCTGTTGTAACTACATTAGTTGCAGTAGCCATAGTTTGGCGATTTATCTACCATCCCAAGTTTGGAATTATTAATTATCTTCTTAGTCTGGTCGGAATAGCTCAAATTGATTGGCTTGGTGAAACAGCAACCGCCATGCCAGCCATTGTAATAATGTCGGTCTGGAAAAGCTTTGGTTACAATATGATCATTTTTATAGCCGGTTTGCAAAACATTCCTGAAGATTTATATGAAGCTGCATCTATTGAAGGTGCGAGCGGCTGGCAGAAATTCAAATCAATAACACTTCCAATGCTTGCACCCACAACAATTTTTATTTCCTTAATAACAATGATAGGATATTTTCAGTTTTTCGCAGAACCATATATAATGACTCAAGGCGGACCTTTAAATAGTACTTTAAGCATAGTTCAATATATGTATCAAGAAGGCTTTAAATGGTGGAATATGGGATATTCAGCATCAATAGCCTTTGTATTTTTCTTTATAATACTTCTTGGTACTATTATTCAGCTTAAAATTCAGAAGAGTACCGTAATGATAAAAAAATATTTATTGTATGCTTTTTTGATCACAACCTCTATAATAACAATGATTCCATTTATGTGGATGTTTGGGGCGTCCTTTATGTTTGATGGAAAGTCAAGTGTTTTCCCCCCTGTATTTTTACCGGATCCATTTACAACAATTCAATACCAGGTTCTGTTTGAACGATTAAATATTTGGACAAATTTTTTTAACAGTTTAATTCTTTCTATTACGGTTACCATATTATACATTACGTTTACATCAATGGCGGGATATGCTTTTGCCAAATACAGATTTAAAGGGAAGAAGTTTTTATTTAATCTGTTATTAAGTTCAATGATAATTCCAAGTCAGGTAACAATGCTTCCACTATTCCTTTTGTTAAAATCTATGGGGTTTATAAATACTTATATGGCAATAATTATTCCAGGTTTGGCAAATATATTTGGAATCTTTTTAATAAGACAATATTGTATTTCAATTCCTGATAGCTTAATTGAAGCCGCAAGAATAGATGGTGCAACTGATTTTCAAATTTATAGAAAAGTAATATTACCACTTGCGATCCCTATTTTAGTTACTCTCGCTATCTTTTCATTTCTTGGTACATGGAATGATTTCCTTTGGCCGTTAATTGCCTTAACGGATGATTCAATGTACACTCTGCCGGTAGCTCTGGCCAATCTAATGTTAGAACACACAAAAGATCCTGAATTAATGATGGCTGGTTCAGTTGTAACTGTAATTCCCGTAATAATTGTTTTTCTTGCACTGCAAAAGTATTACATAAAAGGAATTATGATGGGAAGCGTTAAAGAATAATGAGAATTTAGAATTAAGAATGAAGCCAATATTAATTTATAAAATCATTTTTATCAGTTTGTTATTTTCTTTTGCGTCTATAGCACAATACGAAACCGAAGTGCTTGCTAAGATCGGATCAGATAAAATAACTGTGGAGGAATTTCAGAATCGGTTTGACTATATGCCCCATCTTAATTATTCCAGCACAAATCTAGATTCTATAAAAAAGGAATTTCTTTATTCATTAATATCAGAAAAATTATGGTATATAGAAGCTTATGAACTAGGTGTAGATACTATAGAGTCAATTAAACTATCGTTAAATACATTAGAAAAACTTTTTGTTAAAGATGAACTCTACAAAAAAGAAATTGAGTCGAAAATTCAACTTACAGAAAAAGATATATCAACAGGATTGTCTTATGTTAACAGGATTTTAAAAACTCTAATTATTACAAATCAAGACTCAGGTAAAATTTGGATAATATATAATGGATTGTCAAACGGAGCATCGTTTGATTCTCTTAAAGAAGTAATGAAATCACCTACATTGCCAACCGAGATTAATTATGGTTCACTTGAAAATGAAGAAATAGAAAATATCCTGTTCTCCCTAAAGTTAAATGAAATATCTACACCAATAAAATCAAAAGAGAATTGGTTTATATTTAAACTTGTTGATGACCAAATTGATCCAGCAATCGATCCATCAAAAGATCATGCAAGAAACATTGTAATAAAAAAGATTAGGGATAGGAAATCACAAAAACTAGGCAGAGCTTATTTAGATAATCTTTTAGCGGGTAAAAGCATTACTGCAGATCGTGCTTTGTTTGATTTATTATCAGATAATCTTTTGAAGGTATTAAAAGCAAGAACGGGTAAAACCGAATATGATTCACTTTTAAATATCCAACTACTTGAATCAGATATTAGAAAAGTTTTATCTATAATTGATAAATCTGATTTAGATGCAGGATTTATTAACCTTGATGAAAAAGCCGCAACGATTAATGAATTTCTGAACTACGCAGCGTATCAGAAAACATACTTTAATTCTTTCAACACTAACAAGTTTAAACATGTTTTAAATAAAGTAGTTAAAAAATTTATTGAAGATGAAATTATTGCTAGAAAAGGATTTAAACTTGGACTAAATAATTTATCATCTGTTAAAAATGATTTACAGATTTGGAAAAATTATTACTACTCCGAAGTATTAATGAGCAGCTATGCCGATTCTATAAATGTTACTAATGGAGATATAGAAAATTATTTAAACCCAGAACTTAAGGACTTCGATAAAATACTTGTAAATATTTTAGAGGTTTTTACAAAAGACATTAAAGATGCTGAAAATGTGCTAAGTGAATTAGCAGATGGAAAAGATTTTGAATACATAGCTCGGCTATATAATCAGCGGGAGTTAACAAAGGAAAGTAATGGTGAATGGGGCCTGTTTAATCCAAATAAGGCTGGAGAAATAGGTAAATACGCAGTAAAATTAGATATCGGCCAAATATATGGGCCAATCAAAGTAAATGGTGGTTATTCAATATTTAAGTTAATTGATAAACAGTTTCAAAATGCATCAGATAAATTAATTTCGGACAAAGACAGTTTAAAATTTATTCGAATTAAAATTGCACTTAGTAAAATGGACAATCTTATTAATCAAAAAACTGTTTCACTAGCAGGTAAATATAAAGTACAAGTTGATGAGCAATTATTGAAGAAGGTTGAGACTTCTCAGTTAAATACTTTTACTTACAGATTAATTGGCTTTGGTGGAAAGATAGCTGCATTTCCACTAACTATTCCTATGTATGAATGGTACAACATGTACCAACAAAAAAAGAAATACCATAAAGGTTTATTATGGCAGAAGTGTTATTAAAAAATGTATCAAAAAGTTATGACGGCGAAATTAAAGTTGTTACTGATGTAAACTTTAAAGTTGAGAATAAAGAATTTGTGGTGCTTGTTGGTCCATCAGGTTGCGGCAAAACTACTACTTTGAGAATGATTGCTGGTCTGGAGGAAATTACTTCTGGTGAAATATTTATTGATGGGAAATTAGTTAATAAACTTCCGCCAAAAGATAGAGATATTGCCATGGTATTTCAGAATTATGCGCTATATCCGCATATGACAGTATATGAAAATATGGCTTTTGGACTAAAGCTAAAAAAAGTTGATAAAAACGAAATTGATACTCGTGTTAAGGAAGCCGCAAAAATTTTAAGTCTTGAACCATATCTTGATAGAAAACCAAAAGCTCTTTCGGGGGGGCAAAGACAGCGTGTTGCTGTTGGAAGAGCAATTGTACGAAAACCAAAAGTATTTTTATTTGATGAACCGTTGAGCAATCTTGATGCTAAACTCAGAGTTCAGATGAGAACGGAAATTTCAAAACTTCATAAGCAACTAGGTGCAACAATGATTTATGTTACGCACGATCAAACTGAAGCAATGACTATGGGGGACAGAATAGTGGTTATGAAAGATGGTATTGTAAATCAGTATGATAAACCTCTTGATTTATATAATAAACCCATTAACAAATTTGTCGCTGGCTTTATTGGCAGTCCGGCAATGAACTTTTTAAATGGTGTAATTTCAGATACAGCGGAATTAATTTTTGAAACCCTGAATTCGCAATTTAGATTTATCATTCCTTTAGCAACAGAGAGTACAATAAAAAATTATATTGGGAAAAAGATTACAATAGGCGTAAGACCTGAAGATATTTCATTAGAGAAAAAGTTTGATAAAAGTGTTCAAATTGAGGGGACCTTAGAAGTAGTTGAACCCATGGGAAATGAAACATTTGTTTATTTTGAAATCGATAATATTCAATTTATAGCAAGAGTAAAACCGATATCTGATCTAAAAGCAGGAGATAAAATAGAATTATTTATTGACCCTAATAAAGTTTACTTCTTTGAATACGACACGAACAGAGTTATTAGTTAATTGAAAAACCTGAAAGGGTTTTACTGTTTTTGTTGCTGTAGCTCGAGATTGTGGATTTATAATTTTAATAAATCTTTTGTTAAATCCCTTCCATTTGAACCTTTCTTTTATGATTTTTGCATTACACTTAAGGGTATATAGTGGAGATCCTTGAATTAGAACAAAAATATACTGAGTTGCAAAACTTTCTTGATGAACCTTCTTCAAATCGTGCAAAGTTATTACTAATCTCAGAATTCTTTAGTTTAGTCCTTTCCAGTTCTAATCGAAATTTAACAGAAGCATATCTCTCCGATCATTTCCCAAAATATCTTTTATTAATTAAAACCATAAAGATTAGAGGACTTAACCTGGATGATTTAACTTTCATTCTGAACCAGTTTAAGAAAGTACGTGAATTAGATTATTTAATAGACTATAAATCTGAGATAGAAAATGCTCTGATAAATCTGCAGAAAAAATATGAATTAATGTGTTCATGGTTAGAGAAAAGTACGGAAGATGCTGAGAGAAGTATTATATATTTTCCGGTCCTTGAAAAAAATGATAGTGAGAAGGTGCTTGGATTTTTAGAAATATTAAAAGTACAGGTTATCGATGGAGAGAATCAATTTAATATTGAACCGGCGGAATCAGAGAATGATACACAATTGCAAAATCAACTACATTTATGCTGGCAGAATGCTATTGAATATTGTACAAAGCATATTAAGAGAATAAAAGAATCACATACCGTCGAACTAAAATTTGAGAATAAACTTGGTGTATATATTGGTAGTTCACTCGGCATAGCTTTAACTCTTGCATTTATTGAAGCAATACTAAAACATTACAACTCCAAAACAATTGTGAACATTAAAGGCTGTATTGCTGTAACCGGGGGCATAGATAAGGATTCTAAAATAATATCAACAAGTAAATCAATTATAGAAACAAAAGTTGAATTGGTTTTCTTTTCAGATGCAGAGATCTTTTGTGTTCCAAAAGTAGATGAGATATGGGCAGAAGATAAACTTTCACAACTTAGTTTGAAATATCCTAATAGAAAATTAAAAATCATTGGATTGACTGACCTAGAAGATTTATTAAACAGAAGAAACATCGTTGACATACGAAAAGAGAAAATAATAATTAGGACAGGTAAGTTTGTAAGAAAGAATTGGATTAGTGCGGTTACAACCGTTTTGCTTGCTATTCTTTTTACTTTTTTATTTGTAATGGATTTTGATGATAACCCTGCTATGTTTCATCAAGAAGGAAAACTCTTAAATGTTCAGAATCAAAATGGTAAAAATCTGTGGTCGGTTCGTTTAAATTTTTATCCTGGAGATGGGTCTAACGATAGATCAAACTATAGTAGAAAAATAATTGATATAAATAACGACGGTGTAAATGAAGTACTAATCGCAGAAGAAGAAATGGATTCCGATGCATTTGATAACGGAAGGGTTGCCTGCTTTGACAAGAATAAAAGACTTATTTGGGAATATAATTTTCGCGATTCAGTCTCAACATTTAGGAGATGGACAAACAATTATCAGATTTCAATAATTGATACGACAACAATGAATAAAACAAAAATTATTTTACTTATGGCCCGTAATATTCCAAATTTTCCTAATGCAATCTTTAAACTTGACATTACAAACGGAAAACGATTTGATAGCACGGCTACACTATGGAATGCAGGTGCCATTACAAATGTCTTAATAGGAGATTTTAATGATGACGGAACTAAAGAATTAGTTATTGCGGGTATGCACAATGGATTTGAAAAAGCAATTTTATTTTCTGCTAATTTTGAGAAAATAAAAGGACAGACTCCTGCACCTGAAAGATACATCTTCAATAAAATTCCTGAAGCAGAACTAATTCAATTTATTTTATTACCCCACACTGATTACGGTAAGATGTTTTTGCGTTCAAATATAGTCCCACTAAGCAGTATGTACTTTGCTTCTAATTCAGAAGAAATTGTTGTCTCTACTTTGGATGGAGATAAAAGACCGATAAATGTCTATTATGGATTTGATAAGCACTTAAATTTTTTATGGGTCGATTGTGCGGATAATGCACAGAAATATAGAGACTCATTAGTTGCACAGAATATTTTAAAACCGCCATTTACTAACACTAATGAATATTCTGAAATCCTAAAAAACGAAATCAAATACTGGACAGGTAGTAATCTTGTATCAATGGCTGAAATAAATAAGAAATAAAGCTGCCGCAGTCTATACCGCGACAGCCTCTTATATATATTACTCATAACAGTATTCCCCCAAATACTATTATAAGAACATAAATAGTAAGATTGACTCTTTGGCTGCAGAATTGAAAAAATTATCTCTATGGATTTAAATTTTCAATAATGTATTTTAATACACATAGATGAAAAAAGGCTAGTTTCGGAAAAAGTTAAAAAGATATTTAGGGGAATTTCAATTATTAGTTTGTTGGAATCAAAGAGAAGCCAAAGTTAAAATTCAATTTTAACCAGGTCAGCCTCTATCGCTTGATCAATCTTCAGGGGTTCAGTATTATCTGTAAGATGGTATCTGAGATTTTGAGGTTCAATTACTATATGAAAATCTTTAATGACTTCATCGTGGGTGGAGAAAACGAACACTTTAGTTGTATTACCATATGTAAGAACTTTAATAAGATAATCCTTGCCGTCATCTACAAAAGTTTTTGTAATCATTTTTGGTGCAATATTATTTTCAGAAGCCGCCGCTAAAGTCAAATGATTATGCTTCTTTTTTGTCAGTGGGTCGTGCATTGGATACAAGGTGATTACCTTGGGTAGTTTATATATTTTTATTTTTTCAGCAATTTTCTTTTTAAAACTAGTAGTTAATTCTTTATCTAATTCGAGTTTCATCTCTTTATAAAAAATCACGGCATCGGATGTATCCTCAATAGCAGACAAAAATGCAACTATTTCCTTTCGAACAGTTTCCGGGAAGAATACAAAATTAAATATGTCACGTTCTGTTATTTTCAAATTATTTTCTTTCTCTATACTTATATAATTAAAAAAAATGGTATT
Source organism: uncultured Ignavibacteriales bacterium (assembly GCA_963706055.1). Classification (GTDB taxonomy): domain Bacteria; phylum Bacteroidota; class Ignavibacteria; order Ignavibacteriales; family Ignavibacteriaceae; genus IGN3. Next base: position 9,412 of record CAVPND010000031.1, on the reverse strand, counting down.
TCGGAAAATTTGTTATTCTTTCTCTTGTAGATTATCGGCTATAACACGTTTTGTGACTTTTAGCAAATACTCTAGGATATTATGATAATTTTCAACGTACGCGTCTTTGCTTAATTCTTCCATATGTGGCTTTAAATACTCATAAAGGCCTGGATTTATTCCACCATTCTTTAAATCTTCACAAATATCAAATAATGCTTTACCAAGTGATTCTGCTTCTTTATAATTTAACTTACCCTTCTCAAGATAAGATTTATACAACTTTTGAACAGCAGACTCTTTAGCTAGGTTTATGATCTCATCCATTTCAAATTGTTTACGAGTAATCTCAGAGGTTTCAGGGACAGAATATTCTGCGAAGTTGATATGTTTGAGTTTATAGATAAGTTCATTTAATGGAATTGCAGCAGCTAGATTTGCTTCTTTTTCTAAATACCCCAGCAGTCCAGAAATAAGTATTTTTTTATCTTTAAACAAGTGAGATGGAATATCTTCAAATTCCTTCTGGTTTATAAACCTAGTATCGGAGACTTCATATTCTTTTCCAATTATATAAGTCTTACCGAAAGACTGAATTTTCTTATAGCCCTGAGACTTAATTAGATAATTTACAGAGTCTAATATTTTAGCGAAAAATGGATCCTCTTCTCGAAGAAGAGAAACAATATGCTGATCAACTCGGCTAGCAACAATTTTATTCAAAAAGAATAAAACATCTTCATCTGTTTTTATTGTGGGTTCCCAATTATCAAAACTGATTTTTATGGAAATTGTCTCGCTGTGTTTGTCTTTAATAAATAGTGGGGCTATCGCGTCTATTGAAAATTCATCTATACTCAAATCCTCATTCTTTAAGAACCTGTGAACTTTTTTATAGTTAAAGTGAATATATGATAATGCTATTTTATGGCAAATTTCAATTACCCCATTTATTGATAATTGAGAATGGAGATTTTTAAAAAGACCTATTATTTCAGAATTCTTTTTCATTAGCTTATCCAAAATAATAAAAGCAGTATAAATATTCCTTTTAATTTTTTTAATTGAGCATTATTATTTATCAATAGCTAACAAATAAAGTTTGACCTAAGGTTACAATAATTAAGAATAACATTTTTATTAAACATTCTTACTGAGGAAGTTGTAATGCAGCAGATGTTTTTATGATTCTTATGGAATATTGGGAGTCATTTTCTACGGACCGATTAGTATGATCAAGGATAGATAACTGAAAATTAAAAATGCGAAAACTGCTTAAAATCGCAATCTTCGCACTGTAAAAAATAGGAGCGGAGAGACAAGAATTGTGTTCATTATCATAAAAACGCCAATTTCAGCTTAAAATCACAATATTTTGAGCGGTGGGATCCACTTTGGTACCGGTCGGTAAAATTTAGGATGATATTATCCTTCCATACTTCTGAATTTACTAGCTAAATTATATCTCCACTAGACATATAAACTAAACTTAGATAATAACTCCCTATTATAGGAGGAGATTTAATTGCTACAATCCTCTTGACAAAAGAAAATATTAATTATAACTTTGTTCGTAGATCGAACAAAGTATGGCTTAAACTATAATCAAGTATAAGTTTGCAACTGTTAAAAACCTTTTACCACCAAATGAAAGCGTAGAATGCAGTTATTATTTCCAAGTTTACTTAGAACAAAATTCAGTGATAGAACAAGACTTTGTTCAATAAAGCACCTCAAATTCAATCAAAGTTCCCAACCTATAAAATCAAATCAAAAAGTATTCTCTAATCAAAATAATCTAAATAAAAACAAAGACCATTTTATACATCTTAAAACTTACACATACCACATGGTAAGGAGGTTTGCATGGCTTTAAGTCAAATAAAACTAACCTGTTTTAGAATTCTCATTCTCCCACTTCTGATTACATTTTCGATTACAAACGCACAGGTAAATAAAATCTCGTTAGTAAAAAATGAAAACGGGCATAAATTACTTGTTGATAGTAAGGACTTTATAGTAATTGGTATGAATTGGGATTACTTCCCAATTGGTGAAAATTATTCATATAGTCTTTGGACTAAGTCTGATGAATTTATAAAACAAGCATTGGATGAAGAGATGTCTCTTCTGAAAAATATGGGAGTGAATGCAATACGTGCATATACGGGAATCCAGCCTAAATGGATTGAATACATCTACCGGAACTATGGGATTTATACAATTCTAAATCATTCCTTTGGGCGCTACGGTGTAACAATTGATGGAGTTTATATTCCTAATACAGATTATGCTGATCCGCAAACAAGGGAACAGCTTCTAATGGAAATCAACACACTGGCGAATGAATTTAAAAATGTTCCTGGCCTTTTAATGTGGCTTTTAGGAAACGAAAATAACTACGGCCTTTTCTGGGGTGGTGCAGAAACTGAAGACATACCTGTAGGCGAGACTTTGGAATCGGTTAGAGCCAGACATATGTACAAACTTTTTAATGAAGGTGTAAAGGAAATAAAAAAGTTTGATGAAAATCATCCAGTTGCTATTTGTAATGGCGATCTTCTCTTCCTTGATATAATCGCAGAAGAAGTTACCGATATGGATGTTTTTGGTGTTAACGCTTACAGAGGTGTTTCTTTTACGGATGCATTTGATAAGGTAAAAGAAAAATTAAATGTTCCAATAATGTTTACTGAGTTCGGCTCAGATGCATTTAATTCTGTAACTATGAGTGAAGATCAGTTAATGCAGACAAAATACTTACTGGGAAATTGGAAAGAAATTTTTGAACACGCTTATGGCAATGGTAAAACGGGCGTATCAATTGGAGGTATAACTTTTCAATTCAGTGATGGCTGGTGGAAGTATTTGCAGGAAAGTAATTTAAGTGTTCACGATACTCACGCTTCCTGGTCCAATGGCGGATACAGCGAAGATTATGTTGAGGGTGAAAATAATATGAACGAAGAATGGTTTGGAATATGTGCCAAAGGTCCTACAGATGCTAAAGGATTTTATCAACTTTACCCAAGAGCAGCATACTATGCACTCATGGATGTATTTAAATTGAATCCAATGGATAAAAATGTTGATGCTGCCGCGATTGAATCATACTTTAATAAAATATCACCTATGCCTTATATATTAAAAGCACGCGGAGATAAAGCTACATTGGAAACATCTACATTAACCGCTGTTAGGTTAAGTGGATTGCGTCTAAAGTTTGAAACATATAGCACTGGCGGTGATAAAATAACCACTCCAGATAATCCAATTTCCGGTAGTAATAATTATCCTGCGTTTTTAGGATTTGATCACCTTCAATCATTTTATGCTGAATTTGAATCACAACCAGCAGCAAACGTTACTGGTAAATTAGCTTTAAATGTTTTAGGTAATATCCCGACTAATCCTATTGATGAAATTTTTTATGAAAACAGAGGAAGGCCTCAAACTTTATTAACACCGGATGAGCAGGTTACGCTTGAGAGCATTGATAGATTAAAAGTATACAGTGCAAGCTTTGATTGGGAACATTCCTGGTTTCACTTAAATGCTTTTTATAGGACAGGACATTACCATTGGGGTTACGAGGGTGACTTCTTTGGATTATATCCTGAAGCTAACTATGGGCCGAACATTGATATTTATAATGCTAATGCTCCGCTTGGTTTTGAAATAGCAGGTAAGAAAGAACTTGAGGGTTTGAAGATTGCCTTTGGCCCCGAACTTTGGTGGGGAGCTAACCCGGCTATTTTAATTAAATACAGCAGAGATCTAGGACCTTTTAAAGTAACTGGAATTTTTCATGAAGATTTGGATGAACAAGGCGAAACAGTTAGCTCTTTTGCAATTCCGGTTCCTCCTACAAGACGAGCTACATTACACTTAGCAACCAAGCAAGGTATTTTCGGATTTGAGCTTGGTGGTATTTGGTCCGGCAGTACAAAAAATGGTGAAACTTTTCAACTAGTTTCAGGTGATTTAGGAAATTATAAAATCTTACAAGATCAGATAAAAGAATCAGATGCTTTTGGTGGAAAAATAAAGATAACGATGACGAGTGGAAGATGGAATTGGTATACAGAAGGTTCAGTACAAGGTTTAGTTGCTGATGGAGGAGTTAATCAATCTCTAACTTTTACTGGATGGAGATTAAAAAACAGCGGCTTAGGAAATCAGTATAGTGTACTTTCCGGTTTAGCAGTATTATTTGGTGATTTTCAAATCGCTCCAAACTTTTTATGGCAAAAACCAATTGAAGCTCCAATCCCTGGGGATGTTCCTCCACCCGGAAGACCAAGAAATATTTTAGATGATCCATTTGCAGTCCTTGGTAACCGTGAAACTGTTGCCGGCGAGTTATTAATTACTTATGATCCAACACCAGCAACCTGGATGTATGCCTGGGATAGTGATGTTAGAGAAGACGCACCATTTGCAATTAGTGGTGGCGTTATTTTCAGACATCAACCAACTACAAGAGATGCGTCAATCGGTATTTTAGCAGATGGCAGAACGATATTCGCTTTCCCTGGTGCACCTCCTGCAAGAGATCTGTGGGAATTTCATAGCAGAATAGTTTCCAGACTTGCACCCGGCTATGGTTTAATCGCTAACATTTATGCAGGTGAAGGAGAACCGAACGGCAGTGATACGCGCCTTATTCATAGATATGGTGCTGATATCCGATTAGCAATGAATTCATTTAAGTTTATCACACAAGTTAAGATCAACGATTGGGGACCATACGATTATCACAGAGATTTTAACTTAACATATCCACTTCAGTTAGTTGCAGATTTATCAGTTCAACTAGGAATGCCTGATTGGTTTGATCTTCCTCAAACAAGATTAGGTGTTAGAGGAACCTGGCGTTCATTGAATAAATATTCACCACGTTATTGTCCTACAACAACTCTAAATGTTTTAGGTGAACCGGTTTGTGATCCTAATGCAGTTGGTTTCTCAGATGGTAATGAATGGGAGATAAGAACGTATCTGCATTTCAACTTTGGTATGTAATTAAAAAAATTAGTGGAGTTTCAAATGATAAAAAGAAAAATTTTTAATTTAATTGTATCGCTCTTCACTCTCAGCTTAGTGTTTTTATTAACTGGTTGCGAGCGAGAGCTTGATACATTGGAACCTGCAGCTTACCCGGATGTTCCAGAAGTATTTATTGATGGATTTAGTGCCGGGCTTAACTATGCTGCTTTTGGCGGATCAAAAGTAACAGCTTTTGATGTTGATAAAGAAGTAAAGTATAAAGGTACAGCTTCAATGCGTATTGAAGTGCCGGACTTTGAAGACCCTATGGGAGCTTATGCCGGCGGAGCATATTTTACTGAAGCCGGAAGAAATCTTACTGGTTATGATGCGCTGACTTTGGGCTAAACCAAAGTCTGCCTGCAAATATAGATATTGTTGGGATTGGCAATGATCTTGGATTATCAAGAAATCTGGCCACTATAACCGGATTAGCCGTTAACACAAATTGGAAAAAGTATATTATTCCAATACCCGATGCAAGCAGGTTTGCAGAAGAGAGAGGAATGTTCTTTTATTCAGAAGGACCTGAAAACAATCGCGGCTATACAATATGGTTTGATGAAGTTAAGTTTGAAAAACTTGGAACGATCGCTCATCCAAGACCATTTATATTAAACGGCCAGGATCAGACTACTATAGCAACTATTGGCCAGATACTTAATATTGGCGATATATATGTGCTTTTTAATATGCCCGATGGTACAGATGAAAGAGTTAATGTTTCATCCAGTTATTTTACTTTTACCTCGTCAGATGAATCAGTAGCAACAGTTAATGAAAACGGACAGATAACCATACTCGCAATGGGTTCTGCTAAAATTACCGCTGCATTTGCTGGTTCAAAAACTGCTGCAGGTTCAATTACAGTAAATGTTGAGGAACTTCCTGTTCGCGCACCAGTTCCTACAGTACCAGCCGCAGATGTTATATCATTATTTAGTAATGCCTATACAAAGGATCTTTACCTGTTGATACCGGGCAACAGGATCCTCCAACTGCCGTTTTAACTGAAATTAAAATCGATGGTGATGATGTAAAGCTTTATACAAATCTTAATTTTAATGGAATTGAGTTTGCATCAAACTATTGATGTCATCGTAGCCACCAGACATTTTCATGGATCCGGACACCTGATCCAACAGCACTTCCTGCTGCCTTTAAAGTTCTATTGGTTGATTTTGGGCCGAACGGTGTTTTTGACGGTGGCGATGAATCGCATGACGATGGTTCTTCTCCGAGAGCAAATACCATTCTTGGCTCAATGAAGCAGTGGGGATCCATTATGTTGAATTCCAGCCTTTACCGGATTAACTACAAAAGCACATTTAGCTCAATTAGTAATATCCGGAGACCTTCTGACGGTTTATGTTGATAATGTTTATTTCTATAAGCAGGAGGAGGAACTGTTAGATGAGCTGAATGACTGGATCTACACCAACTTATCCTTCAGCCGACGTTAGACCACTATTCAGCAATGCGATATACTAATGTACCGGTAGAGACACTGTCCGGCAGTTTGGATCAGGGTCAATGACGTTCAGATCGCGGGTAATTGATTTAAATCTTGCATTTGCTGGTATCCAATTTATTTCTCGAACAGTTGATGCAACTGCGATGACTCATTTTAGAATGAATATTTGGACGCCCGATCCAACTTCTCTTCCTGCTGTGTTCAAAATTAAAATTGTGGATTTTGGTGCCAACGGTGCATTTGGTGGAGGAGATGATGTTGAGCACGAACTTACATTAAATGCAAATTCGACACCCCCGCTGGTAACCGGTAATTGGGTCGCATATTTCATTATCCAGTTTAGACGAAGAAATAACCAAAAGCGCATTTAGCACAGCTAATTATTTCGGTGTTTCCTCGATAATGATCATATAATATAGAGATAATTCTTCAATAAATAAATCATTATCTAATGCCGATAAAGTGAAAATAGAAGATGCATAGAATTAATAGCATTAAACATATTGAAAGAGATCAACAGAAATCTCTTTCGTCGAAAGATTCTTATATGAGATTTAATTTGGCGTGAGCATCAAATATCACGAGCTGAGATATCACGCCAATTAGATCTTTCGCGTTCAACAGTTACCGAGATTGTAAAAAACTTTGTGGAAATGAATCTGATAGCTGAGACCGGGATTGGATAATTTAACGGAGGAAGAAGACCAATCGTATTGGAATTTCAGGATGATGCAAAAGTAATTCTTGGTATCGATATCGGTGCAACTCACGTTTCTGTTGCTATGACAAATCTTAGAGGAAAATTACTGTTCTGGAAAGAGAAAGAATTTAATGTAAGGGAAGATTCAGAAGGAACTTACCAATTAATAAATGAACTCTGCAGCGAATCTCTTTCTTCAAGAAATCTGGGATATGATAAACTTCTAAGCATTGGTGTAGCTGTTCCAAGTCCGGTAGATCCAATTCGCCCAGAGTATTTATCTGAAACATACTTGCATGGCACGGAAAAAGCGGGCTGGCAACGACTGCGTGAAAAATATGGTGTGCCGGTTTATTTAGATAATGATGCTAACCTTGGTGCACTGGCTGAGCATTGGTGGGGCGAAGGCAAAAGTGTTAGCGATCTGATCTTTATAAAATTATCAAGTGGAATTGGTGCTGGATTTATCTTTGGCGGAAAGTTATATCGAGGTTCAAAAGGTATAGCTGGTGAGATGAGCCATATGCCGATTGATCCTAACGGCAGATTATGCGGCTGCGGACTTAGAGGTTGTTTAGCTACTGTTATTTCTGCCTGGGCATTAAAAGAAAGAGTTAAAACACTTTCAACACTTTATCCGCAAAGTCCTCTTGTAAACGGTGATCCAAATATAATCGATATTGAAAACGCGGCTAAAGATTTTGATCCATTAGCCGTTCAAGTTGTATCAGAAACGACTAATTATTTAACAAATGCAATTACAAGTCTTGTTAATTTAATGAACCCCCATACGACAATAATTGGCGGCAGTTTTCACAACTTGGTGATGGGTTATTGGTCCTATACAAGAAAAGCTGGATCGTGTGTTCTTGTCAGTGGTGTTGAAAAAACTTTACTTAGACACAGTAAACTAGGTGCTAAGGGTATTGCAATCGGTGCAGCAACCCTGGACATTGAGCAAGCATTTATTGATCCGAATAAATTCACGGAAAAATCTAATTCCGGCAGTAATCGATATAAATCTTTAAATGTTCAAATAATGTAATCAGAAGTAAAGGAGAATTTATGAAAGCTTACATAAGAATTATTTTAATCCTATTCGTTTATTCGGTAAGAATGATAACGCTGCCATCTTGCGATACATCAACCGAACCTGATATCCCAAACTATCAGCTGTATGGCAGGACGAATTTGATGGGCCTGCAGGCCAGAGTCCGGATTCCACAAATTGGATTCATGATATTGGAACCGGGGAAGGTGGATGGGGTAATCAGGAATAACAGAATTATACCGATCGACCCGAGATATTTCCCTTGATGGAAATGAACCATTAATTACGGCCAGGAAGAGAATCTTTTGGCGGAATGCCTTTCACTTCAGCAAGAAAAAACGCAAGGCCTTTTTGATCAAGCCTACGGAAGATTTGAAGCAAGAATGAAAATGCCTTGGGGTCCCGGAACACGGCCGGCGTTCTGGCGACCGGGTTCTAATATTGAACCTATGGTTGGCCTCAGTGCGGCGAAATAGATATTATGGAATATCGTGGCCAACAACCGAATCTGATCCATGGAACTGTGCACGGACGAGGAGATTCCGGTGGAAGTGTTACTAAAAGTCATGGTTTCAGAATAACAGATTTGATGTCGATTTCCATCTCTTTGCTGTTGAATGGGGCAAAGATCATTCAATATTTTATGTGGATGATGTTTATACCAGGAAATTAAGCCTGAAATCTTCAGGTCCATGGGGTTTCCATAATTCATTCTTATGATTCTAATGTTGCGGTTGGAGGAAATTACGTTGGGTTTCCTACAAGCGAATCTCCATTCCCTCCAAAGTATGGTAATTGATTATATAAGAATTTACAAACAACAGTAAACATTATTTCAAATTAAATATACCGGGTCGTTCGATCAACATTAATTAAAAACTTCCTTCTTACCTTCAATTGGAAGACAGGAACGAATGAGCAAGTAAACAAAGTCATAAAACAGCAGCTACTGAGAAAATACCCAATGGTCAAAAGTTTGCTTATGGTCTTGGGTCAATAGTAAATAACCTACTGGGTGGTGCAATTGGTTAAATACTACCTTTATTGTATTGAATGTCGGTCTAGGAATTATCCAGCGCTTGTAGGTACACTTCAAGCAATACCGCGTCTAACAGATGCATTAACCGATCCTGTAATGCATACATTTCTGATAACACTC